>JAZKCO010000007.1:0-199178 GCA_040388055.1 Bacteroidota bacterium
ATTTCGACCTAGCAAAACGTAACCTCCCAAACTTTTACGCTTGATCCGCGAAAAAGCGTTAAATAAAGCACTAAGCTAGTTCATCCGCTTTCGAAGCTAAATAGCGTTCGGCATCTAAAGCAGCCATACAACCAGAACCCGCAGCAGTAACCGCCTGACGGTAATAATGATCCTGCACATCGCCACAAGCAAACACGCCCTCCACATTAGTTTTACTGGTACCCGGAATCGTCTTCAAATAACCTGTTTCGTCCATAGTTAACGAACCTTTAAAAATATCTGTATTGGGTTTATGACCGATGGCTACAAAAAAGCCTTCAACTGCCAATGTATTTTCTTCCTTAGTTTTATGGTTGATGGTTTTGATCCCGGTTACATTTTTACCATTCCCTAAAACTTCGGTAGCTTCGGTATTATAAATTACCTCAATATTAGGGGTGTTTAACACCCGGTGTACCATAGCTTTACTCGCTCTAAATTCGTCTCTACGAACTAACATATACACCTTTTTGCAAAGTTTGGCCAGGTAAGTAGCTTCTTCGGCCGCAGTATCGCCCGCACCTACGATGGCCACGTCTTGCCCTTTAAAAAAGAAGCCATCGCAAACCGCACAGGCAGAAACTCCAAAACCATTGTATTTTTGCTCGCTTGGTAAACCCAGCCATTTTGCAGTTGCACCTGTAGCAATAATAACAGTATCGGCAGTAATCGTCTTAATTTCGTCGACCACAACTTTGTGCGGCAGCGCAGAAAAATCAACCGAACTTACATATCCAAAACGAATTTGAGTTCCAAAACGCTCTGCTTGTTTTCTAAAATCTTCCATCATTTCCGGGCCTAAGATCCCATTCGGATAACCCGGAAAATTATCGACATCTGTGGTTTGGGTTAATTGACCGCCCATTTCCATCCCAGTGTACATTACAGGTTTTAAATCGGCACGAGCCGCATAAATCGCTGCAGTATATCCCGCCGGACCAGAGCCTATAATTAAACATTGTACGTGTTCTATTTCTTGTTCGTATGACATTATTTTTAATATTATGCCGCAAATTTAAGGTTTATAAAGCAAAGCACGAAAATAGTTACTTCCCTTTGTTCGCTTTTAGTAACCGCAAAAAATTACCGCCTAATATTTTTTCGATATCATTAGCCCGATAACCCCGGGCTACCAACGCTGCCGTTATTTTGGGATAATCGGCCACACTATTTATTCCTTGCGGAAAAGACTCTGCACCATCGAAATCGGCACCTAAACCAACATGATCTACCCCTATCAATTTAACAATGTAATCGATATGATCGATAAGTAAGGATACTGGTGGCCGTGTGGCATCGGCATCTGCCGGATGGGCAGCAATTAAAGTATCTATTGCATTACTACGTCCATATTTTTGCGATAATGCTTTAAGTTCAGGTTCATATTTTGCAAAAAACACTTTCTGTTTCGCATTATATGCCGAATCTAAAAATCCACTATAAAAATTCAGAGAAATTACACCACCATTTTTCCCTACTGCTTTAATTTGCTCATCCTTTAAATTTCTTGGAACTGGATTTATACTATACACACAGCTATGCGATACCAATATAGGTTTTGTAGAAGCCTTAATGGCATCGAAAAATGTCCGCTCGCCTACATGCGACAAATCGACCAAAACCCCTAGTTCATTTAATCTGGCAACTACTTTCTTACCAAAATCGTTTAGACCAGCATTTTCAGGCTTTATTTTGCCCGAAGTTTCCTCGGCTGCCGAACTCGCCCATGAAGTGCTGTTATTCCAGGTAAGCGTTAAATAAGCCATTCCTCTTTCTGCCAGCTTATTCAGGTAATCGAGATTATTTTCGATCATGTGGCCACCTTCTACACCTATCATTGCCGCTAGTTTCTGCTCCTTTACCGCCTGCCTAATTTCGGCAGCATTACGAACCAACTTAATTTTATCAGGATAACGTTTAATAAGGCTATATAACGAGTCTATTTCACGATTAGCTAAAGCATAACCACCAGTTTCGTCGCACCAGATAGAAAAAACCTGCACATCTAGTCCACCCTGCTTAGCCCTTTGTAAATCGAAATTACCCGTTGCCTGAAGTTGACCAATATCGATCCCAGATTTAATCTGATTAAATAAAATATCTCCATGGGTGTCGACTACAATAGCCTTCTCGTGGAGTGCAGCTGTAGATTGTGCTTTGGCACTATAACAACACAAACAAATGGCAAAAATTAAATATAAACGCTTAATCATTCTTATTTTTTTTATTTTTAAAAGTAGCTATTAATTTACCCATTTTATAAATATTTGTTTGTTTCCCGCCGCTGCTTATCCACTCGCCATCCTTTTTACCTCCCATATACTTCCCGATTTCTAGTACTGTACCTCGTTTATCAAACATCTTATATTCTCCACTTGCCTGCCCTAATTCGTAACAAATAATTTCTCTTACCTTGCCATCGGGATAAAAAGTAAACCATTGGCCGGTTCGCTTACCCTCCGTATAGCCCCCCTTCATATAAATAAATTTAGTTTTCCCTTTTAAGATATACCCGGTCTTATTAACTTCATTAAAACCTGTAATGTCATTGTAATAAGTAAAAACCCCATGCGGCACAGCCAATAAGCTATCTCTATACGAACCGGTACTTATTAATTGATTGCTTAAATCGTATTGTTTAACGACCCACAAATCTTCGTTAGTTAACTTTCCATAAATAGCATAAGAAGTTGCACGAGTAGCATCCGAAACAATTACATCGCCAGCAAAATAAATAGGTTTAATTTGTGCAAATGCCCAAAAATTTAGGCTAAATAATAGGAATAAAAAAAATCGTTTCATCGAAAAGGTTCGTTAAGTTTGGATAACACCAACATTAAAGGTCTTTTTAATGGGCGATTGATTTGCCGCCTCAATGCCCATCGAAATCACTTTCCTTGTCTCTGTCGGATCGATAATACCATCGACCCATAACCTGGATGCCGCATAATACGGCGTAGTCTGACTATTATATCTATCTGTAATTTCCGCTAAAAGCTGTGCTTCTTTTTCAGGAGTAATGGTTTCGCCTTTCGTTTTTAAAGAGGCCTCCTGAATTTGTAACAATACTTTTGCCGCTTGCGATCCACCCATTACTGCAATTTTAGCGCTTGGCCACGCAAAAATTAAACGCGGATCGTAAGCTTTACCACACATGGCATAATTACCTGCCCCATACGAATTACCTAAAACAATCGTAAACTTTGGTACCACAGAATTAGCGACAGCGCTTACCATTTTAGCCCCATCTTTAATTATTCCACCTTGTTCCGATCTGCTGCCTACCATAAAACCAGTAACATCCTGTAAAAAAACCAAGGGAATTTTCTTTTGGTTACAATTCATAATAAAACGACTGGCTTTGTCGGCGCTATCCGAATAAATTACCCCACCAAACTGCATTTCTCCCTTTTTAGATTTCACGACTTTACGCTGGTTAGCTACAATGCCAACTGCCCAGCCATCTATTCTTGCCAAACCACAAATAATCGTTTGCCCAAAGAGCTTTTTATATTCTTCAAATTCACTATTATCGACCAAACGTTCAATAATATCGCGCATTTCGTAGGGTTTTTCCCTGTTGTCTGGTAATATGCCAAATAGCTCGTTCATCTCTTTCTTGGGCATTGCCGGTTTAATTCTATCAAAACCAGCATTTTCGGGGGTGCCCAACATGCTCATTATTTTTCGGATACTGTCTAAACATGCTTTATCGTTCGGATGCTTATAGTCGGTTACGCCCGATATTTCGCAATGTGTTGTTGCCCCACCCAGCGTTTCGTTATCGATGTCCTCACCTATGGCCGATTTTACCAAATAAGAACCCGCTAAAAATACAGAACCAGTACCCTCTACAATCATGGCTTCGTCGCTCATAATTGGCAAGTAAGCACCGCCAGCTACACACGAGCCCATAATGGCTGCGATTTGCACAATGCCATCGGCCGACATCATGGCGTTGTTTCTAAACATTCGGCCAAAATGTTCCTTATCCGGAAAGATCTCGTCTTGCATCGGTAAATAAACACCGGCACTATCGACCAAATAAATTACAGGCAATCTGTTTTCCATGGCAATTTCCTGAGCCCGGAGATTTTTTTTAGCCGTTGCCGGAAACCAGGCGCCAGCCTTTACTGTCGCGTCGTTGGCCACGATTATACATTGCCGGCCACTCACATAACCAATCCCACAAATTACACCGGCACTGGGGCAGCCCCCCTGTTCGGCATACATCCCATCGGCTGCAAACGCGCCAATTTCGAGAAAATCGCGCTCTTTATCGATGAGATAAGCAACCCGCTCCCGGGCCAATAATTTGCCCTTAGCCTTTTGTTTAGCTGCATTTTTTTCTCCACCACCGGCATATATTTTTTTCAACCTCGACTTTAATTCGTCGACCAGTTGTTTATTAACGTCTTCATTTTTATTGAATTCTATATTCATGTTAGCAAGTTAGCCGTTATATTCTTAAAACTAAAACCTGTAATGGTATTTAGTTTAGGTAATACAAGCGGTAATTAGCAAAAAATAAAACAACAATCAATTTAATGAACCGTTAATTTGATATGAAATATCTTTTTTTACTGTTTATTTTCAGTCAGCAAATTGCAGCCGCTCAAACATTTTCTTATCCAAAACTAAATAAACAGGGAATTGATTTAAGTGATTTAGTTCCGCAAAATTGGAAGGCAATAGCAACAGCTTACGGCGATTTAAACAACGACCTAACCGAAGATATGGCCATAGTATTAGAATATAACCTTCCGATTACAGAGAACAGAGCTTATGGCGATAACGAAACAGCATTGATTAAAGAATTTCAAAAACCCAGGGTCTTAGCAATTTATATAAAGAATAAGACAACTGGCAATTATACCTTCCTTACCCAAAATAACCATTTTATTTTGCGGGCTCAGGAAGGAGGCGCTATGGGCGATCCTTTTAAAAACATTAGTATTAAAAACAACAACCTCCAGCTTGCTTTCGAAGGCGGGAGCAATTGGCGTTGGAAACTCAATTATGAGTTTAAATACCAGAACAAGGATTGGAATTTGATTGCGGCAAATAATATTTACTACAATATCGAATCTGGAGAAATGACAGAAAAGCATTATGATTTCCTAGCGCGAAAAGTTTATTTAACTACCGGAAGTTTATTTAATCGAAATGCGGCGAATAGAGTTAGTGAAGAAATACTTTATTTTAGCAGCCTCAGAACTTTCGCCACCTTTAAAAAGCCCTGGACCTGGGAAATTACTAAAGACAATTTTTTGTAGCGGAGTTGGAATTGGTTGTTCGTTTAGCGGTATGGCCTACCTCTTTACGCCATCCTCATTTCAACTCAAATTCCGGTCTCTAAACCAAACATCGTCGGGAGCAGCAGTAAAGTTTTGCATTTTAGTAATGATAATTTCGGGATCTTTTTCATTAATCACTAAATCCCTATTAACAGGCTTTAAAAACCGGTGTTTTACCATCATATCCATTTGCACGAACAAAGGATCGTAAAATCCATTTACATTAAGCACGCCAATAGGTTTAGCATGAAGCCCGAGCTGTAACCAGGTTAATACCTCGAAAAACTCTTCCAATGTTCCAAATCCGCCAGGCAAAATCAAAAACCCATCCGACAGATCGGCCATTTTTTGCTTACGCTGATGCATGTTTTCCGTAATAATCATTTCCGTTAAGCCCAAATGCCCTACTTCTTTGTCCATCAGAAACTGGGGAATAACACCAATTGCTTCGCCACCCTCCGCCAGTATATGATCGGCCATCAGCCCCATTACACCAACACTACCGCCACCAAAAATCAATTTGATTTCCTGCTTTACCATCGCATGGGTTAAAGTTTTTACTACCTCTAGTAAAGCCGGGTCGCCATTATAATTAGAGCCACAATAAACACACAGTGATTTCATTTTTAGCTTACTTGTTCGTTAATCGTTGTTCGGTTAACTACTATCTCGTATAATTAGGGGCTTCTTTGGTAATGGTAATATCGTGCGGGTGGCTTTCTCTCATCCCTGCGGCCGTAATTTGCACGAATTGTGCATTTTGTAGCACTTCGATGGTAGCAGCGCCACAATAGCCCATACTGGCACGTAACCCACCTACATACTGGTACATTACCTCGGCCAAGGTTCCTTTATAAGGCACACGACCTACAATACCTTCTGGCACTAGTTTTTTAATATCGTCTTCTACATCCTGAAAATAACGATCTTTAGAGCCCTGCTCCATGGCTTCGATAGAGCCCATACCGCGATAAGATTTAAACTTACGACCTTCATATATAATCGTTTCGCCTGGCGATTCTTCAACTCCTGCAAATAAGGAACCGGCCATAACCGTACTTGCTCCAGAAGCAATCGCCTTAGCAATGTCGCCGGTATGTTTAATTCCACCATCGGCAATAACGGGAACACCTGTTCCTTTTAAAGCTTTCGCGCATTCGAACACTGCATATAATTGAGGTACACCTACACCGGCAATAATACGGGTGGTGCAGATAGAACCTGGCCCAATACCAACTTTAACTGCATCGGCACCAGCATCGGCTAAAAATTTCGCCGCTGCACCTGTGGCTATATTTCCTACAATAACCTGTAAATCCGGATATTTAGCTTTTACTTCTTTTAATTTACCAACCACGCCTTTCGAATGACCATGAGCTGTATCGATCGTAATTACATCGACCCCTGCATTTACCAGCGCATCGACCCTTTGCATGGTATCGGCCGTAACACCAACCGCAGCGCCAACCCTTAAGCGGCCCCGTTCATCTTTACAGGCAGCCGGATAATTTTTAACTTTCTGGATATCTTTAAAAGTGATTAAACCACTTAGGTAACCGTCCTTATTAACTACCGGTAATTTTTCTATTTTATGATTTTGAAGTATGGCTTCGGCCTGAACAAGTGTAGTTCCTTCTGGGGCGGTAATCAGGTTTTCTTTGGTCATAACCTCGGCGATTGGCTTGTTCATATCTTTCTGAAACCGCAAATCCCTGTTGGTTATAATGCCTACCAATTTATTATCGATGCTTACTACCGGAATTCCGCCAATTTTATGCTCTTTCATAATCTTAAAAGCATCTGCAACGATCGCACTTTCTAATAAAGTAACCGGATCCTGGATCATACCGCTTTCAGAACGTTTTACTTTTCTTACTTCTTCGGCTTGTCGCTCGATCGTCATATTTTTATGAAGCATCCCCAAACCACCGTTTTGAGCTATAGCAATAGCTAATTCGGCTTCCGTTACCGTATCCATTGCGGCCGAAACCAGGGGTACATTTAACTTAATCTTTTTGGTTAAAAAGGTTGATGTATTAACCTCACGTGGTAAAATTTCGGAATATGCAGGCACTAACAACACATCGTCGTAAGTTAAACCGGTGGCAATAAATTTTTGGGGGTCGAGTTGCATAGCAAATAAATTAAGAGTTCTTATTTGCCAGGCAAAGATACTATATATTCGATTAATTTTAAAACATCATTTGCTTTTTACAAAAACAAAACAATTATCTTCATTTTCTACTGTAGCATTTAATCGAAAGCATTCGTTTAAGCGTAAACTCATAAATTCATGAATAAATTTCTCTTCATCGTATTCATTTGTTTAATCTTTTCGGCTTGTAAGAAAGAAATCTCGACCAAGCAAGAAGATGAACAGGAACTCTCGGCATTGCTGCAGCAAATTAAAGCTAAGTCCGAACCGTTTAAATGCGAAAATGCGGCAGATTGGAAGTTTATTGCTTATGGAAGCAAAGCCTGTGGCGGCCCAATAGGCTACCTGCCTTACTCGACAAAAATAGATACTCCCGCCTTTTTTAGCCTTGTTAATAAATATGGTGTACTACAAAACGAATTCAACCATAAATGGAGCATTGCATCCGATTGCGCATTGGCGAGACAACCCAAATCGATTGTTTGCGAAGATGGAAAGCCTAAGCTAATTTATTAAAAAAATAATAATTGCTTTATCGAATGCGAAGGAAAAAATGCATCTTTAAAAAATAAGATGAAGTTGTTTCCTATATACTGCAATGGTATATATTCACGAAAGTTTCTTAACCATTAAAGTTTTATGCTGATGAAAAAATTATTCCTGTTACTGTTCGTTTTTAGTTTTAGTTTCCCGGCCTTTGCCCAACAATTTAAATATGCCTTTGTAAGTGATACCCATGTTGGCAGTTCGAATGCCGATGAAGACCTGCGAAGAACCGTTGCCAGTATTAATGCACAAGATGATATCGATTTTACGATAATAACTGGTGATATTACCGAAATGGGTACCAACGACGAACTCAAATTGGCTAAGGAAATCTTATCAGGCTTAAAAAAACCTTATCATATTATTCCCGGCAACCACGATACTGGCTGGTCGGAATCGGGTGGGGTATCTTTTATTAAAGAATTTGGAAGCGATAAATTTACATTCGATTTTAACGGATATCGTTTTATTGCCTGTGCCTCCGGACCTTATGTACGCATGAGCGATGGACATATTCCCAGAGATGCGGTTGTTTGGTTAGACAAAGTCCTTAAAAACACCCCTAAAAGCATGCCGGTTATTTTCATTAATCATTACCCTATCGACGATAGCTTAGATAACTGGTATGAAGCGACCGATCGCTTAAAAAAATATAATACACAGTACATTATTTGTGGTCATGGCCACCAAAACAAAGCTTTTAATTTTGAAGGCATCCCCGCAACAATGGGCAGGTCTAACCTTAGGGCTAAAGACAGTGTGGGTGGCTATAATATCGTTACTATGGGTAAAGACTCCGTAACCTTTGCTACCCAAAAACCAGGATTGGATTTACTTCCGGTATGGAGAAAAATAGCTTTAAAAACATTTGTTGCTAATACCAGTAAAACATATCGCAGGCCCGATTTTGCGATTAATACAAAATACAGCGACGTTAAAGAATTATGGACTTATCATGCTGATGCCAATGTGGTAAACACGCCTGCTAATAGTAAAAACAATGCCATTTTTGGAAATAGCTTAGGGTTTGTAGAAGCGTTAAATCTAAAAACAGGTAAAAAGGCATGGACCTTTCCAACTCAGGGCGCCATTTATTCATCGCCGGTAATAAGCAATGAGGTGGCTATTTTAGGATCTGGCGATGGAAATATCTATGCATTAAATGCAAATACTGGTAAACAACTTTGGAAAATCGAAACCACCAGCGCCGTTTTAGGTTCACCTGTGGTCGATGGCAATGTCGTTTTTATTGGCGGTAGCAATCATACTTTTAACGCATTGGATATTAAAACTGGAAAAACAATCTGGAAGTTCGAAGCTGTAGAAGGTACAATTACCGGAAAACCCTTAATTTATCAAGGTAAAATCATATTCGGTTCGTGGGGGCGCCATCTTTATGCATTAGACTTAAAAACAGGAGATTTAATTTGGAAATGGGACAATGGAAGTGCAAACCGGATGTTATCGCCTGCAATGGTTACTCCGGTAGCCGCCAATGGAATAGTTTATATTGCTGCTCCAGACCGGTTTTTAACTGCCATAGATGCAAAAAATGGTCAAACCTTATGGAGAAACAAAGAGGCCACCGTTAGAGAATCGATTGGCCTATCGGCCGATAGCACTTTAATTTATGGCAAAACAATGCAAGACGAAATTGTAGCGTATAAAGCCCAAGCTACAGATCCAGGTGTTTTTTGGCGCTATAATGTGGGCTTTGGTTACGAACATGTGCCATCGATGCTGATAGAAAAAGATGGAAAAGTATTTTTTGGTACAAAAAATGGCGTTGTATATGCAATAGATCCAAAGCTAAAACAAACCGTTTGGGCACACAAAATAGATAACGCGATGATTAATACCGTAAATGTAATTAACGGCAAAAACATTTTGGTAAGTACGATGGATGGGAAAGTAACACTTTTGCAAAGCAAAGAATAACTTAAGCCTCGGGCTCGCAGTGTTGTCTTAGTTGTTTTGGCCCTTGATTCGCTATTTATTTTGTAAAACTGAGACCCACTTATCTTTATTAGGTGTTGGTTAGAAAAAAACGGAACGAAAAGCGGTAGCACCAGTACCTAGGTTATCGACCAATAACCTAGAAGACTTGAAAGAAACACTACACAAATATCATCCACTGAAATAATAAAAACATTTTTGTGTACCATGAGCAAAACAAAAACCATAGTCACATCAGAACAGGCCATCATAAATAAAATATATCTGATCAGAGGATATAAAGTAATGATTGATAGAGATCTTGCGGAAATGTACGGTGTAGAAACTCGTGTGCTGAACCAAGCTATAAAACGGAACGAAAAGCGTTTTCCTGCCGACTTCATGTTCCAGATGAGTAGTGAAGAGCTATCGGATTGGAAATCACAAAATGTGATATCCAATAAAGAAAGGATGGGCTTAAGGAAGTTGCCGAATGTGTTTACTGAGCAAGGTGTTGCGATGTTGTCAAGTATCCTTAACAGTGAAACAGCCATAGAGGTAAATATACAAATCATTAGAACATTTACCCGGATCAGGCAGATGTTAAGTGAGCATACCGAACTGCACTTAGAAGTAGAAAAAATAAAAAAGAAGTTGGATAACCAAGATAAAAACATGGAATTGGTATTCCAATATCTTGACGAATTATTGGAAAAGAAAAACGAGCCTGCTCCAATTCGTAAATCAATAGGCTTTAAAAGAAAAGGGGAATAAAGGTGCATAAACCACGTTAGCACTAAACAACCTTAATACTTAAATCTTATACTTCGGGCTCGCAGTGTTGTCTTAGTTGTTTTGGTCCTTGGGGCCATATAAATGCCGTGGTTTGTTTTTTCCAACCCATACTTTTATAAAATGGATCGGCACCCGGAGCAGCGCTTAGGTTTACAAAATGATAATTAACCAGTTGATTATTTAGCGTATTTACCAAATATTTACCTAAACCCTGGCCTTGAAAATCTGGGTCGACCACAATGTCGGCCAGCATTGCATAGTATCTGCCATCGCCCACCACTCTTCCAAAAGCGATGAGCCGGCTTTCTTTATAAATAAAAATAGTTAAGGTGCTATTGTTAAATGCAGCTTCAATTTCATCCGCTTTGCGATGTTTCCATTCTATTTTATAGAAAAGTGAAACTACATATTCCCAGTCTATTAGAGAGAGATCTGGATTAATCTTATAGGTATATGCCGGGTTTTCTGGTGTAGAGATCATTAATGGATTGAGATTTTAAATATAAAAAAGCAGAAATCTTATTTTTTACCAACAACAACTTCTACAAAGTCGTCCTGATTTAAATATTCCCTGGCTATTTGTTGTAATTTTTCTGCAGAAATATTCCGTACCGTTTCGATATAATTGTGGTAATAATTATAGGTTAATCCCGAGAAATGAATATTTTTAAATTTATCGGCATGAGAAAAAATATTCTCTAAGCTACCCAACATCGATCCAAGCATATAATTCCGTACCAGGTCTAGCTCTTCTGCTCCTATGCTTTCTTCTTTTAGCAAATCTATTTCTTTATAAATTTCAATTAATGCTTCTTTATAAACATTGGCACCTACTTCTGTTGCGATAAAAAAGTATCCGGCATCTTTTAATGAGGCCAGGCCCGAGCCTATGCCATAGGTATAACCTTTATCTTCACGAATATTTGCCATTAATCTCGAGCCAAAATAGCCACCCAATAAGGTATTTAAGATCTGAAATGCCGGAAAATCTTCGTGTGTTCTGTTAATTGCTAATTTCCCCATTCTAATGGCCGACTGAACAGAATCTGGCCTGTCGATTAAAAGCTTCCGCCCGGCTATGGGCAAAAAAGTAAATTTATTTAAGGTGGAAGCTTCGTGATTAGTCCATTTATCGCCAAAGAATTGATCAAGTAAGGTAAATTCTTGAACACCAAATTTACCTGCAGCAATGATCGTACAATTATCGGCTTTAAAAGCTGCTTTATAATAGCTTACCAGCTCCGCTCTTTTTAACGCATCGTAATCTGTTTCGGAAATGTCCGAACCATATCCTGTATCACCAAAAATGGAATGCGCAAAAGCTTTGCGGGCTAAGAAATCGTTTCTTTGCAGATTTACCTGTAATTTTTGTTTCTGATTTTGTACAAAAATATCCAATTCCTGTTGTGGGAAAGTGCTTTCATTTAAGATCGCCTCAACAATAGGCAAAACCGAAGGTAAGTGTTTACTTAAGGTATATAAAGTAATGGCAATCTGGTCGGCACCATAATCTGATTGTAAAAACGCACCGTAATAATCGATCTTTTCGGCAATTTCGCGGGCAGATAAGGTTTTAGTTCCGTTTGTTATTAAACTATTTACTGAAACAGCTTGTAAAGGCTTATTTTGATCCCAGTTTACATGATCAAATATAAATTCGACTCTTACGAGGTCGGTCTGGTCGGCATTAAAAGTATATACGGGAATGCCATTCGTTAATTGTTTTTGAACTGGCGCAATAAATTCGATAGCAGCAACCTGTTTAAAAGAGGGCGCGATGGTACGGTTAAGCATTGGCTAAGTAATATAAGGTTGACGATTTTTCTTTAACAAATGTAGTTAGCGCAGCTTCTTTAATTTGTGTGGTGGTAATAGCCAAATACTTATCTATTTCAGCGTTAAGTAAGTTAGCATCGCCCAAAAGTTCGTAATAAGCTAAATTCATAGCCTTATCCAGCAAATTCATTTCAGAAAACGCCATTATCGACTCCGATTTATTTTTAACCTTTATGAGCTCATCTTCACTTATAGGATAGGCACTTATTTTTTGCAATTCGACCCAGATTGCGGCTTCGGCAACTTCCTTAGTTACTCCGGTCACGAGTTTCCCTTCAATTATAAACAAGCCAGCATCTAAACTGCTGGTCATATAGGCATTAATATCGCTAAACAATTGCTGTTCTTTTAATAAGCTATTGTATAAACGAGACGATTGGCCCTGCGATAAGACATCACTTAATAAATCGTACACCTGGTAGTTAGGATCGTTCCTGTCTGGCATTTTGAAGGCCATATAAATCGCGTCTAAAGGCACGTTTGCTGTTACCACTTCGGTACGCGGGGAAGTTTGAACGGGCTCTTGCGGTAAGTTCCTTTCGTACTTATTGCCTGCGGGTATAGTGCCAAACCATTTTTCGGCCAGCACTTTAACCTCGGCTGTTTTTACATTTCCACCCACTACCATAATCGCATTTTGAGGATTGTAATGTTTCTTAAAGAAAGCTTTCACATCTTCCATCCTGGCATTTTCGATCTGTGCCAGATCCTGGCCTATCGTAGCCCACTGGTAAGGATGTGTTTGATACGCTAATGGCCTTAGTTTTAACCATACATCGCCATAAGGCTGATTGAGATAACGTTGCTTAAATTCTTCCATTACCACATTGCGCTGGGTATCCAAACTCTTTTCCGAAAAAGCAAGACTTAACATCCGGTCGCTTTCCAGCCAAAAAGCAGTTTCGAGATTTACCGCTGGCAGGGTAATGTAATAATTGGTAATATCGTTGCTGGTAAAAGCATTATTTTCGCCACCTACACGTTGTAAAGGCTCGTCGTAACTTGGAATATTAATCGAACCGCCAAACATTAAATGTTCAAATAAATGGGCAAAACCAGTTTTATTCGGTTCCTCATCTCTTGCGCCAACATCGTACAGGATATTTAAAACAGCCATTGGCGTAGTAACATCCTCATGTACAATTACTTTTAAGCCATTTGCAAGGGTAAAACGATTAAATTCTATCATCAATTATTTTTTGAGCCGTAAAGATATAGAAATTCTGAAAACCAAGCTTGCTGTTTCATGTCTTCGATTAAATTTTACAAAGCTTAAACCTTCCCGCCTGCTACCCTCAACCTTTTTAATTATCTTTGTAAATGAATACTGCCGAACTATTACAACGGGCTTTAAAATTCGACTTTTTAACTCAGGAAGAAGGCGTTTTTTTATATCACAATGCCGCTACTGCCGAATTGGCCTATGTAGCTAACGAATTGAGAAAAATCCAGGTGCCAAGCGGCAAAGTTACCTGGCAAATCGATCGTAATGTAAATACCACCAATGTTTGTATTGCCAATTGTAAATTCTGCAATTTTTTTCGTAGACCAGGCCATAGCGAAAGTTACATCACAGACATCGAAACCTACAAAGTCAAAATTGAAGAAACTTTTCGTTTAGGTGGTGACCAGCTATTATTACAAGGCGGGCATCATCCCGATTTAGGCCTACGTTTTTATGCCGATCTTTTTAAAGAATTAAAAACACACTACCCCGATTTAAAATTACACACCTTAGGTCCACCAGAGATTGCTCATGTGGCCAAATTAGAAGGCATTTCACATACCGAAGTACTCAAAGAACTTAAAGCCAGCGGAATGGATTCGCTGCCTGGTGCCGGAGCAGAGATCTTAAACGATCGTGTGAGGCGCTTAATTTCTAAAGGAAAATGTGGTGGCCAGGAGTGGCTCGATGTGATGCGTGCTGCCCATCAGCTGGATATTACAACTTCGGCTACCATGATGTTTGGCCATGTCGAAACTATTGAAGAGCGGTTCGAGCATTTAGTTTGGCTTCGAGAAGTGCAAAGCGAAAAACCAGCCCATGCAAAGGGGTTTCTGGCCTTTATCCCTTGGCCCTTCCAGGACGATGGTACCCTTTTAAAACGATTAAGAGGCATTAGCAATAATGTAACCGGCGACGAATACGTAAGAATGTTAGCACTGAGCCGCATTATGCTACCCAATGTTAAAAATATCCAGGCAAGCTGGTTAACTGTGGGTAAAGCCGTAGCACAAATGTGTTTACATGCCGGAGCAAACGATTTTGGCTCCATCATGATCGAAGAAAATGTAGTTTCGGCAGCTGGTGCACCCCATCGCTTTACCGCTAAGGGCATACAAAACGCAATTAAAGAAGCTGGATTTGAACCACAATTGCGCGGTCAGCAATATAACTACCGCGAACTACCAGCGCATTTGGAAGAACAGGTTATTACTTATTAGTGGAGCTTTGCTCGTTGTTCGTTGGACGTTGGACGTCTGTCATTGGACGTTGCTCGTTGCTCGTTTGTTAACTGATGTTCGTCTCATTAGCAAATTAACTAATTAGCACATTAACAAATCCGGTATTTTTTTAATAAATTGAGCCTTATTAAAACTCCGGCCTGTGTTAAATGCAATTATTGTTGATGATGAAGAATTTGCGCGTTCTTCGCTTTATTTTTTATTACAGGAAAACTGTGAAGAGATTCACATTGCAGGTATTGCAAAATCGGTAAGTGAAGCCCGTACCTTATTAAGCCTTCATCAGGTAGACCTTATCTTTCTGGATATCGCTATGCCCGGTCAAAATGGCTTCGAACTCATCCCTCAGGCCCAGGCTTCGGCGGCCACGGTTATATTTACCACTGCTTACGATCAATATGCCTTAAAGGCCATTAAGGCCAATGCGCTCGATTATTTGCTTAAGCCTATCGATATCGACGAATTAAAAGCTGCTGTAGAGAAAGCGGCGAGATATATTAAATTAAACCGTACAGAAAACTACCGGAACGAGCGCCTTAAAAACCTGGCCAACGACTTGACAGGTAGAACAGAAATTAAAAAAATAACCTTACCTAATGGACAGGGCTACAGGTTGGTCGACATCGACGATATTACGCATATTGAAGCCGACAGCAACTATTCTGTTTTTAACCTCATTAATTCAGAAAAGATAGCCGTTTCGAAGGTTTTAAAAGATTATGAAGAAATTTTACCCGACAACAGATTTGTACGCATTCATAAATCGAGCATTGTAAACCTTAAATATATTAAAGAATATAGTTCCAAAAATGGTTTGCAGGTTGTTTTAAATAACGGCGAAACCATAAATGTGTCGCGCAGAAGAGCGAGCGATTTTTTTGACAAAATAAAAGCTTATACCAGTTTACCAAAATGAAGCTAAGCGTTATCATCTATATGGTCTTTACTGTTTTATGTACAGTAACTGGTTGGGCACAAACCTTATACCTGCCACATTACACCACAAAGAATGGCTTGCCCAGTAATCATTGTTATTACACTTTACAAGACCGGAAAGGTTATATATGGGTGGCAACAGATGCCGGGGTAAGCAGGTTTGATGGTTCGACTTTCGAGAATTTTTCGGTAGATAATGGGCTACCCGACAACCAGATTTTACAGCTCAAAGAAGACCGTAAAGGGCGGATTTGGTTTTTGGCGCTAAATGGCCAGTTAAGTTATTTTTATAATGGCAAAATTTACAACACCGCTAACGACCCAAAGCTTAAACTCTTAAATTTTAATGCCGTTGTTGTTTCTTTTTTTGAAGATAGCAAAGGGCGGATCTGGTTCGGTACCAATAAAAATATTATCGGTTGCTGGGACGAAAAGTCACTCTTAAAATACACCTCCCCAAACCTTCAGAAACAATTTATCAATGCCTTTATTTACGAAGATGCTAAAGGTAATATCTGGTCTTATAGCTCGCAGGCCCTGCATGTTTTTATAAAAAGGGATTTTGTCTTAGTCAAAGATGCTACACTTCCCCTATCTTATAAAACCAACCTCAGTTTTAAGGATGGATCCATGTTTTTCCTGGATAAAAAAGGGCTTAATCTCAAAAAAGGATTTGCAATTAAAGCTATAGTCCCTATCGATAGTCAAATCTTAAATAACAGTCCCGGTTATATTTATGCCAATAATAAAGAGCTTTGGTTAGGGAATAATAGTGGGGTTTATACGATTGGTTTCGATGGTAAGGTTAAACATATTTTAAGCGATATCGATGTAAACCAAGTAATTAAGGACCGAAGTGGAAATGTATGGTTTACTACAAAAAATGGAATTTATAGATTACCTGGCGTTAAAGAAAGGCTTTATATCTTAAATCAAAAAGATGGATTAAGTAGTAATATGGTAAAAAGCATCGTCAAAGACGGAAAAGACAGGCTTTGGTTAGGCTTTAACGAAGCAAAAATTAATGCACTAAATGTTAAAACAAAAACCGTTCAGGTATTTGCCATCCCCGATCAGAAAAAATATAACCAAATTAAACAGCTAAAATTCGATACCACCTATCAGGCCATTTATTTTGCTTCCGATTACGGCTTAGGTAAGTTAACCAATATTTATAGTGCACAACCAGCGATAAATTATTTAAAAGAAACTAATAATTCTGTTTTTGTAGTTAAAAACTTTAGCCTGGATAAAACGAAGAAACTAGCACTGGCACTTTCATCGGGTGTAGTTATTATTAACGATCGCAATAACAAATTCGAATTTACCTCTTTAAACTATAAAGAAAAGAAAGATTACTTTAAAGATCGTTCTTATAGTGTGTACTTCGACCATCGGCAAAGTCTTTGGTTTGCCAATATAAATGGGGTATCGGAATTCGAAAATGGCATTTTATCCAGGTATTACGAAAAAGATTCATTGTTAACGAAAAGGGTTAACGATATCCGGCAATTACCCGACGAAATTTATGCCATGGCTACCGATGGCTATGGAATTTTATTGGTAAAGCATGGAAAAATAATCAAGCACCTTACTTTAAAGGACGGACTTAACAATAATATTATTAATAAATTATTTGTAAAGGACGGTTATTTATGGGCGATTAGCAATTCGGGGGTAAACCGGATATTTCTCGAAAACAATAAAGTAACTATAGGCGCATTCGATTATGCTAACGAATTATTGTCCGACGATTTAAACGATCTTTATATCGACACAGACACTGCTTATTTTGCAACAAATAATGGCTTGGTCTATTTTGCCTATAACCAGAAAGCACAGCAGACAACTCCACCTACTATTTATATTTCTTCCGTTACCCATAATAGAATACCCTTAGATTTAAGCATAAGCAGTTTTATTTTTGAACCAGACGAGCATAATATTGTTTTTAATTATAGTGCTATAGATTTTAAAAACCAAGAAATAACCTATCGTTACCGGCTAAAAGAAAATGCCAATTGGATTGAAACAAAAAACCGACGATTAGAACTTTCATCGCTCGAGCCTGGCAGTTACACCTTCGAGGTAAGTGCAAGAAGCCAGGATAACCGCTGGAGCGAACCGGCGAAAATAAATTTCGAACTCAAGAAGCACTTCTGGCAAACCTGGTGGTTTATTTCTTTAGTATTAATTATTGGCGCTTCTATATTATATTTCATTACAGTTAACATTACCAAAAGGCAAAAGAACAAAGAGCAAGAGCAACTTTTACTTAAAAACAAGACTTTAATGCTGGAACAAAGGGCATTACAGGCTATGATGAACCCGCATTTTGTATTCAATGTAATGAACTCCATACAGCATTACATTAATGTTAATAATACGTCGTCGGCAAATAAAGTATTAACTGGCTTTGCAAAGCTGATTAGAAAAAATCTCGAAATCTGTACAAAGAGCTACATTAATTTAGAAGAAGAGATCGACTATTTAAATCTTTATTTAAGTCTGGAAAAAAACAGGTTTGGGGATAAATTTAAATACACGATTACAGTCGACCCACAGATAGATAAGGAAGAATCTTTCATACCTTCGATGTTACTCCAACCTTATATAGAAAATGCAATCTGGCATGGAATTATGCCAAAAGAAGAAGGCGGTAAAGTAGCTATTCATATCAGTTTAAAGGAACAAAGTTATTTACAGATAAATATTATCGATAATGGCGTTGGGATAGAAAATTCTTTATTAAACAAGAACTCTTCGCATCAAAGCAAAGGAATGGATTTAACGCAGGAAAGAATAAACCTGCTTAACAAAATTGAAGCAAAACCTATACACTTAAGTATTAAACAGAATGGTAAAGACGGCACAATTATTAATATTCTTGTCCCTTTAACTTAAAAAATACCGTTTACTCAATTATCATTACCACTTACTCATTTTTGTAGATTCATTTTAATTTTTGCATTAAACTTGTTACAAGATATTAAACAAGCATTTATTGTTTGTTCCAAAAACGTTCTTATAGGATTGACAAAGATATTTTTTAACCTAACCTAAAACTATATCTCAATTCAGGTTTCATTTGTGTGTTAAAAGCGTCCCAATTAAAATTAGGACGCTTTTTTTTTACCAATAAATTACCTGCACTAAAAAAGAATGAAAAAAAATTTCAGAAAGAGGCTTTTTATTTTATTTTTGAACCAGATAAGAGAATCTAAAAAATAGGTTTCTTTCTATTTAAAAAGATTTTTTGTAATTTAGATAAGCAGTAGAACTTTCTTATAATTAATATTTTTTGTGTTATGAAAACGCCAAAAAAACCATTTCAGAAAAACCCAATTAACAAGCCGCTGTCCAGCAAGAAGGAAGCAGATGATGATGACGATGATATTCATGAAAAAGAAATCGTTGATGATGATGACGATTTCGATTTGCCATTAGACGACTTAGATACTTTCGAAAGTTTTGATGATGACGATGACGATGATGATGAGCGATATTAACTGATCTATATAATTTCATACCACAAAAGCATCCTTATGGGGTGCTTTTTATTTTAAATAAACCCAGCAATGCAAATTGTACCTGTTAATAACAAAACAACAATACAAGATTTTTTAAACGTAGTACAAACCATTTATAAGGCCGATCCACATTGGATTAGACCATTAGATCAGGATATCGAAAAAGTATTCGACCAGGCGAAAAACCCTTTCTTTGCACACGGTCAATGCACACGCTGGATATTAAAAGCCGATAATGGAAAAACGATTGGTCGGGTCGCGGCTTTTATTAACGAGAAAAAAGCACATAATTACGAGCTTCCAACAGGTGGAATGGGCTTTTTTGAGTGCATCAACGATAAGGATGCTGCTTTCTTATTATTCGATACGGCTAAAAAATGGTTACAGGAACGGGGGATGAAAGCCATGGAAGGGCCAATTAATTTTGGCGAAAACGACTCTTTCTGGGGGCTACTTGTAGAAGGCTTTACCGCTCCTTCTTACGGCATGAACTATCATCAACCATATTATCACGAATTCTTTTCAGCTTATGGTTTTAAGACAACCTACGAGCAATTAACAAATCATATCAATCTTACCATTCCATTTCCAGCCCGTTTTACAAAAATAGCAAATTGGGTGGCTGCCAAGCCAGATTATTCTTTTGAGCATTTTTCGAAAAAGAATGCCGATAAATACATTAACGACTTAATGGAGATCTATAACGATGGTTGGAAAGATTTCGAAAATTTCGTTCCTATTAAAAAAGAAACTTTAGAAGAAAGTTTCAAGCAAATGGAAGTAATTATGGACGAGAATTTAATCTGGTTTGCCTACGCCAATGGAGAACCAGCATCTTTTGTAGTAATTATACCCGATGCCAACCAAATGATTAAAGGCCTGAAAGGCAAACTCGGCCTCGTCGAAAAACTAAAATTTGCCTATAAACGATGGGCCGGTGTTAACCGGATGCGAGCTATTGTAATGGGAACTAAAAGCAAATTTCAGAAACACGGTCTGGAATCGGCGCTCATTATTAAATTAGGAGCTTATGTATTACCGAAAAACCAATATGCAGAACTCGAACTCTCTTGGGTAGGCGATTTTAACGATAAAATGATCGCTTTTCATGAAGCAACAGGAGCAACTTTTGGCAAGCGGCATTTAACTATGAGGAAGGTCTTTTAAGGTATAGTTGTTCTTAATTTCTTCATACAGTGAAATAACTTTCTTTTGAAGCGAAATTATCTCTTCTTCTTTAAGAAATAGTTTTTCTCTTAGCATATTTATTTCTGGAGAACTATCAACCTGACTACTGCTACCTTTAATAATAAGGTCTATGATAGAAACTTCAAATAGCTTAGCAATTTGGTCCAGTCTGGAAATATTGACATCTGTTATCCCGGTCTCAATTTTTGAAAACGCAGGGATCGAGATCCCTAATTTTTTAGCAACTTCGCCCTGGCTCCATTCGTTATGCTGACGTAATAACCTAATGTTTTTTCCTATCGTATTCATCTTGTTTGGTTTATTTATGTAGCTAACTACTCAACTCACATGCCAATTTTACCAAATCCATATTATTAAAGTTCCCGGAGCTCATTAATAACAAATTTGTGTCCGAAAAATTTAAGCTCTTGAGGTAAGTTTCCAATGGGTTCGAATCGTTGAAGAACAACAAATGCTGATCATTAAACGCTAATCTAATCTCTTCCCGGTTTAAAGGCTCCATTTTCTTATGCGCAAAAGTTTTTTCATCTATATAAACAATGGCAACATCTGCCTTGCTCATCGTGTCTTTATATTGGGCTAAAAAGTCTTTATTTAAACTGCTAAAAGTATGTAATTCTATACAGGCTACTAGTTTTCTATTTACAAATTGTGCTTTAACTGCCTCTATTGTAGCTTTTAGCTTAGATGGCGAATGGGCAAAATCTTTATAAACATTGGTTCCATCCTTGCTATTTAATAGCTCTAAACGCTTCGCCGCACCAGTAAAAGAGGAGATTGCCAACTTAAACTCCGCTTCATTTATGCCCAATTCTAAACAGACTAAGCGGGCAGCATTTAAGTTTAATAAATTGTGATCTCCAAATACTTTTAAAGCAGTATTTGGTAAAAGATAGGTTATTCCGTCGAGTACCTTATGTGCCGGAATACTGTATGGAATCTTCTCAATTGCCGCTTCAGAATTGTTGACAATTTTTTTCAGTTCCGAATCATTTTCACAGTAAATCAATTTTCCATTGGGGAATATCGTGTATATAAATTTATTAAACTGTGAAATATAATCCCCAAATGTTGGGAAGACATTAATATGATCCCAGGCTATTCCACTTATTACCGCAATATTTGCATGGTACAAATGAAACTTCGGCCGGCGATCTATTGGCGATGCTAAATACTCGTCGCCCTCGATAATAATTACGGGTGCACTTGCCGTAAGTTTTACCATCGTTTCGAAACCGGCAAGCTGCGCGCCAACCAGGTAATCGAAGTCTTTCTGGTAATAATTAAGCACATGCAATATCATAGAGGTTATTGTAGTTTTACCATGACTACCGCCAATTACTACCCGGGTTTTATCTTTCGATTGCTCGTAGATATACTCGGGATAAGAGTATATTTTTAAGCCAAGCGCTTGCGCTTTTAGCAGTTCCGGGTTGTCGATTCGCGCATGCATACCTAAAATAACAGCGTTGATATCGGGAGTGATTTTTTCCTCAAACCAGCCATTTTCGCTCGGTAGCAACCCATACTTTGCCAGTCTGCTACTTGCCGGTTCATAGATAGCATCGTCTGAACCGCTAATTTCGTACCCTTTTTGATGTAATGCAATTGCCAAATTATGCATGGCACTACCCCCTATTGCAATAAAATGTACTTTCATTATTTAATTTAGTTATGGGTTATGGGCCTGAATTCATAATTGACCGCCCTAAAACGCCCAATGTTTAGCGTCTAACGTCCAGCGAAAAATGAAAAACGATCAATCAATCGCTCCCTTCACAAACCTGGCTGCCACCCAATCGTCTATTTTCTTCTGGTCGACTAAAGTTAACTTAAATGCTGCACAATGTTCTTTAATGATAGCTAAATCTGGATTTTCGTAAAAACCGCTAAAAAAGATCTCGCCATTGTCTTTAAGTACAGCAGCATAAGCCGAAATCTGATCGAGCAGAATATTCCGATTAATGTTAGCGAAGATAAGATCGAAAGACAGGGCAGGAATAGCCTCTTTACTTCCACAAAGTGAGGTTAAATTATCAATCTGGTTTAAAGCGGCATTTTCTATTGCACTTTGATAGCAAACTTCGTCATTATCTATGGCAATAACCTGTTTTGCACCCCGTTTTGAAGCCAGAATACCCAAAATACCAGTCCCAGCCCCCATATCCAGTATTAATTTATCCGCTACTTCACTTTCTAAAATATATTGCATCATCATCGTTGTTGTTTGATGATGACCTGTTCCGAAAGCCATTTTTGGATCTATTACAATCTCGTAACGGTACTGCGGCTGGGCTTCGTGAAAAGTAGCCCGCACATAGCAGTCGTCGCTAATATGAAGTGGACTAAAGTTCTTCTCCCACGCTTCATTCCAATTCTGAGATTCGATCTTTTTAATCTGGTAAGTATATTGCAACTCGTCGGCGAAGCCCATTAAAACATCGTTTAATTCGGTTTCATTAAATCGATTAGCCATTATAAAAGCATCGAAACCAGTTGCCGTATCTTCAAAAGTATCGAAACCAATATCGGCCATTTCGGCTATCAATAAATCGTGCTGATATTCTTGCAACTCATTAAAGCTAAAAGCTACCTGTATATAATTCATTAGGCATTAAATGTTTTTACAATCGTTACAAAATCACGCGATTTTAAAGAGGCTCCGCCTATTAACCCGCCATCGATATCGTGTTGTGCAAACAACTCCGCAGCATTTTGAGGATTGCAGCTTCCACCATATAAAATAGTCGTATTATCGGCAATATTGACACCATATTTAGCTTCAATTTCAGCCCTTATAAAGGCATGAATATCCTGCGCCTGCTCTGGAGTGGCCGTTAGCCCCGTACCAATTGCCCAAACCGGCTCGTAAGCGAGCACTACTTTCTCAAAATCTTCGGCACTTAACGTAAAAATCCCGTTTTCCAATTGCGATTTCAATACCTGATAATAACTACCATTATTTCTTTCGTCTAAAGTTTCCCCTACACAAAATATTGGAGTTAAATGATGCTGTAATGCAATAGCAGTTTTTTGAGCCAATAGCGTATCCGTTTCGGCAAAATATTGCCGGCGCTCGGAATGGCCAATAATTACATACTCGCAACCAGTAGATTTGATCATCTTCGCAGAAATTTCTCCTGTAAAGGCCCCACTCTCATGCTGATGGACGTTTTGAGCGCCAATTTTAACTAAGCCGGCAGCTAACTGCGATAAGCTATTTAAGTGAATATAAGGTGCGCAAATTACAGCAACCTGATCGCCATTTTTCTCATCCCTTACCATATTCACAATTTCGGAAAACAAGGCTACCCCTTCCTGGTAGTCCATGTTCATTTTCCAATTACCGGCGACTATTTTTTTTCTCATATTTGTTTTTGTTATTCGTTATTCGTTTTTCGTTGGACTTACCAACTACCAACTTCCCAACTTACGGACTCACCAACTTACGGACTCACCGACTTACCGACTCACCAACTTACCGACTCACCGACTAAAACCTCCTAAATTTTCTCGTCTCCTCAAAAACATGGGTCAAAATCCCTATTTCTATAGCATTTAACTCCATATTTCTTCTTTCGTAAACCTTTGTTGCAGTTTCGAGCATTTTATTTAAGCTATAAACTTCAAATCCGTGAGCACCGCCCCAGGCGAAATCCGGAATAAAGTTACGTGGAAACCCGGCACCAAAAATATTAGCACTTACTCCGGCAACGGTTCCTGTATTAAACATGGTATTGATTGCACACTTAGCATGATCGGCCATAATTAGTCCGCAAAACTGTAAGCCCGTTTTACGGAAGCTCTCTTTTTCGTAATCCCAAAGCCTAACTTCGGCATAATTATTTTTCAGGTTCGAATTATTGCTGTCGGCCCCAATATTACACCACTGCCCCAAAACTGCATTCCCTAAGTAACCTTCATGACCTTTAGACGAATAGCCCCAAATCACACTGTTATTAATTTCGCCACCTACCCTGCTAAATGGCCCGATAGTGGTTTGCCCATAAATTCTGGCGCCCATTTTAACCTGCGAATGGTCACAAAGCGCAAAAGAGCCTCTTATATGGCATCCTTCCCAAACTTCAGCATTTTTACCTAAATAAATAGGCCCCTGTAAGCTATTAAATGAAGAGCATTCGGCCTTAGCACCTTCTTCGGCAAAAATATGCTCGCCTAAAAAAGTATTGCTTGCGCTTAATTTCGCCGATGTTCTACCTTTGGTTAGCAGTGCAAAATCCTTGAGCAACTCTGCATGGTTATAACTAAAAATCTCTTCCGGAAACTGTAAATGAGTAAATTGCCCTTCATATTTTTTAGGCTGCAATTTTTCTGCGGCCTCCTTATCGCTTAGCAATGCTGTTTCTAATCGATAAGCAATTACCAGGCCGTGCTGTAGCAGCACCTCTCCTTCTTTCAATGCCGTAACTGCATTTAACAAGGCATCGTCTGGACATATAGCACCGTTAATGAAAAGCTGAGCTTCTTTTGCTGGATATTTTAAACGCAAATAATCGGCCGTTATATAACCAAAATCAGCATTTAGCTGTTTCGCCCATTTCTCTGCTATTGTTAATATCCCAATTCTTAAATCGGCCGCAGGCCTGGTAAAAGTTAGCGGCCGTAGCGAAATCCAGGACTTATCATCAAATAAATTGATTACCATAAGCAACAAAAATAAAAAAAGTCCCGAGTAAATACCCGGAACTTTTAAAAATTATCTTGTTTGGCCAGGAATTATTTCTTAGCGTAACGTGTTTTAAATTTATCGATACGACCTGCAGTATCTACTAACTTCATTTTACCAGTATAAAAAGGGTGTGAAGTGTGAGAAATCTCCAATTTATATAAAGGATACTCATTACCATCTTCCCATTTAATAGTTTCTTTAGTCTCAACACAAGATTTTGTTAAAAACTGATACTCGTTAGACATATCTTTAAATACTACAAATCTGTAGTTTGATGGATGCAAATCTTTTTTCATTTTATTTATTTTTTATGTTTATGAGGCCATCGTAAGCGTTTTATTGCTTTTTGCGGGTGCTTTACCCACGGTAACCCCATGTTTTTTATTTATTTCGTCTAATTTTAGAGGATGCAAATATCCAAATTTTATTTTTCAATTGCAACACTAAAAGTAATTTTAATTATAAATTATTAAATCCTATCCACGGGTAAACCAATTTATATTTATCTTTAGCATTAACCCGCTATAATCCTTCCAAATGAACAGAAGAAATTTCCTCAAAAGTGGCTCGGCCGCAGGTCTTATTACCACAGTAAGCTTAACTGCATCGGCAGCCCTTTCTTTCGCCTCAAATAACGAAAACAACACCAATTTTGCCGACGATTTCGAGCTTAGCGAAGTTACGATTAACGAAATTCAGGCCCGGATGCAAAGTGGAAAATTAACTGCGCAAGCCCTAACTAAAATGTACCTTAAGCGTATTGAAAAGATCGATAAAAACGGCCCGAAATTAAACGCGGTTATCGAGCTTAATCCGGATGCAATGGCGATCGCGATTAAAATGGATGCAGAAAGAAAACAAGGTAAAACAAGAGGAATGATGCATGGCATACCGATTTTAATTAAAGACAACATTAATACGGCCGACAAAATGCAAACCACAGCGGGTGCTTTAGCCTTGGCGGGTAATATCGCATCGGCGGATGCCTTTATCGTTAAAAAACTACGGGAAGCTGGCGCTGTTTTGTTAGGCAAAACAAATTTAAGCGAATGGGCAAATTTTAGGTCTACCCGGTCTTGCAGTGGCTGGAGTAGCCGTGGCGGACAAACAAAAAACCCTTATATAGTAGACCGAAGTCCAAGCGGATCGAGTTCGGGCTCGGGCGCAGCAGTTTCGGCCAATCTGTGCACCGTTGCCATAGGTACCGAAACCAATGGCTCTATTATCGCTCCTTCATCTTACAATGGCCTGGTTGGTCTAAAACCTACTGTCGGGCTCTTAAGCCGAAGCGGTATTATTCCCATTTCTAAAACCCAGGATACCGCCGGACCAATGGCCAGAACGGTAACCGATGTGGCCATTTTACTCTCGGCCTTAACCGGAGCCGACGAAGAAGATGAGGTAACCCGAAACAGCACTGGCAAAACACATCCCGATTATACGGTCTTTTTAAAGGCCGACAGCCTTAAAGGCAAGAGAATTGGAATAGAAAAATCCTTTTTATCGGGCCATGAGGCTGTAGTAGCCCTATATAAAGCCGCAATTAACCAGTTAAAAGCGCTTGGTGCTCAAGTTATTGAGGTAGAGTTACAAAAAGAAATGCGCGTCATTGCCGGTGCAAGTGTTTTACAGCCCGAATTTAAAGCCGGTGTAAATGCTTATCTGGCTAAAGCCAATGCCAAAGTAAAAACGTTAAGCGAGGTAATTGCATTTAACAAGGCAAACGAAGCCAAAGCAATGCCTTACTTTAAGCAAGAAACTTTAGAAGCCAGCGATAAAGCCCCCGATCTGGATAGCACAGTATACAAAGAAGCCCTCGCTAAAGTCAATTCTTCTAAAGAAATTATTAGCACTTTAATGGAGAAAAACCAGTTAGATGCCATCGTAGGCACCAGTTTTGGCATCCCCTCTTTAATTGATCTTTTTAATGGCGATTATAGCAACGGTTTCTATTTCGCCTCACCAGCAGCTATGGCCGGTTTTCCACATATTACCGTACCCATGGGGATGATTTATGAGCTTCCGGTAGGCCTATCTATTATGGCAGGCGCTTACCAGGAGCCAGAAGTATTAGCCTTTGCTTATGCTTACGAAGAAGCTACCAAGCACAGAAAAGCACCTCAGTTTTTGAAGAATTCTAATTTTTCGTCGGGGGTTTAGTGGGTTGGTCGTTCTTTTTTAACCATCAAGCATCGTCTTATTTAAACAATTTAACTTCTAATTGCACTTGAGTTCACACCAGAGCTATATCGTGTAGGTAAAGTGTTCCTAACTAATACAGGGTTTAGACAGGGTTTGGTCAGGGTTTGGTCAGGGTTATGACAATTCTACCTGAATGAAACCTGACTGGAGTCTGTATTAATTTTCATTAAAATTTGATACCGTAGTTAATTATACATAACTTTAGTAAGAAACTGGTATAAAGGGGTTTACCAGTATAACCTATTATTCACTTAATTATGGGAATTGTTACTAGTGGTATTAATGGTCCTTTTAAAGGCAAAGTAGGCAACGTCATTGGCTACCAACTCAACGGACAAAATATAATCAAGGGGCTTCCCCGCAAAAGCGCAAAAAATAAGCGTGGATCTGTAGCACAAAAAGAAAGTCGCTCCAAGTTTATTAAAATTCAGAAATTTCTAAAGCCCATCCTTCCTTTTATACGAGTAGGCTTTAATATGGAAGGTCGTTCGAGACTAATATCAGCACATAATGCTGCAAAATCGTACAATTTATTAAATGCTTTTAACGCCGAGGGCGAACTGGATTACAGCAAAGTACTGGTTACCTACGGGAATTTACCAAGCCCGTTAAACGTACAGATAGCAACGGATGACATTGGAATGCATTTTAGCTGGACAAATAACGCAGACAATGATAGTGCCTATAAGCGTGATCAGGTAATGTTCCTCGCCTACAATCTGAACGATGGATATGCCCGTTATATGCTTAGTGGAGCAAGGCGAAAAGCAGAACAAGAAACCATAGAAATTTGGAAAGGCAGCAAAGAGAAGGAATTCCATACCTGGATTGCCTTCATAGCCGATGATAGACAAGATATTTCGATGAGCACATATCTTGGGAAAGTTACTTTTTAGGTTAATCGTTTATAATCCAATTCCTCAAATCCCAAAACTGTAAGGAGAAACCCGTATTAGACCAAGGAATATGATTTCAAAAAAGCCGCTACAATTGAGCGGCTTTTTTCAAGGATTTTCTGATATGTGTTTTTCAAATCGTTCAAAGTACGCTATTTTTTCCTTCTTATCTTTAACCAAAATCTTTTCCATAAGGAAGGATATTTTTCTACCTTTCAACTGAGCCTTGTATTTCGGATTTTTGATTGGATTATATACCCCAGTTATTTCAATAAGTCTCTTTTCTCTTTCATTTTCCATTTCATGTGAATAAGAAAAAGGGATGTCAGTGTAATTCTTACTAAACCTAAATATCATAGTATCAGGATAGCTGTCATCCGGTTTAATCTTAGGAACATATTTTTCTAAAAGCTCTTCGTGACTTTTAATGGTTCTTTTGAAAACGATGCTATCATTGTCTTTGCTAAAAAATGGAAAATTTGTAAAAGCATTTTTTACAAGGAAAGAATCAACTTTGAATGGGATTCCTAATGAGTCCTTCACTGATGCTTCAAACTTGAGACCTAGTTTACGATTTTGTTTGTAAATCCAGTAAGTATACGTCTTCTCTTCCTTACCATCTTCATGCTGAAATACACCTTCCTTTTGATAAAGCGTAATATCTTTATAAAAAAACAGTCTACTACCACCACTCAAATTAAACACAGTGTCTAGCTCTTTATCAAGAACGGGCATTTTCCAACTGAGCTGTACCCCTCTCATCGTTTCATAATGAGTCGAGCAACTTAAAAAGAATACGAGCAAAGCTATAAATAGTAGAAAAATAGACTTATTAAAATGCATACTGGTTTTAATTAATCAACATAAAAAATTGGGCTGTTCCTGTTAAAATCCTTAGATGGATATCCAAATGGACTGCCCTTAAAAATTACAGAAGCTTCAATACTGCATTTCACACTAATTTCTGCGGCAGTTGTGCCCATTGTAGGTACAGGAGTCCCATTAAGTGTTACCGTCACTGTCATATAAGAAGGTTTTTCAGAGACGCTGAAATTATCGTGCTTAATATCATCCCATTCCCAATCTGTCCCAACCTTTTTATGTGTTCCTGTTACATGGCTCCAGACTTTGTATCCCGAAAGCGGATTGCCTGCATAAAGCCATTGATAATCTTTTATCCTTTTATTACCATCAGGCGATACGAATGTTATTGAACTGCTTGTTTCACTAAACCCCTCACTTGGCTCTGTCTCTGCCAATATTTTGTCCAAGTTGTTGTAAATATCAATAGTTCAAAGAATGAAAGCAAATCACAACCCAATGGCGCTAAAATATCTGACATTGAACGTTGTTGTAAATATCTATTGCAAAGCCCCTATTTTAAGCGAAAAGAGAGGCTTTTGACAAGGCCTTACAAATTACTTTTCGCCCAGGCAATCATCAACTCATTCCGATCCGAATTCCATGCTTTTTTATACAAATCTCTAACCACTGCCAGCCATTCTATTTTGCGGTTATTCCCATCGCCAACATCAATTCTACCGCCTGCAGCGGTATACATTTCCCTATTGGTACTTATTATCCGGCCATAGCGGCCAGTTTGCGGCTTCAAATCTTTGTTCTCCACCCTTAAATAAAAATCGAGCTGCTCGGGTGTGCAAGTCTTATCTTTCGGGAACATCGTGCTATCGGCAACATAAACTGTAACCCCATCTTTAAAAACATAGGGCTCCTGAAAATTACGGGTATACTGGTCTTCGTATACCACCCCCTTTACCGGAAACTGAGCACCAGATTGCCCTCTTACAGTCTGAAATATTTTGTCGATATACTTCGCCTCAACACTTTTTTTCACTTCCCAGCTGGTAGTTACAATCCATATCGCCAGCATTTCTGGGGTCGGATTAAGCAAATAAACCTTACCCGTTTTTGGCATACCCGTATATAAATCTTTACCTGTTTTGTATTCGTATAATTTAACCGGAAAACCCTCCCAACCCGGAATAGTGTCGGTTTCGGTCAGTAAAGTTTGTGCCATATAAGCATGGCTCAACAAATTTCTACACTTTTCGATCAGTACGGGAAGACTGTCTTTTAAATAAGCAGGCGGGATACTATCTGTAGCCGGCAAAATAAATCGCTCTTTTACAAAATCGTTTGCTTTCGCAGCACTAACACACAAAAAAAGAAACATTAAATTGAATAAAAACTGACGAAACATACGCATGATAATTAATTTAAAGATTTTATGGCGCTTCTACCGGCCTAAGATCACAGCCAATAAAATTACGGCCTGTTAAACGACAAGCTTCGAAAACCGAATAGCTCCCCGAACACGGATCTAATATAAAGTCATTTTCGGCCGAAACAGAATCAATTAGGCTCCTTTGCAATAAAGCTGGTTTCTGATGGGGATGCCTTTTATCGACTATTTTCTCGGTCCAGACATCCGGAATATCATGTCTCAGCCAAACCCCTTTCGCCCTATTGGGCGCCTTTTGCAATACCAACAGGTACTCGCTTTTCCGCCTTGTGCGGTATCCCATTCCCATTTTACCTTTGTCCCAGGTTATAAGATCGACCACAGCCAACGAAGTTTCTTTAAACCACGAATTGGTACCTTCGCAAAGATGGAATTTATCTATCCACAAAAATAAATGACCACTTTTAATCAATACCCGGTCAATTTCGATGATAAACTGACGGATCATTTCGTTGCTCATTTGGGATAAGGCTATCCTTGCTTTTTGGCGGCTCTCGCCCTCGTTGCCATACTTCATCTTATCCATTACGCCCCGGTATTGAGGGTCAAAAAATGCAGCGGTAATAACCCCGTCATGGAGGTTAGCCAAAAGACTCAATCCATCTAAAATATTATAATCGTTTACCCGGGCAATAGCAGAGCTTAAGATGGGGGTCGTTAAAACTGGTTTTTCGTTCCTTACAGCGGAAAATATATTTTTCGGAAGTACTGGTATTTCCATTAATCTGGGTTAATGTTTAATCGTTAACTATATTTCTTCCAGGTCTCCACTTTAGCTTGCTGTCTTGCTATATAAGCATCGGCTATAACCTCGGCCGCCCCTTGTTCGGTATTATTGGCGAGCAATTCCTTTAACTTATACTGATCCACATCGGCTTTATATAAAATCTGGATCAGCTTAGGAAAATCGGCTTCAATTAAATATTCGAAAGCTTTAATCATAACCGCTCGTAGCTCATTTTCACTAAGATTGTCGCTAAGATCGAAATCTTTTCCAATAATTTTTATTAATTGGTTCATTTGTTGTTCGTTTTTCGTTGGGCATTGTTCGTTGTTCGTTGGTTAGCATCCAGTCTCTATACGCTATACGCAACTAAAAACTAATCTCCTGGCAAATCTCAATCAACACGCCATTAGTTTCTTTAGGATGAACAAAACAAACCATTTTATTATCCGCTCCTTTTTTTGGTTGCTCATTTAGAAGTACAAAACCCTCACTTCGTAACCGTTCCATTTCTTTCAGAATATCGTCGACCGCAAATGCAATATGATGAATCCCCTCTCCTTTTCTGTCTATAAATTTGGCGATAGCACTTTCGGGCGAGCTGGCCTCGAGGAGCTCAATTTTGTTATCCCCGGTTTTAAAAAAGGCCGTATTTACATGCTCCGAAGCCACTAGTTCTGTTTTATAACAATCTGTATGGAGCAATTTCTCATAAACGGTTATAGAATCGTTTAAGTTTTTTACAGCGATACCGATATGTTCTATCTTATTCATAGAGGTTATGGTTAAATTAATGTAAAAATGCAAGTTTTAATGATACGTTCATAGTAATTATCTATAATTGTTGGTAAACTTTTTTCGTATCTTTGTGTATTAATAAGAACAATTAAAAATAATGGAACTTCCGATTTACTTAGATAATAATGCAACTACACCCCTGGATCCAAGGGTACTAGAGGCCATGCTGCCCTATTTTACCAACAAATTTGGCAATGCAGCCAGCCGTAACCATGCTTTTGGTTGGGTAGCAGAAGAGGGCGTCGATTATGCACGCGAGCAAGTAGCTAAATTAATCGGTTGTACCGAAAAGGAAATTATATTTACCTCTGGTGCTACAGAAGCTGATAATTTAGGGATTAAAGGCGTTTTCGAAATGTACCACGAAAAAGGTAATCACATTATAACTGCCACTACCGAACATAAAGCCGTTTTAGATACTTGTAAACATTTAGAAAAATTAGGCGCTAAAGTAACTTACTTAAAAGTTAAAGAAGATGGCTTAATTGATTTGCAGGAGCTGGAAGCAGCAATGACCGAGCAAACCATTTTGGTAACCATTATGTATGGCAATAACGAAATCGGTGTCGTTCAGCCCATTAAGGAAATATCAGCCATAGCGCATAAGCACGGCGCCTTATTTATGACCGATGCTACCCAGGCGGTAGGTAAAATCCCGGTCGACGTAAATACAGATGGCATAGATTTAATGGCATTTTCTGCGCATAAAATGTACGGACCAAAAGGAGTTGGCGTTCTATATGTACGCCGTAAAAACCCAAGGGTTAAAGTAACTGCGCAAATAGATGGTGGTGGCCACGAACGGGGTATGCGTTCTGGCACATTAAATGTACCTGGTATTGTTGGTTTAGGTAAAGCTTGCGAATTATGTCGTTTAGAAATGGACGAAGAAGCAAAACGTTTATCCGCTTTGCGCGATAAATTACAAAATGCTTTAACTACATTGGAAGAAAGTTATGTAAATGGTAATATAGCGCATCGTTTACCGCATGTGGCCAATATTTCTTTCAAATATGTAGAAGGCGAAGGCTTAATGATGGCAATGAAAGATTTAGCCGTATCTTCGGGCTCGGCCTGTACTTCTGCCTCTTTAGAGCCTTCCTATGTATTAAAAAGCTTAGGCTTATCCGACGATTTAGCACATTCATCGATCCGCTTCGGATTAGGTCGTTTTACCACCGAAGAAGAAATAGATTATGCAATAGAAAATACGAAGAAATCAGTTAACCACTTAAGAGACCTTTCTCCATTATGGGAGATGTTTAAAGAAGGAATAGACCTAAGTAAAATTGAGTGGGCTGAGCACTAAGAAAGGTAAAACGTAAAGCAAATTGTATCCTTACGCATTACCCAATACTAAATAAAAAACCATCTCCGAAAGGGGATTTAAAGAAAATAAAAGATGGCATATTCAGAGAAAGTATTAGAACATTATACCAACCCACGTAACGTTGGTACTTTAAATAAAGACAGCAAATCTGTAGGTACAGGTTTGGTTGGCGCGCCAGAGTGCGGCGACGTAATGCGTCTTCAAATTGAAGTAGATGCAAATAACGTAATCACAGATGCTAAATTTAAAACATTTGGCTGTGGTTCGGCTATTGCTTCTTCTTCTTTAGCTACCGAATGGTTAAAAGGTAAAACGATCGACGAAGCTTTAACCATCGACAATATGGATATTGTGGAAGAATTGGCCTTACCGCCAGTTAAAATTCACTGCTCTGTATTAGCCGAAGACGCTATTAAATCGGCCATTAACGATTACCGCGTTAAAAATGGTTTAGCAGCATTCGAATTGGCAAAGTCGCACCATTAAGAAATTAGTAATAGACTAAATACTAAAAAATGATTACCATTACCGATAAAGCAAAAAGCAAAATTGACCACCTCATGCAGGATTCTAAAATGGGTTCTGATTACTTTTTACGGGTTTCTGTAAAAGGCGGTGGCTGCTCTGGCTTATCTTATAACCTCGACTTTGATAATGAAGCCAAAACAGGCGATCAGTTTTTCGAAGACCGGGGAATTAAAATCGCGCTCGATATGAAATCGTTTTTATACCTTGCAGGTACTGAACTCGATTTTACCGACGGTTTAAATGGTAAAGGTTTTAATTTTAATAACCCAAATGCCAGCCGCTCTTGTGGCTGTGGAGAAAGTTTTTCTGTTTAATATAAATTTCTCATAATTGAAAAAAGGCACTGTATATCGGTGTCTTTTTTTTTGTATAGTACCCAAAGGGTTGTATTTTTAAAGTCAAAAGGCTATCATTGTTACCCAAACAAAATAAAAATGGTATCATTTAACGAATCTTCTACCGTTCCGAGTTTATTAAGAAATGTAGTCGAACATATCCATAAACCGGAGGAAACATTTTTAATACACAAGAAAGGAGCCGACTGGGAAGAAATTTCTTTTAAAGATACGCTACTTCGCGCCGATGCGGTTTCGGCATTTTTCCTGAACAAAGGAATTGCAAAAGGCGACAGGCTAGGCTTAATGATCGAGAATTGCCCCGAATATGTTTATTACGACCAGGGGATACAGCAAATAGGCGCAATCAATGTGTCGATTTACCCTACTCTTTCCGAACACGAAGTGGCCTATATCATTAACGATTCGGGAATAAAAGCAATTGTAGTGGGTAATCCATTCTTATTTAAAAAAGTATTAAAAATTGCCGAAAACTGTAAAGAACTGCTTTATATTATCCCTGTATTTAAAGATTTCGATAAAATTGCTATTCCAGAGGGTTTTAAAGCCGAAATTATTGCCTTTAATACACTGCTGGGAACTATAGTAGAAGAAGCTACACAAGCGACCATTAGCCAGCGCAGGGCTGAAGTTTTACCAAGTGATGTATCTTCATTAATTTATACTTCGGGTACCACAGGCACCCCTAAAGGCGTAATGCTTACCCACAATAACTTTGTCGAAAATGTAAATGTTTGTTTACAGCAAATTCCCATTATCGACGAAACTGAATTATTTTTATCCTTCTTACCCTTATCTCATGTCTTCGAACGGACGGCAACTTACCATGTTTCTTGCGCTCAAGGTTGTAAAATTGCTTTTGCGCAAAGTTTAGAACTACTGGCTAAAAACATGGGCGAAGTACGACCTACGGTAATGTCTTGTGTACCCCGCTTATTAGAGCGAATTCACGATAAAGCCATTAAATCGGGTACGGCTGCCGGCGGTATAAAGGCCAATATTTTTACCTGGGCATTAACTATCGGGAAAGATTATCGCGAGCAGAAAGAGGCTGGAAAGAGCCCTGGTCTATTTTTAAGTGGTAAAAAGGCCATTGCAGAAAAACTGGTCTTTAGCAAGATTAAAGAGAAAACAGGCGGCCGGTTAAAATTTATGCTCTCGGGCGGCGCTGCATTACCAAAAAAAGTAGGCGAATTCTTTGGCGATTTGGGTATTAAGGTTTTAGAAGGGTTCGGTTTAACAGAAACCTCTCCGGTAATGTCGGTAACCGAGTACCATCGCCAGGTTTATGGCACAGTAGGCCGCGTTATCCCAGGTATAGAAATCGGTATTCAGGAGGTCGAAAGCAAAGCCATCATTAACATTCAGACCCACCATACTTTTAAGGAAGATTTCGAATGTGCCGAAGGCGAAATTATTGTTCGCGGCCATTGCGTAATGAAAGGTTATTTTAATAAACCAGCCGAAACCGCCGAAGCCATCGATAAAGACCGTTGGTTTCATACCGGCGATATCGGCCGTTTCTATAAAGGAAACCTGCAAATTACCGACCGTTTGAAAAACATGATCGTGAATGCTTACGGCAAAAACGTTTATCCGACACCAGTCGAAAATATCTACCTAAAAAGCCCGAAAATTGATCAGTTGTTCCTCATTGGCGACAAACGCGAGTACATTACCGCCATTATCATCCCTAACAAGGAAACTTTACAGGAAACCTTCCACTTAGCCGAATCGTTCTTTCAGGAAGAAGGCGATTTTATTGCAAACCCGGATATAATCGAATGGATGGCTGGCGATATCAAGAAAATCGGTAACGAATTAGCAAAATTCGAACGGATCAAACACTTTATTATTAAACGTAACCCCTTTAATATCGACGAGGGTGAAATTACGCCTACCATGAAAGTAAAGCGTCGGATAGTAGAAAAAAAATACATCGAACCGATTAATGCCATGTATCTAGAAAATGTAGATGCAGATTAATTGAATCTTCCTAATTATTATACCCTGCAAAATCATTACTTTTGCAAAAAATAAATAAATGAGTACAGGATTATCAGAACAGGAATTATTACGTCGCGATTCGTTAAAACAGCTTCGCGAATTGGGTATCGACCCCTATCCTGCAGCAGCTTACGAAATTAATGCCAATGCCGCAGATATTTTAGCTAACTACGAAAAAGATAAAACAGCCTATAAAACCATAAGCATTGCCGGTCGTATTATGGGCCGTAATATTATGGGTGCCGCTTCTTTTGCAGAATTGCAGGATGCCACAGGCCGTATTCAAATTTATTTAAAGCGCGACGAACTTTGTCCGGGCGACGATAAAACGCTTTACAATACCGTATTTAAAAAATTGCTCGATATTGGCGATTTTATTGGTATAGAAGGCTACGTTTTTACTACGCAAACCGGAGAAATTTCTATCCATGTTATCAAATTTACCGTCCTTTCTAAATCGTTACGCCCCTTGCCTATCGTAAAACGCGACGACGAAGGAAACGTATACGATGGTTTTACCAACCCCGAGTTGCGTTACCGGATGCGCTATGTCGACCTCACGGTTAATCCAGATTATAAACAGATTTTTATTAATCGCTCGAAAGTGATTAATACGATGCGGAATTATTTCGATAACCAGGGTTGGATGGAAGTAGAAACGCCTATTTTACAGGCTATCCATGGTGGGGCCGCTGCCCGTCCTTTCGAAACGCATCACAACACTTTAGATATGCCTCTTTTTCTTCGCATCGCGAACGAATTATACCTTAAACGGTTAATTGTAGCCGGTTTCGATGGGGTGTACGAGTTTGGCAAAATGTTTAGAAATGAGGGGATGGACCGCACACATAATCCGGAATATACGGCAATGGAAATTTATGTGGCCTATAAAGATTATATCTGGATGATGGCCATGGTCGAAGAATGCCTGGAAAAAGTAGCTCAGGCAATTCATGGTGGCCCTATAGTGAAGGTTGGCGAGCATGAAATCAATTTTGCCGGGCCTTACGAGAAATTAACGATGTACGAGTCGATCCAGAAATATACGGGCATCGATGTTTCGGCAATGAGTGAAGCCGAAATTAAAGCTACCTGCAAAAGCTTAAATATTGAGGTCGACGATTCGATGGGCCGTGGAAAATTAATCGACGAGTTGTTTAGCGAAAAAGTAGAGGCAAACTTAATTCAACCTACTTATATTACAGACTATCCACTCGAAATGACGCCATTGGCTAAAAAACACCGGACTTCGGAAGGTTTGGTAGAACGTTTCGAGTTATTTGTAAATGGGAAAGAAATTGCCAATGCCTACTCGGAATTAAACGATCCGATAGACCAGAAAGAGCGCTTCGAAGAGCAATTAAAACTAGCGGCCAGAGGCGACGATGAGGCGATGGCGATGGACGACGATTTTGTTCGTGCCTTAGAGTACGGAATGCCACCAACTTCTGGTTTAGGTATCGGTATAGATCGATTGGTAATGTTAATGACTAACCAGTCGACCATTCAGGAAGTATTATTCTTCCCGCAAATGCGAGCCGAGAAAAAAGCAAAAATAACAACAGATCAAGACTTTGTCGATGCTGGCGTAGCTGCAGCATGGGTACCAGTAATTCGGAAAATGGGCTTCAACACCGTTGAAGAATTGAAAGCCGGCAACCCCAATAAAGTATTTAATGACCTGGGTGGTATGCGAAAAAAATTAAAATTAGATTTAACAATGCCAAGTAAGGAAGAAGTAATGGCCTGGTTTGCTTAGTTAAACTGGCCTTTATCCCCCCAGGACAGTAGCGCTGGAATTAACCTTGACCACCTCGTTTTAAGTTCTCCATTCTGTTCTGGTACTCCTCTTCCGAAAAAGGTTCAGATAAGTTTTTCGACCGTTGAAGTATCCGAAGATATTCACGGAAATAAATGTCCTGACTTGAATCTAGGTCGTCGTAGTACTGAGCTCTATAGAATCGGTCAAGCTCAGTCTGTTTCAGGTCTTTGTAATTCAAGTCATTTGCAATCTCTGACAATAGGTCAAGAAAAAAGGAGTTGGAGTTCACAAAGTGCTGAGAATTTTGATTTAGACTATCGTAGTAAGCCCTCCAAGCTGAACGAACCTTTGAATTGCTCTGAAAAACTACGTCGATCTGATTCAGACAATCTGCCATTTCAATAGAAGGGGGATTTTTCTTTCTGTTTGCCATTAGCTTTAGGAACAGGTCTAATTTTGCTTTATGCTTAGATTCTCTTTCTTGTAATTTTTTCCCGACGTAAAATATTATCACAGGGATTAGTGTAATAGATAAAAGCTCTCCATAGTCTTTTAGGAATTGTCCTATTTCTTTCATGAAATGAAATTTAGACAACCAATTTACTTTTTAATTCCCAATAATCCTACTTAAATGAAATACACCATAAACGAGTTCAGAAGGGAGTTTCCCAATGACGATGTGTGTTTGGATAAACTTTTTCAAATGCGTTATAAATCTATGCCGTGTTGCCCGCTATGCTCACAGGAAACTACATTCAGGCGCATCCCCAATAGACGTTCTTACCAATGTTCAGATCCACATTGCCAATACCAATTATACCCGACCGCTGGGACTGTGTTCGAAAAGACAAGAACCCCTTTGGTTGATTGGTTCTATGCGATGTACCTGATGACCTCAACACGTAACGGAGTAAGTGCAAAGGAATTGCAGAGACAGCTAGGCGTGACATATAAATGCGCATTCAGAATTGGCCACCAAATCAGAAAGCTGTTAGCTACATCTGGAGAAATAAAGATGGAGGGCATTATTGAAGTGGACGAAGCGTATATCGGAGGAAACCCTAAAAACTGGCATAAATCCAAGCACCAGAAAAAAGAAAACTCCATTTACGAGGGTAAGCACTTTACTCCCATAGTCGCTATGGTCGAACGTGGTGGACGTGTGGTTACAAAGGTTATAGAGCGTGTGGATTCCGTAACCATGTTCTCCCTGTTAAACCATAATGTAGATAAGAACTCGAGATTGATGACCGATGGCCACCTTTCCTACAAGTTTATAGGCAAATTATTTAAAGAACACAATTCTATCAAACATACTACGGTGGTAAACAAACCAAACTACATTACCAAGGGAGATATGCATACCAATTCGGTAGAAGGCTTCTTCTCGCATTTGAAAAGAACGATTAAGGGTACTCACATACAGGTATCTACACACCTACAGGCTTACGCCAATGAATGTGCATTCAGATATACACATCGCAAACAGGGACAGGGAATGTTCTTTACTATTTTGTCTCAGGTTTCTTGGGAACAGTTACGGCCTTTTGAAGAAGCGCAAAGAAGTCCTCTTTGTGAGCTGGATTTTCTTTTGAAGGACTAGTTTTCTTGGATTCCTTCCTCTTAGAGTCTTTTGCCATAGATCAAATATAGGAATTTTCGAATAGCTTATTTATTTTCTCTTCTTCTTTGGGGCATTAAAACTTGACGTTTTGTGAATAGAAATTATGGGTGTAAGCCATATATACAAACAAAATTCATTCCATAACTATTTTCCGACATTTTCGCAATTATTTAACGTCTGCCCGAAAAAGACGGCAAGCGGACAAAAAAAATCCCAGAAATATTGCGGGTTTCCGGGATAAGCTTTTACACGTGTCAGGGGTTTTATCCCTAAGGTATTGTGGTGCAAAGGCCATCGACAATTCAAATGTATCTATATTTATTAATATACACCAAAACATTTCAAATAGAAAACAATTATTTAAAGATAAGTAATTACCTATATTTGTTTATTGATACACTATAAGTTGGTTAAACCCGGCCGAAATGGATCAATAATAAATTTATTTACAGAAGCGTTAGCTTTTATTCTTGCTCTTAGAATCCGCAAAATTTACAAGTGCAACAAGAATGAAGTTTCAATGCCTCGCTGTCAAAGCGTGGGCTGGACTTTGTTTGTTGCATGGCTTTTTGCGGAGCCTTAAGAGCGAATGAAACTTCCAGTTCCACGCTTCTTTACTTTAAAGCCTTTTGGAACTGTAAAGGCGCTCTTACTAAATGAAGGTTTTAAAAACATTTGGTTTAATACTATTGCTAATTGCATGGTATTTTTTAGCATGGGGATTTGGTGTAACCCTTCAAGGGTATCTTCTAAACCTTGGTACTGCATTTATTGTAGTAATTGCTATTTGCTTCCTATCTATTTTCTATGTGCCTAGATTGCTTTTTAAATGGTTATACCCTTATAAATCGGCAAGTGTTACCAGTAAATACATTTCTTGGATCATATTTGGTTTGATAATACTAATGTATTATAGTATTCATTTTTCAGAAGGCAAACCTTTCGATTCCTCTTATATAGCCGGGTACCTATTCCATTTGCTAATGGGAGTAGCATTCAGTTTAATTAAGGACAATAGTTCTATTACAAAAAAACAATTAAATTAATAGTAATGAAAAAAATATTACTGATAAGTGCTTTGCTTATTATAGCAAATCTGTCGAAGGCACAATGGGATAAAACCCAAGAAATATTGCTAATAAATAAGGCGTTTACCGTGGCAAAATCTTATGGCTTAACCGATATTCAATGTGCTGAATATTCTAGCTGTGTCTTATCTAAAATGAAACTTGCAATCCCTGATTTTAATAAATTTAAGGGAACAGGAGAAGACGCCAGAAAAATAGGTTTATCTATTGGTCTAGACTGTTTATCAAATTTTTTGCTGAAATGGACTCCAGAATTAGAAACAACATTGCGAATTGAAATGATGAATAGTAAAAAACTAAGCATATTAAAAGATGAGGTTAAACTGAAATTTGCCGATTGCTGTATAAATAGTCTTAAAGCTAAATCCCCTAATGGGGTTTACAAATTATCTGAAAGGTTGCTAGAAGAAGTAGCAACAGCGTGTATGGAACAACAGATTAAGAATAATTGATGACAAAACTTAAACGCAATCATTATATCATTATCGCTATAGTAGCCGTAATGATATTAACAAATCCCTCAAGAAGCTCATTTGGGTCTTATCTACATCAAACTGGGTATAGTGATATTGGCAGAGATTTTAATGGAATTATCTTCTCTGTGTACTCAACGAAGCAATATGACCGATACACTAGAAAGGCTAAGAAAGCATATTACTTAGGGATACTGGGGAATTTCATTAAAATGATATGAATAGGGGAAAAAAAGAAAACATAGTGTTTTTGTTTATTGCCTTTATGTTCTTTGGGATAGGCTTTAGTGTAGCAAAGTTTAAATATTCTAAAGAAAGATATCTAACTAGGTTGCCAGAATTAAAAACAGGGAACTCGTTAAATGATATTTATACCGAAGGAGATAGTATTTATAAAGTGAAAGTAACCGTTGATACGGCCATTTTAAGGAAAGAATATTCCTATGAATAGCTACGTTTTTAAGATGGGAATATTATATTTAATCTCTAAAACTAAATATATGAATAAAGAACAAGCATTGCTCTTGATAGAGTACTGCAATGGCCTTGTAGGGAAATATTACAAAGAATATTACATTTACGGACTCTTCATTGCTCCCCGTAACGGTGAACAATTCAATGAGATATTGAATAATTTTATTGAGGAGAGGATTGATCAGAACGCTTAGATAATGGATTCTTATAAATCATTCGAGGTTTATATTCTCCTTTACCGTGCCGATAAATCACGGTACGTTCAAGCCCTTCGAGATATTCTTCATGATATATTTCAGGAGCTTCCTTCAAGTCCACCACTAAAACTAGATTAACGTGTCGCCCATTATTAGCATATCTGTAAAGACCTTCTGGACTAAATGCACCAGCCGTCAGGGCCAGACCTTTGTCTAATTTTGAAGTTGCTTCGTCAATTAATCTATCTATCTGTTCATTGGTAGATTTTATGAAGTCTAGGGTTTCTTGTGGAGTCTTTTCCATGTTTTGTTATATTTAATGTTCAGTACTTAATTTATACATTTCATGACCGAATCGGAATTAATGAGGCTAAGGTTTCTTGAAGTATCCATTCTTCAGTTAATGGATAAGAAGGTGCTAATTCTATTGTGCAACGACCAACAAAAAGCCATTGAATTACATGCATTGATAAAGTCCACTAGATATTCAATAAAATCAATGCTAACCACCAGCAAGACACATAAGATTGCGCTTGATTTTTTGGATACTGGATACTTCATGGGACTTGATACAAAAAAAACATCCAAACAATACCCACCGTTCGATTGGCTAATTAATGGTCAGGTTCAATACCTGACTGCGGGATACAGGATGGAGAATAATACGTTGTCGTGGTCAGAAGACCTTCTTCCTTTATCCCGTCCTTTTTTGAACTAACATAAAAAACGGATTTAGTTGGGGTATTAGTCAAATAATAAGGGTCTATACCCATTCCTACAGATAAACTATCTTCCATAATAAACAACCCCAATTTTTAAAGCACAAATCCGTACTGTCCTAAGGGGATAAGTGCCGTTAAACTTAACAAAAACATAACAAAAACATAAAGGCTTATCGTATAAACTACGGTAAGCCTTTTTTAATTTTGAGCCTAAATCTATATCAACATGAGTAGCTCGAGCTTAGAAATTACCGAAAACGAATATTGCATTAAATTAAACAGAGATACCTTCGATTTATCCCTTGTTCGCCAGCTTATTAAAAGAATTCAGGCTGAAGCTTTATTCTTTAGTTCCAAAAATGAAAATCTGGACGATGATATCATTAGCAGAAACCAGGCAGATTTTGATGGAAACTTCGATTATTTAGATGATAAATAATTAACTAACCTATCTAGAATAACGAACTTGTTGTTGCTTATCCATTAAGCCCATCTGGTCTTTCATCTGTTTAATCTGATCGGCCAGGAGTTTATTTTTATCTGCTTTTTTAGCTTCGCTTAAATACATTTGCGCTTCACGTTTATTCCGTTTACCCATAGCGATCCCAGCCAGGCTTAGTTTAGCCAGTGCTACATTATGATCCATCTGTAAGCCCTGACTCAAAGCAAGCTTAAAAAACTTTTCAGATTTCATAGGAGCCTTTCTCGATTCTATTAAACCTAGTAACAAATTGTAATAACCATATTGCATTTTGCTAAGCTCCTTTTCGTAATTCTTAATACGTCCTAAAAATTGCTCCGCCTTTGGCATATTGTCCTTACGCAAAAACCACTGCGCAATTAGCATGTTTTCGTTATAGAAATAAGTAATAAAAATAAAGATACTCATAAAGATAAGCAGTATTCCCCAACCCCAAAAACTAAAGATCATAAGTGCAACAGCCGCAGCAATGAAAACAAAACCTATAATAAGACGGACTAAATTTGGCATAGTTTTATAATATTTGTGCAAATATCGTGTTTATATACCAAAAAATAGATTTAAAATTTATAATTTCAACAAAAAATACTTAACCAACAAGAGATGAAAACTATACTTACCTTAATCATTGTTCTATTCGCCATGAATATAAGCGCACAAGAAATAAATAAAAAAATGGAAGATCCCAATAGACATAATGAGATAATGATTAATATTTGCACTAGAGAAGGCATTACTAGTTTCGCAGAGTTTAAAGGAAGTTACGATCCTAATTACGCGGCTTATAATCCCGATTCGGCAACAGTTAAAGCCTTGAGCAAACTAGGAAAACACAACAAGATAACTATCGTATTAGGCACCTGGTGTGGGGATAGTAAATTCCAGGTTCCGCATTTTTTGAAACTTGCCGATGAACTTAAATTATCGGATAAGGATATTACCTTTATTGCTGTAGATGGAAGCAAAAAAGCCGAAAATGGATTAATAGACAGTTTAAAGATCGAGCGGGTACCTACTTTCATTTTTACCGATAAAAAAGGAGCCGAGATAGGCCGTATTACCGAAAGACCTAAAGAAACACTTGAAAAAGATATGCTAAGCATTTTATCGAAAGCTAAAACAAAATAGCATGCCTGCAGCCTTAACGCCAGGGTGGTTAAATATACTTGGCGACGAATTTGATAAACCTTACATGAAAGCATTAAAGTCTTTTTTGCTCGAAGAAAAGCAGAAAGGTTTCACGATCTATCCCAAAGGTGCAGACATTTTTAATGCTTTTAACCATACGCCCTTCGATGCGGTAAAGGTTGTTATTCTAGGGCAAGATCCTTATCATGGAACTGGTCAGGCACATGGCTTATCTTTTAGTGTGCCCAAAGGAATAGCTGTTCCACCTTCTTTAAAAAATATTTATAAAGAACTGGCCAACGAATTTAAAGATTTTAAAACTCCAGGTCATGGTAACCTAACCTCGTGGGCAGATCAGGGCGTTTTAATGCTTAACGCGACTTTAACGGTTAGCGCCCAGGAAGCAGGATCGCATCAAAATAAAGGTTGGGAAATTTTTACAGACAAAGTAATAACCGAACTATCTGAGCAACGGGAAGGATTAATCTTTTTGCTCTGGGGTAGATATGCACAGCAAAAGGAAGCTTTAATCGACATTAAAAAACATCATGTACTTAAAGCCGCCCATCCTTCACCCTTTTCGGCATATAATGGCTTTTTTGGCTCCAATCATTTTGTTAAAACCAACGAAATTTTATTAAAAAATAGTTTAACGCCTATTAACTGGCAAATTGAGCCTTAGTATGCTAAAGGTACGATCGGCTCTTTCTTCGTGGTCGACATAATCATCATAGTTTGAAAAGTTTTAACCACAGAGATTTTACTAATCTTATCCATAATTAAACGTTCGTAAGCCTTAATGTCGTTTACATAAACCTTTAATAAAAAGTCTGCCTGACCAGTTACATGATGGCATTCGGTAATTTCTTTAATCTGATTAACCTCGCCCAGGAAAATCTGAATCGTATTATTCTTATGAAAATCCAGCTGAACCTGAATGAAAGTTTTAATACCCAAACCCAGCTTTTCTTCGTCAACCAATGCATGATAGCTCTTAATATATCCGGACATTTCAAGTTTACGAACCCTTTCTAAGGTAGGCGCCGGAGATAAACCGATTTCCTGCGACAAAAGTAAATTGGTAATTCTACCATTTTCCTGTAAAAGCTTCAAGATTTTAAAATCAGTTTTATCTAATTCTATTGCCATAATTATAAAGATTATACCCAAAGGTAGTATACTATGCCTTAGTAGCCAAATTTTATTTTAAAAACTCGCAAAAAAATTACCTTTTATTTTACCAATTTATTTTTAGATTTGTCTAAATTAAAAATTAGATTAACAAAAATGCAGTCTTTTACCGAAGAGAACTACTTGAAAATAATTTACCACCTGTCTGTAATTAGCAATCCAGTTCAAACTAATGCCATTGCAGAGCGAATTCAGACTAAAGCTGCTTCCGTAACCGACATGTTAAAAAAACTGTCAGACAAGGATTTAGTCGACTATATTAAATATCAGGGGGTTACACTAACAGAAAAAGGTAAGCTTACTGCGATCAATATTGTAAGGAAGCACCGCCTTTGGGAAGTATTCTTAGTCGATAAATTAAATTTTAAATGGGATCAGGTGCACGAAGTTGCAGAAGAGCTCGAACACATTAATTCGCCATTGCTTATCGAAAGACTCGACGAATTTTTAGACTTTCCAAAAGTCGATCCTCATGGTGACCCTATACCCGACCAGTACGGAAATTTTGCCGACCTGTCTTTCGTTAAATTAAGTAAACTTAACACACACGAAAAAGGTACCATTACAGGGGTAAGTGAACACTCCTCTCCTTTTCTAAAACATCTCGAAAAACTGGGCCTCACTTTAGGAAAAAAGATTGAAATTCTAGAGATCATAGATTTCGACGGGTCGGTCGAGCTATTAATCGACGATAGGAAGTTAAACATCAGCAAGGAAGTAGCAAAACATATTTTAATTAGTAAATAGTAATGACACAAAAACAGTCGTTAAGTGAAGTACATCAGAGCGTGCGAACCGATAAGCGTAAAGGCTGGCGCCGGATATTAGCTTTTATTGGTCCGGCCTACTTAGTAAGCGTAGGTTACATGGACCCTGGAAACTGGGCGACCGACATTGCAGGGGGTAGTAAATTTGGCTATCAATTAATCTGGGTCTTGCTCATGTCGAACTTAATTGCTTTGCTTTTGCAATCTTTAAGTGCTCGCTTAGGGATCGTAAGGGGCTTGGACCTTGCACAAGCCTCACGAAATGCCTATCCAAAATGGGTTAATTTTCCATTATTCATTTTAGCCCAGACGGCAATTATTGCTTGCGATTTGGCCGAGATAATTGGAATGGCCATCGGCTTAAACTTGCTTTTTGGCTTACCCTTAATCTGGGGGGTTTCGATTACCATATTCGACACGGTTATCTTACTTTTTCTGCTCAACAAAGGAATGCGTAAAATGGAAGCCTTTATAGTTTCGATGGTATTTATAGTTGGTGCGGCATTTTTAGTAGAAATGTTTATTGTAGAACCCGCTTTAAAAGAAGTTATAAAAGGTTTCGAACCTTCTATACTCTCTGGCGAAGCCTTATACATTGCCATTGGTATTATTGGAGCAACCGTTATGCCACATAACCTTTATCTCCACTCTTCATTAGTACAAACCCGTAAGTTCGAAAGGGATCATAAGGGGATCAAAGAGGCGATTAAATTTAATTTTATCGATACTGCAGTAGCGCTAAACCTTGCGTTTTTCGTAAATGCTGCCATTTTAATCTTAGCTGCAGCGGCCTTCTTTAAAAATGGATTTCATGAAGTTGCAGAAATACAGGACGCGCATCGATTATTAAGTAATATTTTCGGGAGCGTTGCACCGGCCCTATTTGCTATTGCTTTAATTGCCGCCGGGCAGAGTTCGACCGTAACCGGTACCCTAGCCGGGCAAATTATAATGGAAGGTCATTTAAACTTAAGAATACAACCTTGGCTTCGCCGATTACTAACCCGTTTATTAGCTATTATACCTGCTTTTTGCACAATTTTGTTTTTTGGAGAACATGCACTCGGCGGTTTATTAATTTTAAGTCAGGTCGTTTTAAGTTTGCAACTTGGCTTTGCCATCATTCCACTTATCCATTTAACCTCAGATAAAAAGGAAATGAAAGATTTTACCATTAAACCCTGGGTTAAAGTTTTAGCCTGGGCTAGTGCCGTAGCCATTGTTAGCTTAAATATTAAATTGGTAATTGAAGAAATAACAGGTTGGATTGCTATGGCAGATGGCTGGTATATTTATGTAATTGTGATACCTGTGGCTATTTTAATCGCCCTGCTATTGATCTACATATTTATTTATCCATTAGTTCACAAGAAACAAGGCGTTGGTAACGTGCCTCATGGAAATGCCTTAGCTATAGAAAACGTAGATAAAATTAGCTATAAAAAAATTGGCATCACGGTCGATTTCTCTAAAAATGATAGAAATACTATCCGCCATGCCTTAATTCAGGGCGGGAAAGAAGCGCATTATTACCTCATCCACGTGGTCGAAACAGCCGCAGCCAGGTATTATGGAAACACGGTAATGGATCATGAAACACAGGCCGATACCGAAAATTTAGAAAAATACAGACTTAATTTACTCGAGCTAGGTTACGAAGCCAGTGCTCATATCGGGTTTGGTGGCACAGCCAAGGCTATCGCCGATATAAGTATCCAAAGTGATCTCGAATTATTGGTAATGGGCGCGCATGGCCATAAAGGCCTGAAAGACTTGATCTTTGGTACTACAGTCGATTCGGTAAGACATCGTGTAACTATCCCTGTTTTAATTGTTCGTTAAGTGAAGATATTATTTATTTAAACTTAACCTCAATCCAAGAAATGCCCTGATCCCTTGATTTGGGGCATACACATAGTTGGGATCGAAGGTAAGTGCATAAGGGTTATCTGGCGTTGCCAAAACCTTTCCATCTGCATTAAACTGTACATTCTTATCGAATGGGTCTTGTGCCCGGGCAATAATAAAGGGCACCCCGCTATTGGGGGTAAAATTTAATAGGTTTTTTATGCCGGTGTAAAATTCCAAATTCTTTAGCTTGTGATAGGTAATCTGGATATTCTGAATGCTCCAAACTGGCGAATATGGATTTCGGGGATCTAACTCGCCAAGCAAAGGCAAACGCATCGAGCTATATACATTTCCGGTATAATCAACACTTAAATGGAGGCGATTAAATAAATAAGATACCGCCCAGGTTCCCGAAAACTTCTCCGTTAAAATTTGTTGTTGTTTAACCCCATTCGCTACAAAACCCACATCCTGGTAAGTTAATCCGGTTGTTATTTTTAATCCAGAACTAAAGCTCATATCAATATTAGCGGTTAAGCCCTTGCTTATCGCATAACCTGCGAGGTTATCGTAAACAATCTGATTCGGATTAGAATCGAAATCTCCAATAATGCGGTTATCAAAATAAGTATAAAAGGCAGAAACGTCAAAGCCAATAAATGAGCCATTGGCACTATAAATCTTTTTGAGGTAATTTAGATTGATATTATAAGTACGCTCTGGCTTTAATTCATTTTTGATAACAATAGCCCTTGCGCCTGTTAAAGCCGCATGGTCTTCGGTAAAAATATTAACCACCCGAAAGCCAGTACCTGCATTTAGCCTTAAAATGTTTTTTTCGTTAATGTTCCATTTATAGGCAAATCGAGGGGTAAATATTGTACCATGGATAGAATTATAATCAAACCTAAGCCCTGCTAAAAAAGAATGTGCAGTAGATAGCTTGATTTCGTCCTGCAAGAAAAGACCAGGTAATAAAACCTTTTCGGGTTGATTAACGCGATTAACGGGATCTGCATTTGCCGTAGCCGGTGTATTGTCGTCGTAATAAGTGTAGCGAAGTGCTATTCCAGCTAATAAATCGTGTTTGCGTAACTTCTTGTCCCAGGTTAATTGGGAAAAAGCGATTTTTTGCTGGGCGATGTACGAAACATCTCCGTACCTACTATCTTGATAATGGCCTGTTAGTGAAAAAGAAAGAAACATTTTTTCGCGTAAGGGCAACTGGTAATTTCCTAATAACTCAAACCTTTTAGTATAAATACTCTCTCCATAAACTTGATTTCCGCCCCTGAAGGTTTTATTCCAATCCAGATCTCCGCCCCAGCGGTCTTCGTATAAAAACCGACCTGCAAGAGTAAAAATCCGGTTTTGCCGCCGACCCAAATCGACTTTTTGGAACACCGAAATACGATCCTGTAAAGTAACATCGGTAAATCCATCGTGATTATGATCGGATCTATTGCCATATTTAAAATAATTTATGCCAGTTAAAGCTGTTATACGTTTATTAAAATTGCTTTTAAATCCAAAATCGGCATTATACTCGCCATAGCTACTCGTTATCAAATCGGCACTTACTCGTGGTGCATCTTGTATTTTTTTGGTAATGATGTTAATCAACCCGCCAACGGCCTCACTTCCATATAAAGAAGATGCCGGACCTTTAACAATTTCTATTCTTTCGACCAACGAATTCGGAATTCCGGACAACCCGTAAACGGTCGATAAACTACTTACAATTGGCATCCCATCGATCAAAACCATGGTATAGGGCCCTTCAAGCCCATTAATATGAATATCGCCAGTATTGCAAATATTACAATTAAGCTGTGGCCTAACCCCATTTACATTTTGTAAAGCTTCGAAGATACTTGGAGTTGGGTTTTTTTTAAAAAATCTTGCCGAATAAATTTCAACCGGAACCGGGCTTTCCAGCCGCTTAATTTCTTTTTGTGTACCTGTTATTACCACTTCATTAAGATCTTGATCTAAAGATTCTAAGTTAATTACCGCTAATACAGAATCTTTATTTAAAGTAAGTCGTGTGGTTAAACTTTGATAACCCATTGCACTTATTTTCAAACTGTAGGTCCCTTTAACCAAGTTATTGAAGGTAAAAGTTCCAGTGCTATCTGTATTTGCAATTTTATTAAGCGCTATAAGCCTAACCATAGCATCTGGCAAGGGCTTCTTATTGGCTGTTACATGACCGCTAATCTGTATATCTTGAGCTTTAACCGTATAAAAACAAGCGATAAATAAAATTATGCTGGTAAATAGTTTCATATAATGAAGAATTAGTGTAGCAAAAATATAAATTTAGATTAATCTAAAAAAATATTTAGACTTATTTATTATCTCTCAAAACACTTATAAAATGCTATTGCGGTTATTTATAAAGAAATGCTGATATTTGCAGCTATGTCTACCAATATCCAAATAAAGAATAAAAGGGCTTATTTCGACTACCATGTATTAGAAAGCTTTGTTGCCGGAATCGCGCTATTAGGCACAGAAATTAAGGCCATTAGACAAGGTAAAGCTAACATGACCGATGCTTTTTGCATGTTTATCGGCGAGGTACTTTATGTTAGAAACCTTCATATCTCCGAATATAGCCACAGTTCCTTTTATCATCACGACATTAAAAGAGACCGGGTTTTATTGTTAAAGAAAAAAGAGCTCAAAAAATTAAAGGTAAAAGGGGAAGAAAAGGGCTATACAATCGTTCCATTAAGAATTTTCACGAATGAAAGAGGCTTTGCCAAAATAGAAATTGCTTTAGCCCAGGGTAAAAAAGAATTCGATAAAAGAGATAGTATTAAAGATCGGGAAAGTAAGCGGGAAATGGATCGGGCTATGAAAGTTTAATTGGAGTTATTAATTCTTGCACCTCCTATTTAAATATTAATTACGCAATACCAAAAAAACTACCAAGCCTGGTCGCCAACAAGGGGCACGAATCTAAAAGTATCCAACTCTATACTGTCGTAATCGTTTTCGCTAACGCGGATAACGGTAGTCATTTTCTGAGATTTTTCGTCGCCAACCGGAATGACTAATATTCCGCCTATTTTTAACTGTTTTAATAATATTTCGGGAACAAATGGAGCGCCGGCAGTAACTATAATTTTATGATAAGGTGCATAACCAGGAATACCTTTAGAACCATCGCCAAGAAAAAAATTTGCTTTATAACCCATTCCTGGTAAAACTTTTAAAGTATGTCGATAAATACTTTCTTGGCGTTCTATAGTATAAACCTTGGCACCCAATTCCATTAAAATACAAGTCTGGTAACCTGAGCCTGTTCCGATCTCTAAAACCTTGTCTCCCTTTTGGATATGTAATACTTCGGTCTGGTACGCCACAGTATAGGGCTGAGAAATGGTTTGTCCATCTCCTATCGGAAATGCAATATCTTTATAGGCCTGATTCCAAAAGGTTTCGTCGAAAAAGAAATGCCGGGGTACTTTTCCAATTGCTTTTAAAACGCGTTCGTCGGCAATACCTCTTTCTCTAAGTAAGGCGACTAACTTTTTTCTTGCACCCTGTTCGCGGTAATTATCAATAAACTTGTATGCCATTTTACCCAAAAATACCCATTTAAAAGCTATATAGCATGTTTAGTTTTAAACAATTCGCTAACCTGCACAAAATCAACAGAAAATACTCATTTTTAAACTACAGTTTTTTGATGTTTTAATACAGAGTGAAAGAGGATTTAAATAAATGGGGGCAACTGAAGCAATTAATAGGGATCAACGTCAATTTGTACCATTACACTTTTAAAGTCTTTCTGGGTATTAAACTCTTTTATCGTGTCTTTCAAGATCATTTTTACTTTCTGAATAGCAGCGCTCTTTTCTGTTTTAATAATGATTTGTTTAAGGTAATAAGTCCTAATGCGGGCCACTAGCGGTTGTTCGGGGCCAAGAATTCGATTACCTAGCTTGGATTTTAGCACAGTTGCCAGCGCTTGAGCTGCCGCATTAAGCACATCAGGATCTTTATGCTTCACATTTACAAAAATTAAACGGGTAAAAGGCGGGTAATTAAATTGCTTTCGCTCGGCCATTTCGTCTTTAAACATAGCTAAGTAGTCGTTTTCAATTACCTGTTTAATAATTCGATGCGAATCGGTATAAGCCTGAATACAAACTTTACCTTGTTTATCTCTACGCCCTGCCCGGCCAGCCACCTGTGCCAGTAACTGATAGCTTCTTTCGAAAGCCCTAAAATCGGGGTAATTTAATAACGTATCGGCATTAATTACCCCAATTAAACTTACATTATCAAAATCTAAGCCTTTAGCAACCATTTGTGTACCGATTAAGATCTGCGTTTTGTGATCCTGAAAATCGGCAATAATTTGCTGCATCGCATTTTTCGTCCGGGTGCTATCTAAGTCTAGCCTAGCGATTTTTACTCCTGGAAAGATGAGGCTTAATTCTTCCTCAATACGTTCGGTACCAAATCCTTTTTGTTCGATATGTACCGAGCCACATGCCGGACAGCTGGTAATGCTATGCTGATGATAACCGCAATAATGGCAATGCAGCCTACCGCTAGCCTTATGAAATGTTAAGCTTACGTCGCAGTTTACACATTTCGGGGCATAGCCACAAGTTGCGCAGATTAAGATCGTTGCATAACCCCGGCGGTTCTGAAATAAGATAATTTGTTCCTTAAGCTCCAAGGCAGTCTCTATATCTTTAATCAGCACGCTCGTAAAATAAGTTGTCATTTTTTTACGTTTGGTCTCTTCGGCAATACTCACTACCTCTTGCAATGGCAGTTGCACCCCTCCGAACCGCTCGTTTAACGTTACCAACCCATACTTATCGGTCGTTGCATTATAATAACTTTCTATCGATGGTGTTGCCGATCCTAATATGGTTTTTGCCTGATGTAAATGTGCTAAAAAAATCGCCGCATCCCTTGCCTGGTATCTGGGGGCGGGCTCGTGTTGTTTATAAGAAGCTTCATGTTCTTCGTCGACCACAACCAATTTTAAATCTGCAAAAGGCAAAAAGACCGCAGAACGGGCACCGAGTACCACCTGATAAGCTCCTGTAAGTACTTTATTCCAGATTTCTACCCGTTCATTATCGTTAAATTTAGAATGATAAACCCCAATTTTATCGCCAAAATAAAGCTTTATACGTTCTACAATCTGTGTAGTTAAAGCAATTTCTGGTAAAAGGAAAAGCACTTGCCCGCCTTGCGCAATGGCCTGCTCTATTAATTTAATATAAAGTTGAGTTTTTCCAGAGGCTGTAATTCCATGTAAAAGAACCACTTCTTTTTGATTAAATTGAGCACCGATCTTATCTAAGGCAAGTTGTTGTGCCTTACTAAGTTTGAAATTAACTTCGAACTCGTCGTTCGAATCGATCAATCTGCTTACTTTTAATTTCTCTATATTAAATATCCCTTTATCGATCAGCGATTTTAAGGCTGCTTGCCCACTCCCGCTCTCTTCCAGGAGTTGTTGTTTAGGGATAAGGTTTTCGGATTTTGCTAATTTTAAATAGGCTAATAAAGCATCCAACTGCTTGGGTGCCCTTTCCAGCATGGTAAAAAGCTGCTTTAGGTTTTCTTCTTCTTTATAAAATGGATTAAGCTTAATGAATGACTTTAAAAGTGGCTTATATTTCTCTACAACTTCTTCGACAGCGTAAATTACTTCCTTAGCTATTAACGAATTAATAACCGGGTAAACCGTTTTTTGTCCCAATAATGTAATTACATCGTCGATATTAATTTGGGGTTGTTTTTGAAGGGCAGCAACAATTAAGGTTTCCTTTTCCGTTAACAATAACGATTCGGGCATTTCGGGCCTTAGCATTAAAATGGTCTCGCTAGCCAGTTTTAAGCCCGCTGGCAAAGCTGCCGCCATTACATCGCCTTCATTACATAAATAATAAGAAGTGATCCAATCCCAGAATTGAAATTGTTTTTCGGTAATAACCGGTTGCTCATCGACTATATCTATAATATATTTGGCTTCGTAAAGTTCTGGAGGAGTATTTCCAATACTTTTAATAAGTGCGGTATAAATTTTATGCTTACCAAATTGTACGACTACTCTTTTACCTATTGCCACTTGTTTATTAAGCTCGTATGGTATTCTATAGGTATAATTGATGGCCAACGACAATGGCAAAACCACTTCCACAAAGTAGGTTTCTCTTTCCAAAAAATCCAAAGTATTGGCAAATTGCATTATTTATCTTTTAAGGCGGCAAGGAAAAGACAAACCCACCCAGAAATAAAACATAGTCCGCCAATAGGCGTAATCGGACCTAAAATTGAAGAAAACGGTAAATTATAGGCGTCTTTTAACGCCAAGAGATATAATGATCCCGAGAAAAGAATAATCCCAAGGGTAAACAAAATATAAGCAAAGCCAATTAGTTTATGCTTGTAACGGGCAAAAGTCGAGAGGTATAATAAGGCAAAAGTATGATAAAATTGATACTCTACTCCTTTCTGCCAAATACTTAGCGATGGTGGGGCTACAATGCTTTTTAAGCTATGTGCGCCAAACGCGCCTAAGATTACTGCCAAGGTGCCAAAGAATGCAGCAGTAAGGATAATTCGTTTGTTCATTGTTTAGGATTTTATAGATTTGCTAATTTAAGAAAATGCCAGTATTATCTTGAGTAATCCCAACTATTAAATTAAATTTGTAAGGATTAAAGATGAGAAAGATCATAATTATACTTGGTATCTTATTGGTAAGCACGTTGCTGATGGCTTATTTCTATTTTTCTAAACTTAACCTGGAAAATAGCACAAACGATTTGTCTTTAAATGCTGTTGCTTCAAATACCGGTATGGTTTTTAGCTTCGAAAGTGATAAAAGCTTTTATGAAATACTGAAGGGTCAGGATATTTTCCAGCGTTTATTGGGAAAGACTAAATCTGCACAATTATCTGTTTTAAAAGAAAATTTAATCCCGGATGCAGCATTACAGGGGCATAAAATTTATATGGGTATTTTACCAGGTGCTGAAGGGAAAATAGATTTCTTAATGAGCACTCAACTAAAATCGGGTAGTAATCCGATGCAGATTTTAAACGCACTCGATCGCAAAAAGGTGCAGATTACTCCATTTCAAAAGATAAATAAACTTACTTTTTTAGATAGTAGTACTGTTTTTATCGGTATTAAAGACGAACTTGTTGTTATTTCAAATAGCGCAGCACCCGTACAAAATGTAATGAAGGCTGCAAAATTAGAAAACCATAATTTTGCGACTTATATTAAAGAAAACAATCGCTTAAACAAAAATGTACTTGCCAGTCTTTTTCTAGATTTTAACACCTTACCTGCGCTTTTAAAAAACATTTTAAGCACTAAGATAAATGGAGAGTTAAGCGTTTTTAATGAGCAAAATGGTTATGCGGCTTTAACTTATAATTTTAGTCGCGAGAACTTACTTTTTAATGGAACTACAACAATTGTTCAAGCAAACAACTATTATAAGCTATTCGAAAATCAGACAGGGCAAAAGATATTTGTAAATACTATACTACCCCTAAAAACGGCTAATTATGTTGCTTTTGCGGTAACAGATTACCAGCAGTGGTATAAAGATTTAACTCAATTAAGAAATAATCGAAAAGAAACCGAAAAGGTCGATAAAAACGTGTTGGCTATTAATCAGAAATATGGCCTTAATTTGGCAAAAATCTTACCACTATATTTCAAAAACCAGTTTGTAACTTTTCAGCTTAGTAGTGGCGAAAAATTCGGTGCAATTGCCTTAAGCAATGGGGAGAAGGTTTCGCAGTTATTAATGGATTTAAGTGCCGAGTATGCGCCAGATATCAAAATATTTCGAGCAGCGGGGATTGCTTATACCTATTTTGGCGATCCGTTTAAAAAATTCGAAAAACCGTATTATACCATTATCGATAATTATTTAATCATGGCTAATAACGCAAGCAGTATCCAGGTGTTTTTAAATAGTTATCGAAACAATGAATTGCTTATTAACAACTCTGATTATCAACGATTTAATAATCAGCTCTCTACTGCGACCATTTCATTTTATGTAGGTAATAAAAATTCTAGTCCTATTTTTGGCCGAAATTTAAAGCCACCTTATTTTAAGCAATATCAAACAGAGTTTGATGGCTTTTCGGCCTTTGCCTACCAGCTTTCTGGCGATAAGGGAAAGTTTTTAAGCAATTTGCTGCTGTCTAAGAAATTTACTCCAGATTCTTTAACCTTTAGTCCATAGTTTGTACCGGGAGTTCAAAACGACTAACGAAAAACGTATCGAAGATTATACTTTAAACATTCCAACCCCTAACCAAATGCCCAATATACTTCAAATAGAAACTGCTACTCCGGTTTGTTCCGTTGCTTTGTCATCGAATGGCAAAACAACCATCTTAAAGGAAGAAGCAGCTCAAAATATACATGCCTCAAGCTTAACTTTGTTTATTGATGCAGCAATGCAGCAATCGAACTTGGCTTACAGCGATTTAGACGCAATCGCAGTGAGTAAGGGCCCCGGATCCTATACTGGTCTTCGCATCGGAGTTTCTACAGCAAAGGGGCTTTGTTTTGCGCTCGATAAACCACTAATTGGGATCAACACCTTACAAATCATGGCCAGTGGTTTTTTATCGCAATGTCCGGGTTATAGCGGGCTGATTTGCCCAATGATAGATGCCCGGAGAATGGAAGTCTTTACTGCCGTTTACAATAATAAGCTTGTGGAAATAGAAGCAGTAAATGCTAAAATAATAACCGAAAGTAGCTTTGAAGAATTGTTAGCCAAACATAAGCTTACCTTTATTGGCGATGGTGCTGCTAAATGTAGCGACCTACTAACACATCCTAATGCACAATTTTTGGAGTTGAATTTTAATAGTGCGACTAATATGAGCCCCTTAGCCGATCGGGCTTTTGCAGCTAAAGAATTTGAAGATGTTGCCTACTTCGAACCATTTTATTTAAAAGACTTTGTATTTACTACTCCTAAGGCTAGTCTTTAATCTTGTGTTAATCATTTTTGATTCTTGGCTTAAGGCTAATTCAGGGAACCGGATCGTGCCCGTGTTTACCCCAGGGATGGCAACTTGCAATTCTTTTCAAGGTAAGCCAGCCACCTTTAAACGGGCCATGCTTTTTAATAGCTTCCAGCCCATACTGAGAGCAAGTTGGCGTAAATCTACAGCTTGCGCCAAGCAACGGGGATAACAAGAGTTGGTATAAGCGGATGAGCCCCAAAAACAACCAGGAAAACAATAGTTTAATTATTTTCATTTCCCGAAATATTGACTGCTAATTTTTTAAATGCGGCTATTAATTTTTTCTCAAAAAAGATAAAATCGTACTTTTCTTTACCAACAAATTGCAGGGAAAGTAATAATAATTCTTTGCGACCAGTTAATAGCGGATAAAGTTGCATCTTTTTTTGAAGGCGATAAGCTTCTCTGGTACGGCGTTTAATCAGATTCCGGTCTACTGCATGTTTATATCGCTTTTTAGCTACATTTATTACTACCTGAGCAGGATACGGATGTACCTCGTCGATAAAGAGATAAGTAATCCGAAAGGGATATAACAAAAAAGAAGAACCGTTTTTAAATAGTAAGTCTAGCGACTTTTTACTACATAACCGTTCTTCTTTTTTAAATGTGTTCATGTTTTTGATTGCAATTGTGCAGCATAGACCGATCTGCCAGCACCTAAAGCAAGGTGGCAATCAAAAAACTATGCTTTATGACGACGCTCGTCAGAAACTGATAATCTTTTTCTTCCTTTTGCACGGCGAGATGCTAATACTCTTCTACCGTTTGCTGTAGCCATTCTTTCGCGGAAGCCATGTTTATTTCTTCTCTTTCTTTGCGAAGGTTGGAATGTTCTTTTCATAACTGTATAATATCTTAACTAGAGTTTTTAAATAAGAGGTGCAAATATAACGCGATTTTTCTATAATTGCAATAGAGAGGTAGATTTTATTTTTTATTGAGGACTATTCATTCTCGAACCCATCCCACAACTCATAACCCTAATGAGGCTTTTAATTTTACATAACCCGTTTTGCTTACTGGTAGCCAGATACCCGATTTTAAAAGCACAACATAACTATCTTTTTCTTTTAATTCTATTTTGGTAACTTGAGCCAGGTTAATAAGATAAGAGCGATGGATGCGTATAAATTGATTAGGATCGAGGGTCTGCTCAAAAAAACTCATGGTTTTATTCTTGTGAAACATGCCCTCGGTTGTGCTTAATTTTACATAATCGTCGTCTGCCTCAAGGTAATGGAGTTCACTTACCGGAATAATCTTAATGACCCCGGCATTTTTAACCACAATTCGATTATTTTGCGCAGGCGATAATGAAGCTGTTTCGAGTAGTTCATGACTGGTATCAGCATTGGCCAATTTCACAGGTAATTTTTGCATGGCCAAATCGAACCGTGGTTTTTCGATGGGCTTTAGCAGGTAATCTACCGCATTAACTTCAAAAGCTTTAATTGCATACTCGTCGAAAGCGGTAGTAAAGATAACTGCCGGATGCTTCTCTACTAATTCCAACATTTCGAAACCGCTAATTTTAGGCATCTGAATATCCAAAAAGATAAAATCTGGTTGATGTTGGGTGATCGCCTTTAATCCCTCGAAGCCATCGCTACATTCTGCAACAATTTCAATATTCGGATAATCCTTTAAGTAATGCTTAACTATATCCCGGGCGAGGGCTTCATCGTCAATGAGTATCGTTCTTATCATCTTTTTGTGGAATTTTTAGCGTAGTAATATACAAATTATTGTGCTGCGATTCGGTTTGCAACAAGTTGCTATCCGCAAACAACAGATACAACCTGCGTCGGATAGCCGATAAACCAAAACCAGTGCCCTTGGTTGTACTCAACTCGGGGTCGTATGGGTTAGCAACAGAAATAACCAATGCCTTGTTTTCTAAGTAAACTCTAATAGTAATGGTAATGGCAGCAGAAGTATTGTACAGACCAAATTTGATTGCATTTTCTACGATCGGTTGTAGTAAGGTTCCGGGTAAACACAAACCCAATGTACTTTCGTCTATCTGCACATCTATATTTAAGCGATGGCTAAAACGAACTTTTTCGATATCCAGGTAAAGTTGGATATATTCCATTTCTTCGGCAACACTTACCCAAATTTCGTCATCGCGTTTCAAGGTACCTCGTAAAAAAGCAGCCAGCCGGGTAATCATTGTACCTGCTTCAGTTGGATTTACAATAGTAAGTGCATACACAGAATTTAGGCTATTGAATAAAAAATGTGGCTGTAGTTGATGCCTCAGTTTATTAAGCTCTGCTTCTTTGGCTAAATTCTGGGTGGCCAGTAAGCGACCTTGGGCTTCCGATTGTTCTTCTAAACGGTACCATAAAATATTGGCTAAAGCGCACCATGTTAAGCACAAAAATGCAATAACACCCCTAATGGGTAAAGAAAAGTCCAGGAACAATCGATAAGCTTTTTGATTTACAAAAAGTTGACTGAGCCCATAATTCGATAAAAAAACTGCAACTACAGTTAATACACCCGTTAAAAGTAAAATAAAGAGCATTCGCTCGTTTTTAGGCTGATAATAGCCCAGCAGATTACTTAATATAATACAGCCAATAGCCAATAAACCATTACTTATTAAGCTATCTGCAAGTGCAATCTGCCAATTAAAATCGAAAGTAAAATAAAGGAGTAGTGCACACGCGATTATCCAGCAACCCAGAATAATACTGGAAATTACCTTTATTTGCCGTACTGATAATGGGGTTGTCGTCAAAACATCTAGTTTAGCTGCGTTTAATAGTTTCTAATATCTACTCCACCAAACAAAGCTATCCCCCTTATAATGAGCAATTTATTCTGGCCCTCTATTGCGGGCTGAATACTCCTTTTATCGTCCATACCGCCAAAAACAGCAGTTACCTCTGGTTTTATTTGCCATCCTGGTGGGATAATAATCTTAGCCCCGCCAAATATGGCCGTAATATCCAATATAATTTCCCCTTCAAAATCTGCTTGTGTTAAGTTAACATCGCAGCCTCCAAAAACAGCTACAATTTCGCCACCTTTAAAGTTTTTGGAATAAACAGTCTGATGGCTTCCACCAAAAACATTTACAGAATCGAGATAATCGTTATGATTTGGTTTTTCTTCCGCTGCCGAAGGCATTGGCTCGTCTGCTTCCGGGAAATTTTGAAAAGAATTTCTGCGGCCAAAACGTCCTCTCCGCCTGTCTAACCTTGGGCGACAGTTATTTTTAGGTTTAAAAAGAATAAACAAACCTAAGATAACCAGCATTACCGGAAATACAACCTTACCAAAGTCAAGGTTATCATCGAATGCCTCTTTTAAAGTAAAAAACGAGCCGATAAGTACCATTACAAACCAACCACTATTTCTAAAATTATGCTTAATCCCGACAAATAGACCAATAACGATTAAGATATTACTCCAATGCCAAAGCCAATTCGGTAAATTAAGCCCTAAATTATCCAGCAATAAAAGCGAACCTATGCCAACTATAAACAAACCGGCCCAAACCTTGCCAGAACGATTTGTCATATTATTATTATTTTCCATTTTCTTTTTTGTTATGATGTCTCAAATGTATAGCTAACTTAAACCATAGCCAACACGAAACTGTTATTCGTTAGTTTATGATCGGTAAAAAGCCCTAATTAATCGGTAAAATTATTTGTTAATTTAGGGCTTCAAAATAACCAAATATTTATTCATTAAATAATAAACCTTATATGAAAAGATTATGTTGCCTTTTTGCCTTGTTATTGCCACTATTTGTAATTGCTCAGGATATAAACAAGCAATTTAAGATTTATGATGTAAAACAACAAAAAACGATCGCGCTCGACGAAATAATTAATCATATAAATACTGCTGATGTCTTGTTTTTTGGCGAAGAGCATAACGATTCTGTAGGGCATTACTTAGAAGCCGAAATTTTTAGAAAATTAATTAATGCTTATCCTGGTAAAGTCGCTTTAACTATGGAAATGTTTCATACTGATGTACAATCTGTAATTAACGAATACTTAAGCGGTCTTATTACAGAGAAAAACTTTATAAAAGAAGCCCGGGCCTGGAACAATTATAAAGATTATAAGCCCCTTATCGAATTGGCTAAATTAAGTAAATTAGCCGTTGTTGGGGGAAATGCTGCAGCAAGGTATAGCAATGCGGTAACCCGAAATGGGCTAAGCATTTTAAATCAGTTTCCCAAAACCTCTAAACAATTTTTTGCGCCACTCCCTATAGACACTGCAACCGGAAGATATAACGATAAGTTTATCGAAACTTTAGGAGGCCATAGCATGGGAGGAATGAAAGTTTATCAGACTCAAAACTTTTGGGATGCAACAATGGCCTGGTCTATAGCAAAATATGCTAAAAGTAATAAAGGGAAGAAAATTTTCCAGGTAAACGGCCGTTTTCATAGCGACGAGAAACTGGGCACTTTAGCCAAGCTTAAAGGTTATGCGCCTAAGTTAGTTATCTTAAATATTTCTTGTTTTTCGGCGGCCGATTTTAAAGCACCCAATTGGGCTAATTATCAACAACTTGGCGACTATATTATTGTTACCAATCCGGATGTGAAAAGGACTTTTTGAGGGGAAGGACTGAATTAGCCTTGACAACCTTATTACAATTGGTAATAAAGTTGCCAAGGTTTAACAATTACTTGTTTTTTAATAAATCTCTTATTTCGGTTAATAAGACTTCTTCTTTACCTGGAGCCGGTGGTGCAGACGGAGCAACTTCTTCTTTCTTTTTCATCTGATTCATTGCTTTAATCATCATAAAAATAACAAAAGCAATAATAATGAAGTTCACTACATTTTGGATAAACATGCCATACTTTACCGTGGCTCCATTTATCGTTGTTGTGAGTTTCTCAAAGTCGTTGCCTACTATGGTGCCAATTACCGGCATCAATACATCGTCTACTAGTGAAGATACTATTTTACCAAAAGCACCGCCAATAATTACCGCTACAGCCAGATCCATTACGTTTCCTTTAACTGCAAACTCTTTAAATTCTTTAACAAAGCCCATATTATTTTATTTTAGTTTAATTTGTTAAAATAAAAGTATTAAAAATATTACATTCAACAAATAAATCTTAGAATAAAATTAAAATGAAATAATAACAAATACCTTTTGCTTTTAATTTAAAGCAAATGCTTAATTTTGAAAAATAAATATCTTCCTTATACCTATGTTAAAACAGCATTTACAGCAAAAGTTACTGCAAAAGTTATCGCCCCAACAAATACAGTTTATTAAGCTATTGCAAATACCAACTGTGGCGCTGGATACGCGTATAAAGGAAGAGCTGGAAGATAACCCTGCCCTGGAAGATCCCAGCTTAATGACTAGTGAAGAACCTGTTAACGAATACGACGACCTAAACGACAACTCAGACGATTTTAATAAAGACACGAATGAAGAAACGAGTACCGACGAATTTAACGTAGACGATTATTTACAAGACGATAATACCAACGATTATGGTACCTCTTATAACAATAGTGACGACGATGAGGAGAAGAAGGAAACACCCATAGCCATCGAAAGTACATTTTTCGAAAGCCTACAGCAACAATTAGACCTTGTTCCTTTATCAGATCGTGATTTCATTATAGGTAAGCAAATTATTGGCAGTTTAGACGACGATGGGTATTTAAGACGCCCAATTACCTCGATGATCGACGACCTTGCTTTTTCGCAGAATGTAATGGTGGAAGAGGAAGACGTTTTGGAAATGTTAAAAATTATTCAAGGTTTTGATCCGCCAGGTATAGCCGCCCGGGATTTGCAAGAATGTTTATCCTTACAACTAAAGAGAAAAGACCCCAATAACCCGATTATTAAAAAAGCTATTGCCATCGTAGAACATCATCTGGACGAATTTACGCGTAAACATTACGATAAGCTGGAGAAATCTGTGGGTTTAAATAACGACGAACTAAAAGAAGTGGTTGCAGAAATTTTGCGGCTAAACCCTAAGCCAGGCGATTCTAATCAGGTAACTACCAAGCAATTACAAATTATTCCAGATTTTCATATCAGCAATAATGATGGAGTCTTAATATTGACGCTTAATTCGAAAAATGCTCCGGAATTAAGAGTTAGCCGTTCGTATATGGATATGTTCGAGCATTATGACAAAGCTACCCAGAAAGACAAAAAGTTAAAAGAAGCAGTTCAGTTTGTAAAACAAAAACTGGATTCGGCTAAATGGTTTATCGATGCCATTAAACAACGGCAGCAAACTTTGCTAAAAACGATGAATGCAATTATGCATTACCAGTACGAATATTTTTTAACCGCCGACGAACGTAAAATGCGGCCAATGATTCTAAAGGATATTGCCGATAAAATTGCGATGGATATTTCGACCGTTTCTCGAGTGGCCAACTCGAAATATGTACAGACAGAGTTTGGCACATTTTTATTAAAATCTTTCTTTTCCGAAGCCATTCAGACCGAAAGTGGCGAGGAAGTGTCAAATAAAGAAGTTAAAAAAATTCTGGAAGACTGTATTGGTAATGAAGATAAACGTAAGCCATTGGCTGACGAAAAACTAACCGAAATTTTAAAAGAAAGAGGTTATAACATTGCGCGGAGAACGGTAGCTAAATATCGCGAACAAATGAATATCCCAGTAGCCAGGCTGAGGAGAGAACTTTAATTAGTTAGTTAATTTACCACATCCGCATGTTACTTGCAGCTTCGTAAACATTATTTAATTGAATGCCCAATACAATTTCGTGACTTCCCTTACTAAAGCCTTTTAGTTCTGAAGTAGTTACATCATAAGCATAAGTTAAATTGGCTAACTTACTAAAGTTAAAACCGATCATCCCGGCATAAGAATCTTTATACCGATAGCTCCCTCCTATCCAAAAACGATCTTTAAAATTGAGCTTTAAATTAGCATCTACAGAGAGTGGCATTGGACGAACATACTTTATCATAACGGAGGGCATTAGAGAAATCGTTTCGTCTATAAATAATTTATAGCCTACGGTTGCAAAAGCATGGGGCACTTCTTTTCCCAAATTATAAGCAGGGTCTGTTGTAAATGATAATTTTTGGGGTAAAATCTGTTGCACAGATACTCCAGCAAAAAACTGTGCCCCATATAACCAAAGACCAAGTGCTAAATCTGGTTTAGTTTGCCCGACAATGGTATGATTTAAAGCCGGGTCATTTTGATCTTCAAAAGTTAAAGCACCTCTATTTAAGCTAAACCTTGTTAAACCCGCAGCCACACCAAGCGATAAATTTAACGTCCCAGATAGTTGCATGTGATAAGCATAGGTTAAATCGGCATCCAATCGCGATAAGGGGCCCGCTTTGTCTAATACCACCATTGCACCCACTCCATGGTGTGCAGGCGAAGCGGTATAGTTTTGCATATAATTATCGCTCATGGGATCCTCGCCACGTTCTGGTAAAGATAGTGGGTTTTTCCACAAATAATTACCGCCTAAACTCCAATGTGCCGATGCAAAGGTGGTCTGTGGAGCATTCTCAATCCCACTCCATTGCTTTCTAAAACCAGCTTTAAAATCGGTATAATTTTCAATACCGCTTAATGCCGGGTTAAGAAGGTAATTATTGAAAATATATTGGGTATACTGGGGTCTTTGTTGTGCAAAAACCTGCAAACTAACCAGCACAATTAATAGGGTAATATACTTTTTCAAATTATCTGATTATAGTAAGGGAGCCTGTCATTGTTTTTCTACCATTTTTTGGAGCTATAATATAGTAATAAACCCCAACAGGTAATGGTTTATTTTGATAATTGCCATCAAAAGGTTTTGCATAGCCTAAACTTTGAAACACTTTTTGCCCGCCTCTATCAAAAACCAGCACCTCAACATTCGGATAAGAATCGATCGACGTAATATTCCAAACATCGTTTACACCATCGCCATTAGGGCTAAACGAGTTAGGTGGACTTAGCTGGTCTAGCACTTTAACGGTAACTTTAAGGGTAACTTCGCATAATCCATTTATAGAAACTGTAAGCTGGTAATCGGTATCTTTTTCGGGCGAGGCAATCGGATTTAGAACTGCATCACTGCTTAAACCAATTGCAGGTGTCCATTTGTATTTTAAATTGGCGCCGATGGCTGTTATCGGAATTGCTTTTTGTCCGCCCGAAAGAATATACACAGTTAAAGGGCCATTAACAATTGGCATAGCTAATACCTCTATTGTTTGTATTACCGAATTAGTACAACCTGTTACAGAGGTAAAAGTATAGGTAAGCTCGTGTATACCCACACCAGCTAGTGCCGGATCGAATAAACCCGTTGCATTTACTCCATTACCAGAATAAATACCGGTACCGTTTAAACCCAGGGTTTCTTTGGCTGCAAGCTGTATTTTATTGTCGTTAAAACAAACTAAAGGCGGTGCCTGAAAATTAATTTTCGGGAAGATTTTATTGGCGGGTATATTGAGCTTTATTTCTTTAGCATCCGTAGACCAACAACCACCCGCATTGGCTACCCATAACCTAATGGAATGAATGCCACCTGTTGTAAAAATATGCGAAGGGCTTTCTTCTTCAATAAACGGTCCGTTATCGAACTGCCATCTCCATTTGGAAATCGCACCCCCCGGATCATTGCTACTATCTATGGGCTTAACTTCGGCGCCCAGGCAAACATCTGTTGTAGAAAGTGTAAAATTTGGTGTGGGTAATTCCAACACATCTATAGTAAAGTCGAGTTCTAAATCGCCAGATATACAAGCAGAAGTCGAATTGATAACTGTGGCAATTGCATTTAACGATTCGGAACCAATGGTATTAAAGACTTTATTAATCGCAAAGGTATAGGTGTATAATGTTGTTCCATTCTGAGTAGTAACAATAGGTGCCGTAATATGCTGATCCGTATAATTGCTTCCGTCTGCAAAATTCCAGCTTATTTTGGATAGCTGATAAGGCACCGTAAGTTTAAAATCGTTAGCCTGACCTACACATGCAGCCAAATTGTCGAGCTTCGAATTTTTATTATACAAAGTTAAGAACTGATTAGTGGCCAAATTAGTACCAGCCGAATAGGCATAAGACTCAAAACTTCCAAAACCGTAAGCAATAGCATTAAACCCATCGGCAGCCGTTAAGGTTAAACTTTCGTTATCCACTTGAACCTGGATAAAGGAATAAGTAGGATCTGAAGGCATCGTTTGCCATACCTCATAAGTTGGCGGTGCACCATTTATTCTAAATGTCGACGATTGTTCTGTCTTCATAAACACATTGATATATTTTTCGCGTATATCCTGTTTACTCGACGAGAAAACAGTAATATTCTTAATGTTAAATTCTATCGGATTAAGTAACACCATTTCCGGGTCTCCGATTAAACTACCGCCGCCTATACCAGAACAAGCCTGAGTTAGGGAATATTGGGCTACACTAATCAATTTATCTGCACTTACAATACCTGGAGCACTCACAATACCACTTTCGTAGTATTGCCCTTTATTAAGCGTGGCGATTGCTACTCCATTTAATTTAACAATAGTCTGATCTTCCCCTGCCATTACTCTAAAGACATAGCTCCGTTCTTTAAATGGCACTAAACCATAGTTTTTGCCCCAGCTATTTAGGGTATAAAGTTGCTGTAATAGAGGATCTCTCGAACCGCCACATGGACCAATAGAAATCGAAGTACTTCCAGAAAAAGCAGCGAAACGTTTGCAGGGCGACGAAACAGGATCTACTTCCACAAAAGTTCCTGTTAAATCTTCTTTATCCGATACTAAATATTCGTAAACATCACCAGCTTTAGGTAAATCGACCGTTACCGTACCTGTGCTTTTATGCAATAGCAATTTTGTATTATCTTCAGCCGCAATTAATACCAGGTAGTTTTGACCCGAATTAGAAGCATCCTGATTAAAATTCATCGAATAATATTTCTGGCCTAAAGATTCGATAGGCAAAACCAAGGTCGCGGCCGAACGGGCCGATGCAAATACATGGCTATAGGCAACTACTTTAGGTCGGCCCGGGCTAACAACAATATGAATGCCTCTATTTGTAAGCCGCATATTACTATCCGTATAATCGATATAAGAGTCTGACCGGGAAACCAAAAATGTAACTACTGTATTTGCAGGTATGGGTTTTGTCTCGGAATAACCGCCGCAGCTTACTGTAACCTCAGAACTATATTTAGAAGTTACATTTACGTTCATTGTAGCCAAATTCCCACCACTAGGATCGTGGGTAGGAAACACCGTCCAAAACTCTGTCCCTTCATTAGAAATACTTTGTGCTTTAGCATTTTGAGCAAATACCACAAATAGCATGCATAAGAGCCAGAGAGAAGAATTCTTCATTAATTTAAGATGCCTTTAAGGAACGAATTGCCTACTTATCTCCCTACGACAACAAGTTCTGCCTTGCTAAAAATTCTAGTTGTTTATTTACAATCAGTAATTTTTCGGTAAGCTCTTTGTTCTCTTTACGGAGTGTATAAATTTCTATTGCTTTTTCTATATTAATCCGCAGGTCTTCGTCCATCCAGGGTTTTTGGATGTACCGATATACTTGTCCTTTATTTATGGCATCAATAACCGCATCAATATCTGTATAACCAGTTAAAATCATTCTTATAGGCTCAGGATGAACTTCTAAAATCGAGGCCAAAAATTCGACACCAGTAGTTTTTGGCATCCGTTGATCGGTAATCACAACCTGTATATCTTCTCTATCCAAAATCTTCCTACCTTCGTCGGCCGACTCGGCGGTAAAAATCTTGTATAATCTTCTATAGGTAGCTGCAAAAGCACTTAAATTGTGTGGCTCGTCATCTACATATAATATATTTGCGCTCATTTGTGTGTAAATAAAAGTTAAAAATACTTTTTTTTTATTACTCTTAAAAGACTAATTTAGTTGTTTTAACATTTAATTGTATATTTAATATTTTCAAGCCCCAATTTAACCTACCAAATGCAGCCTAAAACTGGTTCAGCGCTCCAATTATCCCAACTCATTGATCGTACTCAAGAGTTAAAAAACACTTATAAACCCCTCTTCTTTAACCTTCTAGAATTAACGGAAAAACAAGCATTTGAAGAACTGATTGCGACAAAGGAAGATTTGAAGGTTTACGACCATATTATTGCCCAGGTAGAAGAATTAATCAAATGCCTGCATCCAACTATTATTTTTTTACCTCCATCCGAATTAGCAAAGGCGGTAACAGCTCAATTTAAGGAAAGGCCAACCGACGAATACGGGATCTGGGTTTATTATCCATGGTCGGCAACACTGGTCCATTTATTAGCCGAAAAAGAGTTTACCATTGTTCGAACTAATAGAAATAAACATAAAATTACAGAACAGGAGCAACAAGCGCTGGCTAGTAAAAAAATTGGGGTAATGGGCCTTTCTGTTGGTCAATCTGTTTCGCTAACCCTGGCGATGGAAAGAGGTTTTGGTGAATTGCGGATTGCCGATTACGACGAGCTCGACCTAAGTAATATTAATAGAATAAGAACAGGTATCCAAAATATAAAAATAAAGAAAACTGTAATTGTTGCCAGAGAAATTGCAGAAATAGACCCCTTTTTAAAAGTGGTTTGTTTCGAGGAAGGAATTACGGATAACAATCTTGACGATTTCTTACAAAAAAACGGCAAATTAGATTTGCTAATAGACGAGTGCGATAGTTTCGATATTAAAATTAATTCGCGCAAAAAAGCGAAAGCTTTAGGTATTCCAGTACTTATGGAAGGCAGCGACCGCGGTACAATCGATATCGAGAGGTTCGATTTAGAGCCCGAAAGACCAGTATTGCATGGTATGGTCGAACATTTGGACATGGAAAAGTATAAGTCGCTTTCTACTATGGACGAAAGAATCCCCTATATTACTGCTGTTACTGGTGTAGAAACGCTATCGCCCCGCATGAAAGCATCGGCAGTAGAAATTATGGCTACTATTTCTACATGGCCCCAGCTTGCAAGCGCAGTTACTTATGGTGGTGGGATAACGGCCGATCTGGCCCGAAAAATTTTACTAAACAACTTAAGTGTTTCCGGCAGGTTTTTTCTGGATATGGACGAATTGATTAACGATCCCTTAAAAGCTGAGCCTCAAGTAACCGAATCGCAACCAATCCTGCCACTTCAACACGACGAGTTAGAAGAATTTATAGCTACTTATCAGATTGCGTTCGAAAACAATCCGCAAACAACCTTGTCACAGCTACAATTAGAGCAGTTAATTAAAGCAGCTGGCAAAGCTCCGTCGGGTGGAAATAATCAGCCTTGGCATTTCCATTATCAAAATGGTTTACTCCATCTTTTTCTGGAGCAAAGTGCCGCACAAGCCTATCTCGATCCACAATATATTTCTTCTTATACTTCTCTTGGTGCAGCTATAGAAAATTTATTACTTGCAGCAGCAAATATTAATCTTAAAGTAAACTGGAAATTAACTCCGCAATTAGCTCCCAAGCATATTGCATGGTTTAGTTTTACTCCAGCTTATGAACCTAGTTCGGAAGAAAAGAATTTGGCTTCGCAAATTGACCTAAGGCATACTAACCGGAAGATTGGACCTCGACAAGAAATTAATGAAGCCGATTTAACCTATTTAAACGATCTGGTTAAACAAATAACCGAAGCCAAACTTACCTGGATTACCGATCCAGAAAAAATAAAGTCGATTGCAGCAATTTCGACACACACTGATTTATTACGAATGTTTATTCCCGCAGCTCACGACGATTTTATTACCAGGGAAATGCGATGGGATATGGACGAAGTGATGACTACCGAAGATGGGATTGGTATCGATACCCTCGATTTAAGTAATAACGATCAGATTGGAATTCGCCTTTTAAAAGATAAACGGATGATTAGCTTTTTACAGCAGATTAATGGTGGCAGTGGTTTCAAACGTTTATCGATGTCCCAGTTTATGGCATCGTCTGCTATTGGCTTAATTACCATGCCAAAAGGTACCATTAACTCATTTATAGAAGGTGGTATGGCAGCCGAAAAATTATGGCTTGGTGCGACTGGCTTAAACTTGCAGCTGCATCCTGTAAATGTACCCCTCTTATTTTTTTATAAAAATAGTGTAGAAAACAATTTAAATATTCCGGCCGAAGGTAAAGCAGTTTTAAGGCAACTTGAAGAAAATTTTAAGCAAATTTTCGAAAGCGAAGCTCAGGACCAACCTATTTTCATGTTCCGGATTTTTAAAGCATCTCCATCACCAAAAAGAACAATTAGAAAATCAATCACTAAAATATTTTCCATTGGAAGAGCATAAACCACCTATAGACAACCTATACTTTAGCGCATTTAGAGCAGTCGACGATCGGGCTTCCTGTATGAAATTTATTGAGGGCCATACCCATGTACTGGAGGTTTTTGGGATTACACAAATTACTTCTGCTAAAATCGATTGGGTACTTAATCCCGATGTATTTGTAATTATGGTAACTGCAGAAGAAGGTGGGAAGGCACTTGCTGGTGGCAGAATACAGCAGGCTAACCGGAAAAATCCTTTACCCATCGAAGATGCCGTAGGTTATATGGACGATCGCATCTATAAAATGGTCGAAGAAAGAACCGATAATGGTACTGGAGAGCTTTGTGGTTTATGGAATTCGTGGGAAATTGCGGGGTTAGGAATTGGCAGTATGCACTTAAGTACCGCTTGCGTGGCCTATGCCGACCTTATTAACCTAAGTACTTTATTTGGTTTATGTGCCCCGGCGACTTATCGGAATTCGATAAGAGGCGGATTTAGAGTAATTAACGAAATCGGCATTAATGGTAAATTTTATTATCCAAAAGAAGATTTAACCGCTACCTCCATTTTAGTCGACGATATCAAAAATCTACCCCTAACCCACGAGCCAGAAAGGAGCATTGCCATGAATATGCGTGCAAATCCGATAACGCACCAGCAGATAGAATCTAAGACGGGCGAGATTATTAACCTGCATTTCGATTTAAGTATCTAAACCAGATGAAAAAAATTCTAATCTTCCTGTTTGTATTAAGCTATTTTACAGGCCATAGCGCTTATTTCCAACAAGAATTAAATACGAATGGCTTTAATGCAGAGGTTTATAGAGACGAAAGTAATAAAGCAGGGATTAAAGACATATTAACAAAACAATTTATCCCCTCGAAAACCGATATATTCAATTATGGAATTGATAAAGCCACAATCTGGATAAAATTAAGTGTAATTAAAGACCTTGCTTTTTTTAACAGCAACATCTTTATCGATCAATCCCGGTTGTCGATGGCCGAAATGTATATTCATTATCCTGATGGTTCCATTAGCATGGTAAGACCTTATCATTCTTTTCCTTATACTAATAACAATTTAACACAGGGGAAAATTTTTAAACTGCCTCAAACTTTACTCGCAGGAAGCCGTATTTTTTTAAGGTTAAAATCGAATGAAACCTTTTTAGCACCCATTCGGATACGCGACGACCCGGCCTTACTCGAAACATTTTCTTTGCGGGAGATAATTTTCGGATTTTATACGGGCATTATGGCCATTATGTTCATATACAACCTATTTTTATGTATTATTATTAAAGATAAGAGCTATTTATATTATATTTTTTATATTTTATTTACCTGGCTAACCCAGGTTTCCATTCAGGGTTATTCCGCACAATATTTCTGGCCAGATCAGGTACTCATTAACACCTATTCGGTTGTATTATTTGCGAGTATTACGCTTGTATTTACCAGCTTATTTACCTTATCTTTTTTAAACACCAAGGTATTTTCGAAAACCTGGCATAATTTAATCACGATCTTCTTTTATTTAACACTTTTAAATCTTGTTGTATTATTTACTATAGGAATTAACGCCGCATTTATAATAATGCAGTTTTTAACAATAACGGGTACGATTTTAGCGCTTTCTGCTGCAAATTTTGTATACTTTAAGCGGCATTTTAAGCCGGCAGGATATTATTTAGTGGCCTGGTCGGTCTTACTTATCGGAGCTATTCTTTTTATTATGAAAGATTATGGCATCATCCCTTATAATAATTTCACTATTTATTTAATTCAAATTGCTTCTGCTATCGAGGTTATGTTATTGTCTTTCGCACTGGCAGACAAGATTAATTTCTTTAAAAAAGAAAACGAAGTTGCCCAAGCCCAAGCGCTTAATGCATCTTTAGAAAACGAAAGACTTATTCGCGAACAAAATATTGTATTAGAGAAAAGCGTTCAGGAAAGAACTATAGAATTGCAAAATACCAATTCTACCTTAAATGTAACACTTACCAACCTTAAAGAAACGCAATCGCAATTGGTCGATGCAGAAAAAATGGCTGCACTTGGTCAGTTAACTGCAGGTATTGCTCACGAAATTAACAATCCAATTAATTTCGTGACTTCGAATATTAAACCGCTAGAATTAGACATTAACGACCTAAAGGAGATCATATCCAGGTACGAGAATATCGATTTCGACAAAGACATTAAAGCACAAATTGAAGAAATAGAAGGTTTTAAATCGCAGATAGACCTCAAATTTGTTAATAACGAAATAACTTCGCTCCTCTCGGGGATCAGTGAAGGTGCTAAACGTACTGCAGAAATTATAAGGAGTCTGAGGAATTTTAGCCGTGTCGACGAAACGGATATGAAGCCGATCGATTTAAATGAAGGCCTACAATCTACATTAGTATTGGTGCGAAATAATTTACCAGATAACTTAACGGTAATAAAAGAACTTGGCAACCTGCCAAAAGTAGAATGTTTACCAGGTAAAATTAATCAGGTTTTTATGAACTTGGTTTCGAATGCAATTCAAGCTATTAAATCTAAAGAAAACCAGCGCGATGAAGAATTCTTAACCATTAAAAGCTGGTATATAGAGCAGCAGGTAAAAATTAGCATCAAAGATAGCGGGACCGGAATGACAGACGAGGTAAAACACCGGATATTTGAACCTTTTTTTACGACTAAAGAAGTTGGAGAAGGTACTGGACTGGGGCTTTCAATCGTTTTTAGTATTATAGAAAAACATAAAGGTCACATAGATGTTATTTCAAAAGTAAATGAAGGCACAGAATTTATTATTACATTGAACGTAAATACATAAATAGAGCGATGATGAATGCGCCAAGCATAAAAGTATTATATATCGATGATGAAGAAAATAACCTTCAGGCTTTTAAAGCCAGCTTTAGGAGGTTATACGAGATTTATACGGCAATTTCTGCTGCCGATGGCCTCAAAATTCTTCAAAACGTGGCCATTCAGGTCATCATCGCCGATCAGAAAATGCCAAATACTACGGGGGTAGAATTTTTTAAAAGTATTACCGAAACTTATCCCGATCCGATTAGAATCCTTTTAACTGGTTATACCGATATTGAGGCACTAGCCGATGCAATTAACCACGGCGATATTTATCGTTATATAACCAAGCCCTGGAACGATCTCGAATTACATAACTCTATTAAAAATGCTTACGATGCTTACAAAGCCAAAATAGATCTCCGCCATAAAATAGCAGAACTCGAAAAAACGAACGACGAACTAAACCGTTTTATTTATAGTATCTCGCACGAACTAAGAGCACCATTGGTTTCAGTTATCGGAATTGTAAATTTAGTAAAAATGGAAAACCTCTATCATTCGAGTGGCGAATATTGGAGTCTGATAGAAAGTTGCTCTAATAAATTGGATTATTATATCCAAAAAACCCTCCAATATTATAAGAACAATAAAACACAGGCTGAGGCAGCCGAAATAGAATTTGAATCGCTCGTTGCCGAACTAATAGACCTATATGCCTATGCCAATAAAGATACCCAGTTTACAACCCATATAGATCAGTCTGTGCCTTTTAAAGGCGACTTATTTCGCATTGAAGTAATTATGGGCAACCTTATTTCTAATGCCATTAAGTACCAGAAAGTAAACGAACTCCATAAAAAAGTAACTATTACCATTCAGGTTACGCTTCAATTTGCAGAGATTAGCATCGCTGATAATGGTATTGGCATTATTAATGAACACTTAGAAAAAATATTTACACAATTCTTTAAAAGTAAAAACCATCATGGTAGTGGCCTGGGTTTATTTATCGTTAAGGAGGCTTTGAATAAAATTAATGGCCGTATTGCGGTTACCTCCGATTTAGACCATGGCACCACGTTTAAAATAACCATTCCTAATGTTAAATAAGTACAAAAGAGTAATGTTAATCGATGATAATGAAATTGACCTGAAAATCAATTCCAAAATTATCACTTTGGCCAATCTTTTTGACGAAATTATTAGCTGTTCTTCAGGCGAAGAAAGCTTAGATTACCTTAGCAGGCATCTGCAACAACCAGAAAAATTACCAGATTTCATTTTACTCGATATCCAAATGCCAGAAATGGATGGTTTCGAATTTTTAGATCATTATAGCAAATTACCCAAAACGTTTACTAATAATTGTCCGGTAGCTATGCTATCATCTACGCTCGATTTTGGTGATATTAAAAGAGCTGAGGCCAATATATTTGTAGTTAAACTCTTAAAAAAACCCTTACTTCCGGTCGAGTTGGCTGCGGTTCTGAATAAATAAAAAAGCGCCGTATCATCTTTTAATTGATGCTACGGCGCTTTTATTGCACTTAAAATTTACAGTTTAAAACCATAAGCTAAGCGGATACCTGCATACCCGGTATTCATGCTGTTTTTGGAAAAACCTTCAAATTTAGCAGCTAAATCTAAACCATTGCTCCATGAGTAACCAATCGCAGGCGAATAAACGAATGAAGTTCCACTTCCTGAATTTGTTCCAAAACCTGCTCCTGCTTCTGCTAAGCCATAAACCCCCGATCCAGATTCATTAAAAAAGTATTTTAAACCGGCTTTTAAAGGGATATAAGAGATATCGCCATAATCGGCACCAGTATTGCCAATTTCTTTCCCCATAAAGCGAGTGTAACCAGCAGTTATAGGAACAGATAATTGTTTGTCGATGTCGAATTGATAACGCAAATCGCCACCAATAGCAAAACTATAATTCTCGCTCGTTGGAATACCTAAATTTAAACCAATACCAAATTTAGGTGTGGATTGTGCATTTACATTTGTCGAAAAAAATAAAGCCACTGCAGCTACTGCTGAGGCTAAAAATTTTGTAGATTTTCTCATTTTAAAAAAATAACGTTCAATTCATTTTAAGGCATTATTACCTATTTTCTGTGCCAATTAAAACAAAATGTATGCCACACTAAATAAATACTGTAATATTTACCTCCTATTTTTAAAATGAAACCGAGTCTCGATAAGCTGCAAGGCTTGTGTTTTCAACATCGTTATATCTTCTCCAGCATCGAGCCAGTTAATTTTTATACCGTCCTTTTCCATTTTCCTAAAAAAGGTTTGTTGTCTTTTGGCATATTGAAAGATCGCCGTAGTTAATCGTTCCTTTAAAGTGTTATAATCTATTTGGTTTGTTAAGTAGGCCGTCACAAATTTGTATTCCAGCCCATAAGAAGTTAATACCTGGGCACTAATCCCTTTTTTTAGTAACGACTCTACTTCGGTAATAAGGCCTTCGTTTAATCTATCCTCCAGTCTTTTCCTAATTTTTTCTCTTCTGTTTTCTACCGTATCGACCAGTCCAATAACCAGAAAATCTATATCGGGTCGCTCAATTTTAGGCAGCTCGTTATTCTGCAGGTATTCGGCAACTTCGATTGCCCTGATTAATCTTTTAGTAGAAGAAAAATCGGCATGACTAATTAGCGATGACGGATAGTTGGTTGTTGTATGTTGAAGTTCAGTTTTAGTAAGCGCTGCAAGCCGGGCCCTTAAATTTTCATTAACAGGAACCGCTGTAAATTCGTGATTCTGCAAAATACTATGGATGTACATTCCTGTTCCTCCGCAAAGTATAGGTAATTTACAACGATGGCTTATCGACTCAAAAGCTTTATAGAAATCGTCTTTAAAAGCATTTACATTATAATTTTCGCCAGCTGCCCTGATATTGATTAAATGAAACGGGGTATTTGCCTCCTCATATTCGCTCAAATCCTTCCCGGTGCCAATATCCATATCTTTAAAAACCTGACGGCTATCTGCACTTATTATTTCTGCATTAAGCGTTTTAGCCAATTGCACAGCCAATTTGGTTTTGCCCGAAGCCGTTGCACCTAAAATAATTAAAAGGGGTTTTTCTGTCATTAAATGTATAAATGGTATTTTAAATTCCCGGTATTAAATATTTTTACAAAACGCTGTTTAGCCATAAAAGTTTCTAAATCTAATTCATTTTGAGTTTCAAAATCCGATAAAATTGCTTTTGGTAAACGATGCGGAAAATATCTTAATCCATTTTGTTCGTTTACATATAAAAATGCTGGCGATGTTATTGCCGATAGTTCGAAATTTAACTTGATATACCCCTTACCTAAAGACCAGTCGCGGTCGGCATAAGTCATGATATCGTTAATTTTAACCTGTTTACTATGATGCTGAATTAATTTGCTCAGGCCGCCAACAACAGTTAATTCATTTTTAGAGGCGAACCTTACTAGCTCCGCCGAATAATAGTTTGGCCCTTTACTGCGCATAGGTCTTTGCCCACTAAAACCAGCAACAGCAACCAATTCGGAGCCCATTATTAATCCATAATTGTATTTTGCTTTTACAAAGCCCTGTAAATGGTATTGGGCTAAAAATTCCTGTGCCTGCTTCTGATTAATTATTACAACATTCGTTTTACGACCATGAATAGTTTTGTTTAGCCCTAAAAATGAACGAATTCGATTTAAAACCTGGTTTTGTCTGGCTAGCCAGACATCTTCCCAAAGGTGAACTAATAGCTTCTCTTCTTTAGCATAATTATCCTGAAGTTCGATTAAACTTTCGGGTGTAAAGTTATGGCTCAAAGAAATCAAATGAATATACAACTTGGTATTGCAATCTATCATCAGATAATGACCATCTTTTTTTAACAAGGCCTGCGAATTGAGAGCTGTAATAGCCTTGTGTACTTCCCGTTGCCAATTAGGCTTTATACCCACCCGTTTTGTTTATAACGTTTAAAACCTGTAGCAAGTGCATCGGCAATTTGTCCAATCAATAGCTCATCTAATTTTTTGATATGAAAGCAAGCCTTTCCTTTTAAAAGCTTAAGCAGATCGGGATGGAATATTTTTTTCATTTCCGGTTCGGCATATACAGGCATATAATAAAACCCCACATAGCCTTTTCTAATCATTACCCCAGCAAAATATACCTCATTTTTTTTTCGTCCGGCTATCTCGGTTTCCTTCTCGCTCCAAAGGTCGTAAGCCTTATCCGTATTTACCCTGGCATCGAAACCAGTAGTAGCATACGGTTGCATCTCGGCCCTAATGGTCTGAAAAATTTCTACAAGATCTGTTTTCATAGGTTTAAATTTACATTTTTATAACAACAATTAAGCTATTTTGTTCCACTCCACCATTGCCTGCTGGGCAGCGGGCCATCTAGGTAAAATGATTCGCCAAGCATAGGTGTTGCTATCCGAATGCCTAATGCATTACTTTCTGCAACTACTCTTTTTATCGGTTCGTCCCAATCGTGTAATGCTAACTTATATTTCCCCCAATGAACCGGCATAAAGCAGGCAGCTTTTAAATCGATACTAGCCTGTACAACTTCTTCCGGAAACTGGTGTATAAATGGCCACATCGTATTATATTGACCACATTCTAAGACAGCCAGATCGAAGGGGCCATATTTTTTGCCTATTTCTTTGAAATGTTTATCGTAACCCGAATCGCCGCCTAAATAGAGCGTATTGTTTTTAGTCTTTAAAATATATGATGCCCATAAGGTTTGATTTCTTTTAAAGCCACGGCCAGAGAAGTGCCTCGCAGGGGCAGCGGTAAAAGCTATACCTTGCATGGACGATGTAGTTTCTCCCCAAGCCAGCTCTGTGATTTGATTTTCTGGGATGCCCCAATGTGTTAAATGCGCACCCACACCAAGCGTTGCTACAAAATGAGTGGTTTGCGCTTTCAGTTTTAATATAGATTGGTAATCTAAATGATCGTAATGATCGTGGGTAATTAAAATAAGATCGAGAGGTGGAAAATCTGCTGGTTCAATGAAATCTGTACCCAGAAAATTCTTCGTTCCTAAAAATTGAAATGGAGACGTTCTGGCACTAAATACCGGGTCGACCAAAATATTTTTCCCATCGACCTGAATAAGGTACGAAGAATGACCAAACCAGGTAATTTTAAGTTGTTCGGAACGATTAAAATCTGGTTTTAGGTGCGGGAGTGGTTTTTTTGGCGAACCATTTTTATTTCCTTTAATAAGCGCTATAATCATTTCCCAATAAGAAACATCTGCTGGCTTAGTTGGGGTAAACGATTCGTTTTTGAGTTCGCCATTATCGTAATTGGGTAATTTTTTTAATCTTTGCTGGCGGCCCTTTTTCGGGTGTTTCCCAAACACAGGAAGATTTAAAATCCATACTCCAATTAACAAAAGGAGTATGATAAGTGCAAGAACAATGTACAATTTCAAGGGCTAAAATTTTAGACACAATAATAGCCACTATTTTGGTTTGCTCCAATCTTTTTTCTTAGGGTTAAAGTAATTTCTATTTCTCCATTAACTAAAATCCCCGATAACAACATGTTGTTATCGGGGATTTTCATAAAGAAGTATTATAGGAGTCCTATTAATTTTTCTTTTGCACGCGACCGCTTTTTCTATCCTGAGCCCTCCCAATTGCATAACCAGCTCCGGCACCGGCAAGACCGCCAATAATCGCACCGCGACCATCTTTTTTATCAATCAGTATACCACCTAATGCACCTACTCCGGCGCCAATTGCGGTACCTTTAGCAGCATCGCTCCACCCTTTTTTCTTATTAACGGTAGCAGTACCCCCATTAGTGCTGGTGCTACGACCACTTGAAGTATAATTTGTAGTTGCTGCAAGTGCGGCCTGATGTTTTTCTTCAGCCAGTCTTTGTTGCGCTGCAAGATCTGCTTTTTTAAAGCTATCTAATTTTAAACTGTCTCTAATTGCAACTATAGCTTGTTCTTTAGCCAATGCTTCTTCTTTGGCTTTATTGTTACATGCGGCAAATACAGCCGAAAGGATAACAATTACAAATATCTTTTTCATATCTTAAAAAATCTAGTTTAATTAAAGATTGTACTGAAAAAATGATGCCAAAAACAATTTTACTTCAAAATTAAATCAAAATGTAGCTGCTATAAAACCCCATTTATTACAAACAGGCGATAATACAAATTCATTTTCCGCATTAAATTTAGTATCTTTGCAATAACGGAATATCAATATGCTATTCTCTTACAACACACCTACTGATCGATCATGTAATTGATCAGCATCTTATTCTTCAGCTGTTAAAACCGTTAATGCTAGAATAAAATATAATGTTTTGATCCATGCTTTTCATTTAAAGGGATCAACAAAAGGTAAACACACAGAGAAAAGTCAGTTTTTTATTAAAATATATAATTATGGCAAAGTCGCAGGCTACCTTCATGAAAAAACAGTTAGAAAAAAATAGACAAAAGAAAAAAGAAGAAAAACTAGAACGTAAACAAGAACGTCAGCAAAACTCTACAGGCGGAGACCTGGAAAGCATGATGGCTTATGTAAATGAGTTTGGAGAAATCGTTTCAACTCCACCAGAAAAAAAGTAAATATTTCGACTATTCGTAAGGGCTTAATTTAAAGCCCTTTGTTATTTTAACGCCTTTTTAATCATAAAAAATGATATCTTGCTTCTTCGATAGAAGGAAATATTAACGCATGAAACTAACCGTTTGGGGTGCTGCCCAGCAAGTAACCGGCAGCATGCATTTGCTGCAAACCGAGAATTACAATATTTTAATAGATTGTGGCCTGGATTACGAAAAAGGTACCTACCAGGAAGAAAATCAACATTTTCCATTCGATCCATCGATTGTAGATGTCGTAATTTTAACGCATGCCCATATCGATCATTCTGGCAATTTACCTACCCTGGTACGCATGGGCTTCGAGGGGCAAATTCTGTGTACTGCCCCTACTGCCGATCTTAGCGAATTACTCTTACTCGATTCTGTAAATATATTTTTAAGTAAACTACATAAACGTTCTCGAAGTAAAAGAGGACGTAGTGGCCCTAAACCGCTTTATCTGCAAAAAGATGTAATGGAAACCGTAGATCGGTTTGTAAGCATCGGTTTTAATAAACCATTTAAAATTAATGGGGATATCAACGTTACATTTATTCCGATTGGGCATTTGTTAGGTGCTGCTGCAATAGTTTTAGAAATTATCGAAAATGGTATTACAAAAAGGATCGCCTTTAGTGGTGATATTGGCAGAAAAAATTACCCGGTATTGGTAGACCCACAACCCTTACCACCAGTCGATTACTTCGTTTGCGAATCTACTTATGGAGGAAGAATGCACACCGCAACACTTACTTTGCAAGAAACCCTCATTGAAACCATAACGGAAAGCTGTATAAAAAATAAGGGGCGGTTAATTATCCCTGCTTTTAGTGTTGGGAGAACACAAGCACTTGTATTTGCCTTAAACCAATTATTTATCGAAGGGTTATTACCACCTGTGCAGATTTTTGTAGATAGCCCGATGGCTAATTATGCGACCGAAATTTACCGGAAACATCACGACTTGGTAAGTGAAGAAGCCAAGGCATTTTATCGTAAAAATGGAGATGAATTCGAATTCGAACATTTAATTTATGTGCAAGACAGGAAAGAAAGTATCTCTGCAAGTAATTACCTGGAGCCCTGTATTATTATCTCTTCGGCAGGTATGCTCGAGGGTGGGCGCATCCAGGATCATCTTTATCATAATATCCAGAATTGTACCATTCTCTTTATCGGTTATTGTGCAAAAGGCACTTTAGGCGACCGTTTATTAAGAGGTGATCCTATTGTAAGGTTAAGAAACAGGGACCTGATGGTTTATGCGGCTATTAAAAAAACTGACCTGTTAAGTGGACACGGAGATCATAACGATTTAGTTGCAACAGTAAAGCAGCAGGATCGAGCACAGCTGAAAAAGGTTTTCTTGGTGCATGGAGAAAATAAAAGCACGAACGCACTGGCCGATGCCCTAACCGAAGAAGGTTATACAGTTGCTATACCAGAAAAAGGAGAAGTATTTGAACTCTAATTTACTAAGTAAACATAGAACTTGCTATTTCTTATTGGCTGACCTTTTATCGCTAAGGTTTCGCCTTTATAGTCTCTGGTAGGTTTAATTACAAAAGGTTCGTTAGTGTTGGCAAGTTCGTCGAATGCAATTTTCAACCGGTCGATATAAGTATCAGCATTAACTTTCCATTTTTTATCCATATACCAGAAATAAGCAAAAACATTCCTTGTGCCACCTTTAAGTTTACCATCTAGCCTTACTTGGCCAATATTCGTCTTTCTTAGTGGCTCCACTGCTTTCTTATAGAAAGTTTTAAAGTCTTTAAATTCCGGGATTACGTGAATAGCGCTCATTATATAATTATTTGCCTGCAAAAATACATCATTTAACAGGCATCTAAAAATTAAAAAAACTATCTCCTCCGTAAATTCTTTTATTTTCTGTTAGCTATGGAGAAGGATAAGACAGCCCGTTCATCTTACGTTCAAACCAACTTATTGCTCCATTCTAAGCCTACGATGCTTTTATTTTGAGTTCAGATTTGCCAATAATCGTGCTAAACAAGACTTTTATTCCGTAGCTAGCGCCGTCAAAGCTTTTACGCCCGAGGCATTTAGATTTAGTTAGCTCGCTTTAGGATTTACTTTTCTTTTTAAAATGAGCGCACTAATTATAGTGATCAGTAATCCAATCGGGAAAATTTCGAGGTAAGTAAACAAGACCACCAAAACCGGATTTTTATACATTTCCTTATAATTGGCCATTTCGGCTATCTTTTCGTCCATCACCACTTTACTAGGGTTGTTGGCTGCAGCTTCGCGAAGTACATGAGCTGTATATTTATCCATAAAATCTGGCACAAAACAATAATAAGTAATCAACCAGATCAATACATAGATAGTCGATGCTACCAGCGTAATTAAAAGCCCAATTTTAAAGGCTTTATTAAACGTTATAATTCCTTCATTAAACTTATCTCTGTAATTTTTTATACCAACAAATACAAAAGAAAAAGCCAACAACATGAAGGTATAGCCCAGGAGCATGTTTCCCGAGAAATCTTCATTATTAACGCATTTTATAGCCATAGTTATGGCCATCGAGCTCACAATAAGTCCGGAAATCGATCCGAATATTAAAATATTTTTCTTCATGTCAATAAAATTTGTTTCAATGTTGTAATGTTCTGAATCTGAAATCCTTCAATTATACTGCAAATTAAAAGAGTTTAAATAAAAAACCATTCATACTAAAGTATGAATTGATTAAAATTCTTGAAAATGAAGCTCTTTAACGAATTATTGCAAGTTTTTTCCCAAGTTCTACCGCTTGAGTACGCCGCCTAACTTCCAGTTTTTCGAACAAGCGGCTCCCATGGGTTTTAATGGTAGGAAGGGAAAGAAATAAATGATCTGCAATTTCCTGATTACTTAAGCCTTCAGACATCAATTGCAACACCTCTAACTCTCTACAGCTTAACCCGAATTTACTTACCGCTTGTTTGTTAAAAACAAACTGAGGTTGTTGGGGAACCTCGATCACTTTTTCGATAATTTGGGTTTGTATCTTTGGTTTACTAAGTTTTAAAGCCAGCCAAATACCCAAACCAGTAAATAAAACCGCTATTGCAGCAGCATAAATTTCGAAAGCATGGGTTATAATGAGGAAACGAAGTTCGAGCCAGCGTAATAACACCAACAAGACGGCTAAAACCACCCCATAAATTAATGTTTCTTTATAATTATTTAAATTTCCTAAGGTCATGGTTCATAAAACTAAATCGTCGATCAGTTTTTGCAATGTTTTATTGGCATCCAAGCAAAAACCGGGGTGCACTTTAGAGGGTTGAACCACAGTACTTCTTGTGGCTGTTAACCATCGGAAACGCGAAGCGTCGTCTAAGCAGCCAATTGGGCCGGCATTTTTACCGCCTTCACAAATTAACTGAATAGCATTAAGGTTTTTCCTTACAAAATCGAGATCGATTTCTTGGGCAAAAGACAATAAGCGGGATTCGTTCAACACCGTAATTGTTTTTAAGAAATTTTGCCGAGCGCAGTATAAAATTACCCCAACATTGATAAATTCCTCACGTTCTACCTTAGGCACAACACGAATTACGGCATATTCATATAAGTCTTTCTCTGGCATTTTGTGCTTCCTTTATAAAAATTGTTGCATTGGCAATGCGGGTATTTAAAAATTGGGCATAAGCCGCACGTTGCTCATTGCTATTGGCAAATATTGCCTCGTCCAGCCATTTATCGGGAATAAGCTCCAAAACCGCCGAAATAGCTGCAGGCGTAAAAAGTTCACGAAGCTCTACATTAACAGCTTCCAGTTCGCTTGCTTGCGGCAGGAGTACATGATCTTTAATTAAGGTAAAGGGTCGCATGGCTTGTTCTTCCCAATTTTGCCAGGAGTGATGAAAATATAAGGCCGCACCATGGTCTATAAGCCAAAGTTCTTTATGCCAAAGCAACATATTGGTATTTCGGGCTGTCCTATCTAAATTGGTAATGAGGCAATCGAGCCATATTATTTTAGAAGCCAGTACCGGATCTATTTTATTTACTGTAGGATCGTAAGTTATTGCCCCAGAAAGATAATGTAAGGCTAAATTTAATCCCACACTTGCTTTTAGCAAGTCCTGGATTTCTTCGTCGGGTTCTGTTCTGCCAAAGGCTTCATCTAATTGCGCGAAAACCAATTCCGGAACCTTTAACCCTGCTATTCTTGCAAGTTCGCCGCCAATAATTTCGGCAATTAAGGCTTTATGACCTTGCCCTGCACCTCTAAATTTAAGTACATACAAAAACCCATCATCAGCCTCTGCGATAGCTGGCATTGAGCCCCCTTCGCGTAAAGGCGTAACATAACGGGTAACGTTAACAGTTCTAAGTTGCAAGTGCATTAATTTCTTAATTATTTTCAAATATAAGAAAAGTCCTTACTCTTTGCCCCAAAGTTAGCCTTGTTAAAGAGGCGACAAAGACATGGGAACAAAGAGCAAGGAGCAATTTACAACGTAAAACGAATTATTAATTCTGTGCTACGACATGATATTGTGCAGTTGTCGCATTTGCAGCATCGAACCAAACGGTATAAATTTTACCTGCTTGGAATGAGGATCCCGGAATTACGGTGGTTGTAACAGACCCTAAGACTGTTAAGCTTAAATCGACATTTGCATCAATATTACTGTAGGCCGAGATGTTACCATAGCTTAGGCCGGTAAGAATGGTGCTTCCACCTGCTACATTTACATTTATGGTATTATTTAAGGCCGAGCCAAGATTAATAAATCTCACTTTCGCTTTGGATGATGTAGGAGCAGTATTATCGTCCTCATAGCCTTTAATCTGGCCCGATCCACTGGCATCGCTATAATAAAAAACAGTATAGGAAGCATCATTCGCAAGCCCTGCATTTACCGATGCACTTACATTTTGCGTTCCGGTAGCTTTAAAAAAAAGTGAGCTTACTCCGCCTTTTACTGTTAAATATTCGGTCGACTGCGCATAAGCAACGGCATTGGTATTTAATTTGGTGTCGTTTTGATAAAAATCTTGTGAATCTGAACCCTGAACAGTATTTACTGCTTTAATTTTAGCTTCGCCATTGACCACCACTTCGTCGTTATTTTTTTTGCAGGCGGCAAATAATACACTAATCATTAAGATTACCCCAGTAAGCTGAAATGTCCTTTTGTTAATAATTGTTTTCATGGTATATGATTTAAGTTTAGGATAGGATGTTTCAATTAAAACAAATACTTTCAAATACCAGGCCATAATTTCTTAATTAAAGAATTTTCCGTCTTTTATTCTCCACCCTTCCCTACTTATTTAAGTGTAAATTAAATTCCTTAAAACCTATTAAAACAAGGCTGTTTTTTGCTTTGAAAATATTAATCAATTCAGTTAAACAGAATTAACTATATATTTATTAAATTAATAAAGAATTTTATTTCAAATATTTATTATTTATAAACTATTATTTTGTTTACCTTAGGCTTACCTAACCCTATGAATAAGCAAATCTGTAATATCATCTTATGCTTTTTGAGCATCAATTTTGGCTATGGGCAAAATAACCAAGGCGCCAGGTTAACCGCAATGGGGAACAACGGCGCAGCGGTTAAAGATGCAGGCAGTGTGGAAGCGAACCCCGCAGGAATCCCGGAAATTACTTCGGCACTACTCTTTTTTAATTATCAAAAACACTTTTTTATCAGCGGGTTAAGCGCTCAATCTTTTGCATTTCTGTTGCCTATTAAACATAGTTATTTAGCGCTCAATTTACAGCGTTATGGTATTTCCGAATACCATCAATTTAAAGCCGGGTTGATTTACACGCGGCAATTTGGAGCTAAATTAGCCATTGGTTTAAGAGGAAATTACCATCAGCTTAAGCTTACAAACTATGGTAATACAATCGCCTACTCTATAGATTTAGGTGCCATTTATGAAATAAGCGAGCAATTATGCTTTGGTATTTACCTCAATAATTTGTCGGCAGAACAATACCACACCAAATTACCTGTTGCTACCCTCCCTACCATTGCCCATTTAGGAATTGCTTATCAAGCAAACGATAATTTTTTAATTGCAACCACTATTAAAAAGGCTTTAAATGAAAAGACCGAGGTAGCGGTTGGCATTGACTATAGATTTATCGAAGCGTTTAGTTTGCGTGGCGGAATAAGCTTAAGACCAATAAGACAGTATTTTGGTTTAGGGTTTACCGCTCAAAAAATCTTAATAGATTTTGCACTCCTCTGTAATCCCGATCTCCGTTATTTACCTCAAATTACCGTTAGCTATGCTTTTTAAATTAATAATAATATTACTTCTTATAAGCACGATGGCAAAAGCTCAGGAAGAGATCACAATAAAGGATTTAATAGGCGACATTGTCGAAGATCTTCCCGAAGATCTCGATCTTTCTGAAATAACAGAGCGATTATTATTTTTTAAAAAACACCCTATTAATCTAAATAAAGCAGACTCCGAAATACTAAAAAGCCTATATTTTATATCTCCATTACAGATCTCCAATCTCTTAGCTTACCGAAATACGAATGGTAAATTAATAGCTGTTTTGGAACTACAAGCAATTCCAAGTTTCGATTCGGCAACTATTCAAAAATTATTGCCTTTTGTGACCATCAATGAGTCAGACCTTCAAGAAAAGGTAACTTTTAAAAAATTAATCAAAATAGGCGAAAATGATCTGGTAATGCGATTATCCAGTACCTTAGAACCACAAAAAGGCTTTAAAAATTTACCAGGAAATACTTATCAGGGTTCGCCCGAAAAATTTTTATTCCGCTATAAATATAATTTTTCAAATCGCATCACTGCCTCGCTGGTTATGGAGAAAGATGCAGGCGAAAAACTCGTAAGTCGACCTCTCGATTTTATTTCTTCAAATATAACCCTCACTAACCTGGGAAGCTTTAAAAAAATCATAATTGGCGATTATAGCTTACAATTTGGTCAGGGCATCGCATTATGGACTGGTTTTGGTTATGGTAAAGGTGCCGACGTAACTAGTATCGCTAAAAAGGATGTGGGTTTAAAGCCTTATTCGTCTGCCAACGAATATGCGTTTTTTAGGGGTTTGGCAAGTACGATCAGGTTATCCAAACACTTAGCTGTTAGCCCTTTCATTTCTTATAGAAAACACGATGCAGCCACGAAAAATAAGCAGCTAACTACCATTAATGAAACTGGTTACCACAGAACATTAACAGAAATAGCTAATGCTAATAGTTTAACGCAACAGGTATATGGTACTGCAATTCAATATCAAAAAAACACCTTAACTATTGGGGCTACCGCTTATCTGGTGCATCATAACTTAACATTTATTAAGGGGCCTGCTATTTATCAATCTTATAACCTTAGCGGTAAAAACTTGGCTAATCTTGGTTTTTACTATAGTTATACTTACAAAAACATGTATCTTTTTGGAGAAGTAGCAAAAAGCCTTAAAGATGGAGCAGCTTATGTTAATGGGCTCTTAATAAGCTTTTCTAACCAAGTTTCTGCAGCAATTTTACAACGCAACTATCAGAGAGATTACCATAGTTTTTTTAATCAGGCGACAGCCGAAGCAGAAGGTTTTAACGAACAGGGTCTTTATGCAGGTTTAAATATTATGCCCTTCCAGAAATGGACAATTTCACTTTATGCCGATTATTTCAGGTTTCCCTGGTTAAAATTTAGCGTAGATGCGCCATCAAAAGGAGATGAATTACTGGCGCAACTTACCTATACGCCATCTAAAACCTTTAAAGCAACTGTTCGCTATAAATCGGAATTAAAACAGCAAAATACCGATTTAATAGCACCTATTAATTTCCTTGACGAGATAAAAAAAGAATCTTACCGGGTCGATATAAGCTGGCGGCTAAATAAAACATTTACTTTTCAAAACAAAGTAGAAGTAGCACAGTATAAAAAGGGTGTTTCGTCTCCCGAATTTGGGTATTTAGTTGGCCAGGATTTTAGTTATGCACCAAATAACTCCAGGTTTTCGGGCAATTTAAGGTTGGCCTATTTCAACACCCACTCTTATAACAGCAGGCTCTATGCCTACGAAGACGATGTACTCTATAACTTTAGTTTTGGAATCTATAGTGGAAAAGGCCTAAGAACTTATGCCAATGTTAAATACAAGCTGACCAAAAAAGTAGAGATATGGTTTAGGTATGCCCTATATTATTACCCTAATGCCGCAGTAATAGGTACTGGCTTAGATGAAATAAATGGCGATCAAAAATCGGAGGCCAAGGTTCAGTTTAGGTACCAATTTTAGTTCCGTTGATTCGTAGCGCCGAAATCCCGTTTGTTCGCCTTTTAATCCCCTTTATTTTAGGTATTTGTTTCGTTTATAGCCAACAATCCCCATTTTATTTAACAACAATTTTAATAGTTAACATATTATTAATCTTATCGTTATCCCTAATTAATTTGTTTTACAAAAGCCTAAAAGCCTACCGATTCAAATACTTTACAGGTATCTTATTTTTCTTCTTTTATATGGCATTTGGCGCCCTATTATGTGCTTTAAACAAACAATTTTTAGCGCCTGATTATTTTGCAGCAAAATCTTATCGCATTTTAAAAATTTGGATTAGTAGCGAGCCGCAACAAACTAATGGGATATTAAGGTTTAATGCCGAAGTAATTGCGGGCTATGAGGATTATCAACCCTATAAAGTAAGTGGCATCTTATTAATTGCGCTTCAGACCGATAGCCTAAAACCGATTAAACTTAATTATGGTAATGAACTAATGGTAGCCGCAAAATATTTGCCGGTAGCGCCGCCTTATAATCCTGCCGAATTTGATTTCAGGGCATGGTTGGCTTCAAAAAACTGCTACCAGCAGGCTTTCGTTAAACAAAATCAAGTGATAAAACTAGGTGGGCAAAATGGAAGTTCCGTTATTAAATATGCTTTAGATTTAAGAAAAAGGCAAGTCGAAATTTACCGGAAAATAATTAAAAACGACGAAGCTTTTGCGGTGGCTTCAACTTTAATATTAGGCTATAGAGCCGATTTAAGTGGAGAAACATTAGCAGCCTATAGCAAGACCGGCACTATTCATGCCTTATCTGTTTCGGGCATGCATGTGGGTATAATTTATATCGTCTTAAACTGGCTTTTACTTTTTCTCGATCGCAATAGTAAGTTGCGTCTTATAAAAATAACCATTATTTGCCTGTTAATTTGGTTTTATGCGCTATTAACTGGTTTTTCGCCCTCAGTATTAAGATCGGCTATGATGTTAACGGTCTATATTTTGGCAAAATCTTTTAACAGGCCGACCAATGGTTATAATATCTTAGCATTTACTGCATTTTGTCTTTTAATTTATAATCCCTTTTTAATTTGGGATGTAGGTTTCCAGCTCTCCTTTTTGGCCGTATTGGGCTTACTATATCTTCAACCAAAGATTTACAAATGGTGCTATTTTAAACACCGTTGGGCCGATCGGTTATGGTCGTCTGTCGCGTTAAGTATAGCTGCGCAAATTGCGACTTTTCCATTAAGCGTATATTATTTTCATCAATTCCCTTTGTATTTTATTTTTAGTAACCTCTTCCTCTTATTACCGGTAACCTTATTAATGTACCTGGGAATTATTATCCTCTTATTTAAATTTTACTTTCTGGCTCCGGTTTTCGAATGGATTATTATTTTTTTGAATAGCGGTTTAAAATGGATTGCGAATTTGCCAGTTTCGGGTATTTCCGGGGTTTGGTTTAATCGGCCTCAATTATTCCTCCTTAGCTTTGCCTTGTTTCTATTTTTAATTGCCTTGGCCAACTCCCATAAAAAATCACTTATGCTTTCGTTGCTGGGGCTGCTTGCTTTTCAATTATTAACTGTAGTACATCAATTTACAACAGGCCAACAAAAAAAGATTCTCTTCTTTTCTTTGAAAAAGAATTATGCCGTAGCTTTTATTAACGCCAGGACTGCGATTTTACTTACGAATTTAACAGAATCTGATAAGAATTATCGTTTCCATATTGAGCCTGCGCTATCGCAAATTCGTATAAAAACAGTTGTTTTTATAAAATGGGAAGCAGATACGACACTAGCACATTTTAAGAAAAAAGACCACCAGCTTCATTTTTATCAATATAAAATATTACTATACGACCCCTATTTTAATGCCCGGCGTATTGCTGGGCACCGGGTATTCGATATGGTCTGGTTTCATCAAAATCCAGAAATAGCACCCAGTACGTTATATAAAAATATTATTTTCCATTCGTTAATTATCGATGCGAGTAATCGGGACTATAACATAGATAAATATAGGAAAGACGCAAATAAAATTCGACTACAGCCATATATTTTAAAGAAAAATAAAGCATATTTGATAGACTTAAATAATTAATAAAATGGCCGATTCCCTTGTTTTATATGAAGTAGCTAATCGGATAGCGTATATTACCCTTAACAGGCCCGAGAAAAGAAATGCCTTAAACCCAGAATTGGTAGCTCAACTTACCCAAACTTTTATAAAAGCAGCCGCCGACAATGAAGTTAAGGTTATTATTTTAAGGGCTAATGGAACAACTTTTAGTGCTGGTGCCGATTTAGCTTATTTACAACAATTACAGCAAAACACCTACGAAGAAAACCTAGCAGATTCTAATAACCTGAAAATGCTTTTTACCACTATTTTATATCTGCCTAAAATTGTAATTGCGCAAATAGAAGGACATGCTATTGCCGGTGGATGCGGTTTAGCAACGGTTTGTGATCTTATATTTGCTGTACCTGAGGCCAATTTTGGCTATACCGAAGTGAAACTAGGATTTGTACCAGCCATCGTTTCTTGCTTATTAATGCGAAAAACGAGCGAGACTATTGCTAAAAAGATATTACTAAGTGGCGAACTGTTTTCGGCCGAAAAGGCATTGGATTATGGCCTCATAACTTTTGTAACAAAACAAGAACAAATTGCTCTAAGGGTAAGCGATTTTGCAACAGATTTATGTAATAATGCTTCGGAAAATGCTTTAATGGTAACTAAACAGCTTATTAATCAGACTACATACCCAGATCTCGAAAAAAACTTAGCTCTAGCTGTTCAGACCAATGCAAAAGTTAGAGAAAGTGACGATTTTAAAAAAGGTATTGCGTCGTTTCTCGATAAAGAAAAAATAAAATGGTAAATTAAAATTAAAACAAATAAAATGTTCAAATCTATCAAAACAGGCGTCTTAGCCGCCATCTTAATTAGTAGTGCAGTAATCGCACAAGCTCAAAAAAAACTAAGCGAAGGTAGTTTAGTGTATGGCATGGAATACAAAATAGATGCCCCTGGCGCTCCGGCAGAAACTAAAGTGAAATTTAATGGTGATGTTTCGAAAATGGATATTGAAGCTGGACCAGCCTCTATTGGTATTTTCATGGACCTTAAAAGTGGTACAGGATTAGTGCTTGTAGATGTTCCTGTAGCCCAAATGCAGAAAGCAGCTAAACTAACCAAAACCGATGTTGACGAAATGAATGCGGCAAAACCAAAATTATCTGATTTTAAAGCAACTGGAGAAAAAGCGGTTATTATAGGTTACAACGCAGAGAAATATACCTTTAAAAATGACAAAGATGAAAACGGAGAGTTATGGGTTACTACCGAATTAGAATTGCCCTTAAATATTGTAACAGCCGAATTTAAAGAGGTTAAAGGAACCGTTTTAAAATATGCTGACAGTAAAGCAACCGTTACTTTAAAATCGGTTAATGATGCAAAAGTTGGCGCATTATCTGTAACTGTGGTTCCTAGTGGCTACGACGAAATTACCTACGCAGAACTAAAAGCGATGCAAGGTGGCGGTGGCGAATAGCTATCATTCATAAATACAATTCGATCGGGCTTTTAATCATGGCTTTTTATTAAATTAGCAGCCAATGTTTAAAAGCCTGATTTTTTTTGCCCGCTTTTTTGCCTTCTGGCTCTTGTTTTTTTTGCTAGACAGGCTTATCTTTCTATTTATCTTCAGCAAAAAACTTAGCGATGTTTCTTTTAGCGAAAAAGCGGCAACGTTTTACCATGCTTTACGATTAGATCTTTCTATGGCGGCTTATTTAGCCGTAATTCCCTTATTTGTTTTTATTTTTTGGTTTTTAAGTAATCGAAAAGCAGTTACTTTAAAATGGATAAAGACTTATAACACAATTCTTATTCTGATATTTAGCCTTTTAGCTGTAATCAACTTTAACATTTACAGAGAATGGGGTAGTAAAGTTAATGCCCGGGCATTTGGCTTTTTAATCGACACACCAAACGAAGCATTGGCCTCGAGCGCCTCCTCTCCAATCCTATTGAGCCTGGTTGTTTTAATTTTTATAGTTTGTATTGCACTATATCTTCAGCTGAAGTTAATTCGGGTCGATATTTATTTCGTAAAAACTAAAGTATTATTAAAAGTTGCCCTAAGCATTTTACTCCTTACCTTAAACTTCCTGCTTATTAGAGGCGGATTGGATGTAGCGCCAAATAACCAGAGCATGGCTTATTTTAGCAAGAATCAGCTTTTAAATCATGCTGCAGTTAATACCGAATGGAATTTGATGTCGAGCATTTTAGCTTCAAAAAAAACCAATAAGAACCCATATCTCTATTTAAGCCCAGCCAATGCTAGAAAACAGGTTGATAGTCTTTACAGTGTGGCTAAAGATACCACCATTCGTATTTTAACTACACAAAGACCAAATGTGGTCGTTTTTATTTTAGAAAGTTTTACCGCAGATTTAACGCAGACTTTAGGCAACGAAAGCGGAATTACACCAAACTTCGACAGCTTAATTAACAAAGGCGTACTTTTTAGCCAGATTTATGCAGCGGGTAACCGTACCGATAAGGGGCTAATCGGGACACTAACCGGCTACCCAACCTTAGGAACCGGCAGTATCGTAAAATGGCCTGAAAAAATGCAGAAAATACCTGCAATTAGCGAGAAAATGCTACAGAACAACTATGCTACTTCCTTTTTTTATGGCGGCGAATCGGAGTTCGATAACTATAAAGCATTTATTTTAAGCCATGGTTACCAGAAACTAGTCGATAAAAATAGCTTTGATCCAAAAGATATGAATTCGAAATGGGGTGCTTACGATGCCTTGGTTTTTGAAAAACAATTACAATATCTTAATCAGTCGAAACAGCCCTTCTTTTCGACTGTTTTATCATTAACCAATCATGAGCCTTTCGAATTACCAACTACCTTTAAATTTGGAAAAGAAAATTTGGTTCAAAAGTTTAAAAGTACAGCCTATTATACCGACTCGTGTATTGGTGCTTATTTAAGTGCTGCAAAAAAACAGCCCTGGTACAAAAACACACTTTTTATTTTTGTGGCCGACCATGGCCACCTCTATCCAAAAAATAATGCTGATATTTTTATGCCCCAGCGCTATCATATCCCCTTGTTATTTAATGGAGAGCCCATTAAAACAGCTTACCGGGGTAAAAAATTAGAACAGATTGGTAGTCAGCAAGATATAGCAGCAACTTTACTGGCTCAGTTAAACATATCAGCTACTGATTTTACCTGGAGCAAAAATCTATTCAATCCCTACACTAAACCTTTCGCTTTTTTTTCGTGGGATAATGGATTTGGCTTTATTAATAAGGAACAATGTATTACATTTGATAATGTTGGCAAAAGTATATTGTACAATAGCGACCATCGAAGTAAACAACCAAAAACAGAACCGCATTTAAATACAGGAAAATCTTACTTACAAACTGCCTATCAAGAATTTATAAAACTATAAACACATGAAATTAATCAAACTTTTAATTGTCATCTTTTGCTTTACTATTTCAAATAGCTATGCACAAAGAGGTGGCGTAAACTGGACCAAAGACGGCAACGCTTATTATCAAAATGTGGACGGAGAAATTATTACAGTAACGCTACCTAAGAATGAAAAGAAAATTATTATTAGCAGGGCACTACTTACCCCGCAAAATACGGCAAACCCGTTAACAGTAAGAAGTTTTCAACTTACCGACGATGGTACAAAAGCATTGATTTATACCAATACTAAAAGAGTATGGCGCCAAGATAGCCGTGGCGATTATTGGGTAGCCGATATTGCCAGTAACAAGCTAACGCAGGTTGGTAAAGACAAACCGGCATCTTCTTTAATGTTTGCCAAGTTTTCGCCCGATGGAAGCAAGGTCGCTTATGTAAGCGGGCATAATATTTATGTGGAAGATTTGGCAACAGGTAGCTCAAAAGCACTCACAACCGATGGAACCAACAGGATGATCAATGGAACTTTCGATTGGGTTTATGAAGAAGAGTTTGGTTGTCTGGATGGCTTTAAATGGAGTCCTGATGGGAAATCGATTGCCTACTGGCAGATAGATGCAACTAAAATCAAGAATTTTTTAATGATTAATAATACCGATTCTATTTATTCTTTTACTGTTCCTGTCGAGTATCCTAAAGTTGGCCAAGATCCATCATCTTGTAAAATTGGAGTAGTTGATATCCAAACAGCAAAAACAAACTGGTTAGCAGTACCTGGCGACAATATCCAGCATTATATTCCACGCATGGAATGGATCCCTAATACCAATGAAGTAATTTTACAACAGCTAAATCGTGAGCAAAACGAAAGCAAAATATTTATCGTCAATACATCGTCTGGCAGTGTTAATGAGATTTATAAAGAAACTGACAAAGCCTGGATCGATGCGGCAGATGGTTGGGTTTGGTTAAATGGAAATAAAGAATTTATCTGGGAAAGTGAGAAAGATGGCTGGAGACATTTATACCGGATAAGTAAAGATGGCAAAAAACAAACCTTGATTAATAACGGTAATTACGACATTATAAGTGTAAGCTTAATAGACGAGAAAAAGAACCTGGTCTATTTTATTGCGTCGCCCAATAATGCTACGCAAAAATACCTCTATAAAACACGCTTAGATGGTAAGGGCAAGCTAGAAATGGTAACTCCTTCGGTTTTTCCAGGTACACATAGCTACTCTATTTCTCCAAACGGACTGTTTGCCCGTCATAGTTATAATAGTTCCGTAGTACGCCCGGTAACAGAATGGATGAATTTCAGCACCAATAATCCATTAACAATGGAGGGTAGTATTACTAATCAGTTGGCTAAACAACAACCGCCAAAAAACAAAGTCGAATTTTTTAAAGTGACTACCGAAGATGGTATCGAAATGGATGGCTGGATGAAAAAGCCTGATAATTTCGATGCGACTAAGAAATATCCAGTTGTATTTTTCGTTTATGGCGAACCTGCTTCGCAAACTGCAGCCGATGTTTGGGGTGCAGGTAATAATCGGTTATATGCTGGCGACATGGCTAAAGATGGTTACATCTACATTTCTATGGATAATCGTGGAGCACCAGTACCAAAAGGTGCAGCCTGGCGTAAAAGCATTTACAAAAACATAGGAGTTATTAATATTCGTGACCAGGCAATGGCGACCAAAAAATTGCTCGAAACTTATTCGTTTATGGATAAAGACCGGGTTGCAGTACATGGCTGGAGTGGCGGTGGTTCGTCGACCCTTAATTTACTATTTCAATACCCCGAAATTTATAAAACCGGAATTGCAGTAGCGGCAGTTGCCAATCAGTTAACCTACGATAACATTTACCAGGAGCGATATATGGGCACTCCTTTTCCTAGTACCGAAGCTTATGTAAAAGGTTCGCCCATTACTTATGCAAAAAACTTAAAGGGAAATTTATTGTACATACATGGTACAGGCGACGATAATGTGCATTATCAAAATGCCGAAATGCTCATTAACGAACTGGTTAAAAATAAAAAGGTATTTCAATTAATGAGCTATCCTAACCGTACTCACGGCATTTTTGAAGGTGCCGGAACGAGCGAGCATTTGTCCCTTACTTATACCAAATTTTTAAAAGAAAACTGCCCACCAGGAGCGCGATAACCCTATAGTTTAAAAAGGCTAAATGTTCAAATTATTTATCTATAAGACCCCGGCAAAATTTGCCGACGCTTTTAAAAGCTATTATGTACAGGCAAACCTGAAACAGGTAAGGACTTTAAGTGCCGTTTTTTTTTCTGTCGCCTTATTTTTTAGAATTCTATCTCTAATTTTTCACGACAAATTAGTGAATATTCAGAACTATGATGCTTATTCATTTTTAAATTGGATCCAATTAGGTTGTACACTTTTTTTCCTGGTTCTAAGTAGTACTGCTTTAAAATTCGACTGGCAAAGTACGTGGAAAAAGAAAGCAATCACTTCCACTTTTATTATTTTTCTTTTATTAATTGCCCTCGGTGCGAGTTATACGGTTTCGATGTTCAATACTAAAAACACCTTAACCCTTTTCTTAATTGGCATTACTACAGTAAGTTTATTTTTTGCCATCGAATACCTCGAAATTCAACTTACTGTTGCATTTATTACTATTGTTTATTGGTTTAGCATGGCCTTTGGAAAAATAAGTTTCGACGATAAGGTTTCTAATATTTTTGCCGGACTTATCTTAGGGTTAATTTTGTTATGTTTTTCTAGGTATAGCTATTATTTTAAATCGCAACACTTTGTAAAGATAAAGGAGCTGGAAGAAAAGAATCTGGAGATTGAGCGGTTATATTCGCAGCAGGGAGAAATTTTAGGTTTCGTAGCACACGATTTAAGAAATCCATTAAATAATATTGAGGCCTTAAGTACACTAATGCTGTACGAAGGTACGCCCAAAGAAGAGCTGCGGCTAATTTTAAATGCGGCCCATCAAGCTAAAAACATCATTAATGATCTAATTGAGGTGGTTAAGGCCGATAAGAGTAAACTCGAATTTGAAGCCTTAGAGCTCAGTGCATTCTTAAACGAAATTATCGAAAAATGGAGAACGAACAGTAAAAGGACATTTAACCTGGAGCTTAGCGAAAGTAGTGTGATCACATACGCAAATTCATCTAAATTAGAGCGGGTAATGGATAATTTAATCAGCAATGCCTTAAAATTCTCGCCAGTAGATAAAGCAGTTAGCATTAGCTTAAATAAAGACGAAGAGCATATCGAAATAAAGGTTAAGGACGAGGGTATAGGTATTCCAAAAGTGCTATTAGGAACTATATTTCAGCAGTTTTCTAAAGCAGGGAGAAATGGTTTACTTGGCGAAAAATCTGTCGGGTTGGGGCTCCATATTTCGCAAAGAATAATGGAAAACCATGGGGGTAAATTAGGAGTCGAAAGTAGAGAGAATAAGGGTTCCACTTTTATCTTAACCTTACCTATAAGTTAATATTTAAAAATCCTCTTCTTCATTCGCAGTCGAAAACAGGTTTTTAGAAAAATTTACCAGGAATAGTTCTTTCTTAGCTCGGGTTAAAGCTGTATATAACCAGCGCAAGAAATCGAGGTCTATCATTTCGTCGGTTAAATAACCCTGATCTACAAATACAGCATCCCATTGCCCACCCTGTGCTTTATGGCAAGTAACAGCATAAGCAAACTTAATTTGAAGCGCATTATAATAAGGATCGTCTTTAATCGCCTGCAGTCTTTCGCGTTTATTGGTAATATGTTCGTAATCTACCAAAAGCCCCTCGAATAATTGCCGGCTTTGTGCATAAGGTAAATTGGGGGTCTCGGCTTGCAAGGTGTCTAATATTACTTTACAGGTAATTGTTCCGGCATCGGGGAAATCGAGAAATTCGAGATTTACTTCGGCAAACCGAAGCCCATATCTTTCTTCTTCGCGGCGTACCCTGCTTACTTTTGCCATATCGCCATTCGCAATAAATGCCGTGTCTGGATTATCTGGTAGCCAGAAATAATTGTTCTTTACCACCATAATCTGATCTCCGCCACTCAATTCCTCGTCGCGGTATAATAAACGGGCCCTAATCTGGTTATTGTAGGTATTGGCAGATTTATTTGACCTGCAAACTACCAAAGAATTTTCTATACCAAATTTGCTGTAAGCATATTCCAAGCCTTCCACAAGTTTAACACCTGTCATGCTAAATAGATCTTTATAACCTTTAGCCCTTAATTGTGGTAAGTTTATTTTTTTTGGATCGTAAGTATTAATTAATTTTCGCAGCATAGTTGCGTTAGCTAAAATGCCTGATTTTTTTTCTTGTCTAACTACCTCTTTAAGCTCGACAGCCGTTACCTTTAAATTAAATTTTTCGGCTAGATATTTTTCATTCAATGCCGGACTGTCTATACTTCCAACTGGCGGAAGTTGTGCTGTATCGCCAACAAACAATAAGCTACAGTATTTATCGCTTTGATAGACAAATTTAATCAAGTCCTGTAAAAATGAAGAGCCACTTTGTGGATTCCATTCGTCGGCAATCATCGACGCCTCATCGACCACAAAAAGGGTATGTTCGGCTAAATTTGGAGCGAGCTGAAAGGATAGTTCGGTATCGACAGCAGAACGTTTTCTATAAATTTTTTTATGAATGGTTAATGCGCGTTTACCGGTATAATTGCTGATTACTTTTGCGGCTCTTCCGGTTGGCGCCAATAAAACAACTTTTAATTTAAACTGTGGTAATGCTTTTACTAATGCCGCTACCGAGGTTGTTTTACCCGTACCTGCATAACCCCTTAAAATAAAGCAATTCGAGCCCTGTTTCTCGGTCAGAAAGCTGGCAACTTTTGTACAAAATACAAGCTGTGCAGCAGTAGGTGAGAATGGGTACGATTGAGCAATTATCGCGGCTTTATCCATTTAGCAAAGATGCAATGGTAATGTTATAGAAAAAAGAATTATTTTTGCAAAACATGAATAATCAAAACAGCATCTTATTAATCGATTCGACATTTGAACAAAGCCATTCTGTAAACTGCAGTTTATTGATTAAAGTCGGATTCGATAGCCTTTCTTATGCTATTATTAATAAAGATACACAGAAAGTTGCTGCTGTTTTCGATGAACAGGAATGTGAAGATGGACTAAAAAAATTAAGCGAACGTTTAAAAAATGATCCATATTTAGCTTTTGCTTATCGTGATATTAAAATTTCTATCCTTACAGAAAACAACATCCTTGTTCCTAACGAGCTTTATGGTAATGGAAACCAGGCTACTTATGCTTCATTTTTTACCCCACATCAGCCTGCTAATGTCTATACTGCCTTGCATCCCGATTTTGGCTTTACATCGGTGTTTACAGTATCAGAATTAACCGACAGCCTGCTAAACGAGCACCTTGTTAATTGTAAAAAATATGAACCAGGTACCTCCTTGTTAAAGCTTGCAGCCGATAAGGCGGGTACTTCACTCTTACTAGATTTTACTGCTGGTACCGTAACTATAGTTTATATAAAAGAAGATCGAGTTATTTTTAGGCAGTGTTATGAAATAGCAAACGAAGAGGAGTTAAATTATTACCTGCTCTTAATTATTAATCAATTAAACATCGCTACAAATAGCACTTCAGTTTACCTTAGTGGCATTATCGACGAAGCTTCGGCAAAATATCAAGTCCTGCGACAAAGCTTTAATGCTATTGATTTTCTAAGCATTGCCAATACGGAGTTAAATCAGGAAGCTGTAGACGATTTACCAGCTCATTATTATGCGACTTTATTTGCGCTAGACCAATGCGTATAATCGGCGGGCGGTTAAAGGGGATTCAGTTTTTTGCGCCGGCCAATTTACCGGTTCGGCCAACCACAGATATGGCTAAAGAAGCTTTATTCAATATTTTGCATAATAATTACAATTTTGAAGACTGTGAAGTGTTAGACCTTTTTAGCGGAACCGGTAATGTAAGTTTCGAATTTGCCAGCAGAGGGGTAAAAAAAATAAAAGCAGTCGACCAGCATGCTGGCTGCATATTCTGGATTAAATCTGTAATTAGCAAGCACCATCTATCGGAAATCGAGCCGCATAAAGCTGATGTATTTAAACTTTTAACACAAGAAAAACATCAATATCAAATTATTTTTGCCGACCCACCTTATAATTTGCCGCAAATTCCGAAAATTGCACAGCTAGTTATAGAGAACAAGCTTTTAACGCCTAACGGAATGTTAATTATTGAGCATCCCTCTATGTTAAAATTAAACCAGCTACCGGGCTATACACAAACCCGAAAATACGGCAATTCTTCTTTTAGTTTTTTTGAACCGCTAAGCGGAGGGGAAGGTTCGACTTTTGTTTAACCGGTTAATCGATGGTCGTTGTACGTAGATCGTTTTTGTTTAATTGTTAACCGCCCCGTCTAAGCACTAAATACTTTATACTAACTACTTAACAATAAAAACCTATCTTTGAGCATGAAGATTGCACTATTTCCAGGCTCATTTGATCCGATTACGATTGCACATGTCGATATTCTAAACCGCGCTTTACCACTATTTGATAAAATAGTTATTGGCATTGGATTAAACAGCTCGAAACAAAATCTGCTTTCGGCAGCGCAGCGGGAAGAAATGGTAAAAACAGTTTTTGCAACTCATACAAAAGTTGAGGTTCGGATGTACGAGGGCTTAACGGTCGACTTTTGTAGCAAGATTAATGCAAAATATATGGTTCGTGGTATTCGATCTGCTTCAGATTTCGAATACGAACGTGCCATTGCACAGATTAACCAAACCATGATGCCCGAAGTCGAAACTATTCTCTTGCTTAGCAAGCCCGAATATTCGGCAATTAGCTCTACTATAGTGCGCGATATTTTGCGAAATAAAGGCGATGTAAGCCCTTTTGTGCCTAGCGTTGCATTAGACTTTTTATAAGGCCTATTACAATAACTTGCCGGCATTTAAAACATCCAATATTAAAGGATAGGTATTAGTGGTTTTGGCCTTAACCGCCAATGGCGCCACCCATACTGCAGTAGTAATTCCCTCTTCTTTTTGCGGAACAAGTTTGGGAATGCCTTTAACCTCCATTTTATACCAGTTCGTTCTTTTCAATACAATCTTCGAATCCAACTCGTAAACATGGTAGGTCTTGCATAACCTATTCTCGTTCTTTATTATTTTAACGCCGCATTCTTCTTCTACTTCTCTAACAGCGGCGGCTTTCATTTTTTCTCCTTTTTCGACCTTTCCTTTGGGCAAATCCCATTTTTTATTCCTAAAAATAAATAAATATTCGCCTTTCGAATTAGCCACTAAACCACCTGCTGCCTTAATTAACCAGCATTTTTTTTTAATTATGGTAAATAACTCTTTAGGGTTCTTAGTTATTAGGGCATATTGTTTATTACCGCCCTTTACAAGGTTTTTATAAAATGTTGGAAAATCAAAATTCTGTGTATCAAGTTGTTGAATTTTTTCTACTTGTTTAGGCACCCGATCTGCAATAAACAAGGTATGTGCGTTAATATAAATTCTGTATTTTTGGGCCATGTATAATAAAAGTGATATTGAATTAAAGGTAGCTGAATTTTTATTACAAATAAAAGCAATTAAATTACAACCTAATAATCCATTTACCTGGGCATCGGGATGGAAGTCTCCTATTTACTGCGATAATCGGATTAGCTTATCGCACCCCTCTGTAAGAACTTATATTCGCCAGAAACTAGCACAGCTGATACAGGAAGAATATGGCGCTGTAGATGTCATTGCCGGTGTAGCAACTGCAGGCATCCCACAAGGTGTTTTAGTTGCTCAGGAACTAGGCTTACCTTTCATTTATGTAAGAGCTAAGGCCAAAGAACATGGAACAGGAAGTCTAATTGAAGGAGAAATTATAGAGGGCCAGCGTGTCGTTGTAATTGAAGATTTAATTTCTACTGGCAAAAGCAGCCTTCAGGCTGTAGATGCTTTGCGTACTGCAGGTTTATCTATTGCAGGCCTGGTCGCTATCTTTACTTATGGCTTCGATAAAGCTGACGAAAGCTTTGCTGCTGCGAAATGTCGTTATTCTACCCTATCTAATTATAAAACTCTAATTAATTATGCCGCAGAGCACAGTTTTATTGCTCAGGGTGATATCGATCTTCTCAATAAATGGCGTCAAAACCCTGCCGAATGGGGTAAGGAATTGGAGCAACTAACTTAGCAAATATGACCATTATCGAAAGTGCTGTCGAGCTCAATTTACCGATAGAAAAAGTATATACATTTCTTGCAGATTTGAACAATCATCAGCAGTTAATGCCCGAGAATATTTATAATTGGTCGTCAACTCAAGACGAGGCAAGCTTTACCATCCAGAATATGGCCAAACTTGCCATTAAAATTTCAAGCCGGGTAGAAAACCAGGAAATTATTGCTTTGCCATCAGAAAAACCACCTTTCGATGTCGAACTTAAATGGACGGTAACCGCAAATGACAATGGGTCGACTACAGCAAAACACATTATCTCTGCCGATTTAAACATGATGATGAAAATGTTAGCCTCTGGTCCTCTTCAAAAACTAGCCGACTATCAGACTAGCAGGTTAAAAGAAGTACTGAAATAACCAGGTTCGAACCAAAGAGGGATCAAGCCTAAAAATTTAAGGAAAAGAAATAATTTTATCCATATTATACGAATGGGCATCCAGGTACTGGCTTTCGGAGATTTCATGTCCGTTTAAACCAATTAGACCTACAAAAACAGGGAACCTCGTTCCCACTAACCTCTTATCGAAAGTAAATGTACAGGCTTTTGCCGAACGTTTTATGCCGCCAGTAAAGCCATCGGCAAAACCAATCTCGTCGTTATATAACACCAGCATTAACTGATCGTTATACACACTTAAGCTACCATTCGTGTTTTTCCAGGTTAACTGTAGGGTGTTTTCGTAATCGATATAGGGCCCTGCTGGGCTTACTTTAAGTGCCTGCTTAAAATTGTAGGAGAAAGCGGCATTTATTTCGGTGGTATGCTGAGCCATGTTTCTATAGCCTACCAGTAAATAGGGATGCAGCGGTTTTAGCCACTTGGTTAAAAAGCGGAATTTTTGATGGTGTGCTAATTGTGCTTCAGATTGCACCCTTTCTTTTGGCGCATTGGCGCTCGCTATTTTAAGGTAGGGAACACCTTTCCAGCTGGAGCCAATTACTGGCCCTAGCTTGCCTGTTATGGGGCCAAATATGCCCTTATTAAATCTTGCCATGATCGTGGTTTTAGGTTTGTTCGACTGTCGTTTTATTTACCTCAAAGCTAAGCCGTGGATGGCTCTGCCTTTGCCCTGCATTGGCGTGCATGTATGCAGGCTATATGCACGGCCAATGCACGGCTTATGCACGGCTGGTGCAGGCTTGTCCAGAACGACAGTCGAACAACGATGGGAGGAGGATGGGAGGAGGATGGGAGGAGATAAAGCTTTCATTGTATTTGTTTATTTCCGTCAAACATAGGGGTGCGGCTAAAGATCTCCAAAAAATGACCCAAACTGACCCATGAGTGACACCTGAGTGACACCTGAATGACCGATCAAGTTTTTTCAAATAAAAAAAGACGGGAAAAACCGCCTTTAACTATCAAAAAACGCAGGGGTACCTTCAAGTTTTGTACTCGACCTATTAAACTTTTTGAAGTTTCATTTTCTTCATTAAGAAGAAAAAACCCGCTGCTGTAAGTAATAACAGGATTGTAGTTCCAAGCCAAAGTACATTAAAGCCGTAGCTTTCGGCAATGCTTGTTCCTATAAATGGAGAAAATACATGTGCTGCCGAAAAAGACAAGGCATTAATTCCCATATAAGCCCCCCTGTTTTTTAATGACGACCTTTGCAAAGTAATGGTAGCCATAAATGGCATGGCTAAAATTTCTGCAATACACAATACAAATATAGACAGGTATAATACCCAAATACCACTTGCCAGAATTAAAATAAAGAAAGATAATCCACAACATAAAGTGCCGACAATGATTGCCATTCCAGCCGTCATTCTCCTTTCAGCTAAATGAACAATTAACATTTCTAAGAGAAAAACAACAAGTCCGCTGAAAGCTAAAATGACTCCAATATTTGTTGCTGTTAACTGATAAACCGTTCGATAATATAAAGGTAATGTACTTAGTAGTTGAAAAAAACAAATGGCAAATATGCAGCTTAGGCCGCTAAAAGCAAGAAATGGAGCATCCCGATAGGGAGATATAGCACTATGCTGATCTAAGTTAGCTGTTTCTATTTTTTTCTTCTCACTTCCTTTTCTGTTTCTAAAATAGATAAAAAATAAAATAGCCGAGAAGAAAGCAGCAACGGCATTGCCATAAAATAAAAAGGTATAAGATATAGCTGCTAAAAAACCGCCTAATGCCGGGCCAATAGAAAAACCTAAATTTAGAGCCATCCTGTTTAATGAAAATGACCGGATCACATTATCGGGCTTCGAATAATAGGCAATGGAAACCGAGTTTGCGGGCCTGAAAGTCTCCGAAATAACACTTAACATGAATACGCCAATCGCCAACCTGGTTACGGTATGCAAATCGGGTAAAAGGATAAATATCGGAGCTGTTAATATCAAACTAAATAATTGTACTTTAAAGTGGCCGAATTTGTCGGTTAACCAGCCGCCTAAAAAAGAACCTGTAACTGCTCCGACTCCGAAAAAGCTCAACACTATGCCGGCTTGCTGTAAAGTAAAATGCAAATGATTAACCATATATATACCCAAAAACGGAATTACCATTGCTCCGCTCCTGTTAATGAGCATTACCAAAGCAAGCATCCATGCCGAAGTCGACAAACCTTTGTAAGCTGCTAAATATAACCTGATAAAATCTCTCATCGTTTAATTCTCCTAAAACACAAAGGACGTTAAAATAAACCAGCCCTCGATCATATACTGCCATAATTTCATCACAAAGCACTATATACCAGACAATTAGTCAATTATTAAATAATTTACAGACAAAATTTCCGTTTTCTTGAAGCAAAATTCCGTGGCATTTGTTTTGATTTAAAAGAGCCATGAACTTTAACAATTTCACAATCAAAGCCCAGGAAGCTATTCAGAAAGCTTCCGAAATAGCACAAGGCAACCAACAGCAAGCGATAGAAACCACACACCTCTTAAAAGGCCTGCTTACTGTCGACGAAAATGTGGTTTCTTATGTACTTAAAAAACTTAATGTAAACGTTAGTGTACTATCGAAGCACCTTACAACCATACTCGAAAAATTACCAAAAGTAAGCGGTGGCGAAGTCTATTTATCGTCGGGTGCGAATGCTGCTTTACAAAAAGCACAATCCTATTTAAAAGAATTTAAGGACGAGTTTGTAGCGGTCGAACATATCCTGTTAGGTATTTTAAGCACGAACGATTCGACGGCCAAATTACTAAAGGAGCAAGGCGTTAACGAAAAGGACCTTAAACTGGCAATTACCGAACTGCGTGGAAATAACCATGTAACCGATCAAAATGCCGAAGCCACCTACCAGGCTTTAAATAAATATGCCCGTAATTTAAACGAATATGCCGAAAGCGGGAAGTTAGATCCCGTAATTGGTCGCGATGAGGAAATAAGGCGAGTAATCCAGATTTTATCGCGCAGAACAAAAAATAATCCGATTTTAATCGGAGAGCCAGGTGTTGGTAAAACGGCGATTGCCGAAGGTATTGCTTTCAGAATTATAAAAGGCGATGTACCCGAAAACCTAAAAACAAAAACTGTTTTTTCTTTAGATATGGGTGCGCTAATTGCAGGGGCTAAATATAAAGGCGAATTTGAGGAACGTTTAAAAGCAGTAGTTAAAGAAGTAACGCAAAGTGATGGTGATATCGTGTTGTTTATAGACGAGATCCATACTTTAGTGGGTGCAGGTGGTGGCGAAGGGGCAATGGATGCTGCAAATATTTTAAAACCAGCATTAGCCCGGGGCGAATTAAGGGCTATTGGTGCGACCACTTTAGACGAGTATCAGAAATACCTGGAAAAAGATAAAGCCTTAGAACGTCGTTTCCAAAAAGTAATGGTCGAAGAGCCCGATACACAGGATGCGATCTCTATTTTACGAGGCTTAAAAGAGCGTTACGAGACCCACCATAAAGTGCGGATTAAAGACGAAGCCATTATCGCTGCCGTAGAAATGTCGCAACGTTATATTGCCGATCGCTTTTTACCCGATAAAGCCATCGATCTTATGGACGAAGCTGCTTCGAAGCTCCGAATGGAGATGGATAGTGTTCCCGAAAATGTAGATGCGCTCGACCGGGAGATTATGCGTTTAGAAATTGAACGTGAAGCCATTAAACGCGAAAAAGACGATAAAAAGGTAAAAGAGCTTTCGGAAGACATTGCAAATTTATCGGCAGAACGTGACCAGTTAAAAGCGAAGTGGCAGGGCGAAAAAGATTTAGTAGACGCCGTAAATAATCAATTAAAGCAAATCGAAGATTATAAATTAACTGCCGATCAGGCCGAGCGTGCAGGCGATTATGGCCGGGTAGCTGAAATTCGTTATGGAAAAATTAAAGAGGCTCAGGATAAGGTCGAAAAGCTTAAGGCAGATTTAGAAAGCCAACAAAGTGAAAGCAGAATGCTTAAAGAAGAAGTTACTGCCGATGATATTGCTGGAGTGGTAGGCCGTTGGACGGGTATTCCGGTAACCAAGCTTATTGCCAGCGAGCGCGAGAAACTGCTTGATTTAGAAAATGAGCTCCACAAACGTGTAGCCGGCCAAGATGAGGCCATAGAAGCCATTTCTGATGCTATTCGTCGTTCACGGGCAGGCTTACAGGATAAACGTAAACCGATTGGCTCATTCATTTTCTTAGGCACCACAGGCGTTGGAAAAACAGAGTTGGCTAAAGCATTAGCAGCGTTTTTATTTAACGACGAAAATGCAATGACCAGGATCGACATGAGCGAGTACCAGGAAAGACATGCAGTTTCGCGATTAATTGGTGCGCCTCCGGGCTATGTAGGTTACGACGAAGGTGGGCAGTTGACAGAGGCGGTTAGGCGTAAACCTTACTCGGTTGTATTGCTCGACGAGATCGAAAAAGCGCATCCGGATGTGTTTAATATCTTATTGCAGGTATTAGACGATGGTCGTTTAACTGATAATAAAGGCCGGGTTGTTAATTTTAAAAACACGATTATCATTATGACCTCCAATATTGGATCGCATTTGATACAGGATAATTTTAAGGATCTCGACGACGACAATCGGGAAAGCCTAATTGCCAAAACTAAAAGTGAGTTGTTCGAACTTTTAAAGCAAACCATCCGCCCTGAGTTTTTAAACAGGATTGACGAGCTGATTATGTTTACCCCGCTTAACCGCAGCGAGACTAGAGCTATTGTTAATCTACAGTTTAAACATGTTCAGGATACCTTAGCCGAAATGGGAATTACCATCGAAGCCAGTATCGAGGCTTTAGATTGGTTAGCCGAGCTGGGTTACGATCCGCAGTTTGGTGCAAGGCCGCTCAAAAGGGTAATTCAGAAAAGGATTTTAAACGAGCTCTCTAAATCTATTTTGGCTGGCAAAGTCGATAAAGACAGTAAGATAAAATTAGATATGTTCGATCACCAGTTTGTGTTTTTAAATCAGTAAACCTAAGGTTTCTTCTTTTTTGTTCCTTCAATATTGGGGAGAAACCCTGTTAACATCCCTATTAAAGGTAAAAAAGCACAAATATTAAATACATAGCCGATGCTGGTTGCATCGGCTAATTTTCCTAATAGTGCAGATCCAATTCCGCCCATTCCGAAGGCAAAGCCAAAAAACAATCCCGCTACCAAGCCCACCTTACCTGGAATTAGCTCTTGTGCATAAACCAAAATAGCAGAGAAAGCGGAAGCCAGAATAATACCTATTGGCACTATTAAAACGCCGGTCCAAAATAAATTAGCATGGGGTAATAACAAGGCAAATGGTGCAGTTCCCAAAATAGAAACCCAGATTACATACTTCCGGCCAATTTTATCCCCTACCGGGCCTCCGATTAAAGTGCCGGCTGCCACCGAAAATAAAAACACAAAAAGGTAAATCTGCGAGGCCTGAACGGAAACACCGAATTTCTGGATCAGGTAAAAAGTAAAATAACTGGTTAAGCTAGCCATGTAAAAATACTTGGAAAAAATAAGCAACAGTAAAATAGCTACTGCAAAAATTACTTTCCTTTTAGAGAAATGAGCGGTAAGGTTTTGTACTTGAATTTTACTCTTTTCCTTTAATTTAATAAGGTAAGTTTTATACCAGGCACCCACATAGGTTAAAACCAATATTGCCAGTAAAGCAATTAATGAAAACCAAATTACACTAAACTGTCCGTTTGGCACAATAATCCATGCGGCCAATAAAGGTCCCAACGAGCTACCTGCATTGCCACCAAGCTGAAAAACCGATTGAGCAAGTCCACGTTTCCCACCCGATGCCGCATGCGCCATTCGGGAAGCTTCGGGATGAAAAATAGAAGAACCAACTCCAATTAAGGCTACGGCAATTAAAATGCTATAAAAATGTAACGACAACGATAGCGTAACTAAGCCAAGCAATGTAAATCCCATCCCTGTAGCCAAGGAAAAAGGTTGCGGTTTTTTATCAGTATACAAACCAACAAAAGGCTGTAAAAGTGACGCGGCCAATTGAAAAGTTAAGGTAATTAATCCAATTTGCGAAAAACTGAGCTGATAACTATTCTTTATTACCGGATATATTGCCGGAATTAAAGATTGTATCGTATCGTTTAACAGGTGCGAAAAACTAAGCGCAAATAGGATTGGAAAAACAGTTTGTTCGGCTATTTTCTGCGGCGTTGGCGTATCAATCATTCCTTATTGTTTCGTACTTTTTTCTCTGATTGCTTTAAATTCTGAACCTGCCTTCCATTGTGGGAAAGTAGTTTCCCTGCTTATACGGTAACCCACATCGAACAATAAACGTAGATCTTCTACCATTCCCGAAAAGTCCCATTTACCCGGTTCGAAATTATCGGAAGGAGAATGATAGCGGTTTTTGGTATAATCTTCCTGTTGAGCCCGCCCCCAAGCTTCGCCATGTTGCACATTATTAATTCCGGTGCCAGTGTACAAGGCGGGAATACCAACTTTTGCAAAGTTGAAATGATCGGATCTAAAATAAGAACCGGCAGACGGGTTAGGGTCTTTAACAATTACCCGGTTTTGTTTTTTGGCAGCCTCGGTTAAGTAAGTTTCCAATTCTGATTGTCCATAGCCAATTACGACAATGTCTTTTGTTTTGCCAGAAGCTTCCATTGCATCTATATTTATGGCTGCTACAGTTTTATTAACGGGTACTAAGGGGTTTGCAGCATAATATTCGGAGCCTAGCAAACCCTCCTCCTCACCTGTTAAAGCGATAAACAATATAGAACGTTCGGGTTGTTGTTTTGCTTTTTTAAAGGCATCGGCCAAAACCAGTAATGCGGCGGTTCCTGTTGCATTATCTATAGCTCCATTATAAATAGAATCGCCTTTTATAGGCTCTCCTATACCTAAGTGATCCCAATGTCCCGAATAAATAACATATTCGTCTGCTCTTTTAGTGCCTGGTAAAACAGCTACTACATTATTTGAAGTAGATTTTTTAATGGTATTATTAATCGTTAAGGAGAGTTTAAGCCCAAGGTCGACTGGCTTAAACCCTTTTTTACCAGCCTGTTTCATCAAATCGACCGGTTTTCCAGCCAGTTTAAACATTGCTTTTGCCATGTCGAGCGTAATCCATCCCTCTAATGGCGCTCTTGAACTATTATTATCGGCAGCCCCCAAATAAAGTTTAGATTTAGACCAGCCACTTCTTACCACCGACCAAGGGTAACTTGCCGGTGCAGTATCGTGGATAATAATAATACCTGTTGCACCTTGTCTGGCAGCTTCTTCGAACTTATAGGTCCAGCGACCATAATAAGTCATAGTTTTTCCTTTAAACAAAGTGGTGTCCGAGAAACCAGGATCGTTAACCATTACTACAACAGTTTTACCCTTTACATTTAAACCCTCGTAATCGTTCCATTTATATGCTGGTGCAACAATACCATAACCAGCAAATACCATATCCGAATTTTCTACTTTAATCTGGTCTTTTACCTGGCTGGTTGCCGCTACAAAATCATTTAAATAGTTTAGTGATAAACTGCCATTCGCACCTTTAATCGACATATTACCTGCCGGTGTAGTCTTCATCTCGACCATAGGTACTTCCTGGAAGTAGCTTTTTCCATTACCAGGTTTTAAGCCTAATTTTTCAAATTCTCCTTTCAGGTAATTGATAGTTTTAGTTTCGCCTGTTGTAAAAGGTTTCCGGCCTTCAAAGTTATCGGCGGCTAAGACTGCAATATGCGTAGATAGGGCCGTGTCGTTTATAGCTTTTAACGCTACCGAATCTGGCTGTAACCCAGAATCGATGTCTTTCGAATTACATGAGGCAAAACCTATTGCCCCAATTGTGAGGATTAATAATTGTTTCTTCATCGCTAATCAAATTATTGTTTTCTTTCTATTTCTCTATCCATTTCCATGATATCGACCTTTACAGACTGGGAGAAGTCGCCCAACAGGTAATTATTAAAATAATCGGCCAGGCGCCAGAACATGTACTCTGTCATATCGCCAAAACCATGACGCTGACCAGGAACTATCATAAAGTCAAATCTTTTTCCTGCTTTAATTAGCGCATTAGCCACCCTAATGGAATTAGCCGGATGTACATTATTATCGATATCGCCGTGCATTAATAACAAGTGCCCCTTTAGATTTTTAGCTAAATCGGGGTTTTTATCGATCGAATATTTAAAAGTAGTATCTCCTTTTGCAGATACAATCTCTGTTACCCCATGATGCTTTTCGCTCCACCAGCGATTGTAGATGCTATTGTCGTGGTTCCCCGCAGCCGAGACTGCCACTTTAAAGAAGTCGGGATAAACCAACATGGCGGCAGTCGACATAAATCCGCCTCCCGAGTGGCCGGTAATACCCACTCTACTGGCATCGATAAACGAATATTTATCGGCCAATTGTTCTATGGCTGCTTTTTTATCGGCTAAGCCATAATCCCTTAAATTTCCATACCCATAAGTATGGTACCATTTAGAACGGGCGGGATGCCCACCCCTGTTCCCTACTGTAATTACGATATAGCCCAGTTGAGCTAAGCGATCTACCCTATCCATGCTACGACCAAAAGCTTTATTTACGGCTTCAGTTTGCGGGCCTGGATATACATATTCTATAATTGGATATTTTTTATTGGGATCGAAATTAAATGGTTTGTACATTACTCCATAAATATCGGTAATCCCATCGTCGGCTTTTACTTTAAATGGCTCGGGGAACTTATATCCAGTAGCCATAAGCAAAGATAAATCGGCAGTTTCGAGGTCCATTACCTTATTGCCTAAATTGTCGACGAGCACGGTCTTTGGAATTGTATTTACCCTCGAAAAATTATCCACGAAATATTTAGCCTCATCATTCATATTAACCGCATGATCGAAGTCGCCACCATTTAATAGTTTCATGCCAGTACCATCGAAATTAATGCGGTACAGATGAAGATAGTAAGGGTCTTCTTTGCCTTCGCGGCCATTAGCAGTAAAGTATAATACCCGATTTTTCTCGTCTATATTTACCATACTTTCGCAATGGAAAGCGCCTTTAGTAATTTGATTTTTTAACTTACCATTACCATCAAATAAATAGAAGTGACCCCAGCCATCGCGCTCACTCCAATGGATAATCTCGCTTCCGCCATTAATCAGGCCCGGGCGCTGAACTTCCACATAAGTATTAAAACGCTCGTCGATAAGTTGAGTTACTGTTCCTGTATTGATATCGATGCTGCAAATATCTATTCGCTTTAAATCGCGGCTGGTTCTCGAAAAATAGAATTTCTGGTTATCGCCTAGCCAAATAGATGGACGAAACTCGTTATCGCGATCTTTATTTAAATTTTTAGCACCCCAGGTAGAAATGCTTTGGTCTTTAAAAGCGGTCGTATGAATGGTTTTATACGTTTTAGTAGCAAAGTGGAATAACACAAACTCATCGATTGGCGATTCTTTTTCTCCCGGCATCTGGTATTTGTAGGTTTCGAGCGTTGGCCGGCCCGGTGTTACACTATTAATTACCCATAAATCTTTAACCTTCCTCGAGTCGGTTCGATCTAAAACAAAATATTTCGCATCGGGCGACCATAACACATAAGCGCCTCTTCTCTTTTTATTATTTTTGATATTTTCTTCGTTATTTTCTCCATCACCATCGCTCCCATAAGAATAAAATTTAACCCCGTCTTTAGTTAACTGATGTTCTACAATAGTACTATCCTCCTCATTTTTAACTGCTTTTAAATAATTAACCTTATCCATCCAATACAAATTATAATTTCTGGAGAAAATTACAGCCGACGAATCTGGTGCTACAGCCCCCCACGATGGTTTAGCTTTAGGCTTAGAGAAATTTTTAACTTCAGTTAATTTCCGGGTTGCCAGCTCGTAGTTAAACGAAAAGATCTTCTTCTGCATCGAATCGGCAGCTTTCTTATCCTTCCTATCCTTTTTTAGTTCGTCGATCGTGCTTTTAATCTCGAAGTTGATGCTTTTTTCGTCCTTTGCGAATTTTAAATTCTCCACCGGCAAGTGTTGGGCGTCGAATGGATCGCGAATGATTAAGGTAATTTCTGCGGCCAAGTTTTCATTATCAAAAAGTAGTGCTTTACTTTTTACTGCCGGATCGACGATATACCATTGTTTACCGTTTGGGGTTTCGTACTGATACCAAAAGCGGTTACTTAATTTTAGCCAATGCGGGTCGACTGCGGTCGAATAAATAATCTTTTTGAGTTTATTTGGTGAAAAGCGGGATGCAGCCTGATAATTAGCCCTTTCCGGTAATGAAGTAGTTTCTGTTAAGGAAATTGTTTTAGTTTGTGCAAAAACAGAAGCGTTTAACAAGAAAACAAAGGAAAGTAAAAAGTAAAATTTCTTCATCGAGAATGATTAAATGGTAAATAAAAATCTAATTTATTTAAAATGTGAAGGTAATGGTAAAATCTAGCTTGTTTTTATAGTTTTGCAATAAATAATTTACTTATGAAGAATAGTTTCTTAACACTTATAACAGCAGGGGTAATAATAGCTACCGGCTGCCAATCGAAATCGGAGTCTAAAGCCAGTACAGCTACAGATAGCACCACACAGACCGCCCCTGTTTCCCAAGTAGACCCTAATAAGATTAAGGTCGCCGATGCAAAAACTATTTTAGCCAGAAAACAGGTACCTATTTTATGTTATCATCAGGTTCGTAACTGGAAGGCTACAGATGGTAAAGTTGGTAAAGACTACATTGTCGAAATCCAGAATTTTAAAGACCAGATGAAAATGCTGGCCGATAGCGGTTATCATACTATTTTACCCGATCAGTTGTATGCTTATTTAAATACTGGAGCAGCATTGCCCTCAAAACCGATTATGCTTACTTTCGACGATACCGACCTGGATCAGTTTACAATTGTAAATCCGACCCTAAAAAAACTCGGCTACAAGGCCGTTTATTTTATCATGACGGTTTCTATTGGTAAAAAAGGAAAATTTGTTGATTATATGAGTAGTGAACAAATTAAGCAATTGGCCGACGAAGGGAATGTGATTGGCAGCCATACCTACGACCACAAAAACTTTAAAAAATATACTGGTAAGGATTGGGAAGAACAATTAGACAAGCCCACAAAGCGATTGGAAGAAATTACTGGTAAAAAGATGACCGAATTCGCCTATCCATTCGGTTTATGGAATGCAGAAGGGATTCCGGAATTAAAGAAGAGAGGGTTTAAAATGGCCTTTCAATTGTCGACCAAGCGCGACGAAAAAGACCCGTTATTTACCATAAGAAGAATAATTGCCAGTGGTTACTGGACGCCCAAAACCCTTAGCAATAGCATAAAAAATAGTTTTTAACGTTTAAAGAACTTCTTTAATTGAATATTTCTTACCGTTAAAGTCGAAATGATCGCCTTTTTGTTTGCCCAGCAATAGCTTCCCTATTGGTGAAACAGCCGAAATTGCAAAAAAAGCTTCCTTGTCCAGGCGCAATTGGCCAGCACTAATGCTCAGGTAAAAATTGCCCTGACTGGTATAAACTAAGCTTCCGTTTCTTGCAGTAGCGGTAAAAGGGAGATCTTTAATAGAATTAAGTACTTTTTGGTTTTCTTCGGCATCTATTAAAAGTCTCTTATTCCTATCTATGTCTTGCTGCATCATTTCGCGGCTGGTTTCGTACTTATCGCCGGCACTACTTTTGGTGTCGTCGATACTGGCTTCTCGAGCCTGCTGTAAAGCAGTTTCGGCAGTCTGAATACGTTCTTCGATAAATTTTAGACAAAGTTGATATAAAGCTGACTTAATTTCCGGCATAAATAATTGTTTAGATAAAGCCCAGAAGTTTAATTAACGGGCAATATCTAATGTACAAAATGTTTTATTATTAATTAAAAATTATTATTTCAACAGTTCATTATGCTTCCAACCATTTTACTTTATTGGCCATGGGTGTTCTGTTGGCCTTACGCGGTTCGTCCAAATGGTAACCCATATAGAATAAACCATAGCATTTTTCATTTTCCTGCAGCTCGAGAAAATCGGTTAAGCCATCGATTACCGACGGCGAACTCCAATAACTGCCAATATTTAAAGCCGCGGCCGTAAGCGCTATGTTTTGCACTGCAGCCGCAGTTGCGGCGATTTCTTCCCATTCTGGTAATAAATCGGGATGAAATTGGATATTAACTGCTAAAATACAGGCTGCCTGTTCGGTTTTTTGAGCAAAACTATCGTATTTCTTCTGCATAAATTGAGCAGAAGTAACGGTTTCCTGATAGCGCGCGCCAAGTGCGGCGCCAAGCCTAGCCTTTGCTTCATTTCTAATAACTACAAAACGCCAGGGCTGCGTAAGTTTATGAGTCGGTGCATAATTAGCACTTTCGAGGATCTGCTCAATTACTGCGGTGGGAATTTCCTTTTTGATATAACTAACCGGGAAAATACTTCTTCTCTCTTTTATTATTTTAGAAAGTGTTTCAAATTCATTATTCATGATCCAAAAATAGGTTTTTTTAATTGTTTCCTAACCTGCTTTACTTTGGCATAAAAGGCAATACTTTCTATATCAATTAAAAAATCCATGGTTTGTATTAATTCTTCTTTAATCCAGGGGTGTTTTGGTATTAAGTTTGCCAAAATATTTAAACAGTGTGATTTTATCGCTACCGGAACCTGGTCGTCTACTAGCCAATTGAAAGTAGTTTCGACCAGCTCGTCGGTTTCGTATAGATTAATTAGCTCTTTTACAGCAAATGGTGCTTTTCTAGCTGTAATTAACGCTAAAATTTTACTATAGTGCCTTCTACAAGAAGAATTGTTTTGCTGTGGAAATTTGGCTAAATCTTCAACCTTTGTTTTTTGTAAAGTTGTTCTAATGGCATTTAGTAGAAGATCTGTTTGCATTATTCAAAAATAAGGTATTTTTTGAACTTCCAGATACCCGTAACCCACAGCCCATAACCCATAACAACTTTCATTTCTCAACTTTTAACTGTACCTTTGCAGCTTATTTTTCATCAACATGATTTCAGTTTCTAATTTATCTTTACGTTACGGCAAACGTACTCTTTTTGAAGATGTTAACCTTAAATTTACTGCAGGCAATTGCTATGGCGTAATTGGGGCCAATGGCGCAGGTAAATCTACCTTTCTAAAGATTTTAAGTGGCGATGTAAATCAAACTTCAGGTAGCGTAGCTTTTACCCCAGGCGAACGGATGGCCGTTTTAAAGCAAAACCATTACGAATTTGATGAATTTTCGGTTATTGAAACCGTTATGATCGGACATAAGGAGTTGTACGACATCATGAAAGAAAAAGACGCCATCTATTTAAAGGAAGATTTTAGCGATAAAGACGGAGAACGTGCCGGAGAATTAGAGAACCTTTTTGCAGAAAAAGATGGCTGGAATATGGAAAGTAATGCAGCTACCCTACTCAGCAACTTGGGTATTAAGGAAGAGCATCATTATAAATTATTGAAAGAATTAGATGGAAATCAGAAAGTTCGTGTCTTATTGGCCCAAGCCTTATTTGGTAATCCTGATATTTTACTATTAGATGAGCCTACCAACGATCTGGACATCGATACGATTGCCTGGCTGGAGAATTTCTTGGCCGATTACCAGAGTATTGTTTTAGTGGTGTCGCACGACAGGCACTTTTTAGATGCCGTATGTACACATATCGTCGATATAGATTTCAGTAAAATGAGTATCTATTCTGGTAATTATACTTTCTGGTACGAATCGAGTCAGTTAGCTTTAAAACAACGTAGCGATCAGAATAAAAAATTAGAAGAAAAAGTGAAGGAATTGCAGGAGTTTATTCAGCGCTTTAGTGCCAATGCTTCTAAATCTAAACAAGCAACTTCCCGTAAAAAAGCATTAGATAAAATCGACATTTCCGAAATTAAAGCGTCGAGCAGAAAATACCCAGCTATTTTGTTTAACAACTTAGGTCGTGAAGCTGGTGATCAAATTTTACAAGTAGAAAATTTAAGCAAAACCAGCAATGGCGAGCTTTTATTTAAGAATGTGAACTTCATGGTAAATAAAGGCGATAAAATTGCCATACTTTCTCAAAATAGTTTAGCAACTACTGCCTTTTACGATGTATTATCGGGAAGAGATAAAAATTATACCGGTGAATTTAAATTTGGAGTAACCATAAGTACGGCCGATATTCCTAACGACAATACGAGCTATTTCGAAAACAAAGACGAAAACCTGGTCGATTGGCTACGCGAATATTCGGGCACCGATGCCGACGAACAATTTGTAAGAAGCTTTTTAGGCCGGATGCTTTTCTCTGGCGATGAAGTGCTTAAAAATGTAAAGGTGCTTTCTGGGGGCGAAAAAATGCGTTGTATGTTTTCGAGGATGATGTTACAATTAGCCAATTTATTAATGTTCGACGAACCCACCAATCACCTCGACCTCGAATCGATTACCGCCCTAAATAATGGCATGAAGGATTTTAAAGGAACCATTTTATTTACCTCCCGAGATCATGCCCTTACCGAATCGGTAGCCACCAGAATTATAGAACTTACTCCAAAAGGTAGCATCGATAGAATGATGACTTACGACGATTACATTAATAGTGAAGAAGTAGCTAAATTGCGCGCAGAAATGTACGCTTAAATGATCGTTAATTTAACCCTGTAAAGTTTTAATAAATGCAAGAAATTAACTGGGGAATAATTGGATGTGGAGACGTAACGGAATTAAAAAGCGGCCCTGCTTTTAACAAAGTCGCTAATTCTAAATTGGTTGCCGTAATGCGCAGAAACAGTGCAAAAGCAAAGGACTATGCCGAAAGACATCAGGTAAAAAAATGGTACGATAATGCGCAGCAACTTATCGACGATCCCGAAGTAAATGCGATCTATATTGCCACCCCGCCAGCTAGCCATGCAACTTATGCCTTAGCAGCTATTGCCGCTAAAAAACCTGTATATGTAGAGAAACCAATGGCTTTAAATTATGAAGAATCTCTTCAAATGAATTTGGCGGCTATCGAAAACCAGGTTAAATTAACGGTTGCGCATTATCGTAGAGCGCAACCCATGTTCTTGAAAATTAAATCGTTATTGGATGAAAATTCGATTGGCGATATTCGTTTTGTTCAGCTTCAACTTTTTCAGTCTCCAAATAATACATTAATTGCCAATAGCGAAGAAAATTGGCGCATTATCCCTGCCCTATCTGGAGGTGGTTTGTTTCACGATTTAGCACCTCACCAGTTAGATTTGATGTTATATTTCTTTGGAAAGGTTAAAAGCAGTTCGGGTTTTTCTGTTAACCAGACCAAAAGTTCGGCTGCAGACGACATCGTAACAGGGCAGGTATTATTCGAAAATGGTATTTTGTTTAACGGAACCTGGTGCTTTAGTGTAGCTCCAGAAAATACAATAGATAGTTGTGAAATATTTGGTTCGACTGGAAAAATTTCTTTTGCTGTATTTGGACATCAGGTTAAATTAACTATAAACGGCCAAACCCAGCTCCTCGATTTCGAGCCCTTACTACACGTTCAACAACCCATGATTGCCAAAGTAGTTAATTATTTCTTAGATCGGGGGCCTAATCCTTGCAATGGAACAACGGCAGCAGCAACCATGAAATTAATCGACAGCTTTAGCTAACCAGTAGCAAATACTTTACACGATTAATAAGGCAATTAGATTGCTTCTCCTATTTTTGCAGAATGATTTCAATTCAATCTGTTGTTCATCAGTATCACGAATCGCAGCGGCTCCACTTCAAGGACTGGCACATTAAAGATGGCGAACAATGGCTATTATTAGGCGATTCTGGGAGTGGAAAAACAACCTTATTACATATTTTAACAGGCATCTTAAAGCCAAAGCAAGGAGAAGTTAAAATTAACGAAACTTCAATTTATCAATTGTCGTCAAAAAAATTAGATCAGTTTAGGGGGCGCCATATCGGCATTATTTTTCAGCGGCCGCACTTAATTAAAAGTTTAACCATTGCCGAAAACTTAAGCTTAGCGCAAAGTTTTGCCGGACTACCCATTAATTATAGCCGTATTGAAGAGGTCTTGGATTCGCTCGATATTGCAGCTAAGAAAAAGGCTTATCCTAACGAGTTAAGTCAGGGGCAATTACAAAGAGTATCGATTGCAAGAGCAGTACTTAACAAGCCTGCCCTATTAATTGCAGACGAACCTACCTCGAGCCTCGACGATAAGAATGCCGCCGCTGTTTTAGGGCTGTTAATGCAGCAATCGGGTTTAAACCAGGCCACTCTAGTGGTAGCAACTCACGATAAAAGAGTTAAAGATGCCTTTACTAATACTTACGATTTAGCATGAGTCCTTTAAAAATAAGCTGGAAAAGCCTGTGGTCTAAACCCCTATCGACCGCCTTAAATATAATGCTTGTTGCTTTTGGAACAGGTATTCTGACCATTTTATTACTGGCATCGACCCAAATCGAAGAAAAATTAAACAATAATTCGAAAGATATCGACCTTGTTGTTGGGGCAAAAGGATCGCCCTTACAATTAATATTAAGCAGCATTTATTACATTGATTTCCCTACAGGAAATATCCCCCTAAAAGAAGCCAAAGAACTTTCGCATAATCCATTTGTAAAACGTGCGGTCCCGCTTTCGTTAGGCGATAATTACAATGGCGCACGTATTGTAGGCACCGATAGCAATTTCGTTGGTCTTTATAATTTAAAACTACAAGACGGCAAATTTTGGATGGCCAATTTAGAGGCTACCATTGGGATTAATGTAGCGAAAGAGCAGCATTTAAAAGTTGGAGATACCTTTTTTGGCGCACATGGTTTAAGTAACAGCTCCGACCAACATAAGGAACATCGCTATAAAGTGGTCGGTATTTTAGCTCCGCAGGGTAATGTAACGGATAACTTAATTTTAACCAACCTGGCTAGCATCTGGGAGATGCATGGCGACCATGAGGAAGAAGGTGGTCATCAAAATCTGGAAATTACCTCGCTATTAATTCAATACCGTTCGCCAATGTCGGTAGCGATGTTTCCGCGTATGGTAAATCAGATAACAAGCTTGCAGTCTGCCTCGCCAGCGATGGAAAGCACTCGTTTATTTTCTTTAATCGGGGTTGGTGTCGATACCTTGCAATGGTTCGCTTTATTAATTATGTTAATTGCTGCGATAAGCGTTTTCGTTAATCTCTATAATTCCTTAAAAGAAAGGAATTACGATTTGGCGATTATGCGAACGCTGGGTGCATCGAGAACCAAGTTATTCGTAATCGTTATTTTAGAAGGGCTCTTGTTAACCATTGCAGGTGCATTGCTGGGTATTTTATTGGGGCACTTCGTTTTAGAGCTGATTGGAAATTACCAGGAAAGCAACCAGGCGAAATTAACTGGCTTCACTTTTATAAAGAGCGAATTATATTTATTGCTTGCCGGAGTCGGGATTGGTATATTTGCTGCAATCATTCCGGCATTTCAGGCTTATCGGTCTAATATTTCTAAAATACTGGCTAAAAATTAAATTAATTGAGAACTCATAAAATTATACAACTATGAAAAAACTAAGCTTTATTTTTTTAGTATTTATCGGGATCGGATTGAGTGCAAAGGCACAACATGACCCGACTGATCAAATCCTCTCCGAAAACTGGGATGTGATTGGGAGTGTCGATTTTAAAACCGTTAAAGACACCGAAATGTATGCTATTTTCAATAATGACATTAAAAAGTATGCTAATAAAGCTTTCGAATTAGAGGGCTATATTGTTCCCATTAAAGATGGAATGAAGCAAACTAAATTTATGCTGTCTACTTTACCGATTAACCAATGCTTTTTCTGTGGCAAAAATGGCGTACCCATTATGGTAATGGTCGAATTGACGGAACCTATAAAATTTACCTATCAAACCGTAAAAATTAGAGGAACATTAAAATTAAGCACAGCAAACGCAATGGACAACCCACCCATTAGTTTGTTGAATGGTAAATCCATATAAAATGATAAATGCAGATCCTATAGCGATTCTTAAACATAGCCGGCTTAAAAATACCTGGCAAAGAGTTCGGGTTTTAGAAGAAATTACCGGCAATACGACCGCTGTTTCTCAGCCAGAGCTCGAAAAAAAAATTGGAAAAGAAATCGACAGGGTCACTTTATACCGGATTCTAAACACTTACGAAGACAAAGGGATTTTGCATCGGATTATCGATCAGAATGGAACTGCAAATTATGCCATTTGTTCGGCTAATTGTTCGGCATACCATCATCACGATGAGCATTTGCATTTTAATTGCACTAATTGTGGGAAGGTGTATTGTTTAGAAACAAAGATACCGGCTATCGAGATTCCAAAAGGCTTTGAAACCCAAACCTTAAACTTAATTGCTTACGGGATCTGTGCACAGTGTGCACTTAAGTAAGTGGTAAGTTTAAGGTTATACCCATAACTTACCACTTATAACTTCCTATTAGTGACCCGAATGGCCATCTGCTCCATGTGCATGTCCATGGTTTAACTCGTCGGCTGTTGCTTCACGAACAGCTAAAATCTTACCAGTAAAAATCAAGTTTTTACCAGCCATAGGGTGGTTTAAATCTACCGTAATATGCGATTCGTGAACACCTGTTACTCCAGCACGAAACTGATTTCCCTGGTTATCCTGCAATGGAATTACATCACCAACCTGCGGTAATTCGCCAGTTTCTTTAAACATATCAATCGGAAGATCTGCATGTGCAGTAGCATCCAATTCGCCATAGCCATCAGCTGGCGAAAGCTCAAAACCATACTCGTCGCCTACTTTCAGGCCCATTAAATGTTCTTCAAATTTAGGCAACATCATGCCCACACCAAATAAAAATACAAGGGGTTGTTCTTCATTTGCTTTTTCAACAAAAACTTGCTGACCTTCAGGAGTAGTGGTGTGTAGTTCATAAGTTACAGACACTACTGTGTTAGAATTAATATTCATTCTTATTATTTTAGTTAATAAATTTTACTGCCTCGGCAACCGTACTTACTGGCAGTTGGCAAGTTTTATTTCGGCAAATATAAATCTTTGTTTCCTGGCTTTGCTTATCTTTTAACAAAGGCAGTTCATTTTTTGTTCCGCCCAATGTAATTTTATTAGGGATATATACTTTGTGAAGCTCTTTTTTCTCTTTTTCGACATTATTCCCTACTAAAGCAATTTCATTGATACCAAAAACTTCATCAAGTAATTGTACACTCCAGTTCGAATAAGCCGATCCATAAGTTTTTATACTTGGTAACACCGCGTTTAGCATGGATGTAGCTTTATCTCTATAATTTTCGTCGTCGAAAAACAAGCCTAGCTTTTGTAAATTTTGTGCCATTACAGAGTTTGAAGCTGGAATTACATTATCCATTAGCTCATGTTTACGGGCAATTAATTCTTCGCCATTAGCCGCGGTATAAAAGAGCATAGCACTTTCTTCATCTTTAAAATGATGCAAAACATAATTAGTTAATTCTTTTGCCTCTTGCAACCAGCTATCGTCAAAGTCTAATTCATAAAGTGCAATTAACGCGGCTATTGTAAATGCATAGTCGTCTAAAAACCCAAAAATACTGGCTTTCCCATTTTTATAATTTCTATATAAGCCACCATCACTTGTTTTCAAACGAGTTAAAATAAACCCGGCTGTTCGCTTAGCCTTCTCGTAATAGCTGTCGTTATCGAAAACTACGGCTGCATCGACTAAAGCCTTTATTGTTAAGGCATTCCAAGCTACCAGGCATTTATCGTCTAATCCGGGGCGTATCCGCCCTGCACGATGAGCTAACAATTTAGCTTTAGCTTGGCTTACCAGCTGTTTTAAACTTTCGAGCGTTAAATCGTTTGCCGCAGCGAACTCTTCATCAGTAAATTTTCTTTGGAGTACATTAGTTGCTTCCTCTTCCCAATTTCCAGAATCAGTAACATTAAAATAAGCAGCAAGCAGCTTTGCATCTGCCCCAATAACTTTATCGAATTCTATTTTATCCCATATATAAAATTTACCTTCTACCCCTTCACTATCGGCATCGAGTGCTGCGTAAAACAGGCCTTCGGCCGAAGTCATCTCTCTTTCGATCCATGCAATGGTTTCGGCTACAACTTCTTTAAATAAGGGCAGGCCAGTATATTGATAAGCTTCGGTATAGAGTGAAATGAGTTGGGCATTATCGTATAACATCTTCTCGAAATGAGGCACATGCCATTGGTCGTCGACGGCATAGCGCGCAAAACCACCACCTACCTGGTCGTAAATACCACCCAAAGCCATTTTTTCCAAAGTAAGCATGGCCGAAATATAAGTCGCGTTATCTTTCATTAAGTGGCTATAGCGCAACATAAACACCCAATTATTAGGTAATGGAAATTTTGGTGCACGATTATAACCACCTGCAATCATATCAAACTGGCGTTTCCAGGGCTTTATTATTTCAGTAAGGTGGTCTTGTGTAAAACTGATCGAGGTTTCGACGTTTACAATTTTTTCGGCGCTTTTTATGCCATCGGTAAGCCTTGCTGCATAATTTTCGGCTTTCTGTGGTTCATTTTTCCAAAGGTCGGCAACATTTAATAAGATATTAACCCAATCGTTTTTTCTAAAATAAGTGCCCCCATAAATTGGTCGTTGGTCTGGCAAACAGATTGCATTTAATGGCCAACCTCCATTTCCATTCATTAACTGAACGGCAAGCATATAAACCTGATCTATATCTGGCCGTTCCTCCCGGTCTACTTTTATACAAACAAAATGTTCGTTCATCACTTCAGCCACTTCAAAGCTTTCGAAACTTTCATGTTCCATTACATGACACCAATGGCAAGCGGAATAACCAATACTTACTAAAATTAACTTTTGCTCTGCCCTGGCCTTTTCTAGTGCAGCAGGCCCCCATTCGTGCCATTTAACCGGGTTATAGGCATGTTGTAAGAGATAGGGAGAGCTGGCATGTATCAGGTTATTGGGTTCTTTGTGCATTGAAGATTTATGGATTATGAGTGGTATGAAGCAATAAAGTTATAAATTAATCATAAACTGCTGCCGATTGACTATTGTTTTTTAAATTAGCGTTTTCAAAGTTCAGCAATTAAAAAATGAAAATCACACATATCGAAATCTATCGTTTTAGCATCCCAATGGAGCCTTTTGTAATTGCAACGGGTACGATGCACTTTGCTCAAAATGTATTCATTAGAATTTATACAGACGCGGGTATTCATGGTGTAGGCGAGTGTTCTGCATTTCCAATGATTGTTGGTGAAACTCAAGAAACTTGTTTAGCGATGGCGAAAGATTTTGCCAAAATCTGGAAAGGGAAAGATCCTTTGGAAATTCCGGAGCGCATGGCCGACTTGTTAGCCTATGCCGATCATAATGCTACGATAAAAAGTGCCTTCGATATGGCCTTATTTGATATTTCGGCTAAAAATGCTGGTTTACCGCTTTATCGGTTCCTGGGTGGAAAAAAGCGAGCTATAGAAACAGATATGACCATTGGCATCGACACGCCCGAAGGAATGGCACTTACTGCATTGAAATATAAAAATCAGGGGTGTCGTATCATTAAAATAAAATTAGGTAAAAATGTACACGACGATATAGAACGGGTAAAACAAATTAGAGCGGCAGTGGGCGAAGAATTAACTTTGCGTTTGGATGCCAATCAAGGTTGGAGTTTCGACGATGCACTTTTCGCATTAGGTGCACTCGAATCGCAAAACATAGAGTTTTGCGAACAACCCATGCGCACCTGGTTTGACGACCATTTGCCAGAGCTGGCTTTAAATTCGCCAATTAAGCTCATGGCCGACGAGAGTTGCTATAACCATCACGATGCACGAAAATTAATGAATAGCAAAGCCTGTGATTACTTAAATATAAAATTTGCAAAATCGGGCGGAATTTTAGAGGCGCAGAAAATACATGAAGAAGCCCTTCAAAGAGGGGTTAAATGTATGATTGGAAGCATGCTCGAGAGCCGAATTGCTTTAAGTGCTAACCTGCATTTTGCGTTAGCCAGTAGTAATGTCGTGTTTTTTGATCTGGATACTTGTTTATTGGGTCATTTAGTAGATCCGGTTACTGGTGGACTTACTTACGATGGCTACTTCTTAACTGTACCAGAGCACCCTGGTATTGGTGCAGATGCTGATGAAGCATTTTTAAAAACATGTGAACATTGGACTGTTTAATTAATCGTTAAGGATTTAGCATCCGGGTAAACGCTAAGCTATCACCATTAAAAGCATTAAAATCAACTACATGGTTAATTCCGTTAATGCGCGCCCGATCAGAATGTTGCCAAAAACTCCATTTTGTAGGGTTAATTTTTAATTTGGGTTGATGATAATGGGCAATCCAGAAGGGATAAGCATCGTAATAGCCCATTAAATAATCCTGATAAAACTTAAGCCCCGAATAAATAATAGGTTTAACCTTTGTTCGCGTTTCGATTTCAATAATAAAGGCATTTAATTCTTTTCGCATCTTAGCAGGCGATACGCCATCCAAGCCTTCAATATCAACAACAGGTGGCAAATCTCCCTTTTCGATACTTAAAGCTTGTAAAAAAAAGTTGGCTTGCCACAATCCGGGTTGTTTAGGCCGGAAAAAATGATAAGCCCCTACTTTTATGCCTGCTTTAGGTGCTTCCCGCCAGTTACGCTTAAAATAGGGATCTATACCTGTTAAGCCTTCCGTAGCTTTAACAAATGCAAAGGTAACCTGTACTTCGTCTTCTTTCATGGCTTTAACCTTTTGCCAGTCTATTCGTCCCTGATAATAAGAAACGTCAATGCCATGAATGGTATATTGCTTTGGGATTTTAATCTGAAAGCTTTCGTAGGTCCGGTAATTTTTATCTTCGTTAGGATAGCGTAACCAATACCAGGTCGAGGCCCCCAATTTTAGCACATAGCCATAATAAAATGGCAACAAAAGCACTAAAAAGGCACCCACTATCACAAATTGAATTGTTTTAGAAGGGCCTTTGGCTTTTTTACGGGTTGATTTTCGTCTCTTAACGGGCATTCGTTTGTTTTTACCCTCTAAATACCTAGCTTAACGACTTAATTCTGCATAGTATTTATGAAACAGCGGTAAAGTTTCTATGCCTTTATAGTAATTATAAATATCGTATTTTTCGTTAGGCGAATGCAGCGCATCGCTGTCTAAACCAAATCCAAATAATACCGATTTTATGCCTAGCACATCTTCAAATAAAGCAACAATAGGAATGCTGCCTCCACCCCGGGTTGGGATTGGCTTTTTCCCAAAACTATCTTCAATTGCTTTTTCTGCGGCTCTATAAGCTACGCTATCGGTTGGTGTAACTACAGGCTCACCGCCATGATGTGCAGTTACTTTTACTTTAACATAGTTGGGCGCAATACTTTCGAAATGTTTGGTAAAAATAGCTGCAATTTCGGTCGAAGTTTGATTTGGAACCAAGCGCATCGATATTTTTGCATTGGCCTTACTTGGTAGTACTGTTTTGGCTCCCTCGCCTATATAGCCGCTCCAAATACCATTTACTTCCAAAGTTGGTCTTGTACCAGTACGTTCTAAGGTGCTATACCCTTTTTCGCCCCAATCGGCTTTAATATCGAGATCGTCTTTATATTCGTCTAAATTGAATGGAGCCGAGTTTAAGGCTTGTTTTTCTGCAGGTGTTAATTCTACAACTTTATCGTAAAATGCAGGAATGGTAATATGATTATTTTCGTCGTGTAGAGAGGCAATCATTTTACATAAAATAGTTGCCGGATTGGCTACCGCACCACCATATACACCAGAATGAAGATCTCTATTTGGACCAACAACTTCGACTTCCATATAGGCCAGACCTCTTAAACCTGTTTCGATAGATGGATTTTCCATGCTAATCATAGAAGTATCGGAGATTAACACCACATCGGCCTTTAGGCGCTCGGCATTAGCTTTTACAAAAATACCCAGATTGGCAGAGCCAACTTCTTCTTCACCTTCGATCATAAATTTCACATTGCAGGCTAAAGTGTTAGTCTTCATCATCAATTCGAAAGCTTTAACATGCATATAAAACTGACCTTTATCGTCGCAAGCACCGCGGGCATAGATTTTACCATCGCGGATGGTAGGTTCGAAAGGCGGGGTTTTCCAAAGCTCGAGCGGATCTGCCGGTTGTACATCGTAATGCCCGTAGATTAAAACTGTTGGTAATTTTGCGTCTATAATTTTCTCCCCGTAAACAATCGGATAACCCGCAGTTTCACAGATCTCTACTTTATCGGCGCCGGCATCTTTTAGCTTCTGCGCTACAAAATTCGCTGTTTTTAAGACATCGTCTTTGTATTTTGGGTCGGCGCTTACAGACGGAAAGCGCAATAGTTCGAACAACTCGTCTAAAAAGCGTTGCTTATTGTCTTCAACATATTTCTTTATCTCTTGCATAACGTATAGATTTTAGGCAAATATAAGATTTTTAAGAACTCCATAACTTATAAGCAAAGTGTAGAAAGCTAAATAATTATATCTTTGTGCAGAAATAGTTAAACTAGGGCAATAATAATATTTAAAGAATGAAATTTTGGGCATTTGCCTTATACTTTACAGTTTTATTAGGTTTTGTAACCAAAGTTAATGCGCAAATAACCGGGGCAAGTTGCCCCGAATCGGCTCAGTACTATTCGAAAGACAGCATTAACGTAATAACCTTTGGAGCCAGTACGGTAGAGGGCGTAAATGGTTTCTCATTTCAACCACATCTTACCAGTAATTTTTTAAAATGTTATCCTTCAAAGACTATAAACATACAGAAGTATGGTATTAGTGGCGAGACTACTGGTGATGGTCTTTTACGTATAAATAATGCGATAAAAAATAAAACAGGGTTTATTGCTATTTTAATGGGCGCCAATGATGCCGTACAAATCGCGGCCGGAAAACTTAGTGTAGTAGAAACAGAAGCAAATATGCGGGAACTCATTAGGAGATCCCTCCAACAAAAACTAATTCCAATTATCTGTACCATCCAAAATTTCGATGATCGAAAAAGCACTCAATTTAAAAGGGTAAACTACTATGTAACAAAAATTAATATCATCTATAAAAATTTAGCAAAGGAATACGGCATTTATTTAGCAGATATCAATGCCGTTATGCAAAGGGATTTTGCCTTGTACCAGGATTATGTGCATCCCAATGCAAGAGGAAACAGGTTAATCAGTTTTGTTTTATTCGATACCATTAATAAAATTATTGCCGCAAAGTTTTTAAAATTTATCGTTACGCAAAATTACCCTAATCCCGGAAAAGAGTCTACATCGATCGATATTATTATGCCAGAGGCTGATAAAATCGAATTTAAACTATATAATTTACAGGGAAAAGTCATTCAAACGATATTAAATGAATACCTTAATACCGGAAAGCATACAATCGAGCTCAGCTTAAGGCTTTTACCAGCAGGAGTTTATATCTACCGGGTCGCTTCGAGTAATGGTTTATATACGACTTCTAAAAAGATGGTAATTATGCATTAATTTGTATTGTTTTTTTTATCAAATCGCTAATATTGTTTACAAAATGCAGGAGTTTACAAACGAAATTATACCCCTAGAAAAATTACCAAAGTATCAGGAAATATCGCTCAATTCCCCGCATAAAAATTACTGGAAAGTAATTGTCATCAATCTTTCCATTTTCTTACTTTTTATAGCTGGCGCATTAACTGCTTTAATTTTGCTCAATAACAAAATACAACCATACGCCAACTATTTAATTGGGGCTGTTTTATTGGGTGCTGTTTTGCTTTTTATACTTTTCAAAGCCAGCTTTAAGAAAAGAGGTTTTGCCTTACGCGAAAAAGATATCGTTTATAAAAGTGGAATTATTGCCGAAACTACTACGATTATTCCCTTAAACAGAATCCAGCATGTTGCATTAAACGAAGGTATTTTTTCGAGGTTTTATGGCTTGGCTACACTTCAAATTTATACTGCAGGTGGGCAATCTGGCCATTTACGTATCGCTGGCATACCTGTCGAAAGTGCTAAGGTTATTAAAGAAGCCCTGATCAAAAAGATAGACCTCTTTGCAAATTAATAATGGACGATAATTTTAGTAAACCCCAAAGACAATCTGCTGCAGGTATCATTATTATGGCTGCCAATACTGCACAGCACCTAATAAGAGCGCTTTTTATTCCTTTAATTATTTTCATTGTAAAAGCAGATAAGGAAGCTATAAGTTATATTACCATCGGATCGGTTATACTCGTTGTTATCATTATCGTTTTTTCTTATTTCGAATTTAGGAAATTTACCTTCTTTTTAGACGAGGCGAAGCAGGAGTTTATTATCAATAAAGGCATCTTCAACAAAACTTTGCTCAGCATCAGACTCGACAAAATTCAGCAAGTAAATATAAACCAGTCTCTTTTACAAAAGGTTATTGGTGTTTACAGTTTACAGATCGATACGCCGGGAAGTAAGCGTAAAGAAGTAGTTATTAATGCCATAGACGAGAAAATCGCTTATCGTTTAAAAGATCATTTATTAAATGGGAAGCAGGAAACACTTAGGGAAACGCAATCTACACCAAACAAAATTCCATTTTTAAAAATTAGCGAAAATACCCTATTCAAGATCGGCCTTACTTCTAATTATGGGCGTAGTTTTTGGCTTTTGGTAGGTTTTGTTCTGGCGCTGTTCCACAATGTAAAGGAGTTACTTAAGGCATTAAATGCAGATAATGGCCAGATAGAAAACGTGATAAAAAGTGGATTTACCTTATTTTCCATTAGCCTATTAACTATTTCTTTATTATTTATCCTTTTAGCGGTTAATTTGATAAGAACTTTTGTTAAATATTTCGATTTTGAGATTAGCGAACATCAGCATTCCTTATTAATTAGTGCCGGGTTTTTTGCCAAGAAAAACACGCTCTTAAGCCCTAAAAAGGTGCAGATTACGGCTTATAGTCAGAATTATTTTCAACGAAAGTTTAACCTGCTAACATTGCTCATGAAACAGGCACACGATGGGCATGCCGAAAATGAAAAAGAAAGCCATAAAACGAATCTGGAGGTGCCTGGTTGTAACCGGGAAGAAAAAGAAAAGCTGTTATCCTTAATTTTAGGAAAGATCCCGCCGCAAGGAAAAACATTTATTCCTAATTATAGATTCCTTAACCTCCCCTTCTTTTTTAGGGTAGCAATACCCATTGGGGTGTTTATAATTCTTTATGCTAATTTTGAAGCAGTAAAACCATTTTACGCTTTGGCCATTTTCTATTTTATAGTTGCAGTTTTAATGATTTACAGGAGTTATCGTACGCACCGACTCGAGGTAAGCGAGGATTTTATTATTAAAAAATCCGGCATCTGGGACATTTCGCACGAAATTATCCTTCCGCATAAAATACAAGCAATTACTACCTTTCAATATCCCTGGCACAAAGGAGTCGATGTTGGCCATGTAAATTTACATACCGCAGCCGGAATTATCCATTTCAAGTATGGTAATTACACCGAAATTAAAGAATTAGTAAATTACTGGTTATACCAGATCGAAAGTGGTAGTGAAGAGTGGATGTAAGGCCGAGGTATTTATTAACATGTTTAGATAAAAGCTGAGAATTTGCTATTTTTGACCGTCAAAAATAGCAGAACAGGAACCGATTTGGATTATTTAGCAGGATTAAACCCACAACAGAGAGCAGCAGTAGAAAACACCCAGGGGCCAGTAATGATTGTTGCCGGCGCTGGTTCGGGTAAAACAAGAGTAATTACTTACAGGGTAGCGCATTTAATACAAAAAGGCGTTGATGCTTTTAATATTTTGGTGCTTACTTTTACCAATAAGGCCAGTAAAGATATGCGCGAGCGTATTGGCAAGGTCGTAGGGCCAGAAGCCAAAAATATCTGGATGGGCACATTTCACTCGGTATTTGCTAAAATTTTACGGGTAGAAGCCGAAAAAATTGGTTATCCTTCTAATTTCACTATTTACGATACCGACGACAGTAAAAGTTTAATCCGCTCTATTTTAAAGGAGATGCAGTTAGACGATAAATTGTACGCTGCAAACGTGGTATTTAACCGGATATCGTCGGCAAAAAACAACCTGGTTTCTTATACCGAATACCTCGAAAATGAGCAGATCCAGGCCGAAGATGCGGGCAATAAGCGTCCATTATTAGGCTTAATTTACGAAACTTATGCCAAACGTTGCTATAAGGCGGGTGCAATGGATTTTGACGACCTTTTATTTAAAACAAACGTTTTACTTAAAAACAATCCCGAAGTTTTAAATAAGTACCAGCAAAAGTTCAGGTATTTAATGGTCGACGAGTATCAGGATACCAATTTTTCACAGTATACCATTGTTAAAAAATTAGCCGCTGCTTATCAAAACATTTGTGTAGTAGGCGATGATGCGCAAAGCATCTATGCTTTTCGGGGGGCAAATATTCAGAATATTCTAAATTTTGAACGGGATTATCCCGATTTAAAAGTTTATAAATTAGAACAGAATTACCGTTCGACTCAAAATATTGTCGAAGTAGCTAACAGCATTATCGCTAACAACAAAAATCAGCTTGAAAAAAATGTATTTTCTGCTAATGAAAAAGGCGACCGGATTAAAGTTTCCAGGGCTTTTACCGATAACGAAGAAGGTAAATTAGTAGCCGAAGCGATTGTACAAGATAGGCTTAACAAAGGTTTACAACACAAAGACTTTGCTATTTTATACCGTACCAATGCACAAAGCAGGGCTATGGAAGAGGCTTTACGTAAGCTAAACGTACCTTATAAAATTTATGGGGGGCTATCCTTCTATCAGCGCAAGGAAGTTAAAGATCTGATTGCTTATTTTAGGTTAACTTTTAACCCAGCCGACGAGGAAGCGATAAAAAGGGTAATTAATTATCCACGTCGGGGCTTGGGCGATACGACCGTCGAGAAAATATCAGCGGCAGCAGACCAACATAATATAACGATGTGGCAGGTTATTTGTAATCCGCAACAGTACATACAAGGTCGTATTGCTAATCAGTTAAACGATTTCGCGGTCATGATTCAAAGTTTTGCCGCCGAATCTAAAAAACTGGATGCTTACGAAACTGCCTTATACATTGCCCAACATACTGGTATTTTAAAAGAACTGCATACAGACGATAGTGTAGAGGGCCGGAGCAGGTACGAAAATATCCAGGAATTATTAAATGGTATTAAAGAATTTGCCGAAAGGGAAGATATCGAAGACCGGAGCCTAGCCATTTTTATGCAGGATATTGCTTTGCTTACCAACGACGATCGTCAGGATAATAAAGACGCAGATACCGTTTCCTTAATGACGATCCACTCGGCCAAAGGTTTGGAGTTTAAAAATGTATTTGTAGTAGGCTTGGAAGAAAATTTATTTCCTTCCCAAATGTCGTTAACCTCCAGGTCAGATCTCGAAGAAGAAAGACGTTTGTTTTATGTGGCGATTACTCGTGCCGAGAAGAAATTAACTTTAACTTATGCTACTTCACGCTATCGTTGGGGAACATTAACCTCTTGCGAGCCCAGCCGCTTTATTAATGAGATTAATCCGTCGTATCTGGAACTTGAAGTTGTTAAACCTGCAAAAACAGCTTTTGGCGATTCTGGTTTTGATAGCGAACGGAAAAGCTGGAGCCAGGAAAGGGCATTTGTAGACAAACCAAAAACAGTTGCTCCAACCCGAAGTTCTACTGTAATAAGGCCAAAAACCACCTCTATCCTGCCTAAAGCGCATATACCTACACCTGGTTTTACTCCAAATTCTAGCAACGAGTTCCAAAACGGAATGGAAGTAGAGCACGAAAAATTTGGCTTCGGCAAAATTGTAAACCTGGAAGGCACCTTACCCGATATAAAAGCAACTGTATTTTTTCAAGGGCTTGGTAATAAACAATTGTTATTGAAGTTTGCTAAGCTTCGAATAGTAAAATGAGTTAACTTTTGTCTTTAAAAAAATAAACCTATATTTGACCTGCAATTGTTCATTTCGATGAACTCTTAACCGTGCTTCAACTTTCATAAAGTTTGTTTTTCCAATTCGGTTATTTCATAATGCTTTTGCAATAAATTTTTTAATTTTATTTTTAAGCAAAATTTCTAATGAATTTCGATTATAATACAACGCGCAGCGATTTAATTTTAGCAGAGTACGGTCGCAATGTGCAAAACATGGTAAAATATATTATAGATTTACCAACAAAAGAAGAACGTAATAAATACGCACAGGCTGTAATAGATTTAATGGGCTTTTTAAATCCGCATTTGCGGGATGTAGCCGATTTTAAACACAAATTATGGGATCATTTGCATATCATTTCCAATTATAAAATTGATGTAGATAGCCCTTATCCAAAGCCTCTACCAGAAGCTGCGCAATTTAAACCTGATCATATTGGTTATCCGCAGCAAAAGATCAAGTATAAACATTATGGCAAGACCGTCGAAAAACTAATTGCCAAAACTATGGAAGAGGAAAATGCAGAACGTAAAGCCGCTATGGTACAAGGTATTGCAAATTTCATGAAAATGGCTTACGTACAATGGAACAAAGACAATGTGGCCGACGAAACTATCCTTAAAAATCTAAGGGAACTTTCTGGTGGCAGTTTAGAGTTAGAAGAAAATGTAAACCTGAACAAAGTCGAATTCAGGCCACCAACCAATAGGTCGAATAACAATAATCGTGGCCGAAACAATAACAAAGGCCGGCAGAGTAATAATGGCCGTACACAGCAGCGTAATAATCCCAAACAAAGACATTAAAAAATGAACGCATTCGAAATTATTGGTGGTAAGAAGTTGAAAGGCGAAATTACTCCACAGGGCGCCAAGAATGAGGCTTTACAAATTATCTCGGCCGTTTTACTTACAGAAGAAAAAATTACCATCAGCAATATTCCGGATATTAAAGATGTAAATAAACTAATCGAGCTTTTGAGCGACTTAGGCGTAAGTGTCGAACGTTTAACCAAGGATACTTACACTTTTGAAGCCAAAAACATTAACCTCGATTTTTTCCAGTCAGACATTTTTAAAGCAAAAGGCGGTGGTTTACGAGGTTCAATTATGATTGTTGGCCCTTTGCTCGCCCGTTTTGGCAAAGCGGCAATCCCTAAACCTGGCGGCGATAAAATTGGTCGAAGGAGACTAGACACTCACTTTTTAGGTTTTGAGAAGCTGGGCGCCAAGTTTGTTTACGATTCTAAAAAGGCCTTCTTTAATGTAGATGCGACGAACTTAAAAGGTGCTTACATTTTACTCGACGAGGCATCGGTAACCGGAACGGCAAATATTGTGATGGCTGCTGTTTTGGCCAAAGGCATTACTACCATTTATAATGCGGCCTGCGAACCTTATCTGCAGCAATTATGTAAGATGTTAAACCGTATGGGCGCAAAAATTTCGGGTATTGGTTCTAATTTGCTAACTATTGAAGGGGTTAACAAATTAGGCGGAACCGAGCATAGAATGCTGCCAGATATGATCGAAATTGGTTCGTTTATAGGTCTTGCTGCTATGACCGAATCGGAAATCACGATTAAAAACGTATGTTACGACGAACTTGGAGTTATTCCTGAGGTTTTTAAAAAATTAGGAATTAAACTCGAACGTCGGGGAGATGATATTTATATTCCATCACAAAAAAACTATATCATCGATACTTTTATCGATGGTTCTATCCTTACTATTGCCGATTCGCCCTGGCCGGGTTTTACGCCCGATTTATTAAGCATTGTACTGGTTGTGGCTACACAAGCAAGGGGGAATGTACTTATCCATCAGAAAATGTTCGAAAGCCGATTGTTTTTTGTTGATAAATTAATCGACATGGGTGCTCAGATTATATTATGCGATCCACATCGTGCTACGGTAAACGGAATCGATAAAAAATATAAATTAAGAGGCATTAGCATGACTTCGCCTGATATTCGGGCTGGAGTTTCGCTTTTAATTGCCGCATTGTCGGCCGAAGGAACTTCGACAATCTATAATATTGAGCAAATAGAACGTGGTTATCAGGATATCGATACCCGTTTAAGGGCTTTAGGCGCACAGATAAAACGTGTAGAGGGTTCTGGCCCTAGTCATTAACCAATTATTTAGACCTCGCAGGTGTAGATTTTAAAACCTCCACCTGCGAGGTGTTTTTAACCCGAAATTGCTTCGATAATATCGTATTGGGTAATAATTCCGAATTTACCGTGTTCGTCTTCTACTAAGACAGCGCTGTTATCTTTATTAATCATCGAAGAAATCTTATCGATCGAGGTATTTAAATCGACAAATGGCAAAGAAGCTGTCATAATTTCTTTAACAGCACTCGATTTAAGCGAGGGATTCTCTAAAAGAGAATCTAAGATATTGCTCTCGGTTATTTTTCCGATTACCATCCCCTGCTGGGTTATGGGCAATTGAGAAATACTAAGGGTTTTCATTACATTAATGGCTTCGGTTATTGTCTTCTCGCAGTCTAAAGTTATTACTTCCTGATTAGGGCGTTTGGCTAAAATAGAACGTGCGGTTAGTTTTTCGTCTTTTAAAAATCCACGCTCACGAAGCCAGTCTTCATTATACATTTTACCCATGTAACGACTTCCATGGTCGTGAAAAATAACCACTACTACATCTTCAGGTTTCAATTTAGCTTTAAGCTGTAATAAACCGGCAATAGCCGAGCCGGCAGAATTACCGGCAAAAATACCTTCCTTACGTGCAATATCCCTGGTCATTAAAGCTGCATCTTTATCGGTTACTTTTTCGAAAAGATCGATAATATCGAAGTCGACATTTTGAGGTAAAAAGTCCTCGCCTATACCCTCGGTTATATAAGGATAAATCTCGTCTTTATCCAAAATCCCCGTTTCCTTATACTTTTTAAAGACTGAACCATAAGTATCTATTCCCCAGACCTTAATATTAGGATTTTGCTCTTTTAAATATCGTCCTGTTCCGGATATGGTTCCACCCGTACCTACACCTACCACCAGATGAGTAATTTTGCCTTCGGTCTGTTTCCATATTTCCGGGCCAGTTTGTTCATAATGTGCTTTAGAATTCGATAGGTTATCATACTGATTTGGTTTCCAGGAATTGGGTACTTCGCGTTCCAAGCGGGATGAAACCGAATAATAAGACCTTGGATCCTCTGGATCGACATTTGTAGGACAAACAATTACCTCGGCACCAAAGGCCCGCAAGGCATCGACTTTTTCTTTCGATTGTTTATCGGTGGTTGTAAAAATACATTTATAGCCCTTAATAATAGCAGCCATAGCTAAACCCATTCCGGTATTGCCCGATGTACCTTCGATTATGGTTCCTCCAGGTTTTAACTGACCGCTTTTCTCGGCATCTTCGATCATTTTTACTGCCATCCGGTCTTTAATGGAATTACCAGGATTGGTAGTTTCAATCTTTGCCAAAACAGTTGCCGGAACAGCGGCAGTAATGTTGTTTAACTTTACCAATGGCGTATTGCCAATTGTTTCTAAAATATTTTGATACCACATGCTACAAAAGTACGAATTGACAATAAGTATTTTATATACTAATGCAAATTCGAAACTATATTTTAAATTTAAACTCTTTATGAAATATAATTTTATAAACTACCAGATAAGTATACATTAAATACCATTATATTAACTAATTTTATATAATTTTCCGGGAAGTGTAACGAGTATTCCTTGCATTTCGAGGGTAAGTAATACTATAGCGAGTTGACTTTGTGGCATGCTTACTTTAAAACTTAGTTCGTCTATTCCTAGAACCTGATTGTTTAAGAGCTCGACAACCAGTTGTTCGGCCTTTGTTAAATTTAAGGGCAACTGAACTTGAGTTTCAGCCTTTTTTACAACTTCATCTTCCCATCCTAAATAATAGATCAGGTCTTTTGGATCGTTAATGAGCCCAGCTCTATTTGTTTTAATCAGAAAATTGCAGCCCTCCGAATATTTATCGTTTGTTCGTCCCGGAAAAGCATAGACATCTTTGAAATAAGAATTTGCAATTTCGGCTGTAATTAATGCTCCACCCCGCATAGAGGCCTCAATAACTACGGTTACATCACTTATGCCGGCAATAATTCGGTTTCTTTTCGGAAAATTTTCTCTGTCGGGTAGAGTACCAGGTAGAAATTCGGTAAGCAGTCCGCCGTTTACCACCATTTTACGTGCAATGTCCTTATGCGCTGCGGGATACACCCGATCTAAACCATGTCCTAAAACTCCAACTGTTGCTAAGCCACCAGTTATACTTTCCTTATGGGCGGTAATATCAATACCATAGGCAAGCCCACTAACAACTAAGACCCGATATGGAAGCAAAGCTGCAATTAGCTTTTTACAAAGATCTTTACCATAAGGAGTCGCATTACGGGTACCCACAATGCTTACTATTCTTGCCTGATTAAAATCTACTTTCCCTTTAAAATAAAGTAAGATTGGCGCATCGTAGCAATGCCTAAGTCGTTTTGGATAATTCTCGTCGGTGTAAAATAACACTTCAATACGATGTTTAGCTATAAATTTTAAATGCTCTTCGGCCTGCGATAAAGCATTTGTATATAGAATGGCAGCTGCTATTTTTTCGCCTATTCCCTCTATTTTTAATAAAGCCTCTTTTTTAGCCGCAAAGATTGCCTCTGCATTCTCAAATGCCAGTAAAAGATTTTTTGCATGCTTCGGGCCTACATTTTTGATCAAGGTAAGGGCTATTTTATGGGCTAAACTCATCTTATCTAAAGTAGCATAATAATCTTATTTGGTAATGATATAAATTTTATTTAACTGTTAATCAAACACTTAATATATAAACTACAAAAATAGTTTGTCAACTATGAAAATAGTGGTAAATTTAATTTAATAAGGAGAAAATAATACAATGAGAGAGTTAACAAAAGCCGAAGAGCAAGTAATGCTAATTTTATGGGAAATAAAAGAAGGGATAGTTAAGGAGGTAATCGACAGGATCGACCCACCAAAGCCAGCCTATAACACGGTATCGACGGTAATCCGGGTATTAGAAAACAAAGGTTTCTTAAGCCACCGGGCGATTGGCAATACCCATATTTATTTCCCGCTCATTAGCGAAGCGCAGTATAAACATTTTGCTTTCGATAAAGTAATGAACAATTATTTCGAAAATAATTACCAAAGTCTGGTATCCTTCCTGGTTAAAGAGAAAAATCTGGACATGAACGAACTGGACGAGTTAATCGCCCTAGCCGAACAACTTAAAAATAAAAAATAATGAGCTGGTTGTATTATTTACTCGAAGCAAACCTTTATTTGGTTTTGTTTTACTGTTTTTACTGTTTGTTTTTAAAAAATGAAACTTTTTACAGCCGTAACCGGTATTTCCTGTTACTGGTTACCCTCTTTTCTTTTACACTACCCATATTGAAAATTGGTTGGCTAAAACCAACGATAACAACTGTACAAACAGCGGCAGTAAATGAAATGTTTCCCCCACCAATACTGCTTACGGATACCGTTAGGGTTGTGCCCGAAGCCGCTTTAAATTTAAACGACTGGCTTTATGCTGGCTACCTTTTAATTGCATTGTGCTTTGCCATTAAACTGGCTATTAATGTTTATAGCATTATTTGGCTTTGGATAAAAGCCAAAAAGAACAAGGTCGGCAAGATTACGCTTATCGAAGTAAATGACGATGCTACTGCCTTTTCTTTTTTCAATCTTTTATTTATCCATCCTGCACTTACCGATAAACCTGCCGTTTTAAAACACGAAATGGTACATATTAAACAAAAGCACAGTTTTGACATTTTATTTTTTGAGCTGATCCAAATCGTTTGCTGGTTTAATCCGGTTTTAGCTTTTATTAAAAAAGACATTAAACTTCTTCACGAATATATTGCCGACGAGCTTACCACGAATAACGATGTCCAGAAGCACGAATATGCCTTATTTCTGATTCAAAATTCGTTTGGGTTAAGGGCTCAGCCCATTACAAATCATATTTTCAATCAATCAATATTAAAAAGGAGAATTAACATGTTAAACAAAAAAAGAACAGCAGCGAGGGCGAGGCTCAGGCTACTGTTAGCGCTACCTTTAAGCGGGGCGATGCTATGCCTTTCGACTATGGCATTTACAAAAGATTATGGATATATAGATTTGCTTCCGGAGAAAAGCAATGCTATCCTTATCCAGCAAAATCCAAAACCAGCCGCGGTTAAAAAAGATCAAATCAAGTATCCAGCACCGCCAAAAACTGGCAAGACTTATCGCCCTCAACTCAAATATGATAAAGCAAGTGGTCGGCTACTCTCGACCGAAAAAAAACTAATTGTAATTAACAAAGTCCCCCTTAAGAACAATAAAGAATTTTATGGTGTAGCAGATGCAGATGAAATTGTATTTTTAAATAATGCCGCTGCTATTAAAAAATATGGCGAAACCGAAGGGAAAAACGGCGCTATCGAAATAACAGGCAAGAGAGTTGGAAGAATTTTTACACCCCCAGTAGTAGTTAAACAGGATCAAATTAAATTCCCACCACCAGTTGTAAAGCCCTATTCTAAAGATCATTTTACACCTTGGATTGAGACGAATATGAGCACCGGAAAAGCTGTAGTTGCCGAAAGAAGGTTAATTGTAATTAACGGGGAGGCAGTAGAAAATATAGCCAGTTTTTACGGCGTAACTCATACCGACAATGTGGTCTATTTAGATAAACAGGCCGCGCTTAAAAAGTACGGGAACAGAGCCAGATTGGGTGCAGTAGAAATTACAGGAAATTCGATCGAATACATTGGCACTCCGCCACCTAAACAAGACCAGATCAAATTCCCGCCCCCCATTGTAAAAAGAGATCAGATCAAGTTTCCGCCGCCAATGGTTAAGTCGATTAGTCAGAAGCGCTTTTATCCCCGATATAAGGTAACAGCGGGTACAATTACCTTAACCGATAAAAGATACATTGTGATTAATAATGAGCCTGTAGCCGATAATAATAAATACTATTGGGTAAATGATACCGAAAGTGTCTTTATTTTAAGTCCGGTGGCAGCTAGAAAAAAATATGGCGCAGACAAGGGTAAAAATGGGGCGGTAATAATTACAGGTACAGCCGTAAAAATTCTAAACCAATTACCACCGTCGCCCCCACCTCCAGCAAAAAAGGAGATTAAAAAAGATCAAATAAAATTTCCACCTCCGGTAGTAAAACCAGATCAGAAAAAACCAGCGACAAAAATTATTGAAGGTGACCCGATTAAAACAGCAAAATTAGATGAAGCTTCAAGTCTTATAATTAAAGAAGCCTTAAAAAGAGAAATAGAACTAGCCAAAGAAAGGGCTTTACAAAGGCAAAGATAATTAATTTTAAACCTCGTAGGTCTTTAAGGGGCTTACGAGGTTTAATTATTGTGGTATATAAACTACAAATTTGGTTTCGAAAAAATCTTCCTCAAAATAAGCCGAAAGTGGATACAATTCTGCTTTTAGCTTCGATTCTTTAATTTCTTCGGTTAAATCGCCGCCCTTTAGATAGAGAATACCATTTGGAATAGCATTAAGATTCTCTTTAGCAAACTTGCCTCTTACCCAGGGGTAAAAATCTACAAGGCGGGTTACCGCTCTCGAAACTATAAAATTGTATTTATCGCTTACCTGTTCGGCGCGTAAATGGCTGGCTTTAACATTTGCCAAGCCCAATGCTGCCGCAACTTCGTTAACCACTTTAATCTTTTTACCGATCGAATCGACCAAGTGAAATTGGGTTTCAGGGAATAAAATAGCTAAAGGTATCCCTGGAAAACCACCACCAGTACCCACGTCCAAAACCTTTTCGCCAGCCTTAAAGGTGCAAAATTTCGCGATAGCCAACGAATGCAGAATATGACGTTCGTACAACTCTTCGATATCTTTTCTCGAAATCACATTTATTTGTGCATTCCAAAAACTATACAAATCGTATAATTGAGCAAATTGGTCAATTTGTAACTGACTTAAGGTTTTAAAATATTTTAAAATAAGATCGGGCTTAATCGTCGACATCGTTTAAAAGGTAAATAATAATAAATTTATTTCCACTGTACTTTCTTCACAAATAAAGAAACAATGGCATTAAAGATCAAAAATACCATTAATATTAAGTCTAAAATAGGAAACCACCAACGCAATTCCCCATAATTTAATCGCTTCAGTAAACGCGGATAAACAAAGCTCCGCAATAAGATACTGAAGGCAAAGATACCCAAGCTTAGATAGAGTGTAGCCTTAAAAAATAACAACGCTATCCCAAACACATAAAATAGGAGCTGAAGGATTGCCTGAACAGTAAGAATAAACCTGTGCTTCGATTTATACAGCTCGCCTGCATTATAATGCCGTTTTTTTTGCCTTAAATAGCTAATAAAAGACGTCTTAGGCTTACTCCATACCTGAGTATCTTTATGAATTCTAATTTCAGTATTATTGCGATTTGCGTTCGCATTTACAAACAAATCGTCGTCGCCCGATGCGACATGCATGTGTGCTGCAAACCCCTTGCTTTTAAAAAATAAGGATTTCTTATAGGCCATATTTCGGCCCACACCCATATAAGGCATCCCTTTTAAAGCAAACGACAAATAATTAACTGCAGTAAAAAAAGTCTCAAAACGTATTAAGCAGTTTAATAAGCTTCTTTTTTTAAAATATGGAGAGTAACCCAGCACTAATTCGGTATCGCTTGCTTCAGGTTGTTGCATCCCGCGCAACCAATTGGGCGAAGCCGGGCAACAATCGGCATCCGTAAAAACCAACCATTCGTTTATCGCAGCTTTAATGCCCATCGTAACTGCAAATTTTTTCCCGGCAATAAATTTATCGCCATCGCTAACTGTCACAATTTTTAAGTGCTCATATTTTTTAGCAAAAACGGTTAATAGTTCGGCTGTACCATCCCACGACCTGTCGTTTACGACAATTACTTCAAAATCGGGATAATCCTGCCCTAAGATAACCGGTAAGTATTTAGAGAGATTCTCTACTTCATTTCTGGCGCAAATAATTACACTTAATGGGTTCTTTGCATCTTCGGCTATAAAATCGATCTTAGTTGTTGCTAGTTTTAAATGCACAAACAAGCTAAAATAAAGTTGTACAAGTAAACAAAAAATAAATGCGCCAAGCAGGGAAAGCTCTAATAAATCTAATTCCACAATAGTATTTCTAAAAACTAGGCAAATCTCTCATTTTTAATTAGCATTGTGGCTTTTTGTTGATAATTTTCCTGATTGTTGAGCATTAGTGAACTTGTTCTTAATCATTACCTGCTAAATACACTATTAAAAGAATATTTTGGTTATTTTTGGCGCAATTGAAGAGGATTTAACGCGTATGAAATTTACTTTACAGGCAAACGACCTGCACTCTAAAGCCCGGGCTGCCACGATTACTACGGCTCATGGCGATATAAAAACACCAATATTTATGCCTGTTGGTACTGCCGGGACCGTTAAAGCCGTGCATCAGCGGGAGCTAAAGCAAGATATTAATGCGCAGATTATCTTAGGAAACACCTATCATCTTTACCTCAGACCCGGTTTAGATATTATCGAACCTGCAGGCGGCCTGCATCAGTTTATAGGTTGGGATCGCCCAATTTTAACCGATAGCGGCGGTTATCAGGTTTATTCGCTAAGCAAAGTCCGTAAAATAAAAGAGGAAGGGGTTACTTTCCGCTCGCATATCGATGGTTCAAAACACCTGTTTACGCCAGAATATGCTATGGATATTCAACGAACCATTGGCGCCGACATTATCATGGCATTCGACGAGTGCACGCCCTACCCTTGCGATTATAAATATGCTGCAAATTCTATTAACATGACTCATAGGTGGTTAAAGCGTTGCTGCCAACGATTTGATACCACCGAACCTAAGTATGGCTTCGATCAGACTTTGTTCCCTATAGTACAGGGTTCAGTTTACAAAGATTTACGGATTAAATCGGCCGAATTTATCGCCTCTACCAATCGCGAAGGCAATGCAATAGGTGGTTTATCGGTTGGCGAACCCGCCGAAGAAATGTATGCGATGACCGAAGTGGTTTGCGATATTTTACCGGCCGATAAGCCAAGGTATTTAATGGGCGTTGGCACTCCGATTAATATTTTAGAAAATATTGCTTTAGGGGTAGATATGTTCGATTGTGTAATGCCGACCAGAAATGCAAGAAATGGGATGCTTTTTACCAGAAATGGCATGATTAACATTAGTAATAAAAAATGGGAAAACGACTTCTCTCCCATCGATGCAGAAAGCGACTTATATGCAGACCAGGTCTATTCTAAAGCCTATTTAAGACATTTAATGCATTCGAAAGAAATTCTTGGCGCACAAATTGCCACTTTACACAACCTTCATTTTTACTTGTGGTTGGTTAACGAAGCGCGCGAAAAAATTATTTCCGGCGAATTTTACGCCTGGAAAAACAAAATGGTAACTATATTAGGTAATAAATTATAAATGAACTTTATACGCAAGCGTTTAAAAATTATTGATTCTTTTATTATAGGCAAGTACCTGGGTACCTTTGTTTATACCCTGATTCTATTTGTAGTTATTATCATCATATTTGACCTTTCCGAAAAATTAGACGATTTTTTAGAAAACAACCTCAGCATCTGGGAAGTATTTAGCATGTATTATGCAGGTTCTATTCCCTATTATGTAAATATGTTATCGCCATTAATCAATTTTATTGCGGTTATCTTTTTTACCGCGAAAATGGCCGATCAGACCGAAATTGTACCTATTTTAAGCGGTGGGGTAAGTTTTAACCGCTTTTTGAGACCCTATTTCATTTCGGCATTTATTATATTTTCGGCGAATTTGATATCTAATCTTTATATCCTCCCCTATACTAATCAGATTAAAAATAAATTCGAAAACGAAATTGTGAATAAGCACGATCCTTTCAGTAAGACGAATATTCACATGAAATTAGACAGCAATACGTTCATTTATATTGATAATTTCGACAATAAAACCAATGTCGGCTATCGTTTTAGTCTGGATAAATTTAAAGGAGATCAGCTTCAAAAAAAATTAATGGCCGAAACTATTAAATGGGATACCTTAAAAAGAAAATGGACTTTAAATAATTATACGGTAAGAAATATTGATGGTTTGAAAGAAAAAATGATCAATATGAATACTGTAGCTAAAGACACCACGCTCGATATGAGACCCGACGATTTCTCGGCTTATGGGAATGTGTTTGAAAGTATGACCAATAAAGAACTCTCCGAAAAGATAAGCAAGGAAAAAATTAGGGGTTCTGGTGTAATGAGCGACCTCCTTTTCGAGCAATATAAGCGTTGGTTTCAGCCCTTATCTGCTTTTGTATTAACTTTAATTGGGGTCGCGCTCTCTTCGCGTAAAGTTAGAGGTGGGGTCGGTTTGCCGCTCGGGATTGGGATATTTTTAAGTTTTGCTTATATCGTATTTAATCAGTTCGCCAAAATGTTTTCGACCAAAGGTGGCTTACCGCCTTTAGCGGCGGTATTGCTCCCAACGATATTCTTTGCCGCCCTCGGTTTTTATTTGCTAAAAAGAGCGCCCAAATAAATGAAAACTCATACAGGCAAAAATCTTTTAATCCTCCATTTAACGGTATTTATATGGGGGTTTACTGGGATACTGGGCGAATTAATCTCCATTAACGCCGTACAAATGGTTTGGTACCGGGTTTTAATTGCGAGCATCAGCCTATTTGGTTATTTTTTGTTTAGCCGAACTTCGATTAAAATAACCAAAAAACAATTCTTCCAGTTCTTCTTTACAGGTAGTATTGTAGCCATGCATTGGATCTTCTTTTTCCACGCGATAAAAGTTGCCAATGTATCGGTAAGTCTTATCTGTCTTTCTTCAGTAACGCTTTTTATTGCAATTCTGGAACCGATTGTTAAAAAACAACGCATTTCGAAAGGAGATATATTTATTGGATTGGTTATTATTATTGGTATTTACCTGATCTTTAAATTCGAAACAAAATATACCACAGGCATTATATTTGGCCTTTCTGCTGCTGTAGCAGCCAGCATATTCTCGACAGTAAACTCTACGCTAGTACAAAAAACCAATCCCAGTATTATCGGTTTTTACGAACTAACAGGCGCCTTCTTCTGGATTACACTTTATCGTTTATTCGATCGAAGCCTGGCCACCGAAGCTTTTAATTTAAGCCTGACAGATTGGTTTTATTTAACCGTTTTAGGTACCGTATGTACTGCCTTGGCTTATGTTGCGGGTGTTGGTGTAATGCGTACTTTATCGGCGTTTAGAGTAGCACTCATTACTAATTTAGAGCCAGTGTATGGCATTATATTGGCACTGCTGTTTTTTGGGCATAAAGAACAAATGACCGGCGGTTTTTACCTGGGTTCGATGCTTATCCTGAGCGCAGTATTTCTCTATCCCATTTATAAAAATCGCAAAAACAGGAGCTAAATTTGTGTCCTGCCCTATAGGGTAGGGGGGCTGGCCTTTTATTTTTCGGAATCGAAGAAATGAGCCTAAATACTGCCTTTAATAGAAAAATAAGCAGCCGGGAGTTTTTGTTTCTTTTTGCGGAAAAAAGAAAGCGCCTTCGTGGCGGAGAACGAAAAAGAAAACATAACTAGGTCTCCTCGACTTTTTTGCTTGATCCATGGAAACTAAGAAAAATGGCTGGATTTGACTGGTAAGTGAACAATAAACCTTTTTAAGGCGGTTTCTTCAACGATTATTCGACTAAGTAAGGCATATTTGTTCCGAAACAGCTTATGCTTAAGGCCGAACTGATTTCGGGTAGTTTTCGGGATCTTTTCGAGTGCCAGGCCTACTAGCCCAAAGCAGTTTCTTGCCTGTTAAAAGCTTTCTCAAAACCGGATAGAACAAGACCTATTTTTCCCCAAGAGGAGTCGAGCAAGCTAACACTTTTCCCGAACAAAACCCCCATTTTCTCGAAGCCGAGTCGAGCAAACGAATAGCAATACAACTGTAAAATGAGGAGGCAAAGCATATACATTTTACCAGCATGTCTATATTTTTTTTGCTTAAATTCTAATTAAATAGTGTATCTTAACTTCGATTTAAATGGTTTTATTAAACGGGGTTGATGAAGTAATAAAAATCTAAAAAAACAAGTTAAAATCGTAATTTAATGTTAAATAATCATTTTTATATGAAACAAATATATTGTTATATATCAATCATTTAGAATAATTTATATAATTAAATAAATTATATAAATAACAATTTTTATTCCATCAAAAACTAATAATTTTAGCACACTTATTTAATGTCTTCAAAAAACAAGCATAATACATTAAAAATCAATATATTAAATATATTTATATTAAGTTTTATATCAATTAATGTTTTTGGGCAGGATTTAAACCCCGATCAAAACCCACTTAGTGTAAAATGGCGGCAATTAAATGTATCGGGGTTTAAAATCATCTATCCCACCGAACTGGAAAAAGAGGCTCAACGAATGGCCAACACTATCCCGAAAATTTACCCCGCAGTTGGCCGATCATTAAACCAGCGAAATACCCTCCTCCCTATCGTACTCCAAAACCGCGGAACCCTGGCTAATGGCTTTGTTCAGCTCGCTCCAAAAAAATCAGAATTTTATACAACACCCCCACAGCAATTCGATAGCCAGGACTGGTTAAATAGTTTGGCAGTTCACGAACTTCGGCATGTAGCACAATTCGATAAACTTACTGGCGGTAGGACTAAGCCTTTTCCCGAAGAAATTTATTTTGCTTATTTTGGAATTGCACTGCCGACCTGGTTTTTCGAAGGCGACGCAGTAAGCATCGAAACTGCTTTAACCAATGCAGGCCGGGGCCGCCAACCTTCGTGGATCATGCCTTTTCGAACAGCCTTACTTAATGAAAAGAATTTTTCTTATTCGAAAGCCTATTTTGGATCTAACAAAGATCAAACACCCGGTTATTATCAATTGGGTTATTTATTAATTTCGCAGCTCAGAAAGGAATTTGGAAAAAATATAATCGATAGTATTTTGAGCGACATCCACCGCAGACCACTAAGGTTTTATCCTTTTGCCCGCAGCTTAAAGAAATTTACCGGCAAAAACACGAATACATGGTACAAACACAGCGTAGAACAACTTAAAAAAGAGTGGAAACATCAGGATTCCCTTAACATCAGCGAAAATTATGAGCCTTTTAATAAACCCGCAACATTGGCAACCAGTTATTTTTTGCCAACACCTTTTGGCGATGACCAGGTATTAAGTTTAAAGCACAGTAAAGCAACGACCCCGGCGTTTGTGTTAATTGACCACAATAAACATGAAAAAAAATTATTTGGTATTGCCTATCAGGAGCAGCCCTGGTTTAGTTATGCCAGTTCTATCTTGGCATGGGACGAAATTAGGTTTGACCCCCGATATAAGCAACGCAGCTATAGCGTAATTTGCATTTATGATTTCAATACCCGAAAGAAACGGCAGCTTACCTTTAAAACCCGTCTCTTCGCCCCCAGCCTATCGGCAGATGGTAAAAAACTGATAGCGGTACAAATTAGTTTAGCAAACAAAATTAACCTGGTCGAAATTGACAGGCAAAGTGGAAAAATTATTAAAACATACCCTAACCCCGAAGGGGATATCTTACAGACGCCAGCCTTAAATGCAGATGGATCGAGCCTTAGCTGGATTAGCGTAAACGAAAAAGGAAAAGCATTATGGCTAAAGGATAAAAATGATATTGACCATAAAATTATAGCCGAAATCTCGCAGCAGTTAAGCAAGTCAGCTTTTATTGGCGACAAGATCGCATTTAACGGCCATCTAAACGGCGTCGACAATATTTTTGAGGTAGATCCGCCTACAAAAGAAATAATGGCGCTGAGCGCCGCTAAATACGGCGCTTTTAACGCAAGCCCTTCGGCGAACGGTAAGGAGATCTGGTTTAACAACTATAATTTGATGGGTTACGATATTACCCGTGCGCCGGTTATTAAACAGAAAATACAGGAGAATGACTTCGTTTACTTTGGAAAAGCGACCCAGGAGCAAGAACATCCGGGAAATGTATTTAACGAAATACCGCAACAGGTTTTCGATTCGAAGCCATACCGGCCCTTGGGTAATTTATTTAATTTTCATAGTTTAAGTCCGACTATCGACGATTCTGATCGCCCCGGGCTGCAGCTCAAATCGGCCGACCTATTAAACACTTTCAATTTTTATACGGGCATTGCCTACGATAACGATTTAAGAAAGATGATTTATAATGCTGGTTTTAGCTATAAAGCCATTTATCCTATTTTAAACACGAATTACGAGAACAGACCAAGAACTGCTTTTTATAAGGAAAAAAACAATATAAAACAGGCCAACTGGCGAGAAAATTATTTAAGTATCAAGGCAAGCCTGCCCCTTAGTATCAATAGCTACCAGCATAATTATGGTCTTCTCGCAGAAATAGGTACGAGTTATACCCAAAGAAGCCTTAACAAGGCCGATGATAAAATAATTAACCGGACCATTAATTTCCCGATGAACTATCGGCTTGCCTTTAATCATAGTTTGCGACAAGCAGAGCGAGATTTAGCGCCAAAATTTGCACAATATTTTGCCTTTCGATATTTCGACCAGCCTTTCGACGATCGATATAAAGGAAAATTATTTGCTTTCGAAAGCAGTTTATACTTTCCTGGAATTGCCAAAAATCATTCCTTCTCTATTGGTTTCAATTACCAAAAAGCAAGTGGAGTACTTAATGCCAATACCGAAATTACCACCGTTTACGGCTACGCACAAATCAAGGCAAAAAGTGAACTTCAAAATACATTATTGTTGAATTACAGATTCCCAATTGCTTTCCCAGATGCAGAGATCGGCTCATTAGCTTACCTCAGGAACCTGCGGGGTGGGTTTTTTAGTCATTATGAAAACATTGGTAAAGAAACGAATTTAACTGCACCTAAAACTTTTGGAATCGAGTTAAGAAGCAGTTTAAATTTGTTACGCTATCAACCCATAGTCGATTTAGGTGCCAGAATCGTTTTTGTAAATAAAATTTACCATCAAAACCCTATATTAGAGTTCATTTTTAACTATAGTTTCTAAACTCATGAATACCAAAACCATTTTTGTAATTCTACTTACTATTATATTAACAGTATTTTTAATGGTAAACAGAGATCCGGTCGACTTCGATTTCATTATTGGCGCACCCGTTCCAGTATCCAAATTGGTTGTAATTGGGGTTTGTATTTTGATAGGCTTTGTCTTAGGTTTCCTTGTTGGCCGGCCCAGAAAAACAGTGAGCAGTTACGATACGGAGATCGAAAAGGGTTATCCGGTTAACGAACAGAAACCCGGATTGAGCGATGAAGACCGGGATTATATTAGTTGATTGGTCATCTTTCGTTTCTCGTTGTTTAACTGGTTAATTGGTTAGTCGCTAGTCGAAAAACAGCCAACAAATAACGAGAAACGTTTTCAGCTTAACCTTTCTTAATAGTCTTATTTAAAGAGCTCCCTAATAGTAGCGGCGGCACTCTTCGGGCAGCGTTGCTCCGTCTTTAGCCTATTATTAGCCTTTGCTCTGACTTTTATTAGATAAAGGTCTAACAGACTCTGAGCATACTCTAACCAAACTCTAACAAAAGTCTAATAATTATTAAACCACAACAAGCCAAATATCAACCCATGAACTTTGTGCAATCATATACTTCAGAATTTGTTTTTATAAGCAATCTAAAACTTCCTATAGGTAATTCGTATAAGAAAAATTTACCTTAGCACTTACAGTTAGCTGATCTATGCATTCCTATTAAAGCTCATCATCCAACTAATACCTAATTTATCAATAACAAAAGAATCTTAACTAGCTAAAGCTCCTTCAATATCGGCTAAAATATCGTCTATATGTTCTAAGCCTATCGACAGGCGGATAGATCCTTGCTCAATACCTACTTCTAGGCGTTGCTCTTCGGTTAGTTTCGAGTGCGTACTGGTTGCTGGGTGCGTGGCAATTGACCGGGTATCTGCTAAATTCGCAGAAATTGAGAACATTTTTAAGCCGTCCATAAATTTACGCGCACCATCAATTCCTCCTTTTACAACGATAGTAACAATACCTCCGCCCTGGGTCATTTGTTTTTTTGCAATCTCGTATTGAGGATGCGATTTTAAAAATGGATATTTTACCAGTTTAATTTTTGGATGTTTTTCTAAGTATTCAGCTACTTTCAAGGCGTTTTCGCAATGTCTATCCATCCGTACTGCCAAAGTTTCTAAACTTTTCGATAAGATCCAGGCATTAAAGGGCGATAAAGAAGGGCCACTATGGCGTGCAAAGGCAATAATATCAGCAATTAATGCTTTGCTTCCTAAAATTATCCCTCCTAAAACACGACCCTGTCCGTCGATGTATTTTGTTGCCGAGTGGATCGAAATATCGGCACCCAACTTAATTGGTTGTTGTAAATATGGGGTGGCAAAACAATTGTCGACTACTAATAACACCTGATGTTTTTTAGCCAGACTTACCAGAAACTCCAGGTCGATAATGTCGATGCCAGGATTTGAGGGGGTTTCTACAAAAATAATTTTAGTAGCTGGTTTAATTAAAGCTTCCCAATCTTGAGGTTTATCTAAATCGGCATAATCGAACGTAACTCCCCATTTAGAAAATACATTGGTTAACAACTGATGCGTTGATCCGAATACCGAACGACTCGATACAATATGATCGCCACTTTTTAAAAATGCGCCAAAAGTAGTAAAAATAGAGGCCATGCCCGTAGCTGTTGCAAAACCATCCGCTGCGCCTTCCAGCAAACACATCTTTTCTATAAACTCCGAAGTATTAGGATTATAATAACGACTGTATACATTGCCTTGTTTCTCGTTGGCAAAAAGCGCACGCATTTCTTCGGCATCATCAAACTTATAACTCGAGGTTAAATAAATTGACGAAGAATGTTCTTTCTGGTTACTTCTTTCTATCTGTGTGCGGATAGCTATGGTTTCGAAATTTTTAGACATTTTATATGAAAATTAGTTGTTCGTTGGTCGTTTTTGATTAACTGTTTAATCGTTGGTCGTCTTTTGCTTAATTGCTTAACTAGTCATCCTTTCTATATGACTAACTACTTATTGTATAAGTAAAATTTATTGTCGCCGAGCGACTTAAAATATTTGCTACCGAACAGTATTTATCAAAGGTCATTTGTAGGGCACGCTCCACTTTTGCAGTATTTAAGTCTCCGAATAAATCAAAATGAATATTAATTACATCGAAAATTGGCGGCATTTCTTCCTCTTTCCGGGTGGCTTTAATATTTATTTTAACATCATTCAACGGTTCTTTCTGTTTAGTTAAAACATGAACCATATCAATACCACTACACCCCCCTAAACCAACTAGCATCATTTCCATAGGCCTAAACCCCTTGCCTTCTCCTCCAATTGCAGGCTTTGCATCTAAGTCTACTTTAAATCCTGCTTCGTTTTCTGCTTCAAAATTAAATTTCCCGCTTTTGCGGATGAGGTTTATTTCCATTTCTTATTATTTTTCGCATTGCGAATGATTACACCGATTTTGTGGTTTTACTGATTATTTTTCAACTAGTTCCCCCTGAAGATACCAAAGCTAAATAAGTATTTTTCGTTTTGCAGTCGTTTAAACAACTTCCGGACTCCCAGACTCCCGGACTCCCAGACTCCCAAACTTCCAAACTTCCAGACTCCCAAACTTCCCAGCTTCCGGACTCCCAGGCTCCCAGACTTCCGGACTCCCAAACTTTCAGACTCCCAGACTCCCAAACTTTCAGACTCTTAAACTTCCAGACTCTTAAACATTATAAAAAACCAAATTCTCCTTTTCCAATTCTGGTAGTCGAAGTGGTTTTTCAAAAATAGCAAAAACCGAAGAACCACTCCCGCTCATGAGTGCAAAAGTAGCACCTGCAGTATAAAGCTTTGTTTTTATTTCGTCAATTTCTGGATATTTTAAGAAAACAGAGGATTCAAAATCATTCAAAATACTTGCTTTCCAATCTGACAAGGGCAAATGTATTAAATCTTTTAAAGATGCTAAAGGTTGTTTCACTTTTATATGCTGGTATGCCAATGCTGTCGACACGTGAACAGGTGGTTTAACTAGCACTTTAAAGTAAGCTGATAAATCAAGGGCTAAATCTTCAAATTCGTCGCCTTTACCAACCGCATAAACTGGTTTATTCTCGATAAAAAAGGCGCAATCTGCCCCCAAAGCACGTGCATAAACTTGTAAGTCATTTATACTCAACCCTAAATTAAATTTCTGATTAACAAGTTTTAGCATAAAAGCCGCATCTGCCGATCCACCACCAAGACCCGCTCCTACCGGTATATTTTTTAATAAGACCATTTGCTGATTTGGTAAATTAAAATCAGTTTGAAGCTGTTTAAATGCCTTAACACAAATATTATCACCGGTATTCCCAGGAATGTCTATTCCTTTAATTATACACGCTGTTTCTTCGGCATCAATTAACTCTATTACATCATATATTTTAACCGGATAGAAAATGGTTTGAAGATTATGATAATTATCATTTCTTTTTTCGACCAAATTTAAGCCTAGGTTAATTTTAGCATTTGCAAAAGAGATCATAGCCGAAAGGGAAACATTGTTTATTGCAAACATACACAATGTGATTATTTTGTGAATAAATTCTGTACATTTTGTTTAGGGCTTGATCGAATGTGGAAAAAACCTAAAGTTTAGGCACTTTAAAATTTTTAGCTTTGTATGGAATAATAATTAAAAAACCTTTTAGGGTTTGAGGTATGAAACAATATTTAGATTTAATGCAGCATGTGCTGGATCATGGCACACAAAAACACGATCGTACCGGCACGGGAACCATTAGTGTTTTCGGTTATCAGATGCGTTTTAATTTGCAGGATGGTTTTCCGATGGTAACGACAAAAAAACTACACCTTAAATCTATTATTCACGAATTAATTTGGTTTTTAAGTGGCGACACCAACATCAAATATTTAAAAGATAATGGGGTAAAAATCTGGGACGAATGGGCTGATGCCGATGGCAACTTAGGCCCGGTATATGGATCACAATGGCGTTCCTGGCCAAAACCCGATGGCCAAAAAATTGATCAGATTACCCAAATTATCGAGACCATTAAAAACAATCCCGATTCGCGCCGTATTATCGTTTCAGCTTGGAATGTGGCCGAAATAGAAAATATGGCCTTACCACCATGCCATGCTTTCTTTCAGTTTTATGTAGCCGATGGAAAGTTAAGCTGCCAATTGTATCAACGCAGTGCTGATATATTTTTAGGAGTACCCTTTAACATTGCTTCTTATGCTTTGCTAACCATGATGGTAGCTCAGGTTTGCGGTTTAGCTTATGGCGATTTCATCCATACCCTGGGCGATGCGCATTTGTATAACAACCATATCGAACAAGCTCGTTTGCAGTTAAGCAGAACCGAAAAATCATTACCAAATATGCAAATCAATCCCGAAGTAAAAGATATTTTCGACTTTAAGTTCGACGATTTTACTTTAGAGAATTACGACCCACATCCACATATAAAGGGAATTGTGGCGGTATAAGTTAATTGGCTAATTGGCTAATTAGCTAATTAGCTAATTAAAAAAATGAACAAACTATCCATAGTAGTAGCAATTTCAGCAAATAATGCCATTGGCAAGAACAATCAATTGCTGTGGCACTTACCTTCCGACTTAAAACATTTCAAGGAAATTACCAGCGGGCATCCCATTATAATGGGGCGCAAAACCTTCGATTCTATTGGCAAACCCCTACCAAACCGTCGCAATATAATAATTACGAGGAAAACAGGTCTAACCATCCCAGGTGTCGAAGTTACGCATAGCCTTGCCGAAGCGATATCACTTTGTAAAAATGAGAATGAAGCGTTTATCGTTGGTGGCGCAGAAATTTATAAAGAGGCACTGGCCTTTACAGATCGCATTTATTTAACAACAGTTCATCAGACTTATGAAGCCGATGTTTTTTTTTCGGAAATTAAACATAGCGAATGGAAAGTAATAAATCAGGAATATCATCCGGCCGACGAGAAAAATAATGTAGCTTACACTTTCTCGACAATGGAACGGCTATAATTTAATTCCTTAATAAAATTACAATAAGAAGAACTATTATTTAAAAAATTAATTAGATTTGCCGACTTGTTAAAAAACAGCATACTATAGAAAAAATAATTTACAAACAAATGCAAGGTAAAGGTTTTATTAAATTTATGGCAATACTATTGAGTATTGTCTGTCTGTATTCACTCTCGTTTAATCTAGTTACCCATCACGTAGAAAAAAACGCCAAAGAGTTTGCCAAAGGCGATTTGGTTAAAGAAAAAGCCTATTTAGATTCGATGGCTACCATCCCGGTTTATCCGGTACTTGGCCTAACCTATCAACAAGTAAAAGGAAAAGAAATTAACCTTGGTCTCGATTTAAAAGGTGGAATGAACGTAACGATGGAAATCTCGCTTGCCGAGTTAACCAAATCGTTAGCTAACAATCCGACCGATGCTAACTTTAATCAGGCATTAACAAGCGCTCAGGCCCAGATGAATGCCGGTGGAAAAGATTTCATCGCTTTATTTGTTAACGAATACGAAAAACTTGCACCTAATAGCAAATTAGCAGATTTTTTCTCTACACAAGATAATGCACAACAATTAAAAGCGAACGCCAGCAACGCCGAAGTAAGAAGCTTCTTAACAAAAGAAGGTAATAGTGCGATTGATCGTTCGTTTACCATTTTACGTAGTCGTATCGATGGTTTTGGGGTGGTTAGTCCAAACATGCAAAAACAAGAAGGTTCGAACAGGATCTTTATAGAAATGCCGGGCGTACAAGACAAAGACCGTATCCGTAAGCTTTTACAAGGTTCTGCAGAACTACAGTTCTGGCAAGTTTACCAAAACGAGGAAGTGGTTGGCATTTTAGAAAACATTAATAAAACGCTAGCCCTTACTTTAAAAGATACTACTGCTGTTGCAGCAAAAGTTGCAGATACCACTAAAAAAGAAGGCAAATTAGCGGGCTTAACCAATGCTAAATCGGCTAAAGATTCGGCAGCTGTTAAAACCGACGCCCTTAAGAACAATCCTTTATTTAGCATTTTAAGTATTCCTACCTATAATGCCGAAAATGGTCAGCAAGCCTTACGCCCAGGACCAGTAGCCGCTTGGGTTGCTCAAAAAGATACGGCGAAAGTAAATGCTTATTTTGCGAAGACAGAAATTAAATCGCTAATTCCGGGCACCATGAAATTTATGTGGAGTCTTAAACCAATGACCGGCTCTAAAATTTTCGAATTATATGCTATCAAGGTTTCGAGTTTAGATGGACGACCAGCGTTAGGTGGCGAAGCCATATCGAATGCGATGCAAGGTTACGATCAGAAAAATCAACCAGAAGTAACCATGTACATGACTAGTGATGGTGCATCTAAATGGAAAAAAATTACTGCTGAGGCTTCTGCCGATCAAAATAATAAAAAAGCAATTGCAATTGTACTTGATAATACCGTTTATTCGGCACCAACGGTACAAAATGAGATTCCTAACGGGGTTTCTTCGATCTCTGGTAGCTTTACCTTAGAAGACACAAAAGATTTAGCTAACATCTTAAAAGCGGGTAAATTACCTGCTCCGGCAAGAATTGTATCAGACTTCGTTGTTGGGCCTTCTTTAGGTCAGGAAGCTATCGATAGCGGCTTATCATCGTTTGTTATCGCCTTCGTGGTTATCCTGTTGTTTATGGCATTATACTATAACAAAGCAGGTTGGGTAGCTAACTTAGCCTTGGTTATTAACGTATTCTTTATTATGGGGGTCCTGGCCGCCTTCGGGGCGGTGCTTACGCTCCCTGGTATTGCTGGTATCGTTTTAACTATTGGTTTATCGGTCGATGCGAACATCTTGATCTTCGAGCGGGTAAGGGAAGAACTCGCCCATGATAAGGGTATTGCAGTAGCAATTAGAGAAGGCTTTAAACACGCAATGTCGTCTATTATCGACTCGAACGTTACTATCTTCATATTAGGCGTTATCTTATTTGTATTTGGTACTGGACCTGTACAAGGTTTTGCAACCACTTTATGTATAGGTATTGCTACTTCCCTATTTGCTGCAGTACTAATTTCACGCTTAATTTTCGAAGGCTTATTGGCTAAAAAAGCACATATCTCTTTCGATAATAAGATAACCAGGAATGCATTTACACATATCGCCTTCAACTTTGTTGGCCATAGAAAATTATATTATGGGATTTCTACTGCAATTATTGCTTTAGGGATTGGTTTTTATGTTAAACATGGCGGATTAAATTTAGGGATCGATTTTAAGGGTGGTAGAACCTATATCGTTCATTTCGATAAACCAATGGTTACCGAAGATGTAAAAACTAAACTTGAGGCTAATTTCGGATCGGAAGAAGAAACCCAAGTAGTAACTGCAGGTTCGGCTAACGAGCTAAAAATTACCACTACTTTCCATATTCTGGATCATGCCGAAGATGCCGATAAGGTAGTAGAAAATGCACTTAAGAAGGGTTTAGCAACCACAGGTGTTAATTATACCATCGAAGGCGGTGCAAAAGTGACCCCTATTGTGGCCAGCGACATCGTATACGGCGCTTATGGAGCCATCTTGTTCTCTTGTATCGTAATGTTTATTTATATCCTGGTTCGTTTCAGAAAATGGCAATATGGATTAGGTGCAGTTATCGCTTTATTTCACGATGTGTTACTGGTATTATCGTTCTATACGATCTTAGATGGAGTTTTACCATTCTCTTTAGAAATCGGACAAGATTTTATCGCAGCAATTTTAACAGTAATGGGTTATACCATGACAGAAACGGTGGTTGTATTTGACCGTATCCGTGAAAAATTAGGGCATGCGGGTAAAGCCGATGTTTATGGCGAAGAGCGTAATACTTTAATTAATTTTGCATTAAACAGTACCCTAAGCCGTACTATTTTAACTTCATTAACCGTATTCTTTGTACTCTTGGTAATCTTCATTTTTGGTGGTGATAGTATCCGCGGATTTATCTTTGCGCTATTAATTGGTCGTATTATTGGTACTTATTCCTCACTTTGTATTTCGACCCCGATAGTAATCGATTTATCGAAAAACGAGGCGAAAAAATAAGTTTACATCATTTAGTTTATTTAGGGCTCCGAATTTCGGGGCCCTTTTTTGTTCCCTATATTCCCTTAAGAACTTACTATATTTGTGAAACCAAATGGCCTATTAATAAGTTTATCAGGTATGAATAACAAAAAGCAAAAAATAGTTATTATAGGGGGCGGTTTTGGTGGCATAGAGCTGGCAAAAAAACTCCGCAACCAGCAGGTAGAGGTCATGATCCTCGATAAACATAATTACCATACGTTTCAGCCCCTCCTTTATCAGGTGGCAACTGGCGGATTAGAAGCCGATTCGATTGCCTTTCCCATCAGGAAAATATTTAAGGGCCAAAGAAATTTAACTTTCAGGGTTACAGAAGTCGAAAAAGTAATTCCTCACGAAAATAAATTATTAACCACGATCGGCGCCATTCATTTCGACCAGCTAATTATTGCTACAGGCTCTACCAGTAATTTTTTCGGTCAGACAGAAATTGAAGCCCATGCCATGCCGATGAAATCTATTCCAGAAGCTTTAAACTTGCGTAGCTTAATTCTACAGAATTTAGAAGCCTCCCTAATTACAGCCGACCGGCAAAGTGAAGCAGCGCTTTTAAATTTTGTGGTGGTTGGTGGCGGGCCTACCGGGGTAGAAACTGCAGGCGCAATAGCGGAATTGAAGAAACACGTGCTTAAAAATGATTACCCAGAGCTTGATATTAATAAGGTAAAAATCTATTTAATCGAAGGTTCGCCAGAGTTATTAGGCGCAATGTCGATTAAAGCCCAACAAAAATCGAAAGAATTTTTACAGGAACTAGGTGTAACTGTATTTACCGAAGCGAGGGTACAGGCCTACGATGGTCATTCCATAACACTTACCGATGGGCGAATTATACCTGCTGCAACTGTAATTTGGAGTGCTGGTGTTAAGGGCACAACACTCGACGGGATATCAGCAGAAAGCGTGGTACGTGGTAATCGTTTAAAGGTCGATTTAATAAACAGAGTAGAAGGTTATTCTAATATTTATGCCATAGGCGATGTTGCGGCCATGATAAGTGAGGAAACGCCAAATGGGCATCCTGGTGTTGCCCCGGTAGCTATACAACAAGGAAAGTTGTTAGCAAAAAACTTAATCCGGATAATGGAAAACAAACCAACCGAAAATTTTAAATATTTCGATAAAGGGTCGATGGCTACAGTTGGGCGAAACAGAGCGGTTGTTGATATCGATAAAATTCATTTCCAGGGGGTTTTTGCCTGGTTTACCTGGATGTTTGTACATTTAATGACCTTAGTTGGCTTTAGAAATAAGCTGGTCGTCTTTGTTAATTGGGTTTGGAGCTATTTTAGCTACGACCGTGGTACACGATTAATTATTAGACCATTTGTTAAGGAAAAACAAACTAACAAAACCTAATTAATAAGATGAAACTCATAGAATGTCCGCGCGATGCCATGCAAGGCTTGCACCATTTTGTGCCTACTGCGGTTAAGGCCAAATACATTAATCTGTTGCTCCAGGTTGGTTTTGACACCCTGGATTTTGGCAGTTTCGTTTCGCCCAAAGCAATTCCACAATTGCGCGACACCTGCGAAGTATTGTCGCAATTAGACTTGTCGGCCACAAATTCGAAATTATTAGCCATTGTAGCTAATTTAAGGGGGGTAGAAGCAGCGATTAAGCACGAGTCCATCACTTATCTCGGCTTCCCTTTTTCGATCTCAGAGATCTTCCAGCAACGCAATACCAATTCGAGTATTAGCCAATCGTTAAATACAGTCGAAGAAATGCTCGACCTTTGCGATAAACACCATAAAACGGCAGTAGTTTATTTATCTATGGGCTTCGGCAATCCTTATGGCGACGAATGGAACATCGAAATCGTAGAAAAATGGGCTGAAGAATTAGTGCAAAGAGGAGTTAAAATTCTTTCGTTAGCCGATACCACAGGAATGTCCACCCCCGAAAAAATCAAGTCCGTTTTACCCGGGCTAATTAAAAAATTTAACCACATAGAGATTGGTATTCACTTACATAGCACTCCTTTTACGCGTTTAGAAAAAATTGAAGCGGCCTTCGAAGCGGGCTGTACCAGATTCGATAGTGCTTTAAAGGGTTTTGGCGGTTGCCCCATGGCAGCCGACGATTTAACCGGGAACCTAGCCACAGAAGATCTAATCGCCTTTTTGACCGCCAGAAATATAGACTTGAAATTAAATATGGCTAAATGGCAAGAGGCACTCCGTTATTCTAGCGAAGTTTTTAATTCGTAAATACAGGCCAAATAATAAAATTTTGCGCATGTACTTTATACTCGGCAAATATCTATATGATGGCTACTAAATAGAACTTAGCCATAAAGCTGCCTGTAATAGAAAATGCAAAAAATAAGCCGGGGAACGGGAAAGAAGTTATCATCATGACTAGATACAAAAAGTTATAAAAATAGCTTGTTAAGCACAATAACACTCGATTATTATTCAAAAACGAGAGCCTTTGGTCTTTAATAGAATGTAAAATCTTTTATACGCAGCATAAAAGCAACCGAATTTGCATAACTTCCAGTCTCCGAATACTAAATAAACTTTCATGAGAAAATTACTAACCATTCTGCTGATGCTAGCTGTGGCGCAAAATTTATTTGCCCAAGAGAATGAACCACAAGATTACCTAACCAAGGAATTTCACGCCGAAAGAAGAGAAGCTTTGCGGCGCATTATGCCAGATAATAGTATAATGGCTGTCTTTGCCTACCCTACCCGGAATTTCTCGAATGATGTAGATTATCTTTATCATCAAAACCCAGATCTTTATTATTTCTCGGGCTATAAAGAGCCAGATGCAGTATTATTGATTTTCAAAGAAGCGCAAACCGATTCGGATGGAAATGCTTATAAAGAGTTATTTTTTGTTCAAAAAAGGAACCCACAACAGGAAAGCTGGACCGGCAGGCGTTTAGGTACCGAGGGAGTTAAAGAAAAACTAGGTATAAAAATGGCTTTTAATGGAGTCGATTTCAAAGCTTATCCAATCGACCTCTCGAAGTTTAAAAATGTTATTTACAACCTTCCTACAGGTCTAAGTTTTTCAAGATCCGAAGCGGGTTTAGCCGGATTAATTAATTCCTTTTTACAGAAAGCAAATATCACTATCGATAATCAGACCGAAGCAGCAAATGCGAGAAAGTTATATAACAAACTTACTGGCGAATTAAGGCAAATAAAAACTCCGGAAGAAATAGTAATGTTGCGTAAAGCAGTTGAAATCTCCTGCCAGGGGCAAATTGAAGTAATGAAAGCAGCAAATGCCAATATGAGTGAGCTTGAAATACAAGGTTTACATGAATTTGTACACAAAAAATATGGTGCAGAAGAAATTGGCTACGGTTCTATTATTGGTTCGGGCGAAAATGGTTGCATTTTGCATTACGAAACGAATACAAAAACAAAGGTGGGCAACTCGCTCATTTTAATGGATGTGGGTGCCGAATATCATGGATATACAGCCGATGTAACCCGTACTATACCAGCTAGCGGGAAATTTACAGCCAACGAAAAATTGATTTATCAAATCGTTTACGATGCGCAAGAAGCCGCGTTTAAAACCCTAAAAGATGGTTCTACCTTTGCAAAGGCCAGCACTGCCGCAAATGAAATTATTTCCGAAGGCTTATTTAAACTTGGGGTTATCAAAGACAAAAAAGATTACAGAAAATATTACACACATGGTTTAGGCCATCATATCGGGCTCGATGTGCACGACCGAAATAGTGCAGGTACACTGCAAAAAAATATGGTCATTACGATCGAACCGGGAATTTATATTCCTGCCAATAGCGATTGCGACAAAAAATGGTGGAGCATCGGCGTTCGCATTGAGGATGATGTTTTAATTACTCAGGATGGTTACGAAATACTTTCTAGTTTTGCACCCCGAAGTATTGCAGCCGTAGAAAAAATGATGGCAACAAAAAGTACGTTGAAAGACTTTACACTGCCACCATTAAAATCGGCTAAACTCGCTAATTAGGAACAGTATTAATTTAAGTCTTTTTTACCATCCTGAAGTGCTGGATACCGGCTTCTTCAAATTGGTCGCCTTCGGCTATAAAACCAAATTTAGCATATAAACTTACTGCATCTAGTTGTGCATTTAAATAGATATAAGTAGCATCGTCGGGCAAATCGGCTAAGGCACTCGCAATTAATGCCCGGCCTATGCCCTGCCCTCTAAAATCCTTTAATACGGCAAATCTCTCCAGTTTATAACCTTTATTGGTTTTACGCCACCGGCAAGCACCGCAGGGAAAATGATCGGATATTGCCAAAAAATGAATCGATTCTTCCTCATTTGCCCATTCTATATCAGGCGGACAGCCTTGTTCGTCAACAAACACAATTTTACGAATAGCAAATACCTTCTCCAGTTCTTGCTTAGTGGTTGCTTTATGAACCTGTAATGTCTCCATTTTTTTTGATTTTAGGTCTTCTAATTAATTTCGCCTTTGCAGCATTTATTTCTGCTGCTGCATCGATCGAATGGGAAAAATGAATATCCGATTCCTCTTTGGCTAAAGCAGACAGCGTAACGTAAAATTTATGTAACTGATCTAATTCTTTTTCTGTTAAATCTTCTATATCAACCATCCGGTTACTGGCACGTTCGTGTGCTGCTATGAGTTCGTTTAATTTTAATTGGATAGCCTTACTATCTTTATTCTGTGCCTTCTGAATTAAAAAAACCATCAAAAAAGTAATAATTGTAGTTCCGGTATTGATAACCAGTTGCCAGGTTTCTGAGAAATCAAAAACAGGGCCGCTTACTGCCCACAAAATTACAATTAATGCTGCTCCAATAAATGCAGGTGAACTTCCTGTAAATTTCGTAGCCGAATTGGCAAAATCTTCGAACAGATTGCTTTTTTTACTTTTAGTTGGCTTCATATCATTTTGTTTATTTAAATATAATTAAAAACACAAAAAAACGCCATAAGTTTTACCTATAGCGTTCTTTATACTAAGCGCTTAAGCTCCTTTTATAGCTTCTCGTTTGCATTTAAACAATTCAAATCTTCAAAGGCTATGGTTAATCGTTTCACAAATTCTTCTTCGCCCTTACGTAACCAAACACGGGGGTCGTAATATTTCTTATTCGGTTTATCGGCACCATCCGGATTTCCGATCTGGCCTTGTAAATAGGCTTCGTTCTTTTTATAATAATTCAAAATCCCTTCCCAGAATGCCCACTGCATATCGGTATCGATATTCATTTTAATCGCGCCATAAGAAATAGCTTCTCTAATTTCTTCCTGTGAAGAGCCAGAACCGCCATGAAAAACAAAGTTAATCGGTTTCTCTGCTGTTAAATTGTGTTTCTCTTTCAGAAAATCCTGAGAATTTTTAAGAATAACCGGTTGCAGTTTTACATTTCCAGGTTTATAAACACCGTGTACGTTACCAAATGCTGCTGCAATAGTAAACCGATCACTTACCTTGCTTAGTTGCTCGTATGCATAAGCAACTTCCGAAGGTTGAGTATATAGTTTAGCGCTATCGACTTCGCTATTATCAACACCATCTTCTTCGCCACCGGTAACACCAAGCTCGATTTCGATGGTCATTCCCATTTTACTCATCCGTTCAAAATATTTAACGCAGATTTCCATATTTTCCTCAATAGGCTCTTCAGAAAGATCGAGCATGTGCGAAGAAAATAATGGTTTACCTGTTTCGGCAAAAAATTGCTCGCCATGGGTAAGCAGACCATCAATCCAGGGTAATAATTTTTTAGCAGCATGGTCGGTATGTAAAACTACCGCAACCCCATAGTGTTCTGCCAATAAGTGAACATGCTTTGCTGCTGAAACTGCCCCTAATACACAGGCATTTAAATTATCATTATTTAATGTTTTACCTGCATAAAACTGTGCCCCGCCATTAGAAAGTTGAATCATTACCGGCGAATTTGCCGCTTTTGCCGTTTCCATTACTGCATTAATGGTGTTTGTACCGGTAACATTTACCGCTGGTAATGCAAACTGATGTTTTTTAGCCTGTTCAAATAATTCCTGAACGGCTGCTCCGTAAATTACGCCTTTATAGCCTTTTAAACTCATTTCTATTAGATTTTATAGAAGTCGAAGTTAGGGAAATTTTCGGAAAATTGATGAGCTAATTAGCTAATTTGATAATTAGCTAATTTTTTTTCGTTTCTTTGTACTCGCATTTTTGAAATTAACATGGCTTGGTTTAAGAGAGAAAAAAAAGGTATCAGTACCACTACCGAAGAAAAGAAAGAAGCACCAGATGGCTTGTGGAACAAGTGCCCTAATTGTAAAAAGGCATTACATAGTGTCGATTTAACAGAAAACAAGTACGTATGCCACTATTGTGATTATCATTTACGAGTTGGCTCTAAGGAATATTTCGAAGTTTTGTTCGACAACAACGATTTTACGGAGTTATTTGCCAATCTAACTTCAGGCGATCCATTAAACTTTACCGATAGCAAACCCTATACCCAAAGAATTATAGAAACTTCAGCTAAAACAGGCTTAAAAGATGCTATAAGAGCAGCACATGGCAAAATAGAGGGCCAGGAAATTATGATTGCTTGTATGGATTTTAATTTTATTGGTGGCTCTATGGGTTCGGTTGTAGGTGAAAAAATTGCCCGCTCTATCGATTATAGTATTAAACATAAAGTTCCTTTCCTCATGATTTCAAAATCGGGCGGAGCAAGAATGATGGAGGCAGCTTTTTCTTTAATGCAAATGGCAAAAACCTCCGCTAAACTGGCATTATTAGCTCAGGCTAAGGTGCCTTATATTTCTTTATTAACCGACCCAACAACAGGCGGTGTTACCGCGTCTTATGCGATGTTAGGTGATATTAATATCGCAGAACCTGGTGCATTGATTGGTTTTGCCGGACCGCGGGTAATTAAAGAAACCATTAAAAAAGATCTTCCAAAAGGTTTCCAAACTTCAGAATTTGTATTGGAACATGGCTTTTTAGACTTCATTGTAGATAGAAGACAAATGAAAGCCAAGCTGGCAACTTTTTTAAAAATGATGAAGAATTAATTGGTTAACTGTTGATTCCTTAATTTTGTTTAATTATGATAAAGCCAACCCTTTTACTCGTACTTCTTTCGTTTCTTTCTAATTTTACCACAAAAAGCACAGATACAACCCCGCCAAAAGCGATCGTAGTCTGGCAACCTTCTCATCAAACAGATACTGGAAAAGATTTTAGTGAGGCAGCAACCTGTAACGGCATAGTTGAAGCTGCAATGGGAGCTAAACCCAAATTAAAGGAATATAAAGTATGGAGCTTAAACCAACCTAATTTACATCATAACAATGTGGGCAGCAATACCGTTGTCGAACATACAACGGCGGTAATAGATGGAAAGATTTCTGGGTATGCGTTTGAATTGCAGGAATCGAATAAAAAAAATCCTGATGTTTTTATTGCTATCCACAATAACGGGGGTACGAAACGCCATGCGATCTGGGGTTACATTCATGAAGGCGACTCTTACGAAAGCGAAAACAGCGCACTGGCAGCCAGGTTAGTTGCTGCAATAACCGCCGCAACCGATCTAGAAAATCGTGGCGTCCTCTTCGACAGCTCGACCGGAAGAAATGACTATATCTGCAAAACTACCGGCAAACGTGCATTTTATAGCTTAGACGAGAATGTGAATACTGCCAAATACCGGGTTCTCTTAGAAATTGGCGATAATGGAGTAAGTAAGGCCTTTTTAGAAGACCCTGTTAATCAGCAAAAGATGGGTAACGCTTTAAAAACTGAATTAGCAAAGTGGCTGAAAGAGAAGAATTTAAATTAGAAAACATTATTAAGCTATAGCCGAAACCATAGTAAACGTAGAAGAAAATTAATCGCTACCGACCCAGCTGTTAATGCCCGGTTATTAGATGCCGATTTATTTAACTGGTATGGATCGGCCGCACTTGCAGAATATTTAAAGGCCAGCGAAGTCGTTGGAAAATATAAATTTTAAGAGCTTAGCCCACAGTAAGTTCTGTATAAGCTGCTGTTAAACTTCGTATAATCCCATCGCCCTTCCACTCTGGTGCACCAGGAATAGCTGTGGCCTTTAAAATTTCTTCTTTAGGCTTACCTGCTTTCATTTCGGTTTTAACAAAGGTTAATAAGCTTTCTAAGTAATTTCTAAAAGCTTTAATATCAGTCTTATTTCCTGTTACTTTCTCTGGATCTAAACTATGCCCCCAAATAAACAAAGTATCATTATCAAATTTATTCTGGATTTTATCCAATGCAGTAATCCAATTACCTATATGAGCACCATTTTCTTTATCGATATAAGGATAACGCCGGTTAAATACCAAATCGCCTACATGTACAATATTAGCATTTTCGAAATGGTAAACAACGTCGCCATTCGTATGCCCGGAGCCATAATAATAAGCACTAATTTTCTCTTTACCTACCGGAGCTTTCCAACCTGTACCAAAAGTAATATCGGGATAAAGCTGGTTCGCTTCATTTTTAGCCTTCTCGGCAGCTATTTTCTGGTTAATTAGAGAGTTTTGATGTGCTACCACGTGCTCTGCAATGCCTTTAAAAACAATATTTCCGGCAGTGTGATCGCCATGATGGTGGGTATTTAGTAAATATTTAAAAGGTTTTTCGGCTAAGCCTTTTAATTCTTCTATTACATGAGGAGCCGAAGCTGGAAATTGCGAATCGACAACAACAAAACCACTCGAGCCATTTAACCAACCAATAGTACCACCCTGTTCGGTAAAAATACCCACATCGTTACGTAATGCTTTAAACTGATAAGCTCGTGATAAATATTGACCGGCAAAAGCCTCTTGCCTATAAAGCGCCAGCATGGCCATGGCCAATGCAGAATGCTGAATAAATTGTCTTCTTTGCATGATATAAAAATTTACTTCTACCTCTAAATTGTTATTAAAGATATCAAAAATATTTTATCGCTGATATTAAAACGATACTTTAAACTTAAAGTCCGGTACCTGGAGTGGTGCCCGGTTCGTGGCCATCACCAAACGAGTTATGTGTACGACCATGTTTCTTCTCAAATTTGCCACTTACTTTCGAAGAGGAATTCTTCTCGATATTTTCTTCCCTTCTTAGTTCTTCTTTTTCGACAGCTAAAGGCAATAAATCGTTCTTAACGGTCCGCCTTTTTTTGTTATTTGTTTCCATAGTATTTTACTTGTTAAGATTAAATTTTAACAAAGCATAACACCTATTGTTTGAAGATAAGGGATGTTTTTTAAGCTAGTGCATTTTGTTTAACGACCATCTTCACTTTTTCCAATACATAATCCAGGTCTTCTTTGGTCGTAAATTTACTAAACGAAAAACGCACCGATGGCCGGTTTGGATCGGCATGAATACCATTAAGTACATGCGAGCCAATATTCGATCCAGACGAACATGCACTACCGCCAGAAGCACAAATGCCATTAATATCTAAATTAAACAATAACATATCGGCCATATCCATTTCTGGAAAAGACACATTTAATACTGTATATAGACTTTTTTCGGCCGCAGTTTCGCCATTAAAGCCAATACCTGGAATTTCGGCGATCAGTTGTTCTTTTAAGTAATCTTTTAACCCTTGAATATAGCTTTGGTGCTCGGCCATTTCTGTATAAGCAATTTCCAAGGCTTTAGCTAAACCTACAATACCATATACATTTTCTGTACCCCCCCGCATATTTCGTTCCTGAGCACCTCCATAAATCATCGGGGGAATTTTAATGCTGCTATTTACAAATAAAAAACCAACTCCTTTCGGGCCATGCAATTTATGAGCAGCACACACAATAAAATGTGCTTTAAGTTTACGTACATCGTGTGGGTAATGCCCCATTGTCTGAACAGTATCGGCATGGTATATGGCATTATATTTTTCGCAAATATCGCCTACGATTTCCATATCAGTTAAGGTCCCTAATTCGTTATTAGCATGCATTAGCGAAACGAAACTGCGTTCGTTCTGCTGCAATAATTCTTCCAGGTGTCCATAATCAATTTTGCCCTTATCGTCGATGTTAACGAAGCTTAACTTATCTATTTGGCCCGATTCGAGCATCATATTTAAAGTATGCTCTACCGCGTGATGCTCAATTTTAGAAGTAATGGCATGCTTTATCCCGTAGGCAGAAATACCGCAGCGAATAGCCGTATTATCGGCCTCGGTACCACCGGAAGTAAAAAATATTTCGGAAGGACTGGCATTTAACAACTGTGCTACATTTTTTCTGGCCTTTTCGACAAGTGTCCGTACTTCGCGACCTAAAGAATGGATAGCCGACGGATTACCGTAATAATTTTCCATTACGTTTGTCATTTCCGAAATTACAGCAGCATCTAAAGGTGTTGTTGCAGCATTGTCTAAATAAACTCTTTTCATGTTAAAAATGTTAAATGGTTGAAAAAACCCTCACAGGTCTTAGGCCTTGAAGATCTCCTTAATATCCGAAATAATTTTGTTGGCTAAGTTTTCTGCAGTCGCCTCGTTTTCGGCCTCGCTATAAATACGGATAATTGGCTCTGTGTTCGAACGGCGTAAATGTACCCATTCTTTCTCGAAATCAATTTTTAAGCCATCAACCGTACTAATTTGTTGGTCTTTGTATTTTTCCTGCACCTTAATTAATAGGGCATCGATGTCCATTTCTGGGGTTAAGGTAATCTTGTTTTTCGAGATATGATAAGCCGGATAAGTACTACGCAGCAAAGATATGGATTTACCAAATTTGGCAAGGTGCGATAAAAATAAGGCAATACCAACTAAAGCATCCCGGCCATAATGCGATTCGGGATAAATAATGCCCCCATTGCCTTCGCCGCCAATAACTGCCTTACTGGCTTTCATTTGGTTAACCACATTCACTTCCCCTACAGCTGCCGCTGTATAAGTTGTGCCGGCTTTTTCGGTCACGTCTCTTAATGCGCGTGTCGAGGAAAGGTTGGAAACTGTATTTCCAGGTGTATTTTTTAACACATAATCGGCGACAGCTACTAAAGTGTATTCTTCGCCAAACATCGTTCCGTCTTCATTTACAAAGCATAAACGATCTACATCAGGGTCTACGACAATACCGAGATCAGCTCGTTTAGCTATTACCACTTTGGCAATTTCGGTTAAATTTTCAGGCAATGGTTCCGGGTTATGCGGAAATTCGCCATTGGGTTCGCAATAAAGTTCGTAAACCGTCGATACCCCTAAGGCTTTAAGCAGCGCCGGAATAAAAATACCGCCACTAGAATTTACACAATCGATAGCAATTTTGAAATTCGCCTTTCTAATGGCCTCAACATCAACCAAAGGCAGCGCCAATACGGCCTCGATATGCTTTTGCAGATAAGTATCGTTTGCAATTACTTTGCCCAATTCGTTTACTTCGGCAAAAGCAAAATCGGCAGTCTCTGCCAACTCTAAAACCTCTTTCCCATCGGCATCACTAATAAATTCGCCCTTTTCGTTAAGTAATTTTAACGCATTCCATTGTTTTGGGTTATGGCTTGCGGTTAAAATAATTCCACCACCAGCCTGTTCTAATGGAACTGCGATCTCTACGGTAGGTGTAGTCGATAAACCCAAATCAATCACTTCTATTCCCAACCCTTGCAAGGTACCTACCACTAAGTTATTAACCATTTGACCCGAAATCCGGGCATCGCGACCCAATACGATCCTTTTGTTTTGTGTCTTATTAATTACCAAGGCACCATAAGCTGCAGTAAATTTAACGATATCAATTGGAGTTAAACCATTACCGGCTTTCCCACCAATGGTTCCTCTTATTCCCGAAATAGATTTTATTAACGTCAAGTTGTGTAGATTTTTTCAAAAATAATAAAAATTTAAAGAACCCCCTAAGGATATCGGCACACATTAAGGTAATTTTTTAAATGCAAATAGGTTGCGTTTAAAAAATTAAATCGTGTCTGTTGAAGTACAAAATACTATATTTGTTGCTTACAAAAAGTTAACGTAATAACCTGATGCAGCGAAAATGGTTTCAATTCTGGTTTAATTCTCCTTATTACCACATCCTTTACAGTCAGCGTAACGATGCGGAGGCCGAATTCTTAATTGATAATCTTTCTGCTTATTTAACGCCCAAACCGAATAGCAGGATTTTGGATATCGCTTGTGGCAGAGGTAGGCATTCTATTTATTTAAATAAAAAAGGTTATGATGTTACCGGAATCGATCTTTCGGAGCAAAGCATTAAATATGCACAACAATTTGAGCAGCGCAATCTACATTTTTATGTACACGATATGCGGAAGCTGGCCTATATTAATTATTTCGATATTGCTTTAAATCTATTTACAAGTTTTGGTTATTTCGAAACCGAAAAAGAACATGTAAATGCCTTAAAATCTTTTAGAAAGGGATTAAAATCTGATGGGACTTTTGTGCTCGATTATTTTAATACCGAGAAGATTATTAAAAATTTAACCAGTCAGGAAACGAAAACTATAGAAGATATAGAATTTCATTTACATAAATTTGTGATGGATGGGAAGATTATCAAGCACATTAACTTCGAGCATCGGCTTAAAGCTTACGCTTTTGAAGAACGTGTTCAGGCCTTTCTTTTAACAGATTTTGAGCGGATGCTTACCAAAGCCGGCTTTATAATTACTGCAACTTTTGGCGATTATGCCTTAGCACCATTTAACGAAATTAAATCGGATAGATTGATCTTAGTTTGTAAAAAAGCATGATAGCAGCGCTACAGCAATTCGATGCCGCTTTGTTCTTAAAAATTCACCGCGGTTTAAGTAACGATTTTTTCGATTGGTTAATGCCTTTGGTTAGGAATCGTTTCTTTTGGTCGCCGCTGTATATCTTTATTATTGTCTTCTGCATTCGGCAATATAAAAAAACAGGGTATTATATTATTGGTGGCATACTCGCCAGTTTTGCCCTGGGCGATCTAATTGCTTCCCGTTTAATTAAGTATAACGTCGAAAGAATTAGGCCTTGTAATGAGCCTACCTTGGCAAACGACATTTTGCACCGGGTTCCCTGTGGTAGTGGCTTTAGTTTTCCATCGGCGCATGCAACTAATCATTTTGCCATTGCCGTATTCTTGATCTGTCTTTTTTACAACCGATGGAAGCCTATTTTGCCTTTAGGCCTGAGTTGGGCATTCTTAATTTCTTTTGCACAGGTGTATGTAGGCGTACATTACCCTATAGATGTTTTTGCTGGTGCAATTCTAGGGAGCTGCATTGGTTTAATTACTTCAACGATTTTTAAAAAATTACAACCTTCATTTTAATGGAAATCTGGAAATTTCTCGTTTTATTCTCTTGTGCCTTTTTTGGTGGTTTAGCTATCTTTTTAGTCAAAAATGATAAGTCGCAGGCCTTAAAACTGATCTTGTCCTTTAGTGGAGCCTATTTATTCGCAATTACCGTGCTCCATCTAATTCCAGATGCTTACAGTGGAGCCGACAAAGGGGAAATTGGGATCTTTATTCTTATCGGCTTTCTTTTGCAGGTTTTTTTAGAGCAATTCTCTGAGGGAGTGGAGCATGGACATATCCATAAACACCACGAAGGCCATGCCTTTCCTTATGGTATTATGATTAGCTTGTGCTTACATGCCTTTTTAGAAGGCATGCCATTGGTTAAAGACCAGAATAATGAACTAATTTTCGGTATTTCTTTACATCATATCCCAGCAGCATTCGCTTTAGCCAGTATCTTGGTGCAAAATAATTTTAAGGCTAAACCAGTTATAGCCTATATTACTTTATTCGCCCTTATGGCACCACTTGGCTATTATTTTAGCGAGAGCTTAAGCAATGGCAGTATTAGCGGTATGGAACCTTATTTTAATAAAATGATGGGAATTGTAATCGGTATCTTTTTACATATTTCGACCACTATACTTTTCGAATCGAGTGCCGACCACAAGATTAATAAAAAGAAAATGTTGGCGGTATTGCTAGGGATTGGCGTAGCGCTGATTGGGTTTTACAATGCCGGGCATTAAAAACAACTATCCCCGATACTTATCCAATAAAACATTAAGCTGCACCGCTTCTTCGGTAGTAAGATTCGGTGCTATAAAAGAAGAGAAATCTATTTCATGATCCAGCTTCTTTAAGAGCTTTAAACCTAACGTTGAGATGGTAATATCAACTGCCCTTTTATCGCGGTTACTTCTATTTTTATTGACATAATCTTTTTGAATAAGCCGATCGACAATGCGCGAAACATCGCTTGTTTTGTCTAAAATTCTAGATTTTAACACATTAATTGTACAAGGATGAGGAAATTGTCCACGTAAAATCCTCAATACATTAAATTGTTGCTGTGTAATATCGTAGGGATTTAATATTTCTTTCACTTTTTGATTGCTCCAGGAACAGGTGTAAACAATGTTCACTAAAGCTTGTTGAAACACATTTTCGAACTTCGAGTTCTTGACCTCTTTTTGTAGCTCCATTACTTTTTATTTGGTTCGTTAGTTTTAGGTTCTGAGGAATTCTGATTAAGATTTTTCCCATAATTCCATGGGCAATGCCGGCATTTGTTTTTACAACAATATCCTCTTTTAAGATGATATGTGGCTGTAAAAACCATTAGCCCATTTTCATTTAAATAATAATCTACCTCTTCTTCCATTAGTTAAGCAATTTAACGACCAATTTTTTTTCGAAATAATTCTGCAAATCAGTCCCATTTCCATGAGTAGTCCAAATTTCTTTGGGTTTAACCCTATCGATTGTTTCCAAAATAGCGTTCCAATCTACGTGATCTGAGATATAAAGCTGAATTTCGTTATTATTTTGTAAATGCTTCCACCCAGTTGCAAAAACTCTGATCACATTAATTGCTTTAAAATAACTACGAAAAACCATTGGTGGGACAATATAAATTAAATCAGTTTGATTATTTTTCATAACTTTTCTATCATACACCTCGTAGGCGCCAAGAGAAACTCCCAACTGTTCGTATATTTTTACAAAAGGGAGTACACTATGATGAACCAAAATCCTTTTTTTGCTACAATATTTATTGATCATGGCAATTAGACGCTGGCTTTTACCCAACGCATAAGCACCAAGCATAATATTATTGGTGGTATCGTTTAATTTTTTAATTTCCTCAATCGCATCCGGATGTTTTGTATTTGGGTCGGCAAAAGTTGTCTCTGTAATGAGCACATCGGCTTCGACAAATACGATAGGTTCGCAGGTACTATCTTGCTCCAATTTATAATCACCCGTATAAAGGTATTTTACATTTTTATACTCCATCAAGACTAAGGCCGAACCCAGAATATGCCCAGCTGGATAAAAACTTATTTTAACCCCATTAAGTTCAAAAATTGTCGAATAGCCCTTAATATGGAAATGAGCCGCCGCAAATTTTTTATAACGATGGGTCATAAAAACGGCAGTAGCATTTGTACAATAAACATTTTGGTTTCCACTTATAGCATGGTCTGCATGTGCATGTGAGATCACTGCAGTTACTACCGGTTCTTTAGGGTCGAGATAAAAATTACCATAAGTACAAAAAAGGCCTGTTTTCGTTTGAATAATGAAATCGCTTAGAATCATGGAAGGTGGGTTATCGGTTATGAGTTATGGGTATTAAGGCGCAACGACTTGGAACTCCAAACCTTTCAGCTGTTTAATCTTTCCAACCTGCCGTATGCAGGGCTAGTACTTGTAAGAGCACACTACTTTCTTCGTCGTTCGAAATAAAATAATCGGCAAATTTCGACTTCTGTTCGTCTGTAAATTGTTTATCCATTCTCGCTTTTACCTGGGCCTCACTTACCTTATCTCGCTCCATTACTCTGGCCAGCTTTAATGCCATTGGGGCGGTAACTAAAATATTTTTATCGCACAGGCGATAAGAGCCACTTTCGAATAATAGCGCTGCTTCTTTTAAAACATAAGGCACCGAAGCCGGTATTTTTTTTGTCCAGGTTTCGAAAGCGTTAAATACCGCAGGGTGTACCAATGCATTTAACTTATCGAGTGCTGCACTTTGGTTAAAAACAATACCCGCAATGTGCTTATTATTTAAAGTACCATCTTCATGATAACTTTTAAGACCAAAAGTTTGCTTAATTCCCTCAATTAAAATCGGATCGTTGATCATTAATAATTTCGCTTCAGTATCTGCATTAAAAACCGGGATCCCTAAAGTTTCGAAAACCTTACAAATCGTAGTCTTACCACTTCCAATACCTCCGGTAATTCCTATTTTGAGCATTACTTTTCTATAATAAAATTGATTTTTTGAGGACTAATACTTACCAGCTTGCAATAATCGGGAAATCTAGTCATCTTAACGGTAAGCCGTCGGTGTTTCATCAACTTCCATTCGTCCATATCAACCGATGCGGCTATAAATTCTTCATCTACTTCCTGATATCTTGATAAAGCAACCAGAAAAGTGACTTTTACTTTTTTTGGATAAAGTTTAATGTCATAAAATTCCCGGTTGTTTATCACATTCAAAGAGACAGTAATCGTCTTTTCTGTAAACTCTTCGACCGGTATTTTTACACCAATACTAGTCGGATAAATACTAACATTGGTTATGTTATTTGTTTTTATTGCTATTCTGGTGCTTACAGAGCTCTGCAGGTCGTTTAATTTAAGGGTATCGGTATACCATTGATTAATTTTAGCCAATTCTTCCTGTGGGCCAGAAATATTTACATAAGAAGGAGACAGTTGGACCTGACTTGCGATATCGTATTGTTTGGCAAAACCAAGTTGTTGAATCAGTTTTACCGGGACTCTTTTATTGGTTCTTTTAGAGAAATCGAAATATAAGGTGTCGGGCTTAACAGAAATAATTTTTTGAGAAGTTTCGAGTTGCTTATTTACTTGTGGCAATTGTTCGGAAAACAGGATAAAGTTACGATTATTTAGCTTTTCTAAACTTACGGTAATGGACTGCGGTTTAACCCTTAGACGGGCAAATAACAATTGCCAACCTGTTCCTTCCACCTGTAAGTCTACAGTATCTGTTTGTAAAGCTTTAAAAGCTTTCTTTTGAGGAAAATCTTTATAAATCAATACTGTTTTCGCTGTGTAAATATATTTATTATTTAATGCCATAAATAACCATGCTCCAATTGCACAGCATAAACAAGTAATCAGCACCAGAAAACGCTTGCGCTCAACTTTAGTTAATTTAATGATTGGCATGGTGGTAAATTTACAAAAAAAAGCCGCTCTCCCGAAATTGCGGAATGCGGCTTTAATTTAAGTTATATTTTATTACGCCTTTGGTGGAGTAGTAGCTGCTTTAGTCGCATCAAGCGAGATAGCCGATTTATCGAAACGGATTTTAGTACCACCCTCTACTTCAATTAAAAAAGTAGTATCGTTGGTTCCAACAATTTTACCATGTATCCCGGCGGTAGTTACAATTTTATCGCCAATTTTTAACTCTTGTACTAGTTTTTTATGGTCTTTAGCTTTTTTTACTTGTGGTCTGATCATAAAAAAATAAAAAACAATCATAATTAAAATCATTGGCACTACCGTACTCAGGAGGCTATTGTTTGCTTGTAATATTACTGCTGTCATTTTGTGTTTATTGTTTAATTGGTTAATACGTTATTATTTGGATTTTTGACTAAAGATTAAGCTTAACGTTTTTTCTCCCGCACTTCCCCAACGATGTGCACATTAGTCGAGGTCGGATTTGCATTCGAAGTTAAAGTAACTACCTTATCTTGTATACCCGCTTTTCCCAAACTATTAAAGACAACTTTGATAACTCCCTCTTCTCCAGGTTTTACTGGTTTAGTCGGATATTCGGGTTTGGTACAGCCACAAGTTGCACTTGCATCGGTAATAATTAATGGTGTCTTACCGGTGTTTTTAAATTTAAAATCGTAATGTACTTTTTCGCCCTCCGTAATTACCCCAAAATCGTAAAGTTCTTTTTCGAACTTAATAACCGGCGCATCTTTAACCGAAACTGTTTTTCCAGCTATATCCGTGGTAACTGCACCGGTTGTAGAGTTGCTTTGTCTACAGGCAGAAATTGTTAATATCACAAAAAAACTTAAAGCTAGATTCTTCATTATTTAATCCTCTAAAAGGCCGCGGCCAACTTTTTTAATACTATTGGTTCTTTTTAAATCGTTTAAAATTTTGTCCAAGATACCGTTAATAAATGAATTACTTTTCGGTGTACTGTAATCTTTCGATAATTCTAGATATTCGTTAATGGTTACTTTAACAGGTATAGAAGGGAAATTCATTAGCTCACAAATAGCCATCTTCATTAAAATAGTATCCATTAAAGCAATCCTTTCCGATTCCCAATTCTTGGTTCGTTCGGCAATTAACTCCTGGTAAGCATCATCATTTTTAATCGTATAGGCAAATAAATCTTTCACAAACCTACTATCTTCGGCCCAGTCTGCACTAATTGGAGTTAGTTTATTTTTAAAAGGATCTTCCTGATTAAAATTCTTTAAAGTCTTGGCAATCATCCCCTTCATCACTTCACTATCTACTGGCCAATTAATAAATTTATCTTCAAATGCCTGAATAATATTAGGATTTTTTAATAAGATTTTTCTGAAAATGAATTTGATGATATCTTTCGAACTTTCTAGGGTCTCGTCGCTTTGAGCAAGATAATCCTGGTAATCTTTACTCTCTTTTAACTTAATAAAACTAGACTTAACCAATTCTGGATCCGAATACCAGTTAACCTGATATTTGTTAACCGCCGCCACGTATTCTGGGTTTTGCTTTAAAATTACTGCAAACTTATTATACAGTAGTTTCTGGTTTGGATTGAGATCTTCGGCAGTAGGCAGGTGCTTATTCGCCCTTTCTATAGCATCGTTGGCCGTATATTCGGTTACATCGACCAGCAAGGCAAGCATCCGGATATACATTTCGTAAACGCTGTCGATACTTTGCATTAAAGCTTTCTGACTGCTAACGCTATCCTTTTTTTCTGTCATTTGCCAAGCAAAAATATTTTGCAGAGCCTTAATCCTTAAGTGCCTTCTATTTAACATGAATGTAAGAACGAGTAGTAAATTTTACCAGTTATAATTAATATGATGATTTTATTTTTTTAATGTCTGCAATTCTTTTCTCTGCAATCCGTCCGGCTGCCAGGTTAGTCGGAATGTTTTCCGATTTAGACAGTTTAATTACTTCGCGTGTAGCATTATAAATATTTTCTGTAAGTTGCATGGTCCGTTTTTTACCAAAACCTGTTAACTCCGAATAACAATTAATTAAGCCGCCAGCATTGATTAAATAGTCGGGAGCATATAGAATTCCTTTATCTAACAATAGTTGACCATGAATTTGTTCGTCTCCCAATTGGTTATTAGCCGACCCAGCTATAATGGCAAACTTCATTTTTTTAATGGTTTTATCATTAACCGTTGCACCTAAAGCGCAAGGCGCATAAATTTCGGCACCTATGCTAAATATCTTATCCGGATCGATGGGTTTTGCTTTATATTTTCTAGCTACCTGTTGTAAGCGCTCTTCGTTAATGTCGCTAATATATACTTCTACATTTTCTTTGCGCAACAAATCTACAAGGTGTTCGCCTACATTGCCAATACCCTGTACAACGACAGAGCGACCAGCCAGCATGTCTGTGCCAAAAACCTCTTTAACACAAGCTTTAATTCCTAAAAAAACGCCTTTTGCTGTAATTGGTGCCGGATCTCCAGCTCCCCCTATCGATTCGGGAACACCGGTAACATAGTTAGTTTCCATCCGGATATATTCCATATCCTTAGTGGTAGTACCCATATCTTCGGCAGTTACAAACTCGCCGTTTAAATTTTTAATAAAACGACCATAACTGCGCATTAATGCTTCAGTTTTTAGCTTTCTGGAATCGCCAATAATAACCGCTTTACCTCCACCTAAATTTAAACCCGAAATTGCAGCTTTGTAAGTCATCGCCTTAGATAAACGGAGTACATCTTCCAATGCTTCGGCCTCCGAGTTATAATTCCACATCCTTGTACCGCCCAATGCAGGGCCTAATGTGGTGTCGTGAATTGCAATTATTGCTTTTAGTCCGGTATCGGGATCATTACAAAAAACCACTTTTTTGTGGCCGGAGCTACTCAATTGGTCTAAAACGGAAGTGACTACAGAACTATTACCAGACATACAATTTGTTGAATTGATAAGTCGCAAAATTAAGATAAAAAAACCATTATTTTACCTAGTATTAACTAAAGAAATAAAAAAAAGAAAGTCTTTTGGCTAACTTTACAATCTGATGAAGCATCTTTTCTATTTAAATAAATACTTCTATAAGTATAAATGGCGAATTATACCAGGGGTTTTCTTTGTTATCATTTCCAATATTTTCGGGGTGGTTCCGGCACAGGTAGTAGGCCATGCATTTAATATCATTACCGAAAACATTACTATTTACAGTCTTTTTAGTGGTTTCGACCGGCAGAAAATCGTTTATGATATTTTTAGCTATAGCCTTTTCTTCTTTGGCGCCCTTATTTTAGTGCTTTATTTATTAAGAGGGCTATTCTTGTTTTTTATGCGACAAACCATTATCCTCATGTCGCGGCATATCGAATATGATATGAAAAACGAGATTTATGCACATTATCAGGAACTGAGTCTGGGTTTTTACCGGCGCAACAATACAGGCGACTTAATGAACCGAGCTACCGAAGATGTTAACCGGGTTAGGATGTATGTTGGCCCGGCTATTATGTACACCATAAATACAGCAGTTTTATTTTGCCTTATTATTTATTTTATGTTTTCGGTAAATGCCACGCTGGCAATTTATTGTTTACTCCCACTCCCTGTCTTGGTTGTTACCATTTATTATGTAAATACACTTATTAATTTAAAAAGCGAAAAGATCCAGGAACAGCTTTCCAGGTTGTCCAGTTTTGTTCAGGAAAGGTTCTCGGGTATTCGGGTTATTAAGTCTTATGGACGTGAAGCACATAGCCAACAGGTATTTGCCAAAGAAAGTGAAGATTATAAAGACAGTGCAATGAACCTGGTTAAAGTGCAAGCCTTATTTTATCCAACTATGCTCTTACTGGTTGGTCTAAGCACAATTCTAACTATTTATATTGGTGGAAAACAAGTAATTGAAGGTGCTATTACCCCTGGTAATATCGCAGAGTTTATTGTTTATGTAAATCAGCTCACTTTTCCAGTAACAATGCTAGGTTGGGTAACTACTTTAATACAGCGAGCTGCGGCCTCCCAGAAACGAATTAATGAGTTTTTACATTTAGCGCCAGAAATTATTTCAGCTAACAAAAGCGAACCCGTTATTGAGGGAAAAATTAGTTTTAAAAATGTAAGTTTTACCTATCCAGATACTGGGATTGAAGCACTCAAAAACATTAGTTTCGAAGTAGAGAAAGGTCAGTTTTTAGCCATAATTGGCAAAACAGGCTCTGGAAAATCTACACTAGCCAATTTAATGATGCGCATGTACGATGCAGATTCGGGCCATATTTTAATCGATGGAATGGAGTTGAAAACCATTAATTTAAATAATTATAGAAATCAAATCGGCTTTGTACCACAGGAAGTCTTTCTTTTTTCGGATACCATTAAAAACAATATCGCCTTTGGCCTTTCGACCATAACCGAAGGACAAGTTGAAAAAGCAGCACAAAATGCCGCAGTTTACCATAATATTATGGACTTCGATTTAAAATTCGAAACCATGCTCGGTGAACGTGGGATTACCCTTTCTGGCGGACAAAAACAACGGGTGTCCATTGCAAGGGCTTTAATTAAAGAACCCAAGATTTTGATATTCGACGATTGCCTTTCGGCCGTAGATACAAAAACCGAAGAAGAAATATTGGGTAATCTGGGGCATATTATGCGTGGAAAGTCTAATATATTGATATCGCATCGCATCTCGACCATAAAAAACGCAGATAAAATTATTGTTTTAGACGACGGAAAGATTATTGAGCAAGGCACACATAGCGAGTTACTTAGCCTGGGTGGCGTATATACCGAAATGTACGACCATCAATTACTGGAGGAAGAAACCGTCGAGTAATCATTTCTATTTGGAACTTTAATAATTATTGCATTATATTTACCCAACCTTAAACCAATACAACACACAACAATGGGAGATTTTGATAACAAAGAAAGAGAAGAAGTTTTTTCGAAGAAAGTAAGGGCAGGTAAGCGTACTTATTTTTTCGATGTTAAAGCTACACGTTCGGGCGACTATTACCTTACCTTAACCGAGAGTAAAAAGAGATTAGAAGATGGTGTATTTGTAAAACATAAAATTTTCTTGTACAAAGAAGATTTTGAAAAATTTACAGAGGGTTTAACTGAAACTGTCGAGTATATTAAATCGCATCAGGAAGTGGTCGAAAAACGCTACGAATACGCTGAAAATACAGAGTATAATACAAATCCAAAAACAGATAATGACGATTTTTCTTTTTAAGGAAAATAACACATTTAAAAGTCTCTCTTTCTCGAGGGACTTTTTTTTTGTAAGTTTAAAAATGAGAACGATTAAACTAACCCTAATTTTATTAGCCCTAAGTATTAACCTGTTTGCGCAAACAGAAAAAACCGATCGTAAGCTTAACAAAATATTAACCGAGTTAACAAAAGGTTTTAATGGCGATGTAGGGATTTATGTGAAATCTCTTAAAACTGGTAAAGTAGCTACCTTTAATGCCGACAGCATTTTCCCGACAGCCAGCATGGTTAAAGTACCCATTACCTGTGGTATTTTTAATAAAATAGAAAAAGGAGAACTAGATTATCATGCGCAATTAATTTATAAGGATAGTTTATTTTACGCAGGTGAAGATATTTTAAGCTCTTTTAAAAACAATGAAAAGATCTGGCTCAGCAAGGTTTTAATGCTAATGATTACTACCAGCGACAATACCGCAAGTTTGTGGAGCCAAAGTTTGGCCGGAACAGGGACGGTAATTAATGAATTAATGGCGCAAAATGGATTAAAATATACCCGCGTAAATTCGAGAACCCCAGGCCGGCAAAACGATTGGAAAAAATATGGTTGGGGGCAAACTACTCCGCGCGAAATGGCCACTTTGCTTACACTTATTCGAGACGGTAAAATGATTAACCCCGCAGCATCGGAGCGTATTTATCGCAACCTGATCCGTATTTATTTTGATCATGAAGCCCTATCAGAAATCCCTCCTTATGTCCAGGTCGCCTCAAAATCTGGCGCGGTCGATGAAGCCCGGTCGGAAGTTGCCATGGTTAATGCGCCACATGGCGATTATGTCTTTTGCATTACCACCAAAAACCAGAAAGATACCTCTTGGGTGCACGATAATGAAGGAACCACACTTATCCGTAAGCTAAGCAAAACGCTATGGCATTATTTCGAGCCAAAATCTAATTGGCATCCTGCAGATGGGATGGAGAAATATAATTGAGGTGGGATAAATGTCGATTCAATTGCTATTAAAATAAAATACAATGAAATTATTTTCTTATTTACTTATACTTGGCTTTTCTATTTCCTTAACCACAAATGCACAAACATGGAAGCCTGTACCTGGAAAAGTATCAACAATATGGGCAGCAAAAGTAGACCCTAAGCAACCGTTGCCGGCATATCCCCGTCCACAAATGCGACGAACTAACAATTGGAAAAATTTAAATGGTTTATGGGATTATGCAATCCGGCCCAAAACAGCGCCTGCTCCACAAATGTATGAGGGAAAGATTCTCGTACCCTTTGCCATCGAATCTTCCTTATCGGGTGTGGGAAAAACCGTGGGTCAAGATTCATTATTGTGGTATCGCACCCATTTCGAGGTTAAACCGCAAGCTAAAAAAACTATTTTACTCCATTTTGGTGCAGTCGATTGGAAAACAGAAATCTATTTAAACGGTAAAAAAGCAGGCAGCCACGAAGGAGGTTACGATCCATTTACAATCGATATTACCCCATTTCTAAAAAAAGGCAATAAACAGGAATTGACAATTAGTGTCTGGGATCCTACCGATAAAGGCCCGCAGCCACGTGGTAAACAACAGATTAAACCAGGCGGAATTTGGTATACGCCCGTTACCGGAATATGGCAAACCGTATGGATCGAAAGTGTTCCCGAAACTTTTATTGCAGCTACAAAACAAACTCCCGATATCGATAACCAAACTTTAATGGTTACCGCACAGGTAAGTAGCGCAAAAACAGGCGACAGCTTAAGGATAACTGCTCTTGATGGAAATTTAAAAATTTCGGAAAAAGTTATAGACGTAAACGAATCGGCTCAATTATCAATAAATGACCCTAAATTATGGGCTCCAAACCATCCGTTTCTATATAATTTATCGATAGTACTGGTTCGCGATGGAAAAATTGTTGACGAAGTAAAGAGCTATTTTGCTATGCGTAAATCGTCGATTGGAAAAGATAAAAATGGCATCATGCGGATGTTACTCAATAACGAATTTGTCTTTCAATACGGCACTTTAGATCAAGGATGGTGGCCTGATGGCCTTTATACCGCACCAACAGATGATGCTTTAAAATTCGATATTATACAAACCAAGGCAATGGGTTTTAATACCATTCGTAAGCATATTAAAGTAGAACCTGCCCGCTGGTACTACGAATGCGATTTGCAGGGAATGCTAGTTTGGCAGGATATGCCAAGTGGCGACTTAGGGAATAAATGGGAACCACGTTTAGGCGACTTTGGTGGAACAGACAAAATGCGCACCATAGAATCGGAAGCCATTTATCGAAAAGAATGGAACAAAATTATGGACGACTTACATAATTTCCCCAGTATCGTAATGTGGGTTCCTTTTAACGAAGCCTGGGGGCAGTTTAAAACGATAGAAATTGCAGAATGGACCAAGAAGAAAGATCCTTCACGTTTAGTAAATAGCGCTAGCGGTGGTAATTTTTTCATTACCGGAGATGTCGTAGACCTACACAACTATCCTGATCCAAAAATGCCTCGCCCCGATTTATTCGGTCAAACACAGGCGCTTGTACTGGGCGAATTTGGAGGGTTAGGCTTGCCTATTCCAGGCCATACCTGGCAAGATAAGAACAATTGGGGATACCAGACCTTTAAAAATGCAGACGACCTGTTTAATAAATATGCTTCATTTACAGACCGCTTAGCCTTTTTAATTCAAAAAGGATTATCGGCCGCAATTTATACCCAAACCACAGATGTGGAGATCGAAACTAATGGTTTAATGACCTATGACAGAAAAGAATTTAAAGTTCCGGCAGAGAAATTAAGACATGCTGCAGAAAAACTACATGATAAGTCTTTGGTTAATTAGTTTATCTCGCCATCAAAGCCGCAGCACCAACAGAAAAAATGATCAGGATAATGTATAAACTGATGAGGATAATAGTAACAATCCCGTAATACTTAAACAGGGATTTCATTTTACCCATAGCTTCGCCTAAACTAACCTGCTCCCCGTATAAAATGCCCAGCTTGGCTTTGGCTGCATATTTAAACATTAACAAACTCGGATAAAAAATTGCAAAGGCATAGACCAAAAAGAAAACTGTAAATCCAGCCGAGCCAAGAGAAGTTGGTGTTTTAAATAAAGAGGCAATATTTGGATTGGTGTTCATTGCCGAACCAATTGTAAAAGCAGCAATAACCATAAAGGCCGTCACTACAAAACCAACGATCGATAAAAAGTTAGCCCATCTTGCAGTCTCATAAATATAACTGCGCATATCTTCGGTAACGATTAATGTTGGGGTTTCTTCATTTTCTGAAGTTTCGTCTAAATTTTCCATGTTAGCATCTAATCTTTCTCAAATATAATATTTTATCTTAAATATGTATTTTGTACTAGCCGTGTTTCTTTTTCTTATTCATAATGGCTTTCTGCCCAATACCATAATTAGTTGTCTTGCTATTATGTTCCTTTTTTTTATGAAAAGCGGCATCAAGATACGATTCTTCTTCAGCCTGTGTTTTTGCTAGCTTACTCTTTTGAGCAGTTGTTTTGTTAACCTCTATCAATAAATCGTCTGGAAGTGCCCCAACTTCAATTTTCTTACCTATGGCCTGTTCAATTTTCTTAACTTCAGGTAATTCCAGATCGGTTGTAAATGTTATTGCTATTACTTCTACATCGTCCTGCCGCTTAATTATCCTATTTAAATAAATCTCTTTTTGTGCTGGCAATTCGAAATGGAATATAAACGGAATACCATCCAGATTCAAATCTGTTAAACCTTCGTTAGCCACAATTAATATCCGGGCTTCGGATGTTAATTTAAAATCTTCGATACTATCGAAACCTGCTTCATCAAAAAACAAAGGTTTAAAAACAAAGATATCGGGTGCTTTTCCGTCGTAAAGATCTTTAGAAAGCGTTTGAGCCGTTAAACGCGTATTCACAAACACTACAACCTTATCGAAAACTTCTACATCTTTTAACAGCAGATTTAACAGGTTAAGTTTAGTCCTGAAATTTGGCAGATGATAAAGTAGTTGCGGGTGCGTTTCCACTTGCTGTTCGGCCAGCTCTTCGACTTCGATTATTGCAGGCAATTTCATAAACGGATTAATCATTTTATCCAGTTTATCGTGCATCACTTCTGTAAATACCAGATGCTGGCACTTCTGAATACTGTTTGCCAGTTCGTTAATCGGCAATTGCATCCCACTCCTTACCATCTCTGCTGCATCGTCGACTACGAATAGCTGAATTTTATTAGTATTTAAACCCAGTTTCAAATAAATAGCGCGTGCCCGTGAAGGAACTGCGACAATAATATCTACCCCATCGGTAATCTCGTTTACTTGTTGCTCCAACCCTCCATCGGCATGAATACCAATAATACGGATACTGTCGTTGCGGTTTAGCACATTCAACTGCGCTACAACTTCTAATACCCGCTCTTTGCTTGGCACTAAAATTAATGCCCTCGGTGCTTCTTCAAACCCATATTTTAAACGCATTAATACGGCAAGTATATAGGTCGTTGTTTTACCGCAGCCCTCAGGCCCTATAGCAATGAGATCTTGCCCACCCAAAATACGCGACATACTCCTTGCCTGGATTTCTTTTGGGGTTAAATACCCGCTTGCTGTCATTGCCGACACTAATGGCTTACTTAATTTTAATTGCGCTAAAGACACTTCTTGTTTTATTATTTGATGAATTGACAAATTTACGGAAAATAGTTCATTTGACTTCCGGTGTAGCGTTTTAATTTCAAGCTCCGTTTTAGCAAAAAACTAATTGCCTTATGCCTTTTAAAACGATTAAAACAATCCTGTTAGGTCTAATCCTGATTTTAACCATTTTATTAATTCTTCAGTCTTGTAAAAAAGAAGGAAATACTATCCTAATTGGGACTCATCTGTTAAAGCAAGACCAAACCATCGAAGTTTTGGGCCATGGCAAAACAATTGCAATAACTGCATCCGAATTTTCCGATAGCCGTTGCCCGCCTAATGTGCAATGTGTATGGCAGGGCTATGCAAGTGTAAAAGTTAAGTTTAAAGACGATAAGCAGGAACAAATTATCGAATTATGTACAGGAGGATGTAGTATTACCGGGAAACCGGAAGCTCAAATAGTTGTACTTAACGAGTATGCATACCAGCTTAAACTGGAAGATATTAACCCCTACCCAGGTCAGAATAATAAGGCTATTAGACAGGCAAAAATTACAATTTCGGCTTTTAAAGCCGACATATTCTCGCCATCCTTTAATTAATAATGCATCAAATTTTTGATACAATTTACAAATTCATTTAAAGTATGTGTAAGTTTAAAGCTTATCATTATTAAAATGAAGAAAATTATCTTTAACCTCTTTTTACTTGCGCTTGGCGGAAGTATTTATGCTCAGGATGCTGTAAATTATCAATTGCCACCTAAAGCGATTGCCGATTTGTTGCTTGCTAAACCGACACCTGCAGTTAGTATAGATAGCAAAGCCGAGTGGATGTTATTTAGCGAACGTAACTCTTATCCCTCTGTCGAAGAATTAGCGATGCCAGAGTATCGTATTGCTGGAATGCGTATTAATCCAAATAATTATTCGCCCAGCAGGCAAACATTTATTAATAATTTTAGCTTAAAAAATATTAAAACTGGTAAAATCTTAGGCATTACAGGCTTACCTAGTCCGCTTTATGCAGGCAATGTAACCTGGAGTCCAAACGAAAATAAAATATCATTCACGCAAACTAGCCAGAACAGAGTCGATTTATATATAATTGATATCGCTACTGGAAAAGCAGCAAAAATAAATAAGCAGCCTTTAAATGCAATAATGGGTGCAGGGATTACCTGGGCCGACAACCAGACCTTATTGTATCGCATTGCCATAAAACCAGCTAGCCAGGCTCCTATCCGCCCATTAATGCCAAAGGGACCTACCATACAGCAAAATCTTGGTAAAACCGCACCTAGTGCAACCTTACAGGATTTAATCAAGTCACCATTTGACGAACAGCTATTCCAGTTTTTTGCAACTTCGCAGCTGGTACAAAATAAAGCGGGCATAGAAACACCGGTTGGCAAACCAGCTATTTACAGTAGTATTTCTTTATCGCCCGATAAAAACTATATGTTGGTCCGCACCATTAAAAAGCCATTCTCTTATCTTGTTTCGGCTTATGGTTTTCCTTCGACCCTAAACATTACAGACCGGACCGGTAAGGTAGTTAAAACGCTGGCTAACCTCCCATCGACCGAAGTAAAACCGTCTGGATACGACAACGTGCAGAATGTACAAAGAGGTTTCGATTGGCGCGACGACGAAACAGCAACGGTAACCTGGGCAGTACCATTAGATAGCGGTCTGATTAAAAAGAATGTTGAGTTTCACGATGTGATAATGGCATTGTCTGCGCCATTTACCAGCACACCAAAAGCGCTTTTCAAAACCAAAATGCGTTACAGTAATACCAGTTGGGGCAATTCGACCTTGGCGCTGGTAAGGGAAAATTCTAGAGCAAAACAAACTTCAAAATTAAGCCGCTTTAATCCGACTACAGGTACATTGGAAACTTTATACGAGTTAAACACAACCGATCAATACAATAATCCAGGGTTTCCGGTAACAGAAAAAAACAAATATGGTCGTCAGGTAATTTTAACCACCGATGGAGGTACAAAATTACTTTTAAATAATACTACCGGTGCATCTGATAAAGGAGATTTACCCTTTCTGGCAAAATTTGATTTAGCTACAAAAAAATCAGAGATTTTATGGCGAGCGCAAAGCGGCACTTTCGAAATGGTAACCGACGTACTCGATCCACAAAAACTGGTGTTGTTAACCCGTAAAGAAAGTCAGAAAGAGGTGCCAAATTATTATATCAAAAATTTAATGCTTCGCATCGCCGATCAGCCAATTACCAGTTTTGCCAACCCTTACCCACAAATGGAAGGCGTTAAAAAAGAGAAAATCTCTTATAAACGTGCCGATGGAATTGATTTAACTGGCGACCTTTATTTGCCAAAAGGTTACAATAAAGAAAAAGACGGGCCATTACCAGTTTTAATATGGGCTTATCCACGCGAATTTAATTCGGCTGCCGATGCGGCACAAATTAGAGGTTCGCAAGATAAATTTACTAGCATTAGTTCTGGCGGACCGTTATTTTTTGTAACTCAGGGTTATGCTGTTTTAGACAATGCCGAAATGCCAATTGTAGCAAAAGACGGTAAAAGACCAAATGATACTTTTGTTGATCAACTGAAATTAAATGCAGAAGCAGCCATTAACAAACTTTCTGAGATGGGTGTAGGCGATAGAAACCGTATGGCTGTTGGTGGACATAGCTACGGCGCTTTTATGACGGCAAATTTATTGGCACATACTAATTTATTCAAAGCGGGTATTGCACGTAGTGGTGCCTACAACCGAACCCTTACTCCTTTTGGTTTCCAAAATGAAGACCGCACCTATTGGCAGGCACCTCAGCTTTATTACGAGATGAGTCCGTTTAGCTATGCTGATAAAATTAAAACTCCAATTTTATTGATCCATGGCGAAATGGACGATAATCAGGGTACTTTCCCAATCAATAGTGAGCGTTTATTTAATGCCATTAAAGGCCAGGGAGGAACCACCCGTTTTGTATATTTGCCTTATGAAGCACATGGTTATCGAGGAAAAGAAAATATTCTTCACATGCTGTGGGAAATGAATACCTGGCTCGATACTTATGTGAAAAACGCAAAATAAATTAAAATGGACTCTGAAACCGGATGCAGGAGGTTGTTTTTACGGATGGCTTTTATATGCATAATAATTAGCCAGGCTGCTTATGCCCAAAAAGCACCAAAATTTAAAGTAATTGCATTTTTTACCGGAAAAAATGACCAGGCACACGTGAGTTATGTGCATGAAGCAAATAAATGGTTTCCAAAAATAGCCGAACAATACGGATTTAGCTACGATTCGACTGCGAATTGGGATAATTTAAACAGTGCATTTCTGGCCAGGTACCAGGTTGTTCTATTTCTAGATACCAGACCTGAAGAACCAGAGCAAAGGCTTGCATTCGAAAAATATATGAAAAACGGAGGTGCATGGATGGGGTTTCATTTTTCGGCTTTTGCATTAAGCCCGTCTGCTTATCCCCAGAACTGGGATTGGTACCATAACGAATTTTTAGGTTCGGGGCAGTATAAGAGCAATACCTGGCGGCCTACATCGGCGATGTTAAAGATCGAGGATAAAAACCATCCGGTTACTAAAGGTTTACCTCCTGTTTTTAAATCTCAACCTAACGAATGGTATCGCTGGGAAATGGATCTGCGTAAAAATGCAAATATCAAAATCCTGCTCGCTATAGATTCTGCCAGCTTCCCATTAGGAACCGGACCAAAACCGAACGAGATTTGGCATAGCGGCTTTTATCCGGTAGTATGGAGTAATAAGAACTATAAAATGATTTATGTAAATATGGGTCATAACGATATGGATTATGAGCATAAATACGGTAAAAATACGACTTCATTGTCTTCAAGTTTTGGTAATGAAGTTCAAAATAAAATGATCATTAACAGCCTGTTGTGGCTGGGAAGTGCGCAACCAAAGAAGTGAAAAAAGCAATATTAAATAAAAATGGAGAAAATAATAGAAGTTATCCGCGCCTGCAGAACCAATTGGATAGGCATGTTAAAACAACTGACCACAGCTCAACTCAATGTTATCCCTTCGGGGTTTAATAACAATTTAGCCTGGCACTTTGGACATGTTATTGTAAGTCAGCAAATTTTGTGCTACCGCTTAGCCGGTCAGAAATTTGTAATTAACGAAGAGTTGATCGATCGTTATAAAAATGGCTCAAAGCCCGAAAGCTATATCGGCGATGATGAAATTACTTTATTAAATGAGTATATGTTGAGCACAATAGTGCAATTAGAAATAGATTTACAAAATGGAGTATTCGATAATTTCAAACCTTATACTATTTCTACCTATGCTGGTTTAAACCTGGAAAGTGTGAATGATGCTTTAAAATTTATTGTGTCGCACGATGCTTTACATTATGGCTACAGCATGAGCTTAAAAAGGTTAGTTTTGCACGGAGCTTAACTCGATCGGATTAAAGAAACATACCTTAAATTGAGATATTTTTTTCACATTGGTTACAACGGCCATTCTTATAGTGGCTGGCAGAGACAACCAAAAGTATATAGTGTTCAGGAAGTTATTGAGACCAAATTAAGTCAGGTCTTTAAAACTCCATTAGCTATTAATGGTTGTGGAAGAACTGATTCTGGCGTTCACGCCAGTCAATTTTTTTTTCATGTAGATATTGAGCAGGAATGGGATTTCGATTTAATTTTTAGGTTAAATAAAATCTTACCGCATCATATTGCAGTATTCGATGTTATCCCATTAAATGGAAAACCGCATGCGAGGTTCGATGCCGTACAACGGGAATACGATTATTTTATTCATACTTATAAAAACCCTTTTTTAAGTAATTTAAGTTCTTATTATCAGCTATCAAATTTAAACTTAGCTGAAATGAAGCGGGCAGCCTCGCTCCTGCCTCAATATAAAGATTATCATGCCTTTTGTACCACTCCAGATAAAAACGAACATACCATTTGTCTGGTAAAGAATGCCAATTTATACACCTCTGCAAATGGAGAACACATTCGCTTCCATATTGCATCTAATCGTTATTTAGGGAAGATGATTAGAATTATTATGGGTAAGCTTTTAAAAATAGGCTGTGAGGAAATGACAGTAGACGAATTTGAAAATTTATTAATTACCAAATTAACTCCAAAAATGCTCGAGCCGGCGCATCCATCGGGTTTATATCTCTCTAAAGTGATTTATCCTTATCTAAATATACCGACCAGAACAGAGTTTGCAGGCTTGCAACAAAAAGACTGGATCTTAATAGATTGAGGGGTTGGAAGATTCGGATAGAAAAACCCAAAGCTACAACTCTTAAGCTCACAACTGTCTACTTAAACCTTATGGCCTTTAATGGAGTAATACGACTTACCAGCATAGATGGGATAAGTAAAACTAAAAAGCAAACCACAATAGTGGCGACATTTAACAATAAGACATCTAAGAAATGGACTTCTATAGGGACTTGAGCCAGGTAATAATTGGTCTGGTCTAATTTAAAAATATGAGTATATTGTTGCAGGTAAGCCAAACCTAAGCCTAGTATATTCCCTAGTACCAAACCCAGGCCTACAAGATAAATCGCATTATATAAAAAGATTTTCGTTACGCTATAATTCGAAATGCCAAGTGCTTTAAGCAAGCCAATCATGGTGGTCCGCTCTAATATCATAATGAGTAAGGCGGTAATCATATTAATTACGCCTACAATCATCATTAAAATAAGTAATACCCGGGTATTTACATCTAACAAAGACAACCAGGTAAAAATCTCTGGCGTACTTTCCTGTACCGATCGGGATCTTAATTTGAGTTCCAAATTGGCATAAACATCAGCTGCAACCTCCTTTAGTTTGTTAAAATCTTTAACTCTTACTTCAATTCCGCCGGTCTGGTTAGGTAGCCAGTTATTTAAGTTTCTAATAATATTGATATCGCCAAGTACAAAACCCTTATCGATATTTTCAATTCCAATATCATAAATACCTACTATGCTAAATTTTCTGGGTTTTGGTGGATTCTGAATAAAGTGCATGATAAAGCTATCGCCAACTTTAAGCTTTAGGCGGTCGGCTGTATATGCAGAAATTAAGAGTTGATTCCTTGATGAATCATTAAAGTTAATAATAGTACCTGCAACAAGATGTTTCTTAATAAACTGCCAATCGTAAGTTCGGTCTACCCCTTTAAAATTAACACCTTCTACCTCTTCATTTGCGGCTATAATAGCTGGTTTAGTAGCAAAGGGATAAAATGTAACGAGGTCCGGATTATTCTTTAAACTATTAATAGTGGTATCGTTAGGTACAAAAGGCGACTTTTCGAATGAGCCATTCAAGTCGTAGCGATAAATCTGGATATCACCTACAAAGCCCCTAACTTTATCTTGTATTTCAGTTTTAAAACCTGTAATTATAGCAACCGAAAGAATCATAACGGCCAGGCTTAACATTACCCCAGCTATCGCAATACGAACAATAAGCTTGGAGAAGGTTCGTTCCGATTTAATAGCAATTCGTCTCGCAATAAAATATTCTATATTCAAATGATGTAATTAATTGTAACTTAGCAAAAGTGCTGATTCAGTTTTAATTTAACACATAATTCTTTAAAAAACCTAAAAAAGATGAAGAAAATTACTCTTGTTTTTACCTCCTTATTTATTGCTTTTGCTCTTGTTGCCTGTGCACAAGCGCCGAAAGCAAACCAAAAAACGAAGGCAAAGACCACTAAATTCATGACCGGTGCAGAGCAAACCGAAATATATTTACCCCTATTAAAAGGAAAAAGAATAGGAATGGTCGTTAATCCAACCTCTATCATTGGTACACAGACTGTAGTAGATAGTTTGCTTAAACGGGGTATAGATATCGTTAAAATCTTTGGACCCGAGCATGGTTTTAGAGGCGATGCAAGTGCAGGAGTAAGCGTAGCCGATGCTGTCGACGCCAAAACAGGTATTAAAGCCATTTCCCTATATGGAGCCCATCATACCCCTACTGCCGAAGATTTAGCAGATATAGATATCATGATTTTTGATATCCAGGATGTTGGTGTCCGTTTTTATACTTATATCAACACCCTTCAACGGGTAATGGAAGCATGTGCCCAATACGGAAAAGAAGTAATGATTTTAGATCGTCCAAATCCCAATGGTTTTTATGTCGACGGACCAATTTTAGATCCGAAGTTTAAATCGGGTATTGGCGCTCAGCCAATTCCTATAGTACATGGCTTAACTGTTGGCGAATATGCGCAAATGTTAAATGGCGAAGGCTGGTTAAAAAATAAATTAAAATGCAAAATCACGGTTATCAAAAATGCGAATTATACGCACGATATGCCTTATGTGTTACCGGTAAAACCTTCTCCAAACCTAAACACCGACCAATCTATCTTATTATATCCAAGCACTTGTCTTTTCGAAGGGATATATGTAAACCATGGCCGCGGTACTCAATTTGCCTTTACCGTACTAGGAGCTCCGTATTACAAGGGTATTTACGACTTTGCCTTTACCCCTACCGGGATAAAAGGCATGGCCGAATCCCCAATTTTTAAAGATCAGGTATGTTATGGCTTAGACCTCAGAAATTATGATACTTCTATTTTCAGAAAAACAAAACAGATTAATTTAAGTTGGTTAATTGAGCTTTATAAAAAATCGCCTCAAAAGGAAAATTTCTTTAAAAGCAGCTTAAGCAAACAAATGGGAACCATCGAAAAATTAGTCGGAGTAGCCGATTTTAGACAACAAATAATTGATGGAAAATCCGAAAAAGAGATTAGAGCCAGCTGGGAACCGGGATTGAGCCGCTATAAAGAAATGCGTAAAAAATACCTGTTATACCCTTAAAATTTTTAAACACTTATTCGTTATTGCGAACCGAGCCAAGAACAACGCCTTAACCGGAGGCAATCTCCCTCCTCGCAATAACGTAATAAACAATAAGCCATATACGAATGAAGATAATTTTTATGGGCACGCCCGAATTCGCCGTAGCTTCTTTAGCTGCTTTAATACAGGCTAATTTGGAAGTTATCGCTGTCGTTACCGCTCCAGATAAACCTGCCGGGCGTGGCCAGAAGTTAGGCGAAAGTGCAGTAAAGAAATATGCGATCGAGAAAGGAATAAAGATATTGCAGCCTGTAAAATTGAAAGATCCTGATTTCTTGGCCGAACTAAAATCATTACAGGCCGATCTTCAGGTGGTGGTGGCTTTTAGGATGTTGCCCGAGATTGTCTGGAACATGCCACCAAAGGGAACCATCAATTTACATGGTTCTTTATTACCCCAGTACCGGGGTGCGGCCCCCATCAATCATGTCATTATTAACGGTGAAAAAGAAACAGGGGTTACCACTTTCTTTTTAAAACAGGAAATAGATACCGGCGATGTTATTTTTACCGATAAATTAACCATTAACGACAACGAAACAGCAGGAAGTCTTCACGATAAGTTGATGGTTAAAGGTGCCGATTTATTGGTTAAAACGGTAAAGGCTATTCAGGCAAACGATTATAAGGAAGTGCCACAATTACAAAGCAACGAGCTAAAACCCGCACCAAAAATATTTAAGGATTTCTGTAAAATAGATTGGAATCAGCCGAACCAAAAAGTCTATCATTTAATTCGCGGACTAAGCCCATATCCTACTGCATTTACCACATTAAATGATAAAACTTTAAAAATTTTTACGGCCGAACCGGAAGATAAAACTCCGGATATACCCGCAGGTACTTTTTTAACCGACAAAAAAACTTACTTAAAGTTTGCTACGAAAAATGGCTTTATCAAATTAAAAGAGATTCAATATGAGGGTAAAAAACGAATGCTAATCGACGAATTTCTAAGGGGGATGCGATTATTCTAACCCCCCCCTACCAATTCATTTAATTTCGAATTTAATACTTTAGCAGTTTCATTAAAATAACGTTTTTTACCATAGCCCATTACCCATCTAATACCGCCACTAGCATTGGTTACAAAAACCTCATCTGCTTCTTTCAAAATATCCGGACTAATTTGTGCTTCGATTAAAGGCAAATCGTTTGTTTTAGCAAGTTGTAAAACTACACTTCGCATTACACCTGCCACACAACCTTCTGATAAAGCTGGAGTATAAATCTGTTTCTCGTAAACAACAAATACGTTCGAACTAGTGCTCTCGCATAAAAAGCCGTTTTCATTTAAAATAATGGCTTCGTTTAAGCGATGTTGCTTCTGATAGAGGCCAGCCATTACATTTAACAAAGCATTACTGGTTTTATAATTCGATAGTTTATTAATTTGCTTGGTAAGCTCGTCGAATACATCGACAATTAAGCCTTTAGGATTTAGTTCGTAAAAACCCTGTTCTAAGGCTACAGCTTCGAGCAGGTACCCGGGTTTATTACTCTGAGGGGTATAGAGTCCTTCTCCGTCGCGGTATATAGATAAGCGAAAACGTGCATTTCCATTAAACTTATTTTTTTTTAAGAGCTCTGCCGTTTTCTGTTTCAAAAAATATTCGTCTAATAAAGTATAACCGTCCAATTTAAGCGCTTTCATTCCCGCCTTTAACCGATCGGCATGTTGCGCTGCAAATTGCAGCTTACCATTACACATCCGCATCGACTCGAAGAGACCATCGCCAAATTTAAAGCCGCGATTACTGGATTTTAAAACTGCTTGTTCTGCAGCAACGAACTCGTCGTTAAATAAAATAAAATTCGACATATTATTGCTGAGGCTGTAAACTATAATTTCTCCATTTTGTTAATACCGAATCGAAATCGGTAGGTAATGGCGCTTCAAACTCCATATATTGCTGCGTTGTTGGATGGATAAATCCTAAGGTTTGTGCATGTAAGGATTGGCGTGGTATAAGCTCGAAACAATTGTTTACAAATTGTTTATATTTTGTAAAGGTAGTTCCCTTTAAGATTTTGTTACCACCATAATTAGCATCGTTAAATAAGGGATGACCTATATGCTGCATGTGGGCTCTAATCTGATGGGTACGACCTGTTTCTAAGCGACAGCTAATTAGCGTAACGTAACCCAGGCGTTCTAAAACCGTATAATTAGTGACCGACCATTTACCCTTTTCTTCATCGTCGTACATATCCATCACGATTCTATTCTTTAAGCTCCGGCCAATATAACCTTCAATCCGGCCATCCTTCTCTATATCGCCCCAAGCTAGTGCAATGTATTTTCGCTTAATGCTGTGATCGAAAAATTGCTTGGCTAACTTGGTCATCGTAATTTCGTTTTTACTGATCAGCAAAAGCCCCGAAGTGTCCTTATCGATACGATGCACCAAACCCGGACGGCCATTATTGCCCGGCAAAGTGGGTAATTGCTCGAAATGATAGGTCAGTGCATTAACCAAAGTCCCTGTATAATTATTAAAGCCCGGATGTACCACCATTCCGGCAGGTTTATTAACGACTAATAAATCTTGATCTTCATATACAATATCGATAGGAATGTTTTCTGGATAAACTTCCGTATCGCGTGGCGGATGAGCGAACACAATAGAGATCTCGTCGGCTGGCTTAACTTTATAGCTGGATTTTACAATGCCTTTATTTACCAATACATTTCCGGCATCGATAGCATTTTGGATCCGGTTACGAGACGCATTTTCGATACGGTGCATCAAAAACTTGTCTATTCTTAGTAAGGACTGTCCTTTATCAACAACAATATTAAAATGTTCGTATAAATCCTGGTCTTCTTCTCCCTGTTCAATATTGTCGTTTTTCATTAGTATCATTTTATTTTTACCCCACAGCAGTAGAATAAAGTTTGTTATTGCTTATTTTTTAAAGATAGACCGAACTAATTTCGTTCCACAAAAATAAGGTTAACAATTTGATAATTTTAAAAATTATTTTTTGGCTTCTTTTTTGATATTAAAATTAAAAAGAAATCAACCTATGAAAACTTTTACTAATAACTTTAAGATAATCATTAATTTTTTTCCTTATCTGATTAGAAAGATTTACTTTCGTCCCTAATAATCAAATAGATAAATGAAAAAAAAATTACGCTCAGGGCTTAAAATCTTACTTTTATTTTTAAGTCCATTGCCTGCTTTTTGCCAAGATAATATTGGCGATTTGTTTAAATCTGGCCCTGAAGACGCCACAAAACTGGTAAATGCCTATATTAATCCGCTATTTAAGGGAATGGGTGTTGGTCTTAATTCGGGTTGGACCAACACCGCAAAAACCAAAAGCTTCTTGCGTTTCGATTTACGGATTACGGCAACAGCTGCTTTTGTACCAAACTCAGATAAGGCTTACGATGTAAATACATTGGGACTAAAAAATATGCGGCCCGTCGACCCTTTTAAAAGTACAGGCCCGACCGCCTTCGGCTCAAAACAGCAAGGTTCGGAGATGGAGTTTTATAGTAATGGCTACTCTACCGGGAAGTTTAGGTTACCTAAAGGAACCGGACTTGGTGTAGTTCCTTCGCCACAGGTTCAGTTAACGGTTGGTTTATTAAAAAATATGGATGTATCCCTGCGTTTAGTTCCGAAAGTTAATTTAGGGGACGATGCCGGCACCATAAGCTTATTCGGGATTGGTACAAAATTAGAAGTATTACCCATGCTTATGGGTAAAAAATATACAGCCACCCCAATAGATCTTGCTGTTGCAATAGGTTATTCTAAGCTTAAATACAATATTCCACTCAACATTAACGATGAGGCAAATTCAAATCAGAATGTAAACATAGAGATGAATGGTTTTAGTGCAGAAGCTATTGTTTCCAAAAAAATTCTCTTTTTTACCCCGTTTGCAAGTATTGGATATAATACCTCAAAATCTGACCTTAAGGCTATAGGAAGCTATAAATTCGATGCACCTACCCCTTTAGACCCCAATCATCAGGAAACTTATGTCGACCCGATAAGCATTAAACAAACTGATGTCGATGGCTTAAAGGCATCTTTAGGTTTTCAATTAAACTTAGGTTTTTTTAGGGTTTATGCCTCCTATACACAGGCTAAATATAGCTTTGCCAATGCTGGTATTGGTTTTGGAATTGGCAAATAATTTTTAAAAATATAATAAAAAAAGCTTCTCTTTGGGGAAGCTTTTTTTATGCAGATCCATAGCCCAATACAACAGATCCAGTACCAGTCTCTAAATCCAATTTGGGTTAAGCGCGACGATTTAATCGATCCCTATATTTCGGGTAATAAGTGGCGGAAGCTTAAATACATCCTGGCAAAAGCAATTGCACAGCAGCAAACACATTTGGTTACTTTTGGCGGGGCTTATTCTAATCACCTGGTAGCTACCGCTGCAGCAGCAGCGAGAGCTGGTTTAACCACTACTGCCTTTGTACGTGGCGAAAAAGTAGCTAATGAAGTCCTTTTGCTTTGCCAATTATTCGGAATGCAATTAATTTTTGTAGACCGCGAAAGTTACCGAAATAAAAAAATGCTTTTCGAACATCATTTCGCAGCCGATAAAAATGCATATTTCATAGACGAAGGTGGAGCGGGAACTGAAGCAGTTAGAGGTTGTGCCGAAATTGTAGACGAATTTAAGCCCGCACATTTCGATTACCTATTTTGTGCTGCTGGTACTGGCACTACTGCTGCAGGATTATTAAAAGGAATAAATAATTTACAGCTTGCAACCGAGCTGCATGTGGTGCCGGTGCTAAAAGACAATGGATTTATAATCGACGAAATCGCTAAATATGAAAGCAATTTAAGCCGGTTAAAAGTGCATGCCGATTATCATTTTGGGGGTTATGCAAAAACTACCCCAGAATTATTACAATTTACAGCCAATTTTACAAGCCAAACTGGTTTACTCGTCGACCCAGTGTATACCGCGAAAATGTTTTATGCTATTAATGATTTAAGTTCGAAAAATTACTTTAAAAAAGAAGCCAAGATTTTAGCCATTCATACCGGCGGATTACTCGGAATTTTAGGGATGAAAGAAAAATTTAATGAACTATTAGGCCGATAATCGCCTTTAAATTTTATGACGATCTGTAGTGTCCATATTCCCATTAAACAGGTTTAAGGTATTAGTTTTCCATAAAATGTAACCCAAGCGCGCACAAGCTTCGGCAACGACTAGTTCTACCGCTTTGGGAACATCGTTAGCAATGCGCCATCGTATCGTATACTTATTGTTATAAGAAAGATAAATTACTACATCGGCTAAAAACGGCTCCTGGAGTTCTAAATCTTTTAAATGAGTAGTTCCCAGTTCCTTAGCCAATCGCTGTAACCTTTCGGTCATTACCTTGGCCAGTGGCTTTGCCGGATTAACGTCTAAATCTAAAATAGGAACTACAGTTACAATCATTTTTTATACTAAAAATATTAGCAAATATAAGGTTTTAATTAGTCTTAGAAACATTTAATTGTTAAATTTTATAGTTAAATCTTCAATGCTTTCATTTCCAATTAGTTTCAAAATGTTATATTTGGCTATCAAATTTATAGCTTTATGACATTCAAATATTTTCTTTCCATTGTATTTAGTTTATTCCTTACTGTTGGTGCTTTTGGTCAGGCCGAAAAAGCAGAAGCCGAAATTCAAGACCTTATGAAGCAGTCGAAGGCCGTTGGTTTATCGGTAGCTGTAGTCAAAAACGGAAATATTATTTATGCACATTCGTTTGGTTTAAAAGATGTAGAAAAAAATATTCCATTGGCTAATACTGATATTTTCAGGATCGCCTCGATTTCTAAATCATTTTCGGCAACAGCGATTATGCAATTGGCAGAAGCTAAGAAGTTAAGTCTCGACGACGATTTCAGTAAATTAGTTGGCTTTAAGGTAAGAAATCCAAATTTTCCAGAAACCGTCATTACCTTAAAGATGATACTTTCGCATACTTCGAGTATTAACGACAGTGAAGGTTATTTCGATCTTGATGTAATCAATCCCGAAAAAGGAAAAAACTGGGAAAAATGTTACAACAAATACGAGCCCGGAAAAGGCTATAGCTATTGTAATTTGAATTTTAATATGGTGGGTGCTGTTATTGAAAAAATATCCGGCGAACGCTTCGATAGCTATATCAAAAACCATATTTTAAACTCACTTGGGATTTATGGTGGCTATTGGGTCGAATCCTTAGACTCTACACGTTTTGTAACCTTGTACGAGTACAATGCATCGACGAAAAAATTTAGCCCTTCGCCAACAGCTTATGCACCACGTACCAGCGAAATTAAGAATTATGTAATGGGCCAAAGTACTCCAACCTTCTCCCCAACTGGTGGAATGAAGATTTCTGCATCCGATTTAGCGAAATACATGACCATGCACATGGACCAAGGTAAATATAAAGGCATAAAAATAATCACTAAAAAAAGTGCAAAATTAATGCAGACCAAAATTTCGGACGAAGAAGGTTATGGTCTTGCCATTAGAACAGCCGACGACCTTATTCCTGGAAAAATAATGAAAGGCCACACAGGTTCTGCTTATGGGCTATATAGCGCCATGTTTTTCCAACCAAAAGAGAGATTCGGCATCGTGGTAATTACCAATGGCTGCGATACAAAATATACCAGCGGAGAAAATGACTTACGCAAAAAGGCGATGAATATTTTGTACAATTACTTAATAAAGTAATAGGCTAGTTCATTCACAAATATACTTATTAGCCAAGCTTTCCACAGCATGTGCAAAAGTTTTATTCAAATCGAAATCAATAAATGCCTAGCTTGTTATCGTTATTAAAGCGATAAAAAAGTCCTGTGAACGGGGGATCCGTGAAGGGCAGGCATACCATAACTCTAAAGATATGGGCGCTGATCTAAAAGTCAGTGCTCATTTTTTTTAAACTCACTCTACCGCGATCTGGTGTCTCTTCCTCATCTGTAAAATATTTCCCGTATAGGTGGATCAAGCAAAAAAGTTGTGGAGACCTAGTTATGTTTTCTTTTTCGTTCTCCGCCACGGAGGCGTTTTCTTTTTTCCGCAAAAAGAAACAAAAACTCCCGGCTGCTTATTTTTCTATTAAAGGCAGTATTTAGGCTCATTTCTTCGGTTCCGAAAAATAAAAGACCAGTTGAAAACGGTAAACTTAAGTCAGTGCTTTTAACCATTTCGACTTAGCAAAACGTAACCTCCCCAACTTTTTTGCTTGATCCCTTAAGTGTAATCGCGTATACCCTTGTTAAGTCTTGTTCTAATCATGGTTTTGGGCTTGTTCGACTGTCGTTTTGTTCAGCGCTAAATTAAGC
>JAZKCO010000008.1:0-23045 GCA_040388055.1 Bacteroidota bacterium
GGTTAGAGTAGAAGACTCATAATCTTTTGGTCCCTGGTTCGAGCCCAGGTGGGCCCACTTCACAAGAAAGCTTAATCTTAACTGATTAGGCTTTTTTTATGGGTTGGAGATGCTTTAAACAGCTTTTTTAGAATGAAATTAATAGAATGCTCCTTGTTAATAATTAACTGATTAGATAAGCTTATGTAGATGATACATTGATGTTTTGATAGCACTAATCTTTCTTTAATAGTTCAAACTTTACCATGTATCGTCATTTTGATTCCTTCATAAGTTAGTTAAAAGCCTTAAATTATTAATAAAACGGTTCGAGCTATGCCACGCATCGCCCACAAACCCTATTTGCAGTTCGTAAAGAGGGCTTTTATTTTTATGAACATTTTTGCAGGCGCTGATATTGGAACTTCAAAGATTGACACCTCAAAGTGTAAATTTGAATTTGTAAATAGCTCTGCCTTTCTAAGGAAACCCCCAACATATCTATTTAGATCATGGCTTTAAAATTGGAGCTAAAATTAAACCTACCTGTCAAGCCATTGTTTAAAAGATGCCACTTTGTTTTTGCTAATGATTACTTCAGTTGGAGATTTTGGGGCTGTAATAAGTTTCAGTTGGTTTTTTCCATAGATATAAATGGTAGCAATTGCCTTTAAGCTAACAATGAACTGTCTGTTGGCCCGGTAAAAATCCTCATTGTCCAATTGCTTCATCAGTTCGTCTAAACTGTCGCTTACGGGATAGTTCTCTGCCGAAAATGTACTGATATAAGTAATTCCATTTTGCAAAAATACAAAAGCCAAAGTGTCTGCATTTATATAAATAAGCTCGTCTTTATGATAGGCGATAATTCGCTTTTTAGGAACGGTTTTTTCCGGATCTGGATCGGGATCTGGGCTTGTCGTGCCTGTTAGCCTATCTTTCTGTTCTTTTTGAAAAATAAGCAGTTGCTGATTTAATCCAGTTAAGGCACTAAGCTCATGGTTAAGCTCGTCAATCTCCTGGTGCACCTTCTCTTCATACCTGCTATAAATTATACGGACAAAGAAAAAGCTACAGCCAGTAATGATGAGTGTGCTTAAAATAAAGCCAATTAAAAATTTTAAGTACAAGTTTGTAAGCTGTGCCTCGAGTTCGGGGATTTTAACATGCGAAGCAACCATCCAGTCTGTCCCGTTAACGGGATAAACATTAACGATCTCCGAGCTTCTATTGGAAGCCTTAGGGAAGGAGCGGATACCTCCATTTAATTTCCCCGAGTTCAGGAGTTCCAGAAAGGCAGCACTTCCCCCATTTTTAAGAATCCGGGAATTATCGAAGCTGATTTTCTTGCCAATGAGGGCCGGATTGGGATGACAAAGCTCCACGCCCGCTGTATTATACATGCAGATAAACTCGCTCCCAACATCCGTGTTAACGATACTCTTCTGCAAATTGCGAATAACCTGCTCTCGGGAAAGCCCGCTTTGCAATTGCGTTTCCAGTAGTCCGCCTATCTCTCTTACATTCCTGTTCCCCGACTCAAGCCTGCTGTTCCATAGCTTATCCTTAGCCGAATGATAGAGCAGCACGGAAGAACCCAAACTTACGATAAAGACAACAGTACTAATTCCTATAAGGAGAAGCGTATTTATATGACCTTTTTTCATGGCTTACAAAAGTATCAATCTATCGACAATAGGTGGTTAAATTTCGAGAAGGTTGCTATTGCGGTAAAAATACAAAAACAAATTGGATTGATTTTTTCGGCTTTAAGGTCAAAAACATCCCTTTCGCCATATTTCATTAAGATCACTTTAGCAGGGTCTATAAATTTGATCCCAAGATGAAAAAGAAAACGATCATACTATTAATACTAATTGTTATAGTTGGAGGACTGGCACAATTTATAGCACCAGTGCAAATAAAAGAATATGGGAATGCGCCAAAAACGGAGAACCTTACTGGCGTTCCGAAAGGGGTAAATGAGATCTTAAGGAATTCGTGTTTCAATTGCCATTCTTCTTCTCCCAAATTGGCTTGGTACGATAAACTAACTCCGGTTAATTTTTTAGTGGCTGCTCATATTGAACAAGGGACTGAATCATTAAATTTTTCCGACTGGACAAGTATGCCCATGGCTAAGCAGAAGGCGATACTTTATTATGCGATCAACAAGATACGTTCTGGCGAAATGCCACTATCGAGTTATGCCTTAGTCCATCCCGCTGCTCGGATAAACAAAAAGCAAATGCAAGTGATTGAGACCTATTTGCGGTCTATCTCTGCCAGCAGCAAAACCGATAGTGTACAGTTAAAAGCTGCAGCGCAGCGCTACACGGACTGGATCAGTGATAAATCAACTACCAAAGCTTATAAATGGGTAAATCCTGCACCAAACGGTATTGCCTACATTTCCGATTACAGGAACTGGAAGGCCATTAGTACAACAGATCGGTTCGACAATGGAACCATGCGAATCATTTTTGCCAACGAAGTAGCGGTTGCGGCAATAAAGGCCCAACAAATAAACTCATGGCCCGATGGAAGCATTTTAGCAAAAGCGGCTTGGAAACAAGAAGTAGCAGCAGACGGAAGCGTGTCTACAGGTCAGTTTGTACAAGTCGAGTTCATGATCAAAGATTCTAAAAAATATGCAGAAACGGAAGGTTGGGGCTGGGCCCGATGGAAAGGCGATGATTTGAGGCCTTATGGTAAAACGGTAAATTTTACTACCGAATGTATTTCATGCCACAAGCCAGTTCGCGATAACGATAATGTATTTACCATTCCACTAAATTTAAAATAACAACGAGAAACCGGAAATGAAAAAACTACTGAACATCTGCACCCTTTTTTTGATCTTAACAAACCTGTTTGGATGCGGTCGAGCTAACTTGAATAAAATAAATGAATGGACATCCGAATTACCCGAAAATCCATTATTACTGCATCCGCTAACGTCGTCTATCAACCCGAATAATAACACAATGGCCACTTTATATGGAAATGATTTGGCTACGGATCATGTTAATGATTATCCGGCTGGAGCTGTTCTATATGAGATAACCTGGAGTCAAAAACCAGATTCACTTTGGTTCGGAGGAAATGTTCCCGGAGATGTATTATCTGTTGAGCAAATTATTTTCAACGACAATGGAAAACCTACTTATAAACTGTACAAAGGTAATATCCCTGCGAACGATGAACAGGAAAGAATGAAATTCATCATTTCACAGCGACCAGCAGTCTCGCCCTAGGGTTACTGGTTGCGGCGACGGTTTTCACCCTGCCGGGATTCGTTATCCTTACCGCCAAACTTGCTTAGGCGCAAGTTAAACGACAGCATGAAATATCGCCCGAGGCGGTTAATTTGACGGTCGACAATAATATTATCAAATACATCCCTGGAAATGCCCGTATTCTCATTAAATAAATCAAATCCGTCAAGCCGCAGCGCGCCTCTATTACCTTTCAAGAATCGGTACTCTAGAAACAGGCTAAGAATTGTCGGGTTTTTTACGATGGAATTATCAAAACCAGAATTTACTGTTTTTGATACATTGTAACCCAATGTGAGGTCTTTAAAGAAATAATTTCTTCCGCGGAGCCGATACCTGATCGTATTTGATTTACGGTCTTCAAAATTTTCCTGCGAATAATTCGTCTGATTAAAAGAATACGATGTTTCGAGTTCAAGATCAACTACATCTTTAATGTCAAGTTCGAATTCAAGCTCCTGGCGGATATTATAGTTTTTAGCGATATTCTTGCTGGTATTGATAAAGGCAACATTGTTATCAAGCGATGCTTCTCCCGAATAGGTAATGGTATATTTCCGGTCGGCAAAGGGCTTCCCGTAAGAATAATCCCCTTTTAACGTATAAAAACCATCGGTATTGGTGTAGCTCGTAACCTGGTTAACTGTACCCGGAATAAGCATTTTTGTCGTTACGATCTTATCCTGAGTTTTGTTAAGGGATAAGTTTGCAAATAAAATATGCCCCATATTCCAATCAGATTGGTTATATCTTGCATTCATGGTGTGAATAAATTCGGGCTTTAGCCCAGGATTACCCGTCACAACATTTTGAAGATTAGAATTATCCGAAATAGGTTGTAGCTGAAGGAAGCTGGGCTGATTGCTTCTTCCCCAATAGTTTACCTGCAATGCCTGCTGTCTGGAAAACTTATAGACAAACCTGGCGGAGGGAATAAAATTAAAGGATGTGTTTTTTGTGTCGATATTCTTGCTCAGATTCTGGCCTTTAAGTACTGCTGGCTGTGCATTTAAGCCCAATGTATAGTTATATTTGACATCAATAAAACGATAATTCAGGCCAATTCTGTTCGTAGTAAACTGGTATTCGTAGTTGTTACTTAGCGCTGGGTTAAAAATAGGTACACCACTTATAATATCATTTGCATTTCTACTGGTGCTGGTCGTCGAATGGTTCCAGCTGTAATTAAACTCCAGGTATGTTTTTTTACCTATGGGTTCCATATAAGAGAAATTGGCCGATGTTTGCAGGGTGCTGTTGTCGTTATCCGTATGTTGATTTTGCAGCCTCATCGAATCGATACCTGCTTCGGTAATTACATAATTATTAACTACGCTTCTGAAATCGTCTCCTGTTGTATAGTTTATATTTCCGCGAACACTAATATTTCGCCCTTTTTTTGAAAACTTATGGTTATAAAAGAGGTTGGTTCGCAGGTTGGAGGAAGAGGAATGATTATTGGAAGTGTTATCCCTGAGGGTTAAAATATCCCCCTGCGTAGTCGTATAGTTCCCGAAATCGTTTCTATCGTTCGAATCAAAAGAAAGCCGTGGGGAGATCTTCAGAAAGTTGAGGGTATCTGGCCGGAATTCGAGATTGCCAGAAAGGTTATGGCTGTAGGTGTCGTTCTTGTTGTTGGAGGATTCATCTTCGAAACGCGTAACATCATTCAGAAAATTTTGAGTGTAGGCTTGTTCAATGGTTGTGTTTTTTCTGTTTCTGAAGCTATACCCTGCATCGAGTTTAAGCGCTTTCGCCCACTCGTTCTGATAACTTAGTGCGACGGCATTGGTATTCGTGATCCCGTTTCCACCACCACCCCGCATATTCGTGTTGTTAACCATACCGTCGAAAGATAATTGTCTTTCTCCTTTAAAGGTATTGCCACGCAGGCTTGTGTTATAGCGGCCTTCATTACCCATACCACCCGAAAGGCGGGCAAAGTATCCCTGTTTCTTGTCTTCCTGGATGGTAATATTAAGTATTTTCTCTGGTTCGCCTGTTTTTATACCAGTAAGGTTTGCCTGGTCGCCATAATCGTCTATAAATTGCAGATTCTTAATAATATCAGCCGGCAGGTTTTTAATGGCTGTGGCAACATCCCCTCCGAAAAAGTCTTTTCCATTTATACGGACCTTAGTAATAGCCTCTCCCTGGTTCGTTACATTTCCATCTTCATCAACCTTAACACCGGGCAGCTTTCTAAGTACTTCATCTACAGCATCGCCCGTCCTAACCGGGAATGAAGCGGCATTGAAAGTTACGGTATCTTCTCCAATTTTTACTGCAGTTACTGCTGCAATAACCACCTCATTTAAGTTGTTCATGCTGGTATGTAGCGTAATTTTAGGAATATCCAGCGTATTACCAGTGGTAATTTTATATTTTTTGGTAAAGGTTTCGAACCCCAGGAAAGCTGCAGAAAAGGTAAACTCATTAAATTTGATGTTTTTTAATAAAAAGTCGCCCTTAACATCAGCAGCAGTAGCTATGCTGTCTGCTCCCCATTTTACCTTAATCATCGTTCCCGCAAGCGGTATACCCTCCGTATCCTGCACATTTCCTTTTACGGTATAAGTTTGCGAATAACTGGAAATAAATAGGAGAAGGAAAGCGAAAGAAAAAACGATTTTCAAAGTCATAATTAAAAGAAGGTAATCAGTAATCCGGTGGTTGCTGTAATCTTTGATGCTGTTGTTGATCATCAAATTACAGGCCAAATATAGCCTTTATAGCCGCTTTGAAGCTGTTTTGATCAGTATTGTTACAATTTTTAATGTCACATTTTGAGTAGAACGCTTGTTTTTCAAGCTCAATTTCTTTCAGGTGAAAAAAAATGTATATTTGATGTTTATGAACCTCAATAGTTTTTCTAAACTTCTGTCTACAATAGCTGCTTAGCCACAGGCTATACCTAATTTATCTTATAGGTTAATTGTCATTTCCTGTGGCATTAATTTTTTATGCAATTTACTTATTAAATAATTGTTGCAGTGCAAGCCTGTGCTTATAACTGCAAAAAAAATAAAGCAATGATAGAAACTAAAAGGCTCATTTTAAAGCCATTAACATACCAGCAATTAATAAAATATATAAAATGCGATCACACCCTGGAAACTGAATTTAACTTGAACAAAACGTCAAGAATAGTTTCGCAAGAGTTGAAGGAGGCATTAGAACAAACAATTCTTCCAAATGTAGCCGATAAAACTAAAAATTATTTATACTCGACTCTTTGGACAGCAATTTCAAAAACGGACCATAAGATGATAGGCGACCTGTGTATGTATGGGGAACCGAATGTTGCCGGAGAAATAGAAATTGGCTATGGAACCTACAACGAATTTCAAAACAAAGGCTTTATGACAGAAGTGGTAAGTGCAATAATAGAATGGGCTGCTATGCAACCCACAGTAAAATCAATTCTTGCCTCGACCGACAAATTAAACCCCGCTTCTTTTAAAGTACTCGAGAAAAATAATTTTATAAAAATTGGCGAGACAGCAACTTTATTAAACTGGCAGTTAAAACTGAATAAGAAGTAAGGTACATAACGGAAGTTTAAAGAATCGTTATCATTTATAAAAACAATCCTGTTTTTTGGTGCGGGTTAAAAAAAATAGTAAGTTTAGCTCAATGCTTGGTGCACTAAAGTAATGAGCTATTATACCATGAAGAAGTTCTTTTTTACCTTCTGTTTAACATTTATCATTTTTTGTGGCGCTTTCGGTCAGCAATTTAAGTCTCCAGATGGGAGGTTAATTATGAACTTTGCATTGCTGGCCGATGGTAGCCCTAGTTATACCTTGTCGTTTAAAGAGAAGGCAGTAATTAAAAGCAGTAAACTGGGCCTGGAATTAAAAAATGATAAAAAGTCCCTCCTCAACGATTTTACCGTTGCGAAGGTACAAACTGCCACTTTCGACGAGAACTGGACACCGGTTTGGGGTGAAGTAAAGACGATCCGGAACCATTACAATGAAATGGCGATTACCCTTAACCAAAAGGAAACTAACCGGCAAATGCTGATCCGTTTTCGATTGTTTAATGAGGGCTTAGGCTTCAGGTACGAATTTCCTACACAAAAAGGATTAACTTATTTTGTAATTAAAGAAGAAAGAACCCAGTTTGCGATGACGGGAAACCATACTGCATTTTGGATAGCTGGCGATTACGATACGCAGGAATACGATTACACCACCTCAAAGCTTTCCGAAATAAGAGGCTTTGCGGCAAAAGCAAGGACAGAGAATCTCTCCCAAACCGGTTTTTCTCCTACTGGTGTACAAACGGCCTTAATGATGAAATCTGACGATGGCCTTTATATTAATCTGCACGAAGCGGCATTAATTAATTATCCTTGTATGCACCTCAACCTCGACGACAAAAATTTTATTTTCGAGTCTTGGTTAACGCCCGATGTTAATGGCGATAAAGGCTATATTCAGGTTCCTTTTAATACGCCATGGCGAACCATTATGGTAAGTGACGACGCTCGCGATATTTTAGCCTCTAAAATGACCTATAACTTAAACGACCCCTCTAAAATTGAAGATACTTCCTGGATTAAACCGATTAAATATATTGGGGTTTGGTGGGAAATGATTACCGGAAAAAGTTCTTGGGCCTATACAGACGAGTACCCAGCCGTGCAGCTTGGCATAACCGATTATAGCAAAGCTAAACCAAATGGCAAGCATGGAGCAACAACGGCCAACGTAAAAAAATATATCGACTTTGCTGCAAAAAATGGCTTTGGTGGAGTTTTAGTCGAAGGTTGGAATGTGGGTTGGGAAGATTGGTACGGCCACTCGAAAGACTATGTTTTCGATTTCGTTACGCCTTATCCCGATTTTAACATGGCCGAAATTAGAGATTATGCCAAATCGAAAGGCGTTAAGATGATTATGCATCACGAAACTTCCTCTTCGGTTCGAAATTACGAACGCCATTTAGATACTGCTTATAAGTACATGAAAGCCAATAACTACGATGCCGTGAAAAGTGGTTATGTGGGCAATATTCTTCCCCGTGGCGAAAATCATTATAGCCAATGGATAATTAATCATTATCAGTATGCATTAGAAGAAGCTGCTAAATATAAAATTATGGTTAATGCGCACGAGGCGGTTCGGCCTACAGGTATTGCCCGTACTTATCCCAATTTAATTGGAAACGAGTCGGCAAGAGGTACCGAATACCAAGCTTTTGGAGGCTCTAAACCCAATCATGTAACCATTTTGCCTTTTACCCGGTTGCTTGGTGGCCCGATGGATTATACGCCCGGTATTTTCGAAATGGATATTAGTAAATTAAACCCCGATAACCATTCGCATGTAAACAGTACCCTTGCCAATCAATTGGCCTTATACTTAACGATGTATAGCCCATTGCAAATGGCAGCCGATCTGCCCGAAAATTACGAACGCTTCCCCGATGCTTTCCAATTTATTAGGGATGTGGCGGTCGATTGGGACGATAGTAAATATATCGAGGCCGAACCTGGTCAGTATATTACTGTTGCGCGTAAAGCAAAAGGTACTGGTCAGTGGTTTTTAGGAAATGTAAATGGCGAAACTCCACGAACTGCTACATTTAAACTCGACTTTTTGGATAAGGATAAATCTTATGTAGCCACCATTTATGCCGATGCCAAAGATGCACATTATAAAACAAATCCCCAGGCCTACATAATTAGCAAGGTAATAGTAACCAGTAAAACCAAATTGTCGCAGTTTTCTGCCCCTGGTGGTGGCTTTGCCATTAGTTTTAAGGAAGCTGGTAAAGCAGAAGTTAAAGAACTAAAACGATTTTAGCCCACTAACTTTTGCTATCCAATTAATAATAATGCCCGATATCAGACGAAATGTTCGATATCGGGCATTTTTTAGTACAGGTAAATTTATAATTAGCTATATATCAGTAATTTATGTTTGGCATTGTGCTTGTAAAGCCTTGCTAAAAATAATTTAATGGATACACTCATCGCAGAAGAAGTTATAAGTCGTAAAAAGAAAAAGACATTGCTCCTTATTTTTATAGCCATCGGGATATTTATAGGTTGCATTTGGCTGGTAAGGGGATTTTTTAAACCCACTTTAAGTCTTAAGGACTTTACTGCCGCTAAGGTAGAAACCGGGTTGATCGAAAATACAATTAATGCGACCGGCGAAGTATTGCCAGAATTTGAAGAAGTTTTAACCAGCCCGATTAATGCTTCGATTAAGGAGGTATTATCAGATGCGGGCAATAAAGTTAAAAAGGGGCAGTCCATTCTTACTTTAGATAAATCCTTAACCCAAACAGATTACGATAAGTTGCAGTTTCAGATAGAATCGAAAGAAAATGAGATCCGTAAGCTTAAACTTGATTTGGAAAAGAGTTTTTTCGATATCAAATCCAATAACAGCATTAAACAATTGCGCATTAGTAATTTGAAAGATGCGGTTGCCGCTGCCAATAGATTGTTGAAAGCAGGTGGCGGCACGAAGGAAGAAGTAGAAAGTGCGGAGTTGAATTTAAAAATTGCAGCACTCGAAAAGCTGCAGTTAGAAAATGAGATCAAGAGTAAGCAGCAAACCATGAAGATAGAAATAAGGGAGGCGGAAATTGCTTTGGCCATTCAACAAAAAGATTTAACGACATTAAAACACAAACTCGACCTGGCGGCTATAGTAGCCACCCGCGATGGGGTGGTAACCTGGGTAAATAAAAATATTGGTGCCAGTATTCGTGAAGGCGAGATTTTGGTTCGTATTGCCGATTTAAGTGGATTTAAGGTTGCCGGCAGCATGTCTGATAATATGCTCGATAAAATCCATAACAACATGCCAGCTATTATTCGGGTTGGCGATACACAACTTCGAGGCACCGTTATAAATATTTCGCCGGCCGTAAATAATGCCATCATATCGTTCGATATCCGTTTAAACGAAAAAGACAATAAGGTATTAAGGCCTAATCAGAAAGTTGACGTGTTTCTGGTAACAGCAATTCGGAACCAGGTTTTACGCGTTGCCAACGGGCCGGCATTTAATGGCTCCAACCAACAAGAGGTTTTCGTGCTTCGTAATGGTGTTGCCGAACATAGAACTATAAAAACAGGGCTGAGTAATTTTGATTATATCGAAATTTTAAGCGGAGTTAAAGCTGGTGAAGAAGTAATTACTTCCGATATGAGTGCTTATAAAAATGCAAAAATCATAACCATAAAAAATTAGGACAATGAAATTTTTAACGGCTATTTTTTTATTTTTAAGTACTGGCGTTTTTGCGAATAAGCGTAGCGATACTTTAAAATTAAGTTTGTCGCAAGTCGTGGAGATGGCCAAAGCCAACTCTATTGCTGCTAAACAAGCCACCACTGTAAAACAAACTAAATATTGGGAGTGGAGAACATTCAGGTCTAATTATCAACCTCAATTGGCATTGGAAGGAATATTGCCAGGTTACAGCAAAACTTATACTCAGGTGCAGCAACCCAACGGTTCCATTGTATTTCAACCCATTCATTACGATAACTCCTCACTAACCTTAAATTTTAGCCAAAGTATTACCGCTACTGGTGGTACCATTTATGGAACGACCCAATTACAACGATTTAACGATTTCGATCGAAATAATGTACTTTATAATGGCATTCCCTATGGGATCGGCTATACCCAGCCCTTACTACAGTTTAATAGCTTAAAATGGGACAAAAAGATCGAACCCTTAAAATACGACGAGAGCAAGCAGGTCTTTATCGAAACCCAGGAAAAGATAGCCATTACCGTAACCGAATACTTTTTCGATTTGCTGCTGGCACAGGTTAACCTAAATATAGCCGAAACTAATTTTGCAAACACACAACGCATGCTCACTATTGCCAATACAAAGTTTGAGCTGGGCAAGATCACTAAGAACGAAATTCTACAACTGCAGTTAGAGGTGTTAAATGCACAAAAAGCCGTCGGAACGGCTAAACGTGATATGGAAATCTCTACTTTAAACCTGCGAAGTTATACGGGGATAGAGGGTAATGACCGGGTCGTACTTCGCATGCCAGATGTGGTTAAACAAATGACCGTCGTTGCAGAAAAAGTATTAAAAGAAGCCTTCGAAAACAGATCCGATGCAATTGCTTTTATACGTCGTTTAGCGGAAGCGAGGAGAGATGTAGCCAAAGCAAGAGGCGAAAATGGCTTAACAGCTACTTTAAGAGCAAATTTAGGTTTCTCAAATGCAGGTAATAGTGTTTTCGATATCTATCGCTCGCCTAAAAACCAGCAAACGGTCGAGCTACAACTCTCCATTCCAATTATGGACTGGGGCCGGTCTAAATCGAGAACAAAAACTGCAGAAGCCAACGAGCAATTTACAACCTATGCAGTAGAACAGGATAAGCAGGTATTTAAACAGCAAATAGTAACGCAGGTTACCTTGTTTAACATGATGAAAGAACAAATCCAGCTTACTGCAGAAGCCGAAAAAATAGCGACAGAAAAATATAAAATAGCGAGCGACCGCTATGTATTAGGCAACCTGAGTATTACCGACCTCAGCATTGCGTTTCAGGAAAACGATAAGGCAAAACGCGATTATGTGTCCTCGCTCAGGGATTTTTGGGCTGCCTATTATCAGCTCCGCTATTTATCGCTTTACGATTTCGAAATGAATAAAAAAATAACTTATTAAAATTATACTCATGATACGTTTACAAAGCATAGAAAAAGTTTACCGTACAGACACGGTAGAAACATTAGCCATAAATGGCATTAACCTGGATATTGCAAGTGGCGAATTCCTCTCCATTATGGGCCCCTCTGGCTGCGGGAAAAGCACGTTGTTAAATATTATTGGCTTGTTAGACGAGCCTTCTAAAGGGACGGTCAGGATTGGAGATCAAGATATTAGCCGTTTCTCCGATCGGCAGCTTGCAAAATTTAGGAATCAGCAGCTCGGCTTTATATTTCAAAGCTATCATTTAATTAACGACTTGCGGGTGCTGGATAATGTCGAATTGCCTTTATTATACCGGACAAGCTCGGCCAATGAACGTAAAATGCTGGCTACCGAGGCCCTGGAAAAAGTTGGATTAAGTAACCGTATCAAACATTTTCCCAACCAACTATCGGGCGGACAACGTCAGCGCGTAGCCATTGCAAGAGCAATTGTAGGTAAACCGCAGATTATTTTAGCCGACGAACCGACAGGGAATTTGGATAGCGCTATGGGCAACGAAATTATGGATATTCTGGTTAACCTTAACCGTAACGAGGGTACAACCATTGTAATGGTTACGCACGACGAAAATATGGCCCGTAAAACGCATAGGTTAGTTCGTTTATTCGATGGTTCTCAGGTTCAATAATCATTTATTATGCTAAAAAATTATTTTAAAATAGCCATTGCTGTATTAAAGAGAAGAAAGTTCTTCACTTTCATCAGCCTGTTTGGGATTAGCTTTACCCTAACCATATTAATGCTGGGTACTGCATTTCTCGATAAAATTTTAAGCGCAGATTATCCCGATTATAAAAGAGATCGCTCGCTTTATGTAGGTACGATGGAGTTAAAAAACACCAAAGAGGGTTGGATTAATAGGAGCAACGTATCTTACTATTTTCTGGATCATTATGTATCCACTTTAAAGACAATAGATAAGATGGCCATTTCGTCGGGTACAAGAACATCAAATGCCTACGTCAATAACAAGAAAATAGTAATTCAATATAAGTATACAAATGCAGCTTATTGGGAGGTACTCGAATATAAATTTTTAGAAGGCAAACCTTATACACTGGCACAAATTAACAATGCAGAAAAAGTTGCTGTAATTTCTGAGGAAACTAAAAAAGCCTATTTCGGAGATAAGCCTAACGTTGTAGGCCTGTATATTTCGGCCGATAATATAAATTATCGCGTAATTGGAGTAGTTGCAAATGTGGCCATTACGATGGAAAAATTTGCTGGCGACATGTACATGCCCTATACTTTATCGAAAGAAGATTATAAACATGTCGATTTAATGGGCTCTTATAATGCCGTGTTATTGGCAAAAACCAAGGCTGATGTTCCGAAAATGAAGGCCGAATTCGATCAGATGATGAAGAGAGTTCCCTTGCCATCTACAGAATTCGACAAGGTTTATTGCAATGCTGATTATTACCTGGAAAGCTTAACCCGAAGAATAGCTGGCGATGGTGCTAACTCTGGATTACCAGTAATAATTGCAATTATGACCGCATGCATCCTGTTCTTCTTATTGTTGCCTACTATTAATCTGGTTAACATTAACATTACGAGAATTATGGAGCGTTCTTCAGAAATTGGGGTTCGTAAAGCATTTGGTGCCTCCTCTAAAACATTGATTTACCAGTTTATTGTAGAAAATATGATTCTTACCTTTTTTGGAGGCTTAATAGGAATTGTTTTAACGCTAATTACCATTCGGGTAATTAATGGGGCAAATTGGATTTCCAATCTTCATTTAAGCATTAATCTGGAGGTTTTAGGCTATTCTTTGGCTACCTGTCTCTTTTTTGGATTGCTTTCTGGGGTTTACCCTGCATGGCGAATGTCGCGTTTAAACGTAGTGAAGGCCCTCAAATCTCAATAAATCATTAATTAAAAGATTAAAAATATGTTAAAGCATTTATTTAAATTGATATGGAATAAAAGAGGGCAAAACTTTCTTTTTCTATCAGAAATTTTCGTTTCCTTTCTGGTTATCTTTATCTTATTCTCTTTCCTGGTATTTTATTATCAAAATTACCGGACGCCGCTAGGCTTTAAGTACGAACAAGTTTGGTCGGTTAGCTACGATAATGGTCAGTTAACAAAGAATAACGACTCCCTGCAGCTTATCTATGAAAATCTTCGTAAGTCCTTAAAAGCGATGCCGCAGATTGAAGAAGTTAGTTATGCCAGTAGTAATTACCCTTATTCGAATAGCATGATGAGTACGGGCTTATCCAAGAATGGAAAAAAGTTCGATCGCATTTATAATTTCAATGTAGACGACGATAATATGAAGGTATGGGACATGACCTTGATTAAAGGCAGATGGTTTGGACCAGAAGATATAGTCGGGAAAAACAAGTCCGTTGTAATTAACCAGACCTTAGCGCAAGATGTTTTTGGAAATGAATCGGCAATTGGAAAATATTTAGGGAATTATGATGATAAAGAAAAGCTAAAAATAATTGGTGTGGTACAGGATATTAAAACGTCGGGCGATTTTTGGCCGGCTGGGCGAGCAATATTTAATCGCTTAGATACTGGCTATCTAAAATATACCGGTAATATTTTAATAAAAGTTCGCCCAAATACCGGTGCAGCTTTCGAAAGCCAGCTTTATAAATTCATGACTAATACCATTAAAGATGCAAACATAGAAATTGCACACCTGGACGAAATGCGCGATGCAAAAAATGAAGTTACCGTTATACCAATGATCATTTTTATGATCATTGCAAGCTTTTTGATTATCAATGTCGCGCTAGGGTTATTTGGAGTTTTATGGTATAATATTAATCAGAGAAAAGGAGAAATAGGTTTACGTAGGGCAATTGGCGCAAGCGGGAGCGCAGTCTCTTATCAGTTGGTAATGGAAACATTAATTTTAGCAACATTATCTCTTATTTTAGGTTGTTTTTTTGCAGTCCAGTTTCCGTTATTAAATGTTTTAAACGTACCCGCTAATGTATATTTAATAGCTATGTTGCTTTCGGCCATTTTTATTTACCTGCTGGTTTTTTTATGTTCCTTATATCCAGGTAAACAAGCGGCAGCCATATATCCTGCTGTTGCATTGCATGAAGAATAATACTTTATCTTAACTTCGCTTTATGATTTTAATTGTTGACGATGATGTTGCCGTAAGAACCTCTTTAACATTGCTGTTAAAAGATGCTGGCAATGAGGTAGTCACGGCCGATAATGCCAGCAAGGCGCTTCAGTTATTAGCCAATAACGAGCCCGAATTGGTAATACTGGATCTGAATTTTTCTATAGATACTTCCGGTAAAGAGGGGATGAGCCTGCTTGCAAAAATAAGGGCGCTTAATGCTACAATCCCTATTATCCTCATTACGGGTTGGGCGAGTATCGAACTGGCCGTACAAGGCATGAAATTAGGTGCTAACGATTTTATAAACAAACCCTGGAATAACGATTATGTGCTTCAATCGGTCGAAACTTTACTTCAGTTAAGTGGCAAAAGACCTTTATCCCGGAACCGGAAAGAATTAGACAAGAAATATAATTTTAAACAAATAATAGGCGAGGATGCGAGTTTATTAGCTATTCTGGAAACTATTGGCCGGGTAGCAGCAACCAATGCTGCGGTTTTAATTACCGGCGAAAGCGGGACCGGAAAAGAGCTCATTGCCGAAGCCATACACGAAAATAGCCTGCGCTTTTCTAAGCCTTTTGTAAAAGTTAATTTAGGGGGGATTTCCTCTTCCTTATTCGAGAGCGAGATGTTTGGTCATGTGAGGGGGGCATTTACCGACGCCCGTTTCGACCGGGTTGGTCGTTTCGAAATGGCACATAAAGGCACTATTTTTTTAGACGAAATTGGAGACCTGGAGGCAAGTAGCCAGGTAAAGCTACTTCGTGTTTTGCAAGACAGAACCTACGAGGTATTGGGGAGCAGCCGCACCAGAGTTGTCGATGCCCGGGTAGTTTGTGCAACCAATAAGAATTTAAACGAAATGGTAAGTAAAGGCTTGTTTAGAGAAGATTTGTTATACCGGATTAACCTAATTACTATTCATTTACCTGCGTTACGCGAAAGAGCTGGCGATATTCCTTTGCTCGTTAATTTCTTTATAAATAACCTCAAAGAAATTTATAACCGGCCTGCATTAACCATTGCCACTCCTGCCATGCGATGGCTGCAACAGTTACCTTTACCCGGCAATATCAGGCAACTTAAGAACCTGGTCGAAAGAACAGTCTTAATTAGTAATAAAAATGTATTGGGAATTGATGATTTTCAGGCACAATTAAGTCTTTCGCCGTTAAAGACTGTAAAGGTAAAATTGCCAGGTGTAGGCACCATGACATTAGACCAGGTGGAAGCCGAAATGGTTAAACAAGCCATGAGTTTTCATCAAAACAGAATTAGTAAAGCAGCTTCTTCTTTGGGCATTACCAGAAATGCACTCTATCGCAGGTTAGAAAAATACCAAATCCCTTTCAATGAAACTGAAGACTAAATACACGGTCTTTGTTATTGTTATTCACCTGGTTTGTTTGGTGATGAGCTATTTTATTTTTAAGCAGCACGACCTCTTATTTTTCATGCTGGCAGAAATAGCGATCATTATTTCTGTTCTCATTTCTATTCATTTATACCGGCAATTAATTAGGCCGTTAACTTATCTTAAACAAGGAGTTAATGCAATAAAAGACCAGGATTTTAATGTGAAATTTTTGCCAACCGGGAAAAATGAAATAGACGAACTAGTCGATGTTTATAACCGCATGATCGACGAATTAAGGGCCGAGCGTACTAAACAACAAGAACAACACTTCTTTCTCGAAAAGCTAATTCAGACCTCACCCACGGGAATAATTGTGCTCGATTACGATGGGTTGGTTAAGCAAATTAACCCGAAAGCAACCGAAATATTAAGTTTAAACCCCGATTTATTAAACAACGAACTGCAGTGCATTAAAATTGGAGCTTCCAAAACCGTTCGGATTGGAGGTTTGCATACCTATAAAATTCAGAAGTCCAGATTTATAGACCGTGGCTTTGAACGTATTTTTATAATGATGGAAGAAGTAACTACCGAAATTTTTGAAGCCGAAAAGAATGTTTATAACAAGGTAATAAGGATGATGGCCCATGAGGTTAACAATACCATTGGCCCGGTAAACTCTATTATCAATATGGCGCTGGTGCAAAAAGATAACTGGCACAACGAGCTAAAAAATGCTTTACAAGTAGCAATAGACAGGAACCAGAATCTAAATATTTTTATGCGGAATTTTGCCGATTTAGTGAAATTGCCGAATGCAAACAGGAAGAACATAGATTTAATACACTTACTTCAATCTGTTTTAACACTCCTGCATTTTCCAGCTAACGAAAAACAGATCGAACTCGATTTTGCGATTAGCAACGAACCTTATTTTATATTGGCCGATGCGCAGCAAATGGAGCAGGCTTTAATTAACATTATTAAAAATGCAATGGAAGCTATTGAAGGTACCGGCCTCATCAAATTTACCTTAGACCGGGTAAACCACCAATTAACCATAACAGACAATGGGAGAGGGATAGCGAAAACTGATGCCGGGCAATTATTTAGCCCCTTTTTTAGTACCAAAAAAGACGGGCAAGGTATAGGTTTAACCTTAGTTAGGGAAATTCTTTTAAATCACGATTTTAAATTTTCATTAACAACCGTTGCCAAAAACAAGACTTTGTTTAATATAAATTTTGTTTAGCTTAACCGTTTACTCATTCATTTTAACATACAATAAACAATTTCAGTAAATTACATAATAACCAAATAATAGCCAATACAATTTGTACATTTAAGTTATAATGTGTCGATATGTTAAAAGCATTACTGGTAGACGATGAGGTTAAGAACCTGGCCAGCTTAGAATTTTTACTGCATAACGATTGTGAAGGTATTGAAGTCGCCTTTAAAGCTAAAAGTGCAAAACAGGCCAGGGATTGGTTAAAATTTAACCCTGTGGACGTCATTTTTTTAGACATCAGTATGCCTGTTGAAGACGGTTTTCAATTTTTAAATAGTTTCGATTCGACCAGTTTTAAAGTGGTTTTTGTAACTGCCCATAACGAATATGCATTGCAGGCCATTAAAGCTAGTGCTGTAGATTACATTTTAAAACCAGTACATATAGATGAATTAAGGAAAGCCGTACATAAAATTAAACAGGCTTTCGATAACCCTTTGGCAACAGAACAAAACCAGGTGTTGATGAAGCATCTATTGGATTCAATCAATAAAAAAGATCCGGTAAAAAAGATTGCAGTACCGCAATTGGGGAGTATCCGCTTTATTGCGCTCGATGAAATCGTGTCGTTACAAGCCGATAGTAATTATACCGTTATCCACCTCAAGAATATGCAGAAATTGGTTATCAGTAAAACCCTGAAAGATTTCGAAGATTTATTGGACGATTATCAATTTGTTAGAATCCATAAATCGTACATTGTTAACCTTAATTACATAAGCGAATACAGCACCATAGATGGAGGTGTAGTAAAAATGACCGATGGAAACCAATGGAGCATTAGTCGCCGGCAAATCGATGTTTTTCTGGAAAGGATGAAAATTGCAACGGTCATGTTTGGAAAGTATAATAAATAGCCGATAATTTATGTTGTGCGCTAAATTAGCCTATTGGCGTTTCCTGGTTGTTATCGTATTTCATTTAATGATATGGAATGCAGTTACTTATGCACAACAGGAAAAAAATAGTGCTTTAACGACTAAAGACGGTTTGCCAAGCAACAATATATACAGGTGCTTAGAAGACAAGAATGGTTTCTTGTGGATAACCACTGATGCCGGGGTAGCCCGGTTCGATGGGAAACATTTCCAGGTGTTTACCACACAAGATGGCTTACCAGACAACGATGTTTTTTCTTTAGTAATGGAAAAAGGTGGCAGGATTTGGGCCAATTGTTTTAACCAGGTGCCTTCGTACTTCGACGAAGTACAAAATCGTTTCGTTGTTCCTCATTTAGATAAAGAGTTGGCCAATAAGATGGCCAATACATTGGGTACCGATTTACGCCCTTTGCCCGATGGGGGTATTGTATATACCAATAGAGATAAGTGGGTGGTTTTTAAAAATGGTCGAGAGCAAAGATACAGCCAGCCCATTAAGCAGACCAGGGCTGGTGTTGGTCTTGTAAAAGAATATGGCGATGGGAGCATATTAGGTGTAGAAACAACCTACTATTCAGATGCATCAAGTCGTTATGGTATAAACCTGCATCATACCAAGGGAGAGCGTATTCTGGAGAGCGCAGTATTAGTACAAGTGACGGATGAACTGAAAAACGAATCCTTAATGCCGCCTAAAATTAATTCTTATTCTATATTGACTCTCGAGAATGGGGTCATGTATCTGGGCCTGAGAGATGTAAGTAAAATTTATGTTTATACCGATATTCAAATAGATCCCATTCGCTGGAAAGAATATTTATTGCGAGTTCCCGAACCTTACATTAATTTTTTTCTTACCGCCAATCGCCTTGCCATTGTGGCAGAGTCGGGCAAAATTTATCTTTACGATAAAAATACCCTACAACACCTTCGTACCATTAGCAGCGATTACCTGGTTAATTCTTATTTTAACGATAGCGAAGGGAACGAATGGATCTCTACCATTAACAAGGGGCTGGTCGTGTACAGGAACCAGCCGCTGCAAGCGCTGCCAATGCCTGGTTATTTTTCTAATACCAATTTTATGAGTGTAATCCGAAAAAAAGACGGTACCCTCTTTGCCGGCAATTACCAAGGGCAAGTCGTAGAAATAAAGAATGGAAAGCTAATTGTACATCAGGTAATTAATAAATCTCCAGCACGGATTAGAAAGATCTTAACAGCAGGCAATAATGTTTATTCCTTTTCTGAAGAAGGGATTTATTGCAATTATAAAACCAGGATACCCAGTCTGGTTTTAAATGGAATCTCATTATCGTTTGGCAAAACCGCTATTTTGTGTAATGATACGACTATCCTGGTTGCTACGAACCGGGATGTAATTGGCCTTAACACTAAAACCAATAAACCATACGCATTAAATTCTACGCTGTTGCGGGTTACGGCTATGGCAAAGACAGTTAACAACTGGGTGTATTTTGGCACTATTAATGGCCTCTATAAGTACAATTATAAAACTAATAGCAAATATATACCGGTAATGAATTCCAATTCGGTATTGAAAAAAAGAATCTCAGGGCTTTGCTACGCATCAGATGGTTTGTTGTGGGTAACGCAGTCGGATAACACGATCCTGGCATTGAAAGATGATCAGATAATACTGAAAATTAACCTGAACAATACACTCTCTAACAGCGCCAATAAACATATTGTTGCCGGCAAACCCGGCGAACTATGGATCTCCACTTCTAATGGCATTAAAGTAATCCAATATCGCTTTAAAGGGAAACAAATTAATTATAGTGCGTACACTATTTCTGCAAAGGATGGGCTGGCAAGCAATGAAGTAGAGGAGATTTTTTACCAGGACAAGAAAATGTACGTGACAACAAGCAATGGTATTACGGTTATACCGGAAGATTATGTGCCTCCTAAAACGGATATTCCTACTTATCTTATACAAATGACCGTGAACCAGCGAGACACCATTATAGCCGATCGTTACCGTTTAAAGTATGGTCAGCGCAATGTGAGCATGCGTTTTTCGGGAATAGACCTTAACGGGTATTTCGACTTTTTGCAATACCGGCTTGATAACCAACCCTGGGCAAAACTACAAGGCAATACGCTTAACATACAACTACTCGAAGGAAAGCATAGCTTAAAAGTGCGCGCTGTCGACGCTAATGGAAATATTAGTAAAAAGATACTCACGATACAGTTTGATATTACCGTTCCTTTCTGGCTTAATTTGTGGGTATGGCTGGCTATAGCTATAGGACTTCAACTCCTAATCATTTATTTTATCGGCCAGCGGCAAAAGAAAAGAAAAGAAATCAAACTAGCCAAAAAGATGGCGGCCGTGCAAACTGCTGCCCTGGAGCAACAAGCTTTTACTTCCTTAATGAATCCACATTTCATGTTTAATGCTTTAAATAGCATTCAGCATTATATTAACGTACAGGACCGGCAAAACGCCAACCGCTACTTAAGCGACTTTGCCTCCTTAATTAGAAAGAACTTCGAAGCTGCTCAAGATTCGTTTATCCCATTAGAAGAAGAGATCGAAAATACTAAACTTTATTTAAGCCTGGAACAAATGCGCTTTAGCGAAAAGTTTAGCTATAAAATTACGATCGAACCTAACCTGGAAGTAGAAGACTGGATGATACCCACCATGATTTTACAACCGCTTTTAGAGAATGCGTTGCTGCATGGCCTTATGCCATCTGATATAGCCGGCAAATTGTCCATTTGTTTTATGCAGCAAAATAAGAATCTTTTAATTATTATTATCGACAATGGAATTGGCTTAATTAACAGTGAAGTTTTAAAATCAGGCACCGCCCACAAAAGCCGCGGAATGGAGCTGATACGGAAAAGGATTAAAGCTTTAAACAGCTTCGATTCTCAAGCCATCACTATCATTATGGAGCCTGCTTTTAAAAGCAAAAAGAACCCGGGCAACAAAATTTCTTTCCTTATTCCAGCCACCATGCACCAGGCCTGGTTAAAAGTAAAACACCCCTAGGTATTTTTACCGTAAACTCATTCAGATGTAGAAGCTAAACAATAATATAGCCTGTTTGCGCAAGCAGGCTTGCCCTGGTGCTTAATTGAACTTAACTTGATGAATATTAGTTAGTTTAATTTCAGCTACCGTGAAAAAAACGCTCCTCTTTATATTCATGTTATTTGCGTCGCAAGTTAACGCTCAAGATTATCCCGTAACTGGCATTAACATTTCCTTACCCCCCAATCCTGATGCTAATATGGCCAATTGGGGTACTGGGGCTACTCAGTTAACCATAACTGCGAATGCAAAAGCAGTAAATGGCCGGGTCGACGGCTTTCTGCAAGAAGGTAAAATACTGGTCGTCATTAAAAAAAATGGCAGTAAAATATGTGGCGCATATACCAGTACTACAGCTCCGGCAGCTAATTTTAATAACCTCACAAAAGTATGGAGTGGCAGCAACGCTGTTTCGCTAATCGGACAGTACTGCAACTTATCGCCCGGAGATTATGAGCTAAGCGTTCAGTTTTTTGGTTATAGTAATCGAAAATTTAATCCGTTAAGCGTAGAAAAAACAAAAACCTTTACCATTGGCAGCGATAAACAGCAAAGCTACCAATCGCCACAAGCGCTTGCTCCAGCGAATGAAACAGTACTTAAGGAAAATGATGTTTCCAAACCACTCACCTTTAGGTGGACGCCCGTAATACCCAGGCCTACAGAACCTGTAACCTATCGCTTACAGGTATGGCAATTAATGCAGGGGCAAAATAGTACGCAGGCGAGAACTTTAAACCAGCCTATTCTTACTAAAGATATAACTAACCTTACACAGGCAACTATTGGTAACTGGTACCCAGGTCCCTGCAAATTACCTTATTTATGCGATTTTATATGGAATGTACAAGCGCTAAACCGGGAAGGGAAACCTATTGGTTCGAACAATGGCACCAGCGAGACTTTTAAGCTTAGTGTTTCGAATAGCAACACCGCCACCCAGCAAATTGTGCTTGTTTCTCCTGCTGATGGTAGTACTGTGGCAGCAAATAGGCAAATGGTATTTGCCTGGCTTCCGCCGGTTCCAGCTAATAAAGTACAAAGCTATAAAATTAAAATAGTTGAAGTACTTAACGGCCAGTCCCCGGAACAAGCAATGCATACCAACAAGCCCTTTTTCGAAAAAGATAGCCTTAACTATCTGAAGACCAACAAGCCCTTTTTCGAAAAGGATAGTACGCTTAATCTGAAGACCAATAAACCTATTTTCGAAAAGGATAGTACACTTAATCTGAAGACCAACAAGCCCTTTTTCGAAAAGGATAGTACGCTTAATCTGAAGACCAATAAACCTATTTTCGAAAAGGATAGTACACTTAATCTGAAGACCAATAAACCATTTTTTGAAAA
>JAZKCO010000008.1:23145-60751 GCA_040388055.1 Bacteroidota bacterium
TTTTCGAAAAGGATAGTACACTTAATCTGAAGACCAATAAACCATTTTTTGAAAAGGATAGCATAGCGCCTCCAGGTTTAAAATTTGGAAAAAAATATGCCTGGGCAGTAGGCGCAGTCGATGTAAAAGGCAATCTTAATTGGAGCTCGGCTTCCATGTTTTATACCGGCAACTGCGACATAAATTTAGCCTTGAGGTTAATGTCTGTAGAATGCCTGCCAGGTTTAGGAAGAAATAAACGATATAAAATACTTTTCTCGTCTACTTACACAAGTAGTACCAATAATTTAACGTATACGCAAACTGGAAGTAGTTTAAAAGCTTACCACCCTAATTATTCATCGGCTTATGGGATTACTAACCTTTCTCCAGCCTTACAAACTCAAAATAATGGGACAAGTACGACCCTAAATTATTCTTTTGAAGTAACTGTGCCTGTAGGGCAAACAACGATTAAAATAGGATTACAGGGCGACGATAACGATCCTGGGCCTGTTTCCTGCAGGCCGGGGGCAGAACTTGACGTGGCTTTACCTGTATGTACTACTCCTACATGCGATTGTGCCGAGAAACCATGGGGTATTGTGCAAAAAGTGCGGTATAACGATGGTAATAAGACTATTGGCCAGGAAATATCGTGCCTGGGTAAATTAACCGGGAGAGTTAAAGCAGGAAGTGAGATCAGTTATAATGCACCAGCTTATAATTGTGCGTTACAACTATGTAAAGTAAGCTATAGCTGGAAAATCATAAATATGTTAAATAATTCGGTTTCTAGTAGCGGCACCGCCACGGGTTTTCCTATTCATTTTATCGCTCCGGCTATAGCTGGTAATTATAGACTTGAAGTAACTCCGCATTGTGGCACTAAAATCTGTAAACCCTGTGGTTTTTCCTTTACCACCTACCGGTAAAATATAATTTATTAATAATTATGATGAAAAAAATACTTCCTTTAATTTTGCTACTGATTGCTTTTCAAGCTATTGCGCAAAATAATGCAATAACTAGCATTACTATTTCCTTACCTGCCAATCCGGATGCAAATATTGCAAATTGGACCACTGGAAGTTCTTTATTAACCATTAGTGCCAATGCAAAAATGGAAAATGGGAGTGTGGCCATGGCTGCCGAAGAAAGTAAGATACTGGTATTTGTTCGGAAAAATGGGATCCGGGTTTGTGGTGCCTACAATACCGGTACTGCACCTTTGGCTGGCTTTATTACACCAACCAAAGCCTGGAGTGGTAACCAGGCAGTTTCGTTAATCGGGCAAACCTGTACCCTGGCACCCGGAAGTTATGAGCTTGTGGTTCATTTTTTTGGGCCTAAAAATGGGAGTAGTGTATCAACGAGCGAAGAAAAAGTAAAAGCATTTACGATACTTAATACCGAACAGTTACTACAATCGCCACAAAACTTAAGCCCGGTAACAGCCAGCGAATTTACACCTGCCGCTTTAATAGCACCAATAATTTTTAAGTGGACACCCCTAACTCCAATACAAAATACACCCGTAAAATACCGGTTAAAAATCTGGCAGTTAATGGTGGGGCAAAGCAATTCGCAGGCCATGCAGGCTAACTTGCCATTAGTAACCAAAGAGGTAACTGCAGCTACCCAAACAGTAATTTCGAACCTTGTTTCCGGACCTTGCCTGGCACCTTATTTATGCGAGTTTATTTGGACTGTTCAGGCTTTAAATGCCGATGGAAATGCAATTGGTCCTAACAATGGAACAAGTACTCCCACAACTTTTAAGGCTGCACCAAGTACAAGTTCTAATACCCTTGGCTGTGCAACAACGGCGACAAAGAATTTTGTAACAGGTGATGAAATTGGCTTGTCAGATAATTTTGTAATGCAGCTTAGCGAAAACCCTACAGGTACCAATACAGCTTTAAGCGGAAAAGGTACGGTATATGTAAAATGGCTGGGGTTGCTTAAAGTCCAGTTTAAAGATATTAAAATAAATGGTGACAATAAATTATGCGAAGGTGCTGTTTATACCCAAACCGATCCGGGACAGGCTTACCCTACCCAATGGGCGATAAATGCGATGAGTAACATGAATGTCGGCGCCTGGACCTTAAATAAAGTACATGCGGTAGGATCGTGGATACAGAGTAATAAATTAACAAAACCTTTAGTAAAAGCGACTAATCAGCTTAACAATACCCTAACGCCTGTTCCTTTAAGTATGCCTATTGGTTATTTTAAAGATGCCGACGAAAACACAGCTTTAGGTTTTACTGAAATGATTTTTAAATCGGATCATGCAGAATTTGAGGTCATCGCCTCATTAAATACAGAGAAAATTTTTAAAGATGTAAGTTCCTTTAGTCAAACAGATGCAATAGCCTTGCAGGGTAGCGGCATTTATTTTACACCTTCTGGTTTAAGCGGTGTAGCTGGTGCGATTAAATTGGTCGAACCCCTGGTGGTTACCTATTCGAATAATGGTACCGAAAATTTAAAGTTAACCTTTAACAAAGAAGCCAATGGCCATGTTGGTAATGGAATAGTTTTTAGCAATGTATCCGATCAGTTCTGGACTTACAATTTAGATGTTAATGTACAGTTGCCGAAAGAATGGTTAATCCCTGTAGATGCTACAAAGACAAATGTAGATATGAATTTCCAGGCAGCGATTACCGAATGGAAAGATTTTATTTTGCAAGGAAATTTACCAGCTTGTGTTATCCCTAATTCGAATGGACTAGGTATAGAGGCCGGCTCGATTACTTACGATCATTCCAGCCTTGCCAATGCAGATAATATGGTATTTCCAGCGGGTTACACAGGAAATACGAATGCGATGTTTGCTGGTTTTTATTTAAAGAACTTTAAACTAACCTTGCCCGACCAATTAAGAACGTATGCCGACACCACCAAGAAAATAGAGGTAATTGCCGAGAATTTAATTATCGATAAAGATGGTATTACGGGCAAAATTTTAGCAAATAATGTGCTTAATTATCCAACTGCTAATGTCGGAAATTTAGGAGCGAGTATAGACCAGGTTAAGGTTGTATTTAATAACAGTACATTAACGGAAGCTAAAATGGAAGGCAAGATAACTTTGCCCTTAAGTAGCACCGATAATGTTAACAATGCCATTAATTATGCTGCGCTATTTACCCCGTCGGGTTCGAGTTCAAACAATAGCCAGGCTTCGTCGATTGTGTTTTCGCTTAGCCCAAACCAGGATATTACGGCTAAATTTTTAGGCGATGGAAAAATACAAATTGATCAAACCTCATCTTTAAGCCTTATTCTTTCGAAATCTGCAACAAATAAGCGTAAGATTTATCTGGATATAGATTTAAATGGAAAGCTCTATTATCCGGCCGGAAATATTATGGATATAGGAAGCTCGGTACCGCTTGATCTGGATTTGTCTTGCAATTTTGAGCATATAGGCTTGCATTATCAGAAAGATACCGAAGAAACATTTACACTCCAGCCAGGGCATTGGTCATTTGCCAGTCCGCAAAAGAAATTTTCAGGGTTTGCTTTTACCATAACCGATGTAAAAGCAAAGATAGAACCCATTAGTGCCGGAACGGAAAAGCAATATCTTTTTAAAGGCGGAGTAGAGTTTGTAGCTAAAATTAACATTGGAAGTGAAAACTCGCCGGTAAAAATTAGTGGCGATACTAAAATTGCATTAACCGGGGCAATAGAATCAGAACAATATACCCCGCCCGGCACAACAGCCACTGGAAATGCACAGGTTATAAATGTAGCTACTGCACAATCTGCTACAATGGCAGTTGTCGGGACAACAAATGTAGGGGTAATGACTACGGCAGTAAAGACTGATTATGGTTTTTTAACCCAATTAAAGCCGAAATATTTAGGGGTTAAGGTCGAAAGTATAAATATCGATGCAACTATGCCGGCCCTAACCATTAAGGGTAGTATAACGTTTTATAAAAAAGATCCGGTTTACGGTAATGGATTTAAGGGCGACCTTGAAGCCAAATTTACCACCTTGAATATGGCTATACAAGCCGGGGCCATTTTTGGAAATACCAAATACATACCAAATAATAGTGGTAATGGTTTCAAATATTGGAAAGTAGAAGCACAGGTTACCATACCACCTCCTGGAATTGTATTTTTAACAGGTCTGGCTTTTAGAGGCTTTGGCGCAGGGGTATATAGCAGAATGAATATGCAACCGCCTGCTAATTTCGATCCTGTTGCGGCTAATGCAAGTACTTTTGGCGGCGCAATATTTACCCCCGATGCTGCGGTAAAAATGGGCTTTAAAGTAAAAGCAATTATTGCAACTACCCCAAAAGAAGAAACATTTAATGGCAGCGTGGCCTTGTCTGCCCAGTTTAACGCATCGGGTGGAATGAACAACATTCAAATCGATGGTTTATTTAATTGTGGCGCCAAAATTGGTGAAGAGAATCTTGCCTTTGCCAGCGGCGCATTAAATATTACTTACGATTTCCCACTCAAAAAATTTAGCACAAATCTCGATGTCAATTTTAATAAAGATCCTATAACTACACCTTATGGGCCGGTAAATGCACACTTCTATATAGATGGAATAAAAAATGAATGGGCATTTACAAGTGGTAGCCCAAGCAATTTAAATACCATCAGGCTGTTCGATAAAGTTAATGTAAGTACTTATTTAATGTTTGGCAATAAAATAGAAACACCTACCGGTTTTATGGAGCCAACAATTAATGGTTTTGCTGCACTAAACAAATCATTACCAACATTTACCCAAACTGCAACTGGTGCTACTTCTAAAACGGGTAAAGGATTTGCTTTTGGAGTTGGTGTTTTTGCTAATGGAAGTCAAACTAAAGATGTGGCAAGTGGTAAGGTTTTAGGGATTAGCTATAGTGCCGGCATAAAAGCCGATTTTAATATTGGTAGCGAAATTAATGCCTCTTTATTACAATACGAAAATTGCCCTGGTTTTGGCGATGGTTGGCGCATTAGGGCTGGTATTGCCATATTTGCCTCTTTAACCGGGAAAGTATATTATAGCCTTGCAGGTAGCAACCACCAGATCGATTTGTTATCGATTGGCTTTGGTGCTTATGCTATGGCCGAGTTTCCTAATCCATTTTATGCCGAAGGAAGCTTTACAGGGAGCATAAGTTTAACTAAGAAAATTTCTTTCAGCTATACAGCAGAATTTAAAACCGGAGAAAAATGCGAAGGAACGACCGTCGAGGCGCCAGATGTAGTTTACGAGCAGGAAAATGCCGAAGAAGAGTTAAATTATACTTTAATTAATAGTATCGTTTCTCCGGCAAATACTACGGGTGTTTCGAGAACGCCCACGTTCTCTGTACTCTTAAATTATCCCGATGGTGAAGAATTTGCAGTCGAGGAACAACAAGCTAGCGGTGGGCTTAATGTTAGGGTTTTTAGAGCGGTTTATACGCCAAAGTTAATTCGCGACTCGCTTACCAATACCGCAAAAGTAGCAACAGCAGTTGCAAACAAGAGCTTATTGAAACAGGTGTTAACTCAGGGCTCCGTTAACCAGGTAAATGGAGGGAATAAAATTGCAACGACCTCAATTAAACAACAGGCGGTAGCAGTAAATAAAGTAAAATTAACCACTAATCCAGATGCCGTTTCGATCGTAAGTGCTGGTTACGATGCTGTTGGTGCCAGGCAGTATAAATTAACAAAAACAAATTTTCAGGTTAATCCACTTCAATCAAATACGAGTTATTCCTTTACCATTACTGGTCGTCTTGAAGAAAAAATAAATAATACTTGGCAAGCCGTTAAAAACCCGATTAATCAACAGCCTATTGTGCGAACAAAGCAGATCTATTTTAAAACAAATTCGGAATCAACTACTGGTTCTGCTAAAGTAAGCTCAACAGCCCTAAAAAACGCAATTAAGCTATAACATAATTATATACTAATGAAATTAAGTTTATTCTATTTTGCTTTTCTCGTAGGTTTCTTTACCTGTACATTAAAAGCAAAAAGTCAGGTTAATCCTTCGATAGAGATTAAAGCCCGTAGTTATGGCGATCGGATCGTTTTAAGATATCTGCCATCTTCGTCTATTTTTTTTAGCCAGGGTAACAAGGTCGGTTATCGTGTCGAAAGAGCAGCCTATATAAACGGGGTACCGAACGAGAAATTAATATTTAAGCCTATAAAAGGATCGCCATTTAAACGGTTTACAGACGAACAATGGCTTGCCGCTCTAAATGAAGAGAAAAATAGAGACACAAGCGCTGCAAAGCTAATCGGCTTGGCAATGATCTATTCCGATCCCAATGGCATCACAAATAGTGGTAATGACCTCTTGAAGGAAGGATTAAAATCGCTTAAAGAACAAAAAGATAATGCAGACATCAAGTATGGATACGCCTTAATTGCAGCGAATAGAAATAAAATTGCGGCAGAGGGTTTAGCCTTAAGAATTAGTGATACGGATGTTGAATTAGGGAAAACTTATGTATATAGGGTCCAGATTAATTTACCGTTAACTAAGCCATCTTCGGCCGGTATCGCTTATATTAAAGTAAGCTGCACTAATTTTAACGATCAATATATTCGAAATGATAAGTTGGTTAAAATAAAAGAACTTGACCAGTCGGTTACTTTTTCTTTTCCGGAAGGGGATGCCTATTATGCCTTTAATATTGAACGTTCTGATGACGAAGGGAAAACCTATCAAAGAATATCTAAAAGCCCTGTACTCAATGTAAGACCCATTGGCTTTACAGGCCCATTAGATTTTGCATACGGAGATACCAGTTTAATTAATTACAAAAAGTATCACTATAGTGTATGGGTATCGACCTGTTATGCCGACGAGTTATTGCTGGCTCAGTTTGTTGCCATGCCAAGAGACAAGACCCCGCCATCACAGCCTTCTTTAAAAACAGCAACACATATAAAACCAAATCAGGTAGAGCTAAAATGGGAAATCAAACAAAAAGGTTCGGAAGACCTGAAAGGATTTACCATTAAACGTGGAAATAAGGAAAATGGGGAGTATAACTTAATTTCCAAAACCATACTTTCGAGTACATCGACCAGCTATATCGACGAAACCTTTAACCACACTGGTTCGAATTACTATATAGTCGAAGCCATAGATACTGCTGGGAATAAGAGCGCTTCTTTTCCTGCTTATGTAACACTTACCGATAGTATACCGCCGGCAATGCCAGTTATCTCCTCAGCAAAAATAGATTCACTAGGTAAAATTATGATCAAAATAAAACCAGCTACTGAAAAGGATTTTATGGGTTATCAATTGCAAAAGGCAAATGCAAAAGACCACGAATTTTCTGTCGTTGTAGAGACATTTAAAGACAGCTTAGGCGCAACTACATTTACACTTAAAGATTCGACAACTTTAAATACCCTAACTAAAAATATATATTACAAAGTAATTGCATTCGACACGCATTTTAACCAATCGACCCCTTCGGCAGTTATCGAATTAAAGAAAAGGGACACCATACCTCCGGTAAGTCCGCTTATTAAAGATTTTTTAATTAACGACACCTCAATTGTTATCGTTTTTGCCAATTCTTCTAGCGAAGATGTGGTTAGCAATTACATACTGAGGAGAGAAAATGGGAAGGCTAAATTTGATACAGTATTTGTAAATAAAGATAACCTGGTTACCAGATTTACCGATCTTAAAATTAGCGGCGGTAAATTGTACGAATATGCAATGATCGCAAAAGACGATGGCGGGTTATTGTCTAAAATATCGAGGAGTATTCAATTAAAATCGCTGTTAAATAATAAAATCCCCGCGCCGGTGCTTTCCGGGCAGTATAACGAACAAACCAAAAAAATAGGCCTGTCCTTTACGGTAAATGAGAAACTTTATAACCGAAAATTAACGATCGAAATATATAGGCGAACTCATCTTAAATCGACATGGCTGGCCTATAAAACTATTCCCATCGAAAAGGGGACGGTGTTTTTAGACGATCCGCCAAAAGACGAAAAAGAAGTATGGTATGTCGTTAAACTGGTCGACAGCAATAAAAACAGTTCGAATTATAGTAATGAATTAATGCTAAAATTTTAACTATGAAACTCTCTGTTAAAATAATTCTGTTTCTGATCATCTTTATTGTTTTTAAGGCAAATGCTCAGGACAAAAAGAAGCGGGTTACTTTAGGCGGCGATATGGGTATCTGGTACGAGGGATACGGCCTCGATAAGACACCGGGCTCGCCAGTTACTCCCGATTTTTATAAGGCCCGCCGACCCTGGAATTTACTGCGTTATTCTTTTAATCCAAGCTTAACTGTTGGTAAATGGAATATTCCACTAAATTTTAATTTTAGTGCGATGCAAAATAACTTTACGACATCGCCAACAGGACAAAAGCAAAGTATCTGGCAATATTTAACCAATCCGATTAATAATTTTGGTATTAGCCCTAAAATTGGTACCACAGAAATTTTGCTGGGTACGCAAAACCTTCATTATAGCGATTTAAGTACTGGCGATTTAGGCATATTTGGTTATGGTGTAAACCTGTCTCCTGGTAAATTCAGAATTAAATTGTTTAATGGGGTTTCGCAGCGGCCGGTCGATTATTTATCGGCCTCCCAATTCCCTCCCAATGGGGTAACCGGCGCTTACCAGCGTAACCAATGGATGGGGCAGCTGGGAATGGAAAAAGAAGGAAAATATTTCGCAGGGTTTAATTTTGTAAGCTCATCAGATCGTCGAAGCTCGGTTACTTTACCACCTTTAGCACCAATAGCGCCACAAGAAAATATGATTGTTAGTTTTTTAGCTCAGGTAAATACAAGCGATGGTTGGGCATATAATATAGAGCTGGGACAGAGTTTTTTTACCAGAGATTTAAATACACCGCTTTCGACTTTAGCGATCGAAGATTTCAAACCGTTTGTTAATGCGCATACTTCATCTGTTAAAGATAATGCAGTAATGGCAGGAATTGCAAAGAAGGGGAGCGATTGGGAGATAGGAACAAAGTTTAATTATTATGGAGCTGGGTATTATACTGCCGGCTATCCCTTTATGCAAAACGATAAAATGGAATACCTGGCTAATGCCCGATTTAATGCCTTTAAAAAGAAAACAAATGTGACTGCAAGTTTGGGGCAGCGTTTTGGAAACTTAAGCCGGATTGCCGGCCCCAGTGTAACCAAACAAATTATCGCCAACGTTAACATTTTTACACAGTTTAATGATCATTTAAGCCTGAACGCCAGTTTTAATAATTATGGGTTTAATGCATCGAGCATTTCGGGTTATAAAAGTGTAAGCAACGAATTTACCATTAATCCATCTTATACCTGGACTACCCCTAAAATGAGTCATTTATTAAGTGGAACCTACACCTTTAGTAAATACGACGAGACCGTTTTCCTACCGCCTTTAACCACTACGCATAATAATACTAAAACAGCTTTAATTCTTTATGTACCTACATTTTTAGAGAAAAAGATAAGTCCAGATTTTAGTCTGATGTGGTTTAACAATAAGGCCGTACCAATAACACTTACCTTATTAAGCGCTACTGCCGGAATGAACTGGAAACCTAAAGAGAAAATAAACGTAAAGGCACAATTACAATATAGTTTAAGCACCATTAAACCTTTTACGGCCAATAAAAATCTGTTAGCTACTACTGGATTTGATTGGGAAGTTTATAAAAAACTAACCTGGCAATTTTCTTTAACGGCCAATATTTATCATTATGGCTCCGAACTTCCTGGAAGTTCTTTAACGCCCGTTTACGCAGGCTATCCAAAATATTTCGAGAGTACATTGAGAACTGGATTACAATATAGGTTTTAAATTAAAGGATTGATTAGATGAAAAGATATAGCATTGCATTATGGATAGGGTTTATTTTTACCATAAACTCCCTTCAAGCACAAATTACGATAAACCTTGCTTTGGCCAGCAGACCACAACCCTGGTTAAGCGATTGGTCGAATCCGGTTAATGGATATTTAATCCTCAGTTTTATACAGGGACCAGTAGCTTCCGATCCCACAATTAAACTAAGAACGACTTTAACGAACGAAAGTGGTTCGGTTATTGGCCTATCTAATTTTGCTACGGCAAGAGTTTACCGCTTAAAAGATGGTGTAAATCAGTTTAGTGTTGCCGAGGCACTCCAATTGCAAAATTTAAGGCTCAACGGAAAAACGCAGCAGCTTTTACAACGTAGCGGCCGGTTGGCTGCAGGCAATTATCAATTAATGGTCGAAGTACTCAATACCAGTGGCGATGTAGTGCGCGCTAAACAAACCCGGCCATTTTTTATTACCGCTTATCAATTACCGCTATTAACGGCGCCGGTAAATGAGGCATTGCTTGATGCAACGATAGCCCAAAGCACTATTATATTTCGCTGGACGAGCCTTGTTCCAGGCACACCCGAACTTCCCACTTATAGCATACAGGTCTTCGAAATTTTGCCCGGGCAAACACCTATGCAAGCCTTTAGGGGAAATAAGCCTTTATTAAATGAAATGGTAATTAGGGGTACCACCCAGTACCTCTGGCGCCCTGCACTAGCCATGTTAGACTCGACTGCAAATAAGCACTTTATATGGACTATACAAACATTAGATAAAAATGGAATGCCTGTGCCGGGAATGGATTTATCGATGCAGGGCAGAAGTGCGCCTTCTACCTTTAGCATTGTTAACAAAGAGGTTGTATATAAAAAAAATGAGGATTAGAATTACACCGATGAAGAAGATTATATTTTTGGGTTTTTGCTGCCTTATGGCAGTAAAACTCGAGGCCCAGGTTAACTCATCGCTAGCCTTTCATGTGTTTTATGACGATTTTAAAACCGCACAGCAAATTAAAACGAGTTCATTAAACGATGTGCTTAAGAATGGAAAGTGGAGTGGATTTAGTGAGCTACAGATGGGTTTTGGCTTAAATTACCTGCAGCGGATTAAACCAAATATCGATTTTGCTGCTACAGTAGACGGTGGGTCGATAAATTATCTTTTTAAAGATGGGACGAACATGGGAAGCAGTAAGTTTTTACTCGATATAAATGCAGGATTAAACCTTAAATTGTTTAGCGAATCGCATCATGTTATCCCTTATTTTTTTGGAGGATCTGGCTTTTCGTACTATAATAAAAAGGCAGGAATCTATTTTCCTGCTGGCCTGGGTGTACAATTCAATTTATTCGATGAAGCCTTTATTTTAACCAATATGCAATACAGGGTTGCGGCAACGGCGACTGTAAATCATCACTTTTACTATACGGTTGGTGTAGGCCTGCCGCTAAGTAAAATTAAAAAAGCAAAACCTGTAGCGCAGGAAACTGCAGTCCCGCAAGCTATAGCTAAACCCGTCGAAGCAAAAATAAGAACCAGAGCTATTCGTATTCAGGTAATGGACGAGCAAACCGGCTTGCCACTTCCAGCGGTTGCGGTGGTTATAAGTGGTGCCTCAGGTAATTTAACCGATACAACAGCCGCTAATGGGGAAGTCGTTTTTAAAGCGGTACCCGCCGATAATTATACAGTTAAAGGGATGCTAAATGGAATTAATACTGCCGTTGCGTCTTTTAATGACAGCGAATTTGATAAGAATGAGGAAGCCCTGTTAATTCGGTTATCGCATAACGATCCGAGGTTTACTTTATCGGGTCTTGTTCTCGAAAAAAATACAAATAAACCCATGGGAAATGTTGTTGTTAACGTGGTTAATCAAACAAATGGAACCCCAACTACGCTTCAAAGCAGGCCCGAAGACGGTACTTTTAATATTCAGCTCAATGCGGCCAGCGATTTTGTGATTACGGCAAAAAAAGCTGCCCATCTGTCGAATATCGAGTCGGTTAGTACCCGCGGGTTAAACAGAAGTACCACTCTTTATGTAAAATTAGCACTGGCGGTTGAAGAAGTTAAGGAGAATAGTACAATTACCTTAAGCAATATCTATTATGATACCGGAAGCGCACAAATTAGACAAGATGCCTCATCAGACCTCGAAAAGTTAGTCTTGTTCTTAGTCGACAATCCCGAAATTAGCATTGAAATTGCATCGCATACCGATAGTAGAGGGAGTGCAGCCAGTAATTTAACGCTTAGCCAACGCCGGGCACAGGAGGTGGTTAATTATTTAAAATGGCATGGCATAAACGGGAGCCGGTTAATCTCTAGAGGATATGGCGAAACCCGGTTAATTAATGGGTGCAAAGATGGTGTTCCATGTACTGCAGCGCAACACGAACAAAACCGGAGAACAGAATTTAAGGTAGTGGCTAAAAATTAAACAGCTAATGTCTTTCTCGAAAGGTAATAAACACCAAGCCCGCCAACAGGTAGTAAAAAGAGCCAGGTATAATCGTCTAAGGGTAAATTTTGTGGCGGGTTAACAGTGAAAGTAACTAAATTACCCCAAAGTGCATTATCCTGGTTGTTTTTTGGGTTTAGGTAACTATTTATCCAGCATTGATTACCTGGTTGGCTAACGTTATTAACATTTACGCCACCGAAAATTGATTGATTGTCGTAATCGACCGTGTAATTTTGCCCGTTAATTTTATAAACGTCATAATTGGTTCCATAAAATTTAGTGGTTCCCAATTTTTGGCTATAAATGATATCCCCCAACCTGCAGCCAACAGCAGCATTGCTCTGCTGGACATTAAGTATAAAAAACGCAAGAATTAGAATTATGATTTTTATAAACTTCATCAATTATAAACCTTTGTACTTGGCTTTCTGCAATAGATATGCCATAAATAAATAGTTACGCTAAGTTAAGCAAAAAAATGATAGCACCCCATAGAATAATAACTACTGGGTAATATTGGGGTGTTAATTCCCAATAATCTCAAATATCCCCTTATGGGTAGAGTGAATAGCGGAGATACTCCCCTCAAAGAAATATAATTAAAATCTAATTTTATAGAATAACGATCGATTTAAACTGGTTTTTTTATTATTTTAAAATTATAAATGCTATTTTGACCAAAAAACAAAATCGTTATAAATATGGGCTAACCCGGAAGGCCCTTACTAAGAAAAACAAGATGAGATATTTTGCTGCAATTGCCAGTTTGTTACTGTTAGCCGCTTGTAATAACACAGGGAATAAATTAACAGAGACGAAAGATAGTACTTCGATTAAAACTGTAGCTACCGTTACCATAGCTCCCAATTTTAAAGATCCGAAAGTAGCGGATATTTATTCAAAATATATATTGTTGAAAGATGAGCTGGTAAATACGAAGTTTGCCGAAGCCAAGACTGCTGCTAAATCGCTTGCTGTAGCGCTTCAAAGTTATTCGGGCTGCGAAAATACGGCCTTAACCGCGAACAAAATCGAAGCTTCTACAGGTATTGCTGCCCAACGTGTAGCTTTTACCGCTTTAAGTACCGATGTTATTGCACTTTTTAAACATGCCGATTTCGATAAAGGCGCAATTTATGTGCAGCATTGCCCAATGGCCAATAAAGGCGATGGTGGCGATTGGTTGTCTTCGCAGAAAGAAATCCGAAATCCTTATTACGGAGATCAAATGATGGAGTGCGGTGCAGTTGTAGAAGTAATCAATGCTAAATAGCCCGGTAATTTAACGATTAATTAACAGTATTGTTAGGTTACGGAGTGGTGTATTAAAAACAGATTAACTATTTTTGTTATTTATAAAACTATTATATATGTCAGATATTGCAGAAATTAAGATAGATGGTAAAACATACGAGTTTCCGGTAATTACCGGAACAGAAGGTGAGAAAGCTATCGATATTTCGAAATTAAGAGATTTAACCGGTCATATTACTTTAGACTTTGGTTACAAGAATACGGGTTCTACTAAAAGTGCCATTACTTTTTTAGACGGCGAATTAGGCGTGCTTAAATACCGGGGCTATCCTATAGAACAATTAGCAGAAAAATCTAACTTTTTAGAGGTCGCTTACTTACTCATTTATGGAGTTTTACCAACAAAAGAAGAATTAAGCGATTTTCAAACCCAAATTAGTCGCCATACGCTGATACACGAGGATATGAAGAAATTTTTAGATGGTTACCCGTCTAAATCTCATCCAATGGCACAATTAGCCTCTTTAGTTTGTTCGCTATCGACTTTTTATCCCGAATCGTTAAATGCAAATTCTTCGAAAGAGGAAATGAATTTAACCATGATTAAATTGCTGGCAAAATTTCCGACAATTGTATCTTTCATTTATAAAAAATCGTTAGGCCACCCACTTATTTATCCTAAAAATAAATACGATTACGTTACCAATTTCATGAATATGATTTTTGGTCAGCGTACCGAAGAAATTGAGATCGACCCTGTAGTAGTAAGTGCAATGAATACCCTGTTAATCTTACACGCAGACCACGAGCAAAATTGTTCGGCATCGACAGTAAGAATGGTAGGTTCTTCAGATTGTAACCTATATGCCTCTGTTTCGGCAGGAATATCGGCCTTATGGGGGCCACTTCATGGTGGTGCTAACCAGGCAGTAATAGAAATGCTCGAATTAATTAAAGCAGATGGGGGCGATACCGATAAATGGATTAATAAAGCTAAAGATAAAAATGATCCTTTCCGAATGATGGGTTTTGGTCATCGTGTTTATAAAAACTTCGATCCGAGAGCTAAAATTATAAAAAAGGCTTGCGACGATATTTTGGAGAAATTAGGCATTAACGACCCTGTTTTAGAAATTGCTAAAAAACTCGAAGCCGCAGCTTTGAACGACCCTTATTTTATAGACCGTAAATTATATCCAAATGTCGATTTCTATTCCGGAATTATTTACAGGGCATTGGGTTTCCCTACCGATATGTTTACCGTATTATTTGCACTCGGTCGTTTACCAGGGTGGATAGCACAATGGAAAGAAATGCACGAGAATAAAGAACCGATTGGCAGGCCACGGCAGGTATATGTGGGCAATGTAGATATGAACTTTGTCGAAATAGATAAAAGATAACAAAAAAGCCATTCGAATTTCGAATGGCTTTTTTGTTAGATCATGATAAAGCTAAATGCAATAATAATTAAGAAGCATATAGTGAGTACGATGGTATAGCAGAAATTTAAAAAGAACAATTTTAAAATAGTTACCCATCTGCTACTGCCATAAAACGTTCTTAATGAACGGTAAATGTACCATAAAATATAGATGATGCACAGGAATGATAGCCAGTTGCTTATATCGTAAAAGAGGCCAAATAACCATTGCAAAAGCATGGTCGTTAGGATACTTAAAAAGATGGCCGAGTGCACATGGAATGAATAGATTAAATGCTCATAATAATATCTCTTTTTGCGGAGGTAAACAAGTTTGAGAATCAAGGCAAACATTGGAAGGAGCAAAAACATCATTTTAGGGATGTTGTGCAACAAATCTTCTATAAATTTTTCTTTTGGATTAGGGTATTGATTAAGTTCAATGCTTCTTTTATTAAAATAATGCTGTAAAAAGCCATCTCTTTCTCCCTTGGGTAGGCTCAATTGATGTTTTTCGTAAGCAACTACGGTACTGTCTTGCGAATTCCAGAGCTTGTTAAATTTTTTCTTTTTTCCCGAACCAATATCTATCTTAATGGGGTCAGCATCTCCATTTTTAGCGACATCTTCTTTGGCAGCTTTTAAAATACTATCTTTTACTGCTCCTTTTACAGGAAGATATTGCATCGCCTTTTCTATATCCTTTATTTTTGCTACTTGTAAACTATCTTGTTGTTTAGTAGTGGTAGCTTTAGGTTTGGTTTCGACTTTCTTTTCCTCATTGCGACCGCTTAGGATCACTAAAAAGAAAATAATACTGATAAAAATATACAACCTAATAGGGTGGATAAAAGATACCCGTTTACCTGCAACATATTGTTTGGTAAGTAAGCCTGGTTTTAACAACAAGGGTTTAATGGTGCCAAAAAATTTATGCTCGAAATGGAAATAATCTGCAATAGCATGTGCAACCATTTGGAAAGCATCTTCCTTTACTTCGATGTTTTCCTGACCGCAATAGGGGCAAAAATTTTCTTCTACAGTGCGGCCACAATTGAGGCAATCTTTTTCTTTTCTTAGTTTGATAGACGACATTTTTAACTTAATGGCTAATGGCTTCGATAGCTTCGACCTCGGCTCTAGTATGTTTATGTTTAAAAAAGATCACGAAGAGAACGGTAACAATTAAGGCATAAATGGTAAAAGAGAGCCAGATATTATGCCAATCTTTCATCGTAATAACTTTGCTAAAAGTACCATTATTTAAAATACCAACTCCTTGTTCTTTTACAAAATTAAGTAAGTGATTATTTGTTGGTGCTGCACCAACAAAATCGGCTGTAGCTTGCAAGGTTGTAAATGTTTTAGTAAAATATTTATCAATCATCCAACCCGATACCAAACTGCCAAATACAGCGCCGAAACCATTGGTCATCATCATAAATAAACCTTGTGCAGACGATCTTGTTTTTGCTGTAGTGGAGGTTTCTACAAATAAAGATCCCGAAATATTGAAAAAATCGAAGGCCATTCCATAAACAACGCACGACATAACGATCATCCATAAGTTACCTGCCGGATTGCCGTAAGCAAATAAGCCAAAGCGGAAAACCCAAGCCAGCATAGCAATTATCATTACTTTTTTAATACCAAAACGTTTCAGGAAAAAGGGGATAGCCAGGATAAAGAGTGTCTCGGATATCTGCGAGATAGACATAATAATGGTCGAATATTTAACAACGAACGAATCGGCATATTTTGGGAAATGCTTAAATTCGTCTAAGAACACATCGCCATAAGCATTGGTTAACTGCAAGGCACCTCCTAAAAACATAGAAAAAATAAAGAATAAAGCCATTTTGTAATTGGCAAATAATTTAAAAGCTTCCAAGCCTATTTTTTGCATAAACGTGGCTTTTTCGGCAATTAGTTTAGAAGGCTTGCACTGTGGTAAAGTTAAAGCATAAATACCCAGCGCCAGGGCAGCAGCACCAGCAATATAAAACTGATAGGCACTTGCTTTACTTCCAGTTAGATTTGTGATCCACATGGCTGCAATAAAGCCAACCGTTCCCCAAACTCGTATGGGAGGGAAGTCTTTTACGACATCTACGTTGCTCAGCTTTAATGTGGTATAAGAAATAGAATTACTTAACGAAATAGTAGGCATATAAAAACACATGGCTAATAGCATGATCCAAAAAAAGCCGTTTGGGCTATCGACCTGCGGGATATAAAACAAAACTCCGGCATATAAAATATGAAGCAAAGCATATAATTTTTCGGCATTTATCCATTTATCGGCAATAATACCTGTAATTGTTGGCATAAATAAAGATGCAAAACCCATCGTTGCAAAGATAGCCCCGAATTGAGTGCCATCCCATTGCTTGGTGCCAAACCAGTAATTGGCAATAGTAATTAACCAGGCGCCCCAAACAAAGAATTGCATAAAATTCATGATGGTTAAGCGAAACTTAATGTTCATATAGGTTTAATTTTGGTTTTTTTAAAAGCAGCCGTAAGTTATCATTATTTTGAAACAATAACTAGGCGCGTAGTAAATTTCTGAAAATATAGGTAAGGTATTGAATATTAGCTATTTGAATTTCTCCTGCTAAGTTCATCCCTAATTCGGGCTGCTTTTTCGTAGGCTTCTTCGGCTAAAGCTTCTTCCAGTCGTTCTTGTAATTCCTCGACTGTTAAAGATTGATAGCCCGAACCTGGTATAGAAGTGGGCAGGTCTTCCGAACTTTGTTCTTTGGCAATAGAATCCATGTTTTCGAGAAACAGGAAGTCATTTCCTTCTATTACAATTCCTGCCGATGCTAATATAAATTCGTAAGTATATATAATTGCATTAAAGCGAACAGCTAAGGCAATGGCATCTGAGGTTCTGGCATCAATTTCTTGCGTACTATTGCCATTGGTGCAAATAAGTTTAGCAAAGAAGACACCGTCTACAAGGTTATAAATTACAACTTCTAAAATCTGAATATGATATACCTGGGCGAAGCTTTTAAATAAATCGTGGGTAAGTGGGCGCGTAGGGGTCATTTTCTCTATCTCGATGGCAATGGCCTGAGCTTCGAACGAGCCAATAATTATTGGCAGGCGTCTACGGCCATTTACTTCGCCTAATACTAAGGCATAAGCTCCAGATTGAGTTTGGCTATAAGATAAGCCTACGATATCGAGTTTTACTTTTTTCATATACTTAAATAAAACCTCGCAGGTCTGTACGAATCTGCGAGGTTTAACTTATCTATCCTTTATGTGCTTTTAAAGCTGCAATAATCTTTGGAACAACTTCGAAAGCATCGCCAACTATACCATAATCTGCCACTTTAAAGAAAGGAGCTTCCGGGTCTTTGTTAATTACCACGATTACTTTCGACGAACTTACGCCTGCTAAATGCTGTATCGCTCCAGAAATGCCAATGGCAATATATAAATTAGGGCTTATAGCAATACCAGTTTGACCAACGTGCTCCGAATGTGGCCGCCAACCTGCATCCGAAACCGGTTTTGAGCAGGCGGTAGCCGCACCTAAAAGACTAGCCAACTCTTCGACCATTCCCCAATTTTCCGGGCCTTTTAGTCCGCGGCCAGCAGAAACAACTAGTTCTGCATCTGGTAGTGAGATTTTATTGGTAGCCCGTACAATTTCTTTAATAACCACTGCAAGATCGGTCGACTTCACTTCCGGGCTAAAAGCCACGATAGTTGTCTCAACCTCAGATTCTTTGCTGCCAAAAGCGTTTGGATTTAATGCAATAACTTTATTGGCAGAGGTTAAGGTAGTTATGGCAAATGCTTTACCCGAAAATGCGGTTTTCTTAACCGAAAAACCATTTTCAAAATTTGGTAGTTCGACAGCGCCATCGATTAACCCAGCTTTAAGTTTTACTGCAATTCGAGGTGCTAAACCTTTACCAGAGAAAGAATTAGAAAGTACAACTAAAGCTGCATCTTCTTTTCGGGCTGCCTCGGCAATTACCGCGGCATAGGCTTGATTTACAAAATCCTTTAACTGTTCATTTTTAACAGTCAAAACTTTCGATGCACCATATTTACCTAATGCTTTTAACTCGCTATCGGCAATATCGCCAATAGCAATAGCGGTAAGATTGGTACTTTGTTTATCGGCAATGGCCTTAGCATAAGAAACTGCTTCAAAAACAGATTTCTTAAATTTGCCACCAGCTTGTTCTACATATACTAATACAGACATATTATGTTTAATTGTTTAATTCGTTTATCATTTTCCAACTAACGACTTTCGGACTATTAACTTTCGGTCTAACAACTTTCGGACTATTAACTTTCGGTCTATTAACTTTCGGACTATTAACTTTCGGACTAGCGACTTTCGGTCTATTAACTGACTTTCGGACTATTAACTAATTATCTTGTTCGTTTAATCGTTGTTTAATTGTTTAATTCGTTTATCGTTTTCCGACTAGCGACTTTCGGTCTAACAACTTTCCGACTAACAACTTTCGGTCTATTAACTTTCGGACTATTAACTCTCGGACTAACAACTTTCCGACTAACGACTTTCGGTCTATTAACTAATTAGCTAACCGCGCTGTCTAAATCCTAAAATTATATCACTTTTGCTTCACTATGCAATAAGCCAATTAGCTCTTCTGCATGCTCGGCCGGGATTAATTTAACGGTTCCACGTGGTGCCGGGGTTTCGAATTTAGTTACTTTACCTAATTCTTCAATTTCCTGAACACTTATTACGGTTAAAGGTTTGGTTCGTGCAGACATAATTCCCCGCATATTAGGAATTTTAGCTTCTGCAGTACCCTCAGAGCAGCTGGCCACAAATTTACCGCTAACCGAAACGACCTCTTTACCGCCTTCAATTTCGCGCTCTATAGTTGCGGTTGTACCTTCAAAATCTAACTTTTTAATAATCGAAATAGAGGGGATGTCAAGAAATTCGCCAATCATAGCTGCAACCTGAGAACCATTATAATCAATTGACTCACGACCACATAAAATGAAATCGAAATCGTTAGCTTTAGCATATTGGGCAATCTGAAAAGCCGTGAAATAGGCATCTCTTGGGGCGGCATCAATTCTAACAGCATCGTCGGCACCAATCGCTAAGGCTTTTCTTATGGTCGGATCTGTTGTACTTTCGCCCACATTAATCACAGTTACCGTGCCTTTTCCGCCTTCGCAAAGCTCAATAGCTCTCGATAATGCAATTTCGTCGTAAGGGTTTACAATAAATTGAACTCCCGAAGTATTGAATTGTGTATTATCGTTGGTAAAAGTTATTTTTGTAGTGGTGTCTGGAACATTACTAATACAAACTAATATTTTCATATATTTTGGATTTATAGGTAATCAAACCAACATCGGCAATAAACTAACACAGATGATGATTTTTTAAATTGTCTTTGTGCAAATCTAATTAAAAAAGCAGGGATTTAAAATGCAAAGCACGCGATTAGCTAAGTTATTAGAATTTTTAGTGAATGATTCTAACGACCCTTTTGTTCTTTATGCAATAGCAACGGAGTATAATACTTTAAATGATATTAAAAATGCTTTCGAATACTATTTAAAATTGGTTAACAAATATCCTGATTATGTGGGTACCTATTATCATTTAGGTAAATTATACGAAAAAGAAGATCAAAAGGAGCAGGCTATTGCTATTTACCAGAAAGGAATGTTAGTAGCTAAAGCTAAACGGGATATGCATTCGTTTTCGGAGCTACAGGGAGCATACCAAAGCGCTGCAGGTTTAGATTACGAAGACGATTAGCAACAAAAAATGGCAAAAAGACAGCTCTTGTTTATTAGAAACGTAATCTTCTTTACTTTTACCGCCTTTGGCGGTGCACAAGCGCATATTTCTCTTTTGCTTAGGTATTTTGTTAAAAATACCCATTTTGTCTCTGAAGAAGATTTACTGGAATTAAATGCACTTGCACAGGTACTTCCGGGTCCGGCCTCGACCCAAACCTTAGTTGGAATTGCGTACAAAGTTGGTGGTTTAAAATTAGCTATAGTTACTTTTTTAATCTGGATTCTTCCATCTGCCGCCATCATGACTTTAGCAGCGGTAAGCTATGCTATGCTCGATCAGAAGCAGAAATTTATAGAAGTTCTAAAGTTCATCAACCCTGTTGCATTAGGAATTGTGGCTTATGGCGCTTTTCATTTAGCGAAGAAAGTACTGAAAACTGAAATTTCTTTCCTTCTGGCATTTGGCGCTGTTATTGCAACATTAGTGTTAAAAAATGCCTACGTATTTCCGCTGGCGATATTAATTGGGGGGATGGTTTCTTCGGCAATAGGTACCCCAACCGATGAGGCGCAAATTAGAGTACGTTTATTTGCCAATATTAATCCACGTAAATTGAGTTATTTTATTGGGGTAATGTTAGTTATGGCTATGCTGGGGGCTATTATTAATCGAACATCCCCATTTAGTTTGCCTATTAGGTTATTCGAGAACTTTTACCGGAACGGGATTTTTGTATTTGGTGGCGGTCAGGTGCTTGTTCCTTTAATGTTTACAGAATTTGTAGAAATGAAGCATTACATGATCCCATCCGATTTTCTTTCTGGTTTTGCTTTGCAACAAGTACTTCCGGGGCCCACTTTTTCTTTTACAAGTTATTTAGGGGCACTAAGCATGAAACATGGTGGTTATGGGGCTTCCGGGCAAGCTCTGGGTGGTTTCCTCGCTGTGCTGGGTATTAATTTACCAGGCTTGATCCTGGTTCTTTTTATTGTTCCATTTTGGGACGATTTAAAAAAAGTTACCCTCATTAAGCAATCTTTATCGGGCGTAAATGCAGTAAGTGTAGGCTTCATTATCGCAGCTTTTATCCTTCTGGTAAAACCTATCGGCTTAGATTGGTTAGCTCTATCGATTTTAATTTCTACCTTTTTATTGCTGGTTTTTACTAAGATAAGTCCACCAATAATTGTCTTGTTTGGTATAATTCTAGGTTTTATATTTTGAAATAAATCACACCGTCGGATCGGCACAGACAGGAAAATGGCGAAAACATCAGGACTTCATCGAGGGATGTAAGGGTATTTCAGCTTGAAGAAAATGAAATGTAAGGATATCTCCGTTTATGTTTTTATAATTGTAAGTATTTAACCGTTTAACTATCCGCTTTTGTAAGGGTAATCTAGTATAAGACAGTTTACAATTATTCGGGCAAGCCAGGTATTTGTTTCGAGACAGGTTATTACCAAGTTCGAGATACGTTCGGGCGACCTTCGGGAGTTTTTCGGCTGCTGGGCTTGCCGGGTCGAAACTATCTCGAAACTGTCTCGAAGCTTTCTCGAAGGATTCCCGAAGCGGAGTCGAAGCTTTCCCGAAGCCGACTCGAACAAAAGGGCCTTTTTCCCGAAGCCGACTCGAAGCGGAGTCGAACAAAGTGGTACTTTTCCCGAACAAAACATACATTTTCTCGAAGCGCAGTCGAACAAAGTAATATCTTTCTCGAAGCGGAGTCGAGCAAATCCTATTTTTTACCAGGTAAATAAATGGATTATTTCTCCAGGTTGATGTAAAAATCGCTTTGGGTTTTATAAATTAAAACGGTGTATCCTCATCGTGCATATCGTTCATGCTCGAAGGTTTAATAATTACATTGCCCGAAGGGCGGTCAAAATTCTGAGAGGGAAGCATAGCTGTATTTTCGGAAGAAAAGCTATTTTGTGGCATAAAACTCTCTTCTAAATCGGCAAATTTAACATACTTACCAATAAAACGAAGTGGAACAATGCCAGTTTCGCCGTTTCTATGTTTTGCAATAATTACCTCGCCAATACCAGCTTGCGATCGTCCGTTTTCGTCTTCGGTAATTCCATAATATTCTGGCCGGTATAAGAACAATACCATATCTGCATCCTGTTCGATAGAGCCCGACTCCCGTAAATCGGATAATAACGGTCTTTTCCCGTTCTGTCCGGGCCGGTTTTCTACGGCGCGACTTAATTGTGAAAGGGCCAGTACCGGGACCTCTAATTCTTTGGCTACAGATTTTAATGCTCTCGAAATGCTACCTATTTCTTGCTCGCGGTTCCCACCACCACTTTGTCCTTCGCCTTTACCATGCATTAATTGCAAATAATCTACAATAACCATTTGAATATCGTACTGCGATTTTAGGCGCCTGCATTTCGCCCTAAATTCGAATATATTTAGCGCCGGGGTATCGTCTATTAACAGTGGAGCTTCGGTTAAGGTGCCGATTTTACTATGGAGCTGTTGCCATTCCCATTCGGCCAGGTTTCCTTTTCTTATTTTTTCTTGTTCGATCTCGGTCTCGCCCGATATTAAACGATTTACCAATTGCACCGACGACATTTCCAGGGAAAACACAACCACTGGTTTTTTAAAATCGACCGCTGCATTACGAGCACAGGTAAGTACAAATGCTGTTTTACCCATTGCGGGCCTGGCTGCAATGATGACCAAATCTGATTTTTGCCAGCCGCCAGTAATTCTATCCAGATCGGTAAACCCAGAAGGAACCCCGGTTAAACCATCGGTTTTTGTACGTAATTCTTCGAGGGTAGCCAGGGACTGTTTAATAATCTCGTCCATTTTTTGCGTATCCCGACGCAGGTTATTTTGAGCAATATCGAAGAGATTTTTCTCGGCATGGTCTAAAAGGTCGAAAATATCGGTTGTATCTTCGTAAGCATTGGTAATAATTTCTGTAGAAATCCTGATTAGCTCGCGTTGAATATATTTTTGAGAAATAATCCGGGCATGGTACTCTATGTTTGCGGCCGATGCAACCCGGTTAGTAAGGTTGGTAATGTAATAAGCGCCACCCACTATTTCTAAAGTACCCTGTTGCCGCATTTCGGCAGTAACCGTTAAAATATCGACAGGTTTAGATTTCTGAAAAAGCTGCTGGATGGCTTCAAATATCTTTTTATGAGCCTCCTGGTAAAATACTTCTGGTTTTAAGATGTCGATAACTGTAGAAAGGGCATCTTTTTCCAGCATCAAGGCCCCCAAAACAGCTTCTTCCAAATCGACCGCCTGGGGTGGTATTTTACCCATGGTATTAATCGAAGTAGATAATCTGCTTTTTCTGGCTGATGTAGAAAATTTTCCTTGTCCTTGTGGTTCGTTATCAGTTATCATAACAACAAAAATAGCTAAAACTTTAAGGTATTGTTCGAATAAGTTTTAAGTTGTTTGTTAACAAGTTGAGGGATAACCAGCTAATTTTTTAGCACATTTTTTGGTTTTATTCTTTTTAAACATTTAAATGTTGATAAGCAATTAAGTTTATTTAGTTTACTTTTGTAACTGATTACAAAGTATGGATAATTTTAAAAGACCCCAGCGTGCAAAAGAGAATAATGAATTTATTTTTGGTATCCGTGCGGTTATAGAAGCAATTAAAGCGGGCAAAGATATAGAGAATATTTATTTGCAGCGTAATTTAAACGGAGAGCTTATTAGCGAACTTAAAGGCGAGTTGCGGGGGCTGGATATTCCGGTAAACCTGGTTCCGATAGAAAAATTGAACCGGATGACCCAGAAGAACCATCAGGGTGTAATTGCGGTAATTTCTCCAATCAGTTTTCAGAAGATCGAGGATATTATTCCCTCCATTTACGAGAAAGGAGAGGTGCCCCTTATTTTAATTTTAGATGGAATTACCGACGTGCGTAATATGGGAGCAATTGCCAGAACAGCGGCTTGTGTAGGGGTTCATGCTATTGTTGTTCCCGTTAAAAATTCGGCGCAGCTTAATGCCGATGCCATTAAAACTTCGGCCGGTGCTTTATTTACCATTCCAGTATGCAGGCATCAGAATTTACATCAGACTTCTTTGTTTTTACAGGAATGTGGTTTACAGATCGTAGCTTGTACCGAAAAAACGAGCGATTTAATTTATGTTCCCGACTATACCATACCTACGGCAATTGTAATGGGTGCAGAGGATGAAGGAATTTCTAACGAAATTTTAAGAATGGCTAATCATTTGGCCAAGATCCCGATGTTCGGCGAAATAGGAAGCTTAAATGTATCCGTATCGGCTGGCGTAATTTTATACGAAGCCGTTAGACAACGGCTTTAGTTTTTCGATAGACGCTAAACGAATAACCAACTAGATATACTTATTCCCAAACTTAGCCTTTACATCGGCAACAATGTTTTTCACATTTTGTTCTTCAGCTCTTGGGCAGATCAGTAAAGTGTGGTTAGATTCGACAACAATGTAATTATGCAAACCTTGCAGGATCACTAATTTCTCTTTGGGTACATTAACCATACAATTAGACGAATCGAACATCATTACCTTTTTGGCGGGGATTACGGCATTGCCCACATAATCTTTTTCAGACATTTCGTAAATAGATGCCCAGGTACCTAAATCGGACCAGCCAAAATCTGATGGGAGCACATAAACGTTCGTTGCTTTTTCCATAATGGCGAAATCGATAGAAATATTTGTGCACTGTAAGTAGGCATTAGCAATAAATTCGGCTTCTTTTGGTGTATTGTAAAACATATTGCCCTGCATAAAAATTTCGTGCATATCTGGAAGATGTTTTTCAAAAGCCTGATTAATCGCTTTTGCCGACCATATAAAAATCCCGGCATTCCATAAAAAATCGCCGCTTTGCACAAAAGACTGGGCCAGCTCGAGATTAGGTTTTTCGGTAAAGGTTTTTACTTTAAATATATGTTCGTCGGCCGTTAATGCTTCGTTTATGTATTGAATATAACCATAGCCAGTATCGGGCCTATTGGGTTTAATGCCCAGGGTGATTAAGCATTTACTCGCTGCTGCCGCTTTTAAAGATTGATGAATAGCTTGGGTAAAGCCCTCAAGATTGCTGATCGTATGGTCTGATGGAGCTACAACAATAACCGCATTTGGATTAATTTGAGCGATTTTCATGGAGCCATAAGCAATACAGGGTGCTGTATTTCTCATTATAGGCTCTGCCAGGATCTGGCTGGTATTTAATTGCGGTAACTGTTCCTTAATTAAACCAACATAAATTTCGTTAGTAACAATATAAATGTTTTCGGGCGGACAGATTTGTAAAAATCTTTCGTAAGTACTCTGAATAAGGGTTTTTCCTACGCCAAAAAAGTCAATAAACTGTTTAGGGAACTCGGTTCTGCTTACCGGCCAAAAACGACTGCCAACACCGCCAGCCATTATTAATGCGTAGTTATTTTTATTCATCTCTTGCAAAGATAAATTTATTTAAACAATACCCTCAGCTAAAAGGTCATGTAAATGTATCATTCCACAGTAATTGTTACCCTGCATTACCAATAACTGCGTAATATTATTTGTTTTGATAATTTCTAATGCTAAAAGGGCTAACTCTCCTTTGTCGATTTTCTTAGGGTTGGTATTCATTAAATCGGCAGCTTTAATGTTTTCGAGACTAGTATGTTTTTCGAGCATTCTCCTAATATCCCCGTCGGTAATAATGCCCAAAACTTTGTCATTTTCTATAACCGCAACCGCGCCTAACCTGTTCTTGCTAATTTCTATAATTACTTCTTTTACTGTTGCAGTTGGCGAAATGGCAGGTTTTTCATTTTTTGTAGCAATATCTCCAGCTTTTAAATATAGCCTTTTGCCCAAAGAGCCACCGGGATGATACCTGGCGAAATCACTTTTATTAAAAGCCCGGGCTTCTAACAGGCATATTGCCAGTGCATCGCCCATTGCCAATTGGGCGGTGGTACTTGTGGTTGGTGCTAAATTATGCGGACAAGCCTCTTTTTCTACAGTAGTATTTAAGACAAGGTCTGCCTTGCGTGCAAGGTCCGAATCTATTTGTCCGATTATCCCTACTAATAAATTGCCGGACTGTTTTAGCAAGGGGGCCAATAATTTAATTTCGGGGGTATTACCACTCTTAGATAAGCAAATTACAATATCGTTTTGCTGTATCATTCCCAGGTCGCCATGAACGGCATCGGCTGCATGCATAAAAATTGCCGGAGTGCCTGTTGAGTTAAATGTAGCTACAATTTTTTGAGCAATAATAGCGCTTTTGCCAATGCCGGTAACAATTACGCGCCCTTTGCTCTTTAAAATCGCATATACAACATTTACAAAATCGTCGTTTATATGCTGTATTAAATTTAAAACAGCCTCAGATTCTAACTTGAAAGTGGTAACTGCGGTTTCGATAATAGATTTTTTACTTTTCAAACAGAAAATTATTAGTATATTAATGCTTTAATTACTGCAAAATTATGTTATTTTGAACAATAATAGCACAGAATATTTGATACAAAAAATGGACGTTAAAAAGTCGTTGTTTGATAATTTGCAAACTTTCTTCGGTTTCGATAATTTTAAGGGTGATCAGGAGTCGATAATTACAAACATTTTAGAGGGTAAAAACACCTTTGTAATTATGCCCACGGGTGGGGGCAAGTCCATTTGTTATCAGCTTCCAGCCTTAATGAGTGAGGGAACTGCCATTGTAATTTCGCCCTTAATTGCATTAATGAAAAACCAAGTCGACCAACTCCGGGCGTTTGGTGGTAGCGATAGCATTGCTCATTTTTTAAATTCATCGCTCAATAAATCTGAAATTACCCAGGTAAAGAGCGATTTACTTAATGGTCAGACTAAATTACTTTATGTCGCACCAGAATCGTTGGCTAAACACGAAAATATTGAATTTTTACGCTTGTTAAAAATTTCATTCGTTGCCGTAGATGAAGCTCATTGTATATCAGAATGGGGTCACGATTTTAGGCCCGAATATCGGAAAATAAGACAGGTTATTAGCGGCTTGGGAGAAGAAATCCCGATTATTGCCTTAACCGCCACAGCAACGCCAAAAGTACAGCAGGACATTATTAAGAACCTGCAAATGACTGATGCGACGCTGTTTAAATCGTCATTTAACCGGCCCAACCTGTTTTACGAAATTAGGCCAAAGCGCGATGTAATTAAAGAAATTATAAGATATATTAAATACAATACTGGTAAATCGGGTATTATTTATTGCTTAAGCAGGAAAAAGGTAGAAGAGGTTGCCGAGAGTTTAAATTTGAATGGTATTAAAGCTTTGCCTTACCATGCGGGGCTCGAACCTAAAGTACGTGCCGATACGCAGGATAAGTTTTTGATGGAAGATGTGGAAGTTATTGTAGCCACTATAGCTTTTGGAATGGGGATCGATAAGCCCGATGTTCGTTTTGTGATCCATCACGATATTCCTAAAAGCATGGAAGGTTATTACCAGGAAACTGGAAGAGCAGGCCGTGATGGTGGAGAAGGGGTTTGCCTGGCTTTTTATGCACAAAAGGATGTCGATAAACTAGCTAAGTTTATGAAAGATAAACCGGTTTCGGAGCGCGAAATTGGTACCCAGATTTTGAAGGAAGTGATCGATTATGCCGAATCTGGCGTATGCCGGAGGAAACAAATTCTACATTATTTTGGTGAGAATTTTAACGAAACTGGCTGTAATTGCATGTGCGATAATTGTAAAAAGCCAAAACAACATTTTGAAGCAGAGCAACACCTGCTAACTTTCTTAAAGTTAATCCTTTCTACGGGCGAAAAATTTGATGATACCCACCTGCTTAATATTTTTATGGGTAGTGAAACGGCGCAAACCATTGCTTATGAGCAAAATAAACTCAAAGAATTTGGTATGGGTGCTGCCGATGGCGTGATTTTATGGAAATCGCTGATACGACAGGCAGTCTTAAATAATTTTGTATCGAAAGATATTGATAATTATGGTTTATTAAGGCTAACCAATACCGGAAAAGACTTTATCGAAAACCCATATAGTTTGAAATTTATTTTAAACGAATTAATAGAAAATGCGCCCGACGACGGTGAAGATGATGTAAAACATGGAACGGGTGCTTTAGATATGCAGCTTTTAGGTTTATTGAAAGATTTACGTAAAAAAATTGCAAAGCAAAAGAACGTTCCACCTTTCGTCGTATTTCAGGATCCGTCTTTAGAAGAAATGTGCACGCATTATCCGATTACTATGGACGAGCTGAAGCAGATTTCGGGGGTTGGACATGGTAAAGCGCTTAAATTTGGTGGATCTTTTCTGGAACTGATTAAAAAGTATGTGGAAGATAACGACATAGAACGGCCGATAGATCTTGTTATTAAAACCCAGGCCAATAAATCTGCATTAAAAGTTTCGATTATTCAGAATATAGACCGGCAAATTGGCCTCGAAGATATTGCCCGCTCCAAAGGCATTACTTATTTTGATATTTTAAAAGAAGTCGAAGCGATTGTTAATTCCGGTACTAAACTTAACCTGGGTTATTTTATCGACGAAATGATTGATGAGGACCGGCAAGATGAGGTTTTCGATTATTTTAGAGCGGCCGAAAACGATTCGATCGATGAAGCCCTAAGCGACCTGGGCGAAAGCGACTATACCCGTGAAGAAATACAATTGATGAGAATTAAATTTATGTCAGAACTGGGGAATTAAAAAGCGTCGAACGCACAACGAGTAACCAACTAACCAATTCAAACAGTTAACCAACGACCAACGAAAAACGCCCAACGCACAACGAACATGCAAATAGATAAGCTTAAACATCAAAATTCTACCAATTTCTTTTTAATGGCTGGGCCTTGTGCCATAGAAGGCGAAGATATGGCCTTAAGAATTGCGGAAAAGATTGTTGGTATTACCGATAAATTAAATATACCTTATATTTTTAAAGGTTCGTATCGTAAAGCAAACAGGAGTAAAGGAAGTTCTTTTACAGGAATTGGCGACGAAAAGGCATTAAAGATTTTAGAAAAAGTTGGGAAAACCTTCGATGTACCAACTGTTACCGATATTCACGAAAGTGCCGAAGCTGCAATGGCTGCCGCTTACGTAGATGTATTACAAATCCCGGCATTTTTATGTCGTCAAACAGACCTTTTAATAGCAGCAGCTAAAACCGGCAAAGTCGTAAACGTTAAAAAAGGACAATTTTTATCGGCTGGATCGATGAAGTTTGCAGTCGATAAAATTATTGATTCCGGAAACAACCGGGTAATTTTAACAGATAGAGGTAATACATTTGGTTATCAGGACCTGATTGTAGATTATCGGGGTTTACCAGAAATGCAAAGCTTTGGCGTACCTGTAGTAATGGATTGTACGCATTCTTTACAACAACCTAATCAAAGTAGTGGAGTTACCGGTGGTAAACCCGAACTCATTACAACTATTGCAAAAGCGGCTATAGCCGTGGGCGCAGATGGATTATTTATAGAAACCCATCCAGATCCTGCTAATGCCAAGTCTGATGGCGCAAACATGCTTAATTTGGCTTTACTAGAAGAACTATTGGTTAAGTTAGTTAGAGTTAGACAGGCTATTATTTAAAATCTTTATTTTTTGGTAATAATAAATGCGGTGCGCCTATTGAGTTGCCTACCAGCTGCTGTAGCATTATCGGCCCGCGGCATGCTTTCGCCAAAACCTTTATAAGTTAACCGTTTTGCATTAATTCCATTAACAATTAGAAAATTGTAAACTTCTTTTGCCCTGTTTTCGGATAACTTTTCATTTAATTTAGTTTCGCCAACATTATCGGTATGCCCCTGTATTTCGATTTCTATTTTTTCATTGGCATTTAAAAAGTCGATCAGTATCTGGAGTTCGACCATCGATGTTGGGAGTAGCTCGAATTTATTGGTCTCGAAAAATATATTATTCAGAGTGGCATTAGCTCCGATTTTTATTTTATCGAGCAGAATTTCTATTTCGAAGGGTTTGTCTGTATTTGTTTTACTTAAGTCGAAGTACTGCGAATAAAACAGGTAATTGGCTGCTTCGACATTAAAAGCGTAGGTGTTTCCTATGGGCAATACCGTTAAAAAATCGCCGTTAGTTTCGGAGGTATAATCGTTAAAAACAGCATTATTGGTTTCCAGATTAATAACCAATACATTGGCCATTAATAATTCTCTGGTTTCTCTATCCCTAACAATACCTCTTACATAGGTTACAGGTAGGGGTTTAGCCTGCTCCTGAAGCTCGAAACGGTAAATATCGAGCTCGCCGAAACCTCCACCCAGGTTTGAAGAGAAAAGGCCAGTGCTACCGTCGGCAGTTACAATTAAACCTGTTTCTTCGCTAAAAGTATTAATTGGGTAACCCATATTCTTTGGCCTGCTCCATTTTCCATCATTATCTATCCTGCTAAAGAAAATATCTTTATTCCCCATTCCTGGCCATCCGTCTGAAGAAAAATAAAGGGTTTTGCCATCGGCATGCATAAACGGAGTGCTTTCGTTGTAAGGTGTATTAATTTCCGGGCCCAGATTTACAGGTATAGTCCATTTTGCATCGTCATTTAAAGTACTTTTCCAAATATCGTAGCCGCCAATGCCTCCAGGCCTGTTACTTACAAAATAAAGGGTGTTACCATCGGGGCTAATAGAAGGTTGCGATTCCCAATATTCCGAATTAATAGTTGGCCCCAGGTTGAAAGCTTTGCCCCAGTCATTTCCTTCTCTGCGCGACACATAAATGTCACATCTTCCGCGGCCCTCCGGCCGATTGCAGCCGGTAAAGAAAAGATATTTTCCATCGGGCGATATAGATTGGGCACCCTCATTAAAATTAGGAGTATTGATAACCGGGCTTAAAGGGGCCGCTTTTTGCCATTCGTTATCTTTTTTATGGGCAATATAAAAATCTTCGTTACCGTTAACGACCCTCGAAAAAATAAGCGTTTCACCATCGGCAGTTAATGCCGGAAAGTAGTCGCGGTATTCGCTATTGATATTAAAACCCATATTAATGGGGCCATATTTAACGGGGGTCTTAATTGCTGTTAAAGCAAAATCGCAATCCAAGAGGAATTTTTTTGTTTTATCAATATAATTTGGGTCTGTACCCTGATATTTTTGCTGGAAATGCAGGAAATTTTGACGGGCTTGTTCGTAATTACCAGTTAATAATTCGCTTTCGGCCAGTACATAATAAATTCTTGGGTTGACATTGGTCGACGATTCTAATGCTTTCTGGTAATTTTCTTTAGCCTTAAGCAATAATTTTAAACGACTATAAATGTCTCCTAACTGAATATAGGCAGCTTCAAATTTTGGATCGGCCTTTACTGCCTCGTCCAGGTATTTTATTCCTTTTTCGTAGGCTTTTTGCGCAAGGTACTGTTGGGCATCGTCGTAGTTTTGCTGCGCCTTTTTAATGTTCGAAGTTTGGGCACTTGCCGAAAAGGTAAGGCCACATAAAAAAAACACTAAATACCTAATCATGATAGTCTGTTTTAGACTAAAGTAAATAATTTTAGGGAATATTAAGAAATTTATGGGTTTGCAGCGATATTTCCCATTTTGGATTTGCCATTACATAGTCGACAATAAGCGGCGTCATTTCTTTAGCTTTAGACCATTCGGGTTGAAGGTATAGTTTACAAGTTGGCGAAACGGTTTCGGCGTATTTTTCGGCCCATTCGAAATCACTTTTATTGAAGACAATGACCTTCAATTCGTTGGCAAAAGGCGTGATGTCTGGGCGTGGAGCTTTAAATTTTTTAGGCGATAAACAGATCCAATCCCACGATCCTGATAATGGGTAAGCCCCCGATGTTTCTATAAAAGTAAGGATGTTTTTTTCCTGGAGCTTTTGTGTTAAATAATCGAGGTTATAAATTAAAGGCTCGCCACCTGTTACTACAACTGCTTTGCCCGGAAAAGTATCGGCTTTAGTAATAATATCATCGACTAAAGTAAGCGGGTGCAATTCTGCATTCCAGCTTTCTTTTACATCGCACCAATGGCAACCCACATCGCAACCCCCTAAACGGATAAAATAAGCTGCTTTGCCGGTATTAAATCCTTCGCCTTGTATGGTGTAAAATTCTTCCATTAAAGGAAGTAATGTGCCGTCTTCTGGGATTTGATGTGCCATTTCGTAAATTAGAGCGCAAATATACACATTCAAAAAAGCAGAAAAGATGATTTGGGTAAAGGTTTTGTCAAAACAAGAGCAGATTGGCGACGATTTTGTTAAAATGGTAATGGCTAACGGGAAAAAGATTTGCTTAGTTAAAACCGGAGCGCAGTTCTATGCCATACAAAATACTTGTCCGCATGCTGGTGGGATTTTAAGTGGCGGCTGGTGTACAGAGGGGCATATTGTGTGTCCGATCCATAGGTGGAGCTATAGCTTAACGACTGGGCGGGGAGCGGAGGGTCAAGGCGATTATATCAGGATTTACCCTACGCAACAGCGTGATGATGGCTTGTATGTGGGTTTAAAAGAGAATTGGTTGAAGAAGTTCATCTCCATCGGATAAGTTTTAAGCAATAAGTAATCTGAAAAAAAAATTACTTGATTAAGTACTGTTTAAAAAAGGCCTTGCAGCTAAGTACTTCAATGTCGGAGAAATAAAAATCTTCAACATCTTCGGTAATAATACAATTACAACTATTTTCTTTTGCTGCGTAATATTCAAGGCCATCTTCAAAATCATGAATTGATTTGTTCTGTAAAGTATGGTGCACACCATGCATAGAGTTTTCGGCGATTTTGAGGTGCTTGCAAAGTAAATCTATCTTCTGTTTAGCTGCTTGTCTATTTTGTTTTTTTTCTGCAAAATAAAAAGCGATAGCTAAGCACAAAGGAGAAGAGTAGACCTCGAATTTAGGATGGGCTGCCAAGCTTAGAATTCTAGACGAGTAGGTAAATAATGGATATTCTTTATTTAAAATTGAAACCAATATATTGGCATCTAAAAATAAACGCTGCATTATTTCTTAGTAGATAAAAATTCATCTTTTGCATCTTTTCGTGAACGAGCAGGCGATTTTTTGTATTCAACTTCGCCTTCAGCAACCATACTTACCCAATCGGCAATAGGATAATCTTCTAGGGATTCGTATTCTTTGGCGGTTACTTGAATTAATAGGTGTTCGATTAATCTTGATAAACTGATGTGATGATCTGCAGCATATTTTTTAGCTTTTTCTACCACCTCTTGGTTAAAGCTTAAAGTTAATTTGGTATCCATGGCAAATTATTTAAATGAATAACCAAAGGTATTAATTATGTACGTAAAATTAAACTTTTTTTACACGTATATTAATAATTAACTATTGCTATGTCTTAATTAATACGCCTATCTATCAGTTAATTATGTTTCTATATTTTAGGGTAGATATTACCTTTTGCAGAAGCTAAAGTATTTTTTAAAAGTCCAACAATGGTCATTAAACCTACCCCACCAGGTACTGGGGTAATCCATGAAGTTTTTGGCGCCACATTTTCGAAATCGACATCTCCATATAGTTTGTAACCCGATTTGGTCGTTGCCGAGCTTTCTCTGTTAATACCTACATCGATAATAATCGCACCGGGTTTTACCATGTCGGCAGTTACAAAATTCTTCCTACCAATAGCTGCGATAACGATATCGCCCTGTAAAACCATTTCTTTTAAATTAGAGGTTTTACTATGGGTTAAGGTTACTGTGCAATTGCCGGGGTTTGCATTTCGGGCCATTAAAATACTCATAGGGCTGCCCACAATATTACTCCGCCCAACAACTACACAATGCTTACCGGTAGTGTCTATATCATAAGCTTTTAACATTAATAAGATCCCATAAGGAGTTGCAGGAATAAAGCAGGGTAGGTTACGCATCATCCGACCCAGGTTAATAGGATGGAAGCCATCTACATCTTTACGGTAATCGATCGTTTCGGTTACTTTTTCCGGATCTATATGCTGAGGTAAAGGCAATTGAACAATTAAACCATCAACTCCAGCATCATGATTAATTTCTTCAATTTTCGCTAATAATTCGGCTTCGCTTACCGAATTATCGTATCTTATTAATGAGGATTGAAAACCTACTTTTTCGCAGTTTTTCATTTTACTAGCCACATAAGTTTCGCTGCCTCCGTCGTTACCAACTAATATGGCAACTAAGTGTGGCTTACGTCCACTTTGCACTAAAAAAGCTGCCGCTTCTGCTGCGATCTCTGTTTTTATTTTTTCTGAGGCAAATTTTCCGTCTAGTAAATTCATTTTTTGCGTATTGAGGTTTTGCAAGGCGACGTATAGTCTTATTACTCTATATGTAATACGTTATACTATTTTAATCTAATTTTAAAACGGCCATAAATGCCGATTGGGGTATTTCTACGTTACCTACCTGGCGCATCCGTTTCTTACCTTTTTTCTGTTTTTCTAAGAGCTTCCTTTTACGCGAAATATCGCCACCATAACATTTGGCGGTTACATCTTTTCGAAGGGCGCTCAGCGTTTCTCTGGCGATTACCTTAGCCCCAATAGAAGCTTGAATTTTGATCTCAAATTGCTGACGAGGAATTAATTCTCTTAATTTTTCGCAGATCTTTTTTCCAAAATCATAAGCATTAGAACGATGGATTAGCGACGATAATGCATCGACCGGTTCTTCATTTAATAACATATCTAATCGTACCAGATCAGATTTACGGTAACCCATCTGATGATAATCGAATGAGGCATAACCTTTAGATATTGTTTTCAATTTATCGTAAAAATCGAATACAATTTCGCCCATTGGCATTTCGAATACAAGTTCGACGCGGTCTGAGGTTAAATACGACTGGTTAACAATACTTCCTCTTTTTTGAATACACAGTGACATTACCGGGCCAACGAACTCTGCTTTGGTAATGATATTGGCTTTAATAAAAGGCTCTTCGACAGAATCTAATTTACTTGGGTCCGGTAAATCCGATGGATTGTTGACGATAAATTCTTCGCCTTTGGTAGTATGTGCAATATACGATACGTTGGGAACAGTGGTAATTACGGTCATATCGAATTCGCGTTCCAGGCGTTCCTGGATAATTTCCATGTGCAACATACCCAGGAAACCGCACCTAAAACCAAAACCTAAAGCTGCCGAGCTCTCGGGCTCGAAAACGATAGAAGCATCGTTTAACTGCAACTTGTGCATTGCTTCCCTTAATTCCTCAAACTCGTCGGTATCGACCGGATAAATGCCTGCAAAAACCATTGGTTTTACTTCCTCAAAACCTTGTATTGCATTTGCAGAACCATTTTCTGTAGTCGTAATGGTATCGCCAACTTTTACCTCACGAGCTTCTTTAATTCCTGAAATAATATAACCTACGTCGCCTGTTTTAACCACATTGCGTGGCGACATCTCTAATTTTAAGACTCCAACTTCGTCGGCTAAATATTGCTTTCCGGTATTAATAAATTTTACTTTATCGCCCTTTTTAATTTCGCCATTAACTACTTTGTAATAGGCGATAATTCCTCTGAACGAATTAAATACGCTGTCGAAAATCAAAGCTTGTAATGGTGCTTCGGGGTCGCCAACAGGAGCAGGAACCCTTTCTACAATTGCTTGTAAAATTTCGGGAATGCCCATTCCGGTTTTACCAGATGCCGGAATAATCTCTTCTCTTTTACAACCAATTAAATCGATAATCTGGTCTTTTACTTCCTCGGGCATTGCGCCGGGAAGATCCATCTTATTTAAGATTGGAATAATCTCCAGGTCGTGTTCGAGCGCGAGGTAAAGATTAGAGATGGTTTGTGCTTGGATACCCTGCGAGGCATCTACAATTAATAATGCGCCTTCGCAGGCAGCAATAGAACGCGAAACTTCGTACGAAAAATCGACATGACCCGGGGTGTCAATTAAATTGAAATTATATTCCTGATCGTCGATTTTAAAGTTCATCTGTATGGCATGACTCTTTATCGTGATCCCGCGTTCCCGTTCCAAATCCATATTATCGAGCAATTGCGCCTGCGATTCCCGCTTGCTAATGGTATTGGTATATTCTAACAAACGGTCTGCTAAGGTGCTTTTCCCGTGGTCTATATGTGCAATTATGCAGAAATTACGTATGTGCTTCATCTTTGCTGCAAAGATAGGTTTTTGAAATGAAAGTTGAATGCGATTTTTGTGGGTGCGTTATGGGTCTGGATCCTTAGCTTTTTCTCTTTTAAGTTAATCTATCTACTAGTTCAAAGTTATTTCATCAAAAAAGGTATGCGCCTTGCCGCCAGCGCCTTCATGCCATGCAGGCAGGGTGCCATAATTTTTAGCTACGATTTTTATGTAGCGACAATTAACGCCAATTTGTGCAGTAAATTCTTTAATTTGAACGGTATAATCTTTTGCTTCGACAGGTGGTTTAACGGAAGCCATTAATTTAAAATCCAGATCTTCTCCGGCCACATAAAACTCGGTCTCGGTTGGGAAAATAATCCAGGCTTGTGTATCTTGCAAGGCACCAATACTAACCGAATTTACCATTTGCAGCTTACCCAGGTCTAATATGGCATCGAAATCTTTACCCCAAAAGCCCTGCCAACGATTACTTACCCGCCAGTTAAGTGCACCCCTAACGCCATCGATTAAAGCATCGTTGCCGCCACCAGTAAAGCTTTTATTAATTTCACTATTAATCTTAATGCTATAATTATTCGTAATTTTTCGGTAAACAGCGGTACTCACATAACTGGTTTTAAAACCATCTTTATAAGCTATGGCTTTTACGGTAATACCTTTATCGATAGTAAAGGGCCTCGTATATTTTGTAGCTTGCTGGTTGGGCTCAGTACCATCGAGTGTGT
>JAZKCO010000008.1:60761-70148 GCA_040388055.1 Bacteroidota bacterium
AGGGCCGAGCTAATGTTTACCTGGGCACTTTGTTTAAACGTTTCCTGCGGCCCATCGATAATTGGATTAGGGACAATTAAATGCTCGTTAATATGCATAATGGGTTTTTGCAAACTGTTTAAATATTTCATATCCGGCGTAGCCGATAAAGTGAAATTTAATGTACCCCCATTACTTAGATCTTCAAAATTGATAAATAACTTTTGCTCAGCTTTTCCATTTAAAGTAATACCCTTAAGGTAGTAATTGTCTTCGCTTTTATTTGCTGCATTAATTACGATTTTCTTCCCGTTTTCTAAACTAATGGTCATCTTTTTAAACCAGGGTGTGCCAATATTATACATGTTGTTTCCTGGCGAAACCGGATAAATACCCATCGAACTCATGACAAGCCAGGCACTCATTTGCCCACAATCTTCATTTCCGGATAGGCCGTCTGGTCGATCGTGGTATTGTTCATTCCTGATTTTATGGAGATAATATTGAGTTTTTTCGGGGTGTGCGGTAAAGTTGAATAAATAAGCGATATGATGACTGGGCTCGTTACCATGAGCATATTGGCCAATTAAACCCGTAATGTCGCTCTGGTCGCGGCCTGTTAAACCCTGGGTCGTGGTAAACAGTTCGTCGAGCTTTTGTTGATATGCTTTTTCGCCACCCATCATTTCTATATGGCCATTTATGTCTTGTTGAGTACTAAAACTATAATGCCAGGAATTACCTTCGGTATAATTGTTATTTACTTCGGTTGGGTTAAAAGGTTTCCACCAGCCCCCATTATTCCGGGCCCGGATATGTTTGCTAACTGGGTCGTAAACATTTTTCCAATTTTGCGCTCTAGCAATGTAGGTTTGGTAATCGGCCGTTGCTCCAGTCATTTTTGCGAATTGTGCAATACACCAATCGTCGTAGGCATATTCGACTGTTTTCGAAGCGCTCTCGTGCTCCAGGTCGGCCATAACAGCCCCATGGCTGGCATAACTATCAATCCCGAACTGTTTTCGGTTAACGGCATGTTTCATGGCCTCTAGCGCGAGCTTAGTGTCGAAACCCCGGATGCCTTTAGCATAAGCATCGGTAATTACCGGAATGGAGTGATTACCAATCATACAGTAAGTTTCGTCGTTAGCCAATGGCCAAATCGGTAATAAGCCACTTTGTTGATGCATAGCTAAAAAGGTTTTAACGAAATCTAACGTTCTTTTCCGGTCTATTAATGTTAATAATGGATTTTCGGTACGGTAGGTATCCCATAGAGAGAAAACACTGTAATATTCGAAGTCTTCTGCTATGTGTATTTTATTGTCCAAACCGCGATATCTTCCGTCTACATCCATATATAGATTTGGATTAAGTAAGCTATGGTATAATGCCGTATAAAAGGTAGTTAATTGTTGCTTATTTGTACTTTCTGCATCTATTTTTGAAAGTTCATTATTCCACGAAGCTTTGGCTTTGGTGAGCGTTTTAGCAAAATCGAAACCATCTTTTTCGCTATTTAGATTTTTTAATGCCCCGTTTGCATCGACTGCCGATATCGCCACCTGCGATAAAATACTTTCACGATCTGCAGTTTCGAATTGGATATATAATTTAATGTTTGTTCCAGTTGCTTTTTTTATACCTGGCTGTAATACCTCATTGGTGGCAATGCCATAAGATTTGAAAGCCTTATTAAAGCGGATATGGAAATAAAGTTCCTGTCCTTTTGCCCAGGAGCTCGATTTTCGATAACCTTTAATTTCGCGATCGTTTATAATTTCGACCCAGCTATCTAACACCTTATCACGGTGTTTAAGGTCGATAATAAGATTAGCCTGGGTCGATTTTGGATAAGTAAATTTGTATAGCCCAGCTCTCTTGCTGGTCGTAATCTCGGCTTTTATGCGGTATTTATCTAAGAAAGTGGAATAATAGCCTGGACTTGCCTTTTCATTTTTCTTTTGAAAAGAAGAAGCATACTGTTTATTTATAAATTGTGGTTTTCCGGTAGTGGGCATCAGTAAAAAATCACAATAATCTTCAATTCCTACTCCACTTAAATGCGTTTGCGAAAAGCCATAAACTACCGAATCGGTATAATGATAGCCAGAACAACCGTCCCAGCCATCAAGACGAGTATCCGGGCCGGGCTGTATCATGCCGAAAGGTAATGCCGGACCGGGATAGGTATGGCCATGACCGCCGGTGCCTATAAACGGGTTAACATATTGATTGTAGTCTTTTTTGGTTTGTGCAAAAGAAATATTTAGCAGCAAAAAGCTAATAAATAAGAGTTTAAATAACTTTGGAGGCATTAGTTTTTCAAGATTTAGGTGTAATTCTTTTCATTCGTGAAAAAGGGTAGCCATTGCATCCTTTCTTTGGGTTTTGGCGGTCGGCAAGGGCCATTTGCTCGGCAATGCTATCGGTTTCGGCTTTATAAGCAGTTAAACAGAAGCCCCATTGCCAGGGCTCCATTTCTTTAAAAACCATATAGTCGATGCGGGTATATTTGTTAGCGTCTGATGGGTTTGCATTATCGTTTTTAGCAATCAGGTATTGTTTTTCGGGGTTCCACTTAATAATATGATATTTCGTCGTTGGATTTTGAACCCAAAGGGTGTCGTTTATAGCATAGGTAATGCCATAATCGTCCGTAAAACTTCCAATAGCAAATGCTGGTGCTTTGGTTTGGGCTAATACGAAAAATGGAAATAATAATATTCCTATAATTAAACTATAATAAGGCATCTTCATTAGCTTGATTTAAAATTGTTACGATTTGTTTAACTAAAACAGCCGATGTTTGCTCGTATTGATATTCGTCTTCCATACTGCCCATTTTACTGGCCTGGTTGCGATACTGCATTTTACTATTAATTTTTATTCTGGCCGAGGCATGAAAGGTTTTTGCGGCTGTTTTTTCTTTTATTTCGAGAATGTTATGGGGGTTAATCCCGGCGCCAGGCATAATTTCAATTCTGCATTTAGCCTGTTTTACAAGTTTAGCAATGGTTTCAGCTCCTTGAAGGGCATTTTCGGCTCCGCCGGAAGTGAGCACCCGTACGAAACTCAGCTTAATGAGGTCTTCGATTGCCTTTTCCATGTTGGCACACAGGTCGAAAGCCCGATGAAAAGCAAGCGGCATCGGGTAAGCCAGTTCGATTAATTCGGCGCATCTTTTTTGGTCGATTTCGCCATTGGCCGTTAAAATTCCAATAACTGCACCCTCACAATTTAATGTTTTACAGATTTGGAGGTCTGTTTTCATCAGCTCGAACTCGTCTTCGCTATACAAAAAATCGCCGCCACGCGGGCGAACGATCGGCCAGACTTCGATATTTAGTTTTTCTTTGCAAAGTTTAATTTGAGCATAACTTGGTGTAGTGCCACCCTCGGCCATGTTTTCGCAGAGTTCGACCCGAACGGCACCACCCTCTTGTGCAGCTAAAGCAGAAGCTAAAGAATTAGCGCAAACTTCAAGGCTTGTGCTCTTGTTACGTACCTTAAGCACCATGTTAGTAATAGCTTTTCCCCTTAAGCACTAAATCTTGTTTTTGGGTATCGCAAACGGCATAACTAAACCCTTTTTGGATAGCGTAAGCACCATATTCTCCTTTCTTGTTCATCGCTAAAAAACCCACCTGAATATTTTTAGCGGTTTCTGGTTTCTTTTTAATGATCCGCATTACAGCCTCTTTACAGGCGGCTTCGGGTGTATAGCCTTGTCGCATAAGTTCGACTACCAAAAATGAGCCTACATTTCTTACGACTTCCTCGCCAACGCCAGTCGATGTAGCACCACCAACTTCGTTATCGATATATAATCCGGCGCCTATAATTGGGCTGTCGCCAACACGGCCATGTAGTTTATAAGCCATACCGCTAGTGGTACAGGCTCCTGAGAGGTTCCCTTGGGCATCCATGGCAATCATTCCGATGGTGTCGTGGTTATATTGATTTCCTGGGAGTTTTTGAGGCGCGGCTTTATCGTATAACTTGTTCTCAATGTTAATTTGAGGCTCGTATTTAGCAGTTTTAAGCCATTCTTTCCAGGCTTTTTCGCTTGCCGGAGTAAGCAGATTTTCTTTTTTAAATCCTTGTTCGAGTGCGAATTGTAAGGCTCCATCGCCAGCTAACATTACATGTGGCGTTTTTTCCATTACCTTGCGTGCCACAGAAATAGGATGTTTAATATGTTCGATGGCTAAAACAGCGCCGCAATTTCCAAGCTCGTCCATAATACAGGCATCTAAAGTAACCCTGCCATCGCGATCGGGTAGGCCCCCATAACCAACAGACTGATTAGATTCGTCAGCCTCTGGTACCCAGACTCCTTGCTCTACAGCATCTAAAGCCTTTCCATTTTTGCTTAGTATTTTCCAGGCATCGGCATTTGCTGCCACGCCAAAGTCCCAGGTCGAAATAACGATAGGTTTATTCGTACTTATCGTGGTGTTGCCAGGTAAAACTTCGGCTATACTTTTTTGATCGATGGCAAGCAAACCCGCCGAGAGCGCAGATGCTTTTATAAATTTTCTTCTGTTGAACATATAAGATTTAACTTAAACTAAAATCGTCGGCATCTTTAAGAAATGGGAATTGTCGCCTGATTTTTTCTAATTCTGTATAATTAATACTGAAAGTATAGAGATCTTCATCTTCTGGTTTGTAATAGATGGTATTTCCATAAGGATCTATACACATAGAATGCCCGCTATGGTACACCTGGTTACCATCGTGCCCCACGCGGTTAACACCAATAACATAGCTTTGATTTTCGATAGCACGGGCATGAATTAGGGTGCGCCAATGAGCCGATCTTTTATCTGGCCAGCTGGCTACCAGCAATAAAATATCATACTCGGCATTTTTATTGCGAAGCCATACCGGAAATCTTAAATCGTAACATACTGCTAATCTGATTTTCCAGCCTTTTAATTCGACTATTAGTTTGCCTTTTCCAGCTGTGTAATTTTTATCTTCTTCGCCCATTCCAAACAAGTGGTGCTTATCGTAAAACTGATATTCGCCAGTAGGATGCATCCAAATCATTCGGTTATAATAATTGCCTTTATCTTTAACAATTAAACTTCCGGTAATTACACAATCGTAATTTGAAGCCGTTTTAGTAAGCCATTGCATGGTTTTCCCATCCATTTCTTCGGCAAGTTCTTCGGCTTTCATGGTAAAGCCCGTATTAAACATTTCTGGTAAAACGATTAAATCGGTTTTTTCCCGAACACCGCTGGCTAACCTTAATGAGATGTTTTGTAAATTTTTATCGGTGTTTTCCCAAAACAAATAAGCCTGAAAGACGGTAATCTTTAGGTTTTGAATGTTTAAATATTGCGGGCTTTCCATTTTATGATCAAATTTATAATTTAACAAGCCTTTCGACCGCTTTTTCTAAAGTATCTTGCTCTTTTGCAAAACAAAACCTTAATATTTTATCATCTATATTTTTTGTATAAAATGCAGAAACTGGAATACTTGCTACTCCAAAATCTGTTATTAATCTTTTTGCCATATCTGTATCTTTCTCATTACTAATATGGTTATAACTTACACATTGAAAATAAGAACCTTTACAAGGTAGTAATTTAAATTTTGTTTCACTTAATAAGGAGCGGAACAAATTTCTTTTCTGCTCGAAAAAACCTGCTAACTCGTCAAAAACATTGGTTGTGCGGAGATAATTTGCAATCCCTACCTGCATCGGCGTATTTACGCTAAATACATTAAATTGATGAACCTTTCTAAATTCTGACATTAGTTTATCTGGTGCTAAACAATAACCTATTTTCCAGCCAGTTGTGTGAATTAATTTTCCAAAAGAAGCAACGATAAAACTTCGTTCACGTAATTCTGGATAAAGGGCTACGCTTTGATGTTTTGCTCCATCGAAGATGATATGCTCATAAACCTCATCACTTAAAATTAAGATGTCGGTATTTTTAGTCAATTTAATTAAGGCATCGATATCTGTTTTATTTAAAATGCTTCCTGTTGGGTTGTGAGGACTATTTAAAATAATCATTCTGGTATTGGCGGTAAATAATTTTTTTACCATTTCCCAATCTATGGTATAATCGGGGCCATGTAATTCGAAAGGCTTAACCAGGCCGCCGAGTAACTTTACGGCAGGCGCATAGCAATCGTAGGCTGGCTCGAAAACAATTACCTCATCGCCAGCATTAATAGTGGCTGCTAATGCTGTAAATATAGCCTGTGTGCCACCAGCAGTTATGGTTACTTCGGTTTCTGGATGATATTGAGCCGCATAAAATCGTTGTGTTTTTTCGGCTATCAATTCTCTTAGTGCTGGTATTCCAGCCATCGGTGCATACTGATTATGACCGTCTTTTAATGCGTCTATTACAAACTCGATAAGTTTGGGATCGGTTTTGTAATCGGGGAAACCCTGTGATAGATTAATTGCAGCGTGTTCCTGCGCTAGCTTAGACATTACTGTGAAGATGGAGGTACCTACAGTTGGGAGTTTAGAATTTATAAGTATCATGCACACGAAAATAGCAATAATCTTATAAAATAGCTAAAATAGATACCTTTTTGCCAACGGCAAACAAGCATAGTAAAGCAATAAAAGCAGCGGCCGTCATTACCGCCGGCATTGGCCAAATTACATCGGCTGCAAACAGGCTAATTACTGTAGAGGCTAAAGCCCCTAAGCCCATTTGTAAAGCACCCATTAAAGCCGAGGCACTCCCGGCATTTTTTGTAAAGGGCGCCAACGACAGTGCCGAGGCATTAGGATTAATAAAGCCCAGACAGGCTAAGAACAAACCAATAAAGCCAATAGTAGTATATAAGTTTAAGAAATTATTTAAAGCGGCAATTAAAAATAATAAGCTAACGACGCATTGCATTATTAATGCCCAAAATACAATTTGCTTACTGGAGAACCATTTTAAAATGAGGCTATTTATTTGACTAAAGCCAATAAAAAAAGCCGATAATATTGCAAATATCCACCCATAGCCAGTTTCGCTAACTTTATATAAATCCATAAATACAACAGGCGAGGAAGACACATAAGCAAACAAACCACTAAAAGTAATGGCGCTTATCGAGGCATAACAATAAAAATAAGGTTCTTTTAAAACAATGATGAAATTACTTAAAATGGGTTTTGGTTTTAAAGAATAAGTTGGGTCTGGTTGGTAGCTTTCGGGCAGGCGCCAAATAACAATAAATAACAGCAATAGCGCTACAAAACTTAAAAAGACAAATACCGACTGCCAGCCTAAAGCGGCAATGAGGTAACCTCCGGCAGTTGGGGCAAGCATAGGTGATAATGCAATAACTAACATAAGGGAAGCAAATACTTTAGGACTTTCTTTAACGGTAAACAGATCTCTAACCATTGCTATAGCAGCAACCGAGGCCGCACAGCAACCTATGGCTTGGATAAATCTTAATAAAATTAACTGATTTATGGAGGTTACCAGTAAACAACATAAGGAGGATAAGATGTAAAGGCTTAAACCAAAATAAAGTGGTTTTTTCCGGCCAAATTTATCTAACAATGGCCCATAAAGTAGCTGACCAGCCGATATTCCTATAAAGAAGGTCGATAAGGATAAAGAGACATTCGGAACGGCTGTATTTAAATCTTTAGCAATAACCTTAAAACCTGGCAGGTACATATCGATAGAAAATGGAGCCAAAGCGGCTAATGAGCCTAATAGGAGGACAAGGAAAAATGATTTAGGTTTTGTCATGAACTGTTTATCCGTTTAAAGGGCGCAAAGATGAGTATTTGATTGGTTGAGATCGTCGCTTTTTTGTAAAATGGGTAGGGATGTTACTTTCTAATTTTTATTTTACATAAAATTATTAATATTTTAGCAAATGACTTTTAAAACAAAAGAAAGCAGATTGCTACTCGTTCTGGGTGCATTTTTTGTTGCCAATGCTATTTTGTCGGAATTTATCGGAGTAAAAATTTTCACAGTGGAAGGTACTTTAGGGATCAGAAAGTTTGATGTGAACTTGTTTGGTGTGCCTAATTTATCTTTTAATATGTCGGCTGGAGTATTAACTTGGCCTATTATTTTTATCATGACAGATATTATTAACGAATACTTTGGGGTAAAACAGGTTAGGTTTTTATCGATTTTAACCTGTATTTTAATTGCTTTTGCTTTTGTTGTAGTAGGCTTAGCAATGAAGCTTCAGCCAGCAGATTTCTGGTTAATGCAAAATGTACGTGGCGAGAGTATTAGTATGCCCCGGGCATTTGATGCTATTTTTGGACAGGGAATGTGGATTATTGTAGGTTCGATTATTGCTTTTTTAATTGGTCAGATGGTCGATGTGTTGATTTTTCATCGCATTAAGAAATTTACCGGAGAAAAAGGGTTGTGGCTAAGAGCAACTGGATCGACCGTGATATCGCAGCTGGTAGATAGTTTCGTGGTTATTTTTATTGCTTTTTATTTAAATCCCGCTTATAACTGGAGCTGGGAAATGGTGGCTGCCATAGGCTTGGTAGGCTATACTTATAAGTTTGTTATTGCTTTGGTAATGACACCTATTTTATATCTTGTCCATGCAATAATCGATAACTATCTAGGACGGGATTTGGCACACAGGATGATAAAAATGGCAGGAAGGGGGTAAATATGCAAGCTAAAACGCTGCTGGCCTTAACTTTTATTAGAAATGTCGTGAGTGTATTACCCGGAGTTACCGAGAAAATATGCTTTGAGATGCCTGCATTTTATGTTGGTAAAAATATTTTTGCCAGGTTAAAAGAGGGTGAAGAAGAATTAGTTATCCATACCACCGATCGCGAAAAGTGGCTAAAATTAGACCCACTTACTTTTTATATTACCCCACATTATCAAAATTACAAATACATGCTTATTAATTTAGCGCTTGTAGACCCTCAAATTCTAAGTGAGTTGTTAATTACTGCCTGGAAAAACAGGGCGACTAAACGATTGTTAAAACAATTAGATTAAATTAGGGTTATTTTCTCAATATAATTGAAAAGCAATTACTTGTAAAATCCATTAACTGACATTAAGATAGCAAAATGCCCATAATTTTTTGTATCTTTGTGCAAATTTTTAAACATTAATGAAGATATTTATTACAGGCCTTCCGTTAGCAGTAGGGGAAGAAGAATTAACGGCCGTATTTGGTGATTTCGGTCAAGTAAAATCACTTAGAATTATTAAAGACCGCGAAACAAATCAAAGCCGTGGCTTTGGTTTTGTAGAGATGCCAAACGAAGATGAAGCTAAAGAAGCGATTAAAAGAATGAACGGCGGAGACTATAACGGTAACAGGATCAAAGTTGCTGAAGCACAAGAAAAACCAAACACTGGCGGTCATACTGGCGGTGGTTTCAAACGTAACAACAGCAGAGAGCGT
>JAZKCO010000008.1:70158-100403 GCA_040388055.1 Bacteroidota bacterium
TTTATCCGCAATTTTTTTATACTCAAATTTCTTTTCCTTTTGTAGGGATATTATTACTATCCGATTTTAGTATTAAATAGCTTTTTTATACTAAATTAGTGTCGTGAAAGTAGATTACATTGCTTTATCGATTCCCGTTTTCTTTATCCTTATCGGAATAGAATTAGCTTATTCGGTTTATAAGAAACTAGGCTATTATAGGTTAAATGATTCTATTGCAAATTTAAGCCAGGGTATTGGCCAGCAAATTACAGGCTTGTTTATGAAAACAGCTTTGTTTTTTGGCTATACTTATCTATTTGAACACTGGCGCTTATTTAGCCTGCCCAGTACCTTATGGGTGTGGATTATTTTGTTTATCGGGGTAGATTTTTTTTACTATTGGTTCCATAGAATGAGCCACCAGATTAACGCATTATGGGCTGCCCATATCGTTCATCATCAATCGGAAGAATATAATCTTACCGTTGCTCTACGTCAATCGTGGTTTCAAAGTTGGTTTTCGTGGGTATTTTACCTGCCATTAGCCCTCATAGGTTTTGATCCGCTAATGTTTGTAACTTTAAGTGCTTTTAATACCTTATATCAATTTTGGATCCATACCAGAGCGATTAAGCGTATGGGCTTTTTAGAATACATCATTAATACCCCTTCGCATCACCGGGTTCATCATGGCTCTAATCCGAAATATATCGATAAAAACCATGCCGGCTCCTTAATTATCTGGGATAAAATGTTCGGTACTTTTCAGAAAGAAGAGGAGGAAGTTTATTACGGCATTACTAAACCGCTAGCAAGTTGGAACCCTATATGGGCAAATGTCCATTACTGGGTCGAGCTAGCGCAAACCGCTAAAAAATCGACTAAACTCCGCGATAAAATAAATGTTTTTTTAAGGCCGCCTGGTTGGTACCCGGCAAGTATGGGCGGTTTTAAACATCCCCCCGAAATAGATGCTGGTCAATACAGAAAATTCGACCCCGATTACCAACATCGCCTGGCTTTATATGTTTTATTCCAATTTTTAATTGCCTTGTTAAGCGGCTCTGCATTGCTGTTTTTATATCCTAAAATGCCATTTCCAAACGTAATTTGCGTAGCTATCTTTACCTTACTAACTTTATTAAGCTGTGGCGCATTGCTGGAAAAAAAAGATTGGCTAAAGTATTTCGAATACGCAAGGCTTCTATCGAGCATTGCTGCTCTATATTTTTTTAAAATATTACCCACCTTTAGCGCTTTAGCCATAAGTATGGTAATTATTCAGATCGGTTCTTTTATTTGGTTTTATTACCTACAAAATTCTATTTTTCATGCTCAAAAAATACCTTCTATTTAACCTCATCTTCGCCCTTATTTTCCTGGCTCAGCTCATTACAGCAAGTGATACTTTAACAGCATTGCTCTCGATTGGAAAGCTATCCTATCTTACCAAGCCATTAATTACCATCACGCTGCTTTCCTTGTTAGTTTACCATACCGGTTTAAGAGGGCGTTTCTCTAAAAGAATTGCCGGGGGATTGGTTTTTGGTTTAATGGGCGATGTTTGTTTAATGTTTCAAGATCAGGACCCTTTATTTTTTATCTATGGTTTGATTTCCTTTTTAATAGGCCATATCTTTTATATTACTGCTTTCTATTTAGATTATATATCGAACCCCAAATTAGGAAAAAACTATACCAGATGGGCTATTGGCATATTTGGACTATTTTGTCTTACTTTTTATTTAGTATTAAGGCCACATTTAGGAGAAATGCAAATTCCTGTACTTGTTTATGCACTTGTAATTTCTTTAATGGCCATTATGGCTGTAAATAGATATGGGAGGATTAATTCGTTAAGCTTTAAGCTGGTTTTTATTGGGGCTATTTTATTTTTAATCTCCGATTCTTTGTTAGCATTCGATAAGTTCGTTATTCATTTTTCGTATGCAGGAGTTTTAATTATGAGCACTTACATGTTAGCTCAATACCTTATTACGGTAGGTAATATCGAAAGAAAATTGAAAAAGAAGGTTAAATAAAAATAGACTATTTATTTAATCATTACTCCGGGTTTGTTTAAAAGAGGAATTCTAATCATGTTACTTTCTACAATACTTTCGGGCAGGAAAATGAATTTCTTGTCGAAGATTTCTTTATCTATATAATAACTTAGCCAATATTCGTTTGTTAATCCAAAAACTGCCGGGTCTATTGCTTCAACTCCTGCAAAGGAATTAGCTTGCAAATCGCCTATCGAATGTCGTAACAGCGAGGTCTTTACTAGTTTTCCTTCTTTCTCGCCATAGCCTTTAGCTGTAATTAAAATATTGGTAATGGATTCCTTTTTAAAATTTAGCACGTAAACTGTCCAGCTCTTTACCTCCGGGGTTTCGCCCATTAACACAACGGCAATGGCTATATCTTCGACAATATTATGTGGTAAATCTGCTTTCAAAAGGTTATACAAATTAGCTAATTAAGATTTTTTCTTAGCAGGTGCCTTTTTCTTTTTAGGATCGAAAGCACCGGGAACCTGGGCAACAATCATTTTTTTAACCTCTTCCAAAGAAAGTGTAACTAATTCGTCGGCTGTAAATTTCTGCTTTGTTTGCGGATTACTGCCTAATTTAAGCATTTCTTTGCCGAAACGAATAAAGGCACCCCACCGGCCATTTTCTAAAGCGATTTTTTCTTCAGGCCACTGTTGGATAAAGCGATTGTTTTCCTTTTCTATCTTTTTTTCGATCAGCTCTTTGATGTCTTTTTGAGAAAGTTGCTCAAAATTATAAGCTTTAGGTACATTGATAAATAAATTATTCCATTTAATAAAAGGCCCGAAACGACCTGTCCCTTTAGTTACCGGTAAACTTTCATATTCGGCAACAGGTGCATCGGCATTTACTTTCTCGGTAATAATTTCGATAGCACGGCTGATGTCGACAGTAAGCGGGTCTTCATTTTTTGGAATAGAAATAAATGCTTCTCCCCATTTTACATAAGGACCGAAACGGCCAACACCTACCGAAACTTCCTTACCTTGGTAATCTTCTAATTGGAAAGGGAGTTTAAATTGATCTAAGGCCTCTTCTAGGCTTACCGTGCCAACCGATTGGTTTTTCCCTAAACTAGCGTAGCGGGGCTTATCTGCTGCTTCATCGTCGCTTAATTCGCCAATCTGAACTAAAGGCCCATAACGGCCAACTTTAGCGTATACATTTTTACCGGTTAAAGGATCTGTACCTAGTAAACGTTCGCCATTTGCCCGGTCTGCATTTTCTAAAGTAGTTTCGACTTCTTCGTGGAAAGGGGTATAAAAGGAGCGCAACATTTTGGTCCATTCTTGTAAACCCTGTGCGATTTCGTCGAATTGCTTTTCTACTTTTGCCGTAAAGTTGAAGTCGACAATACCTTTAAAATGCTCGACTAAAAAATCGTTCACAACTTCGCCAATATCGGTAGGGAAGAGTTTAGATTTTTCGGCACCGGTAATTTCTGTCTTTTTTTGTTTACTAATATGGCCGTCGGTTAAAACCATACTCAGGAATTCGCGTTTGCGACCATCGCGGTCTTCTTTTACGACATAACCCCGGTTCTGAATGGTCGAAATAGTAGGGGCATAAGTAGATGGCCGGCCAATGCCAAGTTCTTCCAATTTTTTTACCAGGCTTGCTTCGGTATATCTTGCCGGTGGGCGGGAAAAACGTTCGGTTGCTGCCAGGTCCTTTAAAATTAAAGCCTGTCCTTTTGTTAATGGTGGAAGCAGGTTATTATCTGCTGTTTCTTCCTCGTCGTCGTCGGTCGATTCTAAATAAACTTTTAAGAAACCATCGAACTTTAGTACTTCCCCGTCGGCAATTAGCTCTTCTTTTCGTGTACTGATACTAATTGCAGCGGTTGTTTTCTCGAAAACAGCTTCACTCATTTGCGAGGCAATGGCACGTTTCCAGATCAGGTCGTATAAACGTTTTTCGGAGTGATCTCCTTCTACACTATGCTGATTAAAATAGGTAGGGCGGATGGCTTCGTGAGCTTCTTGCGCACCTGCTGTTTTGGTTTTATATACACGAGGTTGATGGTATTGGTTACCCCAAGCCGATTTAATTTCTGCGGCTGCAGCTGCAATTGCAGTTTCTGATAAATTAACAGAATCGGTACGCATATAGGTAATTTTACCACTTTCGTATAAACGTTGTGCAATTTGCATAGTTCTGGCTACAGAAAACCCAAGCTTTCGTGAGGCTTCCTGTTGCAAAGTCGAAGTTGTAAATGGGGCAGCCGGATTTCTTTTGGCAGGTTTTACTTCCAGTTTACTTACGGCAAAACTCGCGTTGATACAGTCTTGTAAGAATTTTTCGGCGTCGGCAGCCTGTTCAAAACGCTGTGCTAATTCGGCCTTCACTATTTCCTTGCCTTTTCCTGTACTAAATTGGGCGGTAATTTTAAAGGCTGCAGCTACATTAAATTTATTGACTTCGCGTTCGCGATCTACAATTAAGCGAACAGCCACCGACTGCACTCTACCTGCAGATAAAGAGGGTTTTATTTTTTTCCACAATACTGGCGAAAGCTCAAAACCTACCAAACGGTCTAAAACTCTTCTGGCTTGCTGAGCCTGAACTAAATTATAATCGATGGTGCGTGGAGTTTCTATCGCCTTTAAAATGGCAGGTTTGGTAATTTCATGAAAAACGATCCTTTTGGTATTACTTTCTTTTAACCCCAGCGTTTCGTATAAATGCCAGGAAATAGCTTCTCCTTCCCGGTCCTCATCCGATGCGAGCCAGACCATTTCGGCTGTTTTGGCCAGTTTCTTAAGCTCGGCAACAACCTGCTTTTTATCGGCAGGAACCTCGTAGGTCTGAGAAAAGTTATTATCGGTATCAATACCCATGTCGCCTTTTACCAAGTCGCGAATATGGCCATAACTAGACTTAACCAAAAAATCTTTTCCTAAATACCCCTCTATGGTTTTAGCTTTTGCAGGTGACTCGACGATTAGTAAATTTTTTGCCATTCAGAACGTTTTTCTGCAAATAAAACTATAAATTAGGCTAAAATCAAAATGAAAACGACATTTCTTGAAAAATAATTTACTTTACGATTATTTAAATCATCCGATTTGTACATATATTCGTTTGTTAATAAAGAGCAGAGCGCTATCCTCTTCAAAATTTTTCTAAACCTAAAATATAAAAACATGATCAATACTTTATTATTACTATTCAGCTTAATAGTAACACCCACACCACCAAAAAGTATTTACGATTTTACGATCAAAACAATTGATGGTAAGACAGTAAAACTTTCGAAATTTAAAGGGAAAAAAATTTTAATTGTAAATACAGCCTCTAAATGCGGCTATACGCCACAATATGAAGACCTGGAAAAATTACATCAGCAATACGGTAAAGAGGTAGTTTTGATTGGTTTCCCGGCTGGTAACTTTGGCGGGCAGGAATTAGCTACAAATGCTGAAATCCAGGATTTCTGTAAAAAGAATTTTGGGGTAACATTTTTATTGAGTGAAAAGATAAGTGTAAAAGGCGAAGATATTAACCCTTTATTTTCTTATTTAACAACAGAAGAAAATCCTGATTTTAAAGGCGATATTAAATGGAATTTCGAAAAATTCCTGATTAACGAAAAAGGAGAATTAGTACATCGCTACCGTTCGGCTGTAAAACCCTTAGACGCAGTAATCGTAAAAAACCTTTAACAATAATTTTGTTAAACTAAACCCGGAGTATTATTGCTGCGGGTTTTTGTATTTAATTAGTCTAGCACATTACTTATTTTATATGTTAATTAAATTGAGGGGCTATTTTCTTGTCAGCGTTCTGCTCTTTTTAGGCGCTTGTACCGCTAAATATAACTTGGTTAAGTCGGCTCGCGAAGAATACGCTATAAACGATAAAATAGCCGTCGATAGTAATATTGTTAAAGCCTACTTACCTTATAAAAAAGAGCTGGATGCCGAAATGAATAAAATTATTGGTTATACAGCGGTGGCTTTAACTAAAAAGTCGAACCTACCCGAGTCGGTGCTGGGTAATTTTTTTGCCGATGCTGTACTTGCCCAAGCGAAGAAAATAGATTCTACGATCGATTTTGCCTTGCCAACAACAAATGGGGGGCTGAGAAATGATCTTGCTAAAGGACCTATTACTGTTGCGAATGTATTCGAATTGATGCCATTCGAGAATGAAGCTGTTTTATTTAAGTTAAAGGGAACAGACGTATTGGATCTACTAAAATTCATTGCCGCATCGGGCGGACAACCCGTATCGGGATTAAAGATGAATATTAACGATAAAGTACCTGAAAATATATTTATTAATGGGAAAGCATTCGATATAAATAAAGATTATCAGGTACTTACTTCCGATTACATTGCCAGTGGAGGCGACGATGCAAAGGGATTTGCCAATCCAATCTCCAAAAAAGTCCTGGGATTAAAAATACGGGATGCAATTTTAAAAGAAGTAAGTGCTATACACTTGGATGGAAAAAAGATTAATGCAACATTAGATGGAAGAATTACAAAAAATTAACCGCCGTAATTTTATCAAGGCCGGAGGTGTAGTTAGTGCTGCTGTTGCATTAAGTATTAATTCGCTCGACACCTTTGCTAATGGCAGGCTGCAAAAAATAACGATTTTACATACCAACGATGTACATAGCAGGGTGGAACCATTTCCGATGGATGATTCGAGAAATCAGGGTTTAGGTGGGACTGCCCGGCGTTCTGCATTAATTAAAAAAATAAGAAGCGAACAAGAGCATGTTCTTTTGCTCGATGCCGGAGATATTTTTCAGGGTACCCCATATTTTAATAAATATGGAGGGGAAGTAGAAATAAAACTGATGAGTGCCATGCAGTATGATGCCACGACTTTAGGAAACCACGATTTCGATAATGGGGTAGAGGGTTTTTATAAACAATTGCCATACGCTAATTTTCCGGTACTCATTGCCAATTACGATTTAAAGAATACTGCCTTACAAAACCATACCCAGCCCTTTAAAATATTTAAAAGAGGGGCGCTAAAAATTGGAGTTTTTGGAGTAGGGATCGAATTAAAAGGTTTGGTAGACCCTAAAAATTATGGTGAAACACAATATCTAGATCCAATTAACATCGCAAACAAAACCGCTACACTGTTAAAGAACGATTATAACTGTGACCTTGTAATTTGTTTATCACATTTGGGATATAAATATAAAAACGACAAAGTTTCGGATCAGGTTTTAGCAGCAAATACGCGTCATATCGATTTAATAATAGGGGGGCATACGCATACATTTTTAGCTGTTCCGGAAGATGTTAAAAATTTAGATGGAGAAATAACCACCATTAACCAAGTCGGTTTTGCCGGAATAAATTTAGGCCGGGTCGATTATTATTTCGAACCTTATAAAGGCAAAAGGTTAAAGATAGGCACGCCTTATTTAATCAATAATAAATTAGATTAAACAAGAAAACCACCGCCAAGCAGGTCATTACCTTCGTAAAAAACAGCCGATTGGCCAGGAGCAATAGCCGATACATGGTGGTCGAAAACCACGCGCATTTTATCTTTTTCTTGCACTATGGTACTAAGCATACCCGCATCTTTATAACGGATTTTGGTAATTACGTTGTCCATTGGCTCGTTAATGTTTTCGTATTTAACCAGGTTAATATTTCTAACCATAGCCTCTTTTCGTTCTAGTTCGTCGGCACGGCCCAAAACAACGGTATTACTTTCGGGTAAAATCTGTGTAACAAACATCGGTTCGCCAAAAGCAAGCCCCAGGCCTTTACGTTGTCCGATGGTATAAAATGGATAGCCTTTATGCTGGCCAATTACCATGCCCTGGCTATTCACAAAATTACCACCGGCTACTCTGGCTTCCAGGTCTTCGACTTTGTGCTTTAAAAACGCTCTGTAATCATTGTCGGGAACAAAGCAGATCTCGTAACTCTCGCTTTTTTTAGCCAATTCTTCCTGTCCCATATCCATCGCCATTTGGCGGATTTCGGATTTAGCAAAGCTGCCCAGTGGAAATTTGGTACGCGATAAATTTTCTTGAGAAACGCCCCAAAGCACATAAGACTGATCTTTATTTTCGTCCAATCCTTTAGATATCACGTGTCTGCCAGTCTCTAGCTGACGAATATTAGCATAATGCCCTGTTGCAATAAATTCGCAATCGAGTTTATTAGCTCTTTTTAATAAGGCTTCCCATTTAATATGAGTATTACATAAGACACAAGGATTTGGTGTACGACCAGCGAGGTATTCGTCTACAAAATTGTCGATTACGAAATCGCCGAACTCGTCTCTGATATCCAGAATATAATGAGGGAAGCCATAATTTACGGCTAAAGTACGGGCATCGTTAATACTATCTAAACTGCAACACCCTGTTTCTTTACTACTTCCACCAGAAGTAGCATAGTCCCAGGTCTTCATGGTTAGGCCAATAACCTCATATCCTTGCTCGTGCAACATTACTGCTGCAACCGAGCTATCTACTCCGCCGCTCATGGCTACTAAAATCCTACCTTTTTTGCTCATTATTAAAATTCAGAACGCAAAAATACAGGTTTTTATGTAATTAATTATGTATAGAGGTCTTGGTAATGTAAAAAGTAATAATGTAAGGATATAGGTTTAACAACTCATAACAACGTAGAAGCCCTGATTTGTAATTGTGTCGCTAAAAGGATCGTTTCGAAAGGCTCATGGTGTTTGTTTTCTATTAAAGCAAATAGTTTTTCGGCTGCCATCTGGCCAATTTCGAATGCGGGTTGGTAAATGGTACTTAGTGGTGGATTTAAGGCGCCTGCAAGGTCTGTATTGCTAAAGCCAATTAAGGCAATTTCTTGCGGGATTTTAATTTTCAGCTCGTTGAGTAAAAGCAAACAACCAGTACTTAACTGATCGGTTGCTGTAAAAATAGCATCTGGTGGGTTGCTTAAAGTTCTTAATTGTGTAATTGCGATCCTCAAGTTCTCGTTTAAGACCGTTAAGTTGGTGTCAAAAAATTTGATCAAATCTTCCCGGAGCGGTAGGCCAGCATCTTCGATTGCTTTTTTATAGCCATCGAAGCGCTCGGTAGCCATGTTTAGCTTAGTATTGCTGTTTATATGTGCAATGGCTTTAAAACCATTATTAATAAGATGTAAAGTGGCTTCGTAGGCGCCCTTAAAATGATCGGCTGCTACTTTTGGTGTTTCCATCCCATCGCTTAACCTATCGAAAAGTACAACCGGAAGACCGGCTGACTGAAGCTTACGGAGATAACTAAAATCGGTAGTTTCGTAAGCTGGCGAGATTAACAAGCCATCGATACCGCCGGCATATAGCAAATCTATGCATGCTTTTTCATGCTCGTATGATTCTTTACTTTGCATTATAATAAGCTGATAACCAAGATCGGTGCAGAATTTATCGATCCCATCTAGCATCTGGGCCACAAAGCTATTATCGATCGCACAAACAATTACGCCAACTGACCTGCTTTTTCCTTCTTTTAATCCGCGGGCCATTCGGTTCGGAATATAGTGATGTTGGTTAGCATACGCTAAAACCTTTTGCTTGGTTTCGGTACCAATTTGATAACTATCTGTTAACGCTCGCGATACAGTAGAAACAGAAAGGTTAAGCGCCTTGGCGATATCACGTAAAGTAATATTATTGTTCATTATAAAGCTAAATATACAGCTTTTCGCCATCATTCTAAAAAGCAGCAACCAGATTTATAAGATTTTAGGGTATTAAAACCAGCAGCAGATAAATTTTAATATTGCTTAGTAAAACAATTTAGTTTAATCGAAAATTGATATCTTAGGCTTTTATTTGTTATTCCTTTCAATTTATATGATGAAGAAATTCTTATGCTATTGCAGTTTATTCTTATCGTTTGCTGCTAGTGCTCAACAAAATTTAGTTAAATACGTTAAACCGCTAATTGGTACCGAAAAAATGGGCCACACTTATCCTGGTGCCACAGTTCCTTTTGGTGCGGTACAATTAAGCCCGGAAACCGATACGATTTCGTACGAAATGAACGGGAAGTATAATGGCGATGTCTATAAATACTGCGCCGGTTATAAATATGAAGATAAAACGATCGTTGGTTTTAGTCATACGCACTTTAGCGGAACAGGCCATTCGGACCTGGGCGATTTTTTAATTATGCCTACTCAAGGCAAATTGCAGCTTAACCCTGGTATTGCTAGTGATCCTAAAACTGGTTTTCGCTCTGCTTTTTCGCATGCAAACGAAACTGCCGAAGCCGGTTATTATAAGGTAAAACTCGACGACGATAACATAACGGCCGAAATGACGGCTACAACAAGGGTTGGGATGCACCAATATACTTTTCCAAAATCCGATCAGAGCCATATTATTTTAGATTTAATGGCCGGAATTTATAACTACGACGAAAAAACAGTTTGGACCTATGTTCGCGTGGTTAACGATACCTTAATTACTGGCTATCGGCAGACTAATGGCTGGGCTCGAACCCGGACCGTTTATTTCTCGATGAGTTTCTCTAAACCATTTAAAAATTATGGTCAAAAAAATTACGATACTAAACAAGCCTACCGCGGCTTTTGGGGTAAATTTGACCAAAACAGAAACTTCCCGGAAATAGCAGGCAAAAAAATAAGAATGTACTTTGATTTTGATACCCAGGAAGGCGAGAAAATTAAGATAAAATTTGCGTTATCACCAGTTAGCCAGGAAAATGCCTTACAAAACATGCGCTCGGAAATTAGTGGCTGGGATTTCGAAAAAGTAAAAGCACAGGCTCAGGCTACCTGGAATAAAGAATTGAATAAAATTAATATTACTGCGGGCGAAGATGATAAAATTAACTTTTATACCGCAATGTACCATGCATTTATTAGTCCGACCACTTATACCGATATTAACGGGCAATACAAAGGATTAGACCAGGGCATTCATACGGCCAACGGATTTACAAATTATACCACATTTTCTTTGTGGGATACTTATAGAGCATTGCATCCGCTTTTTAATATTGTACAACCCACCCGTAACAACGATATGGTTAAATCTATGATGGCCCATTACGAACAAAGCGCTTTAGGAATGCTTCCAATCTGGTCGCATTATGCAAACGATAATTGGTGTATGAGTGGCTATCATAGTGTTTCGGTAATTGCAGATGCCGTTATTAAGGGCGTGTACAATGGCGATGCCAATAAAGCATTAGATGCTTGTATTGCGACTGCCAAAAAACGTAATTACGAAGGTATTGGTTATTATATGGATCTAGGATTTATACCAGCCGAAAAGAGTGGTGTTTCGGTTTCGAACACGCTCGAATATGCCTACGACGATTGGGCGATTGCACAAATGGCTAAAAAACTAAACCGTGAATCTGTTTATCAGGAATTTATGAAGCGCTCTTCTAATTGGAAAAATAATTTTAATAAAGCTTCTGGTTTTATGCAGCCTAAACTTGCAAACGGTACTTTTAAAAGTGGGTTTGACCCGCTAAGTACACATGGGCAAGGATTTATTGAAGGTAACAGCTGGAATTATAGCTTTTTTGTTCCTCAAGATCCGGCAACACTTGTAGAGCTTATGGGGGGCAAAAAAAGATTTGCACTCAGGTTAGATACTTTATTTACGATGCATTTACCCGATAAATTTTTTGCAGAAACTGAAGATATTACCCGCGAAGGAATTATTGGCGGTTATGTACATGGTAACGAGCCGGCTCATCATGTGGCTTATTTTTATAACTGGACAGACCAAGCTTATAAAACCCAGGCTCAGGTACGTCATATCTTAAAAATGCAATATAAACCTACTCCAGATGGTTTAGGAGGTAACGACGATTGCGGTCAGATGAGTGCCTGGTATATGTTTTCGTCGATGGGTTTTTATCCGGTTTCGCCAGGTGGCGATGAGTATGCTTTAGGTTCGCCGGCAGTAAATAATGCAAGTATAGCTTTAGAAAACGGGAAAACATTTACAGTCGAAGCAATTAACCAAAGCGATAAGAATGTGTATGTTCAGAAGGTATTATTAAATGGGAAACAATTAAATAGACCATTTATTAAACATAGTGATATTACTGCTGGTGGGAAACTCACATTTTATATGGGGGCTAAGCCAAAGAAATCGTAATCGCTTAATCTACAACTTGAAATTGCTTGTCGATACAATACACGGCTGTTTCCTGATCCCGGGAGGCAACTACAATGGCTGTTCCATTGGCATGCTTTTCGAATAATTGATGAACTAGATTAGGGCAATTGTTATCTTTACTTAAGTGAGAGAGAAATAAATGGCTCATGTCCATTTGTTTATGCGCTCTAAATAAGGCCAAAGCTTGTGTATTGGACAGATGACCAAATCCGCCACTAATCCGGTTTTTCAAAAAATAAGGATATCGACCATTAGCTAGCATTTCTTCATCGTAATTGGCTTCTAAAAAAGCAGCATTACATTGTTTAAAATTATTAACCACATGCTCGCAATGTTCGCCTATATCTGTAAATACCCCCACAATAACGTCGTTGCAGCGAATAATAAAGCTATGGGGCTCTGCAGCATCGTGCTTTTTTGGGAAAGCAATAACCTCTAGACTTCCTAATTTAATAGGCTGATAGGCAGTAAACGATTTTACCAGATTGGTTGGTAACTGCTGTTTTCCGCTCAATAAAGTAGCAGGTGTAATATAAACAGGTAACTGATATTTTTTTGCCAGTACAGGTAAGCCTTTAATGTGATCGTTATGTTCGTGGGAAATGAAAATAGCTTTTACTTTTTGTATATTTAAATTTAAACGGCTCATTCTAATTTCGGTTTCTTTGCAGCTTAGGCCGGCGTCGACCAAAATAGCTTCATCGGCATTGCCTATATAAAAACAATTACCGTTGCTACCTGTATTAAGTGAGGAAATATATAATGCCATAAGAAATACAAAGAAAGAAAATTTGCTACTTTTTAATTTGCATTTTTATGAACATTCGAAATGCTGAAACAATTTTTAACTTAAAACTAACCTACAATGGAAGAGAAATATAATCAAGCTACCCCACAAAGGCCAGCTGGAGCACGGCCATTGGATGCCGCAATTATTCCTATATATATTCCTAAATATATAGAACAACTTAAAACGGAAGAAGCTTATCGCAAAAATGGTAAAAATGCAATTACCGTATTTAAATCTGAGCAGATTACCATTACGATTATTGCTTTAAAAGAAGGCCAGCGTTTTTATCCGGGTAACGACGAAGGGGAAGCCATAATGAGTCTGCAATTAATTAGCGGACACTTATCTTTCGAAAGCTCAGGTACGGTTACGGAATTAAGAAATGGAGAATTGCTAATGTTGCATCAACAATTATCCTTTAATGCCAGTGCGATTACCGAAAGTATTTGTTTACTGACCATGTTAAGGCACCTCCTGTAAAATTTTTCTTAATTTGTAAATTAAGCGCTAACAAATTGCGATTCAGTTATTTTTATTCGACATATAGCCCCATAGCGCTAAAAACCAATTATAAATTAGGCTACACCTACTTGTTTATTGGGTTTAAATGATATATTTGAAATCAAATTAAAAATTTAAAAAATGGAAAAATTCTCAAAAGTTAAAGAAGTGATCGCTGCTATTGAAGCCGATGCAGAAAAATTTTATAACGGTGGTAATGCTGCTGCAGGTACAAGAGTACGTAAAGCAATGCAAGATCTTAAAGGTTTAGCACAAGAAATCCGTACAGAAGTTACCGAAAAGAAAAACAGCACAAAATAATTTTTGAGCGTTACCATTAAAGATAAGACCTGCAATTGTAGGTCTTTTTTTGTTAATTTTATTTACTAAATAGCCAATAGGAGTATTAGGTTATGTAGTATCTTTAAAATGCGTTGCTAATTTTTCGGAAATGAATAAGCGTTTAAAAGTAATCCCTAAAAGAAAGCCTGTTTTATGGCTGTTTCTTTCTATTTGCTTATTTTCTTTTCTCTTTTTTAAGGCGGGAGTTGTTTTTTCGCAAACCGAAAAAAGAACAGAAATTGTTACAATGCTCGAAGCTATAACGCAAACATCCGAAAAAGCTACTGCTCAAAAACTCTATATTCAGACCGACAAACCCAACTATGTTACTGGGGATACACTTTGGTTTAAATCCTATACCTTAAATGCAAATTATCTTAACAACGCCATTGCACGGGAAATACTATATATCGAAGTTGTCGATGAAAACCTGAAATTAGTTAAGCGACAATTAGTTGCTCAATATTTTGGGATGTGCTGGGGTAGTATAGCACTAAACGAAAGTGATTATAAACCTGGTAATTATTTATTAAGAGCTTATACAAATTGGATGCGGAATTTCGATACCTCCTATTTTTTCGAAAAGCCGTTTATTATTAGCAGACCAGCTATAGATGGCTTGTCGGCCAAGAAGGATGCAAATTTAGAGAAGCAGGAAAAGAAAATTCAATCTGCGGCTGCAGCCACCGAAATCCTAAAATTAGGAAGCTATATCGATCTTCAGTTTTTGCCCGAGGCCGGAAATCTCATATTGGGGATAAAAAGTAAGGTAGGTTTTAAAGCAATCGCCAAAAATGGGCTTGGTGTTAATGTTTCTGGCATTGTTTATAACAACCATCAACAAGTGGTAACTAATTTTAAATCGACTCATTTGGGGATGGGTTCGTTTTACCTTACTCCCAAAAGCGGCGAAACTTATACCGCTATAGTAAACCAGCAATCGTATTCCTTGCCGCAGGCAAAGGCTACAGGAATTACTTTTAATGTAATTAATAACCGGTTAAGCGATTCTTTAACCATCGACATCATGGCTACGCCTGATAAAAAGAATAATAATTTCTTTTTTATAGGGGAAAGCCGGGGTATAGGCTGCTATGGTGGATTGATTAAAGTAAGCGATTCTTTAAAAAAGATTAAAATTAGTAAGACACTTTTCCCATCGGGAATAATCAGATTTACGTTATTAGACGAGCAGAAACAGGTGGTATGCGAGCGGTTAGTTTTTAATAAAAGAGCCGATTTCTTAAAAATAAATATCCAGCCCCAAAAAGAAGTTTATACCAAAAGAGACAGTGTAGCATTAACCGTTAAGGTAAGCGACGAGAATGGAAACCCCGTTAGAGGTGGGTTTTCACTTGCAGTAACTGACGATAACCAGGTAAAAATAGATTCTTTCAAAAATGAAAACCTACTTTCCCGTATTTTGCTCACTTCAGAATTAAAAGGCCATATAGAAGACCCCGGTTACTATTTTCAACAAGTTACCGACGAAGTATGGGAAAATTTAGATCATCTTTTATTAACCCAAGGCTGGGTAAATTATAACTGGGTTGCCAAATATCATAAAACAACAGCGCCGCGCTTTAAGCACGAGGATTTTTATGGAGTGAATGGAAAAGTTACTAATGTTTTTAACAAGCCTTTAGCCGATGTTAATGTGGTACTTTTATCGAAAAACCCTTCACTTTTATTACAGGCGCGCACTAATAATAATGGTGTTTTTAGTTTTAATAACTTAAAGCCAGCCGATTCTGCAGTCTATTTTGTTCAGGCCCGGAATAAAAACAATAAAAGCTTTAACGTAGGTATAAAGATTGACGAATTTATACCGCCAATTATTAATTTTCCAAAGAATGCCTTAAAATCGTGGTTTTTGAATCCCGATACTAATATCCTGGCCGAACTAAAAACTAATACTTCTACTATTGTCGAACCACGTCGGCCACAAGATAAAAAGATGCTTAAAGAGGTCGTTATTATTGGAAAAAAAATAATAAAAGACTCTAATAATTTAAATGGAGAAGGCGAGGCTGATATTTCGCTAAATATCGACGACATGAATAAAGCCGGGAAAAAGACTTTGCGGGAAATCTTATTCGAAAATATCCCTGGATTTAGACTCGATCAGCGAAGGTATGTTTACGCTATTAGGGAGCAAATCGTACATTTAATTATAGATGGAGTTGCTATCAATGCTTTTAGACCCCGAGGAATATCGCTTAAGGAGTATGTGGAGAACTATATGGATTTTATAAATGCTGAAGATATTAAAGGAGTAGAGGTAATGTCATCGCCGGGTATGATTAAAAATTATGCGCATCAATTTCTGCGCCCAATGGACGATTTTGATGCGCATGCTTTTATAGAAATAACCACCTATTCTGGAAATGGCGCCTTTATGAATAAAACTCCCGGGGTATACCTGTTTAGACCCTTAAATTTTATGAATGCCCAACAGTTCTATAGCCCAAAATACAGTCCAAAATCCAACCTGGAAGCTACAGATTTGCGTTCGACTGTTTATTGGAATCCAAATGTAGTTACCGATAAAAATGGGGAAGCCAACATAGAGTTCTATACCACAGATCAAACCGGTTCTTATACGCTTATATTCGAAGGCAGTAATACAAATGGATACCTGGGTAGTTTTAAGTCGAAAATAGTGGTTAAATAGTGATGCTAATTTTATTTATTAAATGGCCAATCGCCAAGTAAAGTAATCTGCTATCTTTAAATTGCTTTACGATTAACCTTAATATTTTAAAATGAATAAACTGATAGTTACCGTTTTACTGTTAGCTCAATTTCTTCCTTGCCCGGCTTTGGCTAAATTTACAAGCAAGATTACGGAAATTACTTATGGCGTAAATAGCCCTCATATCGTTCATATTAACACCACTCAAATTGTTTTGGTTATGGGAACTACTTATAGTTTTACAGTAGATACACCCGAAGATAAAGGCCTGGTTTCGACTGTGGCTACTGTTAACGAATTACTTGGTGAAATTCGGGCCGCCGATGGTTCAGCCCAGCAATACCTGGTTATTGATAAAAATGGATTAAGCAAAAATACTGGTCTAGTGCTTGCTGGCGATATTTTAAAAGTTACTGCTGCTGATGGGAAGACTTCTAAAAAATACCTGATTGTCTTCAAACAAATGGCGCTAGGAGGGCAGCTTAGCCTAACACAATCTCAAATCACTCAAAATGCAGTTAAAAGTATCACTTTATCTTATACCGCCGGCCAAAGAAGCCCTGATGCGAAGGTTCAACTTTTTTTGCCCTTGGGTATTAAACCTACGCTCGAAAATACAACGGTAAATGTAATTGGTCGGGGCGAGGTAAAACTGAGTGAACTTTCTACACAATCTATTGGCCGTACCGGATCGCTTTATTCTTATTCGAAAGTTGGAAATGTGGTTATTTCTACGGCTGCTAACGGTGCTGCCATCATTACCTTTAGTAACCTGGACTTTAGACCGGTAAATAGCCCTGATTTGGTAATAAAGCTAAACAACGTGCAATTAAAAAAGGCCGGGAATTATACTTTCAAAGCTGTATATACGACTGCACAACCAACTGTTTTAAGTAGTGCCGGAACGGGAAAGGAAACCACAATTTTAAAAGTTACGACAACGATTTCAGATTTTGAACGGGTGGTAAATCGTAATTTAACTTACCAGGAAGCTCCCGAAAATTATACGACCGCAACATTTAAATGGGCAGTCGTTAATGCTGCTCAACACCTCAGTTTAACGCAATCGACAGATGGTGGTAAAACCTGGTCGCAGGCTATTGCAGAAATAGATCCCAAGCGTGGTACAGCTAAAGTAACAGGATTAAAGGCTGGATTATTGTATAACTTTAGGTTAATGGTAAAAGATGGCAGCCTGAAGGGAAGTTCTAACCCCGTCGAATGTTTTACTGGAAAAATGGATATCAAAAAATTTGGTGTTAATGCCGATGACGAATCGGACGACACCGAAAAAATAAATGCAGCTATTACTTATCTCCATCAAATGGGAGGCGGTACGTTGCGATTTACCAAGGGAACTTACCTGGTTAAAACCGTTCATTTAAAAAGCAATGTTTACTTGTTCTTAGATAAGGAAGCCACTATTAAAGCTATTAAAGGAGCCGATGCCCCCGAAACTACTTGGTTTAGCGATAAGAAATACCGATCGGGTTTATCGCCAACTTCTATTGGGCCCTATGCCGACCCAGAAAACTACCTAACCAAACAGGATGTTGGCCATCATTACTTTAGAAATGCCATGTTTTTTGGCGAAAGACTTGATAATATTAAAATTATTGGAAATGGAAGAATTACGGGCGATGGAAATTTAGTAAATAGTGATAATGTAATGAATAACGCCGCCGATAACCGGGCCGATAAGATGTTTGCCTTAAAGCTATGCACGAATATAGAAATAGGTGGCCTGGCTAAAACGGCCGATTTATGGTACGACCCGGCTAAAGACGAACCTTATTATTTAGCTAAAAATGGAGCAAAGGACTTTGATACCCAGAATATGCTTAATATAGATAGAGGCGGGCATTTTGTACTCTTAGCCACAGGTTCAGATTTTATAAATGTACACAATACTTATTTCGGCAAAAATAGTACATCGAATGTTCGGGATATTTACGATTTTATGGGCTGTAATGAAGTAACAGTAACTAATATATATTGCAAAGTGAGTTCGGACGATATTGTTAAACCCGGGTCCGACTGCGCTTTAGGTTTTACAAGACCCGCCCGTAATTATAAAGTCCGGAATATTATTGGCGACACCAATTGTAATCTATTTCAGATCGGTTCGGAAACGGCCGACGATATTATGGACATCTGCGTAGACAATATTTATGTATTGGGCGCCAATAAAGCAGGTTTTTCTATTTCTACCAACGATGGAGCGCATATTAAAAATATTCATTTAAATTGCGGGCACACCGGATCTTTACACTCCAGGTCTAAAATGCTTCGTACCACTACACCCTTTTTTATTTCCATTTCTAATCGCGGGCGAATTTTAGGAGCAGCGGTAGGTAAATATGCTTTTACAGAAAACGGCGAAAAACATAATGAACTACTGGTAAAAAATGTAAATATTGGGGTAGTCGAAAATATCATTATTAATGGTGTCGATGTTACGGAAGTTTATGGTGGTAGTTCTTATGGAAATGCAACGGTAAGATGGAAAGCATACGATGGGAAACAACGTAGAGCAACCCCTATTATCGCAGGCTATAAATTACCGGATACTAAAGATGTAGAAGGTGGGCTGGATTTCAAACTTCCAAATGGAAAGCATACAGGCTATATTAAAAATGTATCCTTTACCGATGTTAACTTCTTGGTAAAAGGCGGAAATGCAGTAACTGATACGCTACAAACACCACCAGAATTGGGCGTTGGCCAGTATAATGTCTCTAATTTAAAAGTACAGCCTTCTTATGGATTGTGGGCACGCCATGTAATGGGACTAACCATTAAACAAAGCGCTTTTAACTATGAGAATAGAGATAGCCGTTATGTACTCTTCCTGGACGATGTAATAGGCGCTCAATTTTCGGATCTTAAAATGGTAAAGTCTATAGCCAACCCATCGCTTATCGGACAAAAAAATGCTAGCCAAATAAAAATGGAGAATCTGATTTATGATAATGATGAATGGAATAAAGACCCTAAAAAACTATAAATATTATTTTATACAGATGACTAAATATAAAGCGGCATTTTTCATTCTATTTCTTTTAACATTTGATAGCTATGCTCAAAACAGTAAGATTTATCATAAGGGCTGGACAGATTTTAACAAAAACGGAAAAATGGACGTTTTTGAAGATGCTTCCCAACCGGTAGATAAAAGAGTGCAGAACCTGCTTAGCCTAATGAACCTCGACGAGAAGACCTGCCAGACTGCCACACTTTATGGCTATGGCCGGGTACTTAAAGACGAAATGCCAACACCCGAATGGAAAACAAAGATCTGGAAAGATGGAATTGCAAATATCGATGAAGAATTGAATAGCTTACCTTATAACAAGAAAGCAGAAACATCATATTCTTTTCCTTTTAGTAAACATGCCAATGCCATTAACACTATACAAAAATGGTTTGTTGAAGAAACCCGTTTGGGTATTCCGGTCGACTTTACCAACGAGGGTATCCATGGGCTTTGCCACGACCGTGCTACCCCATTTCCGGCGCCTGTTAATATTGGCAGTACCTGGAACAAAGAACTGGTTTATAAAGCTGGGAGTATTGTTGGCCGGGAGGCAAAAGCGTTGGGTTATACAAATGTGTATGCACCAATACTGGATGTAGCCAGAGACCCAAGATGGGGCCGGGTGGTAGAGTGTTATGCAGAAGATCCCTTTTTAATTGCCGAACTGGGTAAGCAAATGACCCTTGGCATCCAGAACCAGGGTGTAGCTTCTACGCTTAAACATTATGCCGTATACAGTATCCCTAAAGGTGGCCGCGATGGAAGTGCCCGTACCGATCCGCATGTAGCGCCAAGAGAAATGCATGAAATGTTTCTCTACCCTTTTAGAAGAGTAATACAGGAAGCTAACCCAATGGGGGTAATGAGTAGTTATAACGATTGGAATGGAGAACCGGTAACCGGAAGTTACTATTTCTTAACCGAATTATTGCGCAAACAGTTCGGTTTCACTGGTTATGTGGTTTCTGATAGTGAGGCTGTAGAATTCTTGTCGAGTAAACATCACGTAGCAGAAAATTACAAAGAAGCAGTAAGACAAGCCATAGAAGCAGGTTTAAATGTACGCACTCATTTTACAATGCCCGAAAATTTTATCCTTCCACTCCGGGAATTAGTTAAAGAAGGAACGGTTGCCATGAAAACGCTCGACGAACGGGTGGCCGATGTATTAAGTGTTAAATTTAGGTTAGGTCTTTTCGATCGACCATTCGTAAACGATCCGGCTGCTGCCGATAAAGAGGTACATACCAAAGCAGATGAAGAGCTGGCAGTGCAGCTTAACCGCGAATCGATGGTTTTATTAAAAAACGATAAAAATATTCTTCCACTCGACGTTAACAAGTATAAAAGTATATTAGTTACCGGGCCTTTGGCTACCGAAACGAAATATACAACGAGTAGGTATGGGCCTGCTAATAATCCTATAACTTCTGTTTTAGATGGGATTAAAGCTTTTGCTGGTAAAACTTCGACAGTTAACTATAGTAAGGGGTGTGAAGTAATTGATGCCAAATGGCCGGAAAGCGAAATTATTCCTAGTGATTTAACTTCAGACGAACAGGCCCAGCTCAAGGCCGCAGTAGCAGCAGCTCAATTAGCAGATATAGTGATTGCCGTGGTTGGCGAAACCGACGGGCAGGTTGGAGAGAGTAAATCGCGAACTGGTCTAAACTTACCTGGCCGTCAACTTTTATTATTGCAGGCTTTATATGCCACCGGAAAACCAGTAATAATGGTATTGATAAATGGTCGGCCATTAACCATAAATTGGGAGAACCGTTATTTGCCAGCCATTCTTCAGGCTGGGTTTCCTGGGCCTTCGGCCGGTAAAGTAGTTGCCGAAACCTTGTTTGGAGAAAATAATCCCGGTGGGAAATTAACAATGACTTATCCAAAATCAATTGGACAGATCGAACTGAATTTCCCTTTTAAACCCGGTTCGCAAGCCGGACAAGGCAAAAACGATGATCCCAATGGTATCGGTAAAACCAGAGTGCTGGGCGCTTTATATCCTTTTGGGTATGGACTGAGCTATACTACATTCGATTTCAGCAATTTGCAGTTAAGCGCCGATCAGATCCACACACAAGGAGAAATGCAGGTAAGCGTAGCTATTAAAAATACTGGGCAATATAAAGGCGACCAGGTCGTACAGCTTTATTTAAAAGACTTAGTGAGTAGTGTAACCACTTACGAATATGTTTTGAGGGGCTTCGAAAGAGTAAGCCTGTTGCCAGGCGAAACTAAAACCGTAAAATTTATTCTTCAACCAGACGATCTGGCCTTGCTCGATAAAAATATGAATTGGACAGTAGAACCGGGTAAATTTGAAGTTATGATTGGTAATTCGTCTGAAGATATTCGATTAAAAAAAGAATTTACCGTGGTTAAATAGCCTGAGTTTATTTGGTAAATTATCTCTTTTTTTAACCTAAAAATCTATTTTCTGAATAAGAACACGCCAAAATATCTGATTTAAAAGCTAAAGTACCTTATTATATTCTACCTTTTTATCTCTAGGTTAGGCTTTAAATTAGATCATTTCGTAAAATGAAAACCATATCCCTAACCCGAACCATTCTTTATGGTATTCTTATCGTTTTCCTTAGCCCAGCTGCTATATTTGCCAGCACTATAATCGTTGGTTCGATTGCCGACTTGCAAAAAGCTATTCATAATGCCGTACCTGGCGATGTTATTCTTTTAAAAAATGGGATTTATACCACTACAGAAGATATAGTGGTTAATAAAGAAGGAAGTAAACAACAACCCATTACCATTGCAGCCGAGCAAACCGGGAAAGTAGAGATTACCGGTAAAGGAGGTTTTAATCTGGTAAATCCAGCCAAATACATTATCATTAAAGGTTTTAAGTTTACACACCTGGCTTCCAAAGCAAAAACAGGTAATGGAACCAGTTTTTGTCGTTTTACACAAAATATTTTCGAAACTCCCGGAGATGGCGAAAATTTAACGATTTCCGGATCCGACCAGGAAGTGGATTATAATACTTTTCAAAATAAAAATGCCATGGGTAGGTTTATTGCGATTAGAGGAAGCGGAAAGCAAATTGCCGAACGGTTGCATATTCATCATAATTATTTCTATAAAGCAGCAAGCCAGGGTGGAAAAAATGGTGCAGAAGCCTTTCAATTTGGCCTGAGTGGTTTTAGTATGTCGTTTAGTAACAGTGTTGTTGAGTATAATTTGTTCGAACAATGTGAAGGCGAAAATGAGCTTATTTCTGTAAAAGTAGGCGGTGTAATTTTAAGGTATAACACCATTAACGATTGCCGGGCTCAATTTACCCTCCGTCATGGAAATAAAAACCTGGTTTATGGCAATTATTTTAAAAATACACCGGGTTTGAGAATTTTTGGCGACGATCATCAAATCTTTAGTAATTATTTTGAAAATTGCGACCCGGCAATTACCATCGGAAATGGTGGTGCAGAGGTTGCCGATGGTGCACCATTAGTATCGCACGACCGGCCCGATCGGATTCTTATTGCATTTAATACGCTCATAAATAACAAACAAAATATTGTTCAAACCCCGCGAAAAGATGGCTTAGGTGCTACTTATGTTACAGTTGCCGCCAACCTTATACAAGGCGGTGAAGGCTTAGCTGCAAAAATATCGGGCCCTATGGTACAAGCTGTATGGAAAAGTAATGTTATTTTTAATGTTGCTGGCGCCGGCGATATGCCTGGAAATTCTTACCAAACTATAGATCCAAAACTGCTCAAAAGCGATAATGGCATTTTTCACTTATCGGCAAAAAGTCCATTAATTAATAGCATATCCGAACACTATCCAGCAGTATTGGTCGACATAGATGGTCAACCCCGTACTGGTCTTTTAGATCCTGGTGCCGACGAGTATAGCTCGACAACTATAAAAGCAAATTTTTTACAACCAAACGATGTAGGTTACCTGGCCAAAAAATAAGGAGATTAGAAATGAACAAATTAAGAAGAAAAACTGCTCTATTTCTAATCTTTATGGGGTTTTTTACGGCCGTAGTGCAAGCACAGAATGGGCAAACTCAATGGGTAAAATACGATAAAAACAAGAAATTGGTTTATAAAACTACTGCTACTGGCGATCAGATTATGGATTTTTCTGCTGCCGGTTATAAAGGCGGCGGAGTCTCCTTACCAACAATAGCGACCAAAATAACCGTAAGCCCCACGGGTACGGGCGACGATACACCAGCTATCCAGGCTGCTATAGATAAAGTTTCAAGAATGCCCTTGCACGATGGTTTTAGAGGTGCGGTGCAGCTTTCCCCAGGCATTTTTACCTGTGCAGGTTCGATCCTTATTTCAGAAAGCGGAGTGGTTTTAAGAGGTAATAAGACGACCATTAAAATGACGGGCGCACCACATACCGCTATTGTAATTGGCCGGGGGAATACAAAAGTTGCTTTAGGTAGTACGGAGAACAGCGAACAAATGGTACAAAGTTCTACTCATTTTACCGAAACGTATGTGGCTTCGGGCGCTAAAACATTTACAGTTGCGAGTGCAGCAGGCTTTAAAGTTGGCGATACCATTGCTATTCTGAAACCTATTACCGAAGCCTGGGTAAGTTTCATGGAAATGGATAATATGTACCGGGAGGGGAAAAAACAAACCTGGTTGGGGCCGGCCCGACAGGAAATAACTAAGCGTATTATCAAAGCTATTACTGGAAACCGATTTACGGTCGATGTATCTTTGGCCGATTCTTATTCAGCTAAATTCTTAAACTCATCGGGTGTAAAAGTGGCAAAGATAAAATTGCTTAACAGGATTAGTAATGTTGGGGTAGAAGAGCTGCATATCAAATGTGAACCTTTAGAAAGTGCTTATGGTAATGCCCCCTATGCCGGAATTAGGGTAGGCGCCGACGATTGTTGGGTAAAGAATGTATTTGCCGAAGAAACCATGAACACAACCGTATTGGCAGGCGATAGAATTACCATGCAAAAGGTAAAAATTAAACATACTTATACAAATTTAGGTGCTTCTAAACCTGCCGATTTTAGTTTAGAGGGTAGTCAGAACTTAATAGACCGCTGCGAAGTAACAGGTGGAAATACCTATTTCGTGTGGACATCGAGTCTGATAACCGGGCCAAATGTGGTTTTAAATTCAACTTTTAAAGGTATTGGTAGCCGGATCCAGCCTCATCAGCGTTGGGCAACGGGTTTATTGGTCGATAACTGTACTATTGCCGATGGAAATATAGATTTTATGAACCGTGGTATTGCCGGTTCAGGCCATGGCTGGACCATGGCCTGGGGCGTAGCCTGGAATTGCATAGCAAAGAATTATATCATTCAGAACCCGCCTGGGACTGTAAATTGGGCAATTGGTTGTATTGGTACTAAGGAACAAACAGCGAGGTTATTCGATAGTCAGCCCATTATCGCCGATGGGAATTTCGATTCTCATGGTAAACCAGTAGCGATCCAGAGTTTATATTTAGCACAATTAGCCGAAAGACTGGGTAGCAACAGTTTGAAAAATATTGGCTACCAGGCTAATCATAGGAGTGAATTCCAGAATAAAAAAATAGAATTAACTCCATTTAATCCAGATCATGATCCGGTAATGGGAATAAACCTGGCCTACGAACGGCCGGTAAATACCAATAGTGTACGTGGAACAACCCGGCAATTTGGAGGAGAAAGAGCTTTAGATAGCGACGATAAAACTTATTGGGCAGTTAACGATGGCATAAAACAAGCAACATTCGAGGTCGACATGGAAGGTCCGGTAATGATAAACGCGCTAAAAATAAGTGAAGCTTTGGGTCGAAGAATTAAAGCCTATAAAATAGAAGTACAGTTAGATAGTAAGTGGATTTTGATAGATGAGGGAACAACTGTTGGCGAAAATAAAATGGTAAAATTCCCCGCAATAACAGCCTGGAAAGTAAAATTAACAATTAGTAAGTTCGACGATTATCCTACTTTAAAAAAGTTCGGATTATATTTTGTCCAATAATCTGCAGCCTAAAAAACAAATCAAATGAATAAGAATATTTTTAAATTAACGGTCATGCTCCTAGTCGGCTTTAGTTTCTGGTCGAATAGTTTAAATGCCCAAAGTATTAGTGCCGAAGCTATTTTAACACCAAAAGCTGGCCCGGAACCTCAGATTAATGGCCCTAAGGTTTTTGGAGTACGTCCTCATCATCCTATTTTATACACCATCCCTGCTTCGGGCGATCGGCCTATGATTTTTGGCGCTAAAAACCTTCCTGAAGGGGTAAAAGTGGACTCAAAAACAGGTAGGTTATCGGGAACAGTAGCTAAAAATGGGACTTATAATATGGTGTTGGAAGCGAGTAATTTAAAGGGGAAAACTAGCAGAGATTTTAAAATTATAGCGGGCGAAGAAATTGCCTTAACGCCACCTATGGGCTGGAATCATTACAATATATATGGAACCCGAATTACACAAGAACAAGTATTAACCCAGGCAAAAGCGATGGCCAGTACAGGTTTAATTAATTATGGCTGGTCGTATCTCAATATAGACGATGGTTGGCAGGGTAAAAGAGGGGGTATAAATTTTGCCATTCTTCCAGATAGTAGCCGTTTTCCCGATATGCAGGGGTTGGTAAATGAGGTTCACGATTTAGGGTTAAAAATCGGTACTTATTCTACTCCTTGGGTCGAATCGTATGGTCATCGGGTAGGGGGCTCGGCCATGAATGCTCAAGGAACTTTCGAACGAACTAAAGAAAATATTGCCAGAAATAAAAAGATATTGCCTTATGCTATAGGTACCTATCACTTTTGGGATAATGATGCCAAGCAGTTTGCAGCTTGGGGTTTCGATTATTTGAAATACGATTGGAATCCGATAGAACTTCCGGAAACAAAAGCAATGTTCGATGCACTTCGCCATAGTGGCCGGGATGTAGTACTTAGTCTTTCGAATAGCACTCCTTTTGCAACCATTGGCGATTTATCAGCCGTAGCTAATGCCTGGCGAACCGGTGGCGATATTAAAGACAATTGGAAAAGCCTAAAAAGCAGAATTTTTACACAAGACAAATGGGCCCCTTATGCCCGCCCTGGTCATTGGAACGATCCGGATATGATGATTTTGGGCGTAGTGGGTTGGAATTCGGCCGAAAAATGGCCGTCTAAACTAACTGCCGACGAGCAGTATACACACATGAGTGCATGGTGTTTAATGTCGGTACCCTTACTTCTAGGAAATGATATTGCTAAACTCGACGAATTTACCCTTAGTTTATTAACCAACGCCGAAGTATTAGCTGTAAATCAGGATCCATTGGGTAAACAAGCTACACTTATTTCGAGAAATGAAGATATAGGAATAATGGCTAAAACGCTCGAAGATGGCACGAAAGCGGCGGGCTTATTTAATCTTTCAGACAATGGAACGCAAGCAGTGGTTTTGAAATGGGAAGATCTTGGGCTGAAAGGGAAATATATCGTTCGCGATTTATGGCGCCAAAAAGATTTAGGCGTTTTTGAGGACGAGTTTAAAGCCGATGTTGCCCCGCATGGGGTGGTAATGGTAAGTGTACGTAAAGTGAAGTAATTTTTATTTTGAATAATATCCCAAAAAGTTAAACAGATGAAAGGATTAAAAACATTAATATTTTTGTTATTCCTGATACCGGGAGTAAAAGCTGCCGACTTCGATATTACCAAATATGGCGCTATTGGCGATGGAGTAACTTTAAATTCGGTGGCTATCCAAAAAGCTATCGATGCCTGCCATAAGGGCGGGGGCGGAAGAGTGATATTCCCGGCGGGTAAGTTCTTATCGGGTACAGTCGCTATAAAAGATAACGTTACCCTTTATTTTGAGAAAGCTGCCGTCTTATTAGGTAGTATCGATTTAAAAGATTATCAAAATCTGGATCCATTTACCGAAGGTTTAGGGATCGATGTTGGTTGGGCCTTGTTGGTTGCAGTCGATGCAAAGAATATTGGAATCGATGGCGAGGGTACCATAGATGGCCAGGGAGCGGCGATAAAAGCAAAACATATTTTAACAGATCATCGACCAGAAGGTCAACGCTGGGGTTTGAGACCCTTTTTACTTCGCATTGTACGCTGTACCGGAGTTACGGTAAGAGGGGTAACCTTAAAATATGCCGGGGCCTGGACTTCCCATTATTTCCAGAGTAAAAATCTCTTAATAGAGCGGGTAAAAATACAAAGTACTGGTGTTGCACATAACGACGGAATCGGGATAGATGGTTGCCAGCAAGTTCGTATTAAGGATTGCGACGTAGTTAGTGGCGACGACGCTTTAGTATTTAAAACCACTTCGAGTAAAATGGCCTGTAAAGATATCGAAGTATCGGGTTTGAGATTAAAGAGCAGTCAGGCAGGGATAAAAATGGGTACAGAGTCTATGGCGCCTTTCGAAAATATTAAAATTACCAATTGCCATATCTACGATACTAAAAATGGGGGCATTAAACTGCTAACTGTAGATGGCGCGTATTTAAGAGATATTTTAATTTCGGATATTACTATGGACGAGGTAAGAACTCCGATGTTATTTCGTTTGGGCTCCCGTCTAAGTGTTTTCCGTAAGAATACCGAAACTAAACAGCCTACAGGTATTTTCGAGAATGTTATTATTAGAAATGTAAAGGCTAAAGCGGCAGATAATGCGCAATTAACCCCACCTTCGGGTATTTTAATTACCGGCGTTCCGGGGCATGATATTACCAATTTAACTCTCGAAAATATCGAAATTACCCTAGCTGGTGGAGGTACGGCAGCAGATGCCCACAAAGTGGTGCCCGAGGCGATAGACCAATATCCAGAAGTTAAAACGTTTGGACCAAAAATTCCTGCCTACGGAATTTGGGCCCGCCATACAAAAGGCCTTAAATTGCTTAACATCAAGTTTAATTTAGGAACTAACGACTTGCGACCCGCATTGGTTTGCGAAGATGGTAAAGATCTCTTAGTAAATAATTTGATTTTACCCGAAACTAAGGCTGCAGAAGCAATTATCCGTTTAGAAAATGTAATTGGTGCAGCTATCAGCGGTGTTAATGTAAAAGGCGATGCAGAAGTTTTAGTAAAAATTGAAGGTGCAAATAGCAAAGCAATTAAGGTAACAAATAATAAGGCCGATTCTGTTAAAAAGCAGATCGACCAGACCAACTAAAAAGCTGATGAACTTATCCATTAAATTATTTTTTTGGCTATCGATCGCTGCTTGCATGATTGCATTCGATGGTAAAGCCCAAACGAATGCAGCTAAAAGTGAATGGGTTTACCCCGATAAAAAAGGTAAACTTAATTATAAAGCCACATCAAACGGCGACAAAATTATGGACTTTTCGTATGCTGGCTATGGTGGTGGCGGTGTAATGCTCCCATTACCACTGGTAAAGGTAACTTTAAAACCCTCGGCTGGCGATAATACCGAAGCTATTCTGGCGGCCATCAAAAAAGTTTCGGAAATGGAACTTGTCGATGGCTTTAGGGGTACAGTTTTATTGGAGCCAGGTACTTTTAATTGCGAAAAGCCAATTGTTATCGATGTACCTGGTGTTGTGCTAAGGGGGAGCGGTTCGGGAGCGAATGGCACAATTATTAATATGGTTGGTAAACCGCATGTTTGTATCCTGGTTCGCGGTAATGTAAAAACCAAAGTTTCGAATGTAAGCTCAACTATTTCGGATGCTTATGTACCTTCCGGGGCAGTTTCTTTTCATTTAGCTCAAACTAAAGGGCTGGCTATAGGCGATACCATTCGTATTTCGAAACCAGTAACCCCAGTTTGGGTTGCATTTATGGAAATGGATAAACTGGTAAGAGATGGAAAAAAACAAACCTGGATAAGCGGAGAACTTACAACAGACAGGGTAATTACTCGAATCGAAAAAGATAAAATTACGGTCGATGTTCCTTTAACAGATAGCTACGATGCAACATATTTAGGCCCAACAGGCGTAAAAATTGCCAAAATCTCTACCAGCGGGATGTTATATCGGATTGGGATTGAAGATCTTCGCATTGTTTCGCCTGCACAAAGCGGCACGATAAACGAAGGGCATCATAAAGCTTTTACCTTAAGTGGGGTTACCGATGCCTGGGCAAAAAATATTTCAGTTTTTAATACGGTAAATAGTGTAAGTGTTACTGGAAAGAGAATTACTGTCGACAATCTTCATATTAGCCATACTTTAGCAACCATTGGTGCAGCTAAACCAGCCGATTTAAATGGAAGCGGTCAGCAAATCCTTTTTAATAAATGTACCATCGCGGGCGATAATATGTTCTTCTTCGGTACTGGTGCGAAAGTTACAGGGCCAGTGGTTCTACTTCACTGTGTGTTTAAAGGAAATGGTTGGATCCAGCCACACCAGCGGTGGGCGACAGGTTTATTGGTCGATAATTGTGAAGTTCCAGATGGTGGAATAGATTTTATGAACAGGGGAGTAATGGGCTCTGGGCATGGCTGGGCTATTGGCTGGGCTGTAGCTTGGAATTCTACAGCGAAGAGCTTCTTAAATCAGCTTCCACCTGGAGCTGTTAATTGGGTAATTGGTGGCAATGGGGTGCAACAAAAAAGAGCCATCCCTTTCGAAACCAGCCCGGATTTAACCGAAGGGATTTACGATTCCTACCGGAAACAAGTAAGCCCACAAAGCCTTTATCTGGCCCAATTGGCCGAAAGACTCGGGGTAACCGCACTAAAAAACATAGGTTAT
>JAZKCO010000008.1:100413-118442 GCA_040388055.1 Bacteroidota bacterium
TTAAGATGAAAATATCCCGGCTCCTTATTTCACTTTGTTTCCTTTGCCGCATTGCCTTTGCACAGGCCATAATTACTGATGAACAACATACGGCCTGGAAAAATTTCGAAAAGGTAAGCTTTAAGTTAAATGGTATAGAAGCCTGGTATATTAAGCCTAATACAGCCACCGAAGGTAATCCATGGGTTTGGCGCGCTCATTTCCCAAATTGGCATACCGAGATGGATAGCATTCTTTTAGCACGCGGTCAGTATGTAGCTTATATCAATACCAACAATTTGTTTGGGCATTCTAAAGCCATGATGATTTGGGACGATTTTTACGATTATTTGGTTAACAGCAAGGGTTTTGCTCCAAAAGTTGCTTTGGAGGGGGTAAGCAGGGGTGGTTTATATGTTTATGGTTGGGCAAAAAGAAATCCTGCTAAGGTTAGTAGTATTTATGCCGAAGCACCAGTGGCCGATTTTAAAAGTTGGCCGGGAGGTATGGGGATTGGAAAGGGATCGGAGAAAGAATGGGCTAAACTTTTAGCAGTTTACCAGCTAACCGCAGAAGAAGCTTTAAAATACGATGACTTACCTATTCATAATCTCGATGCATTAGCGGCATTTAAAGTGCCCATTTTGCACGTTATTGGCCTAACAGATAGCATTGTCCCGCCCGCAGAAAATACAATGGTACTGATTAAAAATTATATCAGTAAAGGTGGAACAGCAACAGTTATTCCCATTACCAGGGGTAAACATATCGATGGCGGCCATCATTTTCCTATAGAAGATCCCGGAAAATTAGCAGATTTTATTATTAAAAATAATGTACCCGTTCTTCATCCTTTAAAAGATGAAGATTTTATCCGTTTTTATGGCGAGCCAAACAATTTAAGTTATCGCATTAAAAAGGAAAAACAGGCTACTATTGCTTTTTTAGGAGGGTCTATTACCAATATGCAGGGTTGGCGCGATAAAGTCTGTAGCTATTTAAAAGAACTATATCCCGAAACCAAATTTACTTTTATAAATGCCGGGATTCCTTCGTTGGGGAGTGTTCCGCATGCCTTTAGGTTAAAAAGCGATGTGTTGGACAAAGGCCGGATAGACTTGATGTTTATTGAATCGGCGGTTAACGATAAAGTGAATGGAACTGCTGTCGAACAACAAAAGAGAGCTTTAGAGGGGACTATCAGACAAGCTTATGCGGCTAATCCGAATATCAATATGGTAATGATGGCCTTTGCCGACGAAGATAAAATTGCGGCTTATAAAGCCGGTAAAGTTCCGGAAGAAATTGCAGTCGAGGCGGAGCTTGCCAAATACTATAGACTTCCGTTTATTAATTTTGCCGAAGGGGTAAGCCGACGTATAATGGCCGGAGAGTTTAATTGGGTCGACGATTTTAAAAATATTCATCCTTCTGCATTTGGCCAGGAGATTTATTTTTCGGGTATTAAAACATGGATTCGTAAGGCGCTAAAGGACAATATTTCAGATCGATTAAACGCGAGTAAACTACCACCATTACTTCACAAATTTGCTTATAGCAATGGGGGTTATGGCCGGTTAGAAAAGGCGGTAATTAGTAAAGACTTTGCTCTAGATCCCTCCTGGAAGCCTCAGGATAAAGCAAGCACTAGGCCGGGTTTTAATGACATCCCTACTTTACGGGCCGACAAACCTGGTGCAGCGCTTACCTTTACATTTAAAGGTACTGCCATCGGAATTGCAGTTTTAGCCGGCCCCGATGCCGGAATAATTAATTATACAATCGACGGAAAAAACCCGAAAACTATAGACCTTTATACCCGGTGGAGTAAAAACCTGCATTTGCCCTGGTACTTATTATTAGGCGATGGGCTTTCGAACAATACGCATATTTTACGGTTAAGCATAGCCAATAACCATCATGAGAAATCTCTGGGGAATGCTTGTCGTATTATACATTTTTTAATTAATAAAGAAACTCAACATTAATTATCATGAAATTTATTTTCCGAATCTTTATTTTAATCGTACTGCCTTTTGCTGTTTTCGCCGATGTTAAACTTCCCAGCATCATTGCCGATGGGATGGTATTACAACAGCAAGCTAGGGTTTCTCTATGGGGTTGGGCTTCGCCGGGCGAAAAAATAACCGTAAAGGAAAATTGGAGCCAACAATTCGTAACCACTACCGCTAGCGACAAAGGCGAATGGGCCGTCAAATTAAAAACACCCAAAGCTGGTGGGCCTTATACATTGGTTTTTAATGGAATTAATAAGATTGAAGTTAACAATGTATTGATTGGCGAAGTCTGGCTATGCTCCGGTCAGTCGAATATGGAGTTTCCTTTACAGAAAATTACAAGCTGGAAAACTGGTGTTTTTAACTACGAAAGTGAAATAGCTAAAGCAAATTATCCAAAAATGCGAATGTTTACCGTAAAACATACGGTAGCGCAAGAACCGCAGAAAGATGTGGAAGGGAATTGGGCAGTTTGTAGCCCTGAAACGGCCGGCAACTTTTCGGCAGTGGCCTATTATTTTGGAAAAGCTCTTTTAAACAAGCTTAATTGCCCAATCGGCCTCATCCATGCCTCCTGGGGCGGTACGCCGGCCGAATCGTGGGTTAAACAAGAGGTTTTAGCGAACGACACCAATTTTTTACCGATCCTAAAGCGCTATAACCAGGAAATAGAGAATTATCCGAAGGCTATGCAGGCTTACGAAACTACTTTAAGCCAGTGGAAAGCAAATGAAAGTATCGGTAAGGTTGCCGCTCCTAAAAAGCCGGTAGCGCCATTACAGAACTCTAAATCGCCAGTTAAACTTTATAATGGAATGATTGCTCCACTTATTCCTTTTACCTTAAAAGGGGTAATTTGGTACCAGGGAGAATCAAATTCGCCCAGAGCTTATCAGTACCGCAAGTTATTCCCAGCTTTAATTGAAAGCTGGAGAAAGGAATGGAAAAATGATTTTCCCTTTTATTTTGTTCAGATTGCCATGCACTATAAGCAAAGTCCAGAAATTAGGGAAGCTCAGTTACTTACCCTTCAATCGATACCCCAAACGGGGATGGCGGTAATTACTGATGTTAGCGATTCGTTAGATATCCACCCCCGTAATAAGGAAGTTCCGGGTAATAGGCTCGCAAGAATTGCATTGGCAAAAACCTATCATCAGCAGCAACTGGAATATGCTGGGCCGCTTTATCAATCGATGAAAATCGAGGGGGATTATATAATTATTAAGTTTGCGCATGCTAATGGCCTAATGGCAAAAGGTTCGGCGCTTAGCGAATTTACTATTGCTGGCCAGGATAGGGCATTTGCGGCAGCAAAGGCGGTTATTAAAGGCAACGAAATATGGGTTTCGAGCCCCTCGGTAAAAGCACCAATATCAGTTCGTTTTGCCTGGAAAAATTATGCCCGGCCAAATCTTTTTAATAGTGAAGGCTTGCCAGCTTCACCTTTTAGAACCGATAATTGGCCCGGGGAAACTATGGGGGAAAAATAATGATCTTAAAGATTAAAAATTTAATTGCATTTGCTATTATCCAGCTAGCAGTAATTTCCGGGCAGGCCCAAACAATGGATCAGTTATGGGATAGCAGCGTGTCGACCAAAGAAAACCCAAATTTGCAATGGTTTAAAGCGGCGAAATTTGGAATGTTTATTCATTGGGGATTATACTCAAAATTAGCCGGCGAGTGGAATGGTAAACGTTATTATGGCAGCGGGGAGTGGATTATGAACCAGGCAAAAATTCCAGTTACCGAGTATAAAAAAGTAGCTGCAACATTTAATCCAGTTAATTTTAATGCCGATTCCTGGTCGCAATTGGCAGTCGATGCGGGCATAAAATATATGGTCATTACCGCCAAGCATCACGAGGGCTTTGCGATGTACGATTCTAAGGTAAGTGATTTTAATATTGTAGCCGCCACACCTTATAAAAAAGACCCCATGAAAGCACTTGCCGAAGCTAACCGTAAACGCGGTATTAAATTTGGGTTTTATTATTCTCAGTTTCAGGACTGGTACGAGCCAAATGGTGGCCGAAATACCTGGGATTTCGACGAGAAAAAGAAGGATTATCAGCTTTACTATAAAGAAAAAGCAATCCCACAACTCAAAGAATTGTTAAGCAATTACGGCCCTTTAGGGATAGTTTGGTTCGATACTCCGGGTGGGATGACTAAAGCGCAGACCGAATCTTTTGTGGCAGAGCTAAGGGTACTTCAACCTAAAACATTATTTAGTAGCAGGGTAGGCATGGGCTTGGGAGATTATCGGGATTTCGGCGATTCGGAAGTTCCCAATACACCGATTAAAGGCGCATGGGAATCTATCTATACCCATAACGATTCGTGGGGTTATATTAAGCACGATATGAACTTCAAGAGTAGCAAGGAGATTATCCGGCTGCTTGCCAATGTAGCTGCAAAAGGTGGTAACCTCATGCTAAATGTTGGCCCTGATGGTAATGGAGACATTCCGTTGTATACTGTAAAATTCTTAAAAGAAACCGGAAAATGGCTCAAAATAAATGGAGAAAGCATTTACGGTACTACTTATGGCTTAATCCCAGCCCAACCCTGGGGAGTAAGTACTTCCAAAAAGAACAAACAATACCTGCATGTTATTACTAGGCCAAAAAATGGAAAATTATTGATCCCAGATTTTAATGGGCTTGTTAAAAAGGTTTATGCACTTGCCGGTAAAAAACCGCTTACTTTTACAAAAAGTGGAAAGGGTATACTCATTAATTTACCTTCATTTGATCCGAATGCTGTAAATACCGTTTTTGTAATCGAGTACACGGGTCATATTCCCGATTACAAACTTCATCTACCCATTACCGTTTCTTCGGCTTTCGACGAGAATAGGGTCGATGCAGTTTTTGCAGAGACTGAAGGAAATACACAGGTTAAATCTTTAACCTATAGTCATTATTTTGGCGACTGGAAACATACCACCTATGTAATCGATATGAAAGATAGCACAGATAAAGCCGCATTTACTATTCATGTTATCGAAGCTGGAGATTACCAGGTAATTACCGAATATGCCTGCCCACCTGAAAATGCAAAATTGGAAGGGAGCCTGACGATTAATGGACAAGAATTTCTATTTCGGACACTGCGTACTTCTACGTTTGATAAAAGTTCGCCACTAATGTTTATTAAGCATACAGTTGCGACGACAACTTTTAAAAAGCCCGGAATTTATCGCATGCTCTTACATCCCTTACAAAATGGGAATGAACTTTTTAAATTAAAATCGATTGTTTTAGTACCAGTTAAATAAATAGACTTGTAAAAGATATAATTATGAAAAAATTAGGCTTAACCATTATTACCTTATTACTTTGTTTAAGTGTAAACGCCCAAACGCTTAAAGATGCTATGCAACCTGCGGTTAAGAATGGGGGGTTTAAAATGGATGGCTATATTTTGTGGTGTCCATCGGTTATAAAAGTTGATAATACCTACCATTTGTTTGCTTCGCGTTGGCCAGAAAAATATGGCCTTGGAGGTTGGACTACACATTCGGAGATTGTTAGGGCTACCGCTAAGAATTTATATGGACCCTATCAGTTTGAAGAGGTGGTAATCCAGAAAAGAGAGGGTTTCTGGGATAATGATCGTGCCCATAATCCGAAAATTGTAAAAGCCGGAGATACTTTTGTACTTTATTATATTTCTTCGGCCAACGAAACCGGTTACGCCTATAGTAAATCGATTACTGGGCCCTGGACAAGGATCGACAAATTAGCTATGCCTTTTTCGAATCCAGCTCCTTTGGTTAAAAAAGATGGAAGTATTTATGTCTTTGGTAGAAAATCTGTCGATAATATCCGGATTGCCCAAGCCTATCAGGCGCCTGCATTCGATGCTAAATATTCGATGGTAAGCGAGCAATACAATTTATTGCCTGGTAAAAATCAATTGGAAGACCCTACTATTTGGTGGGCAAATAATCAATATAATGTTGTTTTGAGCGATTTTAGGGGGGATGCAACCGGGACTGGCAAAAATGGAGCTCAATATTACTCGAAAGATGGGATTAATTATACCCTAATGGCCAAAGAGTCGATTTATACTAAAACTGTTATTTACGACGATGGAACTGCACAAACTTTTAGAAGGCGGGAAAGGCCGTTTGTTTTCGTAAATGAAAAAGACGAAGTAACGGCATTTTTTACTGCCTGTTTAATGCAAGCTAAAGACGGAAGTGAGCAATCGTGGATTGAAGTGAACCCGGTTAAGAAATATGTTCCTAAAAATTAAGCAAATCGCATGAGAAATTTTGAAAAAAGTATCGCCGAAGGCAAAGATCAGCCTCCTTTTTCTAGACGGGAGTGGCTAAAAAATATTTCTGTTCCAGCTGTTGCAGCACTTGGAGCAAGTTTTATAGGTGGTGTAGCGCAGGCAAAAACTCCAGAGCCGAGTTCATTAAGAGACGAGGCTTTGTTCGGTGCTAAAAGTTATAATATTAGGGATTTTGGAGCCAAAGGCGATGGGCTAACTTTAGATAGTGCTGCAGTACAGGCAGCAATAGACTTATGTTATCGGGAAAAGGGGGGGACTGTAATTGTGCCTGCCGGCGATTTTATAATCGGCACTATTGAACTTAAAAGTAATGTAACCTTACACCTTTCGAGCCAGGGCAAATTATTGGGGAGCCCAAGAAAAGAAGATTATTCGGCTGGAAAAGGCGTGCCTTCTGGAAATGGAAATATAGTAATGCTTTATGCTGCTAATGCAGATAATGTGGCAATCGAGGGACGAGGTACAATTGATGGTAATGGTGCGGCATTTTTTACTGGCCAGGGCGACAATACAGGGCCAAACTCACAAGGAGGAGGATACTTTGAACGCCCGCACCTGGTTATTTTTTACAAATGTAATCGCTTGCTTTTACGCGATTCGCTGTATACCAAAAGTGCTTACCATTGTTTTCGAATCTTAAATTGTGAACAGGTCAATATTGATGGATTAAAAATATACAACCGGGTAAATAAAAACAACGATGGTTTCCACTTTAACAATTGTAAATATGTTCACATTGTGAATTGCGACGTCCGTTGCCAGGACGATGCTTGTGCATTATTCGGAAGCAATCAGTTTGTAACCGTTACCAATTGCTCTTTTAGTACGCGTTGGTCAATTTTCAGGTTTGGAAGTGGTGATGCACAAAATATTGCGATCTCCAATTGTTTAATTTATGAAACTTATGGTTGCCCAATAAAAATAAGTTCGGGTAATGCGAGGCTTGAAAACCTTACTTTTTCGAATATTATAATGAGGAATGTAACCGGACCCATAGGGATTGGGTTTAGCGGGGCAACTAACCGTGCAACGAATACTAATCTGCAGCCAACTTTTGTGAGAAATATTATTTTTAATGGCATTCGGGCTACTGTGGTTGCCGCTCCGGTAAATCATCCCGATATCCCTTTCGATGTAAAGGTGTATCCTGGCGAACACTTAAGCTGCATCACTTTAAATGCATTGGGCGATAATTATATCGAAAACGTAAGTTTTACAGATATTCATGTTAGTTATGCTGGTGGCGGTACTAAAGCATTGGCCGACAAAAAAGATATTCCACAACGGGCACAGGAATATTTTACGGTTTGGGACCCGGAGCCCTCAGGCCCGCCAGCTTATGGCATGTATGCTCGCAATGTAAAGGGCCTGACGCTTCAGAATGTTAGGTTGGAATTTGATAAAACAGATGCCCGGCCGGCAATTATTTTCGACAATGTAAAAGATTGTTCTATTTCTGCATTAGCCGTAAAAGGGAGTATGGAAGCAAATTGTACCCTTAAATTTATTAAATCGAAAGATATCTTGATTGCTTCTGCCCGGTTACTAACGCCGGCTTTAACTTTCCTAAAACTAGACGGTAAGGCTAACGAGTCTATTATGTTAGATGGCGGCGATTTAAGGAAGGCAAAAAAATTAGTCGCTTTCGAAAATGGAGCAACTACGCTGGCGATAAAAGTTAGAGTCTAGTTTAGGGTTTCGATGCCCTGACTTTTTTAACCTGATCAGCAGTAATGATACTGGCTTTATTGCCAAGATTATTACGAACATAGCTCAGTACATCTGCTATCTGCTGGTCGCTAAGGTAATTTAAAGCTGGCATCGGATTGGCATAAGTATCGCCATCAATTTCTATTTCCTGATTGAAACCCTTTAAGACAATATTAATAAGTCTTTTCTGATCGCCTAAAACATATTCCGTTTTATTTAATGGCGGATTTAATCCCATTACCCCACCACCATCTATCTGATGGCAGGCCATGCAATGTTTGGTATATACTAATTTGCCTTTGGCAAAGTCCGGTTTAATGGTTACGGGCGTAGATTTTATGGGTTTTTTAACAGTTTGAGCAGCCACACTGGATAAAAATCCGGCTGTTATAATTAAGGCAAAAATTATTTTCTTCATTAATATAAATGTTTATTTTTTAGTATATCCAATTCTATATACAGCTCCTTTTACATCGTCTGTAACAAACAGTGAGCCATCTGGCCCTTGTGCAAGCCCACAAGGTCTATGTACGGCCTCTTTTGGTGCCATAACCTCGGTTACTCCCGAAAAACCATCTGCAAATATTTCCCATTTACCTGCGGGTTTTCCGTTTTTAAAAGGAACAAAAGCGACAAAGTAACCAGCTTGTTTTTCGGGTGCTCTGTTCCACGAACCGTGGAAGGCCACAAATGCTCCATTTTTATATTTTTCAGGAAATAGATTGCCAGTATAAAATAACAATCCATTAGGTGCCATGTGTGCCGGAAAAGCCACCACTGGGTCTATAAATTCTTTGCTACCTTCTTTTTTACCGTCGCCGCCATATTCGGGCGCGAGAATTTTTTTATTTTGAAATGAATCGTAATAAATATAAGGCCAGCCCGCATTATCTCCTTTTTTAAGCATGTACATTACCTCGGCAGGAAGCTCGGCAGATTGCTTGTCGGTATAAAGTTTAGGCCAGGAAGAGCTTAAATTATCCCGACCATGCTGCATTACAAAGAGCATATTGTTTTGCGTATTCCAATCCAGCCCCATTACATTCCTTAAACCCGTAGCATATCGCACTCCTGAGGCATAAGTCTGATTTAACTTATCGGCTTTAAACTGCCATATTCCACCTGCTGAATCTAAAATAGGGCAACCTATTCTTCCTTTCGATTCCAAACCACGATCTTTTTCCTGGCAAGAATTAGAAGGAGAGCCTATATTTACATAAATATTATTGTCGTTATCGAGTACGATAGATTTAGTTTGATGTTGCCTGCCTGCGATTAGACCGGTAATGATTTTCTCAGGGTTTGATGGATCAATTACCTTTTCATTTCCATCTAACTTATAACGGAAAACTTCTTTATCTGAAGATACATACAAATAATCGTTTTTAATGGCTATCCCAGTACCTATAAAATTACCAAACGACGATTCGACTTCATACTTACCGTCTTTGTCCTTATCTTGAAGAAACAAAATACCTTTTCCATCTACTAATTTCATGAGTTTAATGTAAATGCTGCCATCTTTGGTAATGGTAATATGCCTGGCCCGGCCTAAATTGTCTGCCACTTTATTGGCACCAAAACCCGAAGGTAATTTTAAGCCCGCATTATCTGTATCGGCCTTAAACGGCACAATATCACTCGTGTTTTTATTAATGAAAGAAAATAAAATGCCTGCGACCAAAAGGCATGAAATAATAAGGGGAATAATGGTTTTTTTTCTCATTTGATTATAGAATAAATAATAGGTTGTCCAAAGCTACTTTATACAAGGGTTCATAATTGGCAATAATTAGCAATTTATACAATAAAATTGGCATAAAAGGAACACTAATCTTCTGTTTATAGGAATAAATAAATTAAGTTTTCATTTAAACAGGGTTTAAAATAGAGCGATTTTGCTTAAAAAATATCAACTTTTTAAGCATGTTTAGTTTAAAATTTATTTATGCATTGCCAAAATAACTTATTACTACGCTAAAAACATTCACTAAAGCAAGACGATAATTTCTTTCTATTGTAAAACCAATTATAAACTATTTAAATTATGAAATTAGATCCAAAAAGTCTGCACAAGATTGCGGTACTGAATCTGCATCCAACATGAATTGATTCTTATCATTTTAAAAAGAACTCAAAATTTCTAATAATTAACAATCATTGTATGGACAAGACATTTATTCAACTTATTAAAAGTAACATCTGGGGAGCATTAGTTATCCTTTTGATGATGTCTCCAATTGTTTCTTTTGCACAAACGGTTACCGTTACTGGTACAGTTAAAGATATCAAAGGCGAGGCTATTCCGGGTGCGGCAGTAAAAGTAAAAGACGCCACTATAGCTGTACAAACAGATGCAGATGGTAAATTTAGTATTAAAGTGCCCGACCAAAAATCAGTACTACAATTTAGCTATTTAGGTTTTATTTCTTCCGAAGAAATTGTTGGTACCAGAAAAGTATTAAACATAATTTTAAAAGAAAGCATAGGCTCTTTAGACGAAGTTGTAATTCAGGGTTATGGTGCTTCCGCCAAAAAATCAGATTTAACAGGATCTACTTCTTCTGTTAATGCAACACAAATTGCCGAACGGCAACCTGCTAATATTTACGATGCGATACAGGGGCAAGCAGCTGGTGTTCTGGTAATTAACGATAATGGAGAACCAGGGGCAGAAGGAAGTATTCAAATTCGCGGTGCTTCAACCTTTAGTTCGACTGGAGGTAATAACCCACTATATGTTGTAGATGGGATAATTTCTGATGGTATTTCTAATATTAACCCTAACGATATTCAGAATATCGAAATTTTAAAAGATGCGGGATCTACTTCAATATATGGTGCAAGGGCATCTAATGGTGTAATATTAGTAACTACAAAGAAAGGCCAGGAGGGTAAACCTCGTTTCGATATTTCTTATGGTCGTAAAACTGGTACCATGTCGCATACTATACAACAGGCCAATTCTGAAGATTTGCGATTATGGCGTCAAATTCAAAAAAACAACGACCCAAATGCAGGTAGTAATACCGATTCGTTAAACATTGCTTACAATGCAGATAATTATTTGGAAAAGATGTTGTTAGGTAACATTGGTGTTTTAAACGACCTAAAAGTTGGAATAAGTGGTGGCCAGAAAGGTCTCACTTATTATTCGAGTTTAAATTATTTCGACGATAAAGGGAGTGTTTTAAATACCTGGGCAAAAAGAATGCAAGGCAGGATTAATGTCGATTTCCAGGTAACTCCTAAATTTAAATATACAACGAGCATTAACTTTTATTGGAATAAAAAATCGACCTGGAGCACCGGCGGATCTTTAAATCCGGTGTTCGACCGGCCTAACAACTTAAGGATTTATTTACCAGATGGTGCTTTAACCAGCTATACTTCGAGTAAACGTAATCCAATTGCTAATGCTTTATTAGAGACAAATATAACAGAAGGGTACAGGGCGTCTTTTGCCAATAATATAGAATACAAAATTTTAAAAGACTTAAGATTTACGGCCACAGCAAGTGCTCAACTCGACGATAGTGATAATAATTATTTCCAACCACAGTTTTTAGACGATAATGGTAATGAGAACCGGGGAAGGCAAAGTGCTTCGAAAAAATTCAACTGGTCTTTGCAATCGTTCTTTAACTACGATAAAACAATTGGTAAAAACCATAAATTTAATGCAACACTTGGTGTAAGTGCAGAAAAGGATATTTCTAATGCCTTAAGGTTTGGTTCATTGCCAGGCTCTTTTGTAAGTGAAGATATTACCAATTATTATGCGGGTAATATCGATATTAATCAAACCCGGACTGAGGGTGGCGGAAGTTCTTTAGCCTCGTTAATAGGTCGTATTGGTTATAACTACAAAGGCCGATATATTGTTAGCAGTACATTTAGGAGAGATGGTTCGTCTAAATTTGGCCCACAATCTAAATGGGGTAATTTTATTTCAGGTTCGATGGCTTGGCGCTTCTCAGACGAAAAATTTATGTCTTGGGCTAAAGGAAAAGTATTGGACGATGCAAAATTAAGGATAAGTGTAGGCGCCCAGGGTAACGATGGTATTGGAGGCAACGAAGATGCAACACTAATTAGTTTTGGCGATGTAAGCTACATGGGTAATACAGGAGCAGTAATTTCAAACAGATTAGGTAATCCGCTTATTCAGTGGGAAAACACGATCCAGGCAAATTATGGTACGGATATAAGTATGCTAAAAGGAAGATTGCTCCTGGTGGTTGATTATTATCGTAAAGCAACCAACAAATTATTGGCCGATAACTTATTACCTAAGGAAACAGGTTTCCAAAATGTAAGGGTTAATGCCGGCGATTTGTTAACAACAGGTGCAGAGTTTGCCATTTCTGGCACTCCAATTTCAACTCCTAAATTTAGTTGGTATGTAAATGCAAATATCTCTTTTCAAAAAGGAAAAGTGAAGAGCTTAATTAATAATGAGCCATTTATTACAGGTACTCGTTACTTAATAAGCCCTGGAGGTAAATTAGGAGATTTCTATGGCTACAAACAATTGGGTATTTATAGATGGACTGCATCTAATGCTTATTCGGATGGTTGGTCGAGGCTAGAACCGGTAAATGTTTCGGCCGATGGTCAAACTGCCGAGTACTATACTTTAAACGGACAACGTTATTCCGGTAACATTCAGAAATTAAGCGGTCCAGCAGGTTTCCTTAAGGGCGGAGATGCTATTTTTGACAATTATACCAAGGATGGAATTATAGATGATGCAGACCGCCAAGTAATTGGTAATGCTATTCCAGATTATTTCCTAGGTTTTATTAACACCTTTACCTACAAAAGACTTTCTTTAAATGTAATTTTTAATGCAACTATTGGTGGCCAGATCTATAACGCATTTAAGGAAAGTTTCTCAACTTTTGGATCGAGTAATGGAACAGCATTCCCGGAAGCTATTTATGGTGCGTGGAGAAAAGAAGGTGATATTGCAATTTATCCATATTTCCCAACAAAAGATAATAATGGAAATCAGAAAAGAGGGGTAAATAGCTATTATTTAGAAGATGCTTCCTTTTTAAGATTGTCGAGTGCAAGATTAAACTATTCACTTCCACCAGCTTTAGCAAATAAAATTTTGCTTAAAGGTTTGTCAATGTTTGTTTATGGAACCAACCTTTTAACCTGGACTAACTACACGGGCTTTGATCCGGAATTTAGCATTGATAATCCTTTAACACCAGGAACCGATGGTGGTAGATATCCTAAAAGAAGAGATTTTGGTTTTGGTATAAACATTAACTTATAAAAAAATATTTATGAAAAAGATATTAGGTATTGCTTTTTTAACATTAACGATCATGTTAGGGAGCTGTAAAAAATTTTTAGAAGTTAAACCCGTAACCTCTATCAGAGCCGATAATTTTTATAATTCGGCAAAAGATATGACCGCTGCTATGGCTTCTATGTATGGTAACTTCCAGCAGGCAATGGTTGGAGAATCCCAGTTTAACAATAAATATACAATGTGGGGTGAAGCCCGGTCTGACAATTACGAAAGAGGTGGAAACTCTAACTCTACTTATGCCGAGTTACAATTAAATGGTTTAACTGCTGGCAACCCATTTTCGGATTGGTCTTCAATGTATAAAGTAATTAATATTGCTAATTTAAATATTAAATACTTTCCGAGAATAGCCGATGCCGAGGTAAATAAAGCACTGGTATCGCCTTTAATTATAACCGATAACATTGCACAGAGTAGAGCGATGCGTGCTATTGCTTATTTTTATATAGTACGAACCTGGGGTGATGCACCTATTAGAACCGAGCCTTTCGAAGATGCTACTCAGGATGCAAAAGCCGCTAGAGAAACTGTCGCTAAAATTTTCGATACGGTTATTATTCCTGATTTAGAATTTGCTTATAATAACATCAATAATGCAAATTATAGTGTATTTACCCTTGGAAAAGGCGCCGCCTGTGCAGCACTAATGGATGTTTATATGTGGCGCAAAGATTATGCAAATGCAATAAAATGGTTTGGTTTATTAGGTGGTACAAAAGCACCAGGGAAAAGTACTTACGGTGGTAAAGCTATTACCGATTTGGAACCTGCAGCCAACTGGAATAAAATGTTTACGGAGCCAACCACTAGTATAGAGGCGATATGGAACATCCATTGGGATAATGTTAAAAATGGATGCCCTTGTATGGCTGGTGTTTCGACCTCGCCAAATAATACACCATTGGTAGTCGATTATGGTATTTTTTACGATTGGCCAGCAAAATACCCGGATGATATTAGACTCCGTGCCACCTACGATATAGCGAAAACGGATGTACGGGACAGGGTTTGGAAATTTTATAAAGGATCTGGAACAATAGGCACCTCGACCTATACCGTGGCCGCCGCAGATAGAGATGCCAATACTTCGACAGTTTACCTTTCGATGTACAGGTTGGCCGATATGTACTTGTTATATGCTGAAGCATTAAATAAAACCGGCGATAAAACCAATGCATTAAAATATCTCAATTTTATCCGTACCCGGGCTGCTATCCCTGTTTATACAGCTGCCGATCCGGAAGTATCGGTAACGCCAGGTATTTTAGACGAAGCCAAATTAGAAGATGCAATTATCCAGGAAAGACAATACGAGCTTTTTGCAGAAGGTAAAAGATGGTTCGATTTAGTACGTACTGATAAAGTAATCGAAATAATGGATCCAATTATTAAGGCACGTCAGGTTAGATCGGGCGTACTTCCAGCCGATGCTACTGGTTTTGGTACGGATAAGCGGAAATATTTGTGGCCATTAAACAGAAATGTGTTAAACTCAAATTCGCTGTTAACACAAAATCAACCTTATACAGACTAAGAAAACTTAAATCATGAAAGTATCTAAGGGTACTTTCATTACCTTAAAAATTATAAGATGAAAAAAGTAAAAACAATATATCAGAAGCTTTTAGTGCTCATTAGCCTTAGCTTATTGGTCTCGGGGTGTAGTATGTTCGGTCTGGATCTTCATCAGGATTACGATTATAAGAAATCTATTATCGACGAGAATGTACACATGAATGCCTGGGAGTATCTTAAAAAACGGGCCAATGGAAATAATCCGAACGATACCGCTTTTAGATGGATGAAAAAAGCCATCGATTATTCGGGAATAGATACTTTGGAATATACCAAATTAAACAGAACCTATATTTTTCTGCATAATGAGGCTATTAGAAAAGTAAATGGTTCACAAACCTTGCAATCGAATTGCTTCTTTAAAGATTTTCCCGTTATTACAAGGAATCCAGATGGATCTATCAAATTTACAAGTGCAACTTCGGGGGTTCCATCCACTTCTAATCCGACAAAAAGCTGGAGCGATTACGATAAGGAAACCGTTAAGAAATACCTGCTTTATTTGATAGGGGTTGGAGATTATAACTACGATAATTTAACTCCCGATGGTGTCGATGTACAATCCTTGCTTCCACCAAATAGTACAGCCGGTAAAGAATCGACACTTGGCTATATGGTTACACCAGCTGCAACACCAGGTTATACGACCAATAGTTCGGGAACACCGGCAGTATTTACCTTTAATTATACAGGTGCCGGAACAGCGCCAACTGGCTTCGACCCCGAAGGCAAGTTTAACCTAAAGTTATCGAATACAGCAGATTCGAAGCTGTTTTTTAACGGTGGTTTAGTGGTAAGATCTTCTAATTACAGAGCAACCAATGGTACTATTCATGTTTGGGGGGTTACCGTTCGTCCATCTAGATAATTCATTATAATTAAAAATATTATGAAAAAACTTTTTATTCTTATAGCCCTAACGGTAGTCAGTACTGGTATAATGGCTCAAAATGCCCAGTTTGGGATAAGGATGGGATTGAATTTCCCATCTTTACAGTCGAGCACCAGTTTTAGCCCGAATTCTGAATATAAAACTAGTACTAAATTCTTACTAGGCATACTCACTAACATTAAGGTCGGGAATGCAACCTTGCAACCTGGTTTAAATTTTTCTGTTAAGGGAAATAAATCTGTGGAGCAACAAAATAGCATTTCTTATGGCTACCCGGTTCCATATACTACAGAACGAAACATTAACCTGTACTATTTAGAAATTCCGGTTAATCTGTTTTATAATAAAGAAATCGATCTGGGCACATTTTATGCCGGTGGTGGGCCTTATGGTGCTTATGCCATTAATGGCAGGATGAGGTCGATAAATAAAAGAGATATTTATATTAAAAGGGGCCATGTCGACAACATATCGTTTGGAAATGAACCTACACAATTAAAGGCCGCCGATTTTGGTGTAAATGCTGTGGCTGGATTTAGGTTGAAAAATGGAATGGATCTTAGCGCGAGTTATGGTTTTGGCCTAACCAATATTAGCAATGACGCTGCTTATAAATCTCATAACCGCCAAATTAGTCTAGCTTTAGGTTATCTTTTTTAAAAATATCTGCTTTATATAGAAAAGGCCGCCCTATAATAAGGTGGCCTTTTTGTTAACTATCCAAAATTTATTATTTATGCGTATGAAATGGCTATTTCTATCTCTTAACCTGTTATTTGTTTTTTTTGGCTTCTCGGTATTTGGACAGGTTAAAAGCGAAATCGATTGGCAGCACTTTTTTGCAAAGCAAGACCTTGTTTACGATTCGCTTTCTACCCGTTGGGAAGATGGTGCTTTTTTAGGAAATGGCTTATTAGGTGTAATGGCTTATAAAGAAGATGAAAATGCAATTCGTTTCGATTTGGGCCGAACCGATGTCGTCGATCATAGGGAAGGTATTAATCCATCTATCGGAAGGGCCAGAATGCCAATTGGGAAATTTGTATTGCGTTTTAATGGTAAAATACAAAAGATAAATCTTAGGTTAGATTTATGGAATGCAGAACTTAAAGGTACTGTAGCTACAACGAAAGGAATTGTTCGATTAAGAGGCTTTATCGCAGCAACAAAAGATGTGATCGTTTTTGAAACTAGCTCTACAAGTAAGTTGGCTATTTACCAGTGGGATTGGCAACCCGAAAAATCAATTAGTCCATATTTAACATTAGGTAGGGATAGTGCAGCAAAATATCCAGTAAATCCACTTTATCAGCTTTCGAAGATAGGCAATGCGAATTATAACGAACAAACACTTTTAGCCGGTGGAAGTTACACCACAGGCTGGAAGCAATTGAGAAATGCAAACCGGCAGGTACTTTTTGCGACGATTGCCAATAGCTTTCCCCAGCAAAATTCTAAGCAACAAGCGCAGGCTATTTTAACTCCACTTAAGTTAACAGATGTTACTACTTTAAGCGCTACGCACAGAAATTATTGGCATCAGTTTTATAAAAGAAGCTTTATTTCTATTCCCGATTCACGCCTGCAGAGCTTTTGGTATATCCAGCAATATAAAATGGCATCGGCAACCCGCGTAGGGGCTTATCCTATAGACTTAATGGGTCCCTGGTATAAGACCTCGCCATGGCCTAAATACTGGTGGAATCTAAACATTCAGCTCACTTATTATCCTTTTTTTAGTTCCAACCATATAGCTTTGGTTAAGCCCTTGTTAGTAATGCTGCACAATAATTTAGATAACCTGGCCAAAAATGCCCCTGAACCTTACCGGCATAATTCGGCAGCCATAGGCCGCTCTGGCCCGTATAGTATGACAGGAGGCATAAAGGTGCTAAAAGATAACGATAGCATAGGCAATAGTGCCGCATCGCTAGAATTGGGTAATTTAACCTGGTTACTACATGTAGCTTATCAGTCGTACGAGTACAGCATGGATAAAGAAAACCTGAAATTGCTTTTTCCAATTTTAAAACGGGCGATCAATTATTATATCAATGTGATGACGAAAGAAGCCGATGGTAAATATCATTTACCCTATACTTATTCGCCCGAGTACCCCAAAGGAATTACAAGGGATGCCAATTACGATTTGTCACTTTTTAAGTGGGGTACAAAAACCTTGTTGTATATGAATAACGAGTTGGGTTTAAAGGAC
>JAZKCO010000008.1:118452-168383 GCA_040388055.1 Bacteroidota bacterium
TGGCAAGATATCTTAGAAAATTTGACGGCTTATCCGCAAGATGAGCTTGGTTTTAGAGTGGGCCGGGATGCTAATTTTTCACTTTCCCACCGGCATTATTCGCACTTGTTACAGGTATATCCGATTTACGATGTAAACTGGGACCAAGCAGAAAACAGGGCGATCATTAAACGGTCTTTAGATCAATGGGAAAAAAATAGCGGAGCCTGGCGTGGCTATTCTTATACAGGGGCTGGTTCTATTTATGCGATGATGGGTAATGGCGCTAAAACGCATCAGTTATTAAATGAAATGATGAAAGGAAGGTTTAGTATTAAACCCAATACCATGTATACCGAAGCGGGGCCAGTTATAGAAACTCCTTTATCGGCTATTACTACATTAAATGAAATGCTATTACAAAGCTGGAATAATGTGGTGCGGGTTTTTCCAGCAATACCAATCACCTGGGAAGAGGTTTCGTTCGATAAATTATTAGCAAAAGGAGCCTTCGAAGTAAGTGCAGTACGACGTAATGGGCTTACCCAATTTATTAAAATAAAAAGCCTTGCTGGTACACCACTTTTGGTTAAAACCGACTGGAATACCCCGGTAAAGGCTACAGGAAAACGTATATTTAAAGTTACGCCAGCTGGTCTTAATCTAATAAAAATAGACCTTAAAAAAGGCGAGGAGGTTATTCTTTATACAGGTTCTAAACCAGTTTCATTCGATATTAACATAATTAAAACTACCGATAACCGCTCCAATTATTGGGGCCTACATACTCAGAAATAAATTAGGCGATGTTTAAAAATGCTTTAATTCTTATTGTACTATTGATTTGCACCTTAACTGGTTTTGGTCAGGATTCAACTTTAAAACTATGGTACGTAGCACCTGCTATAAATTGGAACGAAGCACTACCCATAGGAAATGGCCGTTTAGGAGCAATGGTATTTGGCAATCCAGCTAAAGAACAGCTACAACTAAATGAAGAAACTGTCTGGTCTGGTGGCCCTAATAATAATATTACAACCGAATCTGGAGCAGCCATCCCCGAATTAAGAAAGCTGTTATTTGAAGGGAAATTTGAAGAAGCCCAGGCTATTGCAGATGTAAAAATGTTCCCTAAAAAAAATAGCGGAATGGTTTACCAAACTGTTGGTGATCTGTTTCTGCAATTCGAGGGGCATGAAAAGGCTACTCATTATTATCGCGACTTAAATATAGAGAAAGCTGTCGCTACGGTAACTTACGATTTAGCTGGTGTGAAATACAAAAGAGAGATCTTTTCTTCATTTACAGATCAGGTAATTATTATCCGGTTAACGGCAAGTAAACCTGGCAAGCTGTCTTTTACCACTTCGATGGTTTCGCCACAGAAAAGCGTTCAGCAAATTACTGGCGGTAAACTCATTTTAAAAGGAATTACTTCCGACCACGAGGGTGAGAAAGGGCAAATCAAGTTCGAATCGCAGGTTAAGGTTATTCATCAGGGGGGCACCCTTAATACTAAACAAAATACCTACGAGGTAAAAAATGCCAACTCGGCTACTGTTTACATTGCTATGGCCACCAATTTTAAAAAGTACAACGACCTTAGCGGCAATGCGGCTGCAAAAGCAGCGCAGGCTTTAGATAAAGCGGTTTTAAAAAATTACGATCAGGCTTTAAAAACACACATACAATTTTACCAACGTTATTTTAACCGGATAAAGCTAAATTTAGGGGCTTCGCCCACAGTTAACCTTCCTACCGATCGGCGTATTTTAGATTTCTCGAAATCAAATGACCCCCAGCTGGCCGCTTTATATTTCCAATTCGGGCGGTATTTGTTAATCTCAAGCTCGCAACCAGGTACTCAACCTGCAACTTTGCAGGGGATCTGGAACGATAAAATGTTACCACCCTGGGATAGTAAATATACCATCAATATCAATACCGAAATGAATTATTGGCCGGCAGAGGTTACCAATTTAACAGAGCTGCATGATCCTTTATTTAAAATGGTTAAGGATTTGTCTGTTACTGGGCGGGAAACTGCTAAGGTAATGTATGGTGCTCCTGGTTGGGTTACCCACCATAATACCGATTTATTTCGAATTACCGGGCCGGTCGACCGTGTTTTCCCAGGTTTATGGCCAATGGGTGGAAACTGGTTAAGTCAGCATTTGTGGGATCATTATCAGTTTACGGGCGATAAAAATTTCTTAAAAGAATATTATCCCGTTTTAAAGGGTGCTTGCGAATTCTATTTGGGTATTTTACAAGAAGAACCCAGTCATAAATGGCTGGTGGTTGCCCCATCTGTTTCGCCCGAAAATACTTATGTAGAGGGTAAAAGAGTGTCGATTTCTGCCGGCACTACAATGGATAATCAGTTATTGTTTGATTTGTTTACTAAAACCATCCGTGCTGCAAAAATATTAAACCTGGATTCCGATTTCAGCAAAAAGTTGAATCTTACCATAGCCAGGTTAGCACCGATGCAGGTTGGTAAGCACAATCAGCTGCAAGAATGGCTTACCGATTTAGATCGTGTCGACGATAAACACCGGCATGTTTCACATCTGTATGGTTTATATCCAAGTAACCAAATCTCGCCTATACGTACCCCCGAATTATTCGATGCAGCAAAGACCTCTTTAATTTATCGGGGCGACCCGGCAACAGGCTGGTCTATGGGCTGGAAAGTAAATTTATGGGCGAGACTCTTAGATGGAAATCATGCTTATAAATTGATTACCGACCAGCTTAAATTAGTAGGCGGTCGAAACGATACCGTAAATACCAAGGGCGGAGGTACATATCCCAATATGTTCGATGCCCACCCACCATTCCAAATCGATGGTAATTTTGGATGTACCGCTGGTATTGCCGAAATGCTGCTGCAATCGCACGATGGGGCTATTTATGTTTTACCAGCCTTGCCCGATGTATGGACAAATGGAGAAATAACAGGTTTAGTTGCCCGTGGAGGGTTCGAAATGGCCTTTACTTGGAAAGATAAAAAAATTATACACCTTAAAATTAAATCTAAATTGGGTGGGAACTGCCGGCTAAGATTTAACAATAATGAGATAAATCCTGTTAAAGCGCTGTTAAAGAAAGCTCATGGGCCAAACCTAAATCCTTTTTACGAGCTACCACAGGTAAAAGAACCAATTATTTCGAAAGAAGCACATTTAAATAAGCTTATTTTACCTAAATGGACCGAGTACGATTTACCAACAATAGCTGGTAAAACTTATAGCTTTGATTTTTAAATCAATTTAAATTAGACCAATGAAACACTATTTTTTCTTCTTCCTTTTAGGTTTTGCCGCAACGGTATCGGCACAGGTTAAAACCAAAGAGCCTTTAAAATTATGGTATAATGAACCTGCTAAAGTGTGGGAGGAGGCCCTGGCCTTGGGTAACGGAAAAACAGGGGCAATGGTTTTTGGCCGAGTTAACAAAGAGAGAATTCAACTTAATAATGCTACCCTATGGTCTGGCTATCCGGAGGCTGGCAATAATACAAAAGGGCCAGCTGCATTGCCACAGGTAAGGAAAGCAGTTTTTGAAGGCGATTATGCGAAAGCAGCTTTGCTCTGGAAACAAAATTTACAAGGCCCATATTCTGCGAGATATTTAACTATGGCCGATTTATTTCTCGACTTTGACCTAAAAGATTCGACAGTAACCCATTATCGTCGAACATTAGATTTAAATACGGCTGTGCATACTGTTACTTATCAAATTAACGGGGTTAATTATAAACGAGAAACTTTAATAAGCTACCCCGACCAGGTTATGGCCATCAGAATTACAGCCGATCAAAAAAATGCGATTAGTTTTACCTCTAGCATTACCAGTAAATTATACTACCAAACCACAGCTATTTTATCAAATTATTTGGTTTTAAAGGGAAAAGCCCCTAAACATGTGGCTCATAGGGAAAGTGAAGGGCCGCAAATCGTATACGACGATAAAGAGGGGATGACCTTCGAGGTACACCTGAAAATTAAGAATGAAGGAGGTACAGTTAAGACCATAGGAAATACACTTAAAGTATCGAATGCTAATGCAGTTACCCTTTATTTAAGTAACGGAACAAGTTTTAACGGCTTCAATAAATCGCCTGGATTGGCGGGAAAAAACCCAGCAGTTGAAGCTAAAACAAATTTGAAAAATGTAGATTCTAAAACCTATTTAATGGTTAAAAACAGGCACCTGTCCGATTATAAACAATTGTTTAATCGGGTAAGTTTTAACCTTAATGCCAATACCGAGCTTCTTAAATTACCAACTAATATCCGTTTATCGCGACAGGGACAAACCGGAAATGACCAAGGGTTACAGACATTATATTACCAGTTTGGCCGGTATTTAATGATTGCCAGTTCGAGAGCAGGCTCGCCGGCTACTAATTTACAGGGAATTTGGAATGATGCCGTACAACCGCCTTGGGGAAGTAATTATACCGTAAATGTTAATACAGAAATGAACTATTGGCCAGCAGAAAACACGAACCTTTCCGAGTTACATGTACCATTGCTCGATTTTATTAACCGCTTGGCTATAAATGGCGCCATTACCGCTAAAGTAAACTATGGCATCGATCAAGGCTGGGTTTTGCATCATAATACCGATATATGGGCTAAAACTTCGCCAACCGGCGGATACGATTGGGATCCTAAAGGAGCAGCTCGCTGGTCGGCCTGGCCTATGGGTGGTGCCTGGTTAAGCACCCACCTCTACGAACATTATTTATTTACCGGAAATAAAGTTTTTTTAATAGAAAAAGGCTATCCATTAATGAAGGGCGCTGCCGAGTTTATGTTAGCCTGGTTGGTGGAAGACAAAAATGGATACCTGGTTACCAATCCATCGACTTCGCCCGAAAATGTTTTTAACCTGAATGGTAAAGATTTCGAAATTAGTATGGCTACTACAATGGATATGAGTATAATTAGGGCGCTTTTTACCGATTGCATTGCTGCTGCCCGAACTTTGGGAATTGATGAAAGGTTTAGAAATCGTTTAGAGCAGGCAAAATCAAAACTATATCCTTATCAGATTGGGCGGTTTGGACAATTGCAGGAGTGGTTTAAAGACTGGGATAATCCAAACGATACCCACCGGCATTTGTCACATTTATTTGGCTTATACCCGGGGAATCAAATTAACCCGATTAAAACACCCGACCTTGCTGCTGCTGCTAAACAATCACTCCTGCATAGGGGCGATGTAAGTACGGGCTGGTCTATGGCCTGGAAAATTAATTGGTGGGCCCGCTTATTGGATGGCGACCATTCGCTTAAAATTTTAAAGGCTGGTTTAACTTTAATCGACCCCGCTAAAACTACGGTACAAGTAGCTATGACCGGCGGTGGTACCTATCCAAATCTGTTCGATGCACATCCTCCTTTTCAGATCGATGGTAATTTTGGTGCAACTGCAGGAATTACCGAAATGCTTTTACAAAGCCAGAATGAAGAACTCTACCTATTACCAGCATTACCCCAAGAATGGCCTTCGGGAACAATTAATGGAATAAAAGCCCGGGGTAATTTTACTGTAGATATTAATTGGAATAATAATAAATTAATTAAAGCAGTAATTGTGTCTAATTTAGGTGGAACTTGTAGATTAAGAACAACTGTTCCTATAAAAGTGGTGGGGGTTAAAACAACTATTATTGATGCGGATGCAGCTACAAAAACAGCTGGTTTCCCAATTGCTAAGAGTTATGTGATTGATTTTAAAACGATTAAAGGCCATTCTTATACTGTTATGGCGCTATAAGCTAAAATCCATGAGCTGTTTCGTAATCAACTAAATATACTTATATTATTTATTTAAGCCGATAAAAATGCCAAAATAGTTGTATAATGTGTATAGGAGGCGGAATGAATAAGCGTTAAAAATCCTTTACTTGCTTATCTTTATCATTTAGTAACCAAATATAGAAACCGCTATGGCGTTTAAAAACTTAACACTTAGTTTTTTACTTTTTTTTACGATAAATTTTACCTCAAAAGCACAGGAAATAACCTGGACTGAGGTTGATCCGGGCGTATGGAAAGGTGTATTTGGTGTTCCGGAAACCTATGATCTTTTAAAAGCGGCTGGTGCCCAACCGAACCATCAGTCTTTAGCTAAATTAGGTGCTTCGGCTTTTCCGTTTCCTAAAGAAGCGGTTATTGCCCAAATAATAGACGGTAAAACTTATTTAAGATTACCACTCGATAAAACCGAACAACTGTATGGTTTTGGACTAAACTTTCAAACTGTACACCAGCGTGGTAAAATATTAGAACTGCATGTAGACCACTATGGTGGTAAAGATAATGGCCGTACACATGCACCAACTCCATTTTACGTTTCGTCGAATGGTTATGGTGTATTTATTAACTCGGCAAGGTATCTTAAAGTTTGGACCGGTACAGCCATGCGCAAAGACAGTAAGAATTTTCCGACACCGAAAGACAGGAATACAGACAAAACCTGGTCGCCCCGCAACAATGGCGATGAAGTGGAAATTTTGATTCCTGCAGCTGGAGTAGAAATTTATGTTTTTGGCGGCCCAAAGCCATTAGATGCAGTTAAAAGATATAATTTATTTAACGGCGGCGGGTATTTACCTCCCCGCTGGGGTCTGGGTTTTACTCAACGTGTAATGACCCGCTCTACTGCTGCCGATGTAGAAAAAGAAGTCGATAGTTTTCAGGAAAAAGGCTATCCTCTGGATTTCGTAGGTTTAGAACCAGGTTGGCAAAGTAAAGCCTACCCCGGTACCTTTTCCTGGGATAAAAGCAGATTTACCGAGCCCGCAACTTTTGTAAAAAGCATGCTCGACCGGGGAATTAGATTAAATCTTTGGATTAATCCTTATGTCTCGCCAGATGCTCCATTTTATAAGGAGATTAAACCTTTAACAGGTTCACATACCGTTTGGTTAGGTCTTGTGCCCGATTTAACCTTGCCTAAAGCCCAGGAGGTTTTCTTTAAGCAGTTAAAAAAAGACCAGGTCGATATCGGTATAAGTGGTTATAAAATCGACGAGGTCGACGGCTACGATTATTATCTCTGGCCAGATGTAGCTACTTTCCCATCAGGTGTTAGCGCCGAACAAATGAGACAAACTTATGGCTTATTAATGCAACGCTATACTGCTAATATGTTTAAAAGCCGTAACCAGCGCACTTTCGGTTTGGTTAGAGGCTCGAATGGTGGTGGAACTTCCTTCCCTTATGTAATTTATAACGACTATTATAACCACGAAGATTTTATTACGGCATTAATTAATAGTGGTTTTGCCGGAATTTTATGGACTCCGGAAGTACGGGCTTCTAAAACCGGAGAAGAATGGTTAAGGCGGTTTCAATCGAATGTATTTTCGCCAATGGCAATGATTAATGCCTGGGCAAGTGGCACCAAACCCTGGACTTACCCGGAAGTAGAAAAACAAGTTAAAGAATTCGCTTTGCTACGTATGCGAATGATGCCTTATTGGTACACCGAATTTGCAAAATATCATTTCGAAGGTACGCCACCATTTAGAGCGATGAGCCTGGAAGATGGTTTTAAACAAGAAACTAAAATCGAAATGGCTACTAAGGTTAACCTCGAAGAAAATCCTTATGCCGAAGCGACAACCAAAGAAATAAAGGACCAATATATGGCCGGAGAGTATTTACTGGTAGCACCTATGTTTTATGGTCAAACTCAAAGAAAAGTAATTTTGCCCAAAGGTAAATGGTACGATTTTTATACTGGTGCATTTGCTGGCGATGGCGAAATAATTACCGTTACACCCGGCCTCGATAAAATTCCAGTTTATGTAAAAGATGGCGGAATTATTCCGATGATGCCCGCATTACTTCATGCACCAAAACCAGGCGAGAAAGTAAACCTGGAAATCCGTCATTATGGGGAAAAAGCCGGTTATTATAATTTGTACGATGATGATGGCGAAACTTTCGACTTTGAAAAAGGACAATTATCTTGGCGACAAATTAAAGTCGAACGGAGTAAAAACGGGCAATTAAAAGGAAGTGTTTCGGTGGCCGAAAAAGGAAAACCGAATACGATTGATAAAGTAAGTTTCACTTTTATGACTAAATAAAATGGAATTAAAAAGTAAATATTTATTATCGATACTCTTTGTTTTGGCTTTTCAGGCGAATGCCGGAAAAACAAATGAGGGTTATGCCGATAAAGCAGCAAAGGTGTTAAAAAAACAAGTTCTTGCCGAAGCCAGTTGGGCAATGCAACAAAAACCGGTTACGGTTACCGCTCAAACTTCGCCACGAAGTGCGGGTACCAAGCACGATTTTTTTTCTGAAGGTGACTATTGGTGGCCGGACCCTAAAAACCCAAAAGGCCCCTACATCCAGAAAGACGGATTAACTAATCCCGATAATTTTGTAGCCCATCGTTTAGCTATGATCCGTTTTAGTAAAATTATTGGTGCTTTAGCATCAGCCTATAAACTTACCGGCGACGAAAAATATGTTAAACAAGCACTTGTACATTTAAAGGCTTGGTTTATCGATACGGAAACTTTAATGAACCCTAATCTTTTATTTGCTCAGGCCATCCAGGGTAGATTTACGGGCCGAGGAATTGGAATTATCGACACCATTCAGTTAATGGAAGTTGCCCAAGGGGTGTTCGTAATGCAAAAAGCTAAGGCAATGGATAGTACTTCACTTAAAGGTATAAAGAATTGGTTTTCGAGCTATCTAACCTGGTTAACCACCCATAAATACGGGCTAGACGAGATGAATGCCGAAAATAACCATGGTACCTGCTGGGCCATGCAGGTGGCTTCATTTGCAAAACTTACCAATAATCAACATTTATTAAATCTTTGCCGGGAGCGTTTTAAAACTATTCTTTTACCTAATCAGATGGCAGTTGATGGTAGTTTCCCAAGGGAACTTAAACGCACCAAACCTTATGGCTATTCGTTATTTAACCTGGATGCCATGGTTATGCTTTGTCAGATTTTATCTGATAAAGAAAACGACCTTTGGGCTTTCCAGTTAACAGATGGCCGGACGATGAAAAAAGGAATCGAGTATTTGTATCCTTTTGTTGCTAATAAGTCGTTATGGCCTTTCCCAAAAGATGTAATGTATTGGGATAATTGGCCGGTAGCACAGCCTTTTTTAATCGTTGGAGCCAGCAGGTTTAACAATGAGGCCTGGTTTAAAACCTGGGAAAAATTAGACCATCAACCCAAAGTAGAAGAAGTGATTAGAAATTTACCGATTAGAAACCCATTAATATGGTTATAAATACGCATAGGATATTATTTGCGATGATCCTGTTTTTAACGCTTACTGGCCCTTCAGTTTGGGCTCAAAATGGCGATGAAGATGCTAATATGTTAAATATGGCGAAGCAAAGAGATCAAAAAGCAATCGACGAAGCCAAAAATGGTTGGTGGACAGCTTCTATGAAAACCCACGAAGAACGTATTAAATGGTGGCGTGATGCGAAGTTTGGAATGTTTGTACATTGGGGTGTTTATGCGCTGCCAGCCGGCGAGTGGAAAGGTAAAAAAGTGAGCGGCTATGCGGAACATTTAATGCGTAAAGAAAAAATCTCCAGGAAAGATTATTTGGAAATTGCCCATCAATTTAATCCTGTGCTTTTCAATGCCGATAAATGGATTACGGATGCCCAAAAAGCCGGAATGAATTACTTTATCATTACAGCAAAGCATCATGATGGTTTTGCAATGTACGATTCTAAGGTTTCTGATTTTAATATTATGACCCAAACGCCGTTTAAACGAGATCCAATGGCAGAGTTGGCTGCTGCTGCTAAACGACATGGAATGAAATTTGGATTTTATTATTCTCATGCTTTCGATTGGGAGCATCCCGACGCCCCTGGAAACGATTGGGAATATAAAAACCCCGGTGGCGATAATTTACTGGGTGGCGCAAATTGGTTCGATAACCATCCCGAATGGCTACCCAAAGCAGTAAAATATGTCGACGAAAAAGCAATTCCACAGATTAAAGAACTCATTAACCAGTACCATCCCGATATCCTTTGGTTCGATACACCACACAAGTTGCCATTGTCCGAAAATATCAGGATTTTAAAAGCTATTAGAGCAGCCGATCCCAATATCGTTATTAACGGCCGTCTGGCTCGAAGTGGATCGGGCAATTTTGGCGATTATATTAATACCGGCGATAGACCTGCCGAATTTAGGACGGTAAACGAATCGGATTGGGAAGCCATACCAACGACGAACGAATCGTATGGTTACAGTAAATATGATAATTCGCACAAATCGGTTAAATTTTTTATTCAATTGCTGGCAAAAGCAGCCTCACGTGGGGGGAATCTGTTACTCAACATCGGGCCAAAAGGAGACGGTGCTTTTGATGCTAAAGACTCGCAGATTTTAGCTGGGGTAGGAAAGTGGATCGATAAAAATGGGGAGGCGATTTATAAAACTCAACCCACCATTTTACCATTACAAAGCTGGGGGGTAAGCACACAGAACGGTAATCGGCTTTTTTTACATGTTTTCGATTGTCCAAAGGATGGAAAATTACCCATTGGGGGCTTAAAATCTAAAATAGACCAGGCTTACTTCCTAACAGATGCACAGAAAACTCCGCTGGTTATGGAGCGAATAAACGACATCGATTTTTACCTCAAAGTCCCAAAATTAGCAACAGATACCGCCGATGCCGTGGTTGTATTAACTTTAAAAGAAAAAATAAAAACAGATCCGACACGCTATGTGGCATCCAATATTTCGCTTACCAGATTGCTGGCTTTCGATGCTAATTTAAGTAAAGATTTTAAGTTCGGAGACGGGAAAACAGACCGTTATTATGTCGATGGTTGGAATAAAAAAGAACAGCTGGTATCCTGGAATTTCAGAACAAGCTCGCCGCAAAAATTTAAAGTACTTATCAAATACCTGGCCGGTAAAGATAGTGGCGGTAGCTATCAGCTTAAAGCAGACCAGCAAGTATTTAAACAAAATGTTATGACAAATAATAACCAGGTAATTACTCAGGATATCGGCGAAATACAATTGCCAAAAGGTGCCCATAATATTACGATTAGTCCAGCTACCATTTTAAAAACCGAATTAATGAAACTGTTAGAAGTTCAGCTAATTCCTATAAAGTAATGATGATGAAGTTTAAATATAGTTTTGCAACAGTTATTTTATTAGCCGCGCAAACGCTCGTTTATGCGCAAGAAGTAAATGTAAATAAGGCATTTAAGCAAGCTTCCGACCAAACTCGATTAATGCTGCAAGAAGTGCAAAAGACTGCAAGTCCAGCTAAACCAGAACTGGTTTCGCCCAGAACCCTCGAAAACGGTAAGCTAAAATTGGTGGCTTCCAGAGATTGGACCAGTGGTTTTTTCCCAGGAGTGCTTTGGTATTTAGACGAATTTTATGGAACTGACGAATGGAAATCTGAAGCCATCAAATTTACGGCAAATATAGAACAGGAAAAAACAAATGGTACAACACACGATATGGGGTTCAAAATTTACTGTAGCGTGGGGAATGCTTATCGGTTAACAGGTAATGCACACGATAAGGAGGTAATTATCGAAGCAGCTAAAACTCTGGCTACCCGTTTTAACCCTAAAACTGGTGTTATACTTTCCTGGGATCATAGCCGTGATAAATGGGTAAACCCTGTAATTATAGATAACATGATGAATTTAGAGTTGCTCTTTGAAGCTACTCGGCTAACGGGCGATTCTTCTTTCTATAAGATTGCGGTAAGCCATGCCAATACCACTATGAAAAATCACTTCCGACCCGATTTTAGTTCTTACCATGTAGTCGATTACGACCCAAATACAGGCGCCATCCTTAAAAAAACTACACACCAGGGTTATAGTAACGAATCGGCTTGGGCTCGCGGTCAGGCTTGGGGTTTATATGGCTATACGATGTGCTACCGCTTTACCAAAGACCCGGCCTATTTAAAACAGGCAGAAAATATCGCAAAATTTATTTTCAATAATCCGAATATGCCAAAAGACCTGGTGCCTTATTGGGATTTTAATGCCCCTCAAATTCCTAACGAACCAAGAGATGTATCGGCCGCGGCTGTAATTGCCTCGGGTTTATATGAATTAAGCAGCTACAGTAGTTATAAAAAGGATTATCTAAAAAAGGCTAACCTCATTTTAAAAAATCTAAGCACAAATTATACTGCACCAGTTGGAAGTGCAAAAGGCTTCATTTTATTACACAGTACAGGTTCTAAACCTTCTAATAGCGAGGTCGATGTACCTTTAAACTATGCCGATTATTATTATCTAGAGGCTTTATTACGTTACAAAAACAGTTTAAAATAATTTAAGAACCATGAAATTAAAAAACCTAACTCTTACGATCGTGCTTTGCTGTTTATATGGCTTTGGCGCTGCACAGCAAACAGCACACGACCAGAAAATGCAATGGTGGCGGGAAGCCCGCTTCGGGATGTTTATCCATTTTGGAGTTTATGCGCAGATGGCTGGCGAATATAATGGCTACCAGCAAGCTCGGGGTGGTGCCGAATGGATTATGAACCGGATGAAAGTACCTGTTGCCGAATATAAAGCAGTAGCCAAACAATTTAATCCTGCAAAATTCGATGCCGACCAATGGGTTAAAATGGCTAAAGATGCCGGAATGAAATATATCGTAATTACCGCCAAACACCATGATGGCTTCGCCTTATTTGGCTCGAAAGCAAGCGATTGGAATATTGTCGATGCTACGCCTTATAAAAAAGATTTACTTAAGCCATTAGCCATCGCTTGTAAAAAATATGGGATTAAATTAGGCTTCTATTATTCTCAGGCACAGGATTGGGGAAATGCTGGTGGCGCCGTAGCAAGAAAAGTAATGGCCGAAGGCTGGCCAAACCCAGATAGTACAAAGATTAATAAATATACGGAAGAACATAAAGGACATTGGGATCCTGTTCAGGAAACCAGCACTTTTGCGCAATACATAGATAGGGTAGCCGTACCGCAGGTAAAAGAGCTAATGACCAATTATGGCGATGTTGCCGTTTTGTGGTGGGATACACCTACTAACATGACCGACGAAGCTGCACTAAAGCTACAGGCATTGCTAAAATTGCAGCCCAATATTATTACAAACGACCGGTTAAAACGACCTAACTTTACAGGTGACACCAAAACACCCGAACAAAAAATTCCTAATTTAAGCGAATTGGATGGTAAAGATTGGGAAACATGTATGACGATGAATGGCACCTGGGGTTTTAGAAATTCGGATACCAAATGGAAGTCGTCGACCACTTTAATCCATAATCTAATTGATATTGCCTCGAAAGGCGGTAATTATTTATTAAATATTGGACCAAAACCAGACGGAACTTTTCCAGAGGCTAGTGTAGAACGATTAAAAGATCTGGGCACCTGGATGAAGACTTATAGCGAGGCGATATACGCCACACAAGCTAGCCCAATAGCTGCCCAACCTTGGGGTCGTGTTACTAGAAAAGCACTCCCTAGTGGAAATACAATGCTATATTTAGCAGTATTCGACTGGCCTAAGAATGGACAATTGCTTGTTAATGGCTTAGCTAAAGAAATTGTTTCGGCGCAATTGCTAAACAATGGAAATAAAGTAAAATGGACAAAAAATGGAGGTCAGCTTACTTTGCAACTCCCTGTTACAGCGCCAAACGAAGTGGCGAGTGTAATTAAAATAGAAGTAAAAGGTAAAATGCAAACCTGGTTTGGCGAATCTGGTAAAGAGAAAATGAAAACCGGAGCGATCGATTAAGACTTTAATTTTTCTTCCGGTCTTGTAATTGTGCCAAATAAAGGGAGGCCGGTTGTACATTAGCTTGATTCTGATTTTCCCAAATGCCATCGGGCCTTCCTTTTAACCGGCCATCGTACTTTCCACCCTGGGTACCAAAACTGTAATTCTGACCCGATACCCAGGGATTTTGTACTGCAGCCCGCTTAACTTTACAGTTCCATAAAACCTGAGTTACTCCCGCCCAACCATGTCCGCTGCCCCAATTCCCTCTATCCTGAATATTAATTTCGCCGTCGGTTTCGATATTATCGAATAAAGTACCAACTGCCCATCGGTGATGAGGACCAATATCGGCGTGTGTACGCGAAGCCTTACAATTGTAAAATACATTGGGTCCCAATGTTCTGGCCCCTGTTACATAATCGTGCCTTGCATCGGCCGATTCGAGGTTAACAAATAAATTTAGCTGTCCGTCGTTATTGAAAGAATATCTTCTTCCCCCAGTAATGATCGATTTTGCGGCCAAGCATTTAGAGTCTTTTACGGTAATTTGTTTCGCCGACGATTTAATACTTACTGCGGCATAACCAAAGTATTTAACCGTTATATTTCTTACCCAGGCATCTTGCACTTTGTTAAACTCGACAGCAATCCAGCCATGATCTTCGTCGGTGTCGCTGGCATATTCCGATTCGATGCGCATATTTTCAATTCCTACTTCAGCTATTCTTCCATCGAATGAAGCCTTAAAAACCTCGCCACCACCATATTTTTGCTCCATTTCCATAACAATAGGATTGTCTATGGTAATTTTATGACCTTCAATTTTAGTAATGCGCCTTTCAAATTGCAAGTTATATTCTTTAGGTTGCCATTGTTTAGTGCCAGGCCGGGTTTCGATCTTATCCATTTGCAGGTCTTTTATCCATTGTTCTGTTCCGGGCCTAAATACGATAATATTGTCGCCCACTTTAAAATGATCAGCATTGGCTACATTAAACGAAAAAGAACCTACCGGTACAAACTGGTCTTCTATCTTTACTCTGGTTCCGATAACTTCCTTTAAGGCACCTGTACCGCTAAAAACAAGAAGCGATCGCTGTCCTTTACCAGTGGCGATTAACTGCGTAGCATTTTCGCCTTCGCCCCTTAAAACAATTCCACTACTGTTGATCTGAATAGTGCTTGCGATTTTATAAATACCTCTTTTGAGTAATATAGCTCCTCTAAATCCGTTTTTGTCTAAAGGTAATTTGGCAACTTCATTAATGGCATTTTGCAAAAGCTCCTGGCTATCTCCATTTTCGTTAGCGTTAATTGTTTTTACAACGGGAACATTTACGATTTCTTTATCTCCCTGGTGATAACCCACCCGGCTAAAATCTGGAATAACATTGCCTTTGGCATCGGGAATATAAGTTAAGGTTCCATCTTTGTTTACCTGCACATACTTAGAGGCGATAAAAGATTTAAACGATACCAATAATAAAATGGCAGCACTTAATAATAAAATCTTCTTCATTTGCTATAGAATTAGTATAAGCTAATGTAACCAGAATGTGGATTAAAATAGAAGCAATAAAGTAAGCTATTTTACCTTTTTTATTTATAAAATTCAGTTCCATATACAGTTAGGTGGCCGAAATAAACTTTATAATGCTAATATAGCTTATCGAGTAGCTAATCTGATAAACTAACTACCGCATCAATTTTTGTTTCTTGCATTAACCAATTATAATCCAAATTTTAAATTTATTTTTATGAAGCCAAAAAGGATAAGTATTCCTATAATTTTAGGTTTAATATTAGCTTGTTCGGGTACAAGTTTTTCTCAATCGGCCAATTTAACGAACTGGCCAAAAGGTGCGTCACCCGAAGAAGTAGGAAAACGGGTTGCCGCCCGCTTTATTGCCACTCCGCATACTAATTTTAATCGAACTACGCCACCCAAGGTCTTTACCTATCCCGAAAGTTGCACCTGGTATGGAGCTCTAAAATTTTCGAAGGTTACTGGTAATGAACAATTAAAAAACGACCTGATTAAACGCTTTGAACCTATATTTACGACAGAAGCTAAAATGGTGCCACCTGTAACCAATGTAGACTATGCCGTTTTCGGGTCTGTTCCTTTACAGTTGTATATCCAGACTAAAGATAAAAGGTATTTAGAAATCGGGAAGATGATTGCCGATAAACAATGGGCAAAGCCCGATACCGGTGTAAAAGTAAAACCAGAACAATGGCAGTTTTTTGAGCGGGGCTTCTCCTGGCATACCCGGATGTGGATAGACGACATGTTTATGATTACCGCACTGCAAACTCAAGCCTATCGGGCAACTAACGACGAGAAGTATATTGTAAGAGCAGCAAAAGAAATGGTACTTTATTTAGATTCCCTGCAAAAGCCTAATGGCTTGTTTTACCATGCACCCGATGTACCTTATTTTTGGGCCCGGGGAGATGGATGGATGGCGGCGGGGATGGCCGAAATCTTAACTTCGTTGCCAGCCAATAATCCTAATCGTTCGCGGATTATGAAAGGATACCAAACCATGATGGCCTCTTTATTAAAATACCAGGCTCCATCCGGGTTGTGGCGCCAGCTTATCGACGAGCCTTCTTCGTGGGAAGAAAGCTCCGGAACTGGTATGTTTACTTATGCGATGGTAGTAGGGGTTAAAAAAGGTTGGTTAGACAAGAAAATTTATACTCCTGCAGCTCGTAAGGCTTGGTTGGGTCTAGTTTCTTATATCGATGAAGATGCAGCTATAAAAGAAGTCTGCGAAGGCACCAACAAGAAAAATGATAAGCAATATTATTTAGATAGAAAAAGAATAATTGGTGATTTACATGGTCAGGCTCCAATCTTATGGACAGCGGCTGCCTTATTGAATTAAGATGAAGTTGAAATTTTTAATAACCCTGTTTACAGTTCTTTTTGCAGGATCTGTTTCTGCTCAGGTAAAATTAATTGCACAACAAGACCGGTGGACAATCGAGCCCGATGGCAGCATTAATTGGAAGCTGGGCAAAAGATTGCCCCATGGCGATCATATTGAAATGAGTGGCGAAAAGGTATCGATGTGGGTAGCTTACGGGGTCGATAGTGTTGGTCGATCGAATATCGATAGAACGGTGGTTTTTCCAACTTTTAGGATGCTACCAAATACTACTAGAACACATATCTCGTATTCGATTAGTGATAACGACCTGCCCAGATTTTATATCAATAACCGTTTACTTAGGATGGATCTCGCTAAAAGCGGAAAATCGGGTAATTTATCTTACCAGATTATCAATGTTAGCCAGAAAGGGATTATGGAAGTTGATGCCCAAACTGGAACTCCTGTTTTAACCAAGATTGTGCGTAAATTCTATCCTTCGGTCGATAAACCATTGGCTTTAGAAAGGTTCATTTTTACCAATGTTACCGACAAAGAGGTTACTTTTGCGATGGAATATCTGCGAAAAGAAATAAGAACAGACAGTTTAAGGAGTAAGGGTAAACAACATAGCATTATTACCGGTACCATTGGCGCAGGAAGTAAAGTTGTTGCGCCCGGAAAATCGGTGTCGTTTACCGTTTATTATTTAGCCACAGATACTCCTAATCAGTTGCCAAATATCGATCCGGATGCAGAAGAAAGTGCCAGAAGACAACGGGTTTCGCATTTAATGGATCGATTACAACTGGTAACCCCAAATAAAGTTTTAAATACAATGTTCGATTTTGCCAAAATACGGGCGACCGAAAGTATTTTTAAAACGAAAGGCGGCTATATGCATGGCCCGGGCGGATTAGCCTATTACGCAGCAATCTGGGCTAATGACCAGGCCGAATATGTAAACCCTTTCTTTGCATTTCTGGGCGACGAAGTAGGTAATAAATCGGCAATGAATGCTTATCGCTGGTTTGCAAAATATATGAACCCTGCTTATACACCAATCCCAAGCTCTATTGTAGCCGAAGGCGATGGTGTTTGGAAAGGCGCCGGCGACCGTGGCGACCAGGCTATGATTGCTTATGGGGCTTCCAGATATGCGTTGACCTATGGAAATATAGATTCGGCAAAAGTACTTTGGCCCTTAATAGAATGGTGCCTGGAATATAGCCATAGAAAACTTAATGCAGAGGGGGTAGCCACTTCAGATAGCGACGAACTCGAAAATCGCTTCCCTTCTGGGAAAGCTAATCTGTCTACTAACAGCTTGTATTACGATGCACTTCGTTCGGCAGCAATGTTGGGTAAATTACTGAATAAACCAAAAATCCAGACCGATACTTATACCAAACAGGCCAACGATTTAAAGGCAAATATGGAAAAGTATTTCGGCGCTAATGTAGAAGGCTTCGACACTTATAAATACTACGAGACTAATACAACTTTAAGAGCCTGGATTTGTCTACCCTTAACAGTTGGTATTTTTGACCGCAAAAAAGGAACGATTGATGCTTTATTTTCGCCTCGTTTATGGACAGCGGATGGTTTAGCAACCGAAGCCGGGAAAGTTACTTTCTGGGACAGGTCGACACTTTATGCATTGCGCGGAGTCTTTGCCGCAGGCGAAACGGAAAAGGCAATAGACTTCCTAAAATATTATTCCGAAAGGAGGCTATTGGGCGAACATGTACCTTATGCCGTAGAAGCCTATCCAGAAGGAAATCAAAGACATTTATCGGCCGAAAGTGGTTTGTATTGCCGTATTTATACAGAGGGTATTTTTGGAATACGCCCTACAGGCTTTGATAATTTTAATTGTACCCCACGTTTACCTAAAGACTGGAATGAAATGGCCTTAAATCATATTTATGCTTTTGGCAAACAATTTAATTTATCGGTAAAAAGAATGAGCGCTGGCAAATTAAAAATTAGTATCGAACAAGCTGGAAAACAGACTAAAACTTATTTAATTAACGAAGGTGCGACAATTAAGATTATATTGTAATGAAAGGAAAATTAATAATCTCAGTCTTTGCTTTAAGTGCATTTTCTTTTCTTTACTGTAAAAAGGGAAATACCAATCAAGCAGAATCGAAACCAATTTTACCGCCTGCAACTAAATTTGGGGTGTTATTAAGTGCCGACGGCCCTGGTAATACTTACGAGTTAATTAATAGCAAACTTGGAAGTAATGCCGAAGAAACCCCCGATTGTGGTCATGCTGCATTTGGCCGCCATATTGCCGAGGTATACGACGATGTACTAAAGAAAAACGTTTTCGAATTTTATATACATGTTACACCCGACAACGATCGGTGTAATGGTTCGACCGATCGGCAACGAAACGAGATTAAAACGTATGGCCCCTCGCCAGAGCAGGTAAAAGGAACAATAGGAGAGGTTGTAACTTACCGGTGGAAATTTAAATTAGATGCGGGCTTTAAGCCATCACCAAGTTTTACCCATATCCATCAAATTAAAGCCGGCGACGGCGATAGTGGTTCGCCAATCCTTACCATCACTCCTCGCTATGGCAACCCTGATCAGCTCGAAATCATTCATACTGCAGGCTCGTCGGCAACAAGTTTGGGAAAAGTGAAAACAGTAGATTTAGCCCCATTTAAAGGGAATTGGGTAGAGGTAACCGAAAAAATTAAATATGGTAGCAATGGTACTTTAGCGCTTACCATTAAAAAGGTAGATGATGGTGCTTTATTATTAAGCTATACCAATAATAATATAGATTTATGGCGTTCGGGCACCACTTTTTGCCGTCCAAAATGGGGCATATATAGAAGCTTAAACAACAAATCTTACCTGCGGGACGAACAGGTAAGATTTGCCGATTTCTGCATTGCAGAAGGAGATGCTGTATGCCCTTAATTAAGGCTTAGCCCTTATTCGAGCCGGTAAGCCGTTATTATTTTGTTATAAAAAGAAGGAACATATAAGATCTTTTTTGTTGCATCGTAAGCTAAATCGGCAGTGTTTACTCTCGGATTATGGCTGTCGAGTAGGGTTTCGACCTTTCCATCTTTACTTACATAAAAGATATAACCACCCCAGCTGGTTGCTAAAAAATCGCCATTACCCAGGGGTTCAAGGCCATCACCACCTTGTGGTAGTTGAGCAATATCAGTTTCCTTTTTATTCGCATCTACTTTAAAAAACCTTTTTCCACCCAGAATGTAAAGTTCATTGCCGATAGCCTTTAAACCATTAACCCCACTAACATTTTCCATAAAGGTACTGAGTTGCTGGTTGCTAACCTGATGAATTTTCTTAGTTTTAGAATCAGAAAAATAAACCACACCTTTATCGTTTACGGTTACATCGTTAAGCATTCCACCACCCTCTATAGGGTATTTCTTTATTATTTTAGCATTTTTGATATCAATAACCACCAATTCGGTTAAATCGGCAACATAAAGCTCATTGCCTTTTCTGGCGAGGCCTTTTGGCGAATGTAAGCCTGTTACCCAATTTAAATCGATAATTTTACCATCTAAGCCTACTTTACCAACAGCACCATTATTATCGAATGCAGAGGCATTACCAGGCCCAATTTCTGAAACATAAAGTATCTTTTCTTTTGGGTCTATTAAAACAGATTCGGGTACTGCCACTACACTATCGGTTTGCCAAACTTTAACCAGGCGATGGGTATTGGATTGGGCTTGAACTTTGCAGCTTATCGAAACCGCAAAGACTAAAAAGAGAATTTTTTTCATGTGATTATTAATTGGGTTTAAAACACCGGCGAGGTGTTTGTTATTTACTTGTGATCTCTAAAACAATGCTGCTTAGGGGTCTTAATTTTGCTGGCGAAACATTTAAGCCTATGTTCATTAAATAGCTGCCATTATAGACTTTGCCATCTTCAGGGCTCTCGGCTGCTGCTCCAGGAATAAGGTTAATTTCTTTAATCGTATATTCCTTATCGGGATCCAAGCCCTGCAATTTTACTTTTTCAAAAATCTGTTTTTTCCTTAAATAGAGGTTATAGCTAAATAAAACAGCTTTGTTTTTTAAAGAATCAGTATACATCAGTACTGCTCTGTCTTCATCGTACGGAGAAACTAAACGATAAAGGTCGCCAAACCAGATCACCGGATTAAGTCTGTTATAATGCTGAACCGCAGCATAACTAAAGCTAATTTCTTCGGGAGTCATGCTATCTACTCTTATATCGTAGCCTAATTTATCCATCATTGCCACATCGGTTCTAAATTTAAGGCTTTGCTTGCCCATGGAAGTTACGTGACTTGAAATGGTATTTGAAGGAAAAAAGTTAGAATAACCCCACTGGATAAATACCCTTTCTGCAGCATCGGTATTATCGCTTGGCCAAAAAGAATCGAAATATTTAAGCGCTCCATAATCGGTACGGCCACCACCACCTGAGCAAAGCATAATTGGTAAATGTGGATATTTGGCTCTTATTCTTTGCATAATTTTATAGAAGCTTTCGGTATAATCAATAAATAAACGGCTCTGGTCTTTACCAAGGTAAGGCGAATAAGGATTAGTCATAAACCGGTTATTGTCCCATTTAATGTAAGCAAGGGCAGGGTTTTCGGTCATCATTTTATCGACCAAGTCGTATATAAAATCCTGTACTTTAGGATTAATGAGATCTAAAATAAGTTGATTGCGCTGGTAACTCTCTGCCCTGTTAGGCAATTTTAAAACCCAGTCAGGATGTTTTTCGTAGAGCTCGCTTTTAGGATTTACCATTTCTGGTTCTAACCAAATCCCAAATTTGATTCCTTTTTTGGTGGCCTCTTTTACCAAATAGCCAATCCCATCAGGTAGTTTTTTACGGTCTTCTTGCCAGTCGCCTAAGCCAGCCTTATCGTCGTTTCTTGGGTATTTATTTCCAAACCAACCATCGTCGAGCAAAAAGAGCTCAACCCCCAGTTTTTTTGAACCATCGAATAACTGAACTAGTTTTTCCTGATCGAATTTAACGTGGGTGGCTTCCCAGTTGTTTAATAAGGTCATTCTTGGTTGCTGGCCATCTAAAATACCATAAGTACGGGCCCAGTTATGTAAGTTTCTACTGGCCTGACCTTTACCAGTATCGCTATAGGTAAATATAAATTCTGGCGTAACGAAATGCTCACCATTCTTTAAACTTATCGTAGAAGCATAGGGATTAATTCCTGAAATAACCCTTAATTTATTGGTTCTGTCGATCTCGAATAAGAACTGGAAATTTCCAGTCCAGGCCAGCGTTCCCGCAATTACCTCGCCCGTTGTTTCGGTAGCAGGTTGATTTGGTGCTAGAAAAAATACCGGAGTCTGATACATATTGGTTCTACTGCCTAATTTGCTATCTATAATTTTTATTCCACTGGTTAATTGGCTTTCCTGTATATCCATTTCGCGGGCATAATCGCCATGGAACTGCGTAAGATAATAACTCGTCGCATCGAAATGAAGCATTGAGGAGGCAAAATTACTTAAAGTAATATTTCCTTTTTCTTTATTAACGATTTCAGTCCAGCTGCTTATAACATTAGCTTTAAAAGCTGCTTTAAAATGTAAGATGACTTCGGTTTCGTAAACAGGATCTTTTAAATAGATATCTGTTTGCGTTATATCACCTTCCACTTTTTTGCTTTCTACTTTATTAAACTGGAGAGCTAGCGATGGGTTGCCATCGGCATGTATAACCCTTATAGCCGGTTCAAAAACATCACCCATGCCGGCGCCAATATAAGCTTCCATACCATTTTTTAGTTTAGCATAATTGGCTTTAGTTAAGGATTTACCAAGATAGCGTTGGTATAAAGTTCCGCTGGTTTCGCCTTCAAAAACAAGGCTTGTCGATTGCGTTTCGATAATAATAGTATTCCGGTTTTGTGCGAATAGTTCGCTGCTACACCAAAAAGAGAGGGTAATTAGAATAACTTTTAATTTCATATTATTTTAAAATTAAATCAAAAAGATTCGTAACGATCGGGCGCCATGTGCACCAATAACTAAGCTTTGCTCGATATCGGCAGTTTTTGAAGGACCAGCGATAAAGACACCGTAGTTATAGCTCAGCAATCCGATTTTTTCGTAAGCTTCGTGCATTGTCGGTAAAACAGTCTCACGGTTTACTATTAAAACGAGGTGTTGTGTAATAAACGGCAGTACCCTATTGGGTAATAAAGCCTCACTTAACCAGCAAGCTCCGTTTTCGGCAACTGCAAAATGTGCTGGTAAAATAGCTAGCTCTACATTTGCTAACTGGTGCGGATCGTCTTCGGCTTTTAAAATGCTTGCAATTTGCTGCATTTCGGGTAGGGTAGAAACGACTCTTTTATCGGTTAGTTGATAATTTCTTTCTATAGTGGTACAGATTGCTTCAAAATCTGTTGCCAGGCTTGCTTCACCACCTATAGAAGTCAAAACCGTAATAAATTCTTCGATCAAATGATTTTCCTGTGCACGAGAAAAACTATCGAGTGCTGGTAAAGGACTTAATGGTGGTTGGTTTGCTTTTACGGCGGCTAAAATCTGATCTCTACTCTTCATTTCTCTTCCTATTAATTCTGTACCACTCGCCAAAGGAGCTTTTGGGCACTTTGGGCATGTCTCTTTGGAGATACCAGGCATTAAACTTATTATTAATCATAAATGGCGTATATTTAAGCGTTGCTCTGGCTATTTTACCGGCAATTTTATAAAGCGTTGGCGAGGAGAGGGTTTTAGCCATACCATGCATAGCAAGTTGTTTGGTTTTCGTCGTATAACCATCCTTTACTAAAACCTGCCGCCATTTATAAAGCTGATCGTGAATATCAATTTTAACCGGACAAACATTCGAACAAGAACCACACAAAGTAGACGCAAAAGGCAGGTCGGCATTTTGCTTCATGTCGAGGTTTGGGGCAAGAATAGCTCCAATAGGGCCGGAAATGGCATTATGATAGCTGTGCCCACCGCTTCGCCGATAAACAGGGCAGGTATTCATGCAAGCACCACAATGAATGCATTTTAACGAATTTCTGAAATCCGGCCGGCCTAACTGACGGCTACGGCCATTATCGACTAATACGATATGAAATTCCTTGCCGGGTCCGGGTTTTGCAAAATGACTAGAATAAGTGGTAATAGGTTGCCCGGTTGCGCTCCTGGCCAATAATCTTAGAAATACAGAAAGATGATTTCTTTTTGGGATTATCTTTTCTATACCCATACAGGCAATATGAATATCGGCTAAATGCGCCCCCATATCGGCATTACCCTCATTAGTGCAAACTACGATTTCGCCGGTTTCGGCAATTGCAAAGTTAACTCCGGTTAAGGCTACTCTTCGGGTTAAAAAGGTATCTCTTAAATGCACACGAGCTGCTTCGGCCAGTAACTTTGGATCTGAATTTCCTTCTGGTGTACCTAGATATTCGTGAAACAACTTACCTATTTCTTCTTTCTTTTTATGAATGCAGGGCAAAACGATATGACTTGGCGGTTCTTTTGCTAATTGTACAATACGCTCCCCTAAATCCGAATCGATTACTTCTATTCCTTTCTTTGCTAAATATTCGTTTAAATGACATTCTTCGGTTAACATCGACTTACTTTTAACCATTTTCGATAAGCCGCGTTCTTTTAAAAGCCCATATACAATTTCATTATGTTCCTGAGCGTTGGCTGCCCAATGGATAATAACTCCATTTTGTTGAGCATTTTTCTCAAATTCTAATAAATAATTGTGCAAATTAGCCAGCGTGTTTGCCTTAATAGCCGATGCTGCGTTTCGCAAATCTTCCCATTCTGGCAACTGATAGGCCGATTTATCTCTTTTTTGTCTTATCCACCATAGTGTTTCATCGTGCCAGTTTACCCGTTGCTCGTCTTTGTTAAAAATAGTGGCTCTTTCTGCGTGATCCTCAATTTTCATATTCGTGCTCCATTTAAGATCTCGGCAATATGCACTATTTTCACCTTGCTGTTCTGCCGGTTTAAAATCCCTTCTATATGCATTAAACAAGACATATCTACCCCAGTAATATATTCTACATTATGTTTAATATGGTCGTTTACCCGGTCTTTTCCCATTTTTGCTGAAACTGCTTCTTCGGTTACGCAAAAAGTACCACCAAAGCCACAACATTCGTCGCTTCTATCGAGGTCTATCAACTCTATATCTTTTACGAGCTTTAAGAGCTGTCCTGGTTTGGAAAAATCGGGCGCGTTTAGTTCGGTCATTTGCGAGAGCTTTAAACCCCGCTGACCATGGCAACTTTGGTGCATCCCAACTTTATAAGGAAAACTACTGTTTAATGCAGCTACCTTCATAATATCTGTTAAAAAAGAAGTTAATTCGTAAATTGTTTCTTTAATGTGATTAACTAATATAGGTTGACTATTGTCTTTTAAATGTTCCTTTAAGTGCAGGACACAGCTGCCAGAAGGGGCTACGATATAATCGAAACCACTAAAATTTTTAACAAAAAGTGAATTACAACCATCAGTTAACTGTTCAAATCCAGAATTAGCCATTGGCTGTCCACAGCAGGTTTGATTGAGAGGGTAGCTTACATCGAGCCCTAAATTTTCTAAAAGTTCTAAAGTTGCAATGGCTACTTGGGGGTAAAACTGATCTACATAACAGGGAATAAAAAGCGCAACTTTCATTAGTTTATTTGTTTATTTATCATGATTGCAAGTACGGAAAAGCAGTTTATCTAGTTCTATAATATTTTAAAATTGCTTCAGATCACGTACTATAGCCTGGTAATAACAAGGGAGTATAGTCTTTATGGCACAATTAACTAGTTGTTATGGCGGGAAATAAATTCTTTCTGATAATTTAAAGGGCTTTTTCCGGTGGTAATCTTGAAATATTTATGAAAGCTGGCGAGGTTATTAAATCCGCTTTCGTAACATAACTGTTTAATATTTAATTTATTTTCCATGAGTAGTTTACAAGCATGACCAACCCTTATTTCGGTCAAAAACCGGGAATATGTTTTACGAGTTTTAGACTTAAAATACCGGCAGAAAGAATTCGGGCTAATTACAGCCACACTTGCAATTTCTTCCAAATGAATTTTTCTCCTAAAATTAACCATGGTATGATCGTAAATGGCATTGATCCTTATATTTTCAGATTCGTCGTAATCTTGTTTAAAGCCGATTGAAGACAGTTTTAGGGTTTGGTTGCAGTTGGCAATTAAGGAAAGCGCCTCTATCAGTAAAATTATTCTCTGCGGGCCATCAGCCATGAGCATCTGCTCTAATAAATCGGCAACCCTTAATTTTATCTTACCAACAATCTGTAAGCCTCTTCTGCTCCTTTCCAATAGAGTCTTAATCGCTTTATTTTCCGGAAGATTAAGAAATTGATCGCCCCAAAAATTTTCGCTAAAGTGGGCAACCCGAACATCAGCGCAAGCTTTGGTTTGAGTTTTAAAATAAATATCGTCGAAACGCCAATAATGGGCCAAATGCGCACCGACTAATACGATATCGCCCGACCGAAAGCCTTTAATGCTATCGCCGATAAATTGCGTGCCAACACCTTTTTTTAAATGGATAAGCTCTACTTCGGGATGATAGTGCCATTTATTATTCATATATGGGACTAAATCTCTACGCACGCTAAAAGATTGAGCAGGTCCTGTAGAAACTTTTAACAGCTGTGGTTTCATAGTATGATTGGTTTTATTTTGGTCAAATAAATATACACTAATTATTCTATAAATGTTCTAATAATGCCAATATAGCTGAATAATTAGATAATCTAAGCAAGTATTTGTCGGATAATGATTCTTTCTTTGTATTACCCAAATTAGGTTGATTTGTTTAAAGTTTGGAGCATTTTTCGACCAAAACTCAAAATAGAAATATTTCGGATTTCTTTCTATTAAAATCCAGGATACTAGTGTTTTATGTTTTAAAATTGGCCTTAATTAATAGCAAAAATGATAAAGTACCCTGCTAGTACCTAAGTCTATGCAAAAAATCAATCCATGTACTCCGACAGGTTAGGAGTTATAATGAGTGAGATAGTTGAACAATATGAATAACGCTTTATGATAGATACAGAAGTAAGTTACCTTCAGATACACCCTAAGGATAATATATTAGTTGCTTTAAAGAACTTACCAAAAGGCCATCCAGTTAAATATCGTGATCATATTATTAAGCTTAAAGATGATGTACTTGGCAAGCATAAATTTAGCGTTTCTGAACTTCAGCCTGGCGATCAACTTTATATGTATGGGGTTCTGGTAGGGGAAGCTATTCAATTTATCCCGGCCGGCGGGGCATTAAATGTGAAAAATGTTCACCATGCATCGTCTACCTTTAGTATGGGTAAACGCAAATTGGATTGGCATAAGCCAGATGTTTCTTCTTTTGAGAATTTAACTTTTAATGGCTTTGCTAGGAGCGACGGAAGTATAGGAACAGCCAATTACTGGTTGGTAATCCCTATGGTTTTTTGCGAAAATAGAAATGTGAATGTATTGAAGGAGGCGCTGGTCGAAAAACTGGGATATAAAAAAACGAAAGATTGGATGCCAGAGGTCGACCAACTTATAAATCTATACCAAACCGGACAGTCGATTCATGATATTTTAGAAACAGAGTTTGAAGAAAATGCTGCATCCCGGCAAACTAAGAAAGTTTTTCAGAACATAGATGGGGTTAAATTTTTAACCCACGATTTAGGTTGTGGGGGTATTAGATTAGACTCTGATGCATTATGTGGCCTGTTGGCAGGGTATATAACGCATCCAAATGTAGCCGGAGCAACCGTGCTATCATTAGGCTGTCAGCATGCTCAAACCAGTATTTTAATGGACGAAATTTATAAACGAAATGCTCATTTCGATAAACCATTAGTGATATTGGAGCAACAAGTTTTAGGCACCGAACAAAAAATGCTTAAAGTTGCTTTGAAAAAAACCTTTGCAGGTTTAATAAAAGCAAATGAACAACAAAGAGTCCCGGCACCACTTTCTAAACTGTGTATCGGAATGGAATGTGGTGGGTCTGACGGCTTCTCTGGTATTTCGGCAAATCCAGCCATTGGGTTTGTAGCCGATTTGGTTGTCGCTTTGGGTGGATCTGTTATTTTATCAGAGTTCCCAGAGCTTTGTGGCGTAGAGCAGGAACTAAGCGATCGCTGCGTTAATGAGGCTGTTGCGCAACGATTTATGGATTTAATGACCAGTTATAATGCTAAGGCCGTACAAGATGGCTCTGGGTTTCATGCCAATCCATCGCCTGGAAATATAAGAGATGGTTTAATTACCGATGCTATAAAGTCGGCCGGAGCCGCTAAAAAAGGTGGAAATTCGCCAGTAATAGCCGTTTTAGATTATCCCGAAAAAGTAAAAGAAGCCGGCTTAAACTTATTATGTACACCTGGAAGTGATGTCGAGAGTACTACCGCAGAGGTAGCTGCTGGAGCGAACATTGTGTTATTTAGCACTGGTTTGGGTACGCCTACAGGAAATCCGGTTGCTCCGGTTATCAAGATCGCCACCAACTCTGCCCTGGCCAAAAAGATGCCCGATATTATCGATATTAATTGCGGTACAATTATAGAAGGTGCAGAAAGCATAGAAGAGGCTGGCAGGCGAATTTTAAATTATATTATTGCCGTTGCAAGTGGCGAGGAAACACCAAAAGCTGTTTTATTAGAGCAAGACGATTTCATTCCCTGGAAAAGGGGAGTAAGTCTTTAACCATTACATCGACAACAGGCCATCTTTAACCAATTGATCGATAAGTATTGCAGGATAATTACTCACAAAGTTATCGATAGAACCAGGGTTAACCGTTTCCGATTGTGCCGACCAAATAAGCCGGTTGCTTTCCATATCGTACAAATTGGTTTCCATAAAATAGGTTTTGTCGGTTACGTAATACCCAGGTTCGTATAACATAGGTCTCCAATAATTGAAATAGCTGTAAAACCCACCATACCACCTGTACGAAGTAAATGGAGAATAGTGCTGAGTACCCCTTACATACCTGGTTTCACTTTCTTTATTGATAAGAGAGATAGTTAAAATTACATCCGCACCAGTATTACGGATCTTGGCCAATAATTCTTTTTCCGGAGGTAAATCCTGATAAAAATCCGGACTAAACTGAGTGGTACTTTTTATCGTCTTGAGATTGTGCGATGTAGCTTGTTCTGCTATAGCATTTTCCAATTTGGTTCTTACCTCCATGTTACGTGTTAAGGAGGCTATAAACAATGTTTTTCCATTTACCATTTTACCCTTCGCAGAAGGGTCGACCCACGAACCAGTTATTCTCGTAGCTGGACTGCACGACCAAAGCAACAATATAACCGCCAAAGCCGAGATTAATCTAATAGTTTTCATGATAGCTTTTTTACTTAAAACAATTGAGGGGCTCAAAATGTTTCTCGCTCAAGGTAAAATGAATAACGTTGATGGAATCGTTAGGGCAAACTAGATTATTTTTAATCGTTCTTCTTCCAGATCAATTTGATATAATTGTTGACGAATAATTTCTTCGTCGATCGTAACATCTTTATTAAGCGCCGAAAGGTATTGCCGCTGGCTTTCGAGGATTTCGACAAAAATAACCTTAGTTTTTTCATTCATCCAGTCATCATCATTTGCTTTTGCCCTTTCTTCCCATTGTTTTAAAATTCGGGCTATACCTTCGTTACCCTGTAACTCATGCTCATGTTTACCCTTAAGGAACTCATAAACATGCTGTTTCAGTCCCTGCTTCATTTTTTGCTTGGTTAGGATATTCGTTTCTTCATTTGTAGAATCTATAAACAGTCGGCTACGTTTTATGAAATAGGGTAGGGTAAGTCCCTGTACAAGTAAGGTAAGCAAGATCACGACGAAAGTAATGAACAATATGAGGTTCCTGTGTGGAAAAGCAGTACCGTTGGCTAAAGTAACAGGAATAGCAAGTGCAGCTGCTAACGAAACCACGCCTCGCATACCGGTCCAGCCTAGAAGAAGGGGCATTAGAAAGCGCATTCTATTAGAAGAGGAGCGCGGAGCTACACTCGGTCGAAAAATAAGGGTAGCGATTAATGCAGTATATGAACTAATTATTCTTGCAGCAACTAAAATTCCTGTTACCAAAACTCCAAAACCAATGGCAGTCTTTAACGGAATTCCTTCCGAACGTAGGCCATCTACAATTTCGGGAAGCCCCAAACCTATAAGTAAAAAAACTATACCATTTAAGATAAATACAAAACTCTCCCATACACTATAACCCCTTACACGGCTGGCACTAGTTAAGAACATTAAGCGTCTGGTCGACATAAATAACCCCCCACTTACTACTGCCAGTACGCCGGAACTATGCATTTGTTCCGCAATCCAGTACATAAAATAGGGCTCTATTAATGTTAATGCTATATCTGAAGGTGCATCTGTAGGAAGCCTTTTATGCGCCTGAACAAAAATCCAGGCTAAGAGCAACCCGCTACCTGCACCTCCGATTATCATCCATAAAAAACTCAATGTTGCCGTTTGCCAAATAAACGACCCGGTACCTACAGCAACCAATGCAAACCTGAAGATCATTAATGAGGAAGCATCATTCAATAAACTTTCCCCTTGCAGAATTGCCGAGATAGACTTAGGTATTTTTACAAACTTCATAATGGCTCCGGTACTTACAGCATCTGGTGGAGATACAATGCCACCTAATAAAAAACCTAAAGCAATAGAGAACCCAGGAATGAAATGATTGGTAATAATGGCAACAGATAGTGCCGTAAAAAAAACAACCAGAAAAGCAAAGCTGCCAATAATCCGCCACCATTTTTTCATTTCTTTAAAAGAAATAGTCCAAGCCGCTTCGAACAATAAAGGTGGAAGAAATATGAAAAAGATAAGGTTGGGGTTTATTTTTAAATTAGGCAATCCGGGTATAAAACTGATAAGCAATCCTGCTACCACCAGCAAGATGGGATAAGCTATTTTAAGCTTGGTAGCCCACATATTTAGGAGCACGATAACCGCTATCATTGCCAGCAAAAGGGGTAGAATGGTATGCATTAAAATAATTGTTTATGGTCTTTCTATTCTTGAAAATAGTTATTTATTCCATCAAAATTTTCTGTTGGTTTCCAGAATGATTAAATTTACTTATTCTCTTTGTTTATTGTACTGGCATTCAATATTTTATAATGACTTAATCTGTTGCTTTTTATTTATTTTTGTTATAACCAGAATACCAAAGAAGGTATAACGTCGCCATTTATCTGCTAAATTTAATAGAAAAAACATGAAATCTTTAATGTCTTTTATAGTTATAATTTTTATAGCTTGTAACAGTTCTGCACAAACAACCCACGACAAGGCTTTAGTTAGAAAAGTAGTCAGCGATTTTCAGAATGACTTTAATAAGGGGAATTTTAAAAATGCCTCTTTGTACACCACTAAAAATTGGGAGCATTTAAACCCTGGCGGAGGAATTTCTATTGGCCGCGAAAATGTACTAAAAGAAGTAAGAGTGGTTCATGAGAAATTTTTAAAAGGGGTTTCGATGACCACCGAAAGTATTACCATTCGTTTTATCGCTCCAACAGTTGCGATAGCAGATGTGATTCATAAAATGAGCAATTTTACAACACCCGACGGGAAGCTTCACGTTAATGAGCGGCAAATAAAAACGTATATAATGGTAAAAGAAAAGGGAAAATGGTTGCTCACACAAGATCAAAATACGGTAATCATGTAGTTGCAGTCCAATCCGTGCATTTATGCAGACCATTGCAAAACAAAGGCAGAACCATCCAAGGCTTGTCTTTCGGATAAATTAAACGACAGTCGAACAAAGTTAAAACCAGTGTTCTGGCGAGATTTAAAAGGGGATATTTGGCACTAAAACAGGTAAGTTAAGGTTGGTAAACAGCCCTAGCTGGAAATATTCCGTACCTTAAAAAGGCAAAAATGGGATCAAGAGTTATTAGTTTAATAAAACAAAAAACAGGAATGGAGCTCGATCCATTCCTGTTTAGTGGAGCCGAAGGGGTTCGAACCCTTGTCCAGTTGTGTGATAAATTATACCTTCTACATGCTTATTTTCCAATTAATTTTCGGGATGAGGCGGGCTGGAAACCGACCTTGCCATTCTCCTTAGGTACTTTGTTTCGCTCTTGTATCGTACCTTACAAAAGCTAGCATTGTTATTTCGATGCCTCTAATGCTAACCTAACATTGCAGCAGCTAGCGAGACAAAAGCTTATCTAATTCTAAATTAGGCAGCTAAGGCGTAGTTATTTTCGCCAATCAAAGTGTGAACGTTCTCTTTTAAGTGCTCTCCGTACAACGCACTGCATGCTAACATACTCAACGCCACCCTGTCAAATCCAAAACGGCCCCTTTTAGTTTTAAGTTTATGGTCTCCACATAAACTATAGTACAAATATACGAAATAAATGCCAATAGCGGCCAGTTAACTTACAATTCCCTATTCGGATAGGCCTGCAAAGCAGCCGCCAAACAATCCATCGCGGCATTTAAATCTTCTGTATTAAGTACATAAGCCATTCGCACTTCATTTTTACCGCTACCTGGGCTCGAATAAAATCCTGTAGCCGGTGCCATCATCACGGTTGCCCCTTTATAGTCGAAGGTTTCGAGCATCCATTGACAAAAAACATCGGCATTGTCGATCGGTAATTTAGCTACAACATAAAATGCACCGCCCGGATTAGGACAAAATACACCTTCCATACTATTTAGTCGTTTTACCAAAGTATCGCGGCGCAATGTATATTCTTTATTTACTTCTTCAAAATAACTATCCGGCGTATCGATTGCTGCGGTTCCAGCAATTTGCTCTACCATACCTGGACTTAAACGAGCTTGCGCAAATTTTAATCCTGAAGTAATAACAGCTTTGTTTTTAGTAATTAAACAGCCCAAACGAGCCCCACATGCACTATAACGTTTGGACACAGTGTCCATAATCACTACATTTTCTGATAATCCGTCTAAATGCATCGGCGAAATAAATTCACGTCCATCATAACAGAATTCGCGGTAAGCCTCGTCAGAGAAAAGGAAAAGATCGTATTTTAAACAAAGCACCTTTAAAGCTTCCAATTCTTCTTTCGAATATAAATATCCTGTCGGATTATTGGGATTACAAATAATAATTGCTTTGGTCTTAGCAGTAATTAATTTTTCGAACTCCGAAATAGGAGGAAGGGCAAATCCATTTTCTATATGTGATAAGATAGGCTTCACTACCACATTACTCATGCAAGCAAAACCATTATAATTGGCATAAAATGGCTCTGGGATAATGATCTCATCACCTTCATTTACACAAGTTTGCATAGCAATAGTTATGGCTTCCGACCCGCCAACAGTAACTAAAATATCGGCAGGAGTAATATCATACCCAAGTTTGTTGTAGTAGCTGGCTAATTTTGTCCGGTAGCTTAAGGTTCCTTCAGATGGGGTATAAGCCCAAACTTCAAAATCGATATTTTTAATAGCATTTAACATGCCAACGGGTGTAGCAATATCTGGCTGACCGATATTTAAATGATACACTTTTTTTCCGGCAGCTTTAGCCTGATCTGCAAATGGTGTAAGTTTTCTAATTGGTGAAGCGGGCATTTGCAACCCTTTTTCTGAAATTTTTGGCATGGCACAAAAATAAAAAACCCCGCGTTATAAACGGGGTTTTAAATGAAATAATTTTCAAAATAAATTATATACTAAATTCTATTTCGTGTTTCCTTCTACATACACTCCTTTAATGATGAGTACTTTTGTAGTAGTTCTTGCATTAGAAGTAAGAGTAATTGATTTAACGATAGGTAATGCAGGGCCTGAAGGTGTTAGAGTAACTTTAACAAAACCTTTTTCTCCGCTTTTAACCGGGGTTTTTGTATACTCAGGAACTGTACAGCCGCAAGTAGTTTCTACTTTAGAAATAATAATGGGGGCAGTTCCGGTATTGGTAAAGTTAAAAGTATAAACTACAGGTTTACCAATAACAATATTACCGAAATCGTGCACTTCAGATTCGAATTTAAACTCTCCAGGTTTGGTTTGAGCCTGGGCATAAAAGGTAGCTCCTATAACGAATGCAACTAACAAAATTAACTTTTTCATGTGCTTGTGATTTAAACAAATTTAATGTTATTAATCTTAAAACAAAAAGTATTCCAATATATAAATTACATGAGCCATGAACACAAACTTTAGAAAATATGTATCTTTGTCCCCTAACCATTATCGTTTATGATGTCAAATAGCAAAGTAACTACCCAACAAATTGACGCTTCAGAACTGAGTTTCGACGATTTCAAACTTATCGTTTTAAATGACTACAAAATAGCCTGCGAAAGCAGACAGGCAAGTATATTAGGTCGTAGAGAAGTGTTAACGGGTAAGGCTAAATTTGGCATTTTTGGCGATGGTAAAGAAGTGCCGCAAATTGCCATGGCGAAAGCCTTTAAAAATGGCGACTGGCGCTCGGGATATTACAGGGATCAGACTTTTGCGCTAGCTACCGGAATAACCACACTAAAAGAATTTTTTGCGCAATTATATGCTAATCCAGATATTGAAGCAGATCCTGCATCGGCGGGACGCCAGATGAATTGCCACTTTGCTACCCGATCTTTAAATGAAGATGGCTCTTGGAAGGATCTAACCGAAATTAAGAATAGCTCGGCAGATATAGCTCCTACAGGTGCGCAAATGGCACGTTTAGTCGGCCTTGCTTATGCTTCGAAATTATTTAGACAAAACCCTGAACTTGCTTATTTAAAAGATTTTTCTGTTGGAGGTAATGAAGTTGCCTTTGGTACTATTGGTAATGCATCTACTTCGGAAGGTGTTTTCTTCGAAGCCATTAACGCAGCAGGAGTTTTACAAGTACCTATGGCAGTTTCGGTTTGGGACGACGGTTATGGCATCTCGGTACCTGCTAAATACCAGACCACTAAAGAAGATATCTCAGAAATTTTAAAAGGATTTCAACGGGAAGAAGGCACTAATGGTTACGAGATCTTTAAAGTAAAGGGTTGGGATTACCCTGCATTATGCGAAACTTACCAGAAAGCCATCGATGTATGCAGAGCTGAGCATGTACCTGTTCTGATCCATGTTACTGAGGTTACTCAGCCACAAGGTCATTCTACTTCTGGTTCGCACGAACGTTATAAAGATAAAGATCGGTTAGCCTGGGAAAAAGAAAATGATTGCATCCTTAAAATGCGCGAATGGATGCTCGAATCGGCTATAGCTACCGAAGAGACGATAACTGCAATAGAAACAGAAGCCAAAAGATTAGTGCGTGAAGTGCAAAAAGAGGCATGGAACGAATTTCTATCCAGTATTAAAGAAGAACAAAGCGAGGTTATTAAACTTATCAGCGCTTTAGCTAATGGCAACGAAAGCTTAACTAAGATTGCGGCACAATTATCTTCGACATCAGACGCCCAACGTAAGGAAGTGGTTTCGGCCGCAAGAAGGGCAATAAGGCAAAGTATTGCTTTTCCTTCGACAGAAAGAGATCAGTTAGTAAACTGGTACCAGCAGCAGATCGAGTTAAACGAAGAACGCTATAATTCGAAACTGTTTACCGATAGTAAAGAAAGTCCGTTATTAATTAATGAGCTCGTAGCCGAATACAACGAAGAAAGTAAAATGGTAGACGGCCGAGAACTATTAAATGCTTGTTTTGATGCTAATTTCGCACGGGATCAACGGTTAATTGCTTTTGGAGAAGATCTTGGGAATATTGGAGATGTAAATCAGGGTTTTGCCGGGATGCAAGCTAAATATGGCGAATTAAGAGTAACTGATACAGGTATAAGAGAAATGACTATTGTAGGGCAGGGAATAGGCCTGGCTATGCGAGGCTTAAGGCCAATTGCAGAAATACAATATATTGATTATCTATTATTTGCAATAAATATATTAAGTGATGATTTAGCAAGTTTATCTTACCGCACCAAAGCGGGCCAGAAAGCTCCTGTTATTATTCGCACCAGGGGGCACCGCTTAGAAGGTGTTTGGCATTCGGGTTCTCCAATTGGAATGATATTAGGATCGCTTCGAGGTATGCATATTTGCGTCCCCCGTAACATGACCCAGGCAGCAGGTTTATACAATACCCTTTTTAGGGGCGACGAACCGGCAATGGTAATCGAATGCTTAAATGGTTATCGTTTAAAGGAAAAATTACCAACTAACGTGGGCACATACACTGTTCCATTGGGTAAAGCCGAAATAATTAAAACAGGTAAAGATGTTACCATTGTTTCTTATGGCTCTACTTTACGGATTATTGAAGAAGCTGCCGAAGAACTAACGGCTTTAGGAATTGATGTCGAAATTATCGATCCGCAAACTATTTTACCATTCGATACCGATCAGCTTTGCCTTCAATCTTTACAAAAGACTAATAAATTATTGGTTATCGACGAAGATGTTCCGGGTGGCGCAAGTGCCTATATCGTACAACAGATCGTTGAAATGCAAAAGGGGTATTATTACCTCGATTCTAAGCCTAAGACCTTAACAGCTAAAGCACATAGACCGCCCTATGGTTCGGATGGGGATTATTTTAGTAAACCTTCGGTTGATGATGTGGTTGAAGCAGTTTATCAGCTGATGCATGAGGGGAATCCGGCTAAATATCCGGCTATTTTTTAACGGCTGATTTTCGGAATAAAAGTCTTATCTTTAGGTTTTAAGCCTATTTTAACCTCATGTATCATCGTAATTCCGCCTCACTCCTTATTTGTATTAATCTATCTTTAATTTCAAGCCTATTGAATACTACAAATGAATAAAGTTTGTAGGTTTCTTTTGCTTGTATTACTTACCGTGCCTACTTTAAATGTAGCGGCACAAACAGCACAACTTAAGCTGGATAGTTTATTGGCTGTTGATAAAAGCTACAGGAAAGAAGATTCGACCAAATTCGTTATTAAAAAAAATATCTTTATCCAGTATGGGCGCCTCAAAAATGATCAAAAATTAGAAGAAGCAGCAACAAAAGCCTTGACTTTAGCAAAACAGCTTAACAAACCAGCGCTTGAAGGAGGTATTTATTATAGATTAGGTTTGTACTACCATGGGTCGAATCGGTACCTGAAAGCAGAAAGTAATTACTTTAAGTCTATTGAAAAGTATACTTTAATTAACGATTTAGACTGGGTTGCTGGCAATTATCAGAACCTCGGTGCACTTTACACCATCATACCCGATTATGCAAAAGCTTTAGAGGCCAATCAAAAAGCGATTTCCATTTACCAGAAATTAGACGACGAATCGAGCTTCGCTGATATTTACACTAATATTGGGGTGCTTTATCAGTATCTGGGCCAATACAGCAAATCTTTAACTTACCTAAACCGGAGTCTTAAAGAATATCTTAAAGAAGGGGAGAATAACAGGGGAGTGGGCGTCGTTTACGAAGCCATTGGTACCGTTTATATATCCGCTTCGGATGAAGAGTTGAAGAAAATGGGTGTAAATTCTGATCAAAAAAATGATTTGTCACTAATTAACTTTAATAAAGCACTTCTGGTTGCAAAAGCTATCGATGATAAAAGGCTAAGCGCTGGCTTGTATGGCAAAATTGGATTAATCTATGAAAAAAAGGGGGAAGACGATAAAGCACTAGAATCTTATAAGAAATCAATCGAACTTAATAGCCTGGAAAGTAGTAGTAAAAATTATGCCTATAGTTTAATTGCATTGGCTAAATTTTATTACTATCGTAATGATTTTAATAAATCGAAACCATTACTGATCAAAGCGTTACAAATCGGAGAAAAAGGTAATCAAGCCGACGTTCAAAGAGACGCTTACGAATACCTCAGTTTAAATGAAGAACGCTTAACTAATTATAATGCATCCTTAACAAATTATAAAAAATATATCTTGCTAAGAGATCAGATTTTCGATCAGGAGAAAGAAAAAGAAATAACCAGGAAACGCCTGCAATTAGATTTTTCTATTAAAGAAAAGGATTATCAATATCAGCAAAGGTTAACCAATAGTGAATTGAAAACCCAATTACTGATTGCTAAGCAACAACAGCAGGAGTTAATTTTAAGGCAACAACAGTTGGCTTTGAGCGATAAAGAAAAGAGCTTGCAACGTTTAACTTTTTTAAAAAAACAGGCAGATTTAGAAAATGAAAAACAATACCAGACTAATTTATTAAAGCAACAAGAATTAAGCGCCAAACTCGATAAAGAATTAAAAGACAAGAAGATCATTCTGCAACAAATAGAAATAAAATTTAATCAAAAGTTAAGCACCTTTCTCGGATTTCTAGCGCTAATTTTATTTGGGATAGCTATTTTTGTTTACTATATTAAACGAAAAACTGCCCAGTTAAATAAAGTGGTTTCGGAACAAAAAACAGAATTAGAAAAACTAGGTAAGGTAAAAGACCGGATTTTTAGTGTAGTAGGGCACGATATGCGCTCGCCAGTAAATTCTCTCATTTCTTTTATCCAATTACTGGAAGACGGTAATATGGAACAACAAAAATTGAATAAATATGCCGGCCATTTAAAAAACACTTTAACTTATACTTCTGCGATGATGGAGAATTTGTTAAACTGGGCGTCGAGCCAGATGCAGGGATTTAAACCTGTTATCGAAAATTTTGATATCCAACTTTGTGTAGATGAAGTTGTTAATGCTTTAAAAGAAATTGCCCAGCAAAAAAATATCCGGATTGAAAATAATATCGAACCCGGTAAATTATGCCTGGCCGATATGAATATGACCAAATTGGTGCTAAGAAACCTCATTGGTAATGCCATAAAATTCACCAGAGAAATGGGTGTTATTAAAATCTCCGTAACAGAAAATACTGACCAAATGTTTATCGCGGTTAGCGATACCGGTGTTGGTTTATCGCCAATACAGATAGAAAAATTTAACTTGTTGGGCTTTGACGAAAGTGGTAAAACTACGCTTGGCACAAATAAAGAAAAAGGAACAGGTATTGGATTAATGTTATGCCGAACATTTACCGCATTAATGAAAGGCTCTTTACAGGTTCAAAGCCAGGAAAACGTTGGTTCTGTTTTTACGTTAATACTCCCTAAAGCAGCATAAAGCTTCATTTAGCTTAAATCTTCTTTAATTCTACCTTAATCGACTATATCTTAATGCTTGTCGACTAAGAGAAAATCATATTCTTTTTATTAACATCTTTAACTAAAGATAGTAATTAATCGCTCTCATTAATTGTTTATGAGTATCAGAAATGTTAAAGATCTCGGGAAATTCGTAGGGAACTTTTTTGTTTACCTTCTAAATGAAGGGATCAATAAAAGCACACTAATTAAAAGATCGAAGAAAAAAGATAAGTTATTTGATATGCCGTAATAAGGTTTTATCGGTAACTTTTTGCATCAGTTCCGATTTGTTAGCCAGGCTAAGTGGAACGAGATAATCATGGTTTAAATGAATTTCGTTCGTCGAAATAGTAGCAATTTGATTTAAATTAATAATATATTGTTTATGCACCCTGGTAAAATAAATAGGTAATTGTCGTTCCAGGTTTTTTAAGTTTACCAGTGTAATATGCTTATGATGAGCTGTAAATATCTTTGAAAAGTCGCCCATGCTTTCAATATATATTACATCTGCATAATTTAACCGGGTATACCCTTTTGTCTCTTTAAGAAAAAAATGGCCCTCAAATGGGGCAGGGGCTTTGCCTGGATCTTTATTTAATTTCGCCGATTTTTTAAGATCTAAATACTCGATCGCTTTGTTTGCTGCTTTAAGCAAGCGCTCGAAAGTCGCAGGTTTTACAATAAAATCGAGGGCGTCGAGGTTAAAGCTTTCGGCTGCATATTCGGTATAGGAAGTAATGAAAATAAAGACTGGCGGGGTTTTAATGCTTTTTAATAAGCCAAGTCCCGAAATTTCGGGCATATCAATATCAGAAAATACGATGTCGATGGGTTCTTTAAGAAGAATGGCTGCAGCAGCTGGCCCATTACTGCAAACTGCCGAAATCTCAATACCATTAATTTTGCGAAGATGCATCTCTATTGCATCGCGTTCAATCTCATTATCGTCAACTATTAAACATTGATAACCCATAGGGGCTAATATAGCCTTAAATTTCTATCAGAAAAATTTGTTGAAGGTTATTTGATCAAGTTTTTTTTACTAAAAGCTATGGCTGTCTTATGAAACGCTTATTTACAATAAGTTAAAGATTTTTGTTTTGTCTGATTGAAAGCAATTTGCATTTTTAAGCTAGCTTGCTTGTCCTATTCCTTAGTAAATGATCTGCTAATACTAATGCAGCCATTGCTTCTACAATAACAACAGCCCTGGGTACCACACATGGATCATGGCGACCTTTTCCTTTAATCTCGGCTGCTTCACCAGCAGCATTTACGGTTTGCTGATTGTGCATAATTGTAGCCACTGGTTTAAAGGCCACGATAAATGAAATGTCCATACCATTAGCGATCCCCCCTTGTATACCTCCAGAAAAATTAGTCAATGTTGTTGGCCTGGTCGTTCCTGGTAAAAAGATGTCATTATGTGCCGAACCGCGCATTTCACTTCCTGCAAAGCCCGAGCCATACTCAAAACCGTGAACGGCATTAATACTTAACATTGCTTTTCCTAAATCGGCGTGTAATTTATCAAAAACAGGTTCCCCCAACCCAACTGGGCAGCCTTTAATTATACAAGCCACTTTTCCGCCAACAGTATCACCCTCTTTTCTTATGGTATCTATAAATTCGATCATTTGGTTGGCTGTTGCAGGATCTGCACAACGAACCATATTTTCTTCTCGTATCTTAAGCGCTAAATCTAGGTCTTCTGTATTTAGGTTTGGTGCATTAATTAGTCCGACTGCATTTACATGGGCAAAAATCTTAACACCAGATTGTTTAAGCAATAATTTTGCAATTGCTCCTGCAGCTACCCTCGCAGCAGTTTCGCGTGCCGAGGAGCGACCACCACCACGATAATCGCGAATACCGTACTTTGCATCGTAAGTATAATCTGCATGACTGGGGCGATAAACATCGATATTATGCCCATAATCTTTAGAGCGATGGTCTTCGTTTGGAATAAGTAAACCGATTGGTGTACCTGTACTCCTGCCTTCGAAAATACCGGATAAGACCTGTACCGTATCGCTTTCTTTTCGCTGCGTAGTAATTTTAGACTGACCAGGCTTACGTTTATCCAATTCGGATTGCACAAAATCGAGGTCGATTGCTAATCCTGCCGGACAACCGTCTATAATTACACCAATAGCAACCCCATGCGATTCGCCAAAAGTGCTGATCTTAAAAACTTTTCCAAACGAGTTACCTGCCATTTTCTTAAATTCTATTGTTTACTTATCGATTTTAGATTAAAAATTAATTACTTCGAAACCTGCTTTCGTTAAATCATCCCAAAAATAAGGATAAGATTTAGCAACAACTTCTTTTTCTTCAATTTCCAGCTGCTTAATTTTTAAAGCTAGCGGCGCAAATGCCATAGCCATCCGATGATCTTCGTAAGTGCTAATGCGTAATTTCTCCGGGAAATGAAGACCAGCGCAATCTAATTTATAACTGAAGTTTTTCTCGATAAATTTTACTCCAATTTTAGCCAGTTCAGTTTGTAAGGCCAAAACACGGTTAGTTTCTTTAATTTTTAAAGTCTCTAGCCCTGTAAAAGTAGCATCGTGCCCCAGTGCTGCGCATACTACCACAATGGTTTGTGCCAGGTCTGGGCATTCTTTTAAATCGAATATTTTTCGTTCAATTTTTTTCGGTTCTTTTTTCAGGTAAACTCCACCATTCTTAAATTGAGAGGTAATTCCGAAATTAGCCATAATCTCTGTGATTTTGCTATCACCCTGTAAGCTATAGCCATTTAAACCGGGCAAAAAGATAGCAGCTTCATCAGCCAAAGCTGCAATGGCATACCAATAAGAGGCAGCGCTCCAATCGGGTTCTACATAAAGTTTTGCCGTATTAAAGTTTTGTGGCGCTATGGTAATTAAATTTTCATTCCAATCGTGTTTAATACCGACCTGTGCCAACATGGCCAAGGTCATTTCTACATACGGTTTTGAAGTGAGCTCCCCATCAATCTCCAATGTTAAACCCAAAGGGAGTGCAGGAGCAATAAGCAGTAATGCCGAAAGGTATTGACTACTGATATCGCCCTTTATTTTAACGCTTGCTTTGGTTTGTTGTAAAGGACCGGCAATCTGCAAAGGTGGAAACCCGTCATTTTCGAGATAAGAGATTTGTGCGCCAATGCTTTTTAACGAATCGACCAAAATTCCTATCGGTCTTTGCTTCATTCTTTCCGTTCCAGTTAAGGTAAAATTTCCTTTTCTAGTGCTCAAAAAAGCGGTTAAGAAACGCATCGCAGTACCGGCAGGCCCAATATCTATAAGTTGTGAGTTATGAGTCTCGCTTATAGCCTTCAGGCTATTAACTAATAAAACAGTATCTGCAGCTGCAGATACATTTTCTACATTAATGGTGCCCTTGCTTAGGGCGCTAATTATTAGCGCCCGGTTGCATTCGCTCTTGGAACCAGTAAGGTTAATTTCGGTATCGATCTGTTTGCTCCCTTTAAAAGAAAGCAGCACGTTTTTAGACATTTTTATAGTATCAAGTATTTAGTATCAATTATAGCCTAAAGATTTAAGCTTCAGCGTGCGCTTCTGCTGCAATCCCTTCTTCGGTTTTACCAGCATTCATAATTTCTGTTTGTCTGCGAATAGATTCGCCATGAACCAATTCTAAGAATTTCTCTGTAAAATTAACATCAAGTTTTAAGGCCTTAGCAAAAGCAGTTCTTTTTTTCATAATCTCATCCCAACGGCTCACTTGTAAAATAGTTACCTTATTATCTCTTTTAAACTCACCTATTTTTTGTGTAATAGACATCCGTTCTGCTAATTTCTGAATAACTAGGTCGTCGATTTTATCAATTTCTTTTCGTAAATCAGCCAATTTATCAGCGAATTCTTCGTTTTTAGATTCTGGTCGACGGAGGCTAAACCGGCTAACCATTTCTGCTAAAGCAGCTGGCGTAACCTGTTGTTTGGCATCTGTCCATGCAATAGAAGGATCGAGGTGCGACTCGATCATTAAGCCTTGCATATCTAAGTCTAAAGCTTTTTGAGCAATGTAAGGTATTAACTCACGATTGCCACAAATATGGCTAGGATCGTTTATAATAGGTAGCTCAGGGCATAAAGTTTTAAGCTGGATCGCTAGTTCCCACATCGGTTCGTTACGAAATGCACTTTTTTCGAAGGAAGAAAACCCACGATGAATAGCACCTAATTTTGTGATTCCAGCTTTATTAATGCGTTCTAATGCACCAACCCATAACTGTAAATCAGGATTTACAGGGTTCTTAACTAATACAGGAATATCAACCCCTTGTAAAGCATCAGCTATTTCCTGTACAGTAAATGGATTTACGGTCGAACGGGCACCAATCCATAAGATATCGACACCTGCGGCTAAGGCCTCTTCTACATGTTTAGCATTAGCCACTTCTACAGCTGTCGGTAAACCTGTTTCTGCTTTGGCACGTTTTAACCATTCTAAACCAATGCTTCCGATACCTTCAAACTCGCCCGGGCGGGTACGTGGTTTCCAGATCCCGGCTCTTAAAACGCTAACTTTTCCGGTAGCTGCCAATAAATGAGCAGTCGATAATAACTGGTCTTCTGTTTCTGCGCTACATGGGCCAGAAATTAATAAGGGTTCATTTTTAATGTTTATCCAGCTAGCTAAAGGTTGGATGTTTAATTGTAATTTCATTTTTTGGGGATTTGTTATTAATTAATATTTTTCTTACTCGATTAAATTAGACTTTATCATTTTTTATATACTCGCCCATAATGTTAAAGTTGACGGTATATTTTAGAGCTTTGCGAATTGCAGTATCATAATTCTCCATATTGGTCCATTCCATATCAACATAAAAATAGTATTCGTTACGTTTACCTAAAACGGGCATCGATTGTATTTTTGTTAAATTTACGTTGAGCTCTGCAAAAATGTGAAGCACTTTAGATAATGCGCCAACATGGTTTCCAACTTGAAAACAAATCGACGCTTTGTTTATTTCCATAGGATCTTCGTTTTTATCACTTTGGAGAATTAAAAAGCGCGTATAGTTTTTCTTATTCGATTCTATTCTTCTTTCTATAATGTTTAAACCATATAATTCTGCAGCAAGTGTATTGGCTATAGCCACAGTGTCGGTTAGCTGCTCATCTTTAATTTTTTTAGCACAAGCAGCTGTATCGCTGCTTTCTATAACCTGGATGTTTGGATAATCGTCGAAAAAATCGACACATTGCCTAATGGCAATAGGGTGTGAAGTAGCAAATTTAATATCTTCAAATTTAATACCCGGCAACGCCATTAAATGTAATTGAATAGGCAGGTATACTTCGCCAATTACTGCAAAGTTGTATTCCCTAATTAAAGTATAATTAGGGAGCAAACTTCCGGCAATAGAGTTTTCTATAGCCATAATTACGAAATCCGCATCGCCTTTTACCAAGGTATCGCAGGTTTGTTTAAAAGAAGTACATTCGATGGTTTCGATGTCTCTACCAAAAAATTTGAATGCCGCTTCTTCATGGAACGATGCCTTAATACCTTGTATGGCTACTCTTGTTTTTGTTTTCATAATGGGTTTAAACAAAAAAAGTCCCGGCGTTATGCCGGGACTTTTTTATACAATTAATATTGTTATCTATTTTTTTGCATACTAGCCCCGGCTCTTACTAAAATAATAAAAGTAGCCATACCAGTATGTTGTTGTTAATCTCATTTTTTTCTTATTGGTGTCAAATGTACAACCCAGAATTTAATTTGTCAAGAGATAACTGAAAATAATTTAAACAAAATTTAATTTTATGAGGATGGAGACTTAAAAACTTAGATTTTTCCCGGCTTCAATAATATTTGCCTTATTTATTTTATCTAGTATCGGAATACGACCCAAACAAACCGATTGTGTATATTTTAAAATATAAGCCTCACTTTCGGCATTTGCTTCGCCATTAAAAATAATACCCTTAACATTAATATGATTTTGCTTTAAAACCTGCAGCGTTAAAAGCGTATGGTTAATGCTCCCTAAATAATTTTGTGAAACCACAATCGTTTCGACAGCCAGCTGCTTGATCAAATCTAATATTAAATGCTGGTCGTTTAATGGCACCATTAATCCACCGGCGCCTTCAATAATTAATGAATTACTGGTCTGAGGATATATAAATTCATTAAGCTCGATTTCGATACCATCCATTTTGGCTGATAAATGAGGCGAAAGCGGATAGTTTAAACGATATTGTTCCGGATGAATTTTGGTATTAGTGTTTGTTAACAGACTCTGTACTAATAAACTGTCGCTGCTCATTAAATCTCCAGACTGAACAGGTTTCCAGTAATCGGCCTTTAGTTTCTCCGTTAAAATAGCACTAACTATTGTTTTTCCAATGCCAGTACCTATTCCGGTTATAAAATAATGTTTGTTCATGCCAATGTTTTTAAATTTTGTACCAGGTTAGTAAGTTCCTTGTCTGTGTTAAATAAATGCAGGCAAATTCTTAACCGTTCTTTGCCTTCCGCTACCGTTGGGCTTACAATAGCTCTAACATCGAATCCTTCATTTTGCAAATGAGAAGCTGCTGTTTTTGCGGCATTAGCACTGCTAAATAGGATGGTTTGTATACAACTATTACTTTTAGTTGATCCAATTAAATCATTGTATTGCTTAATTTTTTCTGCAATTTGAATTTGATAGTCGTTTTGTATTAACAGCTGATAGGCACAACGGATCGTTACAATTTGATGCAAAGGGGCCGCTGTGGTATAAATAAAAGATCTGGCAAAATTGATTAGGAAGTCGCATAAGGCCTTACTTCCTAAAATCGCAGCACCATGACTACCCAAAGCTTTGCCAAAAGTAACTATTCTTGCAAATACCCGGTCTTCTAAGCCAAGGGAATTGATTAAGCCCTTTCCTCGGTCTCCAAAGATCCCAATAGCATGGGCTTCATCTACAATTAAATTAGCACCGGTTTTTTTGCATAGCGCACTAATTTTTTCTAATGGAGCCATATCGCCATCCATAGAATAGATGCTTTCTACAACGACATAACATATCCCTTTGGCATTTTTTATTTTTTTTGCTAAATCCTTAACGTCGTTGTGCTTAAAACGGTATCTCTCGGCATTACTTAATCTGGCCCCATCAATTAAACTGGCATGAATGAGCTCGTCGGTAATTAGGGTATCTCCACGTTGCGCAATAGCCGATAATAAACCCACGTTCGCATCGTAACCCGAATTAAATAACAAGGCAGCAGCAGCCGAATGAAAATCTGCAATAAATTGTTCGGTAGCTATGGTGTAGGGGTGGTTACCACTTAATAGCCTCGAACCGGTAGCGCCATTTTTTACACTAGTAAGTTGTCCAATCTCCATATCGACAAGTTTTTTTAGCTCGATCGACCTGGCTAAACCTAAATAATCGTTAGAACAAAAATCTACCGCTAAAAAATTATTGGTTAGTGATCTAAGGTTATTTTTCGTTATTCTCTCTTTAAGTTTCTGCCGAAGGTATTGTTCTGCATTACCCATTGTCTGGATTTAGTTTTTATTGAGTTGGGAGATAGATTTTTGCATTTGGGCCATCATACTCGATAAAGTTTCGATAGTAGGTTCTGGTGTAGGGTCGGGTAGTGCGGTAGAGATATATGCTTTGGCTTTCCAGATTTCTAAAATGTCTTCGGCTAAGATCGCATAGGGATCATAAACTTTGTTGTCTGAAATCAGTTTTAATTCTTTATTTTCTTTAAACTTATTTCCGGCCCTTTTATAAACAACACCTTCGTTCTTGCTAATAATGACATAAGTTTCGCCCTGCTTCACCTCATTCCAATTATCTAAATACTCGCCAATTATTACACTACCCGGTTGTATAGGCAGCATCGAATCGCCCATAATTTCGAAAGCTCTAAAAGTACCCTGTCTTAAAGAAGGGATTGGTAATTGAAATCTTGGTAATTCTTGGAGATACTGAGGATCCGAAAATCCATTCAAATAGCCCGCGCTCGCCTTTACAGGTACAAGTTCTATGTTCTCTCTATCATTTTGATCGACCGAAATACTTAATACCCTCAGGTTCGAGCCCTGGCTCTTTGGTTTTGGCTTCCAGTTGTCGTTTATAGATTCGTTAATGAACTCGTCTATGGTTAATTCAAAATATTCTGCTATTTTTTTTAGCAAATCGTATTTTGGTTCAGCCCTGTCTTCCTCATAAGCACCAATTAACGAACGCTTAATTTCCATTGCATCAGCGAATTGTTGCTGGGTTTGACCCTTTTTCTTTCTGAGGTACTTTAGATTAGATGAAATGTTAGACATAAAAAATATTTTTAAATAAATTTGTTTTTACTAAAATTATTAGTAATATTGTGCCAATAAAGTTAGTAATATTTATTTGAATACAAAGAATATATCTAATTATTTTAGTTTTAACCTTTATTTATAGATCATGAAAAAATTTGTTTACATCGTAACCGACAGAAATCGCACCAGCTTACACGTAGGGATGAGCGCGGATCTTATTAAAACGCTGGAGTTTTATAAGCAAATGCCTAACTTATTTTTCGATAGCGCGCAGCAGTTAACGCGTTTGGTCTATTTCGAAGAATTTAAAATGGAAGCACAAGCTTTAAACCGTTTTAAATTAATTAGTCGTTTTACCAGGGCTCAAAAAGAAAGAATAGTTCGTTCCTGTAATCCTGATTGGATAGATTTAACAATTGGCCTGGATTTCGAGAACATACTTACCCACCAAAAATTAAATGCCCAGGCTACTTTACCTTTAAGTATTCTATCATAAAAAAAGCGGCTTATTTAAGTAAGGCCGCTTTTTTAGAAACAATAAATAAACTTTTACCAACCTGGTGCAAAGGTTAATCCAAATACACCTCCTTTTACATCTTTCCGTTGGAAAGGAAAAGCATAATAAGGTTCGAGTATAAAGTAATTAAATACATTAACCCTTAAAGAAAGACCAGCACTTAAAGCAGGAACGCGTTCCAAGGGTGCGCCATTTGGTAACAAAACGCCATTCGGCTGGCTTTTAAATACTACTTTCGAATCTTCCGTCCAGGCAACACCCGCATCGAAGAATAAATTCAAATCAGTAAACAGAAATTTTGAGCTAATCTGAGCTAATTTTTTAGGGCCAGTAAAAGGTAACCTGACTTCGAAATTAAATACAGCAAACTTACTTCCCGATAACTGGTTAATGTCGAAATTTCCAGTGTTTTGTACTTTGCTATTATAAAATGAATTGGCTTCATAGCCTCTAATTAGATAAGGATAACCAATAAAAAGAGGGTATAAGTTTTCTCCTTCCCTTCCAAAACGCATATAATTATATGTTCTTAAAGCAAAGGTAACCGGTTTTGCCCGGAAATATTTTCTGGCATCTACGGTTAAAGCTGAGAAGTTAAAATCTCCTAAATATTTTTCTATTCCAACCCGATATCTAAATCCGTCTAGAGGAGCTGTAACGCCAAATATAGAGTTGTCTCCCACAAATGAAGCGTTTACTTGAAAGATGGTAAATGGGTCGAGTGGGATCCCCAAAGTGTTTGTGGCTTGAGAATTGGAAATTTTTTGTCTATCAGAACCAAAATAATAAGCAGGGTAACCAGCAACATCCTGATAATAATTATTAAATCGATCTAAACGATAGCTATAATGAGAATATGCGGTTCCAGCTTCGAAACGATGCGCCTTATTAAAAGGATAAGATCCAAATACTTCTAGTTTATCTTCGAAAGTACGTAAGATATTCGTACTAATAGTGTCTATTGGATCACTCCCTATATTTGAAGGATCGTAAAAACTAGCCGTAGTAAATCCTGTAACGTATGGAACGTGAGAAACAGCAACTCCCCAATTTATTCTGCTTTTCTGATTAATATAACCAACAAGTCCGCCGAAATCGTAGATCTCGCCATTTACAGAGATATTTGCGATAATCTGATTACGACCTAAAATATCGCTGAACATACCCACTATACCGCCCTGCATACCCGTTCCAAATCTACTTGAAGATACACCTACGCCGCTATTTGCCAAATAATCTAACCTAAACTTAGGCTTATAGGGTATGGCCTTCATAGAATCGATCGGTGTTTTCTCGAAACGCTCGAAGTTGCTTAAATTTGAATTTATAATATTTACTCCAACATTTTCTAAAGGAGGTAAAATTGCAGGCCCAAAATCGACATCCTGAGCATTCACAGTTTTTGCTTTAAAATTACTTAATGGCGAATTATAAAGAGTATAACGCTGGTAGCGGTAATAACTATAAACAATATCGTCATTTCTGGAAACAGAGATTGCTGGCGAGAATTCGGTAATTCCGCTAATGCCCGTAAAGTAATCTGTTAATTGTTTAACACTGTTATTCTCGAAATTATATTCGTATAAGTTTCTAAAACCATCCCGGTTCGATAAAAAGAAAACCCGTTTGCTATCTCCAGAATATTGCGCATTTAAATTATTTGCCCCAGGGAAAACTGCAATGTTGCTTAAGGATTTACTTGCAATATCGTAAACTGTTAAATTGAGTGCATTAACAGCACTGGTATTCCCACCTTCAATAGCAGCCCGATCTGAAGAGAATACTATTTTCTTACCATCCGGAGAATAATTAGGCGCATAATCTGAATACTCGTCGTTAGTAAGTTGAACAATTTCTTTCGTAGTTAAATTATAGGCAAATATATCGCTCTGACCCTCTATCATTCCCGAAAATGCAATTTCATTACCGCTTGGCGACCAGGTTAGGTTACTAAACTGCTCTACTTGTCCCATTGCAGTTTGCAGAATGGTGCTTCCATTTGCAACGTCAATAATCATTAATTGATTTTTCCCTTTGCTAAAAATACTGAATGCAAATTTCTTACTGTCTGGAGACCAGGTGCCTGCAGATTCAATAAAATTAAAATCGTCGATATGAGTATTGGAAATCTGACTACTTAACTTTCGAATTATTCTACCAGTCTTCGCTTCAGCCAGGAAGAGATCGATACCAAATAAGTCTTTCTCCGATAAAAAAGCGAGATATTGCCCATCCGGACTAAGGGCAGGGGCGACATTCATGTTTCCTGCATGCTTATTATCTATAATTTTTGTTCCGGAGATCTTA
>JAZKCO010000008.1:168393-238489 GCA_040388055.1 Bacteroidota bacterium
TCTGAGAGCTGTCTGCTTTTAACATTGGTCGGTAATGCTGTTCGATTGCATTTTTCCACAAGCCAGACAACGTTCTGTCGTCGTAACCAAAAGTTAATTTAATTCCATTTTCGTAACCAAATTTGGCGGTTGCCTTAAATAGAGGGGCAATAGTCGTATCGCCATATAAAGAGCCAATAAAGGTCCAAAATGCCTGCCCATACCGGTATGGAAAATATTTATTAGAGTTAGTTAAATCTTTTAATGATGGAATGTCTCTATTTAACATGGCATCGCGCATCCACATAGAAGTGAAAGCATCTTTCTTACCAACTGATAAATACTCGGCCATACCCTCTACCATCCATAATGGAGTATTGCCAACATTTTCTAAACTAATCGAATCTTTTTCTAAGAGTAAATGATATTGGAAGGCGTGAACCAGCTCGTGGCCTAAAACATGCCTTGTCTGACTACTCAAATCTAACACGGGCATAATAACCCTGTTCTTTAAAGCTTCCGTAACTCCGCCCGTACCTACACCAACTTCTCCGTTTAGTGCAGTAGTTTGTTGGAAATCGGGATGATTACTATATAAAATAATTGGATTTTTTGTTATAAAGGTATCGCGAAATACTTCCTGATGCATTTTATACCAGGTTTCTGCATCTTGTGCAAATTTTTTAAGCAGTTTGTCATTATTGATGTAATAATAAATCTCGAAATGGGGTGTCTGTAAAACCTTAAAATCTGCATTTTTATAGCGGACCCTATTTTGTCCAAAATATTGAGCTTTAACTGAAATAACAGATACCAGGATAAAAAATAAAATCAGTATGGATTTTTTTAATAATGTAGCATTTATATTCATGTGTGCAGTTTTAAAGGTTAAAATTACGTTAATTTCCCCCATTTTTCTTTCTTTCTTTTTCTTCTTGCCTTTGCTTCCTTTTAAGCTCCCTTTCCTCCTTTTTTGTAAGCGGAACAATTGCTGGTGTAATTTGTTTAGGTTGCTGATTTTCAGGTATTTTTTTATCTTCCTTTTTCAGGATTTCCCCTGGCAGCTTTAATTCTGGATCTTCTACTACAGGCGCAGCAATGTTTAAAGAATCTACTGTTAAACTATCAACCGATACAGTATCTATCGATGGTACAGGTGTTGGGCAATTTATATTTCGGGTAATCTCAACCTTAGCTTTTGGAAATGGACCATAAGTATAACCTGTACTTGGGTCGTGGTATACTTTTTCCATAAATTTACCAAAAATAGGTAGGGCAGTTCTAGACCCCTCACCGGTTTCCCCGTTTTTAAAGTGTGCAGTACGCTCATCACAGCCTACCCAAACACCCGTTACGAGATCTTTTGTAATGCCCATATACCAAGCATCTACGTAATCGGATGAGGTACCGGTTTTCCCGCCAATCTGATTATTTTTCTTCCATAAATCCCATTCCCATAAAGCTCTTGATGTCCCTCCGGGTTCTTCCATCCCCCCTCTAAACATATATAACATCAGCCATGCGATTTCTTCACTAAGTACACGTTTAGTTTTCGGCGTAAACTCCTCTATAACTCTATCGTTTTGATCGGTAATTTTCTCTACTAAAATCGGATCCGTTTTAACACCCTCATTTAAGAAAGTACTGTAGGCTTTTACCATTTCGAATACAGAAACATCATTTGGACCAAGGCTTACTGAAGGTACCGATTCCAGGTGGCTATCAATTCCACATTCGTGTGCCCATTTTACTACATTATCCCAACCCACTTTTTCCGTTACCTGAGCAGTTACTGTATTTACCGATTTCCCCATTGCCCAACGCAATGACATTTCCTGATAACTATTACTCCAATCGGCATTTTTAGGCTCCCAATATTCGGTTTTGCCTTTGTTTTGATAGGCAATCCTAACCGGTTTATCGACAAAAGTATCGCATGGGCTCATTCCGCTTTCTAAAGCGGCCAGATAGGCAAATGGTTTAAATGTAGAACCAGCCTGCCGTTTAGCCTGGTTTACATGGTCGTATTTAAAGAATTTATGGTCTATACCGCCCACCCAAACTTTAATTTTACCCGATTTTGGCTCCATCGTCATCATACCGGTATTCATGATTTTCCCATAATAACGGATAGAATCCATGGTAGAAAAAAGAGTATCCCGGTCGCCTTTATACGAAAAAATAGTCATTTTCTTCTTCTTGTCGAAATAAGCATCGACAGAATCTTTATTGCCGTTATATTTTTTTACCAAAAGGCTATAAATTGGTAGGTTTTTTTTTGCCCGCTCGGGGTAATCAATTTTTTTGCCTTCCGAATTTTCCCAGGGGTCTTCATTTCCCCATACACTATAAAAACGCCTTTGTATAACCCGCATTTGGTCTTTTACTGCCTCTTCGGCATAACCTTGTAATTTAGAGTCGATGGTTGTATAGATTTTAAGGCCGTCCTCGTATAAATCGACATTGTTTTCTTCACACCATTTTTCGAGATATTTATCGACTGCGGCTCTTAAATAAGAATCACCATCGCTACCATCTTTCATTTTCCCCTCTTTTAGTTGTAGTGGTTGCTTAACCAGTAATAGTAAACTATCTTTACTTAGGTAGTTATACTTATTCATTTGACTTAATACTACATTTCTACGCGCTAAAGATCTTTCCGGGCTTTTAAGTGGATTATATAAATTCGTTCCTTTAAGCATTCCAACCAATAAAGCCGCATCGGTAGTGCTTAGTTCTTTCGCCTCTTTATCGAAATAAATCCTGGATGCTGTTTTTATCCCATAAGTATTATTACCAAACGACACTGTATTTAAATACAGGGTAATGATATCGTTTTTACTATAGTTAGACTCTAATTTTAAAGCTGTTACCCATTCTTTTAACTTCGAAACCACCGTTCTAACTAAGGGAATGTATTGAACCAAGCCAGACGATTTACTATATCGGGTACGGTAAAGATTTTTAGCCAGTTGCTGGGTAATTGTGCTTGCGCCACCATCTTTTCCCATTCCGATAACGGCCCTTCCAACAGCTTGTATGTCTATACCGCTATGTTTATAAAAACGAACATCTTCGGTAGCAATTAAGGCATTAATTATACTTGGCGATATTTCATTATAATCGATAGGGGTCCTGTTTTCTTTAAAATAACGGCCAATTAACTTCCCATCGGCAGTATATAATTCGGAACCAACACGTTGTGCAGGTTTTCTAATATCAGTATAGCTTGGCGAATAACCAAATAACCACAAAAAGTTTAATTGTAAAGCACAAAAGAAGATAATGAGTGAAAATGCAAAAATTGTGATATAACGAATGTATCTATTTTTAATTTCTCTAAACATGGGATAAAGATGGAAAAAAACGTTAATTATTTTCTGTTAAAATGTGTTAAAACTGTAAAACAAATTAACGGATTAAATTTATTTAAATTTTAGCCTATATTTAATTATAAAATTAACATTAATACTTATGAAAACCGATACCAAAAAATACCTAGCCAAGGCCGGCGCTAAATTTTCGCTTAAAAATTATGAGACCAGCTACAATGGTAGTCTTGATAAAGAAACTGGTGAAGTGGCATTGGCTAAAATAAAAAAACAAATGGCGGGTTGTCAGGAAGCATTATACGCATCAAATACCCATTCTTTATTAATTATATTCCAGGCTATGGATGCTGCCGGCAAAGATAGTGCAATCGAGCATGTAATGTCTGGTTTAAACCCACAAGGGTGCCAGGTATATAGTTTTAAAACGCCTAATAGTGAAGAATATGAGCACGATTATTTATGGCGTCATTACAAAGCATTACCTGAACGCGGGCGGATAGGGATACATAATCGCTCCCATTACGAAAATGTACTGGTCTGCAAAGTACACCCGGAATATATTTTAAGCGAAAATATTCCTGGATACCAGGATGTAAATCAAATAGATCAGAAATTTTGGAAGCAGCGGTACGAAAGTATCCGCAATTTCGAACAACACCTAACGGCCAATGGAATGGTCATCTTAAAATTCTTTTTACATGTATCAAAAGACGAACAAAAACAACGTTTTCTCGATAGGATTGAGGACCCAGCCAAAAACTGGAAGTTTTCTGCCGGCGACTTAAAAGAACGTGCCTTATGGAAGTCTTATATGCAGGCCTACGAGGAGGCTATACAGGAGACTTCAACTGAAGCTGCTCCCTGGTATATCATTCCGGCCGATAAAAAATGGTATAGCCGGGTCGCAATAAGTCAGGTTATTGAAGAGACCCTGGAGAAATTAAATTTAAAATTTCCGCAGCTTCCTAAAAAGGAAGTAGATCAGTTAGCTACGCTTAAACAGCAGTTAATAAACGAAAAATAGTTTTTTCATAAAGATAATAATACCTTTGCATTGCTTTTTGGTTCCCAATTTACGATTGGGATTAAAAGGGAATACAGTGTAAATCTGTAACTGTCCCGCAGCTGTAAGCTCTATAATGGTTCTTCAAATCGATAGTCACTGTTCCTGATTTCTGGAATGGGAAGACTGAAAAACCAGGAGCAAGTCAGAAGACCTGCCTAAAAGTTTAACAATTCATAGCTTTCGGGGATTGAAGCTAGGAGTGGGCCATACCTTTTTGTATTACCTATTTCTATTCTTATTCTGTTGCTGTGTGTGAAAAACTCACAACATTGAACAAAAAAATTAAATTAATTGTAGCAGGTCTAGGACTTGCTCAATTAGCCCTTTTAGGGAACAAGGCTGGGGCTCAGGAAGTCCAAAAATTAAATGAAGTAGTAATTTCGACTACTAAAAATGACCAAAAACAAGCACAAACCGGTAAAGTGGTTACTGTTATTACCGCCGAGGAATTGTCGCACAGCAGTGGGCGTAATTTAGCCGAATTATTAAATCAGCAGGCTGGAATTACAATTGGTGGGGTTGGAAGTAATGTAGGTAAAGATAAAAGTTTGTTTTTTAGAGGTGCAGGGAGCGCTTATGCGGTAATTTTAATTGATGGTATTTTGGCCACCGACCCCTCTGGTACAGGTGGTGCTTTCGATTTAAGAATGTTGGCTATCGATCAGATCGATCATATCGAAATTTTAAAAGGGGGACAATCTACTATTTATGGTTCGGATGCAGTTGCGGGTGTTATTAACATCATTACCAAAAAGTCGGGCATAAAGCCTTTCAGCTTAAATGCAATTGCTACTGCTGGAAGCTATCAGACCTACAAAGGCAATATTGGTTTGAATGGAAAGATTGATGTTTTTACCTATAATATTAATTATACCCGTTTTATAACTGATGGTATTTCTGAAGCTGCTAACCCTGAAGGAAATAACGAAATATTTGATAAAGACGGGGTTAAGCAAAATGCTTTAAATGCAAATTTTTCTATTCAATTTGGGAAAAAACTTAGCGTAAGTCCATTTTTTCGATACTTAACCGGAAAATTTAAATACGACGATAATGCATTTACCGATGCACAGAACACCTCAGAATCGACACATTTTAATGGCGGTATAAATGCCGTTTACCAATTAAATAGTGGTCGGTTTACTCTTAATTACAGCCGCCAAAAGACAACCAGATCTTATGTGAGTACTTATCCTGGTAAATATGAAGGAAATATGGACCTGGCCGATGTATTTTATAATCAGCATATAGGCAAAAAAGTAAATCTTCTCTTAGGTGCAGATAATCGGTCGACTTCGGTTATGCATTTTAATTCTACCACATTAAAAGAACCCTCAACCAATTTATTTAGTACTTATGGTTCTGTGTTCTTGCATGATCTGAGTGTTTTTAACTTGGAATTAGGTGGCAGGTATAACAACCATAGTAAGTATGGAGATAACTTTACTTATGCTATTACTCCCAGTATATTGCTCGTAAAACAAGTAAAGATTTTTGGGACAATAGCATCTTCATTTAAAGCCCCAACCCTCGAAATGTTATTTGGCGAATATGGGGCGAATTTAAATCTTAAACCGGAAAAATCGACCAGTTACGAAGCCGGACTTGACCTTAATTTTTTAACCGAAAAAATAAACCTTCGCATCGTAAGTTTTAAACGAAATATGACCGATGCCATCATTTATGGCGCAAATGGTTATATTAATCAGGATAAACAAAATGATAAGGGTTTCGAAATTGAGCCAGGTGTAAAAATCGGTAAATTTGCTGTGAAAGGTTATTATGCCTATGTTAAAGGCAAACAAATTTCGGCCACAAATGTAGCTGACGTACTTTTACGAAGGCCCAAAAACACTTATGGAGCAAATGTAGCCGTACAAGCCACTGCCGGTTTATATTTTAACTTAAACTATAAATTTACAGGCAAACGTATCGATAGCGATTTTAGCACCTTCCCTGCAGTTAACAAAACATTAGATTCTTATCAACTGGTTAATTTTTACACCGAATATGCATTGGCTAAAAAACGACTTAAAATCTTTGCTGATTTGAAAAACCTAGGTAATGAAAAATATACTGAACTTATTGGTTATAGTACAATGGGCTTTAACATGAATATGGGTTTAAGCTTTTCTCTTTAATATTTCATTTTATATTTACTCAGATCGGGTAAATGCTTTTTACTTCGGCCGAGCTCATATTCGTATAGGGTTCGGCCCAAGTTTTTCATAAAAGGATAACATACCGTTTCGTACTCATATTTGTTATCGTTATAGATCCCGTCTTCGTTCGATTGTACAACAGCAGTTAAAAAGTATTCAACTTTATTCTTAAAATCTACGAAATAGGAATTGTCTATAATAAAACCATAGCTATCGCCATATTTGTTAAAAATTCTAATGTTAGGATCTATAACTGCATTTTTATCCCGGCCATAATAAAGCATTTTGGCATAAGTTGGCCAAAATTCATTTGGGTCATATTTAGGGTAATCGCTCTCGGTAGGTAACTTACTCATATAAGTATAAATGAGTTTATAATCGTCTGGGGTTAAATTAAATCGATCGGCAGCCGGAAACGCTTCTGGCATCATAAGACGTTTCATTAAGGATTGCTGGTCTGCAATGGTAAAAACGTTCTTATCGGCAAAACTATAAGGTTCATTAACCAATTGGTCTTTACTGTTCATATATCCTTTACCAACAATTAAATTTGTTAATTCGAGAGGATAATCTTTTTCGTCGTATTGTGGAGGCTGATGATAAATTAGCTGGCTATCTTTATAAAAATTGATAGGATTAGTGTGTCTTGAAGATTCGCCACCATCGCCAATGGCTAAACGGTTTAAAATTCTGCTATTATTTAAACCATATTTTTTAAGTTTTGCATTTATTTCTTCCCGCCCAATAAACTCAAAGAGTCTATTAAAGGCGTCGTTGTCGCTGGTTAGCAGTACTTTTTTAATATAATGTGCAATTGAAGGTTTTCCATTGGCCGCACTTTCGTCTGCAAGCACCCGGGTCTGGTCTTTAAAGGCGCTATCGGTAATCATCGTTAAATCGGCATTAAGTCCTTTAGCCCTTAAGGCATTCACTTTTTCGAGGGCAAAAATTACCCCAGCTAATTTTACAGTGCTTGCCGGATAAAAGTAATGTTTTGGGTTTGCGTTAAAACTAAAAGTTTTAAAACTTGGTTTGTTATTTTTATCACGATTAACCTGAGTGTACATAATTTGTACTTCATTTTGTTGCGGATGATTTAATATACCGGCAAATAACTCGGGTTTAGCCTGCATTAGCTTTTTTAAGAAAGTGGTATCTGTTTGCTGTGCCATTGCCTGGGTGGTGGTTAGAAGCAATAAATAAAGGAATAATTTACGCATAAGAAAATTTTTGAAAGCTAAATATAGGGTTTTCTCTTTGCGTGGAATTCAATATTTTTTATTCAGCATTAAAAAAGCTAATTTTGTATATAAAAAATAAAAAATGATGGAGCGTAAATTTAATTCTAGGGTACTGGTCTTGTTATTGTTTATGGTACTTATTATTGGGCTAAGGGTAATTGCGCCACTTTCGCCAGATTTTAAAGTAATTGCCAACTTTTCTGGTATCGGTGCTGTAGCACTATTTGGTGGTGCTTATTTTAAGAATAATATTAACGCATTTTTACTCCCGGTTTTAATTTTATTCTTAAGCGATTTAGGCCTTGCATTAACTATGGGTAAAGATTATGGCTTTTATTCTGGTTGGTATTATACTTATATTGCTTTTATATTAATGGTATTAGTAGGAAAATTAACGCTTAAAAAAGTAAATGTTCAGCATGTTATCGGAGCCGGATTAATTGCGGTTTTTATACACTGGATTATTTCCGATTATGGTGTATGGTTAGGTTCTACCGTGTATCCGCAAACATTTGCTGGTTTTTGGGAATGCTTGGTTTTAGCAATTCCTTACGAAAAGAATTTCTTATATAGCACATTAGGCTATTCGGCATTGATGTTTGGTTTATTCGAAAGCTTAAAAATAAAATATACCGTACTCGACCTAAAAAGTAACCCTACGGTTAAAGCCTAGTGACTGCTATTAACCTCGTCCCGGCAGTATTTAACTGGAGTGGGGGTAAAGATAGTACACTAGCGCTTCATTATTTGCTCCAACAGCAAAAATTTGAAATCCGATATCTACTAACTACTGTTAACGATTCTTTTAACAGAGTGGCTATGCATGGGGTTAGAGAATCTATTTTGCTGGCTCAAGCACAATCATTAGACTTCCCATTATATCAAGTTAGGTTACCAGAATTACCGGATATGGTGACTTACGAAAGCGTAATGAACCATCATTTGGAAATTTTAAAACAACAGGGAATTGTTCATGCTGTTTTCGGAGATCTCTTTCTGGAAGATTTAAAAAAATATAGGGAAGATTATTTGGCAACTATTGGGATAACAGCCGTGTTTCCGCTATGGAAAAGAAATAGCCTGGAGTTAATAAAAGAATTTATTGGGCTCGGCTATAAAACAATAGTGGTTTGTACCCAGCCAGGATTGGAAGATTTTTGCGGGCGGATTATCGATCAGTCATTTTTAAACGATCTGCCAGCTCATATAGATCCATCTGGGGAAAATGGAGAATTTCACACCTTCGTATTCGATGGCCCTATATTTAAACAACCTGTTTTATTTACCCTTGGAGCGCGCATCTATAGAACTTTTCCACCGCTAAATTCGAATAATCTGCCTACAGGCTATTGGTATATTGACTTAATTCCTCAAGTAATAGGCATTTAACAATATGCTATCTACGAGCTACTTTCGATAAATGATATTTGAATTAATTGATAACCTATATTTTATACTTTAAATAACATCTTCAGGTTATTCGCTTTATTTAAGATGAGGTGTAATTATTTAAAATCTATTGTTATCAGTTTAGCTTTAGCTTTCACTTCTTTAAGTTGCAAGCCATGAAAAGCGAGCGTTTGATTGAGCGTTTTAAGGTTACTAACATCTAAGGAAAGATCATATCGATCATCATCCGTAATATTGTTTACAATTATTTTTTTAAACGAATTCTCGAGTTCTTGCGATAGGCCATTAAGGTTGTAACCTACAATTTCAAACTTAGGCAAGAAATCGTCCGAGAAACTGGAATGCCCATTTTGTAAACTTTTAAAGCTTTCTAGCTTTTTTTGATCTATTACTATCATTTCGTACACATCCATTTCCTTTTCTATTACTTTTAAATTGAAATTAAAAGTACTTTGAAGTAAAGTGATTAGGTAATTTGTTCTTGGTTGTTCTGGAATAAAACGACCTGCATATTCAGTAGCAAAATGCTCATAGCCTTTGCTAAAAGGAGAACTAAAATCGATGGTAACGAGTTGTTTCAATCTAAGGCTATCATTTGTGATAAATCTGGCTGTCATATTGTAGCCTGTTAACAGACCTAAGAAATTACCTAACATGATGTTGCTCCTGTTAATTTCATAATAACCATTTTTCGCTGAATTTCTGGAGGAACCCCCAACGGGTTTGCCCTCGGTACCTTTTATGGCCGAAAACTTAAAATAAGTAGTAACAGGTTTAGGTCTTTGAGGCCCTGTAAGTGCTGTTAATAAGCCAGAGGGTTTATTTTCTGCTACAGTAACTACCGGGCTAGGTGTATCTATAATTTCTTGAAGTATTTGTGCTGTGAGATCTATAGTATTGCCTTTCCATCTTACTTTATTATTTTGATCAATAACCACACAAAAAGGAATGGCCCTTGCACCGAAAGCCTGCCCGGTAACCTTGCTTGTATCTATTAATTTAAATGCCGCTACTTGTTTTTGCGTACGTTTAAAAAAAGTAACCGCAGTTAACTCTGGTTCATCAGTAATGGTTGCAAACAGCACTTTCTCATTTTTAAATTTAGCCGAAAGACTATTAAAATGAGGGAATGATGCAATGCATGGCGCACACCAAGTAGCCCAGAAATCGAGTACCAATATTTTGCGTTGATAGAAATTGCTGGCTAATTTTTGGCCTAATACGCTGTTAAATTTAATTTGAGGAGCTTCCTGGCCAATATTTAAGGAAATAGGATTTTGAGCATTAACGGCGTTAAAAGAAAATAAAAATAATAGGAAAGGGATAATTTTTTTCACGGGTGCTTGATTTGGTTGGTACAATATAATCTTATTCTACTAAATAACGTGACATTAAGATTGTGGCTTCTTCCTCATCAGTTTAGGAGTGGTTTATCACTAAACCTGACCCAACTTAGTTTTAACTTGTGTTCAACAGGGGTTTGACAGGGGGATTGCCCCTGTCAAACCCCTGTTGGATCCCTGTTGCATCCCTGTAGAGTCCCTCTTGGGGGCGAACGACTATCGAACTTGCCTTATCGATGCCTTATCCGTAGGACAATCGTAACTTAAATTCATAAAATAAAGATAAGCAAAAGCATGGTATACTGAAAGCGCATGGATATTAGGTTTAAATGGAGCTCCGGCAAATGCTTGCACTAGATTTGAAAAATAAATAAAAATCCGACCTTGCTTAAATGCAACATTTAGTATCTTTTTATCACATTCGAACTGGTTAAAGATAATCACAAATTTTGGGGGATTTTGTTCGAACTTCCCATTTATTTGGCATATATTGGTCGCGTAATTTTATTTTGTTTTATATAATAATGTGTTATTAATCAGTAAGTTAATTCATTTTAAATTAAGTACAACTATATTTAAGCAGCTAAAATATCATTCAACAATGCAGCTTTTGCGGAATTATATTCTGAATATAATAATATCTTATTATTTTACAGATAGTTGTGTAATTTATATAAATAATTACTGTTGACGATGATAGGCAGCCGAGAAGTCTAGCCTCATCGTTTTAAAACGCTCAATTATAGTCGTCATAAATTCCTCATCCAGCAATTGGAAAATCTCATTTGCCCCTCCTCCGCTTAAATCGAGCTCCGATAATTTAAAGCTTTGCTCTAATTGACCCTGTTCAAATTTGATGATATATTTCTGGTTCATATTAAACAGCGTGATTTTACAATCGGGATGTGGTAACTCTGCAATTATTCTCATATAAGTAAAGGATTAAAAGTTAATGCCCATTTCTTTAAGTAGGAAATCGGCGTGATCTATTTTTGCGGCTACCCATAATACATAGCGAATGTCGACTCCAATAGAACGGCTATAGCTTTCGTTCCAGGCATAATCGTTAATAGTTGCCTCGTATGCCCGATCGAAGTTTACACCAACTAATTCTCCATAGGCATTTAGAATAGGAGAGCCCGAGTTGCCTCCGGTGGTATCCATATTATATAAAAAAGAAACCGGAACATCATTCAGCTCTTTTTTTGCAAATGGACCAAAGTCTTTCGCATCCCAGAGTGCCTTAATTTGAGGCGGATAAACATATTCCGGGTTTCCAGTTGTACCTTTCTCCAAAATACCTTTTATAGTAGTATAAGGTGCCATATAGCTGGCATCGGCTGGCGAGTAACCACGTACATAGCCATAAGTTAAGCGAAGTGTACTATTGGCATCCGGAACAAAATCTTTTTGAAGATATTTCTCCTTCACATTTACATAATCGCCCATTAATTTGTTTAACACACCTTCTCTACGATCTTTCTCGGGCTTTAACTCCTCTATTTGTTTTGCAATATCAGTCTCCAATACCAACATACCATCGTTATAATTAGTTATGTTTTTTACAGATTTTAGCAGCGTATTTAAAACATAATCCTCATCTTTTAATTTACTTAAATCGAGGGTTTCATTTACAAAATCGTTAATCATAGTCTCGCTATTCGTACCTCTACCTGTAATTTTATCTATAGCTTTAACCCGCTGGTTGACGGTTAATCTTGTCGCATCAAACATCATTTTTTTCAGAATTTTGCGATCTGCTTCTAAATCATAGCCATTGTATATCCCATTTATAGTTAGTTTTAAACGCGCTATGTTTTTATTAAAATAACCTTCTTTTGTAGCTAATGGTTGCGCCTGCAGCGTAGATTTGAAATTATTTATTTGTTTAGCTATATTTAAAAGACTCGTCGAATTATAAATCTGCCCCATCCATAAATCACGATAAGCATCGCCATTAATTTGCTGGTATAATTTATCGATATCGCCCATCAAACTCCCATATTTAGCCTTAATCTCTACGTTATCATTTATAAATTGAGCCAACGCTGTATCTTCTTGCTCTTTTTGAGCGATTAAACCAATTCCTTTTAAGCCTTTTAACTTACCACGATAATTTTTCATCACATTTGCATTCCTTTTAATGCGTGTAGCCAGTTTTAAGGCCGTTGTTTGATCTCTTTTTCCGATGCTCTCCATTGTTGCATTCTGAAAATCGTATAACGCAGAGGTATAAGGCAGGAGATATTTCTCTTGGTAATCGATAAATGCGGCTGGACGATGACGGAAGGTCTTACCCGGGTAACCCAAAATAAAAACAAAGTCTTCTTCATTTGTTCCGGTTGGATTAACTTTTAGGAACTTTTTAGGCTGATATGGCACATTGTCTTTCGAATATTTGGCTGGCGAACCATCTTTAGCTACATAAGCACGCATAAAAGAATAGTCGCCGGTATGCCTTGGCCAGACCCAATTATCGGTTTCACCACCATATTCCCCAATTTTCCGATCGGGCACATAAACCAGGCGAACATCAAGAATAGTTTTATACCTGAAGAGTACATAAGTTTTGCCGATAAACATTTCGGCTACTTCTGCTTTAATACTTGGGTCTTTTTGTTCGGCTTCAATTACAATGTTTTTCATCACATTGTTAAGCAGCTGAATTCGAGAAGAAGGATCTTGGATATCGGCTACTGCACCTAATACGCGATCCGATACATCTTCATAGCTATCTGTAATACGGCAGGTTAGGCCCTTTGCCTCAATTTCCTGTTCGTGTGTTTTAGCAACAAAGCCATTGTTTAGGTAATCGTGTTCTGGTGTACTTGCAAGCTGAACGGCACTAAAAGCACAATGATGGTTGGTAATAATTAGACCTTCACCCGAAACAAACGAGCCTGTACAGCCACCTACATTAACCAATGCGTCGACAAGGCTTATCCCATTTGGGTTATATACTTCGTTTTGATCTATTTTAAGTCCTGCTTTTTTGAGGTCTAATTTATGTATTTCACTAAGTGGAAACATTCCTTCCTCGGGTGGGGTATACCCGAAATGTAGGAAGCCAGAAAAGAGTAAAGTAAACAATAAAGTCTTTTTATTCATATCATTAATTAAAATTTCAAAGCTAATCATTTTGTTTAAAGTAGAATAGTCTTAGAATTGTTAATTCTTTAATTAAGCCGAGATTAGCAACCAATTTTTGTAAATTTGAATTTCTAAATAAGCTATGGCAGAAGATCTAACAATTACCAGAACAGGAACTAAAGAAGCACAATATTTATCATTAATCCCTCAAATTGAAGCCTTACTATCCGGGGAAACCGACCTGATTGCAAATCTGGCTAATGTTTGTGCTGCACTAAAAGAACAGTTCGGCTGGTTTTGGGTAGGGTTTTATTTAATTAAAGATGAAGAGCTGGTACTTGGTCCTTTCCAGGGGCCTGTAGCCTGTACCAGAATTAAAAAAGGCAAAGGCGTATGTGGCGCATCCTGGGCACAAGACAAAGTATTGATTGTGTCTGATGTAAACGCTTTTCCGGGTCATATTGCCTGTGCATCGGCTTCCCAATCGGAAATCGTTTTACCGCTTTACAGCGACGGAAATATAATTGGTGTATTAGATGTTGATAGTGAATATCTTGCTCATTTTGATGAAGTTGACCACCGTTACCTTCATCAAATTATAAGTTTCATCAATGCCTAAACTGCCCTATTCATTTTATCAGCAAGACGATGTCGTAAGTATTGCTACCCAGCTTTTAGGGAAGCAATTGTTTACCTTAGTAGACGGTAAATTAACTGGCGGGACTATTGTCGAGACCGAAGCTTACAATGGTATAACCGATAAGGCTTCGCATGCTTATGGTTCGCGTTTTACTCCACGTACTGCTACTATTTACGAAGATGGCGGAATAGCCTATGTTTATTTATGCTATGGCATGCATTACCTTTTTAATATTGTTGTTGCCGGAAAAGGAAACCCTTTAGCGATTTTAATACGTGGCATCGAGCCTGTAACTGGTTTATCAACCATGTTAGCACGAAGGAACATGCAACAGTTAGCACCCAGAATTACTGCAGGACCAGGTTCATTATCGAAAGCGCTGGGCATTGATAAGACCTTAAATGCAAAAGATTTACAGGGCGATCAGATCTGGATTGAAGATAATGGCATTCACATTAAGCCACAGCAAATTGTGGTATCGCCAAGAGTCGGTGTCGATTATGCAGAAGAACATGCCTTACTGCCCTGGCGTTTTTATCTACAAGGCAATAAATTCGTAAGCAAGCCTAATTCGTAGTTGTTTGTTAAAATTTATTATTAAGCTAAGTAAACCATTTTTTTATTAATATTGACGCATGACTTTTGAGAATACTTTAGCTTTTGCTCAGCAGCTGGATCGGCAAGATCCATTGCAGAAAATGAGGGCAGAATACCTTTTTCCGCAGCTAAACGGAAAAGAATTTATTTATCTGTGTGGCAATTCTTTAGGTTTACAACCTAAAGTAGCAAAAGAGGTGTTAGGTGTACAATTAAGCAACTGGCAAAATTTAGCGGTAGAAGGCTGGTTTGAAGGCGATTTGCCCTGGATGTTTTACCACAAAGAAATTAAAAGGCTAATGGCGCCAATTGTGGGTGCCGAACCTGCCGAGGTTTGTCCAATGAATACCTTAACTGTAAATCTTCATCTATTATTGGTAAGTTTTTATAGACCCAAAAATAACCGGTTTAAAATTATAATGGAGGCCGGTGCGTTTCCATCAGATCAGTATGCTATAGAAAGTCAGGTTCGTTTTCATGGCTTTGACCCTAAGGAGGCAATTATTGAGGTTGAGCCCAGGGCTGGAGAATATACATTAAGAACAGCAGATATAATAGAAAAGATAGCAACACATGCCGACGAAACAGCATTAGTGTTGTTTGGAGGGATTAACTATTTTACTGGCCAGTGGTTTGATATGGAAGCAATTACAGTGGCTGGGCATAAAGCCGGAGCGATAGTAGGCTTCGATTTGGCCCATGCTGCCGGTAACGTACCTTTAGCTTTACATCGCTGGGAGGTCGACTTTGCCTGTTGGTGCTCTTACAAGTACCAAAATGGGGGACCAGGAGGAATAAGTGGTATTTTTGTTCACGAAAAACATTTTAATGATACCTCTTTAAATCGTTTTGCAGGCTGGTGGGGGTATAATGAAGCCCAACGCTTTAAAATGGAAAAAGGTTTTATCCCAGAGCCCGGAGCCGACGGCTGGCAGGTAAGTTGTACACAAGTAATGCCAATGGCTTTATATCATGCTTCCCTGCAATTATTCGCAAAAGCAGGCTATATGCCTGCTTTACGAACTAAAAGTGAAGCTTTAACTGCCTATTTATTTTATGTTATAAATGAGGTAAATATAATTTTAGGAGAGGAAAAATTTGAAATTATTACGCCGAAATTAGCAGCCAACCGGGGTGCACAGGTTTCTATTATTGCCAAAGCCGATGGAAAGCTTATTTTTGATCATTTAGTGGCAAACCATGTACTTGGCGATTGGCGGGAACCTAATGTAATACGTTTAAGTCCGGTACCTATGTACAATAGTTTTGAAGATGTTTACCATACCGGCGTATTGTTATTAGACATTGCCAAATCGTTAGCATGTTAAAAATTGCTTATCATTCTTTATATGCACATCCTTTACCAACAGGGCATCGCTTTCCGATGCTTAAATACGAACTAATTCCAGCACAATTATTGCACGAAGGCGCAATTACTCCAGTAAATTTATTTGCACCCGAGCCTTTGGAAGAAGCAGCAATTTTAACTACTCACGATAAGGTATATTGGTCGATGCTTAAAAGACTAACTTTGCCCGTACAAGCACAGCGTAGAATTGGTTTTCCATTAAGCGCACAATTAGTGGAGCGCGAAATTAGAATTGCAAAAGGCACCATAGACGGCACTTTATTCGCCTTACAACATCAGGTCGCTTTTAATGTAGCAGGAGGCACACACCATGCCGGTCGTAATTGGGGCGAAGGTTTTTGCCTGCTTAACGACCAAGCTATTGCTGCAAATTACCTGTTAACAAATAAGTTAGCTAACAGTATCTTAATTATAGATTTAGATGTTCATCAGGGTAATGGAACCGCTCACATTTTTAAGGACGACCCTAGGGTATTTACTTTTTCGATGCATGGTGCGCACAATTTCCCATTTAGAAAAGAACAATCTGATTTAGACATTCCACTAGAGACCAATACAGGCGATGAAATCTTTTTAAGTAAATTACAGATGGCATTAACTACTGTTTTCTCAAATCATCGACCAGATTTCGTTTACTATCTAGCTGGCGTGGATGTATTAGAAACCGACAAATTAGGTAAACTGGCTTTAAGTAAGGCGGCCTGTAAACAACGCGATCGATTGGTTTTTGAAGCATGTCTTTCTCGTCATGTTCCCGTTCAGGTAAGTATGGGCGGTGGCTATTCTCCAGACCTTAAAACCATAGTAGATGCGCATTGCAATACTTTTAGGGTAGCGATAGACCTGTTTAATTTATAAGGTTATATTTGTGCCATGTTAGAAATTGTTTATCATGACGAGTATTTAATCGCAATTAACAAACCACATGGCTTGCTGGTTCATCGGTCGGCTATTGCTAACGATGCTAAAGAATTTGCTTTGCAAATGTTGAGAGATCAAATTGGCCGCCATGTTAGCCCGGTTCATCGCCTGGATCGAAAAACGGGCGGACTTTTGCTTTTTGCTTTCGAAAAAGAGGTAGAAATTGCTATGCATAAACAGTTTCAGGAAGGTTTAGTCGAAAAAAAATACCTCGCTATTTTAAGGGGTTATGCCCCAGAGCAACTCAATATCGATTATCCTTTAAGCCGGGACAATGGGACGACGCAGGATGCTTATACTTCATTTATAACCCTTCAAAGGGCAGAAATCGAAGTGCCATTTGGTAAGCATACCACTTCCCGCTATTCTTTAGTGCAGGCAACACCAACTACAGGTCGGATGCATCAGTTACGCCGCCATTTTGCACATATATTTTATCCTATAATTGGCGACCGGAAACATGGTTGCAACAAGCAGAATAAGTTTTTTAAAGAGACATTCGAGATGACAACCATGCTACTTCATGCAGCAGAACTCAATTTAATTCATCCTATAACTGGAAAAGAGATAAAGTTAAAGGCCAACCTCCAAAGTGAATTTAAAAGAGTAATGGATTTAATGAAATTCGAAAACTAGCATCATATTTGTTAGGTAAACGTTGTTATTAATCCAATATGCATAAATATATACGTTTTATCTTTCTCTGCTTGTTTGTTGTGCTGAGCGGTTGTTCCTCTATTTATATTCCAAGCGTACCTAATACGCCAATGCTAACTACCGAGGGCGAAATTGCAGCCGGAGCTCATATCTCTTTAAAAGGAAATGTTAATTTTAATTCGGCTTATGCCTTAAGTAATCATTTTGCAGTTTTAGCTAATGGTGCTTATCAAAAAAATAAAACAGAAAAAAAAGAAGTTAAACATAAAATGATCGAATTGGGCGGGGGTTATTTCAAGACTTTTGGGCCCGATAAGAATAGAATATTAGAGATCTACGCTGGGATTGGGAAAGGTAAGAGTGATAAGTTATTCCATCAATTTGATAATAATGATGTTTTAACCAGCACAGATTTTGATCAGGCTAAATATGATAAAAAATTTATCCAGGTAAACTATAGCTCAAAAAAGAAAGATAACGTGCGCTTGTTCGGGGTAAATTTTGGCTTAAATTTTGGAACAGCGTTAAGAATGAGTTTTGTTAAAACCTCTGATTTTTATCGTAATGATGTTTTACAGGCCAATGAAGATAATATTTTTATAGAGCCTGTATTTTTTACCCGGATGATTTTAAGCGAGCAAGTGCAATTGCAATATACTAGTGGAAGCAACTTTGGCTTAAAAAGCAGAAAATTCTTAAATGCTGGGAATTCTATCTTTAGTATTGGCGCAGTTGTAAATTTAGGCCGGGCACCTAAAAAACAATAAGAGATTATTGTAAATTTGTTAAATGAGATGGTGTTTAATAATTTTTTATCTGCTTACCTTTAATCTTAATTTGAAAGGTCAGAACAGATTTGATTCGTTGAAAAAAGTTATGCTCGATAGCGGGATTACTTTAACTTACGATGAACTCGAATATCTCGACTCTGCAAAGCCGACTAAGCTTATTATTTATGCATTACCAAATGGAAACACTACGGCACAGACTTTTGGTAAAAAGATAGCAGCTGGCGACGACTGGCATTTCGATATCCAGCATATTGGCGCCCAGACTACCTTTATTCGCAATCAGGATATCAACACCAATTATATTGTTGTTTATCTCGAAAATAATTTAAAAAGCTGGCCTGCCTGGAGAAAGAAATTTGCAAATGGTGATGAGCAAATTGGGAAAATAGTTGGTAGCTTATTCGAAGCTTATCAAAAATATCGGCCTAAAATTACGATAAGCGGCCATAGTGGGGGCGGAAGCTTCATTTTTGGCTATCTTAACACTCAAATTCAAATCCCTGCTTATGTAGAACGAATTGGCTTTTTGGATGCAACGTATGGCTACGATACAGAAAAACACAACAAAAAACTCGAAAGCTGGTTAAAAACCAAAAATAATTCCTTACAGATAATAGCCTACAACGATAGTGTGGTTGTTTATAACGGCAAGCCATTAGTATCGCCAACTGGCGGAACCTGGTATAGAAGCCAGTTAATGGCTAAAGATTTACAGGTCCATTTCAAATTACAGTTTCACGATCTTCCAGATCGGCTAACCTGGAGCAACAAAAAACATGAGATTGCATTTAGTCTTATCAAAAATCCGGCGGGTAAAATATACCATACCGTTTTAGTCGAAAAAAATGGCTTTATACACCTCATCTTTAATGGCACCAAGTTTCAGAATAAAAATTATCAATTCTGGGGCGAAAGGGCCTATGAGCAATATATTTTGAGGTAATGGAGAACGAAATCCGGAAAATTATCCATATCGACATGGATGCATTTTATGCATCGGTCGAGCAGCGTGATTTTCCGGAATATAGCGGCAAACCATTGGTTGTAGGTGGGTTGCCGGAAGGGCGGGGTGGCGTAGTTGCCACTGCGAGTTACGAAGCCCGTAAATTTGGGATTCGCTCGGCAATGACCTCAAAAAAAGCGCAACAACTTTGTCCGTTTGCTATTTTTGTAAGACCCCGGTTCGCAGCTTATAAAGAAGTTTCTCAAAAAATTAGAGAGATCTTTAACCGCTATACCGATTTAGTCGAACCTTTATCGTTAGATGAAGCCTACCTCGATGTTACTATCGATAAATTAAATATTGGTTCGGCTATTACCATTGCGCAGGAGATTAAACAAGCCATTAAAACAGAATTAAATTTAACTGCTTCTGCTGGCGTTTCAGTTAATAAATTTACAGCAAAAATTGCATCCGATTTAAACAAACCCGACGGTTTAACTTTTATAGGGCCATCCCGTTTAGCCGCATTTATGGAGAAATTACCTGTAGAGCGATTTTTTGGTGTCGGAAAAGTTACTGCCGAAAAAATGAAACGGCAGGGTCTTTTTACTGGCGCCGATTTAAAGGCATTAAGCGAACAAAGATTAATTCAGTTATTTGGTAAAACAGGGGCTTTTTTTTACAACATTGTAAGAGGGATAGACCACCGGCAGGTTCGGCCAAATCAAGAAATTAAATCGATTAGTGCCGAAGACACCTTTTCTTACGATTTGGGAAAAGGAGAGGAACTCGACGAATGGTTGGAACAAATTGCAAAATCGGCTTATAAACGACTCGTCTATTATCAGATATACGGGCGTACACTAACACTCAAAATTAAATTTGAAGATTTTAAATTAATTACAAGAAGTCTGTCTGTTCCAACTCCAATTAACGACTTGGAGCAAGTTTTAGCTATAGCAAAGACACTTTTAAACAACATAGACTTCGGAAATAAAAAAATCAGACTTTTAGGAATTTCCTTTTCAAACTTTAGAGAAGTTAAAACTAGGGATCCTTACAATGGCCGCCAGCGTACACTTTTTCCAAATGATTAAAAATTAATATTTGCTTAACTTAAAGAAAACAAAATAGCCTTATTTTGGTAGTATAAAGTAAAATCTAAACTTTTAATTATGAAACTAAATATAGCGGTTATAGCCATTTTAATTATAGCCATTTTAGCTTTCGTCTATTTTGTCGTTAAACGAAATAAAAAGGATCAGAAGGAACTAGAACGCGAATTAAACGAAAAAGAAGTTAAACCAGACCAACATAAGGATGAACATATTTAACTTCAATCTGGTGCAAGTAGTTACTTATGCTTCTTTTGCCCGTTTAGAAAACTGCATTTAGCATAAGCGAATGCTTGCACCAGGGCAATATCTAGTTAAGAATTAACTAAAATTCGAATTTTATATCCCTCTATTCATGCCCGAATATTGATTAATCAGGGATTTAGTTCTTTGTTGAAACCTAAAAAAGAGTAATATAGAAGCCGTTAACAGGCCAAATGTTAAACCATACCAAATTCCTTTTACACCCATATCCAAATAAATTCCTAAGAAATAACCCAAAGGAATGCCAATTATCCAATAAGATAAAAAAGTAATGAAGGTTGGGATATTTACATCGCCGATACCCCGCAATACGCCTAAGCCTACAACTTGTGTGCCATCGAACAGTTGAAAAAAACCTGCAATAATTAGCAATTGCGCTGCAATTTGGATTACAGCCACATCGTCGGTAAAAATATAGGGCAATAAATTATTGGCAAGCATAAACAGAATTGCTGTATACGACATAAATAAAAGAACGACATGGTAACTTGCAATAGCTGATCGGCGCAGGTCTGTAAATTCTTTTTTGCCCAGGTTATTGCCAGTTTTAATGGTTGCTGCCGAGGCAATACCACTCGCTAACATGTAAGTAAAGGCAGCCAACGATAATGCTGTAAAATGCGCGGCCTGTTCTACTTTTCCAATTGTACCAATTAAAATACCGGCTCCACTAAAAGCGCTAATCTCGAACGAATATTGCATGGCAACTGGTGCGCCAAGCTTAATAATTTTAACCATTCGTAAGCGATCAAAAACATTAATTTTGAAGTCGACCAAATAAGGCTTGAAATTCCGGGATTTAAAAACATACATCCCCATGGCTAAAGCCATTAGCATACGATCGATTAGGGTGCTCAAGCCAACACCTTTTACACCCATAGGAGCAATTCCGAATAGCCCTTTTACAAAAATGACCCCTAAAATAACATTAATTAAGTTACCCCAGATTGAAATAAACATTGCCTGCTTAGTAAAACCAAGCCCCTCCGTAAATTGCTTAAAGGCCTGAAAGATCATTAAAGGGATGATCGAAAATCCTAAATAATTTAAATAAGGTTTAGCATGTAAAACCACGTCTGGCGACTGACCAAGGTGATCTATTACCTTTAACGAAACCAAATAAACCAATGCATATAAAATAGCGCTAAACAAGAAATTAATCAGTAAACTATTGGCTAATAAATGTCCACACTCGGGATGGTTTTTACTTCCATTCTCTTTTGCAATTAAAGGGGTTAACCCATAAGAAATACCTAAACCCAGAACCAGAATTAGCATAAATAAACTGTTTACCAGCGAAACGGCTGCTAATTGTACAGTACCTGCAAAGTGGCCTACAATTATACCATCAGCTAAATGCACTAGGGTATGTCCTAATTGCGAGACCACAATAGGTATAGCTAAAACTAGGTTTTCTTTATAATAGGGTTTATATTTCAGGTATAGCGCTTGTGGCATAAGCCTACAAAAGTCGTGTTTTTATAACGAAAAGCTTACTCGAACGATGTAATTTATTTTATTTCTGCTGCTGTAAAATATTCTTCTTTTTCGGAGCTATGAGGGATAATTACACCAGTAAGGATCAGGTCTACCATAATTTTTTGTGCTTTTTTAAAGCTAAGTCTGGTTAATTTGCTGTACTCTTTTAGGGTTATTCTTTCGTGTACAGCCAAATGACTTAATAATTTATTTTCGTAATTAGAATAAGTAATCAATTGCCCATTTTCGGTATTGGATTCCTTTAAAACATCCACAATAATTTTACTGGCCAATATACTTTTATCTTTTACCCTGAAATAGACCCACCACTTTTTGTTTTCGTCGAGGGCATAATGGGGTTTAGTATCGCTTTTAGGAATATCGACCAGCAACACGATTTTATGGTCTACATAAATTTCTTCAAATTTGGGTTCGATAGCAGGCTTACAATATTGATGAGCCGCCTTGGTAATCATATATTTTTCTTCGTCTTCAGTTTTCACACCGATTATACTCCCGTCGTCGGCCACGCCAATTAATAATCTTCCGCCTCGGTTATTAGCAAAGGCAACTAATGTTTTGGCAATTTTTTGAGCGCTGCTAATCGTTTTTTTAAAGTCCAGGCTTACGTTTTCGCCTTCCAGAATTAATCTTTTGATGTTCATTGCCCCAAATAAATTGTTATATCGCCACCCGTTGTTTTTCTCCAGGGAACTTATTGCGCAGGTAAATTTCATTGGTTACTGTAGCGCATAATTCGCCTTGCTCATTATAGAGTTCCATAGGATAGGATTTTACGAATTTCCCAGTTTCATTTAATGAAGTTTCTGCTTCGGCAATCATCTCGTCGGTTATGATGAGTGTAAAATGCAAATTACTTAAACCAGGTTTAAGGTATTGTATCGCTGCGCTTTTTAACCAAACCCTAACCTTAAAACCCTTACGTTGCATTAACTGATCGAACAAAATGGCATAAAATGGGTCTGTTGCGGCATAAATAGAGCCGCCAAAGATAGAACCATTATAATTTCTATTTAAGAAGCTATTGCTAATTTTGACATCTACACCTAAAAACTCAGGATGAAATTTTTTAACCCAAATACGTTGAAATAATAGTGGCGGGTACAAGCATAAAGCCCATTTTAGGGTTTTTTCTGAAAAGATCATGATGGTTAAATATCAGCAATACAATTGAGGATTAAAAGTTTTATAGCCGAGATTTATGCACATTTGACTAAAAAATAGTAAATTGCTTTATGCATATTTACGATACATTAACCGATGCCGTAGCCGATTTGGGAAAAAGAGGTTATGAATACGACTTTAACCTCGATGAAGATTGTTTAACCTGCAAAGCACTCGATTTACAACTAATGCCAGAAGAGTTTGAGATTGACGAATTTTATCGTTTTGAAGGAATGACTGATCCGGCAGATAGTGCTGTAATTTATGCGGTATCGTCGCGCGTAGGAAATTTAAAAGGTGTTCTAATCGACGCTTATGGTGCCTATGCCGAAAATATTTCTCCAGAGTTATTAGATAAGTTAAAAATTCATCACGATAGTTAAACAGTGGTTTTTAGATTTTATATAATTTTTTGTAGCTTAATCGCGCTAAATTAAATTACATGAACGCCTCTAGTAAACGAAATGTTGCACTAATTGTTATCGTAGCCTCATTAGGCTATTTTGTCGACATCTACGATCTCATTCTGTTTTCGGTAGTTAGGGTAAGCAGCCTGAGGAGCCTCGGGGTAGCCGACAACGATATGCTAAGTGTTGGCGCAAATATTATTAACAGTCAGATGTTTGGAATGCTGCTTGGTGGCATTATCTGGGGTGTTTTGGGCGATAAGAAGGGTCGTTTAAGCGTACTTTTTGGCTCTATTATCGTCTATTCTTTGGCCAATATCGCTAATGGATTCGTAACTACCGTTCCTGCTTATGTGCTTATTCGTTTTATTGCCGGTATTGGCCTAGCCGGCGAGTTGGGCGCTGGTATTACACTGGTAACCGAAACCATGAGTAAAGAAAATAGAGGCTATGGAACGATGATCGTAGCTGGTGTTGGCTTATTTGGGGCAGTGGCGGCAGCCTTAATTAGTAATCATTATACTTGGCAAACCTGTTATTTTATTGGGGGTGGTATGGGCCTGGCTTTATTGCTTTTACGTATTGGTTTGGTCGAATCCGGTTTATTTAAAGAAGTAAAAGAAACAACAGTTAAGCGAGGCAGTTTGCTTATGCTTGTTAATAATGCAGATAGGTTTAAAAGATATGTTTACTGTATCTTAATTGGCCTGCCACTTTGGTTTGTGGTTGGGGTATTAATTACCTTTTCGCCCGAATTTGGTAAAGCATTAAATGCCACGGGAGTCTTAAATGTAGGTAAAGGTGTAATGTATTGCTATATCGGTATTGCACTTGGCGATATCGTAGCCGGCTATTTATGCCAGGTATTAAAATCGCGGAAGAAAGTGGTACTCATTTTCTTACTCTTAACAGCTATAGCTATCGTAGTATATTTATATGCCCAAGGCTTAACGCCAGAAACATTTATCTGGTTATGTTTATTTTTAGGATTTGCATCGGGATACTGGGCAACATTTGTAACTATAGCTTCGGAGCAATTCGGCACTAATTTAAGGGCAACGGTAACTACCACAGTTCCTAATTTTATACGGGGTTCGGTAATTGCAATTACCCTTTCTTTTCAGTTTCTGAAAAGCCAGGTTGGCATTTTACAAAGCGCAATGATCGTTGGCTTTGTTTGCATTATTATCTCACTCCTGGCATTAAGTCAGCTTAAAGAAACCTTTAACAAAGATTTAGATTATGTGGAAGTGTAAAGGAGAATGTCAAAACTAAGTCAATCTAAATTTTATCCACTATTAACCCTCTAATTAGCCTTAACTTTGATCAGCAATTAAAACGAGGTTTAATCATGTAAATGGTTTTTCAATTTAACATTTCAACTTTTAGACGTTTTAACATTTAAACAAAAAGAAAGCATGTTCAGGGATGAAGTAGTGGTGGCATATCGGCAAATACAGGATCAAATTTGCGAAGGTTTGGCCGAGGCCGATGGAAAAGCAAAATTTGAAGAAGAGATCTGGCAGCGTGATGGCGGTGGGGGCGGTCGCACCCGCATAATGCAAAACGGTCAGGTTATTGAAAAAGGTGGTGTTAATTTTTCTGCCGTTCATGGTAAATTACCCGAAGCTGTAAAGAAAGCCTTTAATGTCGATAGTGATGATTTTTTTGCTACCGGTATTTCTATTGTGATGCACCCCGAGAATCCTTTTGTACCTATTATCCACCTCAATATCCGCTATTTTGAGATGGATGAGAATACACGATGGTTTGGTGGTGGGATAGATTTAACCCCTCATTATGTGATTCCAACCGATGCCCGGTTTTTTCATCATCGTTTAAAGCAAACCTGCGATAATTTTGAACCCTCTTTTTATCCAAAATTTAAGGCGCATGCCGACGATTATTTCTTTATTAAACATCGCGAGGAAACCAGGGGAGTAGGAGGCATCTTTTACGATCGCTTAAAGCCCGAAAATACGGGTTTAGATTTTAATAAGTTATTAGATTTTTCTTTAGCTGTAGGCAATACTTTTCTTCCGGTTTATACCGAATTAATAGATCGTAACCGCGATAAATCGTTTACTCCACAACAAAAAGAATGGCAATATCTACGCCGCAGCCGTTATGCCGAATTTAATTTAGTGTACGATTCTGGTACTAAATTTGGCCTGGAAACTAATGGCCGGATAGAAAGTATTTTAATGAGCTTACCGCCAACGGCTAAATGGAATTATAATCCTTTAATTTTGGCTAATAGCGAAGAAGAAAACACGCAAAATCTTCTTAAAAAAGGAATAGACTGGGTTTAATTAATACTAATAAATTTAGTTATTTAATATAATACTAATATTATTAGTATTATATTTGCTGTTATCAGTTATGGATTTCAGCACTAAACATATCATCCACATGGATCAGGATGCTTTTTTTGTCTCTGTAGAGATTTTAAAAAACAGCAAACTGATTGGTCAACCTGTAATTATTGGGGGCTTGTCTGACAGGGGAGTAGTTGCTTCCTGTAGTTATGAAGCTCGAAAATATGGAGTTCATTCTGCTATGCCCATTCGCATGGCCAGGCAGCTTTGTCCGCATGCTGTTTTTGTAAAAGGCAGCATGGAAGATTACAGTAAAAAATCGCATGAAATTACGACGCTTTTGCAAGAACGCGTACCTGTTTTAGAGAAAGCAAGTATCGACGAGCATTATATCGATATGACGGGTATGGATAAGTTTTTTGGTTGTATGAAATTTGCTCAGGAATTACGGGCGTCTGTATTAAAGCAAATCGGTTTACCCATCTCCTTTGGCTTATCTATTAATAAAACCGTATCAAAAATGGTAACGAACGAGTGTAAGCCCAACGGAGAAAGGCAGATCGAAAAACCAGAAGTACAACCTTTTCTCAATCCGTTATCTATTAAGAAAATTCCGGGCCTGGGCGATTCTACTTTCTTAAAACTCAGCGAAATGGGAGTAAGAAAAATCCATACACTTACACAAATCCCACAAGATTTAATGTTTAAAATACTAGGCCAAAATGGACTAAGTTTATGGCAAAAAGCAAATGGAATAGATTATTCTCCTGTTATACCTTACCGGGAGCAGAAATCGATAAGTAAACAAACCACTTTTGATAGCGACAGCATGGATATTACCGGTATGAAAATTATACTTACCGACATGCTTACAAAATTAGCTTTTGAGCTTCGTCAAAAACAAAAATTAACTGCCTGTATTACCGTAACCATCCGTTATGCTAATTTTGAAACCGTTACTCAGCAGGCCAAAATCCCATACACTGCCTTAGATTCTATTTTAATTGTTAAAGCAAAAGAATTGTTCGATAAGGTTTATAGCAAGCGCATGCTATTGCGCCTGGTTGGTGTAAAGTTATCTCATTTAGTAAGCGGTTACGAACAAATTGCACTTTATGGCCCATCAGAAAAGATGTATAATCTTTACCAGAGTATGGATAAAATGCGCGACCGATACGGGGTAGATGCAATTAGACTGGCTACGGTTTTAAAAACTTAGTTCAATTTCAAATGATACTATGTTTCTAAATGTACATTCACAATATAGCCTCCGTTATGGCACCATGAACATTAAGGAGTTAATTGCTCAAGTAAGAGCGAAAAACATCCACCAGTTGGTGCTTACAGATATTAATAATTCTACGGGTTGTATGGAATTGATCAGGCTTTGCCGGAAAGAAGGCTTCGATCAGGAAGACAATGAAGGTAAAATAAAGCCTGCTTACCAAATTAAACCAATTATAGGTATAGAATTTAGGCGAAACCATAAGCTATTATATATCGGTATTGCCAAGAATAAGGAAGGCATGAAAGAATTGAACGATTTTCTAACCCATCATAACCTTAACGAATTGCCTTTGCCAGACAAGCCTTTTCAATTTAACCATGCTTTTGTTATTTTTCCTTATGGCAGCAAAACCGTTTTACTGGAAAACGAATACCTAGGGATTCGCAGTAGTGAACTCTATAAAATCGCAGGTAAATCGATAACCGCTATCTGGGATAAATTGGTGGTTTGGCAACCAGTTACGGTTAGTGATAAATTAACGCATAGGTTACATCAATATTTATGTGCTATTGGCTTAAATACGGTTTTAGGTAAGTTAAAAGAAGGTAATTATTGCCAGCCAGACGAACAGTTTATAGCCGAGGAAGAATTGAAGGAAAAATTTGCTGCTCACGATTTTATTATTGCAAATACACAAAAGTTGTTAGATAGCTGTAGCACCGATGATTACATTTTTGGTAAAAAGAATAAAAAAAACTTTACCAGCAGCGCTCAAGAAGATTTAGAGTATTTAACTAAACTAGCTATGGATGGGCTCAATTACCGCTATGGCGCCAACCATAAAATTGCACTAAAACGGGTTAAAAACGAACTGAAAGTCATTGCCGAACTAGATTTTTGCGCCTATTTTCTCATTACCTGGGACATTGTTCGTTATGCAATGGAAGAAAAAGGTTATTACCATGTGGGTCGGGGTTCGGGGGCGAATAGCATTGTCGCTTATTGCCTTAAGATTACAGATGTCGATCCGATTGCTTTAGATCTTTATTTCGAGCGCTTTCTCAATCATAAACGAAGCTCTCCGCCGGATTTCGATATTGATTTTAGCTGGGACGAACGTCCAGATATTCAAAATTATATTTTTAAAAAGTATCCAAATACCGCGTTGCTGGGTACGATGAGTAGTTTTAAAGATCGGGCAATTATAAGAGAAATTGGTAAAGTAATGGGGTTGCCGAAAAGTGAAATCGACGATTTTACAGATCCGACGAAAGATAGTCTTAACAGAAACAATCCGGTTTATCTTCGAATATTAGCAATTAATGGCTTTATGAAAAATATGCCCAATCAACGCTCTATACATGCCGGTGGGATTCTGATTGGAGAAGAGCCTTTAACTTATTACACCGCTTTAGATTTGCCGCCTAAGGGCCTGCCAACCGTACAATGGGATATGTACGAAGCAGAAGCAATTGGCTTGGATAAATACGATATATTAAGTCAGCGGGGTATAGGACATATTAGGGAGGCTGTACAGCTCATTTTAAAGAATAAAAATAAATCGATAGATATCCACGATTTTAAATCGTTTAAAGAAGACCCAAACTTAAATGCACAGTTGCGGGCTGGTACTCCAATTGGCTGTTTTTATATCGAATCGCCAGCTATGCGGCAATTACTTAAAAAGCTTCAATGCGAAGATTATAAAACACTCGTGGCTGCAAGTTCTATTATCAGACCAGGAGTAGCCAGTTCTGGGATGATGAAAATGTATATTCAAAGTTATCATAACCCTAAAGGCGTAAAGTATTTGTCGGAAGTAATGGAAGAACAACTTGGAGAAACCTTTGGGATTATGGTTTATCAGGAAGATGTGATTAAAGTTTGCTGCCATTATGCAGGTTTGGATTTGGCCGATGCCGATATTTTAAGGCGAGGTATGAGCGGTAAATACCGGACTAAAGATACCGAATTCGAAAAATTATCGAAACGATTTTTTACGACTGCAAAATCGTTGGGGCGCGATGAGGAAATAACCAAAGAAGTATGGCGGCAGGTATCGAGTTTTGCAGGCTTTAGTTTTTCTAAAGCACATTCGGCCAGCTTTGCAGTCGAAAGTTACCAGAGTTTATACCTCAAAACCTATTATCCTAAAGAGTTTATGGTTGCTGTTTTAAACAATTATGGTGGGTTTTATCAGCGTTGGGTATACGTACATGCTTTACAACAAACGGGCGCCAACGTAAATTTGCCATGCGTAAATTGCAGCGATAAGGTTGTTAATATTACTGACAATGAGGTCTATTTAGGTTTGATAGGAATACAAGGACTCGAAAATAAATGGGTTGACCTCATTCCAAAAGAGCGAAAGCAAAACGGAAAATATACCAATTTAGAAGATTTAATTAAACGTACCTATCTTACTCTAGAACAATCAATTATATTAATAAGGATTGGCGCTTTACGCTTTACTGGCAAAAGTAAAAAGATACTCTTATGGGAGGTGCATCAATACCTGGGCAATACGGCTAAACCAGCGGGTGGGCCCGAACTATTTCGTTTACCCGGTAAAACCTACACCTTACCCAATTTAGGGGCTTGTTTAATAGAAGATGCCTATCAGGAGTTGGAATTATTGGGCTTTCCAGTTAGTTTAAACTTATTCGATTTGCTAAAGAGTAATTACCGGGGTGATGTACTGGCTAAAGATTTAGCACAATACGAAGGTAAAACCGTAAAAATGTTGGGTAATTTTGTTTGCGATAAAACAGTGCATACCTTAAAAAATACTAAAATGTGGTTTGGTACTTTTATAGATAGTCAGGGTGGATTTTTCGATACCACTCATTTTCCGAAGTATACTCCGATTTACCCTTTCAGGGGCAAAGGATGCTATTTAATTTTAGGTAAAGTAATTATGGATTTTGGAGTTCCCAGTATTGAAGTTCTAAGATTTGCCAAATTACCGATCGTCGTTAATCCGGTTTTTCAAAGTGAAGAGGCAGATTAAAACAAACCAATTTATCGTTAAAAGTAATTCATAAAAACCGGTTAAAGCTTAGGTTAAAACTTTTCCACAAAAAGGTGCATATTCGTGCATAATTTGTTAAATTCGCAAGGTTATAGTAACATCAATTTAATTCCGTCCATGGCGGAGCAATTTAATTTATGGCAGAAGATTTAGAAAATCACGAGAACGACAAAATCATTTCAATAAATATAGACGAGCAGATGAAATCTGCTTATATCGATTATTCGATGTCTGTTATTGTAAGCAGGGCCCTGCCCGATGTGCGGGACGGTTTAAAACCAGTACACCGCCGTGTTTTATATGGTATGCTAGACTTAGGTTTAGGTGCCGGAAAACCTTACAAAAAATCAGCCCGTATTGTGGGAGAAGTACTCGGTAAGTACCACCCACATGGTGATTCGTCTGTATATATGACCATGGTACGGATGGCACAGGATTGGAGCTTACGCTATTTAATGGTCGATGGGCAAGGTAATTATGGCTCTATCGATGGCGATTCGCCGGCAGCAATGCGTTATACTGAAGCGCGTTTTCAGAAAATAGCCGAAGACATGCTGGCCGATATTAATAAAGATACGGTCGACTTCCAGTTAAATTTCGACGATTCGTTACAGGAACCAACTGTTTTGCCTGCAAAAGTGCCTAATTTATTAATTAATGGGTCTTCTGGTATTGCGGTAGGTATGGCTACGAATATGGCACCACATAACCTTACCGAGGTTATTAATGCTACAGTTGCTTATATCGAAAACAACGAGATTACTATCGCCGAACTCATGAAACACGTAAAAGGCCCAGATTTTCCTACTGGGGCTATTATTTACGGTTACACCGGAGTACAAGATGCTTTCGAAACTGGTAGAGGCCGTATTGTAATGCGCGCTAAAGCTGAAATCGAGACCATTAAAGATCGCGAAACTATTATTGTAACTGAGATCCCATACCAGGTTAATAAATCCCAAATGATCGAGCGTACAGCCGAATTAGTTGGTGAAAAGAAACTTGAGGGTATTTCTAATATTAAAGACGAATCGAATAAGGATGGCATTCGGATTGTTTATGAAATTAAACGCGATGCCAATGCGAGCATCGTTTTAAATAATTTATTTAAACAAACTGCACTACAGACTTCTTTTAGTGTAAATAATATTGCATTGGTTAATGGCCGGCCACAAATGTTAAATCTAAAAGATTTAATTCGCCATTTTGTAGACCATAGACACGATGTAGTTGTTCGCAGAACAAAATTCGAATTAGCCGAAGCCGAAAAACGCGCACACATCTTAGAAGGATTATTAATTGCTCTAGATCATATCGAAGAAGTAATTAAATTAATTCGTGCTTCGAATACTCCAGAAGAAGCCCGGGTTGGGTTAATGGAGCAATTTGGGCTGAGCGATATCCAGGCTCGGGCTATTTTAGATATGACCTTACGGAGGTTAACAGGCCTGGAGCGCGACAAAATCAAAGACGAATATGCAGAGTTGATGAAAACCATCGAATACCTGAAGTCTATTCTGGCCGACGAATCATTAAGGATGCAGATCATTAAAGATGAATTAGCCGACATGTTAGATAAATACGGCGACGAACGTAGAACAACCATTGTTCACTCTGCAGAGGACATGAGCATGGAAGACTTTATTGAGGACGAAGAAGTTGTAATTACCATATCGCACGAAGGTTATATTAAACGTACTCCAGCTTCCGAATACAGAACACAGGGTAGAGGTGGAAAAGGTGCTAAAGGAAGCGATTCTAGAAATGAAGATTTCATAGAACATTTGTTAATCGCATCTAATCATAATTACATGCTCTTCTTTACCGAAGCAGGCCGGTGCTTCTGGTTAAGGGTTTACGAAATTCCAGAAGGAAGCAGATTGAGTAAGGGCAGAGCCTTACAAAACATCATTAATATCCCTAAAGAAGAAAAAGTTAAAGCCTATATTAAAGTTGTTAACTTAAAAGATCAGGATTATTTAGCGAACAATTTCATTATTATGTGTACCAAAAAAGGTACCATTAAGAAAACTTCTTTGGAAGCCTACTCGAGACCACGTGTTAATGGTATTAATGCTATTAACATTAATGAAGGAGATCAGTTATTAGAAGCTAGTTTAACAACAGGCAATAGTGAAATTGTAATGGCACTACGTTCTGGCAGGGCTATCCGTTTTAACGAAAGTACAGTTAGGCCTATGGGAAGAACTGCCACTGGTGTAAGAGGGGTTACTTTAGCTCACGACAAGGACGAAGTGGTGGGTATGATTGCTATTAACGATCCTTCGGCTACAGTTTTAGTAGTTTCTGAAAAAGGTTATGGAAAACGTACAGATATTGACGATTACCGTGTTACCAATAGAGGTGGAAAAGGTGTTAAAACTATTAACGTAACAGAAAAAACAGGAGCATTAGTAGCTATTAAAAATGTAACTGATGCCGACGATTTAATGATTATTAATAAATCGGGTATTGTAATTAGAATCGTAGTTAGCGAATTAAGGGTAATGGGAAGGGCCACACAGGGAGTTCGTTTAATTAGCTTAAAAGGTAATGATGAGATTGCTTCAGTTGCAAAAATTGAGCATGAGGACGAAGAGGTAGAAGATGATATCATTATTACAGAAACTGCCGAGGATAACAATACTGATACTGAAGAAAAAACTGAGGATAATTAATATATTTTAGGATAAAAATTTAGAAAAAATGAAAAAGATATTTTTAAATCTACTATTTATTATAGGAGTTGCTGCCTATGCTAATGCGCAAAAGAGCGAAGTAGCCGAAGCAAAGAAAAAATGGAGCATTTTTGAAGTAACGGTAAATTCACAACCGTCGCTTGCAAAAAAATTAGCAGCATTAAATTCGGGACTGTTAAATACAGACAATGCAATTGCTAATGAAAAAACTAAATCTCTTGCAGAAACCTGGTCTTACAGGTCATTATTTGCCGCTGCTATAGCGGTAGCAGATACTTTAGATGAGGCAAATTCGTTAGCAAAACAAAAAATTGCGGAAGAAGCAATAGAAAAAACCAAGAGCTTAGATACAAAAGATGCCGAAAAAGAACATCTCTTAAATGCAGAAACCAATGTGCGTAATGCGATCCTCTTAAGAGGTATGAGAGCTTATAAAAAGAAAGATTACGAAAGCGCATTAGCAGTTTTTAATCAGCTTATTAAGCTTAATCCACAAGATACTTCTATGTATTTAAATGCTGGAGTAACCGCAAAGCTGTTAAATAGATTTCCAGAATCAATTCAGCACTTTAAAAAAGTAATTAGTTTAAACTCGCCTGATTCGAAAGATATTTATTCAGAAATTATTAACATAAGCCTTAATACTTTGAAAGATACTACTGCAACTTTGGATTTACTTAAAGAAGCTTTAATAAAATTCCCCGACGATGCAGGGTTTGTTGGTACACAAACCGATATTTATATTGCTAGCGGAGATATCGTTAAATCTCAGGAATCGCTTACAAAACTAATTGCTAAAGACTCTAGTAAAGCTGTATATCATTATCTAATGGGTGATACTTATTATAAACAAGCGCTTAATATGCAAGAGGAAAGGAATAAAATCGATGTAAAAAAAGTAAAAGAATATAATGCACTTACTGCAAAAATGATGGCATTAATAGATCAATCTTTACCATTTTACAAAAAATCTTTAGCGCTCGACCCTAAATTTGTTCCAACTTTAGAAACTTTAAAACAGATTTATGGCTTTAAAAATGATACCGAAAATTTTGCAGATGTTAAGAAAAGATTAGACGAAATTGATGCTGCCAAGCCAAAGCAATAATCGGGCAAGATAAGTTAAACATTAAAAGAGGGATTAATTTTTCCCTCTTTTTTTTGTTATTTTTGTCCAAATACATATTAAACATGATCATAATTAGATATAAGCTGTTCCTACTTTTTGCGCTTGGATTGGTGCTTAACGCAAATGCTCAAAAAACACAGGTTTTATTGGCACAAAACAGTGTTGGAAAATTACAGGTTAGTATTGCTAATAAAGAGGATGTAAAAAAACAGCTTACTATAATAGGAGAGGGCATTAAAGCCATAGAAGCCGCTCAAAAAGATAAAAAAACAAAAAACTGGCCCGAAACCTGGGCAGTAAAAGCCTATCTTACTTCCTATATTGCAGTTATCGATGCAAATGAAGCAAATAGCGATAAGTATTACGAATTGGCTTTGAAAGCCATAGATACCGCAAAGACATTAGATAAATTTCAAGCAAACTCAGAATTAATTAAAGCTGCGACCTATAATGTTAATATCAAGAAACAAACGGAAGGAAACAAAGCTTATGGTCAAAACGATTTTTTAACTGCTTTTAACATTTTAAAAGAAGTTAGCGATGAATTTTCAAAAGATACCACCATTGCTATAAATGTTGCACTTTGTGCACAAAACATTCAATCGTACGACGAGGCACTTAAATATTTTTTGAGAGCTAAAGAAAATGGCGTTATTAATCCTATAGTTCATCAAGCTATTGCGAATATTTATGCCTCCAAGTTCGAGTCGGAAATGGCTATTAAATCGCTTGAAGATGGATTGAAACTTAATCCTTATCATCCTTTTTTAACCAACGATTATATCAATTTATTATTAGATAACGAAAAGTATGATAAAGCCGTTAAAGTGATAGAAAATTCACTTGGAACCGAAAAAAGAAGTAAGCTGCTTTATTTTTTATTCGGGTATTTACAGCAATCGCATTTAAAAAATTACACTGCTGCAGAGGCGGCTTATAAAAAGGTATTAACCATCGATCAGAACTATTTCGACGCTTTATATCAATTGGCCTTAGTTTATATTAATAATGCTAATGATGCTTTGAAACAACATAACAAGCAAAAATATAATAGTTTCATCAACCGGGCTGAGTTTACCTTACTAAGAGCTAACGAAATTAACATTAACGATCATAACACCATTCAATTATTAATTGAAATCTATAGCAGAAAGAATAGATTAGATAAGGTGCAGGAGCTCAAACGAAAACTTAACGAATTTTAGAAGTATCGATCTTATTTAGATGGAAGGGTATGTAATTTATAACTTTACATAATATTAATTATAAGACTAATAATAACATATAAAATCATTCTGTATTTTACTAAAATCCAGCTAAATTAATTTAGCTTTGCAACGCAAAAAAAAGCTAACCTATGCACAATCGACACAAATCGGGCGTTTCTTTTATTTTAGTTACTATTTTAATCGACTGTATAGGTTTTGGTATTATCATTCCAATTATGCCCGATCTGATTAGGCAATTAACAGGCGGCGATCTAAGTGAGGCTTCCCGCTATGGTGGTTGGCTATTGGTAGCTTATTCCATTATGCAGTTTATCTTTTCTCCGGTATTAGGTTCGTTAAGTGATAAACTAGGTCGAAGACCAATTTTACTAATCTCCTTATTCGGCATGGGTGTCGATTATATATTTTTAGCTTTTGCTCCAACGATTACCTGGCTGTTTGTGGGCCGGATATTTGCCGGAATTTCCGGAGCGAGCATTACGACCGCCTCGGCTTATATTGCCGATGTAAGTGAACCTGAAAAACGTGCACAGAACTTTGGTCTTATTGGTGCCGCATTCGGGCTTGGCTTTATTATAGGCCCTGTAATTGGCGGTGTATTTGCTCAATATGGCATTAGAGTTCCATTTATGATCGCAGCCGGCCTGTCTCTTGTTAATTGGTTATATGGTTATTTTATACTTCCAGAATCTCTCAAATTAGAAAACAGACGTAATTTCGACTGGAAAAGAGCCAATCCAGTGGGTGCTTTAAAGCAGATAAAGAAATACCCAGCGCTACTAGGGCTATTAGGCGCTTTATTAATATACCTAGCCGCACAAGCTACTCAATCGATCTGGTCTTATTATACTATTGAGAAATTTAACTGGAATACAACCTGGGTTGGCTATTCGTTAGGCTTTGTTGGCATTACCGTTGCTATAGTACAGGGTGGATTAATTCGCATAATTATTCCAAAAATTGGAAATAAGAAGTCAATCCAAATCGGATTAATTCTATATGTTATTGGTTTTGCCGCATTTTCTTTAGCCAATGAGGGTTGGATGATGTTTGCCTTTATGGTACCCTATGCTTTGGCCGGAATAACTGGCCCGGCAATACAAGGTATTATTTCCAAACAAATACCAGCTAATGAACAAGGCGAACTACAAGGAATTATGACCGGATTAATGAGTTTGGCCAGTATTTTCGGACCTTTATTAATGACCAATCTTTTCTTTTATTTTACTGCTAAGACCGCACCTGTACATTTTCCAGGGGCTCCATTTATGATGGCTGCATTCTTAACCTGTATCGCAATAGTGATTTGTAACCGTTCTTTAAGAAAATATCATTCTTAAAGTTAAATTGCTAATTTATACTAACTCCTCAACTTATAAAAGATCATTAGCCAGGTTTGCCAGCTCGCTCCTCTCCCCTTTTTGTAAAGTAATATGAGCATATAATGGATGTTGCTTGGCGTTTTCTATCAAGTAAGATAGTCCGTTACTTTCCGAATCCAGATAAGGGGTATCGATCTGGTAAATATCACCTGTGAAAACAATTTTGGTATGCTCTCCAGCTCTCGAAATAATGGTTTTAATTTCGTGTGGAGTTAAATTTTGTGCTTCATCTACGATAAAAAAGATCTTAGTTATTGTTCTTCCTCTGATAAATGCAAGTGGAGCGATTTCGATTTTCTCGGTCCTGATTAGCTCGTCAATTTTGAACAACATTTTTTCGTCTTGCGCAAATTGCTCTCTAATAAATTTTAAATTATCCCAAATAGGCGCCATATAGGGGTCTACTTTGGCCTTTACATCGCCTGGTAAAAACCCAATATCCTTATTACTAAGTGGAACAATTGGTCGGGTAATGTAAATCTGTCTAAAATTTTTACGCTGTTCTAATGCACTGGCCAGTGCCAGTAAAGTCTTTCCTGTGCCCGCATTTCCTTGTATGGTAACTAGCTTTATATCTGGATTAAGTAAGGCATCGATGGCAAAAGATTGCTCTGCATTGCGCGGCTTAATATTAAAAACATGCTCCTGATTTACTTTTCTCAATCTTTTAGTAGTCACATCGTAAAATGCGATTACATTTTTTTTCTTATTATTTAAACTATAAAAATGATTCCGATCGGGATAAGCAAGTGCCATCGCCGCCGGATCTATAATACCATTTTGTTTTAAATCTTCGATTATAGATCCATCACAAGTTAATGTCGTTTTGCCTGTATAAAGCTCATCGACGTTTTTTATTTTACCAGTTTCATAATCTTCTGCATGTAAATTTAAAGATTTAGCTTTTAAACGTAGGCAAATATCCTTCGAGACGAGGATTACCTTACGATCGGGATTCTCTTCTTTAAGAACCAATGCCGAATTTAAAATCCGGTTATCAAATTTACCCTTACCAAATAACTCTTCGGCATTGATAGCTTTGGGATTTTCATCTAAGATAACTTTAAATTTACCTGGTCTGTTTTTATGAAGGGAAAACCAATCGCTTACTAAATGATCTTTAGCAGCCAGATCTAACAACCTGATAAAACTCCGGGCTTCGAAGTTTCTGGTATCGTTACCACTTTTAAAATTATCTAACTCTTCCAGCACCAATACCGGGATGGCAACATCATGCTCTTGGAAATTATGAATAGCATCGTGGTCGTAAAGGATAACTGAAGTATCTAAAACAAATATTTTTTTTTGGAGCTCTTTTTTTGACATTGTCATTTCAATTTTCAAGACTTACGAAGTTTTTAAAACTTTGTAAGTCTAAGTTAGGCCGTTTCATTGTATAAAAAAAGCAATGAAAAAATATAATTGAAGAAAAAGAAAAATGCCTATAAAGCAAAACGGAGACCCGCCTCTTTCGATTTGGTTCTCCGTTTTTACCTTTTATTTAACCGTAATTAAAAATAAGGCATCAATTGAATTCCATTAACCTATTCGTAGTTATCGATGATCCTTGCGAATACCGAAACCCGTAATGAACTAGAAATTTTTGTTTTACTCCGTAAAATGCCACAAAAATCCTAATGCTTGATATCAAGTCAAATTAAACAAATTATTGGTTTTGCAACCGATAGCTTTTTTCTTCCCATCTTTTCTTGCGAACGATCTGGTTTCCAATAGCCTAATTTTTACTCCCTGCTCTCGACCTTGCGGCTTCCTTCTGGCAGTACCGATTTTACATTTTGCAATGCGCATCAGGTTTAATTTATTCTTCTGAACTTTCCCAAGAATTTCTGTTTTGCAACTTCGTTCTTGTTTTGGATTATTCTATCAAACTGTCAAAGTACTTCGTTATTGATATGATCTAATTTAGGTGCTAAATCGATAAGTGCCAAGAAAAATCGTTTTATTTTATAAACAAGTTTTACACTTTAAATGCTTAGCTTATTAACAATATTTTACAGCTAAATTGTAATATTTGGATAAGCTATAGCAATTTAAACCAAGTTTATTAACATTCGAACAAAAGCAAGTTATTCACATCAAGCCCATTCTTTAGTGTAAATTAAAAAGAAAATTCTGCTTATTTTAGGGTACTCCTTGCTAAATTTAAATAATTGCACCGGCAAACCTTCCCTAATTGAAAGGCAATATTGTAGATTTGTATTATGCTTAACAGGCCGATCCGAACCATACACGATTTTTTACTGAGCACTTATTTCGCAGATGGGCTACGCATTACCTTCGGGGTATTGTGTCCCTCTTTAATAATGGCGCAGTTCGGAATGCTTCAATATGGGATGACACTCTCCCTTGGTGCACTTTGTATCAGCGTTGTAGATTCGCCAGGCCCAATTATACATCGCCGTAATGCAATGCTCATTACTACGGTACTCATTGTAATGGTATCTATCCTCGTCGGATTAACCAATAAAAACATTTATGTTACTGGAAGCCTGCTTATGTTATGCAGCTTTATTTTCTCCATGTTTTTTCTTTATGGGGCCAGAGCTGCTGCCATTGGTACCTCGGTTTTGTTAATTATGGTGCTGAGTATCGACGATGTACGACCCTGGAGGGAAGTGCTTTTATATGCCATGCTTATCTTCGTAGGGAGTATATGGTATACCCTACTCAGCTATTTCGTCTACAGAATAAGACCTTATCGGCTAGTGCAACAAACTTTAAGCGATTCTATTTATCAGGTAAGTGATTTTTTAAGAGCAAAAGCTAAGTTTTATCAGGAAGGTATCGATTTCGAAAAAAACTATTCCGAACTCCTGCAACTCCAGGTATTGGTGCACGAGAAACAAGATGAAGTGCGGGAAGTGCTTTTTAAGACCCGAGAAATTGTTAGAGAGTCTACACCCGAAGGAAGATTTTTATTACTTGTGTTTGTAGATATGGTCGATTTGTTCGAACAAATTATGTCTACCTATTACAATTATAAACAATTGCATAATCAATTTGACGAAATTGGAATCCTTTCACATTACAAAGCTGTAATTAATAAGATTTCAGATTCGCTAGAGAATATTGCTTTTGCTTTAAAAACAGGTGGTATTCCAAATTTATCTACTGGTTTGGCCGACGACATGGAACGGCTTAAACTGGAAATTTTAGCACTGGAAAAACATAAATCCAAGCACGAATACAACACTTTGGGTTTAATTGCATTAAAGAACATCGAAGTTAACATCGAAAATATTTTAGGCCGGGTTAAAACAATAAAAAGCTATTTTAATGAAAAAGAAAAGAAAAACTTAAAACATCGAGATATCGATGTAGATAAGTTCGTGACGAAACAGAGCTTTGATATTAAATTATGGCGCGAAAATCTATCTTTTAAATCATCAACATTCAGGCATTCCCTTCGGGTAGCTGTAGTTATGTTAATCGGTTTTGTGGTAGCTAAAAGTTTTGTTTTTACGCATAGTTATTGGATTTTGCTAACCATATTAGTGATTTCAAAACCCGGTTATACGTTAACTAAACAAAGAAATTATCAACGATTAATCGGGACAGTAATAGGTGCCTTAATTGGGATGCTGGTTGTGGTGTATATTAAAGACAAAAACGTACTGTTTGTGATTCTGCTTATTTGCATGATAGGTTCATATAGCTTTCAACGTAAAAATTATGTGGTTAGCGTGCTTTTTATGACGCCCTATATTTTAATATTATTTGACTTTTTGGGAATGGGGAGCATTTCTATTGCCCGCGAAAGAATTTACGATACGCTTATTGGTTCGGGTATTGCTTTAATTGCAAGCTATTCTTTATTTCCTAATTGGGAATATGAAAAGCTGAAGGTAGCAATGATAGAAATCATTAAAGCAAATAAGAGTTATTTCGAACAGGTTACACTTTTATATTTCGAACAAAAACACGACCTCACTAAATATAAACTAGCAAGAAAAGAAGTTTATGTAAATACCGCTAATTTATCGTCCTTATTTCAACGAATGTTCTCTGAACCAAAAAGCAAACAAGTACATATTAAAGAACTACATCAGTTTACAGTGCTTAATCACCTGCTATCTTCTTATATTGCTACCCTTTCTCTTTTCTATAAGGATCACGATTTTGTATATGTAAATTTTGAAGAATTAAGACCGGTATCGGCTAATACCATTTATTTGCTCTCGTTGGCTGCCGAAAACCTTACTATAACTCAGAATGAACCCAATAATGTACCATTAATTAGGCGTAAAAATGCAAATGACCTGTCGGATGGAAATGAAGCTATGGTTATTGCCGAGCAATTCGACCTCATTCAAAAGGTGGCTTACGATATTTATAAATTGGCCGAAAAGCTTAAGATTTAGCCTATTTCCAGCTTTATTTTAAAACATGTTCCAGCTTAGTTTGTTGTAAAACTATGGAAAAGTTATATACAGCATCGGTAACCGCTATTGGCGGAAGAGATGGCCACATAAAATCAAATGATGGGATTTTAGATTTTGAATTAAGAAAACCCAAAGAAATGGGCGGCCAGGGCGGAGCCACCAATCCGGAGCAATTATTTGCTGCTGCTTGGGGAGCTTGTTACCTGGGTGCGTTGGGCAGCATCGCTGCGCACGATGGTATCGATGTTAGTGAAGCAAATGTAAATGTCCATATCTCCTTTAATAAAGATGGAAATGCTTATGTACTTTCTGCCGATCTGGATGTTCATATTCCAAATCTTGCCCATGCCGAAGCACAGGCACTTGTTGAAAAGGCGCATCGTACCTGTCCCTATTCTAAAGCTACCCGCAATAATATAGAAGTACGGGTAACTGCAGTTTAAGCATGGGTAACTGCTAAGGGCTTAGGCCGGCCATCTTTAAAAGCTTCTCTGGTTTTTAAGCCCAGCAACTCGAACATAGCCATATCGTCGACAAAAGCGGGATTTGGGGTAGTTAATAATTTATCACCAGCAAAGATAGAATTGGCGCCGGCCATAAAGCAAAAAGCCTGTTCTAAAGTACTCATTTCATTTCTTCCGGCCGATAAACGCACAACCGATTTAGGCATAATAATACGTGCAGTTGAAATGGTACGTACCATATCCCAAATTGCAATACGAGGCTGATTCTCGAGGGGAGTTCCTTTAACTGGCACTAAGGCATTAATTGGTACCGATTCGGGATGCTTTTCGAGGTTAGCCAAAGTTTGCAGCATGGAAACCCTATCGGCTACCGTTTCTCCTAAGCCAACAATCCCACCGCTACATACCGTAAGCTTAGCTTTACGTACATTTTTAATGGTATTTAACCGATCGTCGTAAGTACGGGTAGAAATAATTCTTTTATAATCTTCTTCAGAAGTATCCAGGTTATGGTTGTAAGCATATAAGCCAGCATCGGCTAAACGCTGCGCTTGTTGTTCGGTTAACATGCCTAAAGTACAACATACCTCCATATCTAATTCATTAACAGCTTTAACCATATCTATTACCCGGTCAAAATCTCTGTTATCACGTACTTCTCTCCAGGCGGCCCCCATACATAAACGCGAGGCCCCACCCTCCTTTGCTTTTTCGGCTGCTGCCACAACTTCGTCGACCTTCATTAAGGCTTGTACAGCCACATCTGTGTGATAACGGGCTGCTTGTGGGCAATAAGCACAATCTTCGGCACAACCTCCTGTTTTGATAGAAATTAAAGAGCTAATCTGTACTTCGTTATAAGCTGCATTTTCGCGATGAACGCTCGCCGCCTGATAAACCAGATCTAAAAATGGCTGATTATAAATAGCGGTTATTTCTTCTTTCGTCCAGTTGTGTTTTAAGGGCTGCATATTTTGAAATGTAAGTTTTAAATTAATTTTATAATAGTAATTTACTAGCTAATCCGAGTAAAAGTAAAAAACCAAATACATCGGTAAAGGTGGTAATAATAATAGACGATGCAATTGCGGGGTCAATTCCTACCCTTTTAAGAATAAGAGGAATACTAGAGCCTGTAATACCGGCTATAATTAAATTACCTGTCATCGATAAGAAAATTACCAGCCCCAGCATAAGGCTGGCATCAAAAAAATAGGCAAAAGCAAATACAATCAATCCTGTAGTTGCCCCATTTATTAATCCTACCATAAATTCTTTAAGTACAGTTTTATAAGCCTGATTATCGGTTAAATCATTTAATGAAATACGTCTTACCGTTACTGCCAGGGCCTGGGTTGCGGCATTCCCGCCCATACCAGCTATAATAACCATATAAGCCGACAATAGTGGGAAAAGTTTAATAGTAGGATCGAAATGCCTGATTACTGAAGAGGCCAGAAATGCAGTTCCTAAATTAATAATTAACCATGGCAATCTTGATTTTATCGCCTCAACCCAGTTACCACTCAGTTCCTCATCTTCCGATACACCCGATATCTTTAAAAAATCTTCCGTGTTTTCGTCTTCCAATACATCTATTACATCGTCGAAAGTAATAAGCCCCAAAAGTTTCATTTGGGCATCTACTACGGGAATACTAGTTAAGTTGTACTGGGAAATGAGTTTTGCTACTTCTTCCTGGTCGGTTCCGGCCTTTACATAAACGGCATCGGTATTAACCATATCTATAATTTTGGCGTTTCCTTTAGCTTTAATAATGTCTTTTAAAGAAACAATCCCCTTAAATAAATTTTGATCGTCGACAACCAAAACGGTATAAAATTCCTCTATTTCTTCACTTTGTCTAATAATTTCGTCTATAGCATCTTTTTTGGTAAGGTTAAGATTGATGCTAATAAAGGCTGTATTCATTAAACCACCTGCCGTTTCTTCGTGGTAGCTTAATAAATTACGAATGCTCGATGCATCGTCTTCGCTTAAGTCTTCTAGAATTTCTTTTTGCTCGTGTTCTTCTAATTGCGAGATGATATCTGTGGCATCGTCGTAATCGAGTTCTTCGACAATTTCAGTTCGTTTATCGGGGTGCAATTGAAGCAGTAATTCTTCGGGGTGTGCCTCTTCGTGCATTTCCGAAATTACTTCAGAAGCAATTTCTACATCAAGCAAATTAATAATACGCTGACGATCTTCTTTACTTATACTTTCAAATAATATCGCAATCTCTGAGGCATGATATTCTTCGAGCGTAGCTTTAAGAAGTTCATTATTACCACTTATTGCCTGCTTCAGTTTAGAAACGTCTGTTTTATCTAAATCGAACGATTGCATGAGTTGCTAAGATAGAAATAATTTATTTTTTTTAGGTTAAAAACCACGTTCAAGGCTAACCTTACCTTAATATTTAAGCTCGCAATTTTTTAATTACTTTTTCTACCCTTGCTCGCTTTGTCGGGCTTTCTATTTCTTCAAGCCTTGTGCTTAAAGTATGGGTAAAACTGGCCTGGTGGCCACCTCTCATTATAACAGGTAAAGCATTTTCGGCATACATGGGCAACTGGTTGGTTGGACTCTTTAATAACCTTTCGTTAAGTAATATAAAAGCAGCTGCTGCATAATCTTTTATTGCACAGAGTTTTATTAAAATACCCACACAATGATCATTCGTAATCACAGAACCTTTATCTGCACTTTCGATTATTTTTGGCAAAGCATTATAAATCTCCTTTATATTTTCGTTCGTAATTGCATGTAATGCAGCCATAGCGCCCCATTGTAAGCGGTTATTTTTATGATCGAGTAAGGCTACAAGTTTATCGACATGGTCAGAAATCAGGCTTGGTTTTAATTTTCCAATTTCGTCGAGGGTTTTAATACAATCGCTTTGTATGCCTTTATCTTTATGATTAAGGTTATTGACCAGCTCTTTAACTGCTTCCTTATCGTTTTGAGTGGCTATTTTTGTGGCCAATTCTTGATTTGGAATTTCATCTCTCCTGTTTAATGAAGTTGCTAATTTGTCTATTACAGTCATGTTTTTTTTATTTAAACCACCCTTTACGCCAAAAATAAATAACCTGGGCTATAGCAATAAAGCCCATCAAAAGCATTACATATAAATAACCATGCTCCTCGTAAAGTTCGGGCATATTCTGCAGCAATATTTTACCAGTTACCGGGTCTTCCCTGCTAAAATTCATCCCATAAATACCCGCAATAAAAGTTAAAGGGATAAATATGGACGAAATAATGGTAAGTACCTTCATAATCTCGTTCATTCTATTGCTAATAATAGATAGATACATGTCGATATTACTGGCCGAAATCTCTTTCATCGATTCGACCATATCAATAAGTTGCACACAGTGATCGTAAGCATCGCGAACATAGATTTTGGTATGTTCATTAACCAATAGACTATCACTTCGCAATATATCGTTCATTTTATCACGTTCGGGCCAAACTATGCGCCTTAAACTTATCAAGTTGCGTTTAATAAGCTGGGTATCATACATAATACTTTTATCGGGCTTGGCAAACAACCGGTCCTCGATACTATCTAATTCGTTACCCCATGCACTTAAAATGGAAAAATAAGAATCTACGATCATATCCATTAGGGCATACATTAAATAGCTGCTCCCACCCATCCTGATATTGCCTTTTCCGGCTTCTAGGCGTTTACGGACAGCTTCGAGGCAATCCTCATATTTATCCTGGAAAGTGAATAACACATTATCAGTTAAAATAAAAGAGATTTGTTCATTTTCCAGGTTATTTTCTTCATCCAGGAATAGCATTCTACTAATAGCAAAGTTGTAGCCATTATACTCTTCGAATTTTGGACGTTGGTATGTTCTGGTAATATCTTCTAGTAGCAGTTTATTTATTTTCAGCTCTGCTGTTAAGGCTTCAAATAATGCCGGAGATTTAAATCCCTTTACTTCGACCCAAAAAGTAAATTTTTTATCGGCAGTTAAATTATTAATGCCTGTTAAACCGGTTAACGTTTTTACCGTATAATTTTCCTGGTTATAGCAATGAAGTAATATTTTTGGCTCCAAAGCATTGGGGTCGATATAAGCCAGGCCAGGGCTCGAACCAGGTAATGGCAATGCATAATGGTGCTTTTTGGTTTTATGTTTTTTAGCCATAACTAAAGGTATAATTTTGTTTGAGGCCCTTGGTTAAATAATAAGTCGATAATGCTTAAATTTGGAATAAAAGCATTGCGGTCGCTAAATACTTGAAAATAATTTTTCGATTCTGTTAAATGAATTGTTTTTTTATCGAAACTATTTCTGAAGTCTAGTTTTTCGGGTATTTCCTTTTCATATACCGTGGTAAAACCTGGTATCGAATTTAATTTTAATTGCTTAAGAATCCAATTTAACAGTTCTACATTGTAGTCGAAAAGGAAATCATATTTTTTTTCATAAAATGGCGCCAATCCATCTTCATAAAATTCGAAGTAAGCCGAACTCCGGTAGCAGGTCTGTAAACTTAGCCAATGTAACCTTTGCCATTTCAAATCGTAACTTATTTTAACATCTTTAAATGGGGTGTGTACTTTAGAACCCTTAGCTAAGGGGATAATTAAATCTAATTTGCCATCGGGCGATGAAATTGTGGCGCGGTTACGATAAGTCTGCTTAGGAAAATGTTCATATTCTTCTATTAAGAAACTAAAGTCGGCCGTTATTAAAGCAGAAAAGTAGTTTACAGGAGGCAGATAAAAAAGTGGAAAAATAGCTGAACTTTGCATCGGTTATTTTATGTTTGCATACTAGGCATCGAAATTAATGATTAAAAAAGGTTTTTCACATATCGGTATATTCTTTTTGTACCTACTATCCCTATTTCCTATTCCTGTATTGCATTTTTTTGCCCGATTGCTATATTATCCCCTTTATTATATAGTAGGCTATCGAAAAAAAGTGGTAAGAGATAATTTACTTTATTCTTTCCCTGAAAAAAGTTTAAAAGAGATTATTCGTATAGAGAAAAGTTTCTTTAAATACCTGGCCGACTTAATGTTTGAAATTATCAAGCTTCCCAAAATGTCGAAAACCGAATTATATAAAAGGGTTAAATTTAATGGTTTAGAGCAGGTAGAAGCTTATTTTAGCAAGGGAGAAAGTGTTTTGGCTTGTACTGGGCATTATGGCAACTGGGAGTTATGCATGCTGGCATTGGGTATCAATTTGAATGAACCTTGTTATGTAATTTATAAACCTATAAATAATAAAATTTTCGAAAATTGGTTTCAACAAATGAGAACCAGGTTTGGAAATGTGTTTGTCCCTATGCGGCAAACCTTAAGAAGTGTTGTTGCCACAAAAGATATTCCGACCATGTACTGCTTTGCAAGCGACCAGACCCCGGTTAAACAAGAAACCCAATATACTTTACAATTTTTAAATCAGTCAACTGCGGTGTTGCTGGGCCTGGAAAAAATTGCACTGCAAACCGACAGGCCAATTTTCTACTTCGATGTACTTAAAGTAAAACGTGGCTATTATGAAGTTAATTGTGTGCCACTATGCTTAAAACCAAGTGCCACCCAGGAACACGAGATTACCAATCTATTATTTAATTATTTAGAAAAAAGGATAACCGAAACACCAGATTTCTGGCTGTGGAGCCATAGAAGATGGAAAATAAACAGAAAATAACGCATCCAAACCCAAAGGTAGCTGTCGTTATCTTAAATTGGAATGGTAAAGACTTGTTAAGTAGGTTTTTACCAAGCATAGTCGAAACAAAGTACGATAACCTGCAAATTATTGTTGGCGATAATGCGTCGACCGACGATTCTGTTGCTTTTGTAAAAACCAGCTTTCCAGGGCTTACCATTATAGAAAACGATCGTAATTATGGCTTTGCAGGCGGATACAATCAGATTTTGGCTAAGGTAGAAGCCGATTATTTTGTCTTATTGAATTCTGATGTGGAAGTTCCGGCTAATTGGATACAACCCGTTATCGATTTAATGGCAGGCGATGAAAATATAGCGGTAGCACAGCCAAAAATTAAATGGCAACTACAAAAAGATCAATTTGAATATGCTGGTGCAGCCGGCGGCTTTATGGATCTTCACTCCTATCCATTTTGTAGGGGAAGGATTTTCGATATCGTCGAAGCTGATCATGGACAATACAATGAAAATATTGAAATTTTCTGGGCAAGTGGCGCTGCCTTTTTTATTAAGCAAAAAGCGTGGAAGGAAGCTAATGGCTTCGATGCCGATCTTTTTGCACACATGGAGGAAATAGATTTGTGCTGGCGGTTAAAGAATCTGGGTTATAAGATAATGTGTTGCAGCGATGCTGAAGTTTATCATTTAGGTGGTGGAACTTTAAATGCGAACAACCCTTATAAAACCTATCTTAATTTTAGGAATAACCTAATCATCATGCAAAAAAACTTACCTAAGAATGATGCTACTTTCAGGATTTTTATTCGCTTTTGGCTCGACCTTGCTGCCTGGTTAAAGTTTTTACTGGCTGGTAAACCAGCCTTTGCCCTGGCCATATCTAAAGCACACTTTCATTTTTTGAGCAAGATTAATTATACTGCCAGTAAACGCACAAAGCAACAAATCCCCTTATTAAACCACAGCGGAGTCTATAAAAACAGCATAGTTTATAGTTACTTTATAACTAAGATTAAACATTTTAGTGAGCTTTGACAGGTGTTATACGTTATCTTTTATAGCTTGAGCGGGGGCATTTAATCTTTCTACTAACCACTAAAAGTAAGTAGCTGCTAAATTTTGTCGTTCATTTGTAGCTACCTCTATTAAATCGAAGCGTTTAACAGCCGAAAAGGAACCCATATCCGTATCGCTGTTAATATGGATGGTGCCCATTAGTAAAATATACTTGCAGTTAAACTTCGTCATACTAATCAGCTCATTAATCCGGCTATCGATGGCCTCATATATAATTTCGGTTGCATCCTTTAGGGGAATGGCCGAAGCCAGAATACTTTCTCGTTGCTGGTAGAGAATTTGTTCGATAACATTCATCTGGTAATCCATCTCTGTAATTACATCGGGCTCGATAAGCCCGTTAACCAATTTATGCAATGCGCCTTTAGAAGCTCCACAACAATCGGAATTTTCTTCCTGTCCATTTCGGTTAATCTCGCCAATCGTTCCATTTTTAGCAACACCAATATGTGGACCATAATAAACAAAAACTGCTCCATTCTGTGGAACATGGCTCGCTACGGCACTCATCCCGGTTAAACCAGTAAAAGGAAAACCATCTAAGCCGCCCATTTTAAAGGGACCCAAAAACTCGCTGGCCCTAATCGGGTATTGTATGCTATTTACATCGTCGCTGCAAATACTATCGGCAAGCATTACATTTGCGGGCTCTAAATCTAATTCCCCCTCTACAAAATCGATAACTTTATTAATACTGTCGATTGTGGTAATTGCGTTTGGGTAATATTGGTGGATAATGGCTAGCTTTTCTCTTTTCTTCATATCGAAAGCTGTTCTTTTATGGTTTTCTCTATCCAGTAAATGGTATTAGCCCCCAGCCCAACGGTACTAAATTTTATTAATCCATCTTTCCCCACTATTAAGTGAGTTGGGTAGCCTTTAACCCCGTATTTCTGAGAAAAATACTGCCCATTGCCAACTATATTGTAATTAAATGGCATTGTTTTTAAAAAACCTCTTAAATCGCTGACATTGTCGAGCGCAATGGCTAAAAAAACAACGTCTTTATGGTCTTTATACTGTTTTACCAATTCATTTAATTCTGGAATTTCTTGTTTACAAGGCGGACAGTTAATAAACCAAAAATTGATCACATAAACTTTATCAGTATTATTCTTCAAATCGAATTTATTACCATTGATATCGGTAATCCGGCTCCCATTAAATTTCGTTCCGTCTTTAAAAACATCGCTCGATCTAGGTTTAGGCATGTTTAGTATCATTGCCTTCTTTCTTTCGGCAGCAACAGCAATTTCTTCAGGACTTAACCTGTAGAGTAAAAATTCGCCATTTTTATCATTTTTAATCGAATATTCGCCGGTTTGTATGAGTTTTGGCCAAATGGAATAAGGGTAAACACTACCCGTGGCATCTTTAACAATAGACTTGCTATCCAATTTAGCTCTCGTGGTAATGGTTTGCCCATAGCTATTATTTAAAGCCAGGAAAAAAAACAGCATCAATAAATATTTCATCTTATAATGTTAAGCTTTCAAAAAACTTTCCAGCGCTAGGCGATATCCGTCTAAACCAAAGCCAGTAAGCACTCCTTTGCAGTTTTTACCGGTTAACGATACATGGCGGTATTCTTCCCGGGCATAAATATTAGAAATGTGAACTTCTACCACAGGCGTGCGAATCGCTGCTATAGCATCTGCAATGGCTACAGAAGTATGGGTGTAAGCACCGCCATTTATAATAATCCCATCGTAATCAAAACCAACTTCATGTAATTTGTTAATGAGCTCGCCTTCGACATTACTCTGGAAATAATCGATCTGAATAATACTATATAGATCGCGTAATTGAGAAATATAAGTATCAAATCCTTCTGAACCGTAAATAGCGGGTTCGCGTAAGCCTAATAGGTTTAAATTTGGGCCATTAATTATTTGTATCTTCATGCGTCGTAAAGTTAGGTAAAAATAGAAACAATAATCATGAATACTTCATCGTATCTGAAGGGATTTACAACTTATTTAAAGCTGGAGCGTTCTCTTTCTGCTCACTCTATCGATGCCTATTTAAACGATTTGGCAAAGTTAAGCCAATATTCTGATAGTTTAAATCGGCCATTAAATATACACACTTTACAACTCGGCGAATTAAGGGCTTTTATTTCCTGGCTAAATAATATGGGAATGCAAGCTACCACGCAAGCCCGGGTATTATCGGGCATTAAGGCCTTTTTTAATTATTTAATGCTCGAAGAAATTATTGTCGAAGATCCTACAGCTTTAATTGCTGCACCAAAAACCAGCCGAAAATTGCCCGACACCCTTAATATTAATGAAATTAACGATTTAATTGGGGCTATTGACGCATCAAAGCCAGAAGGTATGAGAAGTAAAGCGCTCTTGGAAGTGCTGTATGGCTGCGGGTTAAGGGTAACAGAGTTGATAGAACTTAGGATTTCGAATGTTTTTGTAGCAACCGAATTTATTAAAATTGTGGGAAAAGGAAATAAAGAACGTTTGGTACCAATTGGAACCGTAGCCCTCAAATACTTAGCTATTTATATAAATGAAATAAGGGTTCATCAGCAGATCAAAAAAGGACATGAAGATTATATTTTCCTGAATAAATTCGGGAGCCATTTATCGCGGGTTTCGGTATTTACCCTCGTCAAAGATTTAGCCATTAAAGCAGGAATTACAAAAAGTATTAGCCCACATACCTTCAGGCATTCTTTTGCTACCCATTTAATTGAGGGTGGTGCCGATTTACGTGCAGTACAAGAGATGTTAGGTCATGCCAGCATTACGACTACAGAAATTTATACCCATTTAGACCGGGATTACCTCCGAAGTGTAATTACGCAATACCACCCCAGGTCTTAATTATGGCTGCAGCAAACCATTCTGTTTTTTCCTTGCATATCTTTTTTTAATTCAATGTTATTAAATCCTTTAGACTCTAATAAATTAATAGTTTCTTGAGCTAAATATTCGTTAATCTCGAAGAAAAGAAGGCCTTCCGGTTTAAGGTTTAAGCTCGCAAAATCGGCAATAGCCTCATAAAAAATTAAAGGATTTTCTTGGCTTGCAAATAATGCCAGGTGTGGCTCGTTTGCCAGTACGTTTTGGTGCATCTCTGCCTTTTCGGCCTGGGTAATATAAGGCGGATTACTTACAATGCTATCATAGCGCGTGTCTTGTAGCTCGTTCCGGGTATGGAGTATATCTTGCCGAACAAATGTTACTTCAACCTTGTTAAAATCGGCATTTTGCTGGGCGATGGTTAAAGCTTCGCTTGATATATCTATAGCTGTTATTTTTGCCTTTGGGAGTTGTTTTTTAAGTGCAATCGCAATACATCCGCTACCAGTACCAATATCCAAAAGCTCGATACCTGATATACTATTTGGTATTTTTTCCAAAACCCACGCTACCAATTCTTCAGTTTCAGGTCGCGGAATTAAAACAGCAGGACTTACCTTAAATGGCAGGCCATAAAACCAAGTCTCGCCTAAAATATATTGAACAGGTATGCCTTGTGCTAATTTTTCTAGCACTATTTCCAGCTTATCTAAAGTATCTTTAGGGAGTTCTTCTTCTTTTCGTAATAAATAATCGTTTTTACTGTATTGCAATAATTTTGCTATTACAATTAGAAATATAGCATGAGCTTCCTCTTTGCTGTAAATAGTTTGGAGGTTAGCCGTAAATTTGATGGCAAGCGTCTTTAATTTCATGAAGCGTAAAAGTATGAAATCATTAAAAACAAATTGTATTACTGATAAAAATATACCTTAATTTGTAATAATGAATGATGAATTTTACATGCAACGTTGCCTCGAATTGGCGATATTGGGAATGGGAAAGGTAAGTCCAAACCCAATGGTAGGTTGTGTAATTGTTTCGGGCGCGCAAATTATAGGCGAAGGTTATCATCAGCAAATTGGCGAAGCCCACGCCGAGGTAAATGCAATTAATGCCGTTTTTATAAAATATGGCGATCAGGCCCCTGCTCTCTTAAAAAATGCGATCGCCTACGTAAACCTGGAGCCCTGCGCTCATTTTGGCAAAACACCACCTTGTGCCGATTTATTAATTAAACACCAGCTTAAAAAGGTGGTAATTGGAAATACCGACCCATTTTTGGCAGTAAATGGCAAAGGAATAGCCAAATTAAAGGCCGCTGCAATTGAAGTGGAAAGCGGGATACTGGAAGAAAAATGCGCTTATTTAAACCGACGGTTTTTTACCCGATTACAACAGCAGCGACCTTTTATTATTTTAAAATGGGCACAAACGGCCAATGGTTATTTTGCCCCGCCTGCAGGTGTACAAGAATGGATTAGTGGTAAAGTCGCCAAACAGTTAACGCATAAATGGAGAAGTGAAGAAGATGCTGTCCTGGTTGGTAAAAATACAGCACTTATCGATAACCCAGAACTTACAACGAGATTATGGCCAGGTAAAAACCCTATCCGTATTTTGATCGACAAAAACCTAACCGTTCCGGAAAATTATGAGCTCTATACTAACGAATCTAAAACCATTATATTTAATGAAGTGAAAACGGAAGTTCGCGATAACCTTCATTTTATACAGATGGAAGATATGCAATTCTATTTAGCTCAAAAAATAGCGTTCCAGTTATACCTGATGGATATCCAGTCGGTAATTGTAGAAGGCGGACAACAAGTACTCCAGCAATTTATTACCGCTGGATTATGGGATGAGGCTCGGATTTTTACCGCCGATAAGCAATGGAATGATGGCATAAAAGCGCCCGTTTTGGAAGGGAAACTTATAGAAACCATCGCTATTGGCGAAGATCAATTATCTATTTACACACCCTCAAGAAAAATATGATCTATTTAATTTTAAGTATTATCTGTAGTGTTACTGTTGGTGTTTTACTGAAACTCGCTAAAAGATATCAGCTTGATATTGCGCAAGCCATAACCTGGAATTATTTTTTCGCCATTGCCTTAAGTGCCTTCTTTTTTAAACCAGCATTAAGCGACCTCAGTTTAACCGCATTGAGCCCCATACATTTAGCGCTAGGGATTTTACTGCCAACGATATTTATTTTCCTGGCCTTATCTGTAAATAAAACGGGCTTGGCCCGGACAGATATCGCCCAGCGGCTCTCTTTATTTATCTCCCTTTGTGCTGCTTATTTTTTATTTAATGACGACTACCATCTTTTAAAATATATAGGCATTATCCTCGCCTTTATTGCCATCATTTTAACGCTACATCGGCCCGCTACTGCTGTAAAAAGCAAAAATAACTGGCTTTATCCCACCTTGGTTTTTATTGGCTTTGGACTTATCGATGTCTTGTTTAAAATGATAAGCCAGTTGAATGTTATTCCTTATACCACTTCATTGTTTGTGGTATTCTGCATTGCATTTATTGTTTCTTTAAGTTATATCGTTTATCTGGCAATTAAGGCACAAACCAAATTACAGCTCATTAATTTTATTTGCGGCTGTATTTTGGGTTTTTTTAATTTCGGAAATATCCTATTTTATCTCAAGGCACACCGGGCAATGGCCAACGACCCATCTACGGTATTTGCTGGCATGAACATGGGGGTAATTATAGCGGGTAGTCTCATCGGTATTTTAGTATTTAAAGAGAAATTAAGTAAGCTAAATTACCTCGGAATGGCACTAGCCTTATTGGCCATTATTTTAATCACAATTGCACAGTTCCATGTTATTCGATGACACTTACCGAACCTTAGGCAAGGTTTCTGAAGGGATTTTTAAAGACAAAGGCAGTAAATTTATTGCCTATGCTTATCCACTACAAAACGAATCGGAACTTAAACCAATTCTGGCCACCTTAAGGGCAGAACATGCAAAGGCAAGGCATTTCTGCTGGGCATTGCGATTAACAACAGACCGGCGAGTTTTTCGACTAAACGACGATGGAGAACCGTCTGGCACCGCCGGAAGACCCATTTTAAACACTTTGCTTTCGGCCGACCTTACCCACGTTTTAATTGTCGTTGTACGCTACTTTGGTGGGACTTTATTGGGGGTTCCGGGTTTAATTAATGCCTACAAAAATGCTGCTATAGAGGCGATTAAGGAAAATGAAATCGAAATTAAAACGCTTAACGACACTTACGAAATCAACTTCGATTATCTTGTAATGAACCCCGTTATGCGCATTATAAAAGAGGAGCAATTAAATATTTTAGTTCAACAATTTAATAGTACTTGTTACCTCAAATTCGAGGTTAGAAAAGCGCAGCTCGCTATTGTTTTAGGGAAACTGGAGAAAATTGAAGGCATTGCCATAAAATACCTCGACAAATAAATTAATTATTATTTTAATAGCTTTGTTTAATGATGCAGAAACTCTCGGAAGCCGATTTAATTATTAACCCAGATGGTAGCATTTACCACCTTAACTTATTACCAGAAGATATTGCCGATACGGTAATCACGGTTGGCGATTTAGACCGGGTTGCTGCCATTAGTAAGTATTTCGACTCGATAGAAATTAAAAAAGGCAAACGGGAGTTCATTACCCATACCGGCTATCTGGGTAAAAAACGGGTTACTGTACTGTCTACAGGTATTGGCACCGACAATATCGATATTGTTTTTAACGAATTAGATGCGCTGGTAAACATCGATTTCGCAACCCGCGAGGTTAAAAAAGACTTAAAATCGTTGCAAATTATAAGAATAGGCACTTCTGGTGCCATACAACCAGATATCCCGATGGGAACAATCTTAGCATCGGCTTACGGCTTGGGCTTCGACGCCTTAATGCACTATTATATCCATCAGGTTTCTGGCGATGAACACAACTTATTAGATGGTATTCAATCTCATTTCCATTTAGGCAAGGGCATTCATCCTTATTTAACCGCTGCCGACGCCGGTTTACTACAAACCATTGGAAAAGATATGGAGCAAGGAATTACAGCCACTGCTCCTGGTTTTTACGCCCCACAGGGCCGACAAGTGCGGGCAAAAAATGCAATTCCAGATTTTATAAGTCAACTTCGCAACTTTAGTCAGGGTAAAAACCGCATTACCAATTTAGAAATGGAAACTGCTGGAATTTATGCCTTAGCCAAAACACTGGGTCATAAAGCACTCTCTGTTAATGCCATCCTGGCGAGCAGGGTAAAGTTCGAATTTAGCAGCGAGCCCAATAAAATTATCGAAAGCGCCATTAAAATGGTACTAGATAAGCTCTAAACCTCAGTTTTAACTACTTTATAAATTGTGGTTTGCCTATAAATTTCGTCGGGCCTTAAAATAGTGTTCGGAAAATGTGGAATATTAACTGCATTAGGATGATGTTGTGTCTCTACACAAAACGCATCGAATTCGCCATAATTTTTGCCGCCTTTACCATTTTCTACCTTCAAATATTTCGCGGTATATAAATGTGCTACCGGTTCTGTGGTATAAACAAGCAAAGTTAAACCGCTGTCGGCTGCAGTTGTTTTCGTGGCCAGGGTTAAAGCCCCATATTCTTTATCCAATACATAGGTTTGGTCGTAGCCTAGTTCCGGATCCCAGCCCTCGCCTATCGCTTTCCCATTCCTGAAATCGTGCCGGGTACCCTCGACTGGAATTAATTTCCCGGTAACTACCCAATTATCGTCTTGCTCTAGGTAATGCGCTGCATTAGCCTGATGTACATGATCCATAACCTGCTTGCCGGTAGCCGATAAATTGAAATAACTATGATGTGTTAAATTTACTGGTGTTGCTTCGTCGGTATCGGCTTGGTAAGTTAAAATAAGTTCGTCGTTATTTGTAAGTTCGAAAGTAAGCTGAACAGCCAGGTCGCCAGGGAAATTTTCTTCGCCATCGAGGCTGAAATATTGAAAAGTTACCCCTGCATGCGGCGTTTCGGTAAGGTTAATAATATCCCATACTTTACGATCAAAACCTACGTTACCGCCATGCAGGCAATCATTTCCATTGTTTTTCGCAAGTTGATAAGCTACGCCGTCTAAGTTAAATTCTCCATCCTTTATCCGGTTTGCATAACGACCAATAATAGCCCCGAAATAAGGATAATCTGTTAAATAAGCCTTGCTTAGGTATTGCTCGAAAGTATCGAAGCCCAAAACAATGTCCTGTTTATCGCCATGGGCATTGGTAACGATAAATTGATTAATAATAGTACCATAATTAAAGATTTTCACTTCTGTGCCCCTATCGTTACTTAATACGACAGAAATTACTTCTTTTTTATCAATAAAATGTCCGGTATTTAGCTGCTTTATGCTCATAAATTGTATCTTAGGCCATTGGCTAAATTACAATTTAAAATATAAAATCGGCCAAGAAATTAATATTTATGAAGCAGCAGTTAGTCGACCAGTTTTTAGAGAAATACAAGCAGCAACCCACAGCTATTTATTTTGCTCCAGGCCGGGTAAATTTAATAGGCGAACATATCGATTACAATGGCGGATTAGTTATGCCCTGTGCCATTACAGTAGGCACCTGGCTACTTTTAGCGCCAAATAACGATCGGGTAATTAGATTTAGCAGCCTTAATTTTGAAGAAGAAGGAACTGTAACTCTTCAACAAACCTATCAGAAAACAGGCACTTCCTGGTACAATTACCCACTTGGCGTGATTAACGAACTTGTACAAGGAGAGACCCCACTTTGCGGGCTCGATCTCCTGTATTTTGGAAACATCCCGATTGGTTCTGGTCTATCTTCTTCGGCTTCGATAGAAGTGGTTACCGCTTATGCGCTAAACGATTATTTTAAGCTCAATCTGGCTAAACTGGAGCTGGTAAAAATTGCCAAAAAAGTCGAGAATGAATTTATTGGTGTAAATTCTGGTATTATGGATCAGTTTTCTATCGCCTTTGGCGAAGCCCATAAAGCTTTGGTGCTCAATTGCGACACCTTAAAATATAAAGTAGTTGACTGCGATCTTGGCGACCATGTTTTGGCAATTATTAATACCAATAAACCCCGTAAACTGGCCGAATCTAAATATAACGAACGGGTAGCAGAATGTAAGCAGGCTTTATCGGCATTACAACAAGAAATTAACATTGCCAATTTATGCGAACTTACCGGCGAAAAACTGGCCTTACATAGCCATTTAATTACCGACCCGGTTGTTCTAAAAAGAGCCACCCATGTAGTTAAAGAAAACGATCGTGTTCATTTAGCTGCCAAAGCACTAAGTGCTGGCGAAATAGCAGAATTTGGCCGTTTAATGTATGCTTCCCATCAATCGTTAAAGGACCTTTACGAAGTAACAGGTAAGGAATTAGATGCTGTAGTCGAGTTTTGTGCGGGTTTTACAGCCGTAAGTGGCGCAAGAATGACTGGCGCTGGCTTTGGTGGTTGCGCAATTGCGCTCCTTAAGAAAGGGTATGAAGAGGATTTTGCTAAACAACTAACCGAATACTATGTAGCCAAAATTGGCTATCCTGCTGCTATTTATATTAGCGAAATTGGCAACGGGCCGGTTAGGCTTTAAGGCAATAAAAATGAAGAAACTAAAATTAGATGAGCTTAACCGGGTAAATGTATCCGAATTTAAGCAACAAGATAAATTACCTGTTGTGGTGGTCTTAGACAATGTGCGAAGTATGCATAATGTGGGTTCGATTTTTAGAACTTCCGATGGTTTTGCTGTCGAGCAAGTAGTTTTATGCGGGATTACTGCACAACCTCCACATCGTGAAATCGAAAAAACAGCATTGGGCGCCACCCAATCGATAGATTGGGTTCACTTCGAAGAAACCTTAACGGCTATTGCTTCGCTACGCGAAAAAGGCTACGAGATAATAGCTATCGAACAAGCGCAAAACAGTACCATGCTTAATACTTTTATCCCCGATAGCCGCAAGAAATACGCTCTAATATTTGGTAATGAAGTAAGTGGTGTTAGCGACGAAGTAATGGAAAAAATTGATAATTGTATCGAAATCCCACAATTCGGCACTAAACACTCGTTCAATATCGTTATTTCTGCCGGTATCGTGCTATGGGACTTCTTTGCTAAACTAAGGTTATAAAGATGGAAAATTTATTACTGAAAAAGCTACAGATTAAACCCGGATTTAGGGTTACGGTATTAAATGCACCACAAAATTTCCCCATCTTGATTGGAGAAATTCCGAATGATATTGTTTTTTCATTTTCGACCACCAAAAATTATCATGCTTTACTCTTGTTTGCAAGTACAAAGGCCGAAATGTTGGAAGCCCTCAATAAGGAGCAGCATCAGATCGGCGATAAAACTATATGCTGGATCATGTATCCTAAAGCAAAAACAAAATTGGCCAGCGATTTAAACCTGATGCAATCCTGGGAAGATTTAAAGACCTATAATTTAACGCCTTGTGCCTCGGCTGCAATAGATACGCTCTGGACTGCCTTACGGGTAAAACCAATAAGCAATGCTAAAAAATCTGGCGTAGGTAATGCCGAGATCGAGCAAAACGCGTATGGTAATTATGTCGATGTTATCAACAAAAAAGTAACCTTACCGGTCGACCTCGCCAGCGAATTAGCAAAAAACAGTACTGCTTTGCACTTTTACGAGCAACTCTCCTATTCTAATCGAAAAGAGTATGTGCTTTGGATATTAACTGCCAAGCAGGAAAAAACAAGAATAGACCGCATTCAGAAAACCATAGCCAAGTTATTGGCCGGCAAGAAGAATCCAAGCGAGAAATAGTTTAACTTATTGGTAATAAAGATGTGATTTCGAACCATCTTAATCGTTATTTCGGTTTGCTTTTTTCGTCATTGCGAGCGAAGCGAAGCAGCCTTTCCAATCATTAAGAGCAGCTGCTTAAGCTAACATTAAAATAAGTTTGACTAATAATTTAAATATCCCCCCTAATAAAGATTGCTTCACGCCAACGCCTTAGCCCGGCTTCAGTTCGCAATGACGGGGGGTATTTCAAGTATAATCTTTAAAAGCAAATACTTGTACCAGAAACTAAACAGAAAAAATTAAGCGTAAGCAATCGCATCTTTCGACGGCAGCTTGCTAAAGCCCATTAAATATTCGTCGACTTTGCGGGCGGTTTCCCGGCCTTCAGATATTGCCCAAACCACCAATGATTGCCCACGACGCATATCGCCGGCAGCAAAAACCTTAGGAATATTAGTCTGATAAACGCCTTCTATTGCTTTTACATTTCCTCTTTCGTCTAATTCGACACCTAGTTTTTCTAACAAACCTTGTTTTTGAGGATGTAGAAAACCCATAGCTAAGAGTACAAGCTCGCAGGGATAAACTTTTTCGGTACCGGCAACTTCTTTAAAGCCGCCAGCCCGGCCATTAGCATCAATATCCCAGGCTACTTCTATCACTTTTAGCGCTTTTAAGTTGCCATTTTCATCGCCAATAAACTCTTTAGTATTTACCGCCCAAGTTCTGCTTACCCCTTCTTCGTGCGATGACGTTACTTTTAATAGCATAGGATAAGTTGGCCAAGGCATGTGGTCGGCCCGACTTTGCGGGGGCATTGGCATAATTTCGAACTGCGTTACCGATTTGGCGCCCTGACGGTTGGAGGTACCAATACAATCAGAACCGGTATCGCCCCCCCCTATTACAATTACATTTTTACCCGTTGCTTTAATTTCTTCGGTCGTAATTTCGCGCAAACTTACCCGTTTATTCTGCTGCTTCAAGAAGTCCATAGCAAAGTGGATGCCCTTAAGCGCCCTTCCAGGCACCGCTAAATCGCGGGGTATCGTAGAACCACCAGCCAATACTAATGCCTGGTAGTCTCTTAAAAGCGTACTGAGCTCCATATTTTCGCCAACATTGGTATTGCATTTAAAAACAATACCTTCTTCTTCCATTAATTTTATTCTACGGTCGACAACATCTTTTTGGAGTTTAAAATCGGGAATACCATAACGCAATAGGCCTCCGGGGCTATCATCGCGTTCGAAAACTACTACTTCATGCCCGGCTTTATTGAGTTGTGCAGCAGCAGCTAAACCCGCAGGGCCGGAGCCAATAACCGCCACTTTTTTGCCGGTACGGATTAAATGGGGATTTGCTTTAATGAAACCTTTTTCGAAAGCAATTTCTATAATATGTTTTTCTATTTCTTCGATAGCGACCGGTGACCGGTTAATTCCTAAAACGCATGCACTTTCGCAGGGTGCCGGACAAATGCGGCCTGTAAATTCTGGAAAATTATTAGTGCTGAGTAAAATATCGGTCGCATTATGCCACGCTCCTTTATATACCGCATCGTTAAACTCGGGAATAACATTACCTAGCGGACAGCCCGACTGGCAAAAAGGAACCCCACAATCCATACAACGGGCGGCTTGCTTATTTAGCTGTTCGTCGGCCAATGGATCTAAAAATTCGTTATAATGTTGTATGCGGGTTGTAGGCTCTTGTTTTGAAGGCGAAACTCTTTCGTATTCAAAAAATCCAGTTATTTTTCCCATTTAATTAATTTTAACTTGTAAACTGCGTTGTAATAAAACTGCTTTGTACTCTTTAGGGAATACCTTAACAAATTTGCCCGACTGATTAGCCCAATCGCTTAATATAAATTCGGCAACTCTGCTGTTTGTTAACCTGATATGGTTTTTCAGTAAAATCATTATCCGTTGCTCGTCCTCTGTTTCGAGTGCATCTAAATCGACCATTTCAGGATTGCATTTTTGAGCAAAGTCGCCTTTAACATCATATACCCAAGCCAAGCCACCGCTCATTCCGGCAGCAAAATTACTACCGGTATCGCCAATCACTAATACTTCGCCACCGGTCATGTATTCGCAACCATGATCACCAATCCCTTCTACTACCGTAGTAGCACCAGAATTACGAACAGCGAAACGTTCGCCAGCTTTACCCCTAATGTAAAGTTCGCCAGAAGTGGCACCATATAAGGCCACATTGCCTATAATGATATTCTGCTCGGGTACATAATTGATATTACTAAAAGGGTAAATAACTAATTTGGCGCCCGAAAGCCCTTTCCCGACGTAGTCATTTCCCTCGCCTTCCAGGGTTAGCGATAGGCCTTTTGCAGCAAAAGCACCAAAACTCTGACCAGCAGAGCCGAAACACTTAAAATTAATCGTATCGGGTGCTAATCCAGCTCCTTTGTGAACTTTCGATAACTCGTTCGATAACATCGTTCCGATTGCTCTATCGGTATTTTTAACCTCAAAATTAGCAAACACAGGTTCGTTATGTAAAATAGCAGGCTGCGCTTTTGCTATAAGCTGATGATCTAATACATTTTCGAGTCCATGATCCTGTTTTTCGCTGTTATACAAAGTCGTGCCTCTATTCGGTTCTTTAAATAAAATCGGAGCGAGATTTACATGTTTCAATTTCCAATCGCTATCGTCTATAGGGCGCATTTGTAAAGCATCTGCAGCGCCAACCATTTCTTCGATGGTCCTGAAACCAAGCTCGGCCATAATCTCTCTTAATTCTTCGGCCAGAAAATGAAACAAATTAACGACATGATCCGGGTCGCCGGTAAACAATTTCCTCAGTTCGGGATCTTGCGTAGCTACCCCAACCGGACAAGTATTCAGATGGCATTTCCGCATCATAATACAACCCGCCGTAACCAGTGCGGCAGTTGCCACTCCCCATTCTTCGGCACCTAATAAGGCTGCAATGGCAATATCCCGACCGGTTTTTAACTGCCCGTCGGTTTGCAAAACCACCCTGCTTCGTAAGTTGTTTTTAACTAAGGTCTGATGAGCTTCGGCCAAGCCTAACTCCCAGGGTAAACCAGCATGCTGAATAGAAGTTAAGGGCGAAGCACCCGTTCCGCCGTCATAACCGGAAACCAAAATTACATCGGCATGCGCCTTAGCCACTCCGGCAGCAATAGTACCTACCCCAGCTTTAGAAACTAACTTAACATTAATTCTGGCCGCTCTATTAGCATTCTTTAGATCGAAAATAAGCTGCGCCAAATCTTCGATCGAGTAAATGTCGTGATGTGGTGGTGGCGAAATTAAGCCTACCCCAGGCGTAGCATGACGAACTTTCGCAATCCAATCGTCGACTTTATGGCCCGGTAACTGTCCGCCTTCGCCAGGTTTTGCACCCTGCGCCATTTTAATCTGCAGCTCGTCGGCATTGGTTAAATAATAACTAGTTACTCCAAAACGAGCAGAAGCGATTTGTTTAATGGCCGATCGCATCGAATCGCCATTCGCCAGCTTTTCGTAACGCATCTCATCTTCGCCGCCCTCGCCGGTATTACTTTTTCCGCCAATGCGATTCATGGCAATAGCTAAGGTAGAATGCGCCTCGTGCGAAATAGAACCAAACGACATCGCCCCAGTAGCAAACCTTCTTAAAATATTTTCGACTGGTTCTACCTCTGCCAAGGAAATAGAAGAGCGGTTATAGTTAAATTCTAATAAGCCCCTTATCGTATAGGCCTGAGCGGTTTGCTCATTAATTAATTTCGAATATTTCTTAAAAGTGGCATAATCATTTCTTCGCGTTGCATTTTGCAGTAAATGGATGGTTTCGGGGTTAAATAAATGTTTCTCCCCTTTTCTGCGCCATTTATAATTCCCGCCAGTGGCTAAGAGTTGCTCAGTTTGTGTTTTAGGGCCAAAGCTTCGACGATGCTTAATTAAGGTTTCTAAAGCAATTTCATCGAGACCTAGACCACCAATCCGCGAAACTGCTCCGGTAAAATGAGTGTTAACGACTTGCTCGTTGATCCCTAAAATTTCGAAGATCTGGGCACCATGGTACGATTGCAGTGTGGAAATTCCCATTTTAGAGAAAATCTTTAATAGCCCGCTGTTAACCGCATAAATATAATTCGAAATAAGTTTTTCAGGCTTGATGCCACTTTCTTTATCGAAACATTTAATGGTTTCCAAAGCCAGGTACGGATTTACTGCCGTCGCACCAAAGCCAATTAAAGTGGCAAAATGATGAACCTCCCAGATATCTCCAGCCTCAACCACGATCCCTACTGCACCCCTGTACCCTTTTCTAATAAGGTGGTGGTGTACCGAAGAAACGGCCAATAAAGAGGGAATAGCGGCATGTTCGGAGTCTATAGCCCGGTCTGAAAGCACGATAACCTGAAACCCATCTTCTACTGCATCGACCGCGTAGCGGCAAAGCCGGTCTAAAGCTTTGGCTAATGCACCAGGTTTATCGTTCGCCCTGAAATAGGTCTGGAGTGTTTTAGATTGAAACAATCCGGTATCTATACTTCTTAGTTTTTCTAACTCCAAATTGGTTAAAATTGGATGTTTAATCCCTACACAATGGCATTGCATCTGATTTTCTTCCAATAGATTACCATTATTACCCATAAAACCGGCGAGGCTCATTACTACTTTTTCGCGAATAGGATCGATAGGCGGATTGGTAACCTGCGCAAATAGCTGTTTAAAATAAGACGATAAATGTTGAGCTTGCTTAGATAAAACAGCTAAAGGCGTATCCGTTCCCATAGAACCAATGGCCTCTTTGCCTTCAATAGCCATCGGCTTTAACAATAAATCGATATCTTCCCGGGTATAACCAAATACCTGCTGGTATTTAAAAATAGAATCTTTCGCCAAATTGGTAAACATTACTCTTGGCTCGGGTAACTCTTCTAATTTAATCTGATATTGATTAATCCAATCGGCGTAAGGCCTACGGGTGCAAACTTGTTTTTTAATTTCTTCATCGCTAATAATCCGCCCCTGCTCCATGTCGACCACAAACATTTTACCAGGAGTTAAGCGGCCTTTTTCAATAACAGTGCTTTGATCGATCGCTAAAGCACCCGATTCGGAAGCCATAATTACGCGATCATCGGCTGTTAATACATAACGGGAAGGGCGCAAACCATTACGATCTAAAGTAGCGCCTATTAAATTACCGTCGGTAAAAGCAATCGCTGCCGGCCCATCCCAAGGTTCCATTAAAGAGGCATGGAATTGGTAAAAAGCCTTTTTTATAGGGTCCATATCTTTATTACCATCCCAGGCCTCGGGAATAAGCATCATTAATACATGAGGCAATGACCGGCCGGCATGCAATAAAAGTTCGACTACATTATCGAGACACCCAGAATCTGATTGAGTTTCGTCGATTACGGGCAAAATCATATTCAGTTCTTCGGCTGTAAAATAAGGCGAAGCAAAAGATTTGATACTCGATCTAAACCAATTTAAATTACCTTGAAGGGTATTTATTTCGCCGTTATGGGCAATATACCTAAAGGGCTGTGCTAGGCGCCACGATGGAAAAGTGTTGGTAGCAAAACGAGAGTGAATTAAGCCGAAGGCCGAAACCATCCGCTTATCGCTCAATTCGGTAAAATAAGTTCTTACCTGTAAAGAAGTAAGTTGTCCTTTGTAAATAATTGTTCTGGAAGAAAAGGAGGCAATATAAAAATCCTGTTTGCTGCCAGCAACTGTACTATAAATGGTTTTAGCGAGATAGGTTTTGAGTACAAACAATTTCCGTTCGAAATCTGCTCCGGGTGCCACTTGATAGGGCCTGGAAATAAATACCTGTTCAATTTCTGGCTCGACCGACAATGCCGTATCGCCAATACCGGTGGTATCGACTTGTACTTTTCTGAAACCCAGTACTTCGAGGTCTAGTTTTTCGGCGGTACGATAAATAATTTCTCGACACTCCTCCCGGGCGCGAATTTCTTTAGGTAAGAAAAGCATCCCAACCCCATAATCTCCATAGGCCGGTAAACTGAAACCCGCTCTTAAGCATTCGTCGAAAAGGAATTCGTGAGGAACCTGGATCATAATCCCTGCACCATCGCCAGTATTTGGTTCGGCACCACAAGCACCCCGATGGTCGAGGTTTTCCAGAATCGTAATCGCATCGGCTATAATCTGATGCGATTTCCGGCCCTTAACATGGGCAACGAAACCAATGCCACAGGCATCGTGTTCGAAACTTTTTCGGTATAATCCCTGGTGTTCGTTTAAGCTTTCCATCGGTCTTTTAGTTAGTGTATAGGAAACACTAAGATAGGTAAAAGAGACGTTACATTACATTATCTATAATATTTTTAGGAAAAAAATATATTTTAATGAAATTAGCCTAATAAAATTACTAATTTGTTAATTGGTATCGATTTCAATTGCCAATTTGATAATACCAACTTTGTTATTTATGCATAGTAATAAGTTCGTTGGTCATCTTTCGTTGTTCGTTACTCCATTACGAATCCAGCCTCATCGCCTGCAACACATCACCCATAACAACTAAATCAACCGCCTAATTCCCTCGCTACCAAGCTGCTAAAAATGGTTCAAAAATTAACACATTTCTTTTTTGTAAAACCGCTGCTTTTGCTACCTTTGTGCCGGGCAAGTCTTTTACGATCAGCTCCCTTTGAACTCCCCCAGGGCGGGAACGAAGCAAGGGTAGAAGGTTGTAGCGGTGCGATAAAAGTTGCTTGCCCATTTTTTACCCCTATCCCCCTGAAGGGGTGGTGCAAATTAATCAGGGTTTCTTCTCATATTAATTTTTTCCCATTAGGGATTCCAGAAATTATGAAATTTTTTATTGACACTGCAAATTTAGCACAAATTAAAGAAGCCCAGGATTTAGGCATTTTAGATGGAGTAACCACTAATCCGAGCCTAATGGCAAAAGAAGGAATTACTGGCGAAGCTAATGTAATTAAGCATTATAAGGCGATTTGTGACATTGTAGACGATAACGTAAGCGCCGAAGTTATTTCGACAGATTTCGATGGGATGATTAAAGAAGGTATAGCTTTAGCTGCCCTTAACCCTAAAATCGTTGTAAAAATACCAATGATTAAAGACGGAGTTAAAGCCATTAAATATTTGGCTGGAAAAGGAATCAGAACAAACTGCACCTTAATTTTTTCTCCTGGTCAGGCTTTATTAGCAGCTAAAGCCGGTGCTAATTATGTATCGCCATTTTTAGGCAGACTAGACGATATTTCTACAGATGGTCTGCAATTAATTGAAGATATTCGTTTAATATTCGATAACTACGGTTATGAAGCAGAGATTTTAGCAGCATCCATTCGCGGACCATTACATATTGTAGCCTGTGCTAAATTAGGTGCGGATGTCGTTACGGCTCCTTTAGCTGCGATTACTGCATTATTAAAACATCCTTTAACCGATAGTGGCCTGGCAACTTTTTTAGCCGACCACGAGAAAGCTGCGACTAAATAAGCCTTTTTTCATTAGTGTTATATAAAGAAAGTCTCACCACCTTATTGTGTTGAGGCTTTCTTGTTTCTAGCCCTTTTATGAAATCCATGCCCTACTGTTAGTGCGTTAGCGGATCAAGCAAAAATGTCGGGGAGATTTAGTTATGTTTTCTTTTTCGTTCTCCGTCACGAAGGCGCTTTCTTTTTTCCGCAAAAAGAAACAAAAACTCCCGGCTGCTTATTTTTCTATTAAAGTCAGTACTTTTAACCACGATTACCTAACCAGGCACCTCGAGCCCAGCAAATGGATTTACCCAAAGGCTAAAACATCTCAAAAAAAGATAAAAAATAAACCGGCTGCAAAGGGCAGTCATCGCTAGTATCCGGTCGGGCCTCCTCTAATAGACTTCAGACTATTGTTAGAGTTTGGTCAGAGTTTGCTCAGAGTCTGTTAGACCCTAACCCTAACAAAAGTCTAAGTAAAGGCTAAGGAAAAGCTAGGCAGTAGAGAACAACGGTCGAACAGTTAGATAACTACACCTAAAAGGCAACAAAATGGCAAACATTAAAAAAGGAATTCGAGCCCCTCTATCTAGAAAAAGAGGGCCGGTAATTGGAAGGATACATTACCGTAGTTTCAAATTAAGCGAAAGGTTTATAGGTAAAACAATTAATGTTTAATACAAGTTCGGCTTCCTTAATTAGAAAAAAATAGCCAATAACGTGTATTTGGGAAGGTTTAAACCAGGAGAAGCGTTTTACACCTGATCCGAAATCGGCGGACCGTTTAATAGCTGTTTAACTTTATCATAATTAATTTGCTCGTCGGGTTCGATCAGCATTCCCCTTACCCCCGCCCCATTAGCTGCTTCCACATCCCGTTGTTTATCGCCAATCATTACCGATAAAGCCGGGTCGATATGGTAAGTGGCTATTGCAGTTAATAACATCCCTGGTAGCGGTTTCCGGCACTGGCAGGGCCCACTTACCGTTGGATGATGCGGACAATAATAAGCGTGACTAATTTTTGCACCCCGAGCCTCGAATGCATCAAATAAGACCCGATGCATAGCCGCCAAATCTGCTTCCGAATACCTGTTTAAAGCAATTCCTCCCTGGTTAGTAATCACGATTAGTAAATAACCCTCGTCGTAAAATCTTTTAAGTGGTTCGATTTGATATTCCAGTACTTCAAAATCTGCTAACTTACAGATGTAATCGTTTATCTCGTGGTTAAGAACCCCATCCCTATCTAAAAAGATTGCTTTCTGTTTCATATTGCAAAGATGTCTAAAAGTATTGAGATAGAAGAAGTGGTGGTCATTTGAATGCTCATGAAAAAAAATTATCTTTATTCCTCTAATCCCCATCTAAAATGAGTAAAGAAGAATTTAAGCCCTTTGTACCTGCAGAAAGTAATGTTGCAGAGTTTACCTTAAAATCTATCCTATTAGGCTGTATTGCCGGAATAATTTTCGGAGCAGCCACAGTTTATCTTGCATTAAAAGCAGGTTTAACGGTTTCGGCATCCATACCTATTGCAGTACTGGCCATTACATTGGGTAAAAAGTTCTTTAAAACCACTATTTTAGAAAACAACATTATTCAAACTACCGGCTCGGCGGGCGAATCGATTGCAGCTGGGGTAGTTTTTACTTTACCTGGCTTTCTTTTCTTAAGTACCGGTATTGGTGGCCAGAGTTCTGGCGAAGCATTTTTTAATTATATGACCATCCTTATCCTGGCTATTTTGGGAGGTATTTTAGGTACTTTAATGATGATTCCCTTACGCAGGTCGCTCATTGTAAAAGAACATGAAAATTTACCCTATCCAGAAGGAACCGCTTGTGCGTCGGTTTTACAAGCCGGAGAAAAAGGCGGGAGTTTTGCCCGTACTGCATTTTGGGGCCTTGGCTTTTCTTTGGTTTATGCTTTAATGCAAAAAGTATTTCATGTAGTAGCCGAATCGCCAACCTGGGTAACCAAGCAGGCTAATAAATTTTTACCCTCGGCACAAATAAGCGGCGAAATTACTCCAGAATATATGGGGGTGGGTTATATTATCGGCCCAAAAATAGCTGGTATCCTCGTTGCAGGTGGAGTTTTAGCCTGGCTGGCACTTATTCCCTTACTTTCGACCTTAATCGACCCTGTAGTTGCCGCTAAACAATTGGTTAAGCTAGGGATGCTAAGCGATTTAAATAAGGCAGGTGGCGCTGGCTCCTGGGACCCATTAACACATACCTTTGCCGATTATCCAAGAGCAATTTACCAGGCTTTCGTTAAACAAATTGGCGCTGGTGCAGTAGCTGCTGGTGGCTTCGTTACTCTTTTAAAGACTATACCAACTATTATCTCGTCCTTTAAAGAAAGTATAGGTTCGATAAAAGAAGGTAAAGCAGGTAACCAAGTTAAACGTACCGACCGGGATCTTTCTATTAAGATCGTTGGAATTGGCAGTTTGGCATTAATTCTTTTAATGGCTGTTTTACCACAAATACCAGGCGATAGTATTGTAAATAAACTCTTAATTGGGGTACTGGTTATTGTATTCGGTGCTTTTTTTGTAACGGTTTCCAGTCGTATTGTCGGATTAATCGGGTCGAGTAATAATCCCATTTCGGGGATGACTATTGCCACTATAATGGGTACCTGTTTGGTATTTATTGCGGTGGGTTGGACTGGCAAAATATACGAGCCTATGGCCTTGGTTGTGGGTGGGATGATTTGTATTGCTGCTGCAAATGCCGGCGCCACTTCGCAAGATTTAAAAACAGGTTATCTTGTAGGCGCTACTCCCAAGTATCAGCAAATTGCCTTGTTTATTGGGGCTATTGTCTCTTCGATCGTTATTGGTTTAACGGTTAGGATTTTAGATACCCCTACTGCCGAAATGGTTAAACAAGGTATTCATCATGCTATCGGAACCGAAACTTATGCCGCTCCACAAGCTACTTTAATGGCCACTTTAATAAAAGGGATGCTTTCTTTTAATTTAGACTGGCAATATGTTTTAGTTGGTGTATTTATAGCAATTACCATCGAATTATGCGGTATTAATTCACTTTCTTTTGCTGTGGGCGCTTATTTACCTTTATCGACTACCCTTCCTATTTTTGCTGGCGGAGCTATTAAAGGGATTGTAAACTGGCGTGAAAAAAATAAAGTTAAAACTGCCGAGGAAGAAGAAATTGCACCAGGAAATTTGTTTGCTACCGGTTTGGTTGCGGGTGGCGCCATTGCGGGGGTTATCGTTGCGATACTTATGGTTATTCCTTCGGTAAGAGATAACCTGAGCAAAGTAAATGTTGAACCTTTATTTACTTCGCTGGTTAATTTTATTTCGCCGCTTAGTAG
>JAZKCO010000008.1:238499-248075 GCA_040388055.1 Bacteroidota bacterium
CCTTTATTTACCACCTGGTTCGGAAATGGCGGCTATCAAATTCTCGGGGTATTATTTTTCCTTTTTATGGGTTTTGTATTGTATAATATTGGTATTAAAAAGCAGGATAAGCTTTAAAAATTAATTTTATAAAGACCTGTCTAAATGTACATAACCACCATCTACATGAATTAATTGTCCTGTAGTGTGGCTTGATTTTTCCGATAGTAAAAACGCAACCATATTGGCGATTTCTTCGGTTTTCGTCATCCTGTTTTCGAGTGGTATTTTCGAGGTAATGCTTTTAAGTTTCTCTTCTTTATTGGCAAAAGTATTAATCCAGGTTTCGTACAATGGGGTCCAGGCTTCGGCTACAATTACGGCATTTACCCTAATCTGATAAGGCAATAATTCTACAGCCCATTCGCGGGTAAGTGCATTGCGACCACCATTTGCTGCGGCATAGGCCGAGGTCCCCCCTTGTCCGGTTTCGGCAGTTTTACTCCCGATGTTTACAATCGCGCCTTTGGCTTGTTTTAAAGCTGGTAACGCATAATGTGCTAATAGGTAATAGTGGATTAGGTTTTTATGCAAAGACGCCATAAAAGCCTCGTAACTTCCATTCTCCAATCCAATCCCATCGTTTACGCCGGCATTATTAACAAGCCCATCTATTTTTCCATAATGTTCAAAAACATGAGCTATTGCAGCCCTACAATCGTCGGGGCGGGTAAGTTCGGCATTAAAGTACAAAGCTTGCTGTCCTTTAGCTTTAATTTCGGCAACCAGTTTGGCATTGTCGGCATCGTTACGCCCTATAATTACTGGAATAGCACCTTCATTGGCTAATAAGATGGAAATTGCTGCACCAATTCCCTTTGCCCCACCCGATACTATAATTACTTTATTTGCTAGTTTTAAATCCATTATTTTAGCTATTATAAAATTTTAAAGCATTATTGTTAAAAATACTTTGTTTTTCGCTTGCCGTAAAATTTTCGGTATATTTTTTAATCAGTTTAAGCCATTCTGCATAATTCGAAGCTAGTAACATTACTGGCCAATCGCTACCAAACAATACCCTTAAAGGGCCAAAATGTTCGAATATGGTATCAAGTGTCTCAAATATTAATTTTTCGTCAGGCTTTGCCCAATCGCCTTCGGTAAACAGCCCCGACAATTTACAAAAAACATGCTCCTGCTGTGCAACAGTTCGTATATTTTGTGCCCAAGTCTTAATTTCTTTACTTTTTAAATCGGGCTTAGCACAATGGTCGAGTACAAATCGCTGATTTCCGACTTTATCCAAAAACTTAATTACTTCTGGTAACTGGTCGTGCCTAATTAAAATATCGTAGGTATAATCGTAATCCTTTATAGTTTTAATTCCCTTAATAAAAGCAGGTTGCAATAAGAAACCATCGGGCTCTGCCTGTACAATATGGCGCCAGCCCTTAATAAGTGGGTTTTTAGTATAAACAGCCAATTTTTCTTCCAGATTAGCTGCTGTTAAATCTGTCCAACCCACTACGCCTTTAATAAAAGGATATTGTTTAGCCAAGGCCAGTAAAAAATGGGTTTCCGTTTCCGACTGATCGGCCTGAACGGCGATACATCCGGTTACTTCTTGATATGATAGCTCGCTAGCGATCGCATCTGGTAGATAATCCTGCCGTAAAATTGCCATTTCGGGCGTGATCCACGAATCCCTTACCGGCTCATATTGCCAGAAATGTACATGAGCATCGATCATTTTAAACTAAAAATCTGGTTCATTAACATCCATTTCTCTCCTGGTTTAGCAAAAGGAAGTGCCTGCTGATAATTCCACATTAGCGTTTCCCATTCCTGTACTTTCGGATTGGCGAGGTCTGCTGCATTTTTCTCTTCAAAACTAAAGTTGTCATTTACTTCCATTATCATAAAAAGCCTATTATCAATACGATAAATATCCAGATTAGTTATTCCAGCGCTTTTAATGCTAGTTATAATTTCGGGCCATACAACGGTATGATAGGCCTCATATTGTGCAATTAATTTTTCATCGGCGATTAAATCGAGCGCAAAACAATGTCTTTTCATCTATAATAATTTTTAAGGTGGAAATGTTTTACTGATTTGAGTATGCTTTAGCCGTTTGCTTACTAGTACCAAGTCCATCGATTCCCAATTCGATAACGTCTCCACCTTTAAGATACCAGGGTGCTGGTTGCTGACCCAGGCCCACTCCTGCTGGCGTACCTGTTGTAATTACATCGCCCGGGAGTAAAGTCATAAACTGACTAATATAATGCACAATAAAGGGTACATTAAAAATTAAATTCGCCGTGGTGCCGTCTTGTAATTTTTTACCATTTACAGTTAACCATAGCCTTAAATTATGGACATTCGTTATTTCGTCTTTTGTAGCCATAAATGGCCCAAGAGGTGCAAAAGTATCGCATCCTTTACCTTTCGCCCATTGCCCGTTACGTTCTAATTGGTATTCTCTTTCGCTATAATCGTTATGCAAGCAATAACCAGCAATATAATCGTAAGCATCGGCTTCGGCTACATAGCTGGCTTTTTTACCAATTACAATAGCTAATTCTACTTCCCAATCTGTTTTTTTACTTCCAGGCGGGATAATAAGGTCGTCGTTAGGCCCCACAATGGCAGTTGTCGACTTAAAGAACAAAATTGGCTCCTCCGGTATTGGCGCATTGGTTTCCTCGGCATGGTCGCGATAATTTAAACCTACACACAGCAATTTTGAAGGCCGGGCTATGGGGGCACCCAGGCGTACTCCGGCATCAATTTTCTTAAGATTGGCCGATCGCAATGCTTGTTCTAATTTTTCAACGCCATTCTCTGCAAAAAATGCCTCATTATAATCGTCAACAAGGTGGGATACCTCAAAATATTCGTTATTAATAATTACTCCTGGTTTTTCTTTTCCCGTTTCTCCAAATCTAATCAGCTTCATTTTATTGTATTTCTAGTTTAATAATTTTGTCTATTTCGCTGGCTTCCTTTTTCACAAAAATATGCAAGCCGTCGGCTTCCTGTTGATATTTAAGTTTTACATTTCCATCGAATGTAGCCACGTTTTTAATTTTCTGGTTAAAATCAGGTAAAAGGATGGCACCATTAATCGAATCGCTTAAAACATGCAAATAAACAGTTTTATCCTTTTGGGTGGCGACACCCCAATTTTGGGGTTTAATTACATTGCCATTGGTTCCATAAATGGTTTCTCCATATTTTTCGAGCCATTTACCAGTTGCCGCCAAAGTATCAACAAATTCTTCCTGGATTTTCCCGTTAGGCATTGGTCCAACATTAAGCAGTAAATTTGCATTCCGCCCAGCAGCATTTACCAGGTAATGAATTACCTGTTTTTCCGATTTATATTTCGTATCGGTAAGGTTAAAGCCCCAGGAGTTGTTCATCGTTTCGCAGGTTTCTAAAGGCAATTGATCTGAGGGTTGCTGAAAGCTTAAGCCTACTTTGTTTTCGCCTGGTAAATCCTTTTCGAACATCTGGAAATCTTCGCCTGGCATGGGGCTAAGATGGTGGTTATTTCCTATTAAAGCCCAGGGCTGGAGTTTGTGGATTAACCCATATATTTCGTCATATTTCCAATTTAACCGCGACGTTCTGTCTTTTTCGCCTTCAGGCGGAGTTTGATCCCAATGGCCATCGAACCAAATTCCATCGATCTTTCCATAATTAGTTAACAGCTCGGTTAATTGGTTTTTCATAAACCGAAGATACGATGCATAATCACTTTTACCAGTACGGCCTGTACCCTGCCCTGTACGCCCGGTTTCGCGGGGATAATCGTCGCGACGCCAATCGAGTAACGAATAATATAAAAACAATTTTACTCCCTGTTTATGACACTCGTCGGCAATTAGCTTAACTATATCCTGTTTATAAGGCGTATTCATGATGTTAAAATCGGAATATTTAGTATCCCACATACTAAAACCATCGTGATGACGCGTAATGAGTGTAATGTATTTCATGCCTGCCTTTTTAGCCATTGTTACATAAGCAGCAGCATCGAAAGCCGTAGGATTAAAAAAGTCTTTAAGCCTGCTGTATTCTTTAACTTTAATATTTCTGTTGTTCATTACCCATTCGCCGCTTCCAGGAATACTGAAAGGCCCCCAATGGATAAATAAACCATAACGCATGGCTTCAAATGCTTTCCTGGCTTCGAGGTTTTCTTTAGAAGGAACATATTGAGCATTCAGGTTTAAAACAAAGAAAGCCAAAAGGCCCATCAGAAGAAATCGTTTCATGTTTAATTATTTAATTTAATAAAACCACCATCAACCGCATAATCGTTTCCTGTAATAAATGCAGCCTCGTCCGAGCAAAGATACAAAGCCATTGAAGCAATTTCTTCGGGTTGTGCCATTCGACCAATTGGCTGACTTTTAGAAAGTTTATCGAACATTTCCTGCTCCTTACCCGCATAATTTTTAGCAATAAAACCATCTACAAATGGCGTATGCACTCTTGCCGGCGAAATGCTATTACAACGAATGCCCTCGGCCATGTAATCGCGGGCTACAGACAACGTCATGGCATAAATAGCTCCCTTGCTCATCGAATAGGCGAAACGATCGGTAATACCCACCAAAGCCGCTATCGAAGCCATATTTACAATCGCTCCACCACCAGCAGCCCGCATTAATGGAATCGCCGCATATAAGCAGTTATATGCGCCTTTTACATTTACATTAAATACCCTAGTAAAATCTTCCTCGCTGGTATTATCGGCTTTCCCGATATGAGCTATCCCTGCATTGTTAATTAAGATAGCTGCCTCGTTAATGGCCTTAAAAGTTTGAAGTACCAAATCTTGCTTACTAACGTCGCAAGCATGCACATAAGCTTTCCCACCAGCCGCTGTAATCTGGCTTAGGGTATCGGCTCCATTTGCTTCATTAAGTTCTATAATGTGAACAATAGCCCCCTGTTTTGCAAATAAGACTGAAATTGCGCTGCCTATTCCGCTTCCGCCACCAGTAATAATTGCTGTTTTTCCTTTTAAGCTAAACATCTATAAATATAATTAAAGTGAAACTCCTCTTTTCCAGGGGATAAAATCGTCCTGATTAAGCTGTACTGCTTTGGGTATTTCTAGGCCACTAGCTACGCGAATACAATATTCGAGCATATCTTCGCCCATTTCGGCAATCGTTTTATCGCCCGAAATAATAGGTCCGGTATCAATATCGATAATATCTTTCATTCTTTTAGCCAAAGCGGTATTGGTAGCCACCTTTATCGTCGGACAAACGGGGTTACCTGTTGGGGTACCCAAGCCGGTGGTAAACAAGATTAAGGTAGCTCCGGCAGCAGCCTTACCTGTAGTGGCTTCTACGTCATTCCCAGGGGTACAAACCAAGCTAAGTCCAGGTAGTGTAGCTGCTTCCGTATAATCCAAAACTGCTGCTATAGGTGCTGTTCCGGCCTTACGTGCTGCCCCGGCCGATTTAATCGCGTCTGTAATTAAGCCATCCTTAATATTACCTGGCGATGGGTTCATGTGGAAACCAGAGCCTACCGAATGTGCCTGAGCATCGTAGTCGGTCATTAAGCGAATAAATTTACGGGCGGCTTCTTCAGTCTCACAACGATCTATCAACTCCTGTTCTACCCCACAAAGCTCGGGAAACTCGGCCAGAAGTACTTTAGCTCCTAATGCAACCAACAAATCGGCGCAATGACCAGTAGCCGGATTAGCCGAAATACCAGAAAATCCATCACTACCTCCACATTTAACCCCCACACAAAGCTTACTTAATGGTGCAGGTTGCCGTTCGATTTTGTTAATGTCTATTAAGCCTTTAAAAGTTTGCCTTATGGCCTCTTTAATTAATTGTTCTTCACTTTGTGCACCTTGCTGTTCGAAAACTAATAAAGGTTTATCGAATGATGGGTTTCGTACTTTTACCTCGGCTATGAGGTCGCTAACCTGCAAGTGCTGACAACCCAGGCTTAACACAGTAACACCGGCAACATTCGGGTGGTCGGCATAAGCTGCTAATAATTTACTTAAAGTATGACTGTCCTGGCGTGTACCGCCACAACCACCATTATGATTAAGGAATTTAATTCCATCAACATTTTTAAATAACCGGGCATTACTTTGCGGAGTATAGGCAGTCGTTAATTGTTCGTCTAACGATGCCCCATTTTGATAAGCAGAAATGAGTTCGTGAGTATAAAATTTATATTTATCGCTTACGGCATAGCCCAACTCGCCATAAAGTGCCTCTTTAATCATATCCAGATTGCGGTTTTCGCAAAAAACTGTCGGAATAAATAACCAGTAATTTGCAGTTCCAACCTCCCCATTGCTCCGGTGGTAGCCCATAAAAGTCCGCTCTAAAAACTGCTGTACCGATGGCGCCTGCCAATCGTAACTTACCTTACGATAAGTATAAGGTTCTACCGCATGCCGTGTATTTTCTGCATTCATCTTACCACCTTTTACCACTGTATCCTGTGTTTTACCAACAAGTACACCATACATCATAATTTCTTCACCCTGTTCCATATTCTGCATAAAGAATTTATGCTTGGCGGGGATATCCTCCTGAATTATAAAATCGTCCTGCTCAAAATGAATAAGCTCGCCCTTTGTTAAATTGCTTAGTGCAACGAGTACATTATCATTTTTATGGATTTTGAGGACTTTACTTTTCATGGTTATCGTGTTATCTCTAGAGTTTGAGGATTGAGTTTTCATCTTAAAGGGTTACGGGTTTCCATTTTTTCCAGCCAAAAATAAATACGAATATGAAGCAACATAGTGGAACCAGGTAACCGTATTTAATGCTACCTGTCTGATCGGAAATATAACCAAGTGCCAATGGCAAGACTGCACCCCCAACAATAGACATCACGATTAGGGAGGAGGCGATTTTAGTCGTAGAACCCAAACCCACAATACCTAGTGAAAATATAGTCGGAAACATAATAGACATGAAGAATGCAATTCCTATAATTGCATAAACGGTAATCATACCGCTAGCAAAGATGGCGATAAGGCTTAGCAGAATACAGCAAGCTGCATAAATCATTAATAAACGATTTGGCTTAACGTAAGTCATTATAAAAGTACCGGCAAAACGGCCAATAAGAAAAGCCAGCCCTGCAAAGCCCGAATAAATTGCGGCCTCTTTTTCGCCAATCGATGCCGAAGTGGTTACGAAGCGAATAAAAAAGCTCAATACACAAACTTGGGCACCCACATAAAAAAATTGGGCAATAACCGCCCATCTTAAGTGTGGAAAATTCCAGGCATGACTAATTTTTGCACTATCTACATCCCCATCATCATTTTTAATATCGGGTAGCTTGGTAAAAATAAATAAGATCGCGACCAACACGATAATGATTCCAAGAATTAGATAAGGTTCCTTTACACTACTTGCCTCTTGAGTAAGGTAGGCGTTCTTAAGTGCCGGAGCCATATTAGCCAATTCGGTTTCTGTTAAATTCTTTCCAGAAAGAATAAACTTCCCACCTAATAAAGGCGCTAAAAAGGCGGCTAATCCATTAAAAGACTGAGAAAAATTTAAGCGCTGCGTAGCCGTTTCCGGATTTCCTAAGATCGTAACATAGGGATTGGCAGCAGTTTCGAGAAAAGTTAAGCCACTTGCGATAATAAATAAGGCACCTAAAAAGAAAGGATATTGCATGGTGTCTGCGGCTGGCAGAAACAGGAATGAGCCCATCGCAAAAAAGGCAAGACCTAATATAATACCAGTTTTATACCCCCATTTACGCATTACATAGCCTGCTGGTAAAGCCATCAAAAAATAAGCAATAAACACAGAAAAATCTATGAGCGAAGTTTCGAGGTCATTCAAAATAAAAGCCTTTTTTAAATGTGGGATTAATATTGGATCGAGATTGTGAACGAAGCCCCAGAAAAAAAATAAGCTTGTTATTAAAATTAATGCAAAAAGATACTTGTTGCCATGCGTTTGGTTCGTCATTTTGGTTTAATTTGATTGAGGTTAACAGCTATAGATTTTCGGTAAATAAATACAGACTGCTCTTACAAATAAAAGCATTACAATAAGTACATCATTCAAGCATATTGTCTAAATATTAAGTGATATTGGATTATAAGTGATATTTTTATTGTAAAATTGCTCATTAGATTAAATTTTAGAGATGAAACCTCAGCTTTTAAAGGTAGCTACAGACTTTATCCATTCGTTTAGTGCCCGCTGCGATACAGTTGCCGATACCAATAGTCATTGGCATTATCATCCCGAAGTTGAGCTCATTTATTTTAAAGAAGGAAATGGAACGCAATTTATTGGCGATAGCATCGAAACCTTTAATACCGGCGATGTAATTTTAGTAGGAAGCAATGTGCCTCATTACTGGCGTTTCGATAGTACTTCTGTCGATAATCGGCAGGTCGATGTGAGAGTAGTTCATTTTAACGAAAATTTTTGGGGAGAAGACTTTCTCGGCTTACCAGAAAATAAGGAACTTAAGATTTTGCTGCAACAGGCTCAACGTGGGTTGCAGGTTTTAGGCGACGAAAAAAAAGTAATTGCAAACCTGATCACACAGGTTATTGCTGCCGAGGGTAGTCGAAAAATAATGAACCTGATGGAAGCTTTATTAACAATAAGTGCCAGTAAAGATGTTAAATACCTGGCGTCGTTAGGTTTTAAATACCACTTTAACGAACTGGAAAAAGATCGGTTTCATGCCATTTATAATTATACGATTTCTAATTTTAAAGACCGGATAAGTTTAGAAGATATCGCCGAAATTGCCAAGATTAGTCCAAATTCGTTTTGTAAGTATTTTAAATCCCGGAGTAAGAAAACTTACTCGAGATTTATTAACGAGATTAGGGTTAGTCATGCTTGTAGATTACTTATAGAAAACAAGATGAATGTGAAACAGATCTGCTATGAAAGCGGTTTCTATAACTTTGCCAGTTTTCATCAGTACTTTAAGCAAATTATTGGTAAAAGCCCGCTGCAATACCAAAAATCTTTCGTTTCGAAAGCGTTGTAGCGCTATTTTTTGTTGCTGGCATCGGTTCAAATGCTGATTATTAAAGCTGTTTTTTAATTAATTCCCTTATAAATCAGTAGTGTACGGCTTAAGCCAAAAAAAATCTTGCATTAAAAACGCGAGAAACCTATATTTGCACCACTTTAAAACAAACGCATCAGCGTTTATTGAAAGTAGATTCCGTAGCTCAGCTGGTAGAGCATTACACTTTTAATGTAGTGGTCCTGGGTTCGAATCCCAGCGGGATCACGAAATGGGACAAGCACGAAAACTCGTTGTTTGTCCCATTCTTTTTTTCTGCCAAAATCCCGTTTAAATTATATATAAAGGGGATCATGTGGATCAGAACCAAAAGCTGTGGACTATTATATCAAAACGACACAAAACCCTGCAATCTCACGATTAGTAAGGTTTTGCATTTAGAGAATTGCCAAAATTCCCGTGAATTCGGATCAAATTTCCTGTAAAATTGGTTTTTTAAAGTTATGTGGATCAAGCGTAAAAGTTTGGGAGGTTACGTTTTGCTAGGTCGAAATGGTTAAA
>JAZKCO010000009.1:0-135992 GCA_040388055.1 Bacteroidota bacterium
TTGGAGATTTGAAAGAGGCGCACGACATCAAACTTACAGAATATGTTTTAATAGGTACTTTGTTAAGCTTTGGTGTAGCACTATTAATCGCATTAATGGCTATAAATTTATTGTATTAACAAAAATGCCACCAAATTATGGTGGCATTTTCTGCATCAAATAAATAAATAAAAACTGATTACTTACCCGGTTACTCTTACGTTTTCAGCTTCAGGACCTTTTTTGCCCTCTTTTACTTCAAACTCAACCGTTTGTCCTTCTTGCAGCGATCTTTGTCCTGGAGATTGGATTGCAGAGTGGTGGCAAAATATATCTTTACCGCCTTCTTCTGGGGTTATAAAACCAAAGCCTTTAGCATCGTTAAACCATTTTACTGTACCTGTCATAACTTCTTTTTTATTAAATTAAAAAGTGAAGATAACAATTTCAATATAAAAGCTTAAATTAATTTAATACAATTACAAATAAAAAATAAAAAAATGTAAGGAGCAGGCTGGATATATCTTTATTTTGGGCTTAATTCTAAGTTTTTTAGTGAAAACCTTATTTAATTTTTATTTCTAAATCCATTTTTGCCTGGATGCCAGAATTAACAATTGCTTTCTGCATTTGCTCATATAAATGATAATTTTCTCCAAGTTCCTTTTTCGTGTAATAAATGCTGATATTTTCTTTGGCATTCGATAAAAAAGATTTGAGTGGATCGATCTTTTCTGGATATTCTACTATTTTGTAATCGCTCAATTTAGCTTTTTTAGCAGCAGCAACAATAGCATCATTAAAACTACCTATCCGATCTGCTAATCCAATTTTTACAGCATCGGTACCAATCCAAACATGCCCGCCGCCGATACTGTCGACCTGTGCCTTGGTTTTTTTACGCCCATCGGCCACGCGTGTAATAAAGCTATCATAAATGCGATTAACATCGTTTTGAATGATGAAACGCTCGCCCGCAGTAAGAGGCCGATTTACACTCATAATATCGGCATACTCTCCAGTTTTAACTCCATCGAAAGTAATACCCAATTTATTGTTCAGTAAATTCTGGAAATTTGGAATAATCCCAAATACGCCAATAGAGCCTGTAATGGTATTAGGTTGCACAAAAATACTATCTGCTGCACAACCAATATAGTATCCGCCAGATGCGGCTACATCGCCAAAAGATGCAATTACCGGCTTTATTTTTTTACTCAGTACAATTTCCCGCCAAATTACATCAGAAGCTAATGCGCTGCCGCCACCAGAATTTACACGTAAAACAATGGCTTTAATATCGTCGTCTAACCTTGCTTTTCTAATGGCTCTGGAAATGCGCTCGGAGCCAATTTGTTGATCTGAACCCTCGCCGCCAACAATATCGCCATTGGCATAAATAATAGCTACCTTATTTTTAGCAGTATAGGTTGTTGTGGCTGGTAAATTTGCGGCATAATCGTTAATTGTAATGATATCTATATTCTCTTTTTTACTCTTTTTAGTTAATTCTTTTAATTCGTCGAGCAATTGATCTTTGTATTTTAAGCCATCAATAAGTTTAAAATCAAGCGCATCCTGAGCTTGCCTAATTTTATACTCATTTGCCAGTAAATACAAGCTATCGGTACTTATATTTCTACTTTTGGCAATATTTGTTAAAAATGTCTGGTAAAGCCCACCTACATAAGCAGTAACCTGTTTACGGTTATAATCGCTCATTTTGGTGTTAATAAAAGGTTCTACAGCGCTTTTGTAATTTCCAACTCTTATAATTTGCGCTTCAATCCCTAATTTATCCAGCGCTCCTTTAAAAAAGGTAAGTTCGGCACTAAAGCCTTTAAATTCTAATGCACCTTGTGGATTTAAGTATATTTTGTTTGCTGCCGATGCTAGGAAATAGGCACCCTGCGTATAGATTTCGCTATAAGCAATTACTGGTTTTTTACTGGTCTTAAAATCGAGAATAGCATTTCTTACTTCTAGCATGGTAGCCATACCAGCATTTGGCGAGCTTACATTTAAGTAAATCCCTTTTATCTTATCGTCAGTTTTAGCTGCTTTTAGCGCCTTAATTAAATCGTTAAAACCAATTGTCTTCTCGTCGCTACCCCCAATTATCGGAATGCCGGCCAGAGAATTTTCGGGGGTACGCTCTGTAATAGCTTGATCCAGATTTAGATATAGTATGGAGTTATCCTTTACGATAACCTTTTTATCGTCGCCAACGGAAGATATAATGGCTACCAAGATCATAAAGAACAAAACAAATAAAATAACCGAAGAAATAACGATCCCCACCACAGTGGCAAAAACATATTTAAAAAATTCTCTCATGTCTTAATTAAAGTATTTAATTTGTAAAGATATACAATACGATATGAAATCAGACATTCGTCGGGCTTATTTGTTACTGGGAAGTAATCTTGGAAACCGTGAAAAATTAATTGCAGAAGCCTTAAATTTAATTGCAGCTGATGTTGGGCAAATTGTAATTAAATCTTCGATTTACGAAACTGCAGCCTGGGGTCGAACCGATCAACCCAGTTTTTTAAATATTGCTGTCGCAATAGATACGATACTTAATCCAAAACAATTATTGAAGAAGATTTTAGCGATCGAGAAATTATTGGGCAGAATTAGGCACGAAAAATGGGGTTCAAGGGTAATTGATATTGATATTATTTTGTACGGGAATGAGATTATTGATTTTGGAGTAATGCTTAAAATTCCACATCCGGAAATGCAACATAGGAAGTTTGTTTTGCAGCCTTTAGCCGAAATAGCACCAAGTCTTATTCATCCCATCTTAAATAAAAGCATTATGGAGATGTTAGGCATTTTAAGCGATACGTTAACTGTACAGAAAAGATAATTTGCAGTATTGCATAAAGCAACAATTTTATTTAAGTTTGACATAATGATCGACCAAAACAAAAATAAAGAACCATTAAATCTGTCTTATTTAAGAGAAATGTCTGGGGATAGCAACGATTTTATGATCGAAATGCTAGAGGCCTTTCAAAAACAAACTCCGCTATATATGGCCGATTTGGCACAAGCCATAGCAGACGAGAACTGGCAAGCGACTTCGGCATTTGCCCACAAAATAAAACCTACCTTTTATTACATTGGTAGGGAAGATGCAAAAGAACACATGCAGCTTATCGAACGCAATGCACGTGAATTAATTAATGTTGAAAATATTCCGGCCGATTTTGCCGAAGCAACCTCATTTGTCGAAATTCTTTACAAGCAACTGGAAGCTGCTAAAGAAGAACTTAAAAGTCAGCTATAGTTTCGCACTGTTTATTTTAAAGTGAAGAATAGATAATCCAATATATAAGATCAAGATAAATGGCACCGCGACGAATTTTAAGAAAAAGATTAAAATAGCACCCAGGATCAGAAATATAAATTTCATTTTGTTTTCGGCCCAACTTAAACTACTTAGTTTCATCGAAAAAATCCTGATTTCACTTATCAATAAAAAGCTAGTGATAGCAGTAACAGCAATTAATAGGATAGAAGAACCAATTATTTCGGGATAATCTTTTGCTATAAACGGCAGAGAAACAACGAATAAGGTATTCATCGGGGTGTTTAAGCCTATAAAATCGACTGTTTGTCTTTGGTCGACGTTAAATTTTGCCAGGCGAAGAGCCGAAAAAACCGTAATTACAAAACCTAAATAAGGTAAATATTCACTGTTATAATCGCTAACCTTTAAAAGCTGAAACATAACGACGCCTGGGAGAAATCCAAAACTAACCATATCTGCCAGCGAATCTAAATCTTTGCCAATGGCCGATTTAACTTTTAATAGGCGCGCAGCCATACCATCAAAAAAATCGAAGATCCCAGAGAGAAGGACCAAATAAGCGGCAGTTTGCAAATCGCCTTTAAATGCATAAACAATCCCTATACATCCCGAAAACAGGTTAGCGCAAGTGATGGCGTTTGGAATGTGTTTTTTCATTAAAGTATACGTTTTTGGTTATGCTTTTTGACCGGATGTTTTGAGTTATACGTGCTATTATCTAACAGGTATAACTTATTACTTACCACGTAAAACCTAGTTAGCCATTCATTCCCAATAAGAATTCTTCATTGGTTTTGGTTCCTTTAATCTGGGCCTGTACTAATTCCATTGCCTCTTGCGAATTCATGTCTGCTAAATGGTTACGTAATATCCAGATACGTTGTAATGTTTCTCTATCCAATAATAGGTCTTCTCTACGCGTACTTGATGCGGTAATATCGATTGCCGGGAATATCCGTTTGTTAGATAATTTACGGTCTAACTGTAGCTCCATATTACCAGTACCTTTAAACTCTTCGAAAATTACCTCATCCATTTTAGAGCCGGTATCGGTTAATGCCGTCGCCAGAATGGTTAAAGAACCTCCTTTTTCGATATTACGGGCAGCTCCGAAAAAACGTTTCGGTTTATGTAAGGCATTGGCATCGACACCGCCCGATAATATTTTGCCCGAAGCAGGTGCCGTGGTATTATATGCCCTGGCTAAACGGGTAATCGAATCTAATAAGATCACTACATCGTGCCCGCACTCAACCAAACGCTTAGATTTCTCCAAAACGATATTTGCAATTTTTACATGGCGTTCTGCAGGTTCGTCGAATGTTGAGGCAATTACCTCAGCTCTTACACTTCGCGCCATATCGGTAACTTCTTCTGGACGCTCGTCTATAAGCAGGATAATTAAATAAACTTCGGGATGGTTTTTAGCAATTGCATTGGCCACCTCTTTTAATAAGTTAGTCTTACCTGTTTTGGGTTGTGCAACAATTAAACCACGCTGACCTTTACCAATAGGGGTAAAAAGGTCCATAATACGGGTCGAGTAATTGAAGTTATCGGTAAATAAGTTAAGTTTTTCTGTTGGAAATAATGGAGTCAGGTAATCGAATGGCACACGGTCTCTTACATCGGCCGGAATGCGACCATTGATGCTGATCACTTTTACCAATGGGAAATATTTTTCACCTTCTTTTGGCGGACGGATACTTCCGTTAACCGTATCTCCGGTTTTTAAACCAAATAATTTAATTTGAGATTGCGATACATAAATATCATCTGGCGAAGAAAGGTAATTATAATCTGCAGAGCGCAAAAAGCCATAACCATCTGGCATAATTTCTAAAACACCTTCGTTTGTAATGGTATTGTCGAAATCGAGCGTAGAGTAGCTTGTTTCGTTTTGTTTATGATTATTTCCGTTCTGATTTTTTGCAGGACGATTATCTTCTCTTGGTGCTCTTTCTTCTTGCGCTGGTTTTTCTGTTCCAGAAGGTAAATTTTTAGCCTCTTTGGCGGGCCTTGCTTCTTTTGGTAGCCGTTCTTTCTTACCCTGAAGCTCTTTATGATTCGGGTTTGCGCGGTTCGCCTGGTTTTGCAACTTAACAGCAATGGTTTCTAAACGTTCCGGATCGTCTACAAAATTTGGCGGAACAGTTACAACCGTTGGTTCGATAATTTCCTGTTTCGGCGGTTGAGGCTCGTCGAATAGGGTTACCCGTTCGCGTTCTGGTTGCTGTGGTTTATTAGCATTTCCATCTTTACTAATACGAGCCCTCTTTTTGGTAGTAGGTTTATCGGTATCGTTTGCTTTAACCATTTTGGGTTTCAGTTCTTTTACTGTAGCGATGGTTTCTGGAACAACCTCTTCGGGTTTGCCATTGTTATTTTGTTGGGAAAGGATTTGTGTAATCAGGTCGTTTTTACGTAAATCATCAGCATTTGCTATACCTTCTTTTTTTGCCAACTCACGTAGTTCTGCGGTAAGTTTTTCAGTTAATTCTGTTTTATTAAACATTTATATGTGTTTGTCGAGAAATTTTAAATTGAGTTTATCAAAAAAATATAACGAAAAAAATGCCCTTAAAAACATTTGATAAAATTATTTGGGAGAAATTTTTCTGGGATATTCAGATAAACATTTGAGAATTATGGCACAATTGTATGTATTTGAAATTTAATTTGCAACAAAAAAATTAAAATGTTTAAAAATAATTTTGAAGAATCCTGTTTGAAGGCGGATAAGCAGGCTTAAAATTAGCATCTTTGTGCATCATTCTTCGACTAAAATGAATAAGGAACAACTTTTTGAGCAGATACAAAAGAAAAAATCTTTTTTATGCATAGGCCTGGATCCAGTATTGGATAAATTACCTAAGCATCTTTTAAAATATGATAATCCGATTCTGGAATTTAATAAGCAACTTATAGAAGCTACGCATGATTTATGTGTGGCTTATAAGCCAAATATTGCTTTTTATGAAAGTTATGGCGTGAAAGGTTGGGAAACACTTACCGCCACCTGGAAGCATTTTCCAAAAGACATTTTTACGATTGCCGATGCGAAACGTGGCGATATTGGAAATACGTCGGCCATGTATGCTGAAGCTTTTTTTAATGAAAAAAGCTCAGAAATGGGCTTCGACTCGATTACCGTTGCACCCTACATGGGTAAGGATTCCGTAACTCCATTCTTAGCCTTTAAAGACAAATGGGTAATTCTTTTAGCACTAACTTCTAATGCGGGAAGCCAGGATTTCCAAGTTAAACAAAGTGGAACTGATAAACTGTACGAGCAGGTTATTAAAACCTCGAAGCAATGGGCCAGTAGTAACCAGATGATGTATGTGGTTGGTGCAACCCAGGCCGAGGAATTCGAAAATATCCGTCGTCTGGCACCCGATCATTTTTTGCTGGTTCCGGGTATTGGGGCACAAGGTGGAAGCCTGGCTGCAGTTTGTAAGTTTGGCTTAAACAAACAATGTGGTTTGCTGGTAAATTCGGCCCGAAATATTATTTATGCAGGTAATGGTGTAGACTTTGCCGAAAAAGCAAGAGCAGAAGCATTGGCGGTGCAACAGGAAATGGCGCAGATTTTAGAAGCAGCACAACTGATATGAGGTCGAATCCTGATTTTAAATTAATCGGAGCATTGCTAGCCGTGGCCATAGTTTGGGGTACGACGTATCTAGGGATCAGAATTGCAGTGCAAACCATACCACCCTGGTTTGTTACGGCTATGCGCCAGGGAATTGCTTCGGTTATTTTACTCCTGGTTTTATTACGCAAAAATGAATTAAAATGGATCGGCTGGCCTGCTTTTAGAAGGCAGTTGCTGCTTTCGCTACTCATGATTGTTATTGCAAATGGGATGACGACAGTTGCCGAGCAAACCATACCGAGCGGATTAACCTCTTTACTTAATGCTTTATCTCCGATTGTGGTTTTTATTGGAAGTGTTTTTATTGGCCTTCAAAAGCCAACTTTAAGAGGGTTTATAGGGGTAGTTATTGGCTTTTTAGGAGTAGCCTTTATTTTTAGGGATGGTCTTAACGATCTCCTGGATCCTCATTACCTGCGAGGTATCTGCTATTTAGCCGTCGCGATATTAGGCTGGGCGACTGGTACAATCTACACCAAAAAATATACCCACCAAAGAGCTAATATCTTCTTAGATTTATTTTATCAATTCGTACTTTCTACTATTGTACAGCTTGTTTTGGCATTTACTTTATCCGGAAAAATACAGATTAACGAATGGAGCATCAAAAGCTTGCTGGCAGTTGCTTATTTAGGGATATTCGGGTCGGTAATTGGTTATTTTTGTTATCACTATGCGCTTAAAAAAGTAAGTGCTACCGAAGTTTCTATTCTTTCTTATTTCAATACCATTATTGCTATATTTTTAGGTTGGCTAATACTTGATGAAATTATAACCTTTGATTTATTAATTGCAACTGCCCTAATTATTACGGGTGTTTTTATTACAAATTATAAGAAGAAGCAAAAGGTAACGGTTTAAGTAGACGTATTTTTTGTAAACAAATTGTTTAATTTTTTGTCTAAAAAGTAAAACTATCAGCTGTTAATACATTCGATTTCTTGCTAATTTATTTATGATGTTTAAGGGTTAAATTTTTCGATAACTCGCTTAAAATGAGTTTTATTGACTAATTTCATTAATGAATTTTCCAGAAGAATTTCTGCATTTTATTTGGCGATTTAGGCTATATGGCGCTCAAAAACTATGGGCTACTTCTGGAGAACAAATTGAAGTTGTACGGCAAGGAATTTTAAATACAAATGCAGGCCCGGATTTCAGTAATGCTAAAATAAAAATAGGAGGTACGGTATGGGTTGGAAATGTAGAGATCCACTTGAAATCTTCAGATTGGTTATTGCACCGGCATCAATTTGATAATGCTTACGAGAATGTAATATTGCATGTTGTGGATAAAGACGATACACCAATCTTTAGGAAAGATGGAACATTGATCCCCGTTTTAATATTGAGAGACCTTTTCCCAGCTTATTTGCAAATAAATTACGAAAAACTAATTACTGCGGCAAATAATTTTCCTTGCGAAAAGCAAATTCACAAAGTCGACCCCTTCTTAATTCATCATTTTCTTTCGCGAGTTTTAATCGAGCGTTTAGTAGTGCGATCAACAGCTGTTTATCTTAAACTCGAAGAACTTAAAGGCAATTGGGACGAAACATTTTATCATTTTATGGCAAGAAGTTTCGGGTTTAAAATAAATGGATTACCCATGGAAATGCTGGCACGCTCTCTGCCACAACAAATTTTAGCAAAGCATAAAGATAATCCCTTACAGATTGAAGCATTGATCTTTGGACAAGCCGGCTTTTTAAACCAACAATTTGAACACGATTATCCGCAGCAGCTGAAACACGAATATCAATTTCTTAAAAGGAAATATAGCTTAAAACCTATTGCTATTTCGCTCTGGAAATTTATGCGGATGCGCCCTCAAAATTTTCCAACCCTGAGACTGGCGCAATTTGCAGCACTCATTGTAAATTCAAATCATTTATTCTCTAAGATTCTGGTAATTAAAGAACGAAAAATACTAAGTCAGCTTTTTAATCGATTGCCCGTAAACCGGTTCTGGGAAACTCACTATCATTTTAATAAAGAAGCAGTTCATGTTGGGTTACAATTAGGTAAAAGGAGCGTAAATAATCTTATTATCAATACTTTAGTGCTATTTTTATTTGCTTATGGAAAATATACCGATCATCAGCAATTAATAGATAAGGCCATCGCTTTATTGGAAAATATACCGGCAGAAAATAATTCGATTATACAACAATATTTAGCAGCAGGAGTTAATATAGATAATGCCTTTAATTCGCAAGCGATATTACAATTAAAAAAAACTTACTGCAATGAAAAAAAATGCTTAAATTGTGGTATTGGAATTAAAATTTTAAAACCATAAGATGTTTCAAAAGATTGTTACCTTTTTCGAAAAAAGGAGTTTTGGCGTTTCTACTTATTTGGCCAATAAATTAAACATGAGTACGGCCAAAGTGCGCTTGTTTTTTATTTACTCCTCTTTTTTGGCGGTAGGTTTCCCTATTTTATTTTATATACTGGCCGCAGTAGTTTTAGATATTAGAAACTATATGAAGAAGGTAAGGCTAAGGGTTTGGGATATTTAAACGATAAATTTCTTAATCGTCGTCTCTTAAAATCTCGGCAATTTCTTCAAATCCTTTTTGCGCAGCTAAATCGGCCGGCAATTTACCACCCTCCATCCTTAAATTTACATCAGCACCATTTTCCAATAGCAAAATGATAAGCTCAATATTGCCTAATTGCGCTGCCGAATGTAAAGGTGCCATGCCAGATTTCTGACAAACATTTGGGTAAGCACCTGCTTCGAACAGCATTTTTGTGATATTAATATTGTTAGCAGCAACAGCAGAATGAATTGGAAAAACATTAAAACCATTTTTGCTTGCTACATTAACTTCTGCTCCTTTTGAAATTAAAAATTGGGCAATATCTTCGTAACCAAAGTAACAAGCCAGGCCCAGGGGTGTAAAACCATCGCCTGAATAATCATTAACCCGCGGTGGATTTTCGGAAATTAACAGGCTTACTTCTTCCAGTTTTCCTAATGCACAGGCTTCAAACAGACTTAGTTCTGGTACAAAATTTGCAATTGCATTTGCAATTTCGGGCCTTTTATAATAAGCTGCCAATAAAACAGGGGATATTTGTTGAGAAGTTGCCTGAATCGCCAACTCGGGCTGTTCATTAAGTAAAGCGATAATGTTAGCTAACTGATTATCTTCAATTAGCTTTTCGAGATGCGTATTATCCATTTTTGATAACGGTTTAAAACTAATACCTTAAAATAACAAAAATAAACTCATATTATTGTTATGCCTATTTCAATAAAATATGTTTATAGATAAAACTTACCCTTTAGTATCGGCCGATTGGCTTTTTGCTAAGGCAAGTGATCCGACACTCGTTATATTAGACGCCAGCTTAAAGGAAACCGTTATAAAGCCCGAAAATAATCCTGAACAATTTATTATACCAAACGCTAAAGCATTTAATATGGTTGCCTTTAGCGACCCCAATAGCCACTTACCTCATACCATGCCTTCGGCTGATCGGTTTACCGACGAAGCTCAAAAACTTGGGATCAATAAAAATAGCCTTATTGTAGTTTACGATCGCGTAGGCTTATATTCGAGCCCTAGAGTATGGTGGATGTTCCTGGTTATGGGCTTTGGGAATATTTATGTTTTAGATGGAGGATTACCAGAGTGGCTAAAAGTAGGTTATAATTGCACAAATACTTATACGGAGATGCCACAAAAAGGAGATTTTGAGGCTCACTATAGGCAAGAGCTTATTTCAAATAAGCAGGAGGTATTAACAACGATTTCGAATAAAGACCAACAAATTGTGGATGTAAGAAATGCGGCCAGGTTTTTTGGGGAAATAGCCGAACCACGGCCCGGTCTGCGAAGGGGACATATTCTGGGGGCAACTCATCTTCCTTTCGAAAGCCTGTTGTTGGATAATAAAATATTGAAACGTCAGGAATTGGAAAAAGCTTTTGAAAAAATTGGTGTTAAAAATAAACGCCTTATTTTTAGTTGCGGATCTGGGGTAACTGCATGTATTGGTGCTCTGGCAGCAACAATTGCGGGTTATACCGATATTAGTGTGTACGATGGCTCCTGGAGCGAATGGGGGGCGGATGCAAAGCTTCCGATCGAATAAATTATGAAAAAAATCCTGCCCTAATCATAAGGCAGGATTAACCTAAAACAAAACTATTTAAAATAAATTATTATTTATAGTTGAGACATTCGTTTCTTAAGAAAGTTTAATCTGTAAAGAATAAATATGAAACATACTTTTGGCGATTAGCAAAAATTTATTTAAATCGTAAGCGTTTTCTGGTATTTAATATATTATACATACCACTATATATTTTATATTTGTTGATTATAAATAGTAAACAAAGATGTCGGTAAGGGGAAATCAATTTAAGTCCAATTCATTTAAGCAGGAAACTGACCCTAAATCGGCTCAGAAACAAACTACAAACCGCTCATCCCGCCCTAAAGCAGAAATATTACCTTCCTTCGATCTAAAGAATGGTCGGCTAGTTAAGATTATTGGGTTGTTTTTTGTCATCATTTCTATTTATTTTTTGGTGGCATTTACTTCTTATCTGTTTACCTGGCAGGAAGACCAGAGTTATGTAATTGATGCAAATGGCGGCTGGAGTAATTTATTTAAAACAGTCGACGAGTTAAAGGATAATGGAGTAACAGGCCCGGTTGTTCAGAATTGGTTAGGTAAGATAGGGGCTTTATTGGCTCATCAATTTATATACGAATGGTTTGGTATAGCTTCCTTTTTGTTTGTTTTTGTGTTTTTTGTAATTGGTTACCGTTTATTATTCAAAGTTAAAATATTTGCCATAGAGAAGGTTTTAGGCTATAGCTTTTTCTTCTTATTGTTTATCTCGCTGGCATTTGGATTTGGCCATTCGTTCCTGTCGCAAACCCCGCATTTCCTGGAAGGCGAATTTGGTTATTGGAGTAATAAACTATTGGTTGCTCAAATTGGCTCGGCCGGTGTAGGTGGTTTAATAGTCTTTTTGGGCTTATCGATTTTAATTGTGGCCTATAATATTGACTTCAAAATGCCTAACCTGAAAAAGGAAGAAGAGTCTATACCCGATGTGCCCGAAAACATTGAACTGGTAAATGATGACCGGTCTGAACCTGTAGAGTTTAGCATTAACGACCGGTATAAAAATGAACCGAAAAAAGAGCAACAAGTAATTTTAACACCAAATCGTTTTGAAGAAAAAGAAACGGCGATCGAAGACATTATAGCGCCACCCGCGGCTACAAACGTGATGATGGAACCTATTGCACCGACTTTTACCATAGAAAAAACAGAAGAAGAAGCAAAGGCCGAAGGACTGGTAGCGCAATTTGGAAATTACGATCCGACTTTAGATTTAGCCAGTTATAAAAAACCACATTTAGACCTTTTAGAGAATTATGGTTCGAAAAAAATTGCAGTAAATGCCGACGAACTAGAGGCTAACAAGAATAAAATAGTGGAAACTTTAAACCACTACAATATTGAGATCGATAAAATAAAAGCAACTATTGGTCCGACAGTTACACTTTACGAAATTATTCCGGCACCAGGGGTAAGGATTTCTAAAATTAAAAACCTGGAAGATGACATTGCATTATCGCTTGCTGCATTAGGGATCCGAATTATTGCACCCATGCCAGGTAAGGGTACTATTGGCATAGAAGTGCCGAATATGCACCCAGAAATGGTGTCTATGCGCAGCATACTCGCTACAGAAAAGTTTCAGCAAACCACAATGGATTTGCCAATAGCACTCGGAAAGACTATTTCTAATGAAGTATTTATTGCCGATTTGGCTAAAATGCCACACTTACTGGTCGCAGGAGCAACCGGGCAGGGGAAATCTGTAGGGATCAATGCTATTTTGGTTTCATTGCTTTATACTAAACATCCTTCACAGCTTAAATTCGTGCTGGTCGACCCTAAAAAAGTAGAATTAACACTCTTTAATAAAATTGAACGTCATTTTCTGGCCAAACTACCAGGTGAAGCCGATGCCATTATTACAGATACAAAAAAAGTTGTAAATACGCTTAATTCTTTGTGTATAGAAATGGATCAACGATACGATCTGTTAAAAGATGCACAGGTAAGGAATTTAAAAGAGTACAATGAAAAATTTGTTAAGCGCAAGTTAAACCCTAATAACTCCCATCGATTTTTACCATATATCGTATTAATAGTCGACGAGTTTGCCGATTTAATGATGACTGCTGGTAAAGAGGTAGAAACTCCTATAGCCAGATTGGCACAATTGGCAAGGGCCATTGGGATTCACTTGGTTTTAGCTACCCAGCGACCATCTGTTAATATTATTACTGGAACTATTAAGGCTAATTTCCCTGCCAGATTGGCTTTCAGGGTATTATCGAAAATTGATTCGAGAACTATTTTGGATAGTGGCGGTGCCGATCAGCTTATAGGTAGGGGAGATATGCTTTTGTCGACCGGAAGTGACTTGATTAGGCTACAGTGCGCCTTTGTAGATACGCCAGAGGTCGATCGTATTTCGGAGTTTATTGGTAACCAACGCGGTTATCCCGAAGCTTATCAGTTGCCGGAGTATATTGATGAAAATGGCGATTCTGGAAAAAGCGATTTCGACCCCGACGACAGGGATCCTTTGTTCGAAGAAGCGGCCCAGCTTATCGTAACACACCAGCAAGGCTCTACCTCGTTAATTCAGCGTAAAATGAAATTGGGTTATAATCGTGCCGGAAGAATTATAGACCAATTGGAAGCGGCAGGCGTAGTTGGCCCTTTCGAAGGAAGCAAGGCCAGGGAAGTTTTATTGCCCGATCAGTATGCTTTGGAACAGTTCTTGAATACCCTGAATAAGAAACAATAGATATATTAATTAAATTATGAAAAGGATAATAGTAGCATTAACGATTATTGGAGCATTTGGCTTTAGCGCTTCGGCGCAAACAGATGCAAAGGCGAAAGAGATTTTGGCTGCAGTGAGTAAAAAATATCGCTCGTACGATATTGTAAAGACAGATTTTAGTTTTACTTTAAATAATGCACAAGCTAAAGTAAAAGAAACCCAGCAAGGAACTTTATATGTAAAAGCTAATGCTAATAAATATAAAGTAGCCATGACCAATCAGGATTTAATTAGCGATGGTAAAGTACAATGGACTTATCTTAAAAATGATAAAGAAGTTCAGATTTCTAATGTAGACAACAGTAGTGACGCATTAAACCCGGCCAGAATATTTACGATCTACGAAAAAGGATTTAAATACCTGTACACCGGCGAGAAAAAAGTAGGGGCTAAAACCTATCAGATGATCGATTTATCGCCAACAGACACTAAGAAAACGGTGTTTAAAGTTCGCTTAAGCATTGATAAAGCCTCTAAGCAAATAGCGAATGTGGTTATCTTCGAGAAAAATGGAAATACTTATACTTATAATGTAAAAACTTTTTCTCCGAATATTAAAGTACCCGAAACAACTTTTGCATTCGATGCAAAAAAATACCCGGGTGTTGAAGTCGTGGATTTACGCTAAAAGAAATTAACAGTTTATAAAAAAGGTTTAAGCGATTTGCTTAAGCCTTTTTTTATGAAATTTTTCGGTAATATTGTAAGGAGTAGAATGAGTAAATTATTTTGAAAATAACTTTTTTAGGCACAGGAACATCCCAGGGCATTCCAGTAATAGGATGTGGTTGTATGGTATGCCTTTCGGCCGATAAGCGGGATAAAAGGTTAAGAGTCTCTGTACTTGTCGAAACTAAAGATAAAACGATCGTTATCGATAGTGGCCCCGATTTCAGGTATCAGATGCTCCGCGCAAAGGTAAAAGACCTGGATGCAATTTTATATACTCATGAGCATAAGGATCATGTTGCCGGTTTAGATGATATCCGGCCCTTTAACTATATTTTAAAAAAGAGAATCGATCTTTATGCAACTGAAAGAGTTCAGGAAGCATTAAAGAGAGAGTTTGCTTATATCTTTTCTACGGTTATTTACCATGGTTTACCACAGGTAAATTTGCATACGGTAACCGAAAACCCATTTATAATTGGCGAAACAGAAATTACACCTATTGAAGTAATGCATTACAAATTGCCGGTAATGGGGTACCGGATAGGAGATTTTACCTATATAACCGATGCTAAAACAATTACTGCAGAATCGTTAGAAAAGATAAAAGGTAGTAAAGTTCTGGTGGTTAATGCGTTGCAGAAAGAAGACCATATTTCTCATTTTACATTAGCCGAAGCTATGGCTTTTGCTGAAAAGGCAGGGGCAGAATGTACTTATTTTACACACATGAGCCATAATTTAGGACTACATGCCGATGTCGAAGCTCATTTGCCATCAAATATGAGACTGGCTTACGACGGATTAAGTTTTGAAGTCTGATTATTACGATATTTTCCTTTTTTAATTCGATCAATCCTTTATATTTGCAGCATAAACCCGGGTGGCGAAATTGGTAGACGCGCCAGCTTGAGGGGCTGGTGCTGGCAACGGCGTGGCAGTTCGAATCTGCTCTCGGGTACACGATGTTAAAATAAACGATATAATTACCTGATAATCAGGTAATTATATCGTTTATTTTTTTGAATTTTATCTTTGAACATTTAAAACGATGTTTTGTAATTTATTGATATTCAGAGTTTTATTTGTTTTTAAACATCTATCATGAGCTGTTGTAAAATGCTGATATTTAGTGTTTTGTGTGTAACTGATTGATTTACAGTTGTTCAAATAGAGTCTGCTCATCCCTACTAAAACGAATTTTTATTTCGCCTTGAAGAGTGACGATTTTTAGGCCTTATAAATGGCTCATCTTCAATATCAAGCAACTCTTTAAAGAAGACTTCTACAGCAAGTCTGGCTACCAGATTTAAGAAAGGCTTCTCGTCTTCATGAACAATATTATCCTCATTTCCTGGGTGATTCGGGATTCTTTTAGCTCGTCTTTTTGGAGGATTCATTGACTAGAGATTCGTAGACAAATGAATTTATGAAGGCTATATTACTTAAATGTTTATTCACTATTAATTAATAGTAAATAGAAGTTGGATTGTTATTCTTTGATACCTTAGCACTGATGGAACTACTCAACACTCGAGAACTGGCCTATACGATTTTGATAAGTACTGGGCTAGTCGCCGGCCTTTTGATAAAAGACTTAAGAAAAGATCTGCTGTCGATTTTGAGTGCACTGGTCAGCAAGAACTTTTTGAAGCTGTACTGCTTGTTTTTGAGCTATAACTTCCTAGTTGTGTTTTTGCTGAAAAGGATTGGCGTATGGGAGATTTCGCTGCTGAAGGATACCTTGGTCTGGATGATATTTGCTGGACTTCCATTAGTGTATAAGGCGGGGCGTGCCAAAAAAATCAAAGTCTATTTTATTGAATTATTGAAATCCCTGTTTGCCCTCACTGTCTTGCTGGAGTTCTTAATAGGGCTGCATACCTTTTCCTTGCCTGTCGAACTGCTATTGGCTTTTATCATGATTTTTCTGATCCTACTCATTGCCTTTGCCAAAGCTAGAGAAGGGAATGAAAAGGTAGTGGGCGTGTTGGAATGGACGATTCTAGTAGTGTCGATGGCTGTACTGTTAGGAGAGTTTAATTATGTGGTAAGTCACACCTCTGAATTTTTAAAATGGAACTATTTTTGGCAGTTCTGGCTACCAGCGGAGCTTGCGCTATTTTTGATTCCTTTTCTGTATGCAGTAGTCACTTATCTGCGCTTTGAGGAGACCTATTCGATGGTGGCAAAGCCCCGTTTCTCTGGACCAGTCAGCCGTTATTGCAGATTGGTACTTCCCTTTTATTTTTACAATGATTTGGATGGATTAAGGAGATGGAGGATAGCTGCTTTTCGCTCCAAACCGAAATCCAGATTTGAAGTGATTGAATCGATCAAGCTGGTTAAGGAGCTTATAAAGGAGGAAAAAAAACCCCAATTTGTTAATCCCAGCGAGGGCTGGTCTCCATATATGGCAAAAGCTTTTTTAATGCGATTGGGGTTGATAGGAGGGAACTATGTCTTTTACTATGACAACGAGTGGGGCGCTGTATCCAACCGAAAGCACCTAAGCGATCTTGATTGGATGGCCAATTCGATAGATTATTCGGTGGAGGGCAACCGCCATATCGTTACGCAACTAAAGCTTCGGTTAGAGGTATTCGATAAGAGCAAGGTTGGTGACAGCCATGCGGTTTTCCTGCAATATGTAAGGTTCTTGTTTGCGATCATTTCATCTGAAGAGCTTCCTGTGAGGGTTGTCGAGTCTATATTATTTGGTAAGAAAGCATCTGCATCTGTTGACGGCTTTAACTTGATAATCGAGCGGATCCTGTACGATAACATATATGGGGGTTATAATCTGAAATTTGTGATCAAGCACTGCAAAAATTGTTTAAAATGATTTACGAGAGATGGGCCCATTGGTTAATTTAGCAGCAATACGTTTTTAAATTGCGATTGTATTCGAACGTAGTATAGCAAGTATAAGATTTGCAATTGGTTATTAGCGATCCTTATCCGAAAAATGCTGAGATAAAGAACTTGCTGATATTGTTAGATTTCTTCTCACTAGTCACACCACTTAAAATTATTAAACTAACAAAAAGTAATCTCCAACTGCCTGAAAACTGCTGTGAATTTATTATTATTAAAAAGATCGTTGTTATTGTCCAATAAAAAGATATTCCCAATATCAAGAATTCTTCTTTTTTTAGGTTCTAATGCATAAAGCACCAAATAAAGATGATAATTATCTTTATGTAGAATGGCTTTAGCATATTCATCTCTACTAATGAAAAAATGTTTTTCATCATTGCTTTTCGCCTTGACCTCAACATAGTGTATTTCATTATTTGTATCAACAAATCTCATATCGCAATTATGCTCATCACTTCCTTCCGGATTATGCCCGCACTTTTTTGCATTTAATGATATCCACTCAATGTTAAAATTATCTTTAACTAATTTGTCATATACTGACTTTTCTCCCACTATACCTATCAACTCTAGATTTTCTCCAATCTTACCCCCATTTATTCTTTTACCTCCAATTCCTCTCCCTTTAGAAGTACCCCTAATTTCTCCTGAACTATTGGTTTCGATTTCCTCAATTTCAAGATCATCAGAATTCCGGTATTGGTTTAGATCAAAAGGTTGGTAAGGGTTGGTTGTGGAACTGGTTTTATTTACCTGTACATAATCTTTAAAAAGACTGGAAAGCTTATCAATGTTATTTTCAAAATATAATAAGCTTCTATTGCTATTCAGAAGTAAAAAATCATCTACATAAGACCTTAAATCGTTATCGATCAATTTTTTGAAAGCTATTTCATTTTTTTTAAATATTTCATTTAGTTCAGATTTAGGAATTTCCCAATTCTTAAAATCAATGTAATCGTATTTCTTACACAAGATATTCTGCAACTCACCTTCCACATTGAAACCTATTATTGGAAAAGATATGTTAAGGACAATACGGGAATAATCATCTAAAATATTCTGAAATTGCATTTGTGCCTGCTGATTTTTACTTAACAAATTTAAATAAACGCCTTTTTCAATTAGATTTTTATACCTAATTTTTAATCCTTCAAATGTTCGTTTATGATAATCTGAAAAGTCAATTCTATAAACTGCCACCTTGTTATAATCAACAACGTTGCAATTTAACTCGTTGAAGATAGTCGACAAGGGAGTTATGTTTCTAATCTCATTAAGGTTTTCATAATTAATTAATGCACATAATGACTCTAGATCTCTTTCCTTATTAAGGCTTAGATCTTCAAATAAATTTGAGTATTTAATATCATCCGCAACAAAATAATTTGAGAAATCTGAAAACCCTTTTGATATTAGAATGTTTGACCAGAAAATTTGAACTTTAGAAAATGATTTTCCGCCCACTTTTTGTTTGATTTCTTCAATCCTGTCTGTAGATATTTCGTGATTGTTTAAAAAAGCAGTTACATCTCCCTGCCTATAAAAATCCTTTAAAAGTATTCTTATTTTATGTAGTTCTCTGCCCAAAACGCTTACCATAAAGTCATGCATTACAGAAGCCATTAGTCCAAAGTTAGTTGTAGTCCCTAAATGGCTAATATAAATCTTCACAGTCTGATTGGAATCGATTTTATGCGAAACATCATTTAACGTAAATATATGTTTCCCGTCTTGGATTAGATCGATGTTTATTGACTTACAAATAATGATTTCTGCCTTTTTTATTATCGTAGCTAGATCGTCAAAGTTGGTTTCAAGATGGTCTTCTATGAGAACTATACTTTCAAAGAAATAAGGAAACCAGTCCCATAACTTTTTGTGTTCTAAAACTTCAACATCCTGCAAGTGCTGAACAATCTTTTTTCTGAAGTCTAGTCCAATTTTCTTTGCTATTTTGCCAAACCTATTTTTATCCCTAAGTGTAAAATGTGGTTGGATAATTTCTCTTATTTCTTTTGGTAAAATGTCATATCCAGATTTATCCTCTATGTAATGAATTTTAGAGGCTTTTTCAAAACTGTATTTGTTTTTGACTTCATTAAATGCAAGAAAATAAGTTTCCTTCAATTGATCTATATAGTCAGCATACTTAAGTTTGTAAGCATAAAAGTCAAATAGCTTATTGATCATTTTATTATAAAAAAGAGTGAATTCTTTATCATTCTCAATGTTATTCGAGTAAGTACTGTAAATCCAATAAAATATTTCTTTGAACGATGAAATCTCATTCGAATCCAGATGTTTCAGTTTAAGAAGAGAAATCAAACGCGATTTCGATTCGTAATGTATTGGTATAACATTCAAATATTTCTTTGATAGAGCAGTTGAAGATTCTAAATATTCAATAGGATCGATACCCACAAGATCCTTAATAAATAATGTATTTTCCCTGTTTTCAAGAACAACCCATGCTAATGTTTTTAATTGAGCTACAAAGGTTGATAAAGCTACTAGATGATTTTTGCCAATATTGTGAATGTCAGATGATTGGGATCTATATTTCATGCCGGGGAGAATATCCTCTTCTACAGCTTTTATATATCTGTTGCAATTTTTAATGATCTCATTGGTTGACCATATATTATAATGTTGTGGGAAATCGAAAAACCAATCATTATATACCTCAAACCATAATGTAGAAAAGCCTCTAATGTTTTGATTGATATATCTAAATCTATCATCACTTTGTCTAATGATTTGCTTAGAATTCGAAAAATAAATACCAGGAACATCCCATACACCAAGTTCCAAGAGCTTATTATTTAGTTCCTCCTCAGAATATTTTAACGTGGAAAATATGCCAAGATTGACGAACTTTGAAATGTCGTAAATTTGCATTAATTCATCAGAAGGAAGATAAACACATTGAGTAAGGGGATTGATCCATTTGACTTTTTGGGAAACTGGAAGAAGTACCCGTATTTTCACTTCGTCGATAACCCTGCTTGATATTGTTAAGGAAAGTAATGAAATTAAAATATCGATCTTTTGTACTTTGGGCTCGTCATATAATTTTAGAATTCTCCGTACAAGTAAATCTGCATTAAATTCAAAAAATCCAATTTTCTCTCTTCCTAAGCTTGTAATTTTTATGTCAGGATGGGCAAAGTGAATATACTTCTGAATTGATGGGGGGAGGTTAATTTTCTCCTTATATCCGTAAATTACATAATCATCGCTGGTGCATAATTTTAACTTATTATTAAGTAGTACCTTTTTGCCTTTTAAATCTAGATCATCATGTTGAATTTGGTACCTATAAAGATTCTCAAAAAATGATATGTTTTTTGTTTTTCTTTGTTTAAGGCATTCGACTTCTATGTTCTTTTCAATTGTTTTCCAATTTAGATAGTCAACTTTAAATTCATTGACTAACCACTTTACAGTATCACTTTTTTCGATGTAAACTATGCGTTTATTATTTAAAGTATTATCTAAAAAAAGACCTTTATCAAAACCATCAGCAATAAAAACATCTTTGTAATTAAAAAATTGGTTAGATACCTTATCAAAGATGAATTTTTTATCTTCCAATCCATTTATAATACCATCATAGAGATGTTCTAATATACTCGATTGCATGATTCTTTGGAATGAAAGAAAATTAAGAAACGTATTCTGATGGTTTTTCTTTGCCTGATTAAGCCATTCCCCCGTAATATAATCAGCGATTTGCTTTAATAAAAAGACATTAAGACTAGACTCTCGTAATGCGGTTCTTTCAGGATTAACTAGAAAATAGCTGTGAATAATAAAATTGAAGCCTGATGTTATCTTGGTGGGTAAAAAAAGAAAGAGTTTGGCATATTGTTGCTTAACGAGATTATTTTGTTTATCAATATCGAAAACGAAGCTAATGTCGATGAAAGGATCGTTGCCATAAATTTCTTTCTCCTTGTCTTCAAGAGTTTCTAAAATCTCATCAGGAATCCTTACTTTATGAGTAGGCTTAAACTGCTTGAAACTGTAAGTTTCATTGTTTAGTTTTATATCAAATATTCCTGTTTTTGTTTTTTCAGAAATGGTGTAGTTGTAATTACTGTTCACCGTTTTTAGTGAAATAATTTTTAAATTCCCTAGTAAGAGAATCTGGTGTACGCCGATTTCAATAAAGGCCTTTTCAATAGCATCTACATCTAACCTTTTATTTAATTTCAATACAATTTTTGTAACAATTTGTTGCTCTAGATCTTGGGATGTTAGTTTTTTATTTTTGAAATGAGGAATAAAGAATAAAGGCGTTTCACGCTCTTTAAAAACCCTTGGAGCAAGCAATTCACTCGTTTTACTTTTATTGAAAAATAATGTTCCCCATTCCGTCACCACTTCAGGGCAATCTGAAATCTCACTTACACTCTTAAAGCCTATCCCTTTAAATCCTATAAATTCTGTGCTATCTTTGGGACTATCTCCATTAGTAGTGATACTTCTTATTCCTGGTTCGTCAAAAGGAAAACCAGTATTGGCTATTGTTAAGATGTCATCATTAAGTTCAATGAAAACAGCGCCAGCCATATTAGCCTTTTTGTTTGTATCTCTAACATTCTGAATCAATTCAAAAAGGAAGCGACCCTGATATGATTGTTGCAAGGACTTTTCAGTGCTTGCAATATTTTTCAATGCTGCATCTGAATCCCCCCGTCTTTCCAGTTGTATAGTTTGTATAATATTTTGCAAATCCATTTGCACTGTAGGTAAGATTAAGAGATACTACTCTATTAAATGGTGTGTTTAATGATATTGATATTATTGTGGATAATATTATTTTATCTTAATTAGGTGCTTCCTAGTTTAATTGTCTAATCTCAAAAATAAAATAATCAATAAGCAGCTCTACTAGTAACTTTTAAAAATTCTTTTGCTGTGAAATAGCTTTCAAAATGAATGATTAGCAAAGCGATTACTTCATAAATAGCATCAAACTTCTGTTTTAAGTCTGTGTAATTTGGCATTGAGCCAACGACTTCTGCTGTTTCTCTACCATGAGCAACCTTATTCCTATTATCTACAACTTCGTCAATAATTATTGAATTTTTAGTTGATACTACAAATGGCGTCATTCCAAAAACGTCTATGATTTCATGTATGGTTTTAACCCAAATGTTTTGCAACATGGAAGAAAAGACTGTCTCATTTATTGCGCTAACGGAGGCGCTTTCTGCTTCCAAGAATAGTTTATTAGATTTATTGTGAAATTGACTATATCCACAATCTTTAAATGATCTCAAGTGATTATTAGAAGATATCGTATTAAACCTGAGAATGTAGTCGTTATTACGAATGTTCATTTGTTTAATTAAAATTAGTGTATTCTGAACTAATTTGTTTACCGAAAATTCCACTGCAGAATATAAATGCACATAAAACAATCCCTTAATAACTTTGATTTCCATTGGAAGAATTGCAGGGGCAACTAGAAGCGTTTCCTCTCTGTCTATGAATGCTAATAATTTTCCAACCTCAGCAAATCTTAAGTTTATTTCAGTTTTGATATTATTATAGCTCATCCAAAATGTAATTTTTCACGAAGTCGATACGTTCATTTAGCTTATTCCTTGAATTTGTCGCACCAGTCGTTAGCCGCTTCAATGTATCATGGTTAAGTAAAGTCTGAAGTTTTTCACCTGTTATTAAATTTTCGTGACCTAATTGGATTAAGTCTGCAACACCAATTGAGATAGCTTCAAATAGAATTAAGGGCGTAACGTTTACCCTCGTCCCTCTGACTATTCCATTTGGTAATAATTGATTAATTAAATCAAATGTTTGAATGAATAGCTCACGGAAGAAGATTTTATTATTGAATGCTTTCGTTTTCTTTTGCATGTATTCATTTAAAAACCCTTTAACACTATGCACAAAAAGATTTCGGTCTTCATAATATGCAAAAAACTTTAGGACTAACTCTTCTAAGTTCCCAGTTCTTTCAAGACTTTCCGTCATTTTTATTGAACCTCTAAAAGATGGGACATTGGAGCTCTCAACCAGAAAATCTTTAAATGCACCAATGTAAACACAATTTCTAATTTCTTGTGGGTGCAGTGTAACGCCTCCTGTATTTAGTCTTTCGAATAAATCATACCTTACATTGAAGTCACTTTTGTCATTTAATACAGTTACCCGTACTGGACGCGTCATGAACATGAAGTTAATAGATGCAGCTAAATCTTCGAAATAATGATTGTTCATGGAAGATAATTTTTCAAGACCAGATAATCTTAATTTTTCGCAATTACGATTGTTCTCTTTTATTGCTTCTATACTTCCAACGAAATTAACGATAGTCGTTAACCTCTGTAATCCATCAATGACTTCCCAAGTTGAGTCCTTATTTGTTGCCATGAATAAGTTAGGAACGGGAATGCCTAAAAATAACGATTCTATTAATTGTGACTGTCTAATAGAATCCCAAATAAAATGTCTTTGATAGTCAGGAGCCACGTCAATTTGCCTGTCAACAATCATATCGTACAATTGTCGAACGGTTATATCGTAGTTGTCAAAAGATACAGAATGCCTATTATTATCTAATTGTTCTTGAATTGTCATGCGTACATTTTTTGATTTATACAATGATATACATTTTACCTTAATTTATTTTCCTCTTCACTCAAAACGAAAAAAATATTCAATTGTAAAGTAATTAAGTATCAGCTTTTTTGGTACATTATTTCAAATTTTAGCAATTAACGTTTTATTATTTTTTAATACTTGAGAATTATTCTCAATCATTGAGATTGGTAAGATCGCTAAATAATATTTTCCATAGTTGCCAACTTTTTTATTCTAATATAATCTGCTCAAGGTATCCTTCATGAAAATTAGAAAATTTTTAACATGCATTTTAGAGGAATCCTTTCCTCTCCAAATCCTCAATTATGGGCTCAATAAGCAACAAAAATCGATTTAAATGTTCAAAGTATTCCTGCTGATCGGTACAACCGGACTTTGAACTCTTCAAAGTCCGGTTTTTTTGTGTCAACTCGATGTTTTAGGCTGTCCCAGGTTTGTTCAATGTATTCCTGCTAATGGTTCAGTGTCTGCTAATGGGAGAATAGGAGATTAGTTTAGAACTAATTTTAAAGAACAGATTGGTTTAAATTTCGATCTATAGTTTAAGCCTTCTTTTATTTGTTGTTAATTTTAAAATCACAATTACCCTCTTGGGTTTTTGATTTTTATTGCGAATCATGAAAAGGAAATTTGCGCTATTTGATTCCCTAAATACTATATGTCTTTATTAATTCATATCTTTAGTTGTGATAACTAATTTTTTAGCTGATATTTGAATTCAATTAATCATGTTATGGACATCAAAGATTTAACTAGAGTTGAAAGCCAATTAATGCAGGTGCTCTGGAAACTAGAAAAAGCATTTGTAAAAGAAATCATCAATGAACTACCCGACCCAAAACCTGCATACAGTACCGTTTCTACCATCATTAGGATTTTAGAGAGCAAGGGTGTAATTGGATATGAAGCTTTTGGGAAAACCCACCGTTATTTTCCTATAATTTCTAAAGAAGAATATATGCGTTATGAGGCCGATAAATTTTTAGGCAGTTATTTCTCTAATTCTGTACAAGATATGTTTTCTTTTTTTGTACAGGAGAAGAAGATTGATATGAAAGATGCCGAACAATTGCTTAAAATGATAGATCAAATAAAAGATTAATGATGCGGTTCGAATATTATTTTTTTTGGTCTAGCGTTTCACTAGTTATATTTTATCTCTTTTATCTGCTATTGCTTAGGCGAGAAACTTTTTTTGTTTTGAATAGGGTTTACTTGATTGCTGCACTTTGCTTATCGATGTTGATGCCATTCTTGGATTTATCTTGGTTAATTGTGCTGCCAAAGGTCGAATTCGTAAACACCACACTTGCCACTGTTAGGGTAGAGAAATTAGGAAACACGACTGGGAAAGAATTGAACTGGCTAGCCCTTGTGTATTGGATTGGTGTGGTGTTTAGTGCAATACTATTGTTCATTAAAATAGCTGGTATAAAAAAGCAAATTACTTTACCCAAAGATGGAGATGCATTTTCTTTTTGGAAAACAAAGGTAATAGACCGAAAACTTTCTGATCTAGCCGTAATTAATGCACATGAAAATATACATGTGAAACAGCTACATACGTTCGATCTGCTATTGGTTGAAATAACAGGCATATTTTTTTGGTTTAACCCGATTGTTTATGGCTACCGTAAAAACCTGAAGCTTATCCACGAGTATTTGGCAGATGAACATGCATGTAACTTTACAGAAAGTAAAAAGCAATATGCGATGTTGCTATTTCTACAGAACCTAAATGCCGGATCGGTACTGGCAAATACTTTCTATAATGCTTCTTTACTCGAATCGAGAATAAAGATGTTGCAACGTAAAAAATCTAAGCGTTACAGGTTATGGAAGTACGTTTTATGCTTGCCTCTAATAGCGCTTTTGTGTTCCTTTAATACACCAGCTTTTAACGCTGTGGATTATAATAAAATAGATCAAGCAGCAAGCTTCCCTGGTGGGTTTGATGCTTTTGGCAAATATCTCATCCAAACTGCAAGAAAAGTTTCGAATAAAAGTGGCAGGGTAAACGTAAGTTTTATTGTAGAAACTGATGGGACCATTAGTAACGTAAAGATTGAAAATAGTTTAGATGAAGCAAGTGATAAAGAAGCATTAAGGGTTATTAAATTGAGCCCAAAATGGAAACCTGCACTGCAAAATGGACAAAAAGTACGTTCCGCTTATCAAATCGGTATAAATTTTCAGCCTTATAATCAGGTATTTAATTAATATAATTAAATGTATAGCTGTTATAGCTAATTTATTAGTTGATTGACTAATTAATTAGTTGTATGTTTGAGTTATTCAAATTAATCCAAACGTTATGCTTTTTATTTTACTTCAACCTGCCCGCTCTTATTATGCTTTAGTTTTCCTTTTGTTTTTTAGCACCACACTTGTTAATGCCCAACAAAAGCTGGGTAAAGTTACTGGGAAAGTGGTGGATGAAAAGCATGCTGAACTCCCATTTGCACAAATCCTTTTAAAAAGGAGTGCAGACTCTAGCAACGTTAAAGCTATGCTTGCTGATGATAAAGGCCAATTTAGTTTCGAAATGCCTAATGGCAGCTATGTTATTGAGGTAAAGATGATGGGCTATGCGACGGCGTATTCGAAAGTGTTCGAAATCGTTAATGCACAGTCTCAATCGCTAGATGCCATTCAACTACAACCAGTAACAACGCAATTGGCTACGGTAAATGTCTCGGCACCGCTTCCATTTGTAGAGCGAAGGGCCGATAAGCTTATCGTAAACCTGAATGGTTTAGGTTCTGGTGCACCAATTATGGAGGTGTTGAACCAACTACCTGGTGTAAGCGTTACGCCTGATGACCGGATTAGCCTGAACGGAAAATCGGTTCAGATCTATATAGACGGTAAGGCTACTACACTTTCATCCGAAGCATTGGCGGGTATGTTAAAAGGAATTTCTTCGGCTGCCATCCAAAAAGTAGAGCTCATTGCCCAACCATCAGCAAAATACGATGCTGCCGGAAATGGAGCCATCATCAACATCATCCGTAAGCGCAACTATAAAGCTGGGCTGAACGGAAATATTTACATAGGAGGAGGGAAAGGGGCGTTTGGAAAAGCGAATGGAGGCGTTAACCTTAATTACAAGGGAAAAGTTTATAACCTGCTGTTAAACCTAGACTATAATTATAACAAGTATTTTTACGATAGTTACATTGCTTCTACTTTTCTCGATGCAAGAGGAATGCCAACTGGCCAATCAACTTCTGATATTAAAAGCACCAGAGCCAATGCCAATTATACGCCAAATTTAGGTGTGGATTTTTATCTTTCTAAACGTACTACCTTGTCTGCCTCGGTTAAACCAGGGTTTCAAACCTCTGGACGTAATGGCATTGCCAACATCGATAATATTGTTGTGCAATCGCAGTTTATTAATTTGGTAGATGTTCGTGCAAGCAATTTTTCATCTGGCCTTCGCCTGCAGCATCAAATTGATAGTGCAGGAAGAGATTTAACCATCGATTTAGATTATTATCGTTACGGCAATTACAATGATCAGCATAACAGAACGATCAATTTAAAACCCAGATCAGATCTTCCTAGTGTAGTGGCTCAAGACCGTGTTTTTGATGTATATGCTTTAAAAATGGATTATACATATCCATTAGGCAAGGGCCAACAATTAGAAATGGGCATGAAAACGAGTTATGTTAATGCTTTAAATTCTAATTTTTATCAAGATTTCGCTAGTCAGCAAACCGATTTGTTTGCTTACAAAGAAAGCATTTCAGCACTTTACCTAACCTATGCACATACTGGAGAGAAATTTTCCTATCAGCTGGGTATAAGGGGCGAATATACAAATGGGCGTGGCGAACAGCAATTTGGAGCAGAACGATTTACGAGGAGCTATTTTCAGCCATTTCCATCCCTACATTTCGATTATAAGCTTAACAAAAACCACAGTCTTAGTTTAGGACTTAACAAAAGAATAGAGCGCCCTGGTTACGAAAGCTTAAATCCACTAGTGCGAATTATCAGTAGCAATAACCTGCAACAGGGAAATCCGGCACTAAAACCTGTAGTTGCCTACAATGCTGATTTGTGGTATGGTTATAAAAATGCATTTTTCTTTGGGCTTACTTATAGCTACAGCGTTGATGATTTTACAAGCATCTCCATTCCCCTAGCAAATGGAGTTATTTCTACATTGCCTGGAAATGCAGATTATGGCAATTATTTTACCATTCAGGCCATGTTCGGTAAACAGGTGCTGCCATGGTGGTACACCAGTTCCAATGCTATTTTATCTAAACGCTCTTTTAAGGGAGAATTTAATAGTTCTTTGCTAGAAAGTAATGGTTTAGCCAGCCTTTCGGCAACTTCATACAACAGTTTTTCACTGAGTAAAAATTTTTCGATAATGTTCCTTTTCAATTATCGTGGCAAAAGCATAGATAGAACCATTACCAACCGAGCTTTTACTTATGTTACCGCAGGTATTCGTCAGCAGTTTTTAAACAAAAGGGCATCTATTCAGTTCAATGCAGTGGATATTTTTAAATCGTACCGTAATGAATATACCCAGAATAGTGGTACACTGCAGCAATTGTGGCGTAACCAGTTTGAAACCAGAATGGTAAAGCTCAGTTTTAGCTACAGCTTTGGAGGAACAATAAAAAACACAAAGAAGAGCAATGGTGCAGAAGAAGAGAGAAAACGGAGTACTTTAAGCGAAAACTAGGTCTTCAATTCCTACTTCTTAAGACATTCAGCTACTTCTAATTAATTTTCTTTGTTGCAAATAGTAGATCGATGGAATGTTAAAAGAAGAGGCCAAATAAAGATTTATATATTACTTAGCGCTGTTGCAAGGCTTGTTTTACAGCGTCCTTGTTGGGTTTAGAAATGGGTATTTTTTCTCCAGACATTAAGAGTAATATACCACCATCTTCTTTCAACCAGCTTTTTACATATTTTGGATTTACTAAATGGCTTTGGTGAGTTCTTAGAAATCCGTTGGGGCGCAGCAAATCTGCATATTCTTTAAGTGATTTAGAAACCAATATTTTTTCATCACTCGAAAGGAAGAAGTGGGTATAAGTATTGTCTGCCTCGCAACGTATAATTTCTGATAAAGCAACATACCTTATTTCACTTTGCAGCTGCAGGGCAATTTTGTTAACGTTCGTTGCTGACTTTTTTAGTTGTTGCAATAAAAAATCGAGCTGCGAAGTTTGTATTTGTGTTGCCAATTTATATTCGGCTTTATTTACCGCATTTACCAATTCTTCAATATCAATGGGTTTTAAAAGATAATCTAAGGCGGCAAATTTTACAGCTTGTATGCCATATTGATCGTAAGCAGTAACAAAAATAACTTCGAAATTCCGCGTTGGAAGCAGCGTTAGTACATCAAAGCCTGTTTGCTCGCCCATTTGAATATCCAAAAATACTAATTGAGGCAAGTGTTTTTCTATAGCATCAACCGCATCGCTTACATTTTGCGTCATTGCCATTATAGCTACCTGCGGACAATGCTTTTCTAACAAAGTCCGTAGGTTTTCTAAGTTAGAAATTTCGTCGTCTATTAAAATTGCCCTTATCATACTATAGCCAATCGGTTAATACTAAGCTTATTTTGGTGCCGTTAGTAGTTGATTGTATAGCTAAGTTAAAGCGATTTTTTTTATAAATACTATTTAAGAGTTCTATTCTACTGTCGCTTAATGGCAGACCCAAACCATTGTTCTTTTTTTCTGAGTCAAATCCACTTCCATTATCGGTAACAGTTAAGACCAAATCATTTGCTTGTTTAATAAATGTGATCATAATTTTTCCATCACTAGCTTTTTGCGATATGCCGTGCTTTACCGCATTTTCTACAAATGGTTGCAGTAGCATACTTGGTATTTCTATGTTATCTAAATCTAATTCTTCGGAACGGTTAATTTCGTACTTAAAGCCGAACCGCAATTGCTCCATTTGCAGGTAATCGTCTAATAAGGTTTTTTCTTGCGATAAACTAATCAGTTCTTTATCGTCAAGTACGTTACGAGTTAATCGAGCAAATTTAGAAAGGTATTTATTGGCATTGTCTATTTCATTTTTGTTCATTAAGTTTTGAATACCAGAGAGTGCATTAAACAGAAAATGAGGGTTTAATTGGGAACGAATTGAGTTAAGTTGAAGCTTTGCCGTGTTTTTTTGCTGCTCTTTTTCTACCAGTTTTTTTTTGTTTCTTTTTTTGATGAAGTAAAGGATAACAAGAAAAGCTATTCCGATAGAAAATGCTACGATTAGTGTATATATAAAAAGTTCTTTTTTAGTATAGTTTTCTTCATCTAAAGTTATAGAAAGCGTATGCCTAGTTATATATTTTTCGATTTCTTTTGGCGAAATATCGCAGTTAAGGCATCCAGTCCATTTAATTAATGGCTGAATAATAATTTCATAGTCTCCCGACTTTTTAAAAACGGTTTTGTCGATATTTATATAAGGTAAAAACTCATGCTCTTCAACTAAGCCACCATATTTCCAGGCAGTTGATTCGAAAATTATTTTATTTGTTTGCTTATCTTTTATCGAGGTATAATAGAGATAGTCAATAGCTGATCTGTCTTTTACAATGGTTAGTTCGTCGTCTTTTTCAGTAAAAGTAAGGTTTGTTCTGTCCTTTGGGTCGGTAATCCAGCTGTAATCAACGCCCTTATCAGTTGCGAAACGCTTAGAAAAAGCTTTGATCTTTGCTCTTGGAATAGGCTTCCCGTAAAAAACAGATTTATCAATATCAAGAGGTTTTTCGATGCTGTAGATTAACGTTGTAATAATTTTGCCTTTTATAGGGAAAATGCCAAGCGTTGCAGAGCTGAATACTTCATCTGGCATTTCAACATCCTTCAGTTGCGCTTTGTCGATCGACTTGTTTACCACTATTGGTTTGTCATCAATCAAAATTGTGTACCGGTAGTGCTGTATACTAATATTCTTTCTAAAATAAATTTGGATGCTTACATTATTGACTTCAGGTAAATAGCTAAAGGATGTGCGAGGCTGATTGGGAAACATATTCGCATAAAAGATATTCTTGGCCGCACTATCTACACGTATGAGCAGTTTTCCTCCTCCAGGGTATGTGCGAGAAAAATTAATGCCTTTTTGCGCATTTACTGTAGCTAACGAAATAAAGAAACTGAGAAATATAAAGATTACCTTTTTCATAATGTTAAGTTTAATTTTCATCAAACTTGCAGCAATGATAGGGAAATTACAACCATAAAACAGGAAAAGCCGTATTTGAGCTAGTAGATGCGTTGTTTTGTGCAGTATTTGAATATTGCTAAATGTTTTGCCCTACTATCATAAATATGCCTCACATCGATCGTTTTCTTTAATTTGATGATGACCAAGCTAATTATGAGCGTTAAAAGTGAAGCTACAAGAGCCTACTATTTAAGCAGAATAGGGGTGGAGTGTGCAAACTTTTACCATATCTTCGCCAAAGGGTCTATAAAACATATAAATAGGGTTAAAGAATCCCATCTACGGTACCTTTGGGGTATCTTTAACCCAGATAGCATGTTTATAGCCCTTAATAAACCATCAATTTTATGGATTGATTTGCATATCGGTTCCTGTTAGAATACATCATTTTACCTTATAACAAATTTCTGAAATGATGCTTTTGCGCGAGGCTGCATACGTTTTATCGCCTACAATTTCATTACTCAAACTGTTTGTTTTTACTACCCGTTGTAAAATTACACCTGTGGTATTATCCATTACAAGAAGACCGTTCAAATTTGTATTGATTCCGGGTTGCCTGCTTTCGCTTTTAAACGAAATGCTAGTAGCTGTAGTGGTCGAAGCCTCAACTGTAAAGGTTGTATTTGTAATTGCTTCTCCTTTTGTTTGAGTTTCGGTCCAGGTAGTTCCTTTTTTTGCTCCTGTGGGTAGTTTAAAACCAGCGCCAAAGTTTAAGGTGTTACCCACAGTTAATGCTTTGTTATATAGGCCAGATATAGCAGCCACTTGTATATTTGCCGTTGCCTTAGCAGCATCCGCTACCTGGGTAATCTTACCAGTTTTGTCTAAACTTACGGTATGGGTTTCACCTATCATTTTGCTCAACGCTGTTTCGATGGCAGAATTCGGATCTGCAGCACGATTGCTACTATAAGCTAACTTTTGGTTAAATGCATTAACGGTATCGGCGATATGGTTCATGGTTATCGATAATTTATAGCTGTTATCACTCGCTTCAGTTACCTGATATGATTTGGTTACCGACGACATCGAAGTAAGGTCAATTTGTTTGTCGCCTCTTTTCATGGCCATGCTAGAACTCAGCATCGTGGTTATTTTATACTCGTCACCTTTATTTAAGATTAATTGCTGTGCGCTAGCTACGGTATAAATGTTCGTACAAAGTAAAAATATGCTTAATGCAGATATATATATTTTCATTATGTTTTAATTAATGGTTAATTATTAACCTATGCTAATAGAAATAGGGAAATATGTTATAATATTTTGGCGGCTCTCGGTGGAAAACAAATCCTTAACTGGCTCTATTGGAATATCAGGGGACAGAACGCGTTTATGAAATTTAGAGTCTTTATAAAAAGTCTCATTACTTCGACTTCGAGGAAGAATTATCTCTTCAGGGTTGGAAGCCTCAGGAAAATTGGTAGATCCCTGCCGTCCGTCTCCTTGAGGTGTGCTGGTAGGTATAGCCGACAAATTAGCACCGAGTAGCGGTTGGTTTGGATCAGATTGGTTACCTTTTTGAGCGCTTGCCTTTTGGCTTAATACTAACAATGCAATTACGAACATTGGTACGATGTATAATAATTTTTTCATCTTATTTTGAATTATGGAGTTAATGGGTTAATGATAATGGGTAACCTAAGGAGAATATCATGTTTGGTTTGTCTGCAGAATAATTGGTTAGGTTGGTTACACCAACACCTAAGCTCAATGGGGTATTAAATGGTCTGATACCAGCAGATAAACCCAGGTTAAGACCAGTCCACTCTGCATTGAGGTTCACATGTTGGAAAACTTCGTAAGATACATTGGCGAATACTGCTGTACCATGTTTCCCTTTTCCATTTTTAAAATCTGCCGGGCTTTTATCGTAAAAACGCCCATTACCAATGCCAATACCATAGGTAAGTCTTGAACTGCCCGGTGTTTTAGAGGCTATAGATTGTACCGCATGGCTAAAAGCTACATAATAAGTGCTCTTTGCATAATCGGACACCTTACTATTGGAGAAAAGGTTCACTATTCCGGCAGCAATACTGCTCCCTGTAAATATTCTTTTACTTATTACCAAATTTCCGGAATAGTTGTTAAAATCGCTAACGTCGGAAATGCTTAAACTTGCTGCTACATTTACAGCAGAAAAAGGGTTGCCTACACAAAGACCAACAGCAGCTGTCAAATCGGGGCTGTTGGTATATACTTGTGGGTAAGCTCCGCCAATACCCCCAAATAAATTAAAGCCAGAGCCCCCAAAGCCGGTAGGTACCATTAAGCTACTGCTTGCATCATTTGAACCTAGTTGGGGAGCTTTGATAAGGCCTTCAGTATTTGGGCCTGAAAAAAAATCCGTCATTTTTGCTTTCATTTCCTTTTCGAACGAAGCCGCGTTTTGCCCAAAAGCTGTTGTCGTTAGGGTAACGAGCAACACAATTATTAAGCGTCTTAAAATTAGTTTTTGTAGTTCTATTTTCATATTGAGTTATTAATTGGACTGGAGTAAAACTATTTATAAAATATTAAACGGAGATGGCATTACCCTAATTTCAACGTTTTTCAACGGTCAGACTCGACTACAGGCTTGCTCTAAATTGTTATTTTAGCACTATGGCTGCTCAAAAAAATTATCGGGTATATTGGTTCATTATTATTTCCGGCATCATTCTTATGGTTTTGGTATGGCTATACTTTGAAAAATAGAATAGCTATTTTATTAATGTAACGGCAAGCTTTTTAAGCAAAAAAATAAAATAGTTGTATATCTTTATTCCCCACTCCAGGTAGCTCATTTATGATATTTCGTTCTACATCATTTTTTAAATGCATCTTATTATACCTAAGTGGATTTATATTTCTCATTTCTTCAAGCGCTTCTTCCCAAACCATTACCACAGAAAAATTAATTGAAGGCTTGAAAGTTACTGGTGTTTATCAAACCCAGAAATTTGTCGATATATGCGGCGACCTGATCTTAAATTTTAACCAGCGTACTTTTTATTTACAAATGAAAGGCGTGCAGAACTACTTGCACAAAAATTCAGATGCGAGAGTAAGCATAAGGATGTTTCTATATGAGCGTCTTGCTTATCAAAAAATGAACAAGCCCGATACGCTTTACACTTCAGACCATTATTTCAAAATGATTAAACTGGCTGCTCCCTTAGCAGATGAACAGCTTTTGGCGGAATTATATAACAAATATGCGGCATTTTGTGCGCCGAGCGAAAAATTATACTACCTGCTAAAATGCATCGCAATAAGAGAACATATAGGTTCAGACTATTTTTCAGATATCTCAACAGACTACTATTGGGCAAGTAAGTTATTATATAATATTACCGATTATAAGAGTAGTGCTGCTTATGCGGCAAGATGCCTCACTTTGTATAAAGAACAAGAGAAACGAGATTATTTATTCCAGTACATCCTGGCAACAGACCTGGCGGGTGCTTCGTATTTAAAAATCAACAAACCAGATAGCGCTATTTACTATTATCAACATATTGGCAATTTAATTGACGATCGTCTAGCTAACCCAAGCAAATATAAATCACCCATGACCCCGCAAGTAATACAGATATGGCAAGGTGTTGTTAATGGTGGGATTGCAAAAGCCTATATGCTTCAGAAAAAGTACGATACCGCCTATAGCCTGTTATTACAAAATTTAAAATCAAGTACCGATTTTAAACAATGGGATGATGTTGCAGAAGTCCAAAATTCATTGGCAGTTATAGATAAATTACGACATCATGTTCCGCTAGCCCTATCGAGATATTTGCAAGCTTATCATTTGGCCTTAAAAAGCGCCAGACTATCCACTTTAGTTACTTCTTCCGAAGGTGTATCAACCACTTTTGCCGTTCAAAAACAGTACGATAGTGCTTATATTTATCATAAGAAGTACTTGCAATGGAAAAATACATTAGATGGGAACATCAATCGAAGCCGTCTCGACATGGTAAAAACACAAGTAATTTTTGAAAGGACGCAAAAGGAATTACAACAATCGAAAGATAACCTGGTTCAGCAAAAACATATCCGTAATTTTATGCTGCTGGCCATTGTGTTTTTAGTAATTATCGCATTATTGTTGTACAATCGTAAAAGACTGCGCACAAGTTTACAAAATGAAAAACTGGAAAGCGAAAGGCAGAGATCGGCAGCCGAAATAATTTACGCCCAACAACAAATAGATTTTTTTATTCAAAATATCGCAGAAAAAAACAATTTGATTAAGCAGATGGAAACCCAATTAATGGTTGCCAACAATTCGGAAATTACCGATGTGCTTAACCATTTCACCATTCTTACAGAAGGAGATTGGCAAAGGTTTAAAATCAGTTTTGAAACAATTAATCCTAATTTTTTATATCGCCTCAAGCAAAAGATGCCTCAAATTACTCGGGGCGAGCAAAGGATTATAGTTCTTGCTAAGCTCGGCTTTAGCACTAAAGAAATGGCTAATACAACAGGAGTTTCTTCAGAAACCATACGTTCTGTTATTAGTCGTATGCGTAAAAAATTCAATCTTAATGCGGATATTTGCACCATAGCTAACGAAGTATAAATTCGTAAACAAAAGAAATAATGTCTATTACTAAAGAATCCGAATTATTAGGAATGCAAAAAGCCAGCGAGGCTGTTGCACTTACCTTAAAAGAAATGATCAAATATGCGCAACCAGGAATGACAACAAAAGAGCTTGATACTTATGGCGCTAAAATACTTGCTGATTTTGGAGCAAAATCAGCCCCTTATCTCACTTATGGTTTCCCGGGCTGGACTTGTATAAGCGTGAATAATGAAATTTGCCATGGCATTCCATCCGACAAAAACATACTAAAAGATGGTGATTTGATAAATATTGATGTTTCTGCCGAACTTAATGGGTTTTGGTCAGACAATGGCGCTTCATTCGTTCTTGGTAATGACATTTATCAACATCAAAAACTGGTTAATGCGTCTAAAGAAATTCTTACCAAAGCGATCAATAGTATAAAAGGTGGTGTAAAGATTGCCGACATTGGATTTTTAATAGAGACGGAAGCTAAAAAAAGAGGCTATAGTGTTATTAAAAACCTTGGCGGACATGGAATTGGCAGAAGTTTACACGAGCAGCCTGATGAATTGCTTAACTACAAAAACAGACACGACCAGCGAAGATTTAAGAAAAATTCGGTTGTTGCAATCGAAACCTTTATTTCAACACTTTCAACCTATGCAGAGGAACAAAACGATGGTTGGACTATGGTTGGAAACAAAGGAGGTTATATGGCACAGCACGAACATACGATTGTTATTACCGATGGGAAACCAATTATTCTGACAGAAATGAACGGGATATTAAACTAAAACCCGAAAACAAACTTTAAAAATCTTCCCATCCTAAGTTTTGATCTACTTATCTTAAGTTCATTTAATACTTGTGAATTAAAAAATTAATCGTAATATTGCGATATATAATTATGGGACTTACAAAGACAGAAATATTTACTGAAGAGCAGAACGAGCTTTCTATACTTTTGAAAGCGATTGCACATCCTGCCAGAATTGCGATTCTACAACAGATCATCTCTGCAAATGCTTGTATCTGTGGAGATCTTGTGGAAGAACTCGGACTTGCCCAGGCGACGATTTCACAACACCTGAAAGAGCTTAAGAATGCTGGTATAATTCAGGGAACTATCGAAGGCGTAAAAGTTTGCTACTGTATCGAACCTAAAAAATGGCAGAAACTGAGATCATTGCTTGGCAATTTTCTAAGCTCCTACAAAAATGAAGAAAGCTGTTGTTAGCTTTTTTTGAGCTAATTAATCGTTAAATTGCAATATTATAATAGATAACAATTATTATGAAATTATCAGAGATCAAAACAATTTTAGCTAAGACCGAAACCGTTAATTTCCAATTGGAAAATGGGACCAGGGTACCAGAACATTTTCATGTTACAGAAGTGGGAATAATTACTAAAAACTTTATTGATTGTGGAGGAAAAGTACGCCACGAAAAGGTAGCGAATTTCCAGCTATGGGATGCAGAAGATTACGAACACCGCCTCAAAGGTGGAAAGTTGCTGCGTATTATTTCCCTTTCGGAAAAAGTACTGGGTATGGAAGACCTGGACATCGAAGTAGAATACCAGTCGGGAACTATTGGTAAATATGATCTTGGTTTTGATGGGGAAAACTTTTTGTTGTTGGTTAAGCAGACTGCATGCTTGGCAAAGGAAGCTTGTGGTATTGAAGATGCTCCAAAAAAAGGAATGGTAAATTTGGCGGGCAGTATTCCAAGTTGTACACCTGGCGGTGGCTGTTGTTAATTAACCAGTTATGGAAATCAGGAATTTATTGCACTCCGATTGGGAGCAGGTAAGGGATATTTACGAGAAAGGTATTGCAACGGGCAATGCCACTTTCCAAAATAGTGCGCCATCTTGGGAAGAATGGGACAGTTCTCATCTGAATACATGTAGAGTCGTTGGCGAAATTGATGGAAAGGTAATGGGTTGGGCAGCGCTAACCCCAGTCTCTTCGCGCTGTGTTTATGCCGGGGTAGCAGAAGTAAGCGTATATGTTAACCCTAAACAATCTGGCAAAGGAATTGGTCTTGCGCTTTTGGATAAACTCATAAAGTTAAGTGAAACAGTAGGTATATGGACTTTACAGGCGGGTATCTTTCCAGAAAACCTGGGTAGCCTCCGCATTCATGAAAAAGCCGGCTTCAGGATCTTGGGAATTAGAGAAAAGATCGGAAAGCAGAATGGAGTTTGGAGGGATACGGTGTTACTGGAAAGAAGAAGTAAGCTAAATAATTAAGTATAAAAATATTAACGTTATGTATGGGAAATAATCGAAGAAGAAAGATTGCCGAAAGTTGTCCCTATTTTCTTACTTATAACCCTAGTTAATACACGCCGTTTCTACAAAAGTAAACCTTCCCTTATCGTAGTCGATAGGCACCAAGTTATCGAAGTGTGCGGAGCCCATAATGAGCATAAACTGGCCAACACCCATAGTTAATTTACCATCTTTTTTTAAGAATGCAACTGGATTACGGTTCCATCGTTTTGCCTTGTTAATTTTAAAATCATAATGGCCCCTTAGTGTATCACCATACATCTCGCCTTTGAATTGACCTTCATATCTTTCTTTTTTATCTGCATAATTGAAAGTCAATAGCCCATTAATAATCTTTTTCGAAGTATCAATGGATAACCAGGCGGTATCCCTTCCTGAAATTGATAGGTAACAAACGGTTTTTTTCTCGTCCATTACTTTTTCTTTAGGTTTTTCTTGTTGGCAACCGAAAATTAAAATGCTAATTAAGCATGCAGAAGTTAAAAAGAGATGTTGAATTTTCATTAGTCGATAAGTTAGCGGTTAGTAAATAGAATAACAATTATAAATGAAGATGTTTAAATGGTCATCTTTCCATAGTTGCTTAGTAAATAATTAATCGATTATTGCAACTTAATGGTTTTATTATTAAACCAATTCACTTCCTTAATTGTTTTCTTAGCAAAATTTAATTTTAAACCGCACTAGGGCCCTGCTGGGCTTACTTTAAGTGCCTGCTTAAAATTGTAGGAGAAGGCGGCATTTATTTCGGTGGTATGCTGAGCCATGTTTCTATAGCCTACCAGTAAATTGGGATGCAACGGTTTTAGCCACTTGGTTAAAAAGCGGAATTTTTGATGATGTGCTAATCAAAGCTAAGCCGTGGATGGCTCTGCATTGGCGCAGGCTATATGCATGGCTGTTCAGAACGACAGTCGAACAACGATGGGAGGTGGTCTCGTCCCGGGCGTATAAAGAGCATCATAAAAAGAGAATTAAATACAATAGCTTATCGTCGGTAAAAAAATAATGGGACGGGAATAAAGCCTGCAACCTGGCCGAATATGGTTTTTAAATTCAGGCAGCCATTTTAAGGCATTCCTGGGCACATTGCAGACAGGCTTCTGCACATTTCTCACAATGGGCGGTATTATGTTTTCCGCACTCCATACCACATGCGTCGCATATTTCGGCGCAAATTTTACATAATTGTTTTGACCTACTACTGTCCAAACTCATGAGTTGTGCAGTAGCATAACAAATAGCCGAACATTCCATATCAAGACCGATACATTCTGCCATCATTTCAATGTCTTTTTCTTTTGTACAAGCATTTGCACAGTAATTGCATATTGCTGCACAATCTAAACATGCGTCGATGCATGATTTCCAATGATGATATCCCATAGCTTATAATTTAATTTCAAGAAATCCTGTTATTTAAATAATAGATGTGGTTTGTTCAAATAATTGGGCTCCTTATTCTTACCCTGAACAATCAGGATTTCAAAAGGTTTTTAGTAATCTTCGAAAAATGAGCCTCTAATTATCAGGCTCTTGCTTTTTAATATTAGCGCTCGAAATACCGATCATTAGAATAAACTCCTGTAATTATGTTATTCTCCTGTTTAACGGAAAAGGACCTTAACATCGTGTTGAAATTAATTAAACCCGTGCTGTCTGATAATAGGTATAATTGCCCCTTGAGATTACCCCAAGAGACTTTCCCTGTTCTGCTTATTTCCATCATGCCAGATTTTTGGCCACCATTGTAGATGCCTGCATATCTTTTATCAAATGCTACTTTCGTTTGCATGGCTGCAATTACTTTCTTTGTTTCCAGTATATCCGCTTCAAAATTTCTGCTAAGGGAAATTAAATTTTCCTTAACGATAACGTTCTTATTTTCTTTGCCTAAAATTGAATTATAGATATAATTTGCCACTAAATGTGCTAAAGCTTCCATTCCCTTTTTATTACTTAATACCACCACCCCAATTTTATGAGCTTTTATGAAAGATAAATGTGAAGCAATACCGCTATAACCTCCCAAACGAGACACCAATTGTTCTCCATTAAAAATGGATTGTTCCCACCCTAAGCCATAGCCAAATCTTTCGTAAGACTGATAGTGATTCTTTTGAGGTACAATTGCAGAGGTGGCAAAATCCAATGCTTGTTTACTCATTAAACCAGGAACCGAATTTCCGTCGCTAATAAAAAACTGGAGATATTGAAGCAGGTCATTTACTGTACTCAAATGTCCACCTGCAGCCGACATCGAATTATCCTCTTTATCAAATACACTTTTCTGCCGACCTTCAGATTCGTCGATTACATAACTTATATATTTTGGATTTGCTTTCGATACATAAGCAGTCGTGGAATGCATGCCCAGTGGCTCAAAAAGATATTCTTTCATTACTTGTTGCCAGGGCTTTCCGGTTTGCCTTTCGACAATGATGGAATAAATTACAGAACCTAAATTAGTATAGTTAAAATTCTGGTTGGGTAGGGCAGTACTGTAGTTTTTTAATAAGCTCATTAGCTGTTGGGTACCTTTATGACCAATAAAAGCCGTCCATACAATCGCATCATTATTCTTAATACCATGTGTGTGGGTCATTAATGAACGGATGGTAATTTGAGCCGGATGAATATTCTGATCAGTAAAACTAAGATCGGGCAGGTAATCGGCCAAAGTGCGATCTAATTTAATAATGCCTTTTTGATCTAAAATTGCCGCCAAGGTTCCTGTTAATGATTTTGATGTAGAAGCCAAATAAATTTGAGTTTGATCGCAGAATAAAGTTTTTGTTGCTGGATTAGCATAGCCATAGTTCTTTTTTAGAAAAACCTGGCCATCTTTTACCACACCTAGGGTTAAATTGATATCATTTCCACCAAATAATTGCTTAACGTGGTTTAGCAATGCATCGAGGGAATCGCTTAATGCCTTAGCTTCTTTGTTCTTGTAGTAATCGTTTTTAATTAGATTACCTGTTTTGCTGGGGCTGCTAATTAGCGAGCTAAAGATTATAAATACAGTAATGCTCAATGCATAAAATGTAAATAAAGGGAGTTGCTTTAATTTGTGGAATAAGCTCATGAATTATTTATTTGCTGTTAATATGAAAATTGAGACGACCACAGAGAGAAACAGGTTACATCAGCCTATAAACAAATTTTTTATTATAAAATACGTTCAAATATGAACAATGATCGTTCATTATCGAACAATTCTTGTTATTTTTTTGATTTAATATATTGATTATTAACTTGTTATGTGTTTAAGATATTATGGTATAAATTTGGCATAATCCAAACCTGATTATGTTCAGATTAAACTTAAAAATCGCTTTTCGAAATTTATTAAAGCATAAAAATTATGCGATGATAAATATTTTAGGGCTGAGCCTTGGCTTGGCAGGTTTTGTTTTTATCATTTTATTCATTAACCACGAAAAAAGTTATGATACCTGGGTTCCGGCATTAAAAAATATATACCAGGTTCAGGAATATACAGACTACTATCCGGTAGAAGAAGAGTTTAAGTGGAAAGATAATATGGACCGACGGCTTTCCACTATTTTTTCTTCCCGGCTGCCGCAGGCTGAAGCTTTAACAATGGTTGAGAAAGAAACAGAAAAAGGACTTACGATAGCTGGAAAGTATGCTGTTTTGCAAAATGGGTTGAGAAGGAGCGATAGCCTCTTTTTTAAAGTAATGCCTTATAAGTTTAAATATGGAAGCGCAGAAACGGCCTTTAAAAGGCCCTTCGCTATTGTTTTGAAAAGCAATTTGGCCGAGAAACTCTACGGGACTTCAAATCCGGTTGGCAAATCGATTACCATTTCGGCCCGGGGCAAAGGATCTGAAAAGACCTATGTTGTTACCGGGGTTGTGGAGGTGCCACATACACCTTCGAGTATTAATTTTGAGGCTATCTACATAGATGATGGCGCCGATTTCCGATTCGGTGCAAAATTTGATCCGGCAGAAAGTGCGGAAATTTATGTGAAAATGGCAAGCACCGTTAACTTTCAAAACTTTAACAACGTATTGCAAAGTGCATACCTTCCCATAAAAGATAAGCAGCTGAAGCAATTTAATAGTTCTTTAGCCGAAAAATTAAAAGCACAACACCAACCCAAAATGCGACTGGTACCGCTTGCCAGGATACATCAGAATCCACTTGAAGGTAAAAGTTGGAAAGAAAAAATGAACCCGGTTTTGATTTTGTCGATCCTGCTGTTGCTGGTTTCCATTGTTAATTTTATTAACCTGGCCACCGCCCAGGCCACAAGTAGGGCAAAGGAAATAGGTATTAAAAAAGTAATTGGCGCACAAAAGAATACTTTAATCCTTCAATTCTTAACAGAAACATTGATGCAATGCATTATTGCCATGTTTTTAAGTCTTTTTCTTATCGAGCTGTCTTTGCCCACCCTTAACCACTATTTTTCTTTAACATTATCTATATTTAACGGAAATGGCCTGTTACTGGTTATGCAACTCACTATTATTGTTATTGTTGTGGCGTTGCTAACTGGTCTTTATCCTTCTTTTTTTCTCTCTTCTTATCAACCGAAGCAGGTGCTTAAGGGCAATTTTTTTACAAGCTCAAAAGGCGCTTTTATTAGAAAGGGCTTAGTTGGGTTACAGTTTGTGGTAACGATAAGTTTTATTGTCGGAATTTTAGTGATTTCTTACCAGGTTAATTATCTTAAGACAAGAGATAATGGTTTTTCGGGCACGACTTTGTTAAATGTAAGGGCTAATTTTTCGAACGATAAACAGGGTTATAATCGATTAAAAAAAATAGATGGTGTACAGTACGTTGGGTTTAGTTCGGGTGTAATTGGCAGCAACCAGCCTAGCGGATATAATTTTAGATTCGAAGACCAAAGTAGGGAGCTACAGGCCATCGGATTAAATATGGAAGGCCTCCAGGCTTTAAATGCAAGACTGCTGGAGGGTAGATTTTTCTCTAAATCTATTGCTGGCGATACTATAAATAATGTAATGCTTAACGAGGCAGCTGTAAATGTGCTGAGTAGAAATATTATTGGTAAGCAGCTGATTTTAAGAGATTCTATTGCCTTAAATATAATTGGGGTAATCAAAAATATCCAGGTTGCCGGTTTTGATAAAGCAGTAAAACCATCGGTTTATATTGTACAATCGAGCATTACCGATAGCAAGATAGGTACCTATTATACACCATCGACATTAATCAAATTCGAATCTTCAAAATTGGAACATGTAACTGCCGAACTTGAGAAGATTTTTGTAGAGAAAAATAGTTTTTATCCCTTAAAATATTCAGTAGTGCAAGATGATATTGCTATGGTACTGGCAGAGCACGAAAGATTTGAAAAAATGGTGGCTTTATTTTCTATACTGTCGCTCGGACTTTCTTTATTTGGGCTGTTTGCGCTGGCCGCATTTATTACGAAGCAGCGTACAAAGGAAATTGCCGTACGTAAAGTTTTTGGGGCCGAAAATAGCGATATCCTAATTTTACTTAATAAGGGCTATATTTGGATTGTATTAATTGCAAATGGCTTGTCTTTTCCAATTGTGTATGTTTTAATGAGTTTATGGCTTTCTGAATTTGCCTACAGGATTGAGCTTACGCCATTGCCGTTCCTGCTTGCATTTCTTGTTTCTATACTAATTACCATAATTACTGTGAGCTTCCAAGCCTATAAAGCAGTACGTACAAACCCTATTAAAGCCCTTAAATACGAATAATTACTCGTATCTTAAAGCATCGGCCGGATTAGCTTTAGAAACTTTAAAGAGCTGAAGACTTATAGTAAGTACAGCGATTCCGATGGCTAATAAACCCGCACTTAAAAAAGGCCAAATACTTAACATAATCCTATAATCGTACCCAAGCAGCCAATTGGAAGTGATGAGATAGGCAATCGGAATGGCGATAATATTTGATAAAATTACCAGTTTTAAGAAATCTTTGTTAAGCAATATCAGGATGTCTTTTAATGTTGCTCCGATAACTTTTCTGATGCTAATTTCTTTGCTTCTTTGCTCGGCTGTATAAAAGGCCAGACCCAGTAGGCCAAGACAGGAAATGAAGATTGCAAACCCACCAAATACATTCGAGAATACGCCAAGCAGCCTTTCTGTTTTTAATTTCTCGGCAATCCGCTCCGATACAAAATCAAATTTAAAAGGATAACCGGGATTGAATTTCTTATAAAGTGAGCTGATCTTATCGATCGCATTTTTAACATTTTGATTTTCATTTAATCGCATCACAAGCGTGTTTGGATTGCTTTGCGAATAAAAGAAAATAACGGGCTGAACCTTTGTGCCGAGCGAGAGATAGCTGTAATTTTTCATTATACCAATAATAGTAAATGTTTGACCCCAATCTTTATTGCTAATCTGTTTGCCAATCGGATTCTTTAAGTTCATGATATTTAAGGCAGCTTCATTTAGTATAACAGCATTTGAATCTGTTCCATATTCGGGGCTAAAATCCCGTCCATTTAACATTTTTGTCCCTATTGTTTTTACATAGTCATAACCCGAGAAGCGCAGGTTCATGCTTACTTTTTCGTTTAATTGTTGCCCTGGCCATTTTATCTGCTCTGTACTCACATAATTATTAGTAATACCATTAGTGGTTTCTACTGCAGCTACTATAGCTCCCGACTTTAAAAGTTCTAGTTTAAATAGCGCTAATTGATGCGGGTTCCTTAAAGAATTTAGCATGGGTACCTGAATGAGATTATCTTTATTAAAACCTAAAGGACGATTACTCATATAATTAATCTGCTTGTTTATGATAATGGCACAAATAATTATGCAGATGGAAAATCCAAACTGAACCACGACCAATGTTTTCCGGACTGGTAAAGATGCTTTACCAGCACCTCTAAAACCCTTTAAAACCTTAACCGGAATAAAAGAGGAGAGGTAAAATGCAGGGTAGCTTCCAGCGGTAAGCCCTGTTAATAGAAGAACTCCAGAAAAAAGCATCCATATTTTATAATCGCTATAATTGATAAGGATATGGACTTCAAGAAGCTGATTAAAATAGGGGAGAGCAAGCTCTAAAAGCACAAATGCACCTAATAAGGAGGTAAAAGATAAAAGTAATGATTCGGTTAGAAACTGCCATGCAATGGCTACTCGGCTAGAGCCCAGCGTTTTACGAATACCGATTTCCTTTGCCCTTTTTTCCGAACGCGCTGTAGAGAGATTCATATAGTTGATGCATGCAATAAAAAGCACACAAGATGCAAGTAAAAGATAAAGCCTGATCTGGTCTATCTTACCCCCATTGAGTTTCCCATTTTCGAAATTATCGTACAAATGGGTTTTCTTAAAAGGAAAGAGAAAGAACTCGATATAACTCTGATGAAAATTCTGCTGAAAAATCTTTCTCATCTGGGCATCAGCAGCTGCAAAGTCGCTCCCTTTTTTTAGCTGAATGATAGTACTTAAGGCTCCATCGCTCCAATTCATGGTCTTTAACCAGCTATTTTCGTTTTCTATAAAAGTCCAGGGAACAAGCATATCGAACTGGTAAGATTGATTTTCTTTCAGATTTTCAATAACAGCGCTCACTATAAGATCGGTTCTGTTGTCGAATTTTAAAATTTTCCCTAAAGGATCTTCATTTCCAAAAATAGTCTGAGCAGTTTTTTCTGTAATTATTACGGCATTTGGAGCAGATAGGGCAGTAGCCGGATTACCTCTGAGAAACTTATAATCGAAAATGCTTAAAAAAGAAGGATCGGTAAAAAACACATTTTCACTAAAACTATTCCGCTTATGGTTAACGATCACTCCCTCCCGGCCGATAACCCGGCTGGCATATTCGATACCGGGAACAGTTTGTAAGGCGGTTTGGGCAAGCTGGTTTGGGGTAGCACCAGATCTGTTAGTGATAATCCTGTCGCTCATGATATCGTTTTCATAAACGGCATAGATTCTATCTATATTCTTAAACTGCTTATCGTAACCCCATTCGTAATTTATATAGAGGAGTAGCAGAAGGCAACAAGCCAGGGCTATAGCAAGGCCACCTATATTAAGCAGGGAAAAGCTTTTGTTTTTCCAGAGATTTCGGAAAGCAATTTTTAAGGTTAGTAGCTGCATTATGAAAAAACTATGAAATATATAGCTGCAGCTATGCTAACTTAATGCCAGAAGTGTAAATCGCATTGAAATGAGATCATTAATAGAGGGGTAACTAATAGACTGTACATTAACGAACAGTTTTGTCCGAAATCGTACGCCTTGATCTCTATGCTACCTTTTTCAACTTCATTTAATAAAAAGCAGCAATTCGCTTTGAGGGACTTTCGTGTTAATTATTTGATAAACAAATAGTTGTTGCTTTTTTCATTTTTTTTTCCTTTCTTTGATAAAGGTATTTTTATAGCCATTCCCATTCCACATCCAAGCCGGATCCACTTCATTAGTATAGCTTTAATTTGTTTTATTTTAAATCCGTTGCGAACACGGATGTTTGATGCATTAAAACTTAATTTATATAAATTTTAACTAAACCAACAAAAATGAACACAAACAAAATTCTAGTTGCTGGCATAGCCGGCGGATTAACTTTCTTTTTACTGGGCTGGCTGTTTTATGGCATGCTGCTTATGGATTTTATGACTGCCAATTCGAGTGGTATTGCAGGTTTACACAAAGACCCTATGGTAATGTGGGCGCTAATTGTAGGGAACTTATCCTGGGGCTTTCTATTTGCTGTAATCTTAGGCTGCTGGTCTGGCGATCTGACTCTAGGAAAGGCTGCCGCTAGAGGCGCAATAATTGGGTTGCTAACCGCTATTAATGTCGACATGGTTATGTTTGCCACAACAAATGTAACAACACTCACTTGTGTTGCGGTCGATGTGGCTACGGTAACGGTAATGGGCGCTATAGGTGCTGCGGTTATAACAGCAGTTTTAAATTGGGGTAAAAAAGCAACAGTTTAAATAAAAAAGAGAGACTTACGAAGGCCTTAAAGACTTTGTAAGTCTCTTATAATAAACGGTTCATCATATCGCGGGGGTTTTCGCCAAATTGTTTCTTAAATTCCCGGCTAAAATATTTAGGATCGCTAAAACCTACCTGATAGGAAACCTCGTAGATCGTGTATTTTTTTTGCATAAATAACTGCCTCGCTTTCTTTAAACGAATTGATTTTACAAAATCATTAACCGATAAATCGGTTAACATTCTAACTTTCTTATATAAAACCGGACGACTCATGCCAATTTTTGAAGCTAGTTCCGATACCCCAAAATTTTCGTCAGCAATATGCTCATCAATAAAACCTAATATTTTCGACATAAAGGCTTCGTCTGTAGAATTTAGTGAAATATCTTTGGGCTCTAAATGCGCATACCTTAGAAATCTTTGCCTCATCACTATTCTTGACTGGAGCAAATTATGTACATTCAGTAACAAGAGCTCAGGACTAAAAGGTTTAGTAATGTAAGCATCGGCCCCTGTTTCGAGTCCGCTTACCTGATGAATATGGGAAGAGCGCGCAGTAAGAATAATTATTGGAATATGGCTGGTTCGCTCATCTCCTTTAAATCTTCGGCAAAGCTCCAGGCCATCAATTTTAGGCATCATTACATCGCAGATAATCAGATCTGGTAAGACCTTAATTCCAGTTTCCCAACCATTGAGGCCATCAAAACTTTCGCGAACTTTATAGTGTTGCGAAATGAGTTTTGAAATAAATTGCATGATTTCGGTATTATCTTCGACTATTAAGATAGTTTCTTTCGAAGGTTTAGCAACTGCGCTAAGCTTGCTGTCATTTATAGCCACCGTTGCCTGTGGGCTCGAAACAGGAAGTGTGCTCGTGTCGATGTCGTTAAATGACAATTGATTATAGTCTTTAACATTTTCAAAATGAGCAGGCTTGTAATGAGATTTTCCTTTTTTTAATCTTACAATAAAGTTGGTTGTACCGGGCTCCTCATTTTGCGATGGGTGGCTAACAAAACCAATTTTGCCTTGGTGGGCTTCAATAATAATTTTGGAGAGTGCCAATCCAATTCCAGATCCAATTTGACTTGGCTCCTGATCGTCTACCTGAAAATAATCGCTAAAGAGTTTTTCCTGACTTTCGATAGGGATGCCCCGCCCATTATCTAATACACTTATTTCTATTTCTTCTTCCAGTTCAGTAATGGTAATCGTAATTTTTCCCTCTTTCGAACTAAATTTAAAAGCATTAGAGAGGAGGTTATACATCACTTTTTCTAATTGAATTTTATCAAAATACAAATCGACATGCTCCAGTTCGTGCACAAACTCGTATTTTATATTTTTATCCTGAGCAACATGGCGAAAGGAGAGGAAGATTTCGTTAATGAAGTCGATGATATTTCCCTGGCTAATATGAAGTTTGAGATGGTGTGTTTCTGCCTTTCTAAAATCCATTAACTCGGTAATTAAGCGCATTAAACGATCGGCATTATGCTTAATGGGAACAACCTGCTTATTGAGCTCCGGGTTGTTATGAGCGTTCTTGAGCAGGCGCTCTAAGGGGCCAAGAATTAAGGTAAGCGGAGTCCTGATTTCGTGAGCGATATAAGTAAAGAAATTTAATTTCATTCTTTGCAGCTCTTCTGTCCGTTTTAATCGCTCGCGTACAAAAATATAGCGGATTACCAGGAACAGAATACCAGAAAAAAGTAAGATATAGCCTAAATATGCCCACCATGTTTTCCAAAAGGGTGGCGAAATTTTGATTTCAATGGTAGCCGGCATTCCGCCCAGGATACCATCGTTGTTCGTCCCTTTTACTATAAATGTATAATTACCCGGCAATAGATTTGCATAAGTAGCGCTTGGAACATTGGTTTCTACCCAGTCTTTGTTATAGCCTATAAGTTTATAGCTATATTTGTTTTTTTCGGGCTTAATATAATTTAACAGGGCAAACTCCAGGCTAAAATTATTTTGGTTATACTTAAAAATAATTCGTTTAGTAGCGTTTATATTTTGTGCAAGTAAGTTATAAGACCCATTTACTACAATTGGCTCATTAAATAATTTTAACCCAGTAAAAGTGATGTGTGCAACATGCGGATTAACTTCTATTTGGTCGGCATAGAATGAGGTTATCCCATCATATCCACCAAAGAACAACTTACCACGGCTATCTTTAAGGAACGACCTGAGGTTAAAATCGTTGCCAGCAAGCCCATCGCTTTTGGTATAATTAATAAACTTTGTGTTAACCACGTCCATCTTCGAGAGGCCTTTATCGGTACTTATCCAAAGATTTCCATTTTGATCCTCAATTATTCCTAATATATTGTTGTTTGGAAGCCCTTCTTCTTGTGTATAGGTTTTGAAATGATTAGTTTTTGGATTAAAAATGCTTAATCCACCTAAGTAGGTGCCAACACAAATGTTGCCATTTTTGGTTTGAATAATACAATTAATGCGATCAGACTGCAAATGGTTTTTATAATACGAGTTTAACTTTCCAGTTTGAGGAAAATAAGTATAAAGGCCCGCCATTGTTCCGATCCACAGATTTTTTGAACGATCTTCGAACAAAACCTGGATATACCTATTTTTTAATTTTTTCTCGACCGGACTTTTAATTGTTTGGTCTAGATACTCCGTATTAATTTTTTTAATCGTGGTAAGCCCATCTTTCGAACCTACCCAAACATTTCCATAACTATCTTCAGTAATCGCAACGATTTCGGCAGTACCCACATTATTGTGCTCGTCCTTCACATTGATTATTTTTTTAAAACTCTTTTTATGCTCATCAAATACGTATAGTCCACCCCGATGGGTGCCGATAAGTAATTTTCCATCTTTATCGAGATAAAGTGTTTTAATGAGGTTGGTATTTAATGCTGTCGTACTATTCGGATTTGCCAAATAATGTATAAAAGTATCGGTGCTCCTGTCGAAATAATTTAGTCCGCCGCCCTCAGTACCCACCCATAAATTAAAATGCCTGTCTTCAATCATTGCACTAATGATATTACTGCTTACGCTCGAATAAGATTTATTATTGGCATAGATATTAAAATTTGTCGAATAGGGGTAAACCACATTTAGGCCTTTATAATAAGTGCCAATATAGACAGAGCCATGAATGTCTTGAAAAATACTATGGATTGAATTTTGACCTAATGAATTCTTTAGCTCCGGATCGTGTTTATAATTAGTGAATTGTTTATTCGGATAGGCTAAGATGCTTAACCCTTCTTGTGTTCCGATCCATAATTTGCCACTTCTATCGCACCTTAATTTTCGGATATCATTGTTGATAATTGAGTTTTTATCTGACACATTTTTTTGAAACCTTTTAAAAGATTTATCCTCATAATTAAATAGATTAAGTCCATTATCGGTACCTAACCATAGGTTTTGCTGGTTGTCGCCGGTTATACTCCTTACGTAATTGGAGCTTATACTTTTTATCTCTTTAATGTTGTACTTAAAGACTTCAAAATGATATTTTCCTTTTATAGTAAACATTCTGATTAATCCACCCTGGGTGCCCACCCATACATTGCCCTTCTTATCTTTAAAAATGGATAGAATAACATTTAAACTAGCATCGGAATTGGATTTAGCGAAATAGAATTTTTTAAACCGGTAATTCTTCGCATCGACCATTAAGTTGAGTCCGCTTAAGGTGCCTACCCATACATTTTTTTGAGGATCTTCGTATAAACATTCTATAGAATCGCAGCTTAATGTATTTAAAGAAGTGTGCTTATTTATCCTTAAAAACTGGTCATTTTTTTCGTTATAAAAATTTAAACCATTTTTTGTCCCTGCTATTACCGATCCGTTGGAATAGGTCGACAGGCAAGTAATTTCATTGTCGGAGATGCTGTTTTGATTGTCGTTCTGCTTATAAATCTTAAAACGATACCCATCATATCTATTTAAGCCATCGCGGGTTCCAAACCATAAGAACTGATTTTTATCCTGTGTAATTGCCATTACAGAATTTTGCGATAGCCCGTCCTCCATCGATAAATGATTAAAGAAAAGTGCTTTTTGTGCGTTAACTCTGGTAAAAAATAGCACAAATAAACAAAGCCATAAAGCTTTTAACCGCGGGTTCATAAGTTTAAATTATTCGGTGTTGTTGTACGAGAATGCTTGTTAAATATAAGGTAAACTTATTGTGTTTGATGAAAGTTTGCAATTTTTCTACCCTTTCTTTTACAATTTTCGACCTTATTGATAGTCTCTCCATCTAATTTTGAAAATAGAAGATCAACCGCTTCAACTAACCAAAAAACCTAAAATCATGAAAAAAATTTTACTTCAATTAAAAGTACCCCTATGGTTAGGGTTATTTTTTTTGATGGCTTCATTCCTCTTTCCATCGTGTAAAAAGGACAATGTTTTCACATCTGATGTTTTTATTAAGAAACAATGGAAACTAGACCTTTCTGTATCAAAAGTTGTTCCCGCCTTAAGTGGCAGAGCCGACCATGCCGTAGCTATGGTTTATTTGATGAGTAATAAGGAACTGCATTATGATGTCTATTTTGATAAGCCACTGGAGAATGGCGACAATCCTGGAGCGATTAAACTCTATCTGGGGGCAAGTGGCCAGTCCGGGACCTTATTTATCGAATTAAACGCACCTGCCTTTAACACCCAACGCGAGTCGAAAGGGAAATTATTATTGGATGAGGCTAATTTCCTAAAGATCCAAACGGAAGAAATCTATTGCCAGATTTCTTCTCAGCAACAACAAGCAGGACTTGTACGCGATCAACTAAATTAATTGGTAATTAAATAATCTTATTAAAATGGATAAAAATTCTACTTTATTTTTAAGGAGAAATCCGCTTAAAATGCATTTGCTTATTTTGCTCCTTTGCTTAGCGGTTGGTGGCCAGGCATTAGCTCAAAAACAAGTATCCGACGACGAAAATCACCTCCTTCCTGATTCGGTTTTAAAGAAAATAAAATTACAGGAGCGACATATAAATACCTGGTTTTCGACTACGCAAAGAATAAAAAATATCGAAGGCTCGTCGACCATTTATTCGGAAGATGTAGTAACTACCCCTGTTTCTGATATTACAAATGTAATCGCTGGTCGCTTACCGGGCTTATATAGTTCAAAATCTTCGGGCAGAACCGGGCCAATGTTCGATGTATCTTCATTAACTTTAAGGGGGCAGACACCACTCGTGATTATCGACGGGGTACCGAGATCGTTTACCAGCTTTAATGTCGACGATATCAAGTCGATTACGGTAATGAACGATGCTTTAGCCAATTCGATGTTTGGTTTGCGTTCGGGTAATGGCGCTATTTATATAACTACTAAGGATAAGTCGATAGAAAAACCCTTCGAACTTGGGTTTTCGGCACAATATGGCACAATAGACCAGTTTAAGAGACCAAATTTTATTAACGGGGCCGCTTATGCAACGCTTTATAACGAGGCACAACAAAATACATTTCCAGGAGCTACGCCCGCCTATTCGGCCGATCGTATTGCAGCCTTAAAAAATGGGGCAAACGATCCCTATGCAAATCCAAATAACGACTGGTATAATTCTATTTATAAGAAAAATAGTGCACAACAACGCTATTCGATTAATGCTGCTGGAAATGGTAAGAACTACCGGTTTTATACTTCAGTCGAACATTTTACCCAGGATGGTAATTTTTTGACCAGCGATAATAACCCTTATCAAACCAACAATTATTACAAACGGTATAACCTACGTACCAATGCGCAAATAGATTTTAGCGATGATATTCAGCTCGGTCTAAATATTTTTGGAGCAATCGAAAATAATAACGAGCCCGGAGCAGGCGCCGCGACCATCATGAGCCGGATTTATTCTACTTCTCCGTTAGAATATCCTGCCAGAAATGCAGATGGGAGCTATGGTGGAACAACATCGTTTACCACTAATATTTTGGCGAGTACGCTTAGTTCCGGTTATATTCAATACAATGAACGTTCCTTAAGTGCCGATGTGTTTTTAAAATTTAAGTTAGATGATGTTTTGCCAGGCTTATGGTCTAAAGCTTTATTGTCGATAAATAATTATTATTTACAGCGCATTTCTAGAACCAAAACTTTTGCAATTTATTATCCCAGCTCTGGAACAAACGACTATACTAAAGTAGGAAGCGACGGTGTAATCGAAGCAGGAAAAGGTGTTCAAAGTATTGCATCGCAATATAAACAGACTTTTTTTAATGGATTAATTGGTTACGATAACAATAGCGGTAAGCATGGAATTAATCTGTTAGCTACCTATAACTTAACTAATTTAATCGACTCCTATACCCAGTTAAATCAGCTTTACCAAACGGCAGGATTAAAAGCAAATTATAACTACGACCAGAAATACCTTGCCGAAATAGCTTTAGCTTATAGTGGTTTTAACCGTTATGCAGAAGGTAACAGATGGGGATTTTTACCCTCATTTGGGCTTGGGTGGGTCTTATCGAAAGAAGATTGGTTTACTAGCAAAACCATCGACTTGCTTAAAATAAGAGGAACTATTGGTAAGTCGGCTTATGCCGACCCGTCGAATTATTATACTTATTTGCAAAATTATAGTGTCGGATCGACAGGTTATAACTTTGGTGCTACCGCTAGTGCTGTAGCTGGATCGTTGCAAAACAGCATGAACAATCCAAACATTACCTGGGAAAAAGCATTAAAAATAGAGGCGGGTATAGAGGCCCAGTTCCTATCTAATCGATTTAATGTAACCTTAAATTATTACAATAATAAATATGTCGACGAATTAATTAGCCCTGCAAATGGTTATGCTTCGGGTATAATTGGCTTAGATTATCCTGCTGTTAACGCTGGTAAAACCAGGTATTATGGCTATGAAACTAGTTTGGGCTACCAGAGTAATAAGGATAATGGCTTCAACTATTTTATAAAAGGCAATTTATCCATTGCTAAAAATAAAATCATTTCTCGCACAGAAGGCAATTATCCATACTCCTGGATGTATAGAGCAGGTCAACCGGCCGCAACCTTTGGTTACGAAGCGATAGGTTTTTACCAGGTAGGTGAAGACTTGTCAAAAACTGCCAATATTCCGGGATATACTCCCAGTCCGGGCGATCTCAAATATAATGATTTAAATAAAGATGGAATCATCGATTTTCTGGATCAAAAAGCTATTGCAGGTACCAAACCTTTAATATTTTTTGGATTGAACTTCGGCTTTAATTACAAAAATTTTGATTTCAATGCCTTACTCGAAAGCCGTGTAAATCGTGAAATCGGTTACTCGCCCAACTCGTTTTTGGCTTTCAATAATAACTATGGAAATGTGTTGGATTATACTACAGAAAATCGGTGGACGCCACAAAATGCTGTAAATGCCAGTTTACCAAGATTAACCTTAGGTACAAATACCTATAACAACCAAACTTCGAGCTTCTGGGTTAAACGTGCAGATTACATTCGTTTAAAGAATGCTGAGATTGGGTATTCGATATCAACAAGGCTCCTGGAAAAGGCTAAGCTTAATAAGCTGAGGATTTTTGTAAATGGCTACAATTTATTTACAGCTTCTAAGCTGGATTATTTAGATCCCGAAACTGGGCTATCTGGCTTTACCAATTATAGAATAATTAACGCGGGTGTTTCACTTCAACTTTAATTTATCCAAATGAAAACTATAAAACTCCTACTATTTTCGTTTGCAATTTCTGGCTTGCTCGTTTTATCGGGTTGCAAAAAAATGATTGAGGACGAGCCCCTCGAAAATGCAAATACCGACCTGGTTTTCGATAGCCAGGACTCGATAGGAAAATATGCACAAGAATTTCTAAATAATACCTATTCCAGTTTGCCAAGTGGTTTTAATCGGGTAGGCGGGCAGATGCTCGGATCGGGGTCGGACGACGCTTTACCATCGTCGACAGCCGATGCGGTACAATTTTATTCGAATGGCGCATTTAATCAGGTTAATTTGCCCGATAATACCTGGGACACCAATTACGAAGGAATTCGGAAAGTAAATGTATTTCTGCAAAATATAGATAAGGTTCCTTTCAAAGAAAAGGGACTAAAGAATAGGCTAAAAGCAGAGTCCAGAGGGCTTAGAGCAATGTTTTATTTCGAATTAATTAAACGCTGGGGCGGTGTGCCCATCATCGGCGATAAAGTATTTAATTTAAACGATAATATTCAGTTTCCAAGAAATTCCTATCAGGAATGTGTAAGTTATATTAATTCGGAGCTCGAGGCCATTCTTCCTAATTTATTAAGCCCTAATGCTGCAAGTGGCTATACGGGTATTTATTTCGGGCGTTTTACTAAAGGCGCTGCTATGGCATTAAAATCCAGGATGTTATTATATGCGGCCAGCGCTTTAAATAACCCGGGTAATGATCAGAATAAATGGGCTAGTGCAGCAAAAGCAGCTAAGGATGTGATGGATAGTGTTTCGGCTGGTAAATTTGTGTATGGTTTATCGACATCAACGTCGACGGCGCATTATACAACAACTACCTTAGCTGGTTTGGCTCCTTCTACCAGCCTAACCAGTTATGTAGCCGGGGTTAATAAATTTTTGAATGTATTCTCGTCGCGTTATAATCCGGAAATTATTTTACCCTACCTAAGAGCAACATCAACCGATGTTGAGGCTAATAATGAGCCTGTTGGTTATACCCGGGCAGGAGATGGAAAAACAAATCCGACACAAGAGCTGGTTAATGAATTTGAAACTTTCGACGGGAAAATGATTAGCGATAATGGGTCGGGTTGGAACATTAACACACCTTATTACAATCGGGATCCACGTTTAGCTGGAACAGTATCATTTAATGGCTTGTATTGGTTAAATCGGCAGGTACAAACTTACGATGGCGGTAAGGACCGGCCTAAAGGCTTCGGAAATACAACTTCTGGCGAAACACGAACCGGATATTATTTACGCAAATTTATGACAGGTACAACGAGCGAAACAGCTTATACTGCTGCGAATCACAATTTTCCCATATTCAGGTATGCCGAGATCCTTTTAAACTACGCAGAAGCACAAAATGAAGCCACAGGACCCGATGCTACAGTATATAGTGCAATTAACACTATTCGTGCCCGTAGTAATATGCCGGCTTTACCGGCAGGTTTAAATCAGGTCGAAATGCGTAATCGTATAAGGCACGAACGACGTGTGGAAATGGCTTTCGAAGAGCATCGTTTTTTTGATATCAGAAGGTGGAAAATTGCTGAAAATGTCCTGAATGGGACCTTGCATGGTATTAAAGGAACATTGGATGGAACTACGGTAAATTACAGTATTGTTGATGTGGCTAATACAAAGTTCGATGCCAATAAAATGTATCTCTATCCCATTCCATTTAAAGAAATGGCATCGAATAATAAAATGGTACAAAACGCTAATTGGTAATTCATAAAATAGAAGAAGATGAAAAAAAATATCATATATCTTATCCTCATTTTTACCTTATTTACATTCGCTGCTTTTAGTCAAACGGGCCAAAGAGTAACAGGTACGGTAGCCGACAGTCAGGGGCCTATTCCGGGTGCAAGTATTTTTGAGAAAGAATTTACTTCCAATGGAACAACCAGCGACGAAAATGGGAAGTTTGCTTTAACGTTAAAGGGAAATGCAAAAATAATAGTCATTAAATCGATTGGTTTTTTAACGAAAGAAATAAAAGTTGTGGGTAATGAACCCATTAACACTATCCTTCAGGAAGACACAAAAGGGTTAGAAGAAGTAGTAGTGCTTGGGTTTGGCGAAAAGGTTAAAAAATTAACCAATACCGGAGCAACAAGTTCAATAACAGGAACCGAAATTCGTCAGTCGCCAACCTCGAGTATCCAAAACTCCTTAGCAGGCCGTCTGCCAGGCTTTTTCTCCCAACAACGAAGCGGTCAGCCGGGTAAGGATGGTGCGAATTTTCAAATCAGGGGAGTGAGTACTTATCAAGGTACTACGACCCCTTTAATTATTGTCGATGATATTGAAGTAACTGCAGATCAGGTTAATATGTTAGATCAAAATGAAATCGAAAGCTTAACCATTTTAAAGGATGCTTCCACTACCGCTGTTTATGGGGTTCGGGGGGCAAATGGCGTAATCGTAGTTCGTACACGGCGGGGGCAAGCCGGAAAGCCTCAACTTACGTTTAGGCAGGAAACAGGTTTAAATAGTTCGACAATGAACTTAAAAACCAATAATTCTTACGAAACCTTATCATTATTACAAGAATGGACAACTGCACAGTATCTTGACCCGGCAACACAATACCCGAAATTTTTTAGCGGCGATAACCTGGAGCATTACCGGTTAAATGACGACCCGTATAATTTTCCTTTTGTAAATTGGTGGGACGAGTTGACCTTAAAAAACAGCATCCAAAACCGTAGTAACTTCGATATTAGCGGTGGTACACAACGCACCAAATATTTCGTGTCTTTAGGTTATTTTAACCAGGGTGGGATGTATAAAGATTTCACAAAAGATGAAGGTTATAATGGTAATTATAATTTCGACCGATATAATTTCCGTTCTAATGTAGATATCGACCCGAACGAGAATTTGCATATCCGTTTTGATTTGTCTGGCCGTTTTGGAGTTGCAAATGCACCAAACGATGCGCCGGGTAATGGCGGTGCAGCTACCTTACAATATCTATGGAATGGGCAATTATCGGCTTTTGGTTATCCATTATATAACGAAAATGGGACTTATGGAGGTTCTACGAGTGGAACGACAAAAATTAACCCGGTAGCGAACCTTCGCTGGTCGGGCTATAGCCGGGATTATACAAATAATTTAAGTTTTGTTACACAGGTTAACCATAAGTTAGATTTTATTACCAAAGGATTGGCTGCCAATGCTTTGATTTCTTATGCTAGCGATTATAATTTTAACCGTTCGTTAAAAAGAAGCTATACCGAATTTCCAATTTTTTACTGGGATGCCTTCTTAGGGGCTTATATGCCTGTTAATGCCGATGTATATAGGCTGGGTAAATTAACCCGAACAGGTGGTTTAAGCAGTAGTAACAGGTTAGTAAATGTTCAGGCCGCTTTAAAATACAATAGAAGTTTTGGTAACCATTCCGTGAGTGCAATGGGTTTGCTCAATCAAACTACAATGGCTAGTAATGCTGCCGAGCCCTATAATGTGAGAGGGATAACCGGCCGCGTGAGCTACGATTTTAAACAAAAATACCTGATCGATATTAATGGCGCCTATAATGGTTCCGATCGATTTCAATCTAGTAAAAAATATGGTTTTTTCCCCTCAGTTAGCATAGGGTATAACATTAGTGAAGAACCATTTTTTAAGGATAACATTAAATTTATTGATAACTTAAAAATCAGGGCTTCTTATGGCTTGGTAGGAAACGATGGTATTGGAACCAGTGTTTATGCCTTTTCTAAAACCTATGTGTCTGGAAGTGGAAAGAGTTACATCTTTGGAGAAACTAACAATACCGGAGCATCGGGATTAATTGAACCTACTTTAGAGAATAACGAAATTACCTGGGAAACCCAAAAGGATGCCAATATAGGCCTGGATCTTAAGATGTTTAAGGGTAAATTGTCTTTTACGGCCGATTTCTTTAAAAAGCGCAGAGAAGATATATTAACTACCCGTTCGTCAATTGCTTCTTCGTTTGGGGCAACATTACCTACCGTAAATTTGGGGATTGTCGAAAATAAAGGCTACGAGTTTGAAATCAATTATCGCGACAATGCTTTTGGTAATAAGCTTTCTTATTTTGTGCGGGGTCAGATAAGCCATGCCGAAAACAAAGTTGTTTTTAGAGACGAAGGCACTGCTCGATTCCCATGGTTAGGCTTAACAGGTAAGCCCGTTGGCGCATTATTTGGCTATAAATCTGATGGCTTTTACAATAGCCTGTACGATTTATATAACAGCCCTAAATTGCTAACTGCTACACCATTGGGTAACTTAAATTTAGGTGGAATTAAGCTGGTCGATTTAAATGGTGATGGTGTAGTCGATCAATACGACATGGGCTATTTAGGAACAAACCAACCCGAATTTATAGCAGGGTTAAGCCTGGGCTTTTCGTTTAAAGGATTTGATTTCAGTACATTATTCCAAAGCTCGTTTAACTATTATATCAATACACAGCGTGGATTAATTAGTTATAGCCGGCCAGAAAACCAATCTATTCCGTATAATTTGGGTCGATGGACTCCAGTAACCGGTACAGACGCTACTTTTCCGGTACTTTCTGGAAGTGGGTCACAAAATGGAGTTTACTCTACTTATTGGACCCAAAGAGGCGATTATATTAGATGGAAAAACATGGAAATTGGCTACCGTTTGCCTAAATCGGTTGCCAAAAAACTTCGATTAGACAATATCAGGGTATATGCCAATGGTTATAATCTGGGGTTAGTTTACACCGCTTTACCGGTTTTTATCGATCCTGAGTCGGTAACTGGTTCCTCTTCAACTACTAATATTGGCGATATTAATGAATACCCACAACAACGGATCATCAATTTTGGAATCCAATTTGGACTATAAATTTAGCTTAATCATGAAAAAATATATAAACTTTAGCCTGCTTATCGTTGCTGTCGCAACATTAGGTTTTTCATCATGTAAAAAGGCAGATTTTCTGGATAGAAAAACAGAAACATTAACCGAAGAAAAGGTTTTTGCCGATAGTGCCCTAACCGTCGGTTTTATTAACGATATGTATGCTTATACCGGCCAGGATGTTGTTCCATACCGTTATTCGACAATTACATCGCCAGGTTCTAACGATTATGCTTGTTTCGACGAACAAACTTCCTTAGCAACCAGTTATTATAGTGCCCCGCAAGCTGGTTTAATGGGTGGTACTTACAGTGCCTCAAATTATGCGCTCAACAACTATTGGACAACTTATTATAAAAAAATAAGACAAGCCACATTATTTATGCAAAACATTGAAAAAACGCCACTATCTGCACAAAAAAAGGCAACACTGGTGGCAGAGGCGAGATATTTAAGGGCATTTTTTTATGTGTGTTTAATTCGCTTTTATGGGGGTGTGCAAATTATGCCTAACGAAACCTTAAATGTGGAAGATGTGTTGGTGTCGAAGCGTAACACTTATAAAGAAGGGGTCGATTATGTGGTAAAAGAGTTAGACGAAGCTGCTAAAGCACTTCCAAGTGCAATTACTCAGGATGCTTCCGAATATGGCCACGCTACCAAAGGAGCGGCTTTGGCGCTAAAAGCCAGAATATTACTCACGGCAGCAAGTCCGTTGTTTAACGGCAATTCGTATTCGACTAATGCTGCTGTTTTACCTTATATTACTTATTCTCAAACCTATAGCGCCGATTTATGGCAAAAGGCGGCCGATGCAATGAAGGCAGTAATAGACCTGAACGAATATAGTTTAGTAGAAGACAACATTACCCGGCCAGGCCATGGCTTTTGGAAATTTGCCATTAAAGGGAGGAGAACTACTGAGCATATTATCCCGTTTATGGTAAGCAATGGTACCTCTTTAGAATCGGCACGCTTCCCAAGAAGCAGAGTAGGGAGTTCTGGTGGTTATAGTAATCCAACCGATAATGCGGTTCAATATTTTGGAATGAAAAATGGTAAAGCCATTACCGATCCAAGCTCAGGTTACGACCCAACCAAACCCTTCGAAAATAGAGATCCCAGGTTTAATTATTCTATCATTTATAATCAGGCACCAGTCTGGAAAAGTGGTAGCGGTACCACTTTGGTACCTGTAGATATTTATTTTAATAAAGCAAGCAATGCACTCGCTGCTGATGGTATTCAGGCATATTATACCAAAACAGGCTATTATTCCCGAAAAATGGCTAACGACTCGACAGGAACAAGCAGCTCTATTCAAAGAGCCTTACCTGTACTTCGGTATGCAGAAATTTTAATGGGTTATGCCGAGGCCCTGAACGAGTTGGGACAAACCGAAAACGCAGTTTTGGCGCTGAACAAGGTACGTAAGCGGGCAGGAATTGAACCTGGCGTAAATTCGAGATATGGTATTGAAGCAGGGGTAAGCAAGGAAGAACTAAGACAAATTATTCAGCGTGACTATGTAGCCGAATTTTTTATGGAAGGTCATTTTTGGTACGATACACGCCGGTGGAAAACTGCCGAAATTACCGAAGCCTCTAAAATGTACAGTAACTATATCACAAAAGAATTAAATGGCACCTATACTTACGAAAGAAGGATAGCACTAAATACCAATTGGCAACAAAGGGCATATTTGGCGCCTATTCCGCAATCAGAAATTGATAAATCGGCAACCTTAATTCAAAATCCGGGTTGGTAAAATTTTTATAATTGGTTCGTTCTTTTCATACAAGAAGCTGGAATAAGCTGGTTGCCATTTGGCAATCGGCTTAAACTCCAGTGATTTTAATTTAAACAAAATGCACTATCTTAAGCCTTCAAAATTTAGAAATCGAGTATGATGAAATTAATGTGTCAGGTTTTAATTGCTTTATTTAGCCTTAATACGCTAGCTCAAGAGCAGGTATCTATTATCCCAATGCCCAATAAATTAATGCAGAAGGAAGGCAGTTTTTTACTTAACCAAAATACCATTATCGTAGCAGACCTAAAAATACAAAAATTAGGCTGGTACTTAAATAACGAGCTACTTAAACTTAGTAAATTGAGTTTAACAAGGTTCGATCAATCTAATCGACCAGGTATTTACCTAATGATAGACCCACCGCGTAAAAGTAAAAATAGTGAAGAAGCTTATACCCTCGAAGTAAACAGCGATAAAGTAATCATTAGGTCAACTACCGAAAATGGTTTGTTTAATGGGATAACCAGCTTTTTGCAATTGGTAAGTACCGCAAAAAAGGAGAAGAAATCGTTCTTCATCCCAGAGGTCTCAATTGTCGACGAACCTGCCTTTGCCTGGCGCGGAATTATGTTAGACGAATCGCGTCATTTTTATGGTAAAGAAAAGGTAAAATCGATATTGGATTGGATGGCTTTTTATAAATTAAATCGTTTTCACTGGCACCTTACAGACGAACCTGCCTGGCGACTGGAAATTAAAAAATACCCCAGATTAACCCTAGTAGGGGGGATTGGTAACAACCTTAACCCGAATGCTCCTGCTCAATATTATACACAGGAAGATATTAAAGAGATTGTGAGCTATGCTGCCGACCGGTTTATTACCGTAATTCCGGAAGTCGATATGCCGGGTCATGCGACGGCTGCAAATATGGCTTATCCCGAGTATTCTGGTGGCGGTTCGAAGGCACATCCCGAATTTACCTTTAATCCGGGCAAGGAAGGCACCTATAAGTATCTTGCCGATATTGTAAAAGAAACTAATGTATTGTTCCCTTCGGGTTTAATTCATTTAGGTGGCGACGAAGTGAGTTATGGGAACGAAAAATGGAAAAGTGATACGGCGATTAACCGATTAAAACAACAAGAGAATTTACCCGACGACAAAGCGGTAGAGCGCTATTTTATGAAAAGGATGGCCGATTCGGTTTACCAAATGAATGCTAAGGTTTTGGTTTGGGACGAAATGGCCGATGCTGGCTTACCAGTAAATGAAACAATTATTTTCTGGTGGCGACACGATCAGCTTAACCAATTAAAAACAGCCCTGAATAATAAATATCAAACCGTACTATGTCCACGGTTGCCGTTGTATTTCGATTTTGTGCAGGATAGCACGCATCAGTATGGGCGTAAATGGAGTAAATTATATAATCCAATACAACAGGTTTATGATTTTGATCCCCTTAAATTAGTAGAAAACCCGGAGCAAATTCATCAAATATTAGGAATACAAGCCAATTTATGGACAGAAACGGTGCCAACCACCCAGCGGCTGGATTATCTTTTATTCCCACGAATTGCTGCCCTGGCTGAAGCCGCATGGACCAATAGTGCCAATAAAAATGGCGATCGTTTTATGAAAAGCGTAAAAAGCCATTTGCCTTTGTATAAACAAGCAGGTTTATACTATTATGATCCCTTTATTCCTTTATTACATCCCGAGCCTGTTGCGGAAAGAAAACAGCCCCTTAACTATATAGATTAAAATGAAGAAAACGTTAATTGCCTTTTTATTACTGATAGGGGCAAGTGCAACAATGGCACAGCAAGCAACCAGTAAAAAGCAGATGAAATTATTAATAGCGGAGCAATTTCGATTTGCAGACCAGCAATACAAGTTTTTAGCAAAAAACACTCCCCAAAACGTAATGCCGAAGACCTATAGCTTGGCAAACCGTAAAGTGGAAACGAGCGATACCAAATGGTGGTGTAGTGGGTTTTTTCCAGGCACCCTACTTTATATTTATGAGTACACCGGCGATACAGCTATTTTAAGTGAGGCTAAAAGACGTTTGGCTATTCTTGAGAAAGAAAAACATTTTACCGATAACCACGATTTGGGTTTTATGATGTATTGCAGCTTTGGTAATGCCTTTAGAATACTTAAAGACCCATCTTATCATCGTACTATCGATACCGCCGCAGCTTCATTAAGTACCCGTTACCGCCCAAATGCAGGGGTAATTCAGTCTTGGAATGCCAGCAAAAAATGGCAGGGACCAGTTATTATCGATAACCTGATGAACCTAGAGTTGCTAAACTGGGTAAGTGAAAATGGCGGCGATAAGAAATACAAAGAAATGGCTATTAAGCATGCCGATAAAACTTTACTTAATCATTTTCGACCCGATTATAGCTCTTATCACGTAGTAGATTACGATTTAAATACCGGAAAGGTCGTTAAAAAGGTAACCGCACAGGGTGCAGCAGACGAATCGGCATGGAGCCGGGGACAGGGCTGGGGCTTGTATGGCTATACCATGATGTACCGTTTTACTAAAGATAAACATTATTTGGAACAAGCTAAACATATCGCCAGCTTTATCTTAAACCACCCTAATCTTCCAAAAGATAAAATACCTTATTGGGATTTTAACGCACCGACTATCCCGGATCCGAATACGATTAGAGATGCTTCTTCGGCAGCCATTATTGCTTCAGCTTTGCTCGAGCTGGGTCAGTATGCTAACCATAAAGAACGCGCCGAATATGTAGCAACAGCCGAACAAATGTTAACCTCACTTTCTTCGCCTAATTACCGGGCAAAATTAGGAGAAAATGGCGGGTTTCTATTAATGCACAGTACAGGTTCTTTACCTGGAAAGTCTGAAGTAGATGTTCCTTTAACCTATGCCGATTATTATTTTTTAGAAGCCTTGCTAAGGTTTAAAAAGTGGTATTTATAAAATTTATTATCATGATGAAACAAAGAAGTTTAAGCTTTTGGCTTTTGATGCTGGCATCGATTGCTACCTATGCGCAACAACCTGTTAAAAGTAAAACCGACACCATTCCTTTAAAGTATGGGAGCCATAGAACTGGTAACCGCGATGATGCAGCAATGGAACGCTGGCGGAGCTATGGTCTTGGGCAATTTATCCATTGGGGTGTTTATGCCATACCGGGTGGGCATTGGGAGGGTAAAACCTATAATGGTGCTGCCGAGTGGATCCGGTCTTGGTCGGGAGCTTCGGCACCTGCTAACTGGAGAACTACATACGATAATTTATATAAACAATTTAATCCCGTAAATTTTGATGCGACTAAATGGGCCAAACAAGCGGCAGCAATGGGTACTAAATATGTGATATTTACGACCAAACATCACGATGGGTTTTCTTTATGGCCTAGTAAATACACCGAATACAATATAAAGAATACACCTTATAAAAAAGATATTGTAAAACAGGTAGTCGATGCCTACGATGCCCAGGGAATCGATGTTTATCTTTATTTTTCGATTATAGACTGGAACCATCCGGGGTATAGATCGGGTGTTCCGAAAACAGAAAAAGACAGCCTGGCTTACGAGGACTTTAAAAAATTTACCCGTAATCAACTCATCGAACTATTAACTAATTACCCTAAAGCTAAAGGACTTTGGTTCGATGGAACCTGGGATGCTGCCTGGGTAAAGCAAAGTAAATTTGCCGACGATCTAGAAAAAGAGTTAAGGGCACTTCATCCCGGATTAATTATAGGAAGCCGCTTTCGTGCCGACGAAAATGGTAAACGTCATTTCGATTCGAATGGTAAAATGATGGGCGATTACGAACAGGGCTGGGAGCGTAAATTACCTGCGAGTGTCGACGTATTAAATGGCCGCGACTGGGATTGCGTAATGACGATACCACCTAACCAATGGGGCTATAATGCCGATTGGAAATCGTCGTATATTAAAACTGCCAATGATTTAACCGACATGCTTTTGCATGCAGTATCGATGAATGGAAACCTGGTTATTAATTTTGGTCCCGATGGTAAAGGAAATATCCGCCAGGAAGAAAGTAATGTCGCTACTCAACTAGGCGAGTGGACAAAAGTAAATGGGGAAGCTATTTACGGAGTAAGGTATTCGGGTCTGCCTAAACCAGAGGCAGGGTATTACACAAAAAAAGGTAATAATCTCTATTTAACGGTATTTAATAAACCTGTTAATGGCAAAGCTAGACTAGCATTTCCAAAAAGAAATAGTCAACACCCTAAAAAAGCATATTTACTAGCCAATAAACAAGTACTTCCAATGGCAACTGTAGATATGGGCCTGAGCGGGGATAATCAAATTTATTACGACTTTACCTTGCCTGTAAATACACCCTCAACATCGCCATTCGTAATCGTGATCGAATTAAATACTAGTAAAGATAATGGGAAAGCCAATGAAGAAGCTAAAACTTAAAATGTAGACTCATGAAATACCTGATTACTCTCTTTTGTGTTTTAGTTGTAGAAATGAGCCTGGCCCAGGTGCCAAAGCAAAGCAAACCTAATATTATTATAATTAATATCGATGATATGGGTTATGGCGATACCGAGCCTTATGGGATGACGGGTATAGCTACGCCAAATTTTAACAGGATGGCGCAGCAAGGAATGCGGTTAACCCATTTTAACGCGGCACAAGCCGTATGCAGTCCATCGAGGGCAGCATTGCTTACCGGTACTTATCCGAATAGGTTGGGCTTGCACCATGCATTAATGCCCTGGGCTACTATAGCCTTAAATCCGGCCGAAGAAACCATTGCCTCCTTGTTAAAACAAAATGGTTATACCACAGGGATGCTGGGTAAATGGCATTTGGGCGCAAAGGCTCCATATTTGCCATTACATTATGGTTTCGATAGCTTTTATGGTATTCCTTACTCGCACGATATGTGGCCGGTCGATTACGATGGAAACCCTGCAAAGCCAGGGACTAATTCGGCTAAATACCCTGTTTTGCCCATTATAAATGGCGACGAAGCTGTCGAAAGTATCCGTACCCTCGAAGATCAGGCCGCATTTAGTGGTAAACTAACGAAGAGAGCTATCGATTTTATAAGCAAAAACCAACATCAACCATTTTTCCTCTATTTTGCGCAACCCATGCCTCATGTGCCCCTGGCTGCTTCTGCTCAATTTAAGGGTAAAAGTGAGTTAGGCTTGTTTGGCGATGTAATTATGGAATTAGATTGGAGTATAGGGGAGGTTATTAAGACTTTAGACAGGCTTCATTTGTCGGAAAACACCATTCTTATTGTAACCAGCGATAATGGCCCCTGGGTACGCTTTGGCAACCATGCTGGTTCGGCAGGCGGATTTAAAGAAGGAAAAGGGACTGCCTGGGAGGGCGGAACCCGGGTTCCTTGTCTTATTAGATGGAAGGGGAAAATAGAGGCAGGTAGCATTTTTAGTGGTTTATTAACCAATATGGATATTTTACCAACCTTAATGAGCTTAACCCACTCTGCCTTACCCAAACAAAAAATAGATGGGGTAGACTTTAGCACTGTCTTATTAGGGAAAACTTTAAAAAGCCCTAGAGCAGTTTTTTACTATTATTACGACGAAAACAGCCTCAAGGCGGTACGATATAAAAACTGGAAACTGGTTCTGCCGCACCCAACTCAATCTTATGCCGCAGGCATTTTAGGGAAAGATGGTCAGAATGGAAGTACCATAAATGTGAAAGCCAAACTCGCACTTTACGATCTTGCGCACGACCCGGGAGAGGTTTACGATGTGCAAGTCCAATACCCGGAACAGGTAAAAAAAATAATGGTTTATGTAGAACAAGCCAGAGCAGACCTTGGCGACGATTTAACCAATAACAAAGGAGCAAACAGGAGAAAACCTGCAATAATAAATTAAACGATAAATGATGTTGAAAAAATATTTTATTGCCTTACTTATCTTTATAAGTGGCGTTGATGCACTTGCCCAACAGGAAAAAGCGACGAGCCGAAATTGGCTAAGCACCGCTCTCCAAAAAACATATCCGGATAATCATATAGCCTTCCCTAACCTTGTAAAGTGGCAAACCGAACAAAGAACACAAGTTCTAACGGCCATTGCGGCGCTATCAGATAGTCTTAAAAAAAAAATAATTGCTCGTGCAGACGATGCTTTAACTTATAACTGGCCATCGTTACCGGCAAGTCTGTATCTCGATTATAAAAATACAGGCACCCGGGTTAATTACGAAAACCTGCAAAACGAGCGTCGCAGAAAATTAGCTAACCTCGTAATTGGCGAATTAGTTAGTAATGATGGAAAATATATTCCACAGGTTGTAAATGGTTTATGGCTCACACTCGAAGAAAGTACCTGGGTTGCTCCGGCGCATATTGTGGTGCAGAAAGAAGGAGCAGACTTACCAAATGTGACTACACCTTATATCGATTTACATGCTTCCCGTACAGGGGTTACGCTTGCCGCGATCTATAATATGCTTGCCCCAAAACTAGATGCTTATTCTAAAGTAATTAATGGCCGCATTGAATATGAAATGAACCGGCGGATATTCGATCCTTACCTCGAATACGATAATTTTTGGTGGATGGGTACCAAGGGAAATGCGGTTAATAACTGGAACGCCTTTAATAATACCAATTGTATGCAAGCTGCCTTATTAATGCTTAAACCTGGCGATACTTTAAACCGTTTTACCCGCAAATTGCTGAAGAGTGCCGATCAATTTATAAACCAATATCCCGAAGATGGAGGTTGCGACGAAGGCCCCGGCTATTGGGATATGGCTGGCGGTAAAATTATCCGATTATTTTCGCTTTTAAACCAGGCATCCGATGGGCAATTAGATTGGTCCAATCGCGAGTTACTCCATAAGATGGGGACTTATACTTATAAAATGCAGATTGCAGATAAATATGTGGTCAATTTTGCAGATGCCATGGCGACCTACACCCAAAGCCCGGAAAGCGTATATGCCTATGGTCGGTTATTTAAAGATGAAAAATTAAAAAGTTACGCGGCATTCCTTTTCGAACAGAAAAATAAACAAATCCCGACCGACGATGTGGTCGACTTTATGGAGACCCTTAAGATTTATCCTTTATTAGCCGCTACCACTTCGAATGCACCTTATCCGGCGGTTTCTTTACTGCCAGATTTAGAGGTATTTACAGCAAGATCGACACCAGGCAGTACCTCTGGTTTGTTTTTCGCTGCAAAGGGCGGAAACAATAACGAAAGCCATAACCATAATGATATTGGCAATTTTATAGTTTATGCAGATGGTAAACCCTTATTAATTGATGCCGGTGTAGGTACTTATACCAGTAAAACTTTTAGTAATAAGCGTTACGAACTTTGGAATATGCAATCGCAATGGCATAACTGCCCTAGTATTAACGGAGTAGAGCAGCAGAATGGCCGAAACTTCGCCGCCAAAAATTTTATTTATACCGCTACCACCGCTACCGAGCAACTTACAATGGATATTGCCGGGGCTTATCCTAAAAGTGCAGCAGTTAAACAATGGAAGCGCCAATTTATTTTTTATCCTAAAAAGAACAAACTACAATTAACAGAGACTTATGAGTTAAGCGAATATAAAAAACCAAGCATCCTCAATTTTTTAACTGCCGAAACAATCGAACAGGGAAAAGGTCTGCTCTATATTGGTAAGTCGGGTTATGTATTGAGTTATAACCCCAAAGATTTTGAGGTAAAGGTGGATGTTAAAACAATGGACGATGCAAGGATTAAAAACATCTGGGGGAAAAACCTTTACCGGATCCAGTTAATTGCTAAAAATACAGCCCTGAGTAACCGACATACCATCGAGATTTTTAAAAAATAAATGCCCTATACCATATCAATTGCATAGAATCGAATAAATGAAAGCAGTAAAAATAATCAGCATCTTAACGTACACCATTTTATTATTTGTTCTTGGCCAAAATGCCAAGGCACAAAATTCCAGGGCAGATCTCAGTTTCAATACAGGTTGGATCTTTAAAAAAACGACCGATAATGACTGGGAAAAAATAACGATACCGCACACCTGGAATGCTACAGATATGCAATTAAGTAAAGACTTTTACGAAGGAGAAGGGCAATACAAAAAGGAAGTCACTTTTGGTAACGAATACAAAGATAAACGTTTGTTTTTACGTTTCGAAGGTGTAGGACAGGTAGCACAGGTTTATGTAAACGATAAATTGGTAGGTACCCACAAGGGTGGTTATAGTGCTTTTTGTTTTGATATTACTTATGCGGTACAATTGGGCAAAGTAAATACCATTTTGGTTAAAGCAAACAATAAGGCTAGGAGGGACGTTATTCCGGTTAACCATTTCCTTTTTGGTGTTTACGGCGGTATTTATAGGCCTGTAAGTTTAATTGTAACCAATAAAATTAACATTACCACAACAGACGATGCCTCGTCGGGGGTATACATTTCGCAAAAAAATGTAAGCAGCGCGGCAGCCGATATTAGTATTGCTTTGAAATTAGAAAATGTTTCGGCCAATGCTGAAGATATTACAATTAAGCATATTGTTTACGACAAAGCAGGTAAAGTGGTATTGGAGAAATCTAGTCAGCGTCGCTTGCTAACTCAAGGGCGACAGGAGTTTACACAAGATTTAACGATCGCTAATCCCACGTTGTGGGATGGTTTTAATAATCCTTATTTATATAAGGTAGTTAGCCGAATACTTAAAGATAATGTCGTTATTGATGAAGTAACTCAACCCCTGGGTATAAGAAAGTTTGAGCTGGTTGCAGGGAAAGGTATGATGCTTAATGGTAAACCTTATGTGATGCATGGCGTTAGCAGGCATCAGGACCGATGGGGTTATGGCAGTGCTTTAAGTAACGAGCAGCATAAGGAAGATTTAGCGCTGATTAAAGAAATAGGAGCAACGACTATTCGCTTTGCGCATTATCAACAATCCTCCTACGTTTATGCGCAATGCGATACGATGGGTTTTGTAAGCTGGGCCGAAATTCCATTTGTAAACACTTATACTGGCGAAGAAGGGGATAATGCCAAACAACAGTTGGAAGAATTAATCAAACAGAACTATAATCATCCTTCTATTTATGTTTGGGGGCTACATAATGAAGTTTACGGTAAAACCCCGGCCGATTTCCCTGCGGTATTAACCCGGGAGCTGCACGACGAAGCTAAAAACCTGGATCCCTACCGGCCCACAATTGCAGTAAGTGGTTACGCAGAAATGAACCGCCCTACTAACCTCAATGCTAATATCCAGGGTATTAACCATTACTTTGGCTGGTACAACGGAAAAATCAACGACTTAGAAAAGTGGGCGTCGGGAATGGAGAAAAATTATCCCGAAAACTTGCTTATTCTTTCCGAATATGGCGCCGATGGAAATATATTTCAGCAGAAAGAACAGGCTACCTTACCCGAAAACTGGAACTACGGGTCTTCCCAATATCCAGAGAATTACGAAACTAAAACTCACGAAAAGCAATGGCCTATAATCGCAAAACATCCGATTATCTTGGCCTCTTATGTCTGGAATATGTTCGATTTTGCTACCCCGTTATGGGATAGAGGAAGCATGTCGGCCCGAAACATGAAAGGTTTGGTAACCTTCGACCGTAAAATAAAGAAAGATAGCTTTTATTGGTATAAAGCCAATTGGAGTAAAGAACCGGTATTGTATTTAACCGAACGCAGAACAGTAAATCGTGTAAATGCAATTACTCCGGTAACAGTTTATTCGAATATCGGCGAGCCCCTGCTTTATGTAAATGGTAAAAAAATTGCAGTAAAATCTAGTATCGTCGACGTTCCTGTGCATTATGTTTTTGAAAACATTGCGCTTAAAAAGGGGAAAAACCTGATTAAAACAGTAGTTGTTAAAAATGGTAAAACCTATACCGATACCCTTGAGTGGTTGTTGAAATAAGGTTATTCTTCATTCAATGGAATTTGCATTAAATAACTGGTTAATTTTTTGATGAGGCCATTTTTCATTTCGAATACATCGCAAAAGGCCAGATGTAAGGTTATACCGCCCTTGGTTTGGGCAATTACTCTACCTTCGGCGATAACGATGTCGGCTTGTTCGGTTAAACGATTGGTGGTTATCTTTGGGCTACCGGTAAAACCTTCATTTTCTATTTCTTTGTCGAATGCAGCTTTACCTACATGCTGGTACACGCCAGGTAATTCCCAGACCACATCTTCGGTTAAGCAGGATAATATTTTGCTGTGATCGGTCGCGTTAAAGCCCTCCATATAACGACGTACTGTTTCTTTGTTCTTCATTTCGGTTAAAATTAAATTATAAGGTTTTTAAAAGGACATTTAAACGGCCGAACATTTTGAGCCAGCTTTGGTAGGCCCCGGTTTTTTTTGCTTCAACTTCTGCAACGGTTTGATGGAGTGTTACTTTAGTTTGTTGGCCAACCGGAGAAAAGCTAACGGTTGTAATAATTGCTTGTGGCCATTCTTCCGGCTTCCCGGCTTCGGTTGCGTTAACCGTATCGCCCTGAGCGTTAGAAAGAATCATAGAAAAGACCAGCTTTTCGTAAGGCTTTACCTGGATGTATTTTCCTTTAATCCAACATTCGCCATGTATCGGATCGTGAATACAAGAATGAAAGCTGCCGTTTTCGCGAACATCGATCGTTTTAAACTCGATGGTACAACCATCTGGGGCATACCAATGTTGTAAATGCAGAGGGTCGGTCCAGGCCTGGAATACCAGTGCTGGCGAAGCATCGAATAAGTGGGTAATCAGTAATTCTTTATTTTTCATGCTGCTCATTTTTTATTTCATTTAAGTAATGGTCCAGTTTTTCGAAGCGATTAGCCCATAATTTCTTCGATTGTGCGATCCAGTCGCTAACTTCATCCAGCTTCTCCATTTTAGTTCGGCAGTAACGTTCGCGTCCTTTTTGGGTAATTTGTACAAGACCACATTCGGTTAAAATTTGCAGGTGTTTAGAAACAGCCTGCCTGCTAATGGAAAAACTTTCGGCAATAGCATTTAAGTTTAAAGGCTCGGCAGTAATTTTGAGGACAATCTCCCTGCGAATGGGATCGGCTATGGCTTGGAATACATCTCTTCTGGTAATCATGTTATGCAACTATGTGATTGCTAATATAAGCGCAATTATTTGATTGCCAAAATAATTTTTAAATTTTATCTGACTTGAAATTTTTCCCGGTATTGTGAGGGAGTCATGCCGACATTCTTTTTAAAAACTTTTCTAAATGCTTTTGGATCGCTATAGCCAGATTTGAAGATAACCTCTGTCATTTGTTGCGTTGTTCGTTCCAGGAGTTTTTTTGCAGCTGCTATTCGCGTTTGCTGCAGGTATTCGATGGGAGTTATGCCGGTAATGAGTTTAAATCTTCTCACAATATTGCGGCGACTGGATGGAATATCTTTAATCAGCTCTTCGATAGTGATGGTATCATGGTAATTACTTTCAATTTTATCCTGGGCAGAAGCTACGAGGTCGTCGTTATGATTACGGGAAGGCTGGAAAGTGCTAAAATAAGATTGCTTATCTCTATCCATATCGATAGCAAAGGTTTTGGCAGTTTTTATAGCCATTTCCTTTCCACAAAATTCCTGAATTAAATGCAGTAGTAAATGGAAAGAGGAGGTAGCCCCGCCACTGGTATATAATCTTCCATCCTGGGTAACTGTTTTATCTGCTTTAAGCTTTACTTCGGGAAATGCTTCAGTAAAATGGTTACTGGCGTCGACATGGGTTGTTGCAATTTTTCCATTTAATAATCCGCTGGCTCCTAATAAAAAAGCACCTGTACAAAAAGTACCGATGCGGGCGCCCTGGTTATATTGCTTTACGATTGCCGGGATACAATTTACATTTTCTTGCAAGGTTTCCTGCATATTTTCTGAAGTAAAAGCAGGAATTAAGATGATATCCATTAATTCGACTTCGTTTATGGCTTGCAGTTCGTAACCAAATTCATTTCCAATTCCTTTAGCAGTTAGTATATAAATTTGAAAAGGTTGTTCTTGTTTGTCTTCACGATAAAATTTATTTACAGTTTCGAAAACATCTAAGATGGCCGCCACACTTAGTAATTTGTAGTTTTTGCTTAATAAAACACCTATTTTCTTCATGCTTTAAAATTTAATCAAATAAATGTACTCATTTTGTCTTAAATGCCCCCTAATATTGACATTAATAGCAATCAATTTTAGTGCTAAGTTGTTTAACTTAGTCTAATCAAATTTAAAAATCATGGAAGTAAAACCAGTAAGTACCAGGATGTATGCATTATTAGTACTATTTGATATGCATACCACTTTTTACGGTAGCGCGCTCGAAGGAATAACAGCACAGGATGCGCAGAACCGGATGGGAACCAAGGCAAATCACATAGCCTGGTTAGCCGGTAGCTTAGTACAGGAAAGATATGAGCTGGCTAATCTTTTGGGGCTGGATCTTAAAGCTGCAGCCCATGAACTTTTTTCGGCTCATAAAGGGATTATCGACGATGCAGTTTATCCTAGTTTAGCAGCATACAAAGCCGACTGGGAAAAGATTTCTCCAATTTTAAGGGCAGCATTGTTAAAAGCTACAGACGAAGAGCTCGATAAAATCTTTGAGTTTCCAGGCTGGAGTTTCCCCTTATACGAAATGTGCACCTTTACTATTTACCGGGAGGCGAATTGCATTGGTCAGCTTGCTTTATGGCGCCGCTTACTTGGTTATGAAGGTATGAAATACATGTAATTAATATAGAAATGGAACAACTAAACACCTACTTAAACTTTAACGGGAATACCGAAGAAGTTTTCAATTTTTATAAATCTGTATTTGGCGGCGAGTTTGTTGCATTAATGAGATTTAAAGATACCCCTGGCTGCGAAAATATGCCCGAAGCCGACCAACAAATGATTATGCATATTGCTTTGCAGCTTGGTAAAAGTGTTTTAATGGGAACCGATGTGCCCGAAAGCATGGAGCAGGTAAGAACGGGCACCAACATGTCTATTTGTATCAATGCCGAGAGCCGGGAAGAGGCCGATAAGATATTTAGCGGTTTAGCGCAAGGCGGAAAAATACAAATGCCACTACAAGATATGTTTTGGGGAGACTATTACGGCATGCTAACCGATCAATACGAAATTCAATGGATGATTAGTCACAATCCAAATAGATAACTTTAATTACCTTATACTTATGAAAATCGCAATTATTATTGTCCGCAGCCTATTGGGCTTATTATTTGTTTTCTCGGCTGTTGTCGTGTTGTTTAAAATCCCAATGGAGCAACCGCCTATGCAGGAAAATGCAAAGACTTTTATGATGGGTTTAATGGCAACAGGTTATTTTCTTACGCTATTAAAAACTATAGAATTAATTTGTGGCCTCTTGCTTATTGTTAATTACAGGGCACCATTAGCAACTGTAGCATTATTTCCTATTGCTGTAAATATTTTGTTTTACCATGCTTATCTTGGCGAACCGAAAGATTTGCCTACTGCAATATTCGTGTTATTGGCCGATCTGTTTTTAGCTTATGCCTACCGGAAAAATTACGTAGGCCTGGTTGCGGCAAAACCTTTATAAAACTATGGTAGAGGTCTTTAAAACTAATGTAAATAAGGCTGAGGATGCACAAAAAATAATTCGGCAGATCCATCAGGATTTTGAGTACTACCAGGTAAACTTTGATCTGGACGATTGCGACCGCATCTTGAGGGTACAGTGTCTGGATGGTTTTATAGCTTCTACTCAGCTTATATCGATCTTGCAGGAAAATGGATTCGATGCGATCATTTTAGCAGACGATTTTCAGCCTGCTGCAGGTTTTAGCCACGATTTCTCGGTTCCTTCGGGCGTGTCGAAAATATGAGCAGCACATAGCTTTTGGTAATTTTTATTTTTTAAAGCTTATGACTAACTTTATAAATGAAAAAAACCGGTTTTATGTGTAGAAAACTTCTCGTCTTTGCCCTTATGTTTATTTGTTGTGCACTTCCAGCTTTTGCCCAGCATAAAGATGCCATTCTAGGTAAATGGCTTAACCCATCGGGCGAGGGCCAGGTAGAAATCTATAAAAAGGTCGATAAATATTATGGCAAGTTAAGTTGGATAAAAGAACCAAATGATAATGCAGGGAGACCTAAAACTGACTTTAAAAACCCTAATGCGACTTTAAGGTCAAAACCGGTACTCGGCCTGGAAATTTTAAAGAATTTTGTATTCGAAGATGGAAAATGGACCGACGGAACAATTTACGATCCTAAAACCGGTAAAACATACGATTGTAACTTAACGCTTAAAGAAAACGGCCAGCTCAATATAAGAGGTTATATTGGTATTTCTATTATTGGCCGCTCCGAAAGCTGGAAAAGGATAAAATAATTGTCCAATTCAAAAAAATCAAAACCCATACCAGATGAAGAATCTATTTTTCTGTTTATTTCTTACGCCATTAATTAGTTTTTCTCAAAACTATACCTTAAAACCTTTAACTTCCGGTAAAAACACCAGTATGCGGGGTCTTTCTGTAATTTCCGACCAGGTTGCTTGGGTTAGTGGCAGTAATGGGCAAGTGGGTAAAACTTTAGACGGCGGTAAAACCTGGGAGTGGACACAGCCAAAGGGATACGAGAAATTAGATTTTAGAGATATTGAAGCTTTTGATGCTCAAAATGCAGTTATTGTAAACGCCGGTTCGCCAGCTTATATTTTATTAACCGCCGATGGTGGTAAAAACTGGAAAGAAGTTTATAAAAATACCGATTCGTTAATTTTTTTAGACGGAATGGATTTTTGGGATCGGCAACAAGGCCTTATTTTCGGCGACCCGATCGACAATAAAATGCAGCTCCTAAAAACAACCGATGGTGGCTTAACCTGGAATAATATAACCAGTAATCTTAAAAAAGAGCTGACAGTTGGCGAAGCTGGCTTTGCAGCCAGCGGCACAACAATAAGAACCCAAGCCGATGGTAAAGTATGGATTGCTACAGGCGGTAAAGTTTCAAATATCTATTATTCGGCTAATTATGGTAAAAAATGGAAGGTCTTTAAATGTCCGATTATCCAGGGCGAAAGTAGTACCGGGCCATTTTCAATTGCGTTTTATGATGCTAAAAAAGGAATTGCAGTAGGGGGTAATTATTTAAAAGACAAAGAAAACGACAATAATATCTTACTCACTTCGGATGGCGGGAAAACTTGGTCGAAACCGATAAGCCCTGTTTTGGGTTATCGATCGGCCGTAACGTATATTACAGCTCAGCTTTGTTTAGCAACAGGCTCATCGGGTACAGATGTTTCTACAGATGGGGGTAAAAACTGGACTAATATTTCTACGCTTAACTTCAATGCTTTACAAAAAGCAAAAAATGGGGAGCTAATCTTATTAACTGGCAATAAAGGACAGATTTATCAGCTGGTTACGCCATAATTAAAAGAAAGTTAGGCCAAAATATATGGTCAACTACCAACGGTTTTATCAATATTCTGTCATAAAATAGCTACATTTTAGATAGGAAGAATAGAACTAAAAACATATACCTACTTTTGGCGTTTAACAAAAATGTTAAACATAATTGTGAATGTCACAGAGAGATACAAATACCGAACAGCACATTAAGGATACGGCAAAACGTATCTTTTTTTCTGAAGGAAAATTACATGCTACCACTCAGGATATTGCCGATGCTGCCGGTGTAAACCGAACGCTTTTAAATTATTATTTCAGGTCGAGAGACATACTTTTCGAGCAGGTTGCTACAGAGGCGAGGGCCGAAATGTCGGCAGTAATGGATTTTGTTTTTACTGCAAAATTGGAATTTAAAGATAAGATCGAACAAATGATTGATGTTTTTATGGATCAGGTAATGAAGTTTCCCTATCGTGAAATGTATGTAGTTACCGAGCTCAACCGTACCGAAAAAATAATACCCGAAGAAAAGAAGACACGTCTTAAATCATTTTTAAAGGAGATTAGCGAAGAAATGGAAAAAGGGAAGATTAAAAAGATGGACCCCCGTCAGTTTTGTATGAATTTATTTGCCTTAATGGCTTACCCGTTAATTACCAATTGTATTAATAAATCTTTATATAATATCGGCGATGCCGAATATTTAAAATTAATGAAAGACAGAAAGCAATTAATTTTTGAAATGGTCTACCAATAAAATAAACAATGAACAAAAATAGCACACACCAAAGTAACCTCCATATAAAAATGAAAACAACTATTCGACTATCAATTTTTTTAGTTTTAGGCGCCATCCTTAGCTCCTGTGGTGCAAAGGATAAAAAAGCCGATCAAGGTGCAGCAGCAGCTGTAAAATCTTATAAAGTATCAACACTTTCTCCAATATCCACGACAATTTATACCGATTATCCGGCAAGTATACAGGGTCAGGAGAACATAGAAATCAGACCGCGGGTTGATGGCTATGTAGAAAAAATTTATGTCGACGAAGGAGCGGTTGTTAGTAAAGGGCAGCCATTGTTTAAAATTAATGCACCACAGTACGAGCAAGCGGTAAGAACTGCAAATGCAAGTATTATGAGTGCGGTGGCCGATGTTAATGCCGCTTTAATGGCGGTTAATAAGGTTAAACCTTTGGTCGAAAAGGATATCATTAGCAAGTTCGAATTAGAATCGGCACAATATAACTTGCAAGCCAAACAAGCCCTATTGGCTCAGGCTAAAGCTGCTTTAGCGAATGCACAAACGAATTTAGGTTATACCGTGGTAAGCAGCCCTGTAAATGGCGTGGTCGGTTCCATTCCTTTTCGCCTGGGTAGCCTGGTAAGTAGCAATACGGCTACGCCGCTAACCACAGTATCGAGTATTGGAAATGTGTTCGCTTATTTTGCGATGAACGAAAAAGAACTTTTGGATTTTGCTAAAGATGGTAATTTAAGTTTTTCACAAAAAATTGCAAGAATACCTGCAGTTTCACTTTTATTATCAGATGGTTCTTTATACGAAAAACAGGGACGCATCCAAACGGTTAACGGTTTAATTAATACCGCTACTGGCTCTGCAGATGTAAGGGCAAGTTTTGCTAATCCGACGGGTATTATTAGAAGCGGTAGTAGTGCCACTGTAAGAATTCCGAGCCAAATAAAAGATAAACTCTTAATTCCACAAAGTGCAACTTACGAATTACAAGATAAACGTATGGCAGTTATTGTCGATGCTAATGGAAAAACATCGAGTGTTGCGATTACCACCTTACAAAAAGCGGCCGATAAATTCTATGTGGTAGAAAGCGGTTTAAAAGCAGGCGATATCGTGGTATTAGAAGGAGTTGCCGCATTAAAAGATGGCACCCAGATTAAACCCGAAATGGTAAATACGAACAACATGTACGTTAAGAACAAATAATTGTCGATAAAAAAAAATTAAGATCAGAACAAATGTTTAAAGTATTTATAGAGCGCCCCGTACTCTCGACTGTAATTTCCATAATTATAGTAATTCTTGGAGGCTTAGGCTTGCTGGCGCTTCCAATTTCTCAGTATCCAGATATCGCCCCACCAACAGTACAGGTTAACGCTTCGTACACCGGTGCTAATGCCGATGTCGTTTTAAAAAGTATTATTATTCCTTTAGAAGAGCAGATAAATGGAGTCGAAAACATGACTTACATGACTTCTACGGCTACCAATGAAGGAACGGCAAATATCAGTATTTTCTTTAAAGTAGGGACGAACCCAGACTTAGCTGCAGTTAATGTGCAAAATAGGGTTGCCAGAGCAACTGCTCTTTTGCCACAGGAGGTTACTCAAGCAGGGGTAACCGTAACAAAGAGTCAGAGTAGTAACTTATTGATATTTGCGTTGTACAGCGATAACCCTGCATACGACCAGACATTTTTACAGAATTACGCAAAAATTAACCTGGTTCCACAATTGCAAAGGGTAACAGGTGTGGGCGATGTTACTGTTTTCGGTTCTAAAGATTATTCAATGCGAATCTGGCTTAAGCCAGATGTAATGGCGCAATACAGTTTAATTCCAAGCGACATTACTGCGGCATTGGCCGAACAAAATATTGAAGCTGCCCCTGGTAAATTTGGCGAGAGTGGCGACCAGTCCTTTCAATATATTATTAAATATAAAGGGCGGTTAACCAACGAGCAGCAATTTCAGGATATTATTGTTAAGGCGCGTGGGAATGGACAAATGGTTCGTTTAAAAGATGTAGCCAGAGTAGAATTAGGCTCTTTAGGCTATACCGCTACGATTAGTACCAATGGCAAACAATCGGCAGGGATGGCCATTAGTCAGACCCCAGGGTCGAATGCCCGGAATGTAATTATCGATTCGAAAAAAATTATTGAGAATCTAGCCAAAACATTTCCTACAGGTGTAAAATATGTTACTTTAGTCGACGTTAATGAAAACTTAGATGCTTCTATAGAAAAAGTTATAAGTACATTAATTGAGGCTTTTATATTGGTGTTTATCGTGGTTTTCTTGTTTTTACAGGATTTCCGCTCGACATTAATTCCGGCTATAGCCGTTCCGGTAGCGATTATCGGTACGTTCTTTTTCCTTAATTTATTTGGCTTTACCATTAACTTACTTACCCTGTTTGCACTGGTATTGGCGATAGGTATTGTGGTCGACGATGCGATTGTCGTCGTCGAAGCCGTCCATGCTAAACTCGATCATGGCTATAAATCGGCCAGAAAAGCAACTGTCGATGCAATGGGAGAGATATCGGGAGCCATTATTTCCATTACATTGGTGATGGCCGCCGTATTTATTCCAGTAACCTTTATTACTGGTTCTACAGGGGTATTTTATAAGCAATTTGGGATAACACTCGCCGTTGCTATTATTTTGTCCGCCATTAATGCGTTAACCTTAAGCCCGGCATTATGTGCTTTGTTTTTAAAGCCACATGCCGACGATCATAAACATCAAAGTTATCTTCAACGTTTTTATACCGCATTTAATGTGGCCTTCGATGGGATGACCAGCAAATACAAAAAATCCATTCAATTTTTATCGATTAAGAAATGGATCGTTTTAGTGGCTATTGCTGTGTTTGGTACCGGATTGTTCTACATGATGAAGACAACACCGTCGAGTTTTGTTCCAGCCGAAGATCAGGGTGGTATTTTTGCGAACATTAGTTTACCACCATCGGCATCGATGGAGCGATCGGCCGAAATTGCCCGCCAGGTAGATAGTATTGCACATACTATTCCGGAGGTAAAAAATACCTTAAAGATCGTGGGTCAGAATTTTACTGCTGGCGCTGGTAGTGCTTACAGCATGGTTATTCTTAAGCTAAAGCCCTGGGGCGAAAGGCCAGGAGTTAATGTAACCGATGTTATCGGGAAGCTTTTTGCTAAAACCAGCGGAATAAGGGATGCCTCTATTTTCTTTATCGCCCCACCAACACTACAGGGTTTTGGAAGAAGCGGTGGTTTCGATTTTCAGTTACAGGACAAAGGCGGTCATAGTGCCAGCGAGTTTTACAAAGTAAACCAGGATTTTCTGGCAAAACTTGCCGAACGTAAAGAAATCCAATATGCTACGACGTCTTATAATCCTAACTTCCCGCAGTACATGCTCGATGTTAACCTGGAAAAATGTAAAGATGCCGGAGTAACGGTAAATTCGGTATTAAGCACGTTACAGGGTTATTACGGAGGCTTATATGCCTCTAACTTTAATAAATTCGGTAAACAATACCGGGTAATGGTTCAGGCCGATGCTTCTTATCGCAAAAACCCGGAAGGCTTAAGTAAGATCTTTGTAAGAACAGCTAGCGGCGAAATGGCACCCATTACAACTTTTATCAAATTAGAAAGAGTATTTGGCCCGGAATCGATTTCGAGATTTAATTTGTTTAGTTCGATTGCGGTACAAGGATCGCCCAATGTTGGTTTTAGTACCGGCGATGCCATTAAAGCTATTCAGGAGGTTGGAACAACCCTGCCTACAGGTTATGGTTACGACTTTTCGGGCTTAACACGCGAAGAATTAGCATCTGGTAGTCAGACTGTATTTATTTTCTTGTTGTGTCTGGTATTTGTTTATTTCCTTTTAAGTGCGCAGTACGAAAGCTATTTATTACCATTTGCGGTATTACTGTCTATTCCATTTGGTTTGGCTGGTGCTTACCTTTTCTCTATTATGTCGGGGTTAAATAGTAATATTTACCTGCAAATTTCCCTTATTATGCTTATTGGCCTCCTGGCTAAAAATGGGATTTTAATTGTAGAGTTTGCTTTAGAGCGAAGACGTAATGGAATGCCGATTGTACAGGCAGCCATTGAAGGTGCAGTCGCTCGTTTTAGACCAATTTTGATGACCTCTTTTGCTTTTATATTTGGTTTGGCACCGCTAATGTTTGCCAAAGGAGCAGGAGCAATCGGAAATCAGTCTATTGGTTTTGGTGCTGTTGGCGGAATGCTTATCGGAACGGTTTTAGGGGTATTTGTAATCCCTACCTTGTTTATCATTTTCCAGGGATTACAGGAAAAATTAAGCGGACCGGCAAAGGAGCGTCGTTTAAGACAACAGGCCGAAGAAGAAGCGCAGGATGCGCTAAATGCGAAAGCATAGTTTATTAATTATAGCAGAAATATCAGATAATGAATATATATAAAAGAAAGCTGCTCATTCTGAGCATGATCTTAATGGTTTTAGCTTCGTGTAAAGTAACTAAAACCTATCAACCGGCAGCGGTTAAAAGCGATGGTTTATACCGGGGCCAACAAGCTACCGATACAGCCACCATTGCCACTTTACCGTGGAAAAACCTATTCGCAGATGCCACATTACAAGCTTTAATAGAACAGGGAATAAGCCAAAATTTAGACTTAAAGCAAGCGATAGAAAGAATTAAAATTGCAGAGGCTAGCTTACAGCAAAGCCGGTCTGCCTTGTTACCAAGCTTGCAGGGCGATTTATCGGTAACCGATTCTAAACAATCTGCAAAGTCGGTTAATTTTCCGGCAGGTATAAATATTAACCTCGAAACCCAAAGTTATAAAGCACAATTGAGCACCAGCTGGGAAGCTGATATCTGGGGGAAATTAAGTAGCGCAAAGCGCTCGGCTTATGCAACCTTATTACAAAGTGATGCGGCAAAAAGAGCAGTTCAAACACAGCTGATTGCTAATATTGCGAATGCTTATTATAATTTACTGGCTTTAGATCAGCAATTAGCAATTACTTTGCAAACGGTAAATAGCCGGAAAAGCAATGTGGAAACGATGAAGGCTTTAAAGGAAGGTGCGGTAGTTAACGGTGCTGCGGTTTTACAAAGTGAAGCGAATTTATACGCAGCAGAAGTTACGGTACCCGATCTGAAAAAGAGCATCAGAGAAACAGAAAATGCACTGAGCATTTTATTGGCTGGTGCACCAGGTACTATTAACCGGACTACGCTAGACCAACAAGTTGCTTACAGTAAACTCGAAACGGGTGTATCTGCACAATTATTGCAAAACCGGCCCGATGTTCAAGCTGCCGAGTTGGCTTTTAGAGCATCGTTCGAGAATACTAATGTGGCGAGAACTTATTTTTATCCGGCACTAACCCTAACCGCTGGTGGCGGCTTATCGAGCCTGCAATTAAAAGATTTCTTCAGCAATGCTGTTTTCTATAACCTGGTAGGGGGAATTACCCAACCTATTTTTGCAAAAGGCCAGAACAAAGCCCGGTTAAAAACCGCACAAGCGCAACAACAAATTGCATTTTATACATTCCAGCAGTCGCTTTTAACTGGCGGACAAGAGGTTTCGAATGCTTTATTTGCTTATGAAGCGGCAACACAAAAAGAAGAAACCAGAGCAAAACAGATCGCAGCGCTTACCAAAGCAGTCGATTTTACCCAACAATTGCTTCGTTATAGTTCTGCCACCAATTACACCGACGTTTTAACCTCAGAGCAAAGTTTATTAACAGCTCAATTAAACGGAGTGAGCGATAAACTGCAGAAATTGCAAGCGGTAGTTAATTTATACCGGGCATTAGGAGGAGGTTGGCGATAATTTAAATAAACCAACAACTTATTCTTCGATGTCTAAACGGTTTTTAATCGTGGCCTTATAATTTTTTCCTATAGGTAATTGCGAGCCATTTTTTAAAAATATCATATTTCCTTCCAGGTAATGGACATATTTTTTGTTGAGGATAAAAGACTTATGGATACGGATAAATGTTTCGGAAGGCAATTGCTCTTCAAAACTACTTAATGTTCTGGGCGTTAAGAGGAAATTTAAATCCCCCCAAACTTTAACATAATTACCCAGGCTTTCTAAGTATTGGAGGTCGTTTAGTTTAACGAGTACATGTTTTTTATCCGATTTAATGGCAATATGTTCATTATCGTTAGCGGTTATAGTTGCTATAGAAACCGGGTTTTGATTCTTTAGTTGATAACTTTCCAACGCCCGGTTGGCAGCCTTTAGGAAACGGTCGAATCGAAATGGTTTTAACAGGTAATCGCAAACTGCAAGGTCGAAACTCTCTAAGGCATAGGTCTCGAAGGCCGAAGTTATTATAACCAATGGTTGATGTTGCAAGCTTCTTAAAAAATCGAGCCCACTAAGCTTTGGCATGTTAATATCCAAGAAAATGAGGTCGATTTCGGTTTTGCTTAAAAATTCGAAGGCTTCAGTTGCCCGGTAACATTGACCGCAAATTTTGAGGAAAGAAATATCTTCACAATAAGTTAAGATTATTTCGTGAGCCAATGGCTCGTCGTCTATTATTAAGCAACGTAAGCTCATGATATTTTTAAATGGAGTTGTACCCTGAAAATAGTACTATTCGATGTTATGTCCAATGTATGGGCATCTGGATACAATAAATTTAGCCTTTTCTTTAAGTTATCGAGTCCTATGCCTGGTTTTTTAGTACTTTCTTCGGGCTCTACAGAGTTTTCGCAATTAAAGACCAATTCTTGGCTGGTACAATTTAGCGATAAATTTAAGAAAGCCGTGTCATCAGCCACCTCAATGCCATGTTTAAAAGCATTCTCGATCAGAACAATAAGTAACAAGGGGGCTATTTGCAGTTCTCCATTGCTAATATGCTTTTCGAAATTAAAGCGCATTGGTTTTTTTAGCCTAATTTGCTGGAGATCTATATAGTCTTCTATATATTTGAGTTCCTGGGCAATAGTTACCCTATCTTCCTGGCCTTTATAAATGGTATACCGCATTAATTCGGATAACTGTAAAATGCTTTCTGAGGTCTTTTCCGATTTTTGTAAACTTAATGCATAAAGATTATTGAGGGTATTAAAAAAGAAATGCGGATTGAGCTGTTGCTTTAACAGGTCTAGCTCGGTTTGCGACTTCTCTTTCTGCAATAAGAGAATGTCATTATTTTGTTTACCCCATTGTATAGCCAGTACAATAGGAAGGCTTAGTGCGATAATGCTCATTGCTCCAAAACCATTTTCCAGTAGAAAAGGATTAAGCGAGAAAATATCCCGGCCAAAAGTCTGGTTTACCGGTAATAAAATTAATAACTGCCCGATAATAGGATAAAGAATAGCAACACTCGCTAAAGCACTTAAAATGTATAAGATAAGACCTTTCTGTTTTAAAATTTTAGAAACCAATAGCCGGCTGTTCACAATAAAAAATAAATAACCGCAGAGGTATATGAACAAAAATTGAAGGGTAAAGCTTAAAAAAGTCCAGAAATGGGTAACCCATTTTGAAGGTACGAATACAAAGCCGACTAAAAATTGTTCTTTAGTATGGAATTTGGGATTATCTATGCTCGATACTGCCATTGTCGAAATAATTAAAGCCAGTAAAATAATACTGATGAGCACCGCATTTTCGAGACTTATTTTTTTAATCCATTTAATATACCGCACCTTTTTAAGGTAATAGTAATTAGCGGCCAGTACGAGTTCGAGAAAAAACCCAGCCAGTGCAGCCCCTATAAAAAGTGTCGAATCGTAGGCTGACCAGCATAAAACCGAGAATAGTGTAAGTAGGGGTAAACCAATTAAAAAACAACCAAACCAATACCTTAAAAAATGCTTTTGGTTAAGCTGTATTAACCATTTAGATTTATTCCAGGAAAAAATTAACCCAGGTAATTGGGTTGGAAGAATTGCGCCTAAAATGGTTATATAAGTTCCCCAACTTACTGCATCTTTTTCCTGAGCCTGAAAAATCCCCAGCCATAGCCATAGTCCGACAAATGCTAAAAACTCGGTATAACTAAATTTATTCATGGTGTTAAAGTAAATAAAAGAACAATAAATAGCCAGTATCATCAAATCTAAATGACAAAGGTTTAGTTTTTAATGACGAAAGAACGCTAGGCATTTCATCATCATTTTCGTTTCCTTCGTCACTTAAATTTATTGGATTTAACACGAGGTGCTAATTTGCGGCAGCTTATTCAAAAAATATGGAAAGACTAATCATACAAAACCTTAATAAGAGTTATAACAATGAAGTAAAAGCACTGGATAATGTTTCGTTATCCATTGCTAATGGGATGTTTGGTTTATTGGGTCCAAATGGGGCAGGTAAATCCTCTTTAATGCGAACATTGGCGACTTTGCAGTTGCCCGATAGTGGCGAAATTATTTTCGACGGGAATAATGTGCTTCAAAACCCACAACAGCTGCGTTCTCAACTTGGTTATTTGCCGCAGGATTTTGGCGTATATCCTAAAATATCGGCAATAGCCTTACTTGACCACCTGGCCATTTTAAAAGGATTGCAAAATAAGGGCGAAAGGAAAGAGCAGGTAATGGCTTTGCTGCAGCAAACTAATCTTTATGAAGTAAGAAAACGTTCGGTTAGCACTTTTTCTGGTGGGATGAGACAAAGGTTTGGTATTGCACAAGCCTTATTGGGTAATCCGCAATTAATTATTGTCGACGAGCCAACCGCCGGTCTGGATCCATCAGAGCGTAATCGTTTTCACGATTTATTAAACGAAATTGGCGAGCAGAGAGTCGTTATGCTTTCTACACATATTGTAGAAGATGTGAACGACCTTTGTAAGGAGATGGCAGTTTTAGCGAATGGCAAACTCATTTTGCAAGGTAAACCTTCTGTTTTAACCGAAAAGCTAAAAGGCCAGGTATGGCATAAAGAAATAGAAAAATCTTCATTAAACGAGTACATGTTGGCATTAAATGTAATTTCTACCCGGATTATTATGGGTAAGATACAGGTGTATGTTTTAGCCGATAATTGCCCCGGTACAGGTTTCGAGCCTTTTTACCCGGGGCTGGAGGCGGTTTATTTCGCTGCTTTATTTGGAGCTCAACATTATTCGAAGGAGGGAACATTATGTTAAAGTCCCTGTTAAAATTCGAACTTAACTATCATTTCGGGCAGTTATCTTTTATAATAGCGGCCCTATTATTTTTAGTTTTAGGTGGTTTCTCTGCAGTTCAGGGCGGGTTCGGTGGGAGTGAAGTTCATAAAAATGCACCTTATGTAATTACAAGTATAGTTGCCTTATTTTCCTTGCTTTCGATATTTGCGGCCACTTTATTTAGCGCTAATGTGGTATTAAGAGACGATATTTATAAAATGGATTCTGTCATATTTGCCACTTCGGTTAAGCGGTTTCCTTATTTTGTAGTCCGTTTTTTGGGCTTATTAATGGCGGTGTTTTTATTGCTTTTATTTGCCGTTTTAGGGATTTATATTGGTACTTTTTTTGCAGATAGGGAATACCTGGGTACTTTTGAACTCGTCAATTACTTACAACCACTTTTTGTTTTTGGGTTTCCGAATGTATGGTTTTCGACAAGTTTAATTTTTTGCACAGCTATCCTTACTAAAAATGTACGGGCCATTTACGTTACCGGAGTTTTACTCTATATCTTATATATGGCAGCCTCTATTTTTGGTAATTCGCCATTGTTGGCTACCTCGACCTTAAAAATCGATAACTCTGATCTTTTACCATTTTTGATGGATCCATTTGGCCTTGCTTCTTTTTTTAGTGAAACCAAGAGCTGGTCTGCTATACAACGAAACCAACAACTGTTTCCGCTAAAAACTACTTTCTTGGCTAATCGCATACTTTGGTTAGCTATAAGTAGCCTAATTATTGCGGTTAGTTATAAGCTTTTTAACTTCCGATTACAAAATCAAAGTCAGGCAAAATCAAAAAATAAAAACCAGGAGCAGGTTAAGTTTATTCCATTTAAACATTTTAGGGTTTTTCCTGCCGGATTTAATTACCACTGGCGCGTTTTTAGTTCGCAATTTAAACTGGAGCTTACTTCTTTATTTAAACATATTCCTTTTATGGTAATGCTGTTGCTATGGATATTCTTATTTGCCGTAGCACTAAAAGACACGATTCTACACGGGCCTTATGGAATTAAATTTTATCCAACAACGGTAGCAATTGTAGAAGAAATGCGATCTATGAAATTCGGATTGGTATTACTCATTTTTTATGCTGCAGAACTCATTGCCCGAGAGCGGACAGCAAATATGGAAAGCCTGATTTATAGCACCCCGGTTAAGAATGCTACTTTATGGGCTGCAAAATGCCTTACTTTAGGTGTGCTGGTAATGGTGCTGGTTACGGCGAATATTGGAATTGGAATTGCTTTGCAGGTGTTTAATGGTTATTTTGAGCTCGAACTACCGAAGTACCTTTCTTTATATTTTTATAGCGCATTTCCACTTTTCCTGTTTATCGTTTTAATCGTTTTCGTCCAAAACTTAGCAGCAAATAAATATTTGGGAATGATGCTAAGCATGGTTGTGGTGTTTGTGCTCTTATTTGCAAGCAGATTGGGAATAACGCATTATCTTTTAAGGTTTGCGGCTGTTCCCGACCTTCAATTTTCTTATTTTAATGGTTTCGGGCACTATAGCCGGGCATTTAATTGGTATATGGTTTATTGGTCTGGTTTTGCAGTTATTATATCGGTTTTAACCATAGGGATGTGGCAAGATGGCATAAAAAAGACCTTCTTAGTTCGTTTAAAGGCTCTTCCGGGTATTGTTTACCGATCTAGGTTTATCGTGCTTATTGCAGTTGTTGTTTGGGTTTTAAGTGGAGCATTTATTTATAAACAAACCAATAAAATAGGTAAATATAAAAACAAAACAACGGCACTAGCCTGGCAGGTTAATTACGAAAAGAAATATAAACCTTTTGCTAAGTTGCCGCAGCCCATCATTAAAGCGATTAAAACTGAGGTCGATTTATTTCCAAGCGAAGGAAAATACCAAGTAAAAGGAAGCTATCAGGTTAAAAACGAATCCGGTCAGCCAATTTCGAGAATATGGATTAGTTTAAACCAAGCAGTTAACGATTTTAATATCGCAATACCCCAGGCTAAAAAACACGAAATTGATGAAGCATATAATCAGCAATTTATCGACTTGAAAACGCCCTTACTACCGGGAAAAATGCTAACAATGTATTTCTCCTTTACCGTAATAAGAACTGGTTTTGTCCCCTTCGATTCCGAGAATTCCTTGGTTTCGAATGGTACTTATATCGAAATGGAGAAATTCGTTCCTCACTTTGGATATAATGAAGGCTTGGAAATCGAGGATAACCAGCTTAGAAAAAAAGAGGGATTACCACCATTTGTTGTTGCCAGTTCTTCCGACCTTAATTATCATTTAATTAATTTAGAAACCACTATTTCTACTGTGGCAGACCAGCAGGTAATTACCGTAGGTACTTTGCAGAAATCGTGGACGGCCAATAATCGACGTTATTTTAATTATAAAACCGATGCGCCTATTAATTTTATGTTTGCCTTAAGTTCGGCACGCTACCAGGTTAAAGAAGGTCGCTATAAAGATGTTGCGTTAAAAATTTATTATAAAGCGGGGCACGAGTATAACGTCGAAACAATGCTCAAGGCCATGAAAGATGTTCTTGCTTATGGAACGGCTAATTTTAGCGCTTATCCTTTAAAACAGCTTATCCTTGCAGAAATTCCTCAATATAAAGGGGCGGCTACTGCCTATCCGGGCCTTGTTTTTAGTGCGGAAAGAATTAACTTCCTAACCGATTTTAGAGATAAAGAGAAGGTAGATCAGAGTTATGCGATTACTGTGCATGAGGTGGGACATCAATGGTGGGCTAATCAGTTAGTACCTGCAAACCAACCAGGCTCGCCCATGCTTACCGAGTCGTTGGCTAAGTACACTGAAGCGATGTTATTGGAAAAGCATTTTGGTAAAATGTATTTGAGCCAATATTTAAAAGCCGACCAAAATTTTTATTTTGCTTATCGTGATCCGAACGAGAAAGAGCCGCCATTGGCCCAGGTTAACGATCAACTTCATATTTATTATCAAAAAGGTGGATTAACGATGTATGCGGTTAAAGAAGTTTTGGGCGAAAAGGCGGTAAATGGAGTTTTATCAAGATTAATTTTACAACATAAAAACCCAGGCCCTAAAGCAACAGCTGCCGCGCTGGTCGATGCCTTATATCGGCTGGCACCGCCAAACCAAAAAAAGTTTATCGACGATAGCTTTAATCAGGTCGTAATTTATCCGATGCAGCTCGAAGTTTTAGCATGCCAAGCAATAGCCAATGGAAAATTTAGGATCGATTTAGCCATTAAAGTAAATAAAGAAGTGCCGGGAATAAATAAACCTTTATTACCAGATATGGATATAGATATTGCTTTTTTCGACGATAACGGACCCTTTTATTTGAAAAAATATCGCTTCCATCAGTTTACAACAAAGTTGAGTATAGTGGTCGATAAAAAGCCAAAGTCTGTTACGATAGACCCTTATGGCTATCTCCTTGATGGAAATTTGACAGACAATACGCAGGATATTAAATAATTTAATGGCCTTCGGTATGTTTTTTAAAATTATCCAAAATGGCCTGCCAGCCACCACGCTGCATTTCGATCGCATTGATATCTTCTGCTTCGAAGGTCTCGATAATTTTAATGGAACTACCAGTATCGATAAAAGATATTTTTACGGTTCTGCCATCGGCAATGGTATATTCGATTAGATTTTGATCGTCGATGTGGGTGTAAATTCCTTCGAAATCGAAGCTAAAGCTACCGTCTTTAGCCGCCATTGTTGTTTTAAATTTACCACCAATGCGTAAATCGTTATCTGCGTAAGGGGCATGCCAATCGGCTGATGCGTTAGCCCATTGCATAATATGCTCGGGCTTGTTCCAGTATTCCCAAACTTTTGCGATAGGCGCGTTAACTGTGGCTTGTACTGTAATTGCTGTTCCCATTTTTTATTAATTTGAAGTGGCAGATAAAGGTAAGCCAAAATTTTAAAGGATAGCTGGGCAAACGCGACAATTTTAGGGTGCAGCTTAGTGTTTTGTAATGACGGCATCCCTTAAAATTTGTTTTTCGAGAAAAGATAAACGCATAGAGAGGCAATGACAGTTTTAAATCGTGTGCTAATCATGGTTTTAGGTTTGTTCGACTGTCGTTTTATTCAGCACTAAAATAAGCCGTGGATGGCTCTGCCTTGGCTCTGCATTAGCGTGCATATATGCAGGTTATATGCACGGCCAATGCACGGCTGGTGCACGGTTGGTGCAGCGTTGTCCAGAACGACGGTCGAACGATGGTGGGAGGTGGACAGGAGGAGACCCCCAAAAGGGACACCGAACCGATCCATAAGTTACGCATAAATAAGGATTAAACAAAAAGTAAGAGAAATTTTTTTACGCACAGCATTTTGTTAAACTTTACTGACTATACTTAAGGATCTATTTTAAACCAGAAAAAGAGATTTACGAAGTTTTTAAAACTTCGTAAATCTTAAAACTAGCCCGTTTCAATGCCTAAAAAAGCAATGAGACGAAAAATAAAGAGCTATCTAATTAATGGCTAAAGGTAAGCTATTGTTTGATGTTCGGCTTAACGAAAGCCTATGCCTAAAATGCTAAGCCTCAAATTTTACGCTTAATCCAGTAAAGTTTTAAAGGAGTCGGGTATCAATGTAAATTTTAAAGCACGAATAGCTAAAATTTATTGCCGAGTCTACAATTTGAGAACTTGATCTCTGCTACATCAGCTCGTTGCATAATATGTTCGGCTTGTTCCAATATTTCCAAACTTTTGCGATAGGTGCATTAATTGGGGTTTATACCGTTATAGCTGCCTCATTTTTTATTAATTTGAAGTGGACAGATAAAGGTAAACCAAGCTGGGCAAACTAGATAATTTTAGGGTATTGATTGGTGTTTTGTAACAACAGCTTCCCTTAAAATTTGTTTTTCGAGAAAAGATAAACGCTTAGAGAGGCAATGGCAGTAAAAGCAAAAAAGATATCTGCATTTAGCGGTAGTTTTGTTGGTTGACTACCGTTAGTCACAAACCCACGATTAAAAGCAAGTTTTTCATTTCCAGAATTGGCAGCTACATTTTTAGTTATAGTGTTGCTCAATTTTGCCTCATTATTTGAAACTTTAGAAAAATTATAGCTCGCGTTTACTGCAAAGCTTAAAGCTAGAAGTAGGAATAGAACAAGAGCTGGTTTTAAAAACTTCATTGGGATGATTATTTGTAAACAATTAGACAACTGTTATGCCACTCGAGAGTTTTTAAACCAGGTTAAAGCTTTGAAGATGAAAATGTGCTTTTAAGGCATAAATTGTACGTATTTACTAAATAAACTTAGCTGGACTATCGCCCTGCTTATTTCGAACTTATAAATAAGGTGTGGAATATTGGGGAAAGATTTTCCTATATTAGGGCGTATGGTCGTTAATGCCCCTTTAAATTGGGGTATTTTCTTTCTGGAAACAAACACTTGTGCTTACATCCGCATATTGTGCATAATTTGGGATAATGTGGTAACCCATCTTATGGTATAAAGCAATGGCCTCGGGCTGGCGAATACCTGTTTCGAGAATATAAGTGAAATAACCCAATTCTTTTGCCCATAGTTCTAAAGCGGATAAAACTTGAGAAGCTACTTTTTTATTTCGGGCTTCTTCCTTTACATACATTCTTTTTATTTCCACTTTATCGGCCTCGAATGGTTTAAATGCACCACAGCCAATGGCTTCTTTATCATTATATGCTACAATTACAGTTTGAAGCTGGTCTATTTTGTTAAATTGTGCATAAAATGAATGATCAGCGCCATCTCTTGTGGCAAGATCGGCATCTAACAGTTTTACTAGTGCTATAAAATCGGGATGTGCAGAAGAAGTACGCAATAAGGAAAGCATCATTAAAAATAATTTAAAACGAACAACATGAGTCTAAGCTAGTAAAATTTTTAACCTTATGGGTGGGTTTGACCATCGATCGGGCAAATCATATTTAACCTAAAGCCATTATTTATACTGCTTTCGAAAGTATAAGTTGCATTAATGAGTTGCAGCCGACTCTTTATATTTTGCATGCCTATTCCCTGCTGTTTATCGAGTATGGCCAAATCGAAACCTTTTCCATTATCCTTGTAATTAATTTCAATAAACATGGGGTCGGGTCTAAAACTGATCTCTATTTTGGTCGCAGCCGCATGTTTTAAGGTGTTGGCGATTAACTGTGTAATGATTCGAAATATGGCCAGCTCTGCTTTTTCGGAAAGCAATCTTTCTTCGATTAAGTGATCGTGTTCGATAGCTACAGCGATTTCGCCAGTTTTATTAATTAAAGATACGAACGCATCCAGGGTTGTATAAAGACCAAACATGGCCAGACCTGGCGGGGAAAGATCGTGAGCAATATTACGCACATCGACAATCATTTTGTCGATAAGCTGTTTGGCAGATAAGATTACTTCCTGGTCTATTTCGTTTTTTTGCCGGGCGGCACTTAACATCAGCTTAATGGCCGATAAGGTCCCTCCAATCTCGTCGTGCAGATCTTCGCCGATCCGTTTGCGTTCTATTTCCTGCGATTCGATTACCGCATTAAGTAATTGCTTTTGCTGGGCGATCTCGGTATCCTGAAATAATCTTCTTTGCTGCCATAACATATTTTGGTTACGGATATAAAACACCAGAAAAAAAATAACCAGTATAAAAACACCTAATACACTATAGAAAATAAGGATATAGATATTATCCATCTTTTTTAATTAAACTAAAACCCCGGGCCCAGGTTAAGTACATTAAGAGTACAAGAACGGCATGAATACTCCATACCATGGTATTCATGCTTTTATTCGGGTTTGCCACTAAATAATTGGATAGGGTAAAGATGATAAATCCGGCAGGAAAATAAATCAGAATACCCATGTTAAACCAATTAATGGGCTTTTGGAGCCAGTTTTCTGTAAATCCGCTTCGATATAAATACAACAAGCAGAAAAAAGTAATTAATATGGCTTCTAATGGCCGGGTATAGGTATTAAAAGTATAAATACTCTGTAAGAAAGTAAAGTTTAAAATGCACAAAATAGGAAAAAGCACTATTAAAATTAATAGCGCTTTTTTTATGATTTTATCTTTAAAAATACTTCTGAAGTAACTTAATAGAAATACAGCCTCGATTAGGGTATAAAGATGAAGCAAAGGTAAATTTCTCATTCTATACTCTACTAAGATGAGTGCTGTTAGGTTTATAAGGCCAGAGATGACCAAATAATAAAAGAGCAATTTGGCTTCGATATTTGCCGATTTATAATTAAATAAAGCGATTAGAATGGGCAATAATATACTAAAGGGTACAATAATAGAAATAAACATAAGTTTTAAGGAATGTATAATGGACTTTCAGGGTCACATTCTGTCGGACAAGGTTTTGTGAAATCATAGATCTCAGAATCGCCGGGGTTGCCTAATCCGAGTATGCCATCGCTTACGATATCATTGCCTTTAAGGCCTACGGGTACGATAAGTGCAGTTACATCGTCTGGTAGGGTTTTGTCGGTAACTTTAATGGCAAAATAAGCACGTACACCCTGCAACATGCAGGTAATTTTACCGGTATCGTCGATCTTCGAATACCTTTCTACTATGGCTAGCAGGTCATCAATTGGGATTAGAATCGCTCTGGGGATGTTGGTCTGAGGAACAGATTCTGCAAGTGTTTCTCTAAAACGAGTTACCCGCAAAATAGCGTCATTAAGCGGGATGGTTGGAACGTCGATGGATTTCATGTTTTAATTTTTTTCTAATCTAGAAAAAAATCAACATTATACCTATTTGCGCTAGAATTTTTCTATTTTGAGCTTTTAAATTAACCATCATGAATATTAACGTTGCTATTGCCGACGACCAAAAACTTTTTAGAAAAGGAATGGCGGCACTTATTAGCTCGTTCGATGGCATGTCGTTACAATTTGAGGCCGGAAATGGACTCGAATTACTCGAACAGTGTCAAAACGCAAAAAAGAAACCCGATGTGGTGTTGCTCGACCTCTCTATGCCAGAATTAAACGGATTAGAAACTTTAAAATTATTAAAAGAAAGGCATCCGGCAATAAAGGTAATTATATTAACCATTCACGAAGCCGAAAGCTTTATTTTAGCGACTATACAAGCTGGTGCAAATGGTTACCTTGCTAAAAATGCAGAACCAGAAGAGGTTGAGCTAGCGATTAGAGAAGTCGTTAAAAACGATTTCTATTTTACCCTGCCTATGCTGGCCATTATGCGTAGAGGGTTAGCAACAAAAAATAATAGCATAACCATCGAAAGCGAAGACCATTTAACCGCTCGTGAAAAGCAAGTGTTACAATTAATTTGTAAACAGTTTAATACCAGTGAAATTGCCGAAAAACTATTCCTTAGTGTCCGTACAGTCGAAGGGCACAGAAACAGCTTGTTGCTTAAAACAGATAGCCGCAATACAGCGGGGGTTGTGCTTTATGCACTTAAACACAAACTTTTAGACCTGGATACGTTTTTGTGAACACGTAGAAATACCTGTATACCCCCGTAGAAATACCTGATTATTTATTCGGGTAAAACCACGCTTAAATTTTTGCGGTAAAAACCGTCATTTAGCTTCGCTAAGTAAGAAAACCTTAGTTATTTATTAAAATAAAGCTAAAGAAATGGATTATTCGATTAAAGCTAAAATTTTGCAACATAAGACAGACGTTAGTAATGTACATCCTGTTCTAATTGGTATCTACAGTCTTTTATTTGCTCAACAACCTGAGGGTCAAAATGCAAATACCATTATTAAAGGCATCCAGCAAAAACTTAAGGTAACGGAAAAAGGTAAACCCGGAACGAAGACCTGGCGCGCTTTACACCAGCTAATAACAGGGAATGAGGATGTCGATTTTAATAAAAAAGAATTTATTGTCGACCCGCATAATGAAGCCGTCCTGAGTACTTTAAATAAAGAAATTGCGCCATTTGCTAAAGAACTAATTCGACTTACCACAGCTCAGGATATCCATATTCGATTAATGAATGGCTCGCAAAATGGAGGCCTAAGTGCTTTTGGTTTAACTTTCGATATCGGTATTTTTGACCAAAGTATAGGCGGTACTTACCATTACAATGGCAATTTATTGCGCTATGCTAATGTGGCAAGATTAGGCGAATCGATCGGGCTTACCTGGGCTGGGAATCTAAAAACGTCGACCAATTTATCACATTTCGAACTAAGACCAGCGTGGGCACTTGTTATGGAAGATAAGGAAATGATTAAAGAGCTTCATCACAGGAAAAAGACTGGTTTAAGCTTACTGGCTATATTGTAAGTTCGTCTTTTCAATAATATTGGCTTATTAAAGTTTGATAGAATCGTTATTATTTGGTATTCTTGGCGCTGCAAATAAACCAAGATTAATGGATGCCAGCTTACAAAGTACCGAAATTCTAAAAACTAAAAAACATTTCGAAATCCTCGATGGGCTAAGAGGAATAGCAGCCCTGGCGGTTGTACTTTTTCATTTTATGGAAATGGCCTATTCCGATTATAGCAAAAACTTTATTGCCCATGGTTTTTTGGCGGTCGATTTTTTTTTCTGCTTATCGGGTTTCGTAATTGGTTATGCTTACGACGATCGTATTGGAAAAATGGGTGTAATCGAATTTTTCAAATCCAGATTAATTAGACTGCATCCGCTGGTTATTCTAGGCGCCATACTTGGTTTATTGAGCTTTTTCTTAGATCCGTTTAGCAATAATCATGAATTATATGGTGCAGGGAAACTGCTCCTCATTTTTTTGAGCGCTATTTTTCTTATCCCTTTTCCGACAATGCCAGAACGTGCCTTTAATTTATTCGGCCTAAATGCGCCAGCCTGGTCATTGTTTTGGGAATATGTGGCTAATATTCTTTATGCTTTTATTCTTTACCGAATTAGCCGGCGCTATTTACTATTATTAACGGTACTATCGGCCCTCGCACTTTGCCTGGTTTGTTATCGTGCAGGAAATCTAATGGGTGGCTGGGGTGGAGACAACTTCTGGGATGGTTGTGTGCGGATTTCCTATTCGTTCTTGGCCGGATTACTTATTTATCGTTCTAACTGGATCATTAAAAATAACATGGGCTTTATAGGTTTAGCTATATTGCTATCCCTGTCTTTTTTAATGCCTTATTCGAGCTGGAACTGGTTAACAGAACCGCTAATAGTGTTGTTTTATTTTCCATTGCTCATTGCCCTGGGTGCCGGGGCTAACTTAAGCAAAGGACTTCGACGGCTGTGTGTTTTTTCGGGAAAAATCTCATATCCATTGTATATGACACATTATGCAGCTATATGGGTGTTTTTAAATTATTATACGGCTTATAAGCCAGATCCAGCACAGCTTGCTTTCATCATCACAGGTGGAACAATATTGTTGCTAGGTTTTGCCTACCTGGTTATGATAGTTTACGATATTCCTATCCGTAAATATTTAAACAGGCGCCGGGGTTAACGATTGATCGTTGTTCGTTTTTCGTTGATCGACTAGCGATTAAAGACTGTAGACTAAACTTCAAACACCAAGTTCTGTTAAACGGTTCCTTTTTTTGTGCTAACCTGTTGTTTTTTCCTGAAGTTAGGAAACGTCATCGGGCTTCTGGTTGGCCTTTCATCGCCCAATAAAACTCCCCATTGTTTAAACTGTTCGCTCCGGTCGAATATAATTTTAAGCACGGCAATAATAGGCATGGAAAGGAACATGCCTGCTACGCCTGCTATACTTCCGCCAATAAATACCCCTAAAATAGAGAAAAGCGCATTAATTTTGATTTTAGAACCTACTATTCGGGGCATTAAAATATTGTTGTCTAAAAATTGAACCACTGCAATTACTGCCAGAACAGTAATTACCGGCCATAATTCTGTGGAAGAGGTAAGCGTTAACAGCACGCCAATTAAATTGCCAATTAGCGCTCCTACGTAGGGAATTAAATTTAAAATGGCAAAGATAACCCCAATTAATAACGCATGCTTTATACCAAAAAGCAATAAGATCCCACCTAGTAAAATGGTCATATAGGAAACCTGGATTAATAAACCTATTAAGTAATTTTTAATGATCGATTCGGTTTCGTACACTGCATCTTTAACCTTAGGATGATGATCGGGTTTAAACCACATAAAAACAAAACGTAGTAAAATGTCTTTGTAGAAGAGGATAAGGTAAATATAAATCGGCAACAGGCCTACAAAAACAAACACGCTACTTAAAGTAACAGCAGCACCACCAGCAGCTTTACCAGCCATATTTAATAAGTCGTCGCTTTTTTCTTTAAGGAAATTTTCCTGTTTGGTTGTCGATATATGTGTAAAACTATCTATCCATTCTTTTAACGATTCCAAATGCTTGGCCACATTTTGTTTTATCTGTGGGAAATCGTCGGCCAGCATCCCAACCTGCGCCGAGAAAAACCAAACGATACCAGCAATAAAGATAAAAACCAATAGGATCGGTAAAATGATGGCTAACGATTCGGGTACCTTATGTTTCCTTAAAAATCTAAAAATAGGGAGCAGCATAATGCTTACAAAGAATGCCATAATAACAGGCATAATAATATCCTTGCCTACTACCAGAATAGCAATAACAAGGACAATACCCAGGAGTTCGATCGATCTTCTTACGGTTAGTGGGAGCTGGTTTGTCATTGGTTGATTTAAGTTTAGCTGTTAAACACTAATATAGTTAATTTGTTTCGGGTTAAAGAGAAAGGCCAAAGAAGCTTAGCTAAAGCCTCATAAAAAACCCTTATTTTTGCAGCATAAAATAAGAACAATGTACACCACAGATACCATTATCGCTTTATCGACACCTCCAGGCAGCGGTGCCATTGGAGTAATTCGCTTATCAGGGCCAGATGCCATTCGATTAACCAATGAAGTATTTGCTGGTAAAGACTTAAATAAGCAGGCTACTCATACTTTACATTTCGGTTTAATTAAAGATGGTAATGCTATTATAGATGAGGTGGTTGCTGGTTTATTTATTGCGCCAAAATCTTATACTAAAGAAAATGTGGTAGAAATCTCGTGCCACGGTTCTAACTACATTATCCAGCAAATTATTAACCTGCTTATTAGTAAAGGAGCTAGAGCAGCTAAGCCAGGCGAATTTACTTTGCGGGCATTTTTAAATGGGGCATTCGATTTAAGTCAGGCAGAAGCTGTGGCCGACTTAATTGCTTCCGATAGTAAGGCTTCGCATGATGTTGCCTTACAGCAAATGCGTGGCGGTTTTTCTAATGAATTAAAAGAATTACGCGAACAATTAATTCATTTTGCTTCCATGATCGAGTTAGAACTCGATTTTGGCGAAGAAGATGTAGAGTTTGCTGATAGAACCCAGTTAAGAAACCTTATTTCCCGGCTCCAATTACCTATTTCCCGGCTAATTTCCTCTTTCGAAATGGGAAATGTGCTTAAAAATGGAGTGCCAATCGTAATTGCAGGTAAACCAAATGTAGGGAAGTCGACTCTATTAAATGCACTTTTAAACGAAGAACGGGCAATTGTATCACCAATTGCGGGTACCACACGCGATACCATCGAAGACGAGTTGAATATTAAGGGTATTATTTTCCGGTTTATCGACACAGCAGGAATTCGCGATACCGCCGACATTATTGAAGCAAAAGGGGTGGAGCGTACCCTCGAAAGGATGAAACAGGCTAAATTGATTATCTATATGGTCGATGCTTTGCAAACTCCCGAAGAGCTAGAAGAACAATTAACCGACCTGCGTAAGTTAGACATCCCATTTTTAGCACTCGTAAATAAAGCCGATTTGTTTACGCCGCAACAACAACAAGCTTTCGAAAAAAAGGAAGTTATATTTATAGCAGCCAAAGATGGAGTAGGGATAGAAGAACTAAAGACTAGTCTTTTGGCTAAAGTGAATCTTCATCATATTAATACTTCCGAAACCTTGGTTACTAATATTCGTCATGTAGAAGCGTTAAAACAGACCGAAAGTGCTTTGCAACGGGTGTTAGCTAATATTAATAACCCGGTTACTTCCGACTTCCTGGCAATGGATATTAAACAAGCACTTCATTATTTAGGCGAAATTACCGGAACCGTAACTACAGATGATTTGCTGGAGAATATTTTTATGAAGTTTTGCATCGGAAAGTAAGCACGCAGAATAACCCAATTTCAACACAAACTTTACTCTACTAACATCCAACACCCATTTTTTGTCGCAGATGACCCTTATGTTAGTAGACAATATTTTTTATTTTTGAACTATACCTAACAGTAAAATCGGATGAGAAAGATAATCTATGGCATCAATCTGACTGCAGATGGCTGCTGCGACCATACCCAGCTTTCTGGCAGCGCCCAGACCCACGTATATTTTACCGACCTGATGGAAGGGGTTGACCTGATCGTCTATGGCCGAAAGACCTATGAGCTGATGGTTCCCTACTGGCCGGAGGTCGCAAAAAGCAAGACCGGTGAAATTACGAAAGTTAAATTTGCAGAGGTCTTTGACAGCATCGAAAAAGTAGTCTGTTCACGTACGTTTGATTATTTTGATGGCAATCCGAGAATTATTTCTGAAAATCTAAAGGAAGAGATGCTCAAACTGAAAAAGCAACCAGGTGGGAATATTTCCATCGGCGGGATAGAGCTGCCCGGACAACTGATTGCGCTGGGGCTGGTGGATGAATTTTATTTTCTCATTCATCCGGTCCTTTCCGGCAAGGGAAGAAGGTTGCTCGATGGTGCCAGCCTGCAGGAGCAGTTCAAGCTGGAACTGGTGGATTCAAAAATCCTTGAGTCTGGATGCATCGCGCTCCATTATGTGAAACAGTGACAAATAGTTAGCAGATCTCCAGCCTAAATTAGAAATAAAATGCTTAAATTCAATTAGTTAAGATATTTTTGTTTGTCTAAAAATTTGGATTCCAATTGCAACTTTGACTATATCATTAATTCTAAAAAATGATCTGTATTTGCATACAGCAATACTTTGTCATGCTTTATCTCCATTTCTTCCGAACGTTACCTACAATGCTTTTCGGCTATCTGCAAATCAAGCTGTTTAATACCATAATGCTACAACACAAGGTTAAAAGAACTTCATCTCATTAATTGATTAAAGATGCAAATTGCCTTTAACAATTCCACGTAAAATTCAAATAACATATCATTTTTTACCGTGTATTTAGTTGCTGTAGTTTTCTATCTAAATAAAGACATCTAAGAAAAGCGCCTTATTTCTTCCAGCCATTATCAGCAAAATTTCTGCGATCGGTCATCAACTGGAGTAGGAAAAAATACAGCATAAACATAAACAAATTAAAACCGTTTATAATCAATTAGCTAAGCGGTTTTTTATTTGCATAAAAGTTTGGATATATTACCCTATTTTGAGTAAATTTGTCCCATAGCTGTCCCCCGCAAATCAGTTTGTCCCCCATTGTCCAAAATATGGGTTACTTAACTTGACAAAACGATACACTTTTAACTAAGATTAACCATAATGGTATCAGGCTCTTACCTTCGATGTGTGTTGCGTGGTGCCTATGTTATTAAAACGAATTTTCGTGTGAATTAACCAAATATATCGTCTATTTTTTAGAAACCTTCGGTAAGTAATGTTTTACTATTATGATCAAAAAAAGCTTGTTGGTAACTCTATTTTTTTTCCAATCTTTTCTGCTTGCAGCTCAATCTGATAAGGCCATGCTTAAGGAATTATTTAGTGCATCTTCGACCAAGGATATCATTCCGACCGCATTGTGGAAGATATCTGGAAATGATGTTTCTCGCAATGTTTATCTTTTAGGTTCTTGTCACGTTGTTGGCCTAGATTGGCTGAAAAGGCAACCTGGAATGGAAGAGGTCATTAAAAATTCTTCGACCTTGGTTACAGAGTCGTTTGGTGCCACAGTTTCATCATCGGAGCTATCAGCTTACAAGTCACTTAAGGCTGTCGATCTATTAGATAAGGAGCAGTATCGGGTATTGGATTCTTTTTTCCGAGCTAATGCAGGAGAAACCGAAGGCTTGGCAAATGAAGACGCTAAGAATGCTTCTGTGGTAGATATGGCAGGTGGAATATTGGAAATGTTACTACGGCAAAATGTCAAAGGAACCTATACTCAAATGGATTTGGAACTGTTTCAGCTATTCAAAAGCCAAAAGAAAAAGACCGGTGCTTTAGAAACTCCTCAGGATCTTGATTTCCAAGTCAAGGATTCTGTTGCAGCAAAAATTCTTCTGGATAAATATACGGATTTGGTAAAATCCAGGAACATATTTAACCTTGATGATGAAAATTCCGAGGTTAATACACTCATCCAATGGTACAAAAGTCAAAAATTTGACTATAGACTAAATAAGGACTGGCCTCCTAATTTAATTCAGGAGCGCAGTGCTATGACCGTACCAGAGAGAAATAAAAAGTGGATGGAAGTTTTAAAAAACAATTTTAAAACTGAAAATACACTTATAGTAGTAGGAATATTCCACTTTTTTTATAAAACCGGTCTAATAGCTTTATTAAGGGAAGAGGGATATATTGTAGAGCCTGTAGTCTTTAATTAACCTTTATTAATTCATATTAAATCAAAACAAAAGATGGAAAAATTAAAAAATCCAAGAAGAAAATCGAAGCTTCAATTAGAAGAACTTAGGGTTCAAAGTTTCGTAACTGAACTCAAGCCAGAATTAGCTCAGATCGCTAAAGGGGTATATTGGAAACCATCTGGAAATTCCATTACATAGGCCTCCCAGAGCATCATACGGGTGACCCCTGTTCGCTTTAGTTCTCGGTCTATGCTGGGAAAACAACGCTGAAGAGCCAATAGACGGCTATTGGGTACGTGTTCGCGGCTCTTGCCGAAGAAATCCTCCAGTTCCTTGTCGTTAAGCGCATCTATCTGCTCGAAGCTACAGCCACTAGAACTGAAGGCCGTTAAATAAACTTTGACCGTATTACGGGAAACACCGGTATGGATAGCTATGGAAAGCTTGCTCCGTCACTGGGTGTACATTCTGAGTATCTGTCTTATCTTGCTCATGCTTATAGTGGAATTGGCCATTTCGATGGATTATATTTTCTTCAAAAGTAGGCTTGCCGCTATAGCATTTAGGCATCGTTCCAACTGGTCAATTTCCCCCGAAATCAGGTGGTCAATTTCCAGCGGAATAGGTGGTCAGTTTAAAACGAAATGGGGTGGTTAGTTTCACCGAAATCTCCAAGATTCACATGATTGATATGTTTCAAATCTTATAGAAAAGTTTAGCGTTACTTTGCCTGAGCAAAAAATAAGTCCAGAAGAAATACCTATATCTTTATATCTCCTCCAGTTTTCGACGAAGAACCGACTTTAAAGGGCAGAAATAATGTATATCTTTGATGGATATAATTACACCCTTGAAATCATCTAAAAATGCTCAAAAGACTGGCTCTACTTCTAGTTTCGATAACCGCTTTGGTATGGCTAAATCCGGTTTCGGCTCAAAATGCTGCCTATACCATCATAGCTAACCCCGGAGAAAATGCTTCAAGCGAGATCCGGCTCAACTGGCATACGAACCTTGGTAGCGGCGATTCATATATTACCTATACGAAGAAATCAGACAAAAACTGGAAGAAAGCGATCAGGGCTCGAGCTGATCAAGAGTTATGCACCGTCTTCGATAGCATTTACTCAAAAAAACCGAATGGTGAAAATCTCTATGAAGATGCCCGCTTTTTACGTAATACCATTGCCTTGCAAGGACTAAAAGAGGATACGGAGTATAAGTATAAGTTCTCTTCAGAAAAATACGCTTCTGGTAGTTCCTATTCTAACGGAAACAGCGAAATTCATTATTTTAAAACAGCTCCAAAATCCGTAAAATGGGACATGGGCATTATTTCCGATATGCACGTTTACGCTCCTCTGCCAAACAGGCAAAACGCAGCAATGGAGATGATACAGCAACTGGAAAAACAGAACAAAAAACCTTTTGATATGATGCTCCATGTTGGAGATATATCCGCTTGGGGTGGTAGTTATTCGTTTTGGCCTACATTGTACGCAGATTCTACTTTCAGTAAATACGTTTGGGCGGGAGTCAATGGAAACCATGATAATATGACTCGACTAAATGCACAAAGCAACAAATTTTTTCGGAACGTGAACAACAATCCGATCAATGGTTACGTGGGAGAAATTGGAGTGTCCTATTATTTTATTTATGGCGATGCACTATTCGTGATGCTTAACAACGAGGCAATGAAAAGCGCTGAAGAGCTGGCAAAGGCACAGGATTGGACAAAGGAAGTGATCAAAAACAATCCGGCAAAATACATCATTGTCTTATCGCATTACCAATGGTTTATGGGAGACGACGGCAGAAGTTCGCAATACAGTCGATGGAAAGAGTTATTTGACGAATACGGCGTCGACCTTGCGATTAGCGGAAACAACCATATCTACGTCCGAACCAACGCCTTATATGCTGACCAGGAAACGGATGGTTCAAAAGGAACTGTGTATATACAGACACCTTCTTCAGATAACGAAAGAGGGCGACCCGTTGGCGAACAGCTTCACAACAAAGATCTTATCAAGTTCCGTTGGTCTGAAGGGAGCAAAACCGTCGGAGCCCTAATCATGAAAGCCAATAAAAAGCGCTTAACTCTGACACTTTACGATCGAAATGGCAACGCGATCGATCAAGTATCGGTAAAATCAAAATCAAAAAAATTATGGTAAAGCCGTCAGATGATTGTAAATCTTAATTCTGTAGGTATCATTCCTTAGATAAAAAAGTACTTGATATTATTTTTTTGTTAAACACTACTTTTCTCAAAATTACCTTCATCTCATTCGGAATTGTAGAAGGGCGGAAGAACAACTGGAAATGAAGATACTGAACGGATGGAATTTAGTGAAATCGATTGGACTTCTGGGGACAAAAACTAGTTATTAACTTCCCATATTTAGTATCTAAATCTTGAAGTATTCTGTAAATCAATCAGCTATACTTTCTGCATCACAAAATAACGCTGTCTATATTTTTAAGCATCAATAAGAGATTTTAAAAAGATAAACAATAAATATTTATTGTTTATCGATAAATATTTACTATTTTTGCTTTGTTATTTAAAACCAAAAAAATTATGGAAATTAAAATTAATACAGAGCAAATCTTGAAAGTATTGTACGTTTTCTCCTGGATAATATTTATTGGTGTTTGTGTCGAAGCAGGGAGCTTTATTGTGAGCACTATCCTTACACTTGTGTTTAACCAGATGGAAACTCAATATTTTTGGCATGAAGTAGACTTGTCTAATCTTTATGCTCACGATTCGGGCTACTTTTTTGTAGTATCACTCATCATGATTGTCGTAGCCATATTGCGGGCCTATTTATTTTACCTCATTGTAAAAATTTTACATGGTAATAAGTTAAATATGGCCCAACCTTTTAACCATGAAATCAGACGGTTTATTTTTAAATTGTCTTATATAAGCCTGTTAATTGGAATGTTTTCCTTATGGGGAGTTAAAAATGCAGAGTGGTTAGTTAAGCAAGGTATACAAATGCCCGATATACAATATTTACGCTTAGGTGGCGCCGATGTATGGCTATTTATGAGCGTTACCATTTTTGTAATTGCGCAGATCTATAAAAGGGGAATAGAAATCCAGGAAGAAAATGAATTAACGGTATAAGTAATGGCGATTATTATAAATTTAGATGTAATGATGGCTAAGCGTAAGATGTCATTGAACGAACTTTCCGAAAGGGTAGATATTACGCTGGCCAATCTTTCCAATCTCAAAACAGGAAAAGCAAAAGCAGTAAGGTTTAGCACACTAGAATCACTTTGTAAAGCATTAGACTGTCAGCCTGGCGACTTATTAGCCTATACCGATAAATAAAAGGATACTTGGCGAATACCTATACTCAAAAAATTGACCTGATAGTAGTATATCAGGTCAATTTTTTCATAACCTACAATCTTACTCGAATTTTACTAACCTTATAGTAAGGTAGTTATATTGTTTAAGCAAACAGATTCGTGCTTTTTTATCTTTATACTTTGAAATACAAAGTACTTTTGTTTAACTTTGAAGTGCAAAGTACTTTTATATATGATATTAAAGAACAAAACGATAAACTCGACTTTATTTTTAACCCTGTTATTGATTACAGGTTATGCACAAACACCTTATCGGACTAAGCTTGATCAGTTTTTCGACCGGTTAGCCGAAAAGAATAAGGCAATGGGAACTCTTACCATAGAAAGGGACAATAAAGTTCCTTATACCCGTTCTATTGGCTATAGTAAGATTAAGATAGAATCTGCAGGCATTGAAATAGAATTCGATAGCTCCAAAAAACAGATGACCTTAAAACGGAATAGCGGGGAGCGGATCTTTACGAAAGAAAATTAACTCAATCAAAAAACTATTTGTAACTTATAATATCAATCATGACACAACAAAACAATTTAACAACAAAAAAGAATTATTCGGTTTTATTAGCTAAGCGAATGCTGCTAGGAGCGGGGATCGGTTTATTTTTGATCGGCTTATTGCTAAGTACCGTAAATAATCCAAATCCAGCTTGGGGAAAGCTATGGATGATTAGACCTTTATTAATTGTTCCATTAGCCGGTGCAACAGGTGGTGCATTTTATCATTTTATGGGCGAATTTCGTGAAAGAGGGAGTTGGAAAAGGTTATTTGCTAATTTATTGAGTTTGCTGGTATTCATTATCGGATTGTGGTTGGGCTCTGTGCTAGGGCTGAGTGGAACATTGTGGAATTAAAATTTTAATTATAAAATCATGAAAGACGAAATTCTCTCTCATTTAAACGAGCCTAAGCAGCTCGAACAACTTTACCGTAATAATAAGGCTGCTTTTAAACGCGCATTCGGTACATTATACCCTGAAATTAAAGGCAATCCAATTGCTGATTCCTGGAACGAAAGACTCAATTACGAAAGTGAAGAGATAAATTGGGGCAATGGCAGGACCCTATTAATGGTAATTATGGCCTCGCTGGTAGCTGGACTTATTGCAAGACTACCTATATTTTTATCGATAAATGAAGATTATTTCTATCCCAGAAATATTGGTTTTATCGTTTTTCCATTATTAACCACCTATTTTGCCTGGAAAAATAAAGTATCGACCGGTAAAGTGGTCTTTATTGTTGGAATTACCCTTGTAAGTTTGATTTTTATCAATCTCTTTCCTGATGATAAAAAAAGCGATACCTTGGTTTTATCCTGCCTTTATTTAGCCTTATTGTTATGGTCGGTATTGGGCTTTGCTTTTGTTGGGAGCCAAAAAAATAGCGAAAAACGGCTTAGTTTTTTAAAGTATAATGGCGATTTGATTGTTATTACTACACTCATTTTAATAGCAGGAGGGATTTTAAGCGCTATAACCGTTGGGCTTTTTTCGCTCATCGGTTTTAAGATTGAAGAATTTTATTTCCAAAATGTTGGGATTTTTGGGCTTGCTGCCGCACCAATTATGGGTACTTACCTTATTCAGACCAACCCACAATTAGTAGGAAAGGTTTCGCCTGTAATTGCTAAATTATTCAGTCCTTTGGTTTTGGTAATGCTGGTTGTTTATCTTGTGGCCATTGTTTATTCTGGCAAAAACCCCTATAACGATCGAGAGTTTTTACTTCTTTTTAATGCCTTATTAATTGGGGTAATGGCAATTATCTTCTTTTCTGTTGCCGAAACAGCAAAGGCAGCTAAAAGTTATTCGCAAACCTGGATTCTTTTTCTGCTGGCTGCTATTACCATCGTAGTTAATGGTGTTGCACTCTCCGCTATTGTTTTCCGGATTTTGGAATGGGGAATTACGCCAAACAGAGCTGCGGTTTTGGGTGGTAATATCTTAATCCTTATTAACCTCCTTTTAGTAACCATCCAACTTTTTAATGTAATTCGAAAAAAAGCCGACCTTACCGTAGTTGGGAAAACCATTGCCTTTTATTTACCTGTTTATTTCGTATGGACAATTTTTGTGACTTTTATATTTCCATTGATCTTTGGATTTAAATAAAATCCCGTATCGTTGCTTTATGGGTTTTGGGCTTAGCCAAGACCTGTAAAGCTTAATTATTTGTCTTTAAATAGAAAACAAACCAATTGTTTGTATAAAGTTTGTTTTAAAATAACTGCTAATTCACAGTAAAATAGCCGAATTTTATTTTAATAACAAAAACCAAGCTGTAACCACATCTTGCTTTCAGCCGTCTTATCTTAATAATATACATTTGATTAAAATAGATTGTTTTGTATATTTCGAAAATAAACCAAACAAATAATTGATAATGAAAGCATTAAAAATTATGATGGGCCTTGTTGGCCTTGTTTTTCTGTTGGCTCTGGCCGGGGCTACTTATGTTAAACTGGCCTTGCCCGATGTAGGCCCGGCGCCTAAAATGACGATCGAACGTACCGCCGAACGAATAGAAAGAGGACAATACCTGGCTAATCATGTAACGGTCTGTATGGATTGCCATAGCACACGCGATTGGAGCCTGTTTGCAGGCCCAATGTCGGCCAAGGATAAAGGTGCCGGTGGAGAAAAATTTGACCAGAAAATGGGATTTCCTGGGGTTTTTTATGCGCCAAATATTACCCCTGCGGCTTTAAAAAATTGGACCGATGGCGAAGTTTTTAGAGCCATAACGACCGGAGTTAATAAAGATGGTAAGGCTTTATTTCCATTAATGGCAGCTCATCGTTTTGGTCGAATGGATAAGGAAGATATTAATTCGATTATTGCCTATATCAGAACGCTTCAACCGGTTATTAAAAAAAATCCAGCATCCGAATTAGATTTCCCGGTTAATTTTATCGTTAATACCATGCCAAAAAAGGCAGCTTTTACAACCATACCCAACGAAGCAGATACTGTTTTATATGGTGGTTACCTGGCAAATGCTGCAGGTTGTATAGACTGTCATAGTAAACTGGAGAAGGGAACTATCGTTGCCGGAACCGAGTTTGGTGGTGGAACTGAATTTCAATTCCCACAGGGAAAAGTTCGCTCGCCAAATATTACGCCCGATGCAACAAGCGGAATCGGGAGTTGGACCAAAGAAAGCTTCATACAGCGCTTTAAAATGTTTGCGGCGGCCGACTATAAATCGCCGAAAGTAGGAGGCGGAATAAACACCCCAATGCCATGGACCATGTATGGTGGGATGAAAGATCCCGATCTGGGCGCTATTTATTCGTATCTTAAAAGCTTAAAGCCCATTAAAAACGAAGTGATTAGGTTCGAGCCTGTAGCCGTAAAATAACAGCACTTATCCCCAAATTCACTACGCTAATGTATTTTATCTTTTTTTAGCGCCTGGTTTTTTGTTGCTTTGTTTCATTATTACCTAAAGCATTGGAAAAGAAGCAAACTTTATCACTTTATTGGAAATGTCAGTTAATAGGGTGGTCGCTTGCTGCGCTATATTGGCAATACCTGGGCTTAACAGGTGGTACCTATGTTTTTTATTTTGGGATCATCCAATTTATAACCGATGTGTGCTTGTATATTTTGCTAACCCATACCTATCGCAATTTTGCGCTAATACACCATTGGCAGCAACTCGATTTAAATAAAATGGTTATTCGCATTATCCCTGCCATTCTGGTTATGGGAATCGCTTATTTGTTAGTAACTGTACTGAAAATTTATTTTTTAAGGATACTATTTATTTCCGATTATAACCAAAGTCTAGTTTATTTTTTTAAGGCTGATGGAATGAATATTTTTATTGGCGGAATAAGGCTCATGTCTATTTGGCTCTTAGCCTACCATTTGTATCAATATGCACAACGCGAAATTAGCTTAGCCAAGCTAAATGCAGAGTTGGCTATTATTTCGAGGGATGCGCAGCTTAATAATCTTTCGGCCCAACTTAATCCGCACTTTCTTTTTAATTCGTTAAACACCATAAAATCGCTTATTGTAGAAAAACCAAATACCGCCAGAAGAGCAATAGATCTTTTAGCCGAGTTGCTAAGAAATGGATTATACAAAAGCGAATCTGACCTAACTACCTTAAGCATAGAGCTCGATCGCGTAAAAGATTACCTGGAACTCGAAACTTTGAGGATGGAAGAACGCTTGCGAACCGAAATTAAAGTAGACAAGGCCTTAATTGTCTGTTCGATACCCAGATTTAGCATTCAGACTCTAATAGAAAATGCAATAAAACATGGAGTGGCTAAACAGAAAAACGGGGGTCTGGTTATGCTCGATATCTCAAAAAAAGATAATTTAATCTGTATTTCCATAACTAATCCCGGAAAGTTAGACTATGGACATGCTAAAGCGGGCATCGGTTTAAAAAACTTAAGAGCAAGGCTAATCCTCGAATACCAGAATAGTGCTAAGCTCGAAGTCGTAGATAAATTTAATGGCTTTATTTACACTACACTTTTAATTCCGATAAGATGAGCAGAATTAAGGTTTTAATTGTAGACGACGAAAGGTCGGCAAGGGAAGAAATTAAAAGAATGCTCCAGCAATATACGCAATTTGAAATTATTGGCGAGGCTGCAAATGCTGAAGATGCACGTAGCTTAATCGAAAAAATGCAACCTGAGCTTTTATTCCTGGATATTCAAATGCCAGAAGAGTCTGGCTTCGAGTTGTTAGAATCCCTCGATAAAGTACCAGGGGTAATTTTTACAACTGCATTCGACCAATACGCGCTGCAAGCCTTTGAAGTAAATGCGCTCGATTATTTGATGAAACCTATTCGTGAAGAGCGTTTTGCAAAAGCTGTCTTACAAGTAGCACAACAAATAGGTAGAAATACTGAACCCCGGGTTTGTATCAGCGACCGAAATCAAATATTTCTTTTTAGATGGAGTGAAGTGTTTTTAATCGAATCGATGGATAATTACGCCCGGATTTATTTTGGCGATAAAAAGATTTTTCTTAAAAGTTCTTTAAATCGATTGGAAGCAAAACTAGATCCCCAATTATTTTTCCGTGCTAATCGCGCGCAGCTTATTAATTTGCAATTTATACATACCATAGATACCCTAAAAGATGGAAAAATGATGGTTATACTTCCCAACGAACAAATAATAACAATCTCCTCCAGAAGGGCGTTAAAATTTAGAAATAAGCTCAGAAACTAAAAAACCAATCAATTATAATTTAATTCCCATGAACAGAAAAACTCTCGTTATGGCATTGCTATGCCTAATTTTTAATCAGCACCTGCTGGCTCAAGATCGGGCAAACTATTTTATTCAGGATAGTTTGCTCATTAAAACTAAAGATGGAGCCACCTTATCGGCCGTTTTGGTTCGTAAAAAAGGAGTAACAGGTAAACAACCTACCGCCTTAATGTTTTTTATTTATGCTAACCTGGAAAGGAGCTTAAGTGAAGCAAAATCAGCGGCCGACCATGGTTATGTAGGTATAGTAGCCGATACCCGTGGCAAAAGACTAAGCCCCGATCGCATCGAACCTTACGAACACGAAACTAAAGACGTAAATGCCATAATCGATTGGATTATACAACAACCCTGGAGCGATGGGCGGGTGGGGATGTATGGTGGAAGCTATTCTGGTTTTGCCCAATGGGCAGCAACTAAAAATTTGCATCCCGCACTCAAAACCATCGTACCTTATGTAGCGGCTATTCCGGGGCAAGGCCTTCCTATGGAGAATAATATTTTTATAACAGCCAATTATCAATGGGCATTTTATGTAACTAATACGAAATACCTGGACGATGCCGTTAATAACGATCGTCTTCGCTGGCGAAAAATGCAAAGAAACTGGTATCAAAGCGGGGCGGCTTTCAATAAAATAGACAGCATAGATGGTACTCCTAATCCGTGGTTACAACGCTGGCTATTACATCCTTCGTACGATAGTTATTGGCAGGCGATGGTGCCTTATCAGGCTGATTTTTCGAATATCAATATCCCGGTTTTAAGTATTACGGGTTATTACGACGATGGTCAGATCTCTGCGCTTCATTACTTGAAAGAACATTATAAATATAACCCAAAAGCAGCACATTATTTAATTATTGGTCCATATAACCACTTTGGAGCACAAAAGGGTGGAACCCCAGTTGTACAGGGTTACCAGGTCGATCCGATTGCATTAATCGATACCCGGGAAATAACTTTTCAATGGTTCGATTATATTTTTAAAGGAGGTAAGAAACCTGATTTGCTAAAAGATAAAATCAATTATGAGGTAATGGGCGCCAATGTCTGGAAGCATGTAAGCAGCATTGCTAAAATGAGCGATACCACACTTACCTTTTACCTCGGTAACTTGAAATCGGGAGCAAATTATGGCCTTTCCCTTCAAAAACCAGTAAAATCCGGATTTATTACTCAAAAGGTTAATTTGGCTAACCGCAAAACCGTTAACAACGATTACTATCCAGATCCGATTCTTAAAGCTGAATTGGATAGGAGCAATGGGCTCTTCTTTATAACGAAGCCATTCGACAAGGAAATTGCCATAAATGGATTTTTTACTGGGGTGCTAAAAGCAAAAATTAATAAAATGGATATGGATATTGGATTGGTATTCTATGAAGTTTTACCAGATGGCAGATACTTTCAGTTATCTTATTTACTACAAAGAGCGAGCTATGCCAAAGATATGAGCACAAGAACACTGCTTAAGCCGGGCCAAATAGAAGCTATTCCTTTCGAGCGTTCGCGAATGGTAAGTAAACTTTTAAGTAAAGGGAGCCGTTTAATGGTGGTGCTTAATATCGATAAAAACCCTTTTGCACAAATCAACTATGGTACGGGAAAGGAGGTAAGTAAAGAAACAATTTTGGATGCAAAAATTCCATTAAAAATCGAGTGGTATACCGACAGTTTTATTAAAGTGCCGGTTGCTTTCGAAAAGAAATAATTTTTAATTAAGCCAATGCGGAAGTTACTTTTTAACTGGAGCTTTGGCTTTTTTAATTTTAACCGTAGCCTCTTCAGGCTGTATTACCTCTTTTTGCTTAATTACTTTAGCCTTTTTTATTTTGGCTGGAGCCGTTTTTTCCACAGGTGTTTTAACCGCAATAACTTTTTTTGCTGGTTTTTCCTTTTCTATAATTACTATAGCTGCTTCTTTTTGTAAGAAAGTAGTTAGAATTTGCTGAAGATATAAATCTGGCTTTGGCATCAGAATTACAGTTCCTGGTTCTTTATCCTGCGACTGCTTGATATAAGCCGATTTAATTTTACCCCAATCTTTAGAAAAAAGCTTAATAAATTGGGCTACAAATTGCTCTTGTGTATATTTCTTGGGTAATCTGCCCAATACTGCCTGAATTTTTTCTTCTTTATGATGTAATACTGCCATTTATTTTTCTTTGCACAAAGATAGGGCTTATGAGATACTTAAAGGTACAATTTAATTGTTATTTAGAATTTAACTTTTGTAGAAAAATATTCCCTATTTGGGGAAATATAAGTTCATGTTGTGTAATAATTACCCCTTCGTTAATTTAATGTTATTAACAATTTTATTTGTTGAAAAAAATATTTATTAAAACAATTAAAGGAGGTAATTTGTTAATAATCAACTAATATGACTTTTAAATAAAGATTATTAGTTTTTGTAACAAGAATTAAATTTTGTATTTTTGCAGTATATTAAAAAATATCTATTAAATTAGATTTGTGGCACGCTAAAATATTAATTATCACTGTTGCCATTAATTTTATTTTTACACAGCTGCTTGCACAGCTTATTTAAACGAAATGCTAACCATAAACTTAAAGACATGAAGCTCCACCATCTCAATTTAGTAAAAGCCATTACTTTGTTTTCATTCAGTTTATTCTTCATTGCCATCGCTCCAAATGCTAATGCACAAACACTCTATAAAGCTACAGCAGTAGCACAGGTTAATATTGCTTCAGATTCACATTGTATCGCTATTACCGATAACGACGTAAAAGGTAATGGTAAATTTGTGGTTAAAAATGGTATGCTCGACGATATTAGTTCACTCAAATTTGTTTTGTCGAACCATGAGTTAAATCGGTTGTTAGCAACTAACGATAACATTTCTTTCGAACAAACACATGTAATGGTATTGCCAATGATGGGAATGGTTCACTTTATCGGAATGTTAAACGTTGATGGTGTGAATAGCAGGGCCGATTTCCAGCTACAATACGAAATTAATAAAGATAAAAGCGTTACTTTTAAAGGAACAAAATCTTTTAAATTAAGCGATTATACCAAACTGGCTGCCGTTCCTCAAAAAGATGTTTTGCTAGATTTAAATTTTGTAGTTAAAAATGATGAAGAGCTAGATTCCAAATAATCAACTTTTTTAAGCTAAATTTCCTCATTTAATTTCAATAAAAAATCTTTTAATTTTTCGAGAGAGGCAATAATTTTTTGATTTTCTTTTACCTCACTATTGTTATTTTTAAGATGGTCTTTGGCGCCTTTTAAAGTAAATCCTTTATCGTCGACCAGATGGAAAATAATTTTTAGGTTTTCGATATCCTCAGGCGTAAAAAGGCGATTCCCCTTTTTGTTTTTCTTAGGCTGAAGCACGTCGAATTCTTTCTCATAAAACCTGATTTGTGAAGCATTTACGCCAAACATTTCGGTTACTTCGCCCATCGTATAGTACATTTTGTTGATCTCTCTCTCTTTGTATGGCATGTTTTTAACTGATTATTAATGAATTGTGCCTTTTACTTAAAGTATTCAAATGTAAATGGATTTTAGTAGAATACCGCAATAAAAATTTTAATTTTGTAACCTAAATTCTCTACAGCGCATGACGGCAAAAGAAATAAGACAGACCTATTTAGATTTTTTTAAAAGTAAACAACACCATATCGTAGCATCGGCGCCAATAGTGGTTAAAAACGACCCGACTTTAATGTTTACCAATGCCGGAATGAACCAATTTAAGGAGCTGTTTTTAGGCGAGGCTATCATTAAATATTCGCGGGTAGCCGACACACAGCGCTGTCTAAGAGTTTCGGGTAAACATAACGACTTAGAAGAGGTCGGTATTGATACTTATCATCATACCATGTTCGAAATGTTGGGTAACTGGAGTTTCGGCGATTATTTTAAAAAGGAAGCTATTGCCTGGAGCTGGGAATTACTTACCGAAATCTATCAAATTCCAAAAGATCAGTTATACGTCTCTATTTTCGAAGGCGATGAAAAAGAAGGCCTACCCCGCGATATCGAGGCTTTCGAGCTTTGGAAACAATTCGTACCTGAAGAGCGTATTATTTTAGGAAATAAAAAGGATAACTTCTGGGAAATGGGCGACACCGGACCCTGTGGCCCCTGCTCCGAAATCCATGTCGATTGTCGCAGCGCCGAAGAAAGGGCAATTACTAGTGGAAAAGATCTGGTTAATGCAGATCATCCGCAGGTAATTGAAATCTGGAATAATGTATTTATGCAATTTAACCGCTTAAAAGACGGTTCGCTAAAACCTTTGCCGGCGAAACATGTAGATACCGGGATGGGCTTCGAACGCCTGGTTCGGGTATTGCAAGGTAAATCGTCGAATTATGACACGGATGTTTTTCAGCCCTTAATTCAGTTTATTGCCGATAAAGCAGGAATTGAATATGGCAAAGCCGAACAAACCGATATTGCCATGCGAGTAATGGCCGACCATATTAGAGCCATTTCTTTCGTAATTGCCGATGGTCAGTTGCCAGCAAATAATAAAGCTGGTTATGTAATTCGCCGTATTTTACGCCGGGCTGTACGCTATGCCTATACTTTCTTAAACTTAAAAGAACCGTTCTTAAATCGGTTAGTACCGGTATTGGCCGATCAGTTTAAAGGGGTTTTTGAGGAGCTCTATTTGCAAAAGGATTTTGTACAAAAGGTAGTTTTAGAGGAAGAGGTTTCGTTCTTGAAAACATTGGCAACTGGTATACAACGGTTCGAACGATACGAAACTACGGATGTTATTGCGGGCGATTTTGCTTTCGAATTATACGATACTTTTGGTTTTCCAATAGATTTAACAGAATTAATGGCCCGGGAAAAGGGTTTTACAGTCGATATGGAAGGCTTTAACAAAGCTTTAACTGCTCAGAAAGATCGCTCCCGCGCAGCTACAGCCGTAGATACCGGCGATTGGGTAATTGTAAACCAAGATAACGACACCGAATTTGTAGGCTATGACCTGACCGAAATTGAAACAGAAATTTTAAAATATCGTAAAGTAAGTGCTAAAGGTAAAATACAATATCAACTGGTACTGCGCCAAACCCCATTCTATGCGGAAAGTGGCGGTCAGGTAGGAGATACCGGTCGATTGGAAGACCATAGTCGCCAGTTTTGGATAGAAATAACAGCCACTAAAAAAGAGAATGGCGTAATTGTTCATTATGCAGATACCTTACCCACCGATATTGAAGGTAAATTTTGGGCAGTAATAGATGAAGATAAGCGTATCTTAATCGAAGACAATCATTCTGCCACCCATTTATTACATGCCGCCTTAAAGAAAGTGCTCGGAAATCATGTTAACCAAAAAGGGAGTTTAGTTAATGCCGATAACCTTCGTTTTGATTTTTCACATTTTGCAAAAATTAGCGATGCCGATTTAACCGAAATTGAATCGATTGTTAATCAAAAAATTAGAGCCAATATTGTTTTGAAAGAACAACGCAATGTGCCTTATAACGAAGCGATTACTTCTGGTGTAACGGCCTTGTTTGGTGAAAAGTATGGCGAATTTGTTCGGGTTATCACATTCGACGATCATTTTTCAAAAGAACTTTGTGGCGGAACCCATGTAAAGGCAACCGGACAAATAGGTTACTTTAAAATTATTTCGGAAAGTGCTGTCGCAGCTGGCGTTCGTCGTATTGAAGCGATAACTGCAACTAAAGCAGCGCAATTTATTGTGAACCAAAGTAAAGAATTAACACAATTAAAGACTTTGTTAAAAGGTAGCCAAAACATCAGCCTTGCTGTACAATCTTTAATAGACGAAAATACACGCCTTAAAAAAGGAATTGAAAAAAACATTTTAGCTCAAGCCGGAGATATGAAGCAAGAAATTGCAGCAAAGGCTGAAAATATTAATGGCGTTAATTTTATCGCTGCTCATGTCGATTTGCCTAATGCAGAGGCCGTTAAAAACCTGGCTTTTGAAGTAAAATCATTAGTACCTGATTTATTTCTGGTATTCACTACTTTAATCGACGATAAACCGGGAATAACGGTCATGATCTCAGAAAATAAAGTATCCGAACAATTAAATGCGGCTAAAATTGTTCGCGAATTAGGTAAGGAAATTCAGGGTGGTGGCGGCGGTCAGGCATTTTATGCTACTGCAGGCGGTAAAAACTCAGAAGGATTACCTAAAGTTTTAGTGAATGCCAAAAATTTCTTAGCTTAGGCCGAAACAAAGCAACAACAGGATGAAGAAACTATTCATTGTAGGCCTGTGTATAGCCTCAATAATAAATAGTTATGCCCAAGATAATCTAAAAATAGCCCCAAAAAAACAATCAGAATCAATAACGCGGGTAGGAAGGAACGAATTTAAGTTTAATATTCTTTATACGGTTTTGGGGCTTCCAGAGTTCACTTACGAGCGGATAATTAAAGAAGATAGGGCTATTGGGTTGTCTGTTTTTATTGGTGCTCAAAACGACTTTGATTTTAAGTTTGGATTAACGCCCTATTACCGCTGGTATTTTGGAAACACGAAAGCCAACGGCTTTTTTATTGAAGCTAATACAAGCATGATTTTGGCTAGGGGGAGTAAATATGACGAATTGGGGCGATATATTTCGCAACATTTGGTTTATGGAGTTGGTGCTGCAACTGGTGTAAAATTTTTTACAAGAAATGACTTCTTTGGCGAAGCATATCTAGGCTTAGGGAGAACGATCGGAGAAAGGTATTTCTTCAATAATTATCCAAGACTTGGCTTAAATATAGGGAAGAGAACTAAATAGATAATATAAATAAACAGCTACATTACATGAAGAAATTTCTTTTTTTTGGCCTATTAATCGCCGCCTCATTTTTAACCTACGCACAAACAGATAGTGTAACTAAGGACATTCAAAAAAAGTCTGAAGCCATCGGCCACGGTGGAAATAATGAAGTAAAAATTAACCTTTTATTTACAGTAATCGGGATACCTGAAGTAAGCTATGAAAGAATTATGGCCGACAATATGGGTTTAGGCGTTTCTGTTTTGCTGGGCTTAGACCAATCAATAACTTATAAATATGCCATTACCCCATATTACCGTCTTTATTTTGGGGGTAAAAAGGCCAATGGTTTTTTTATTGAGGGTAATGCAAGTGTGATTAGCGCAAGAACTAGGGGTCATTTGTATTTTGATAATAACGGAATGTATCAGAATTATAGAGAAGCTACAACTAATTTGGGGATGGGGGCTGCTGCTGGTGCTAAATTCTTAACCCGTAATGGTTTTTTAGGGGAAGCTTATTTAGGTGTAGGCCGGGTTTTTGGCGAAAGACGTTATGAAGATGCTTATCCAAGAATTGGAATAACCATAGGTAAACGGTTTTAATTAAACGAGCCCCGGTGTTAAGGAGCTCGTTTATCTTAGTTTTAATGTTTCCCTTTATGATTATTGCGGTGGTCTCGACCATGGTTGCCATTATCGTTGTGGCTACTATATCTGCGATCTTTACTATATTTAATTGCCTTTTGTTTTCCGCCCCAATTTTGGTACTTTTTATATTTAATCCTATCCGAATTATAGTTTAAATAGGGCCTTTCCCTATTAACTACTACTTTGTAACCATGATATAGATCGTAATTCCTGTACCTTGCCGGAAGTGAATTGCTAAACATCCAATTGCCATTGTTTAAATAGACGAATTGTCTTTTCGGTACATAATAATAGGTTTCAATATCGGGTAGGTAATAATAATCTACATGGTTATAACCTACAGGGCCCCACTGTGGTTGGGAGCCAATATTAATTTGCACGCTAACCTGTGCTTTTGTGGCGATGGCGCTTGCCATTAAAGCCATTACAATAAACTTTTTCATAAGCTTTAAAATTTGTGTGTGACTTAACTAAAGCCAATTCTATGCCACGAGCAGAATGTTACCTTAAAATCACAATTTAGATGGATATTTGAATTATCTTTGGGTCAAATTGTTAAGATTTTTAAAGACATTGCCTATTAATGAATACAAATTTAACCGCTGCAGTAGCAAATTTTGAACTGGTTTCCGGTTTAGAAATACATGTGCAGTTAAACACACAATCGAAAATATTTTCATCAGATAGTGCTGCTTTTGGAGCAGCACCCAATTCGAATATCTCGACAGTTTCGTTAGCACTACCTGGTGCACTACCTAAATTAAATAAAGAAGTGGTAGCAAAAGCGATCAGAATTGGTCTGGCTTTAAATTGTACCATTAATCAGCATAATTTTTTCGATCGCAAAAATTATTTCTACGCCGATTTGCCCAAAGGTTATCAACTTACACAAGACAATAGCCCGATTTGTAAAAACGGGTATTTAATGATTGTTTTGCCTAATGGCGTTGAAAAGAAAATAGGCATTAACAGAATTCATCTGGAAGAAGATGCAGGGAAAAGCCTGCACGATCAGAACCCAAAATACTCTTATGTCGATTTAAACAGAGCTGGTGTTCCCTTAATAGAGATTGTAACAGAACCCGATATAAGAAGTGCTGAAGAGGCTTCTGCTTTATTAACGGAGATTAGGCAATTGGTTCGCCATCTCGATGTGAGCGATGGTAATATGGAAGAGGGATCCTTACGCTGCGATGCTAATATTTCTATTCGCCAAAAAGGGGCGGTAAACTTTGGTACCCGCTGTGAGGTTAAGAATCTCAATTCAATTCGTAATGTACGCCGGGCAATGGATTTCGAATTTTCACGTCAGGTTGAAGTGATCGAAAATGGGGGTAAAATTATTCAAAGTACCTTAAACTTCGATGCCGATAAAGGAACCACATCGCCTATGCGTAGCAAAGAAGAAGCAAATGACTACCGGTATTTTCCTGATCCGGACTTACAACCTATCGAAATTTCGGATAACTGGCTGGCTGCAATAAAATTAAGTATGCCGACGTTGCCTAAAGAGATTGCTAAGCAACTTATTGCCGATTTAGGGATTAGTAAAACTGATGCTATGGTAATTGCGCAGGATTCGGATTTGTATGCTTACCTGTTAGCCGGATTACCCGCTGTTACCCAAAAGAAAAACCTGGTAAACTGGTTAAATGGACCAATTAGAGCCCTGTTAAGTGAAAGGTCGATAGCTATTAACGAGTTTAATGTAAGCCCGGTACAGCTTGCTACAATAGTTAATATGGTCGATAACAAGCAAATAAGCCAGCAAAATGCCCTGCAACAATTATTGCCAGTTTTAACGAAGGAATCGGATGTACCGGAAATAGCACGCCAATTAAATTTATTAATTGCCGAAGACGATGAAGGGGTTTATGCCTATATCGAAACTGTGCTGGCGAAATACCAGCCTCAGGTAGAGGCATACAAAAACGGTAAAAAAGGCGTTTTAGGTTTGTTTGTTGGCGAAGTAATGAAACTAGCCAAGGGCAAGGCTGATGCGAAAAAAATAAACGACCTTATACAGGAGAAACTAAAATATTAAACAGAAAAATTTAACGATTTAAATTAGATACCTTATGAAAAAAATAATCTATATACTGCTTTTAAGTTCGGCATTTATAGCCTGTAAAGACAAAACAAAATTTACTATTGAAGGTAAATTTGAAAATGTAAGTGACGATAAAAAAGTTTACCTATATGGTATGTCTAGTGCCGAAATGACCGTTTTAGATTCTACGGTTTTATCTGATAAAGGAGAGTTTAAATTCTCGAATGTGGCTCCGGAGGCCGATTTTTATCGCATTAATACAGGACTTAACGAATACATGTTTATTGCAAAAAATGGCGACGTTGTTAAATTAACTGCCGATTTAAACCATAAAGACCACGATTATAAATTAACTGGTGCTGAAGACGCAGATAAGCTAACTGAGTTTAACGCCATGAAATATAAATATGCTTCAAATATTGAAAATGTAAAGAACGATTTCGAGCAAAAAGTAGCTGCTAACCCCGAAAACAGGGCCGCATTGGTAGAGGAGGCCTCCCCACGTTATATGAATGCAGTAGCGGAGTTAAATGCCAATATTATTAAATTTGCTAATGAAAATACGAAATCGTTGGTCAGTTTTTATGCGATTAGTCTCATTAATCCGATAGGAAATGAAGCCGCCTTAGTAACTTATGCCGAGAAAGTAGATGAAAATTTAAAGAAAAATAAGGCAGTAAAAAGCTTTGTAGAGCGGATCGAAAAATTAAAAGCGGTACAAGTGGGTGCTCAAGCCCCAGATTTTACCATTAATTCGTTAAGTGGAACACCAATTAAACTGGCCGATTTTAAAGGTAAATATGTGCTTATCGATTTTTGGGCTTCGTGGTGCGGACCATGTAGAAATGAGAACCCAAATGTTGTAAAAGCATATAATGCCTATAAAGATAAGAATTTTACCATTTTGGGCATTTCCTTAGATAAAGATAAGGCCGCATGGCAACAAGCAATTAAGCAGGATGGCTTAACATGGAATCATGCTGGCGAACTTGCAGATTTCGAAGGTGCAACGGTTAAACTCTATCAGGTTCAGGGTATTCCAAGCTCTTTTCTCTTAGATCCGACCGGGAAAATTATAGCGCGAGACCTTCGTGGCGAAGCTCTGGAAGATTTCCTAAAGAAAACGCTATTGTAACGGCTTAACAATTTGTTAATATCATTTTAACGCAACATTGTAATTGTATACTTAATTTCGTAACAAATATTTAAAACAATGAGTGTAGCCAAGCAGAAAATATTGATCGTAGACGATGAACCGGATATTTTAGAACTGATCGAATATCATCTAAAAAAAGAGGGCTATCAGGTATTTTTAGCTAGTAACGGACAAGATGGGGTAGCTATGGCTAAAAGAGTGCATCCGGATTTAATTATTTTGGATATCATGATGCCTAAAATGGACGGTATAGAAGCCTGTCGTTTAATGCGTGCTATTCCCGAGTTTAAAAATACTTTTATGGTGTTTTTAACAGCAAGAAGTGAAGAATATTCCGAAATTGCAGGTTTTAATGTAGGTGCCGACGATTATATTGCTAAACCGATTAAACCAAGAGCTTTAGTAAGTCGTATCAATGCCATTTTACGGAGAAATGCAAGTGGAGAAGAGGTTTCTGAAAATAAGGTCGAAATTGGTGACCTGGTTATAGATAGAGAGGCTTATTTGGTTTTCCAAAGAGGAGAGAAGGTAGTTTTGGCAAAAAAAGAATTCGAATTGCTTTATTTGTTAGCCTCTAAACCGGGTAAGGTGTATACTCGGGAAGCTATTCTTAAAAATATTTGGGAAGACTCTGTGGTGGTAACCAACCGTACTATCGATGTGCATATTCGTAAACTACGCGAGAAACTTGGAGAAACTTATGTGGCGACGGTAAAAGGCGTAGGCTATAAGTTTGAGCTTTCTTAAGGCTATATCTCATTTTTCCTTCGTACTTTTACACTTTATCTAATAGCATAACGTGAAGTACCCCATTTTTAAAGACCTGATTATTTTTGAAAACGACGATTATATTGTTGTTAATAAACCACCATTTGTAGCTTCTTTAGACGAACGTTCGGCTGCCGGCGAGCTTAATATGCTGCGCATGGCTAAACAATATTCTGCCGATGCACAGGTTTGTCATCGATTGGATAAAGAAACATCGGGAGCGCTGGTTATCGCTAAAAACCCGGATGCTTATCGTAATTTATCCATGCAATTTGAAAGAAGAAAGGTTAAAAAGGTTTATCATGCAGTAGTAGATGGGCAATTTCAATTCGACGATTTATTAGTCGACCTCCCTATTTTAAACGATGGCCATAAAAATGTAACGATCGATAGGATGGAGGGTAAAAGGGCCGAAACCTATTTCAATACTTTAAAGCACTATAAACATTATACATTGGTCGAATGCAAGCCGGTAACAGGCCGAATGCATCAAATCCGTATCCATCTGGCTACCCAAAGAGCGGCGATAAGCGGCGATCATCTTTATAGGGGGAAGCCGGTATTTTTATCGGCCATTAAGAAAGGCTATCGCATTACTAAAAACGAAGAGGAGCAACCCATTGTAAAACGTTTCGCCTTACATGCCAAACACATTACTTTTAAGGGTCTCGATAACCAGGAACTGAGTATTGAAGCGCCTTATCCGAAAGATTTTGCGACCTTAATTAAGCTTTTAGATAAATTCGATGTTTAATATCTTATTTTCGTTTGAGTAGTTGCTTATGCTGGTCGTCCTCAATAATTTTTAATAAAAAATCTTCGTCTTTTATCTGATATCGCTTTTCGGCAACATGAATAACGTCTTGCGCACTAAGCTCAATAATTACCTTAAATAAGGTTTCGTAAGAAACGCCTGCAAAGGCAGATAGGTCTTGCCTGGTTAGCTCGATATTGATAAAATGATCATCGCTAATTCCAAACTGTTTTTTTAATGAAATAAAAGATTGTGCAATACGCGCTTTAACGGTCATGTGCACCAGGTCTCTCATTTTTCGATCTTTATCTAAGAGCTCATTGGCGAAAAACCGCATCAGGTTATAGGTAAACTTTGTATTGATTTCGAGTGTGGATTCGAAAAATTCGGTACTCATATAACAAACAATCGTTGGCTCTAAGGCAGTTGCAGAAACCGGATAACGATTGGCATCGCCTAAGCCCATGTGGCCAACAATATCGCCTTCCTTTGCAAAACGGGCAATAAACTCCTTTTCGGCATCCCAATGTTTATGTACTTTTACCTTGCCCTTATAAATAAAATAAATACCCTTTACTTCATCACCTTCTTTAAAAATTTGCTCGCCCTTTTTATATTCAAAATTCTGCCGGTTTAAGCTTATTACCTGATGCCAGCTTTTTAAAGCACTTTTACATAAAAAGCAGGTATTTAAATCACATTTAACCGGACTAACTTTCATCGAATATATATATGGACTTCTATTTTGACAATATTAAGTATAAATTATTAAATTATAATATTGCATAAACAATACTATATTATATATTTTTTGGTATAAATTGTAAATTTATATTGTTTATGCAATAATGTTGTTTGATATAGTTATTAATATTATTTACTTTTGCAAAAAAATGAACCTAATGTATCCGGTTTCATAACCATTATATCATAATGAAAACATCCTCCTCTGGCATTCCAATTTCGCCTTTATTAAAAAATGTAGAACATAATTTTTTTGATGCAAGTACTGGAACCGTAGAAAAGCAAAGGCTGATAAAAATATCACTGTTGTCTATCCTGGCTGCAGTTTTTATTAGTTTAATTGCCAAATTACTCATCTACTTAATAGACTTTGTAACCAATGTTTCTTTTTTTGGGATTTTTGATACAGAATTTCGAAGCCCGGCAGCTAATACACTTGGGCTTTGGGTAATTATTGTTCCGGCAATAGGTGGAGTGTTGGTGGGCCTTATGGCTTTATATGGTTCGAAAGCGATAAGAGGGCATGGTATTCCGGAAGCAATGGAGCAAATTTTGGTTAACCAGAGTAAAATTAAGCCGGTTATTGCCATATTAAAACCGTTATCGTCGGCGATAGCAATTGGTACTGGTGGACCATTTGGTGCCGAGGGGCCAATTATTGCAACTGGTGGTGCATTGGGCTCCACTCTAGGTCAGTTATTTAACATTACCGCCAACGAGCGAAAAATTATATTGGCAGCCGGTGCAACTGCAGGGATGTCGGCCATATTTGGTACGCCTATCGCTGCTGTATTTCTTGCTATAGAATTATTGCTCTTCGAATTTTCGCCTAAAGCGATTTTACCGGTCGCACTAGCCTGTATTACCGGAGCCGCCGGACATAAATTATTATTTAGCTCGGGCCCTGTGTTTCCGATGGGAAATTTAGTCGTTCCCAGTAACCAGGCTTTGGCTATCTATAGCGCATTAGGGATTGTAATTGGTTTTATCTCTTTAGGACTAACTAAAATCGTTTATTTTATTGAAGATAGTTTCGAAAAACTACCTATCCATTGGATGTGGTGGCCTGCTCTGGGTGGTCTTGCCGTTGGTTTTATCGGGTATTTTGCGCCACATACACTTGGTGTTGGCTACGATAATATTACGGACCTGCTTTCTGGAAATTTACCACTTAGCTTGATATTGGCTTTATGCTTTTTTAAATTTTTATCGTGGTCTATCGCATTGGGAAGTGGTACTTCTGGTGGAACTTTAGCTCCTTTATTAACTATTGGTGGTGCTTGTGGTGCAATTCTAGCCACTATTATTTTGCTTTTCTTCCCAGATTCCGGAATTAATATTTCTATGTCGGCACTAGTCGGGATGTCGGCCATGTTTGCCGGAGCTTCAAGAGCTTATTTAACCAGTATAACTTTTGCCCTAGAGTCGACGATGCAATCGAATGCATTGTTGCCATTATTAGGTGCCTGTACTTCTTCTTATCTGGTCTCTTTCTTTTTTATGAGGAATACGATCATGACCGAGAAAATTGCAAGAAGGGGCGTTATCACACCAGACTCTTATCAATCTGATCCGCTCAGTAAAATTAATGCGGAGCAGATTACTAAAACAGATACGTTTATCTTAAATGCTAACGATTCGGCTAAAGAAGTATTGACTATTTTAAAGGGTAAACAGCTGAAACAAAATTATTTCCTGGTTAAAGATAAGGATGGCTTATTTGCTGGAGTATTAAATATTCAGGCCTTAAGTGGAAAGGATAATAATGCAGAACAACCCATTTCAACACAGGTAAAACAAGGCTTGGCTTGTATTAATAATGTTGATACACTTAAAAGGGCGCTGGAAATCCTCTTCTTAAATAAGCAGGAATATGCCCCTGTTTTAGCAGTCGATAAAAATGAAATTATTGGAATCCTTTCTCAAAAAGATATTTTAAACGCCTATAATCAGCATTTGTTGCAAGACGAAGAAGTAACCACTCATTTATCGCTTAAAAGACAGCGGAAAAAAGTTTTGGTTCGTGGCCGGCAATTAATCTCGAAAAGGAAATCGTAAAATTTATTTATTCCGATCGTTTTAATCCAAATTTCTCAATTTTACTGTAAAGATGGCTTCGCTGTATTTCGATATCATCTGCAGTTTTAGAAACATTCCAGTTATTTTTTTCGAGCTTAAACTTGATGAATTCTTTTTCGGCGTAATCTTTATAATCCTGAAAATTATTAAACTTGTCGTAATTCATTGCGAGACTACTATGTACTGCCGCAGACAGGCCAGTTGTGGCTCCAATGTTTGTTCCACCACTCGGATTTGCAAAAACAGTTACGTCATTTTCGGTAATGGTTTTATCGCTTAAAATAATTAGCCGTTCAATCATGTTATGCAATTCGCGAACGTTACCTGTCCAGGGTAAGGCTTTTAAAGCGTTCATTGCACCTTCGCTAATTTTTTTAAGCGGCATGCCGTAATCGCTGCATATTTCCTCTAAAAAATTCTGCGCAATTTCCGGAATATCGTCCGTACGCTCGGTAAGGTGCGGAACATGGATATTAATTACATTTAAGCGATGGTATAAATCCATCCTAAAAGTCCCGGCTTCGATTTCTTTTAAAAGATCTTTATTGGTGGCGGCCAGCACTCTCACATTTACTTCCTGCTCTTTTTCACCCCCAACACGGGTAATTTTATGTTCTTGCAATGCACGTAATACTTTAGCCTGAGCAGAAAGGCTCATATCGCCAATTTCGTCTAAGAACAAAGTACCGCCATTAGCTAATTCGAATTTACCAATACGCTGTTTTACAGCCGAGGTAAATGAACCTTTTTCGTGGCCAAATAACTCACTTTCTATTAATTCTGAAGGTATTGCTGCACAGTTGACCTCAATTAAGGGGCTCTCGGCCCGGTTAGACTTCTCGTGTATCCAACGGGCAACCAGCTCCTTACCACTTCCATTTGCACCAGTAATAAGCACGCGGGCTTCGGTAGGCGCTACCCGGTCTATGGTTTCTTTAATCTTGTTGATACTATCTGACTCGCCTAAAATATGACGGGTTTTACTTGCTTTTCGTTTTAAAACCTTTGTTTCGGTAACCAAAGTTCCACGATCAAGCGCGTTTCTTACCGTAATTAATAAACGATTTAAATCTGGTGGTTTGGAGATAAAATCGAAAGCACCTTTTTTGCTGGCCTCGATAGCAGTTTCGACTGTTCCATGACCAGAAATCATGATAAATGGAAGGTCAGGTTTAAAAGTAAGGGCCTGTTCGAGAACCTCCATACCGTCCATTTTATTCATTTTGATGTCGCACAACACCAAATCATAATTACTTTTTTTGATGAGCGCTAACCCATCAATGCCATTATCAATATCTTCAACTTCGTAATTTTCATATTCCAGTATTTCACGAAGGGTACTTCTTATTGCTCGCTCGTCGTCTATAATCAACAATTTTGCCATGTAAGGATCGATTTTATTAGAATGCTAATATATTACTTTTTGTTAAATGTAAAGCGTTTGATGGATAATGTAAAAATTTATAAAAAAATGCAAGCCTGTAAGCCGGGTTCTGTTCTCGTTAACCGAGTTCTATCATTAATCTAGGATAAATGTTGCCATTTACCTCTAACGGCCTACCCACTAACATCGGGCGAGCAACCCTACATACGTTAGCCTATTTGGCCTTTCAACTCCCGGGGTTTACCAAAACGCTAATCGCTTAGCGAGCTCGTGAGCGCTTATCTCACGTTTTCACCCTTACCCCAATAAATTGAGGCGGTTTATTTTCTGTAGCACTTTCCGTAATTCAGGTTTTCAATCCTAAACCCCTTCCCGTTAGGAAGCGGGATGCGCTGTGTTGCCCGGACTTTCCTCCTTCCCAATAAATTGGAACGGCGATAGAACGGCTTGCATTTCCTGCAAAAATAGTTAAAATAAGTCTAAAGTCTTTAATCATTAGTTATTAACAGACAGCCCTAACTACTAAATGAATGAACCAACAACCTATGGGCAATTAGTAAGGTCGTTAGCAACCTGTTCGTAAGTATACATCCCTTGTTTATTGCCAAAAGAGTTGGTCATATATACAATTACCTGTGCCACATCGATCGAAACTAGCTGAGGGAAGGCTGGCATTTTGCCTTCATAATGTTTGCCATTAATAGTTACCCCTTTATTACTTCCATTTTTAATTAGACAAGCAAGATTCGCTTTATTGGTTTTTAAAAAAACAGTATCGGTAAGCGGGGGAACTAATTCGCCCAAGCCTTCGCCTTTTTCTCCATGGCAATTTTGACAATGAGTAATGTATAAATCCTTTCCATTACTCAGATATTTCGAATAATCAATTTCCTGAGCATTTTTACAAGAGTAAACTATCCCACTAATTAATATCGAAAAAATCCCTGCAACTAGATACTTACGCATGTTTATTCCTTTTCTTCAGCCAACAAAATGGACATATCTTTTTTTAGCTGGTCGACTTGTTCTGTTTTAGTACCATCGTAAGCACCACGTATTCTTTTTGCTTTGTCGATTAGTACCAGCCAGCCTTGGTGTATATAACCATCTGGAGCGCTACTGTCTTCTTGTACAGCCACAAGGTAATCGTGCGCTGCTAAATGATAAATCTCGTCTTTAGTACCATAAACGAATTGCCATTTGGGGCCATCAACGCCAAGTTTTTGTGCGTACTTTTTTAAAACACCAGGTTTGTCGTATTTAAAATCGATCGTATGCGATAAGAACATTACTTCTGGATTGTCTTTATATTGATCGTAAATTAGTTTCAGGTTTCGATGCATTATCGGACAAATGGTCGAGCAAGAAGTAAAAAAGAAGTCGGCTACATAGATTTTATCTTTAAATGTGTCTTGTGTAATATAGGTGCTATCCTGGTTTAGAAATTTAAAATTCGGTATAGTCTGATAAACGGTATCTACCTTTTGGCTTCCATCTGCCGCTTTGGTTATCTTGGCTTCCCTCTGCCCGTAAATTGGCAGTTTTTTATTACTGTTACATCCAGCGAAGCTGATGGTTAAACAAGTGAAGAGAACTAGGCCCAGGTTGTTTTTAAATTTTATCATCGTGATTTAATTTATTTACAAACATACGTTAAACCTTATTAAGGTTTAACGTATGAGTGAGTATTTGTTAAGATTTGATTAAATAATACAATTGATTGATATTATAAGTAACCCCCATATAAATTTTAGCGGCACTTTGTGGATGATCTGTTTTAACCTGCCATACATTGGTTTGCATGCCAATATTGAAACCAATATTTTTATAATACAGATCAGCCCCGATACCAGCCATTAAATTATTCATTTCATGTTCGCCAGTATTTTTTCTCTTATAGGTCTCGCCGGCAGAGTTTTCGTAGAAAAATTGAAGAGAAGGGGTTAATTGCCAGTCTTTATGAAGAGCTGTGGTATAAAAAATATTCAGGAATGTGGTACTGCTATTTGCAATACCCTCTTTCTGCGCATTTATGCCATTCATTTTATAAGAACTGTTAATATTTATCCCGAATTTTTTAAAACCCATTAGGTAATTAACGTAAATAAAGCCATCTGTGCTACCAGTACCGGGTTGCATTAAAGCCGAATAACGGATACCTTCTGCATTTTTGATTTCATTTTTTCCACTTGCTAATTTTATTCCACCACCAATAATTAACCGCTGATTAAAATTGGTTTGGTTTAACTTATTAATTAAGTGATAACCAGCATATAAATTAATATCACCCATACCCGAAATAGTGCTGGTATGGCCATTATAACGCTCACTATTAGAATTATAAGGCACAATAACATTAAGCTCTATGCGTGGATGTATAAAATACCGACCCCGAACTTCCATTGCCCGGTATAATTCATAATCATCCGGATTACCATTGTGCTCGGTTAATGGCGCTGTCTTATCGTCTTTGGGAATAAAAAAACTACCCCCATTTGGAAAAGCAGCGTGGTTTTGACCAAGATATCCATTAAAGGAACGATAACGGTATAATAACCCAAAGTTACTTTGATTATTGTAGGGAGTAAGCCCCATAAAGCAACCGCAAATATCGCAGGCAGTACTGTTTAATGCGATTGCCATAAAGCTAATAAGCAAAATTTTACGCTTCACTAAAAAGTTTATTCGAAATAAATTCATGATCTGTTAATGTTTTTAAAAAAGTAATAAGTTGTTGCTTTTGGCTAGCCGATAAAGAAATGCCTGGATGCCTATTTTGCAGAAATAAAGCATCAAGATTTTCGGCCCTTTTTACACCAGAATTATAGTGCGTTAACACTTCTTCGAGCGTGTTAAATCTACCATCGTGCATATATGGTGCTGATAATTCAATGTTTCGGAGTGTCGGTACCTTAAATCTCCCTTTATCGGCAGCTAAACCGGTAATAATATAACGCCCAAGATCTGCACTTATTAAGTCGAGACCATTACTCCTGTACGTGCCATCAGTAAATAAGGGTTCGGTATGGCAAGCATTGCATTTTTCTTTAAACAGCAGGTACCCCTGCAATTCTTCGCTGGTAAAAGCATTTTGTACAGGGTTTCGCATTACTTTATCGTATTTGCTAGTGGCCGAAACTAATACTGCCATAAACTGGCTAAGCGCTCTTAAGAAATGCTGAGAATTGACAACAGGATCGCCAAAAGCATTTTTAAATAACTGAGGGTAAGGACTGGTTTGGTTTAAAAAACGGATAATTGTAGGCAAGTCTGTACCCATTTCGCAGCTGTCGGTTATCGCATTTAAAGGCACGATTTCTAAATTTTTAGCACCGCCATCCCAGAAAAACTCCTTTTGCCAAGCTAGGTTAAACAAAACTGGGGAATTGCGCTTCCCTAAACAATTGTTTACCCCATGGCTTACCCGATGATCTAGTTGAGTAAAAGCAGCAAACTGCTGATGGCAGCTTCCACATGATATACTTTTGTCGGCCGATAAACGACTGTCGTAAAATAACTTTTTTCCCAGATCAAACCCTTCATTTGTAAGTAAATTCCCTTCAAATTTATATACGGCAGCCGGGAAATTAGCCGGTACCACAAACTGAATCTTTTCGACTGCGGGCCTTACTGTTTTATCCTTATTGCAGGCATATAATATCCCTATGCAGATGGCCAGATAGAGACATCGTTTTAGCGAGGTTTTCATATTAGTTATGGATATGATCTAATTTAAACAGCCCGCTTACATAATTTTCGGCAACAAGTACCGAATTTGCTCCGCCCATTGTGAAATTTAAATTGGCGAAGCTGATGTTTTGTTTACCACTAAAAAGCGCCGCAACATTTACCTTAAAATGCAGTTGCGGATTTTTATCCGTTCTAATCCGTAATGGATTTGCCGGATTTAAGTCTACACTAAACGTCTTGATGGTATTGTTCGGTTCGGCAAAGCCGCCAATATGAAACGTTAAACTATGGTTAACAGCGGTCGATTGCGGAGAAGCGCCTTCCATTTTTAGGAAGATATAGCCGCTGTTCCAGGTCCAGAACATACCTAAGGCAGGGTCTAATGCTCCTGTTTGCGCACCCGCCACATTTCGTTCTTTATCGATACCAATAATGAACGATAGTTTTGTATAATCGCCTACCGGAACAGTCGAAAGCGTGTTTATTAAAGTCGAAGGATTGGCCGCATCGACCAAGATATAGCTTTCAGGCAGCCGATAAACGGAGCCGTCTGTTCGAGTTAATTCTAGGTTGCTTACATAATATTTAAAAACAGAAACCGTAAAACTGTCGCCGTTGGCATTGGTATAACTTTGTGTATTTAGAATTAATGGTGTGCCATTAACTTGGTTTTCAAATTCGACACTGAAACTTCCTTTTTCTTCAATTTGAGGCGCAACTTCTTCTTTTTTGCAAGAAGTAAACAACGCTAAAGACAGGATAAAAATATAGATTGATAGATATTTAATATTCATTTTTTTAAAATTTAAGGTAAAGCACGGGCATAATACCGCCCGGCAATTATTTTTAATGACGCATAGCTATGCTATCCCAATGGGATAAAAAATGCATTAATGTAAATAATGGAACTTATTAGGCCAGCTTTGGCGGATGGAAAATGGAAATACTAGCCTTTATTGGCTTTTGTTGGAGCATGGGAGTGGGCGTAATTTCGACTGGTATTTCGTAGATAGGCGCCAGCAAACCTGCCGTAACCGGTGCTACAGTTTCTATAACCCGTCTTAAATTATCCTGGTCGTGTTTATTCTTTTGTTCTAACTCTTTCAATTTAATGTCCATAAAACATTTACCTTCGCAATGTAACTCTGGTTTGTTTTTATTAGTACAAAATACGGAAGTAATATAAGCTTTGTTGAAAGTATAAGAAGTCGACAAAATCCAGTAATTAAAGCAATTGGAAAGTATTCCAAGTAATAAAAAAATTGCGATAATCTTTCTGCCAATGGTCATTAATGCAAAGGTAAGCATTTTTTACAGGCAGTTTTGTCTAAAGTGTGTATATTAATTTCTAAAATAAAGGGCGTGGAAAGCACAAAAAGTATTATTTTAAAGATAATCATCTATACCAGTGCGCTAATTGCGAATATAGCGCCTGCTTATAACGCGAATGCACAGACTATTTCGCATAAATTGACAAATAAGTGGCAATTTAGCAAGCAAAATGAAGGCACATGGTATTCGGCCAAAGTGCCGGGCGAGGTGCATCTAGATTTGCTGGCTAATCAGTTAATTCCAGCTCCATTTTATCGCGACAACGAAAAAAAACTACAATGGATAGAGAAAGAGAATTGGGATTATCGGAATACCTTCAATATTAACCCTGAAATTCTTCAGAAAAAAAATATTAACCTGGTATTCGATGGTTTAGATACCTATGCGGATGTCTACCTCAATGGCCGTCTTGTTTTAAAAGCGAATAATATGTTTAGGCAATGGAAAGTAGAGGTAAAAGACCTGCTAAGGAAGGATAACGAATTATATATTCGTTTTTATTCGGCTCAAAACAAAGTCGATTCCTTAGCAAAAGCCGATCTGCCTTTTATAATTCCCGATAATCCACGAGCTTATGTTCGTAAAGCACAGTTTCATTTTGGTTGGGATTGGGGACCTAAATTTACTACGGCTGGTATTTGGAAAGAAGTAAGATTAGAAGCTTTTGATACAAAGCCGGTCGAGCAAACATTTGTAGCTCCTGTAAAAGTAGAGCTCGTACAACAACCCGATTTAAATGGGACTTCATTTTATTTTAAAATCGATGGGAAGCCTATTTACATGAAAGGGGCTAATTATATTCCATCCGATGCATTTGTAACCCGGTTAAAGAAAGAAGATTACCGAAAAGTATTAACTATGGCAAAAGCAGCCAACATGAATATGCTTCGGGTTTGGGGTGGTGGCATTTACGAAAGCGACGATTTTTACGACCTCTGCGATTCGTTGGGTATTTACGTTTGGCAGGATTTTATGTTTGCCGGAGCAATGGTACCCGGAGATAAGGCATTTTTCGATAATGTACGAGAAGAAGTAAAGTATCAGGTTAAGCGCTTACGACATCATAAAAGCATAGTAGTGTGGTGTGGTAATAATGAAATCGACGAAGCCTGGAATCGTTGGGGTTGGCAAAGTACTTTTAAAATTTCGCCGAAAGATTCTGTAAAATTATGGAACGATTATACGCGTTTATTTCGCGATAGTATTCCTAAATGGTTAAAAGAGGTCGACCCAACCCGGCCATACCTCAGTACTTCGCCAAAATTAGGTTGGGGAGTTAAAGAAAGTATAAGTGAGGGCGATAGTCATTATTGGGGTGTTTGGTGGGGCGAGGAAGATTTTGAAACCTTCGAAAAAAAAACTGGCCGCTTTGTAAGTGAATATGGGATGCAAGCCATGCCGAATTATTCGACTATTTTAAAGTTTACAGCGCCCGAAGATCGGTACTTATTTTCTGACATCTTGAAAAGTCATCAAAAAGCGGGTAATGGCTTTGCTAAACTGGATGGGTATTTAAAAAATTATATGATCGATTCGGCCAAGATTGCTCAACTTTCGGTCGAGGATTACACTTATCTCACGCAATGTGTACAATATTATGGTTTTAAAAATATGATTCTCATTCAGCGAAGTAAGGCACCCTATAACATGGGTACCTTGCTTTGGCAGTTAAACGATTGCTGGCCAGTAGCCAGTTGGAGCATTACCGACTATAACGATAGAGCCCCTAAGGCAGCATGGTACGCGGTTAAAGCGGCTTATAGCGACGATAAACTGCCTTTAAGAGATAAAGTCCGCCCAAAAGACCTGAAGCTCAAAGACCCTAAAATAACCTGGCAGATGAAGGGAAATCAATTATTTTTAAACGCCTCAGCCTTTGCTAAATATGTGTTTGTTGATATTGCTGGTTATAAAGGACGATTAAGTGATAATTATTTTGACCTGGAACCTGGTCAGACAAAAATAATTACTTTCGAGCAGAAAGACGTGATTTCCAAAGCAATGTCCATAAAATTGAAATCGCTTTGGAATGTGACGGGTGCAAAACGCTAAGCTTGCAAATCGGTCATAATGGTTTTAATCTTTTCTGCCAGTTTAACTTCTGTTACTTTAAAGTCTTCAGCCTTGCTTAACGGCGTATTTACACTACAATAAAATTTAATTTTAGGCTCTGTTCCACTTGGCCGGGCAGAGATAATACTTCCATCGGCAGTAATAAATTGCAATACGTCCGATTTAGGAAAGCCTAGCTCCCGGGTGGTACCTGTTTTAATGTCGGTTTCCTTATTTAATTCGTAGTCTTTTAAAGTAATCACTTCCGAAGCCCCTAATTTTGCTGGCGGGTTGTTCCTGAATTTTTCCATCATTGCCTTAATTTCTTCGGCACCAGTTTTTCCTTTCTTGGTAATCGAAACCAAGTCTTCCTTGTACATCCCATAAGTTACATACATATTAATCATGGCCTCGTATAAGCTACTCCCTTTATCTTTATAAAATGCAGTCATTTCTGCAATAAATGCGCATGAAATTACAGCATCCTTATCCCTTACCAATTCGCCAACCGAATAGCCATAACTTTCTTCGCCGCCACCAATAAAGATTTTTTTACCCTGTAACTTAGTGATTAACTGGCCAATCCATTTAAATCCGGTTAAGGTATTATAGTAATCTACATTTTTAGCTTTAGCGATCGCTGCAATTAAGCTGGTGGTTACAATGGTCGAAACCACGTATTCTTTCCCGGTTAGTTTACCTTTTTCTTCCCAGGCACTTAACAAATAATTAATAAGTAAACTGCCAGTCTGGTTGCCGTTTAACAAAACAAATTCGCCATCGGTATTTTTAACAGCTATACCCACCCGGTCGGCATCGGGGTCTGTGGCCAAGACCAGGTCGGCATCTATTTCTGTCGCTTTTTTTAAAGCTAAGGTCATTGCCTCCTTTTCCTCGGGATTTGGGTAAACTACAGTTGGGAAATTTCCATCGGGCTTACTTTGTTCCTCTACAATGGTTACATTGGTAAAGCCAAACTTAGCCAAGGCAAGTGGAACGAGTGTAATTCCGGTGCCATGAATAGGGGAATAGACGATTTTTAGATTTTGCTGGCGATGGATGGCTGCTGGCGAAACCGAAAGTTCGGTAATTTTAGCTAGATATAATTCGTCTATTTCTTCGCCAATAAGTGATATATTGCTTGCAATACAGTTAAATTTTACTTCATCTATACTTTGTATCGCTGCCACTTCGTCCATTACCATTTGGTCGTCGGGGGTGGTAAGCTGACCGCCATCTTCACCATAAGCTTTATAGCCATTATATTCTTTCGGATTATGAGAGGCAGTAAGCATAACGCCACTCTTGCAGCCCAGATGTCGAATGGCAAAAGAAAGCTCTGGAGTGGGTCTTAACGCTTTAAAAAAATAGACACGGATACCATTTGCTGCAAAAACGTCGGCTGTAATTTCGGCAAAGAAGCTGGAGTTGTTCCGGCTATCGTGTGCAATTGCCACACTTATTTCCTGCTCAGGATATTTTTTAAGCAGATAATTGGCTAAACCTTGGGTAGCCGTTCCGATAGTATATTTATTAATTCGGTTCGAGCCAACCCCCATCATTCCGCGTAAACCGCCAGTGCCAAACTCAAGATTTTTATAAAAGCTATCTGTA
>JAZKCO010000010.1:0-39576 GCA_040388055.1 Bacteroidota bacterium
TGCCATTTGGGATATGAAAACCAGAAGCCTTTCTACTTTTTCATCGACTTTTTTATAAAGGTCTGCTACTTTCATTACGTAAAATGCTCGATGTGTTTCTGCCTTGTCCTGGTTAAAGCTGCGTGTAATCTGATTGATATTGATGCCAATTGCTTTTAGCTCTTTTCTGATCAGCGCCATTTCCTCCATTGGCGCATGTATGGAAACATCTCTATAAAAACAGTTTATTTTTTCATTTGAAAGGATTTTTCTAGCTACCTCGGCAATGCTCTGGCAATCGCTTTCAGCATATAGTTTATTCAGCTTTTTGAAAAGCTCTTCCGATACCCTGATAATGAGGTTATGGCTTAAAATAGCATCCTGGTCTTTTAGTTTTTTTCTTGGCATGATTGACAGCTCTTTTATGAAGTTCCAGACTTTGCGAGTTCCGAGCAAAGTCCCGGCCTCAAGGACGGCAAGATGTTTTTGCGCATGCAAAAATACATCTTGCTATGACCACGCGGTCATGCACGTAGCCCATCCTTAAGTGCATTTGAACTTCGGTTTGTAGTGAATGAATGTTAATTGAAAATAGAATGTAGTCTAACTTCGGTGACCCTCTAAAAGACTTTTGATGTCATCATTTTTGTAATACATCAGTCCACCAATTTTAGAATAGGGTATAGTTCCATTTACTCGAAGGGTCTGTAAAGTGCTTGGGGATATTTTGAGTATTTCACGAACTTCGTAGCTTTTCAGCCATTCTTTATTCGACTCCAGAAGCTTCGGTTTTCTTAATGCTTCTTTGATGTCTTGTAATAAATCTGACCTTAATTGTTTGAGGTCTTCTTTGGTAATGAATTCTATGGTCGCCATAATATTTTTGATTAATTGTTTCAATTATATCGCAAAGGAAATGGGAATGGATGGGATGGGTTCGATAGATATTCGTATGTACGGTCATTTGTTTAACACATTTTTTTCTACTCGAAATAAAAAAATGATATTTTTTTTCGCAATTTATTAAAGGAATAGGGCCATATATCGAACCTTCCAATTTAATATAATACATAATAAATTTTATCAATTGAAAAATAATCAATTTATTAGACAGCTGTATTCTATAATTTCTCAAAATATTTAGTGAAGAATATTGCACTCGATTAAAATACTTATGAAAATTTTGATATTTAATTTTTTGGCAAATCTTAGGCTCGTTACTCAGCCAAAAGTCAGACACCTTTATCAAATGCTTAACACCAGATGAGAATTGAACAATTGTTTAAATTTCTGCATGTTAAATTATTTTATACATTTGTAACGGATGAAATACCTAGCCATCATATTCTGTCTTTACATAACCATTCTAACCCTGATACCATGTCAGGATAGGGAGGATTTTGCAGAGGGCAAGGAAAATGTTTCTTCATTCCAAAAACAGGCAAAAAGTGTGGAACACAATGGACAGGAAACATGCCCACCCTTCTGCACCTGTTCCTGCTGTTCGGTTTCAAGAGATTTCATTCAATCTAAAGTTGAAAGGGTTATTGTTTACAATATTGAGATTCCCTACGGAGAATATAAAATGCCAGCAATTGCTGAGCAGCCCTTAGAAATTTATCAGCCTCCACAGATAGCTTAATACGTTTACTTTTTAATTTTATCGCCAATTTTTTTTGGACGGTAACCACGTACGTATTAAATCCATATTTCATGTTTGATAAAATCATATCGTTCTCCATAAAGAACAAAATAACTATTGGGCTGGCTACCCTGGCACTTATTCTGGTAGGTATATATTCTGCCTACCACCTGCCCATTGATGCCCAGCCCGACATTACGAACAATCAGGTTCAAATTATTACCCAAGCACCTAGTTTGGGCGCACAGGAAATCGAACAGTTTATTACTGCACCAATAGAACTGGCGATGGCCAATATCTCAGGAATTGTAGAAAAAAGGTCTATCTCCCGGTCTGGAATATCGGTTATCACCATTGTTTTCCATGACAACATAGATATCTATTGGGCAAGATCACAGGTAAATGCCCAGTTGAAGGAAGCTGAAAATTCGATTCCAAAGGGACTCGGCGAACCTATGCTTGCCCCCATAACAACGGGACTTGGCGAAATCTACCAATATGTGATACACGCCAAAAAAGGCTACGAAAAAAAATATACAGCGACCGACCTGCGTACACTGCAGGATTGGCTTGTAAGAACACAGCTTGCGGGAACCGTTGGGGTTGCCGAGGTAAGTGGATGGGGCGGCTATGTAAAGCAATATGAAATTGCCCTGGACAACGACAAGCTCAACTCACTGGGTCTTACTATTCCAGAGGTGTATGAAGCACTTGAAAAAAATAACGAAAATACTGGCGGCTCCTACATTGAACAGCAACAGAATGCCTATTTTATTCGGGGCCTGGGACAGGTACAGAACCTAGATGATATCCGAAAAATTGTAGTCAAAAACCGAAACGGCTCGCCGATATTGGTTCGTGATGTTGCTGTCGTCCAATTTGGAAGCGCCACTAGGTACGGTGCGGTTACACGGAACGGTGAAGGGGAAGTTGTAGCAGGTGTAACCCTTATGCTAAAAGGAGAGAATTTTAGTGAGGTAATCCAGAACGTAAAGGAAAGAATGATGCAGATCCAGAAATCATTGCCCGAAGGCGTGGTGATCGAGCCGTTCATTGACAGGACAGAACTCGTGGGCAGGGCAATTGGAACTGTAAAGCAGAACCTGCTCGAAGGTGCGCTGATCGTAGTCTTTGTACTGGTGCTGTTGCTTGGAAACTGGCGGGCAGGACTAGTGGTAGCTTCAGTTATTCCGCTGGCTATGCTTTTTGCATTTTCGATGATGCAGCTGTTCGGTGTTTCTGGAAACCTGATGAGTTTGGGAGCAATCGACTTTGGGCTGATTGTCGATGGTGCGGTTATCATAGTGGAAAGCGTGGTGCATCATATTACCACAGGCAGGTACCGAAAGCAAGGGATACTGAAACTTACTTCTGCACAAATGGATACAGAGGTGAAAGAAAGTGCGAGCAAATTAATGAAATCTGCCGCCTTTGGACAGATTATTATCCTGATTGTATATCTGCCATTATTATCACTAGTAGGTATTGAAGGAAAGATGTTCAAGCCAATGGCGCAAACTGTAGCCTTTGCCATACTCGGTGCATTTATCCTTTCGCTGACCTATGTTCCGATGGCGAGTGCACTTTTTTTGAGCAAAAACACTGCGCCCAAAAGAAACATATCTGATAAACTGATTGAGTTTTTACAACGCATTTACCAAAGCGCACTGATCAAGATCTTGAAAATCAAAAAAATTACGGTTGCCATTGTAATTGCAGTTTTCGCTCTTGCGATATGGGCATTTTCTAATATGGGGGGAGAATTTATTCCAACTCTGGAAGAAGGTGATCTCACCGTAGAAATCTCGATGATGCAGGGAACTTCGCTTTCCGAAGTGGTAAAGATCTTTGGAAAGGCAGAGAAACTGTTAAAAAATAAATTCCCTGAGATCAAGCAGGCTGTAACCCGTATCGGAAGCTCTGAAATTCCTACCGATCCCATGCCAATGGAAAAAGGTGACATGATGCTCTCGATGAAGCCTAAAGACGAGTGGACTTCGGCTAGAACAAGAGAGGAACTCATGGAAAAGATGGAAGAAGAATTGGCCATCATTCCTGGGATAAGGGTAGAAATATCTCAGCCGATGCAGATGCGCTTTAATGAGCTAATGACAGGAATTAGGCAAGATGTTGCCATTAAAATTTACGGTAGTGACCTTGACATACTTGCCCTACAAGCTAACAAAATCGCAAAATTGATTGCTCCCGTTGAAGGGGTAAACGAGCCTTATATTGAAAAGGTAAACGGACTACCACAAATCCAGGTTACTTATAACAGAGATGCAATGGCGCAATATGGCCTAAATATCCAAGATGTGAACATCATCCTAAAAACAGCCTTTGCCGGTAATGTTGCCGGAGTTGTTTTCGAAGGAGAAAAGCGTTTTGATATGGTCGTAAGATTAAATCGTGACCTGAGGGAAAATATATCGGGTGTAGAAAACCTGCTAATTCCCCTGCCATCGGGAAACAAGGTGCCATTAAACCAAGTGGCAACTGTTGAATTTAAGGATGCACCAGCACAGGTTTCCCGAGAAGGCGGTAATAGAAGGATCTACGTTGGCTTTAATGTTAAAGGCAGGGATATAGAAACCACAGTAAAAGAAATACAAGCAAAATTGGACAAGGAACTTAAACTGCCCAGTGGTTATTACACGACCTATGGAGGACAGTTCCAAAACCTGCAAGCGGCCAAGGAAAGATTGTCCATAGCTGTACCCGCTGCCCTGATATTAATTCTATTGCTACTTTATGTAACCTTTAGATCGGTAAAGGATAGCTTATTAATCTTCACGGCTGTTCCATTGGCTTCAATGGGAGGGATTGCCGCACTTCTAATAAGGGGAATGCCTTTTAGTATTTCTGCTGGCGTTGGTTTCATTGCGCTTTTTGGTGTTGCGGTACTAAACGGAATTGTGCTGATCGGTTACTTTAACCAGCTTAGAGACGAGGGAATGAGCGACATCTACCAGAGGGTAATGGAAGGAACAAAAACAAGGCTACGGCCTGTACTGATGACAGCCTGTGTGGCATCATTAGGGTTTTTGCCCATGGCATTGTCATCCAGTGCAGGTGCAGAAGTGCAAAAACCACTGGCCACGGTTGTAATCGGTGGACTGATAACCGCAACCCTGCTCACGCTTTTTGTACTGCCATGTTTATATCTTTTATTTAATAGAAAGGAAACGATCAAAGTGAAAGTTCCAAAACCGATTGCGGTTATTCTATTGATTGGTGCCTTGATTTCTACCCAATCAAGTAATGCAAATGCACAACAAACTCCGCTTACCTTGGACAGTGCCATTGCAAAAGCTTTGAAAAACAACCTGCAGATCCGCACTTCAAAACTCTCCATAGAACAGGCCAAGGCACTTCAGAAATCTGGTGTCGATATTCCCAAAACTGAACTGCTTTTGACCCAAGATCCAACAAGTGGAGGAAACATGGATAATTCCTTTGGGATTACCCAGAATATTGCCTGGCCGGGTCTATATAAAAACAACAAAAAACTGTTGAACCAGCAAACGATACTTGCCGAAAGAACCAGCGGTTCCGTTCAGGCCGAAGTTATCCGTAATGTGCGCATTGCGTGGTATAGCTTTCTGTTGAACAGGGAAACTCTTCGGGTGCTAAATTATCAGGATAGCGTTTATAGTAGTTTTGTTAAAAAGGCCGAAGTAAGGTGGAAAACGGGTGAAACCTCAAAACTAGAACTCATCAGTGCCACGACCAAGTTTCAGGAAGTGCAGGCCTTGAAAGTAAATGCGCAAGCAGAACTCAGTAATAGTGAAGCAGTTTTAAAACAGTTACTGAATATTTCTGAACCTTTGAAAATAGCCGAAAGCAGTCTTGTCATGCAACCCCGTGATGAAAAAGGGGATACCGACTTTTCGTTAAATGCGCAAGGCTTGGTTGAGCTGCAAAATATAGAAGTTGCGAGTGCTAGACTGGAAGTAGAAAAATCTAAGTCGCTTCCAGATTTTTCACTCGGCTACAGCCAACAACTTATCGTATCTGGCTTTAATCCAGCTAGCATTTCCAGAACCTATTCTCCTGGAACACACGTAGCAGGTATTCAGATAGGGGTTGCAGTTCCCATTTTTAATGGTGCTGGCCGCTCTAGGGTAAGGGCAGAAAAAATAGCCGTAGAGGTTGCCAAATCGAATTACGAGAACCAAAAATCGCAGCTGATTCTTGCCTATGAGCAGGAACAACAGCATTACTCAGCATTTAAAAAGCTGGTCGAATATTATACAAATTCTGGAATTAAACTCGCTGATGAACAGTCTAGAATTGCACAGGTATCGTTCAATCTTGGAGAGATCGGCTATGTGGAATATATACAGCACATTTCTGGTTCGGTCCAAACAAAACTGGCCTATCTCGAAGCTTTAAGCCAGCTCAATCAATCTGCCATTCAATTACATTATCTAAAAGGAAATTAATCATGCATACGTTTAAATTAAAATATATAGCACTTGCTGCCCTGTTAATCTTGGGTCTAATGTTCGGCTGTTCTGGCGACAAGCCGAGCGGAACAAAAACAGAATCCTCTACCGAAGAAGCAAAAGCTGGGGAAGGTGGTCTTGAACTGACTACTGCCCAGATGAAAACTGTAGGAATAGAAATCGGTAGCATCGAAGACCGAAATTTGGATGCAGTGGTCAAGGCCAATGGCCAGCTTGAAGTGCCGCCACAGAACAAGGCAGATGTAAGTATTCTTTCTGGGGGTATTATTATTCGCATTAGCGTACTGGAAGGGCAACAGGTTAGAAAAGGTCAAGTCTTGGCAACAATCAACAATCAGGATCTGATTAAGATCCAACAGGACTATTTATCCAGCAAAAATAGTTTTACCTATGTGCAAGCAGAATTCCAGCGCCAAAAACAATTGCAGGAAGCAGGTGCAGGAACAGGAAAGTCCTTTCAATCCGCAGAAGCTACCTATAATGCAGAAAAGTCTAAATTGAGCGCTTATGAAAGTCAGCTTAGCCAACTTGGAGTTTCACCATCCACGATTTCAAAAGGCAAAATTATTTCACAATTTCCAGTTATTTCACCGATTAATGGTACTGTTGGACAGATTACCGCCAATACTGGTGCATTCGTACAGCCAGGAACATCGATTATGGAAGTAGTTGATAATTCCAAGATACATTGCGACCTTACTGTTTTTGAAAAAGATTTGATGGCAGTAAAGCTTGGGCAAAAAGTAAGCTTCCAATTAACAAATCAGGGCAATCAGGTGATAACGGGAAGAATAAATGGTATCAATAAATCTTTCCAAAATGAAACCAAGGGGGTAATAGTACATGCGGTAATAGATAATGCGACCAGTAAAAATCTGATACCGGGTATGTATGTAACCGCACTTATCAGTACGGGTAGCAAAATGACACCATCATTATCTATTGAGGCCATAGTCCGTTCAGAAGGTAAACAGTATATTTTTGTTGTTGAAAATGATAGTAAAGATTCAAAGGTGGGTACATTCCATTTTGTAAAAGTTGAAGTCAAAACCGGTGTTTCAGAACTTGGCTACATCCAAGTTACGCCATTGGAAGAACTGCCTAAAAATGTAAAAGTGGTAACAAAGGGTGCATTTTATCTAGAATCAAAAGGTGCAGGTGGCGCGGAGGAAGAGTAAAAATGAAAGAACTTGAACAAAGACTTATTGATAAACAAATCAATCCAACTGCTATGCTTTTGGTGGTTTTAGATTTTATACTTGGTCAATCTTCAGCACAAAGCCTAACAGATATGGAACTGAAAATGGTTCGTATCGATAGAGTAACCCTTTATCGAACGATCAGGACTTTTGAAGAAAATGGGTTGGTACATCGTATTGAAGATGGAAGTGGCATTACGAAATTTGCACTTTGTGCACCGGGATGTGATGTAGAAGGACATCACGATCTTCATCTGCATTTTTATTGTACAGTATGCAAGCAGACCCATTGTCTTCCAAAAACAATGATGCCAGAGATTAGGTTGCCCAGTGGATATCAGTCTTTAGAAACTCAACTGATGGTGAAAGGAATATGTAGAGACTGTGGAAGATGAAGTTTGCAATACGATTGCAACAAGTTAAGCCTTAGTTTTGTTATCAATTAGAAAATATGAATAATCAATTTGATGATATTGAACTAGAGTTGAAGGATCTTAATCCTGAAGTTAGGAAAAAGGCATTGGAAATTTTAAATGCGATGCCAGCTGAAAGCAAGGTTGATCAAAAAACGGCAATAAAAAAAGCAATCGAGCAGGCAGAAAATTGGTTCATGGATTCTGAGGGATAATTATTAAAATACTGTTATGAAAGACTGTTGCGAAAACAACGATAAGAAAAACGTAAAAACGAAGCACCCTGTTAAGGATTCAAAGGCTTTACCAAAAAAACAGAAACCTGAACATTCAGATGAAGGTGATGATGAACATGACCATGGCCACGCCGATCCAAACGAGCCACAATGGAAACAGCATTTGGGATTATTACTAGGTCTTTTTATACTGACATGTGTGCTGGTAGCAGATTATGGTTTTGGTATCAAGCTTTCCAAATGGGTTTCACTTGGGGTAAATGGCACCGCTTATCTTTTAGCGGGATGGAGTGTACTTGGCCTGGCCTTTAGAAAAGCGATCAGGGGTGATTTCTTTAATGAGTTCGTGCTGATGAGCGTTGCCACATTAGGCGCTTTCTATATCGGTGAATATTCGGAGGGCGTAGCAGTAATGGTATTCTATTCAATAGGAGAATGGTTCCAGGATTCTGCGGTAGATAGGGCAACGGCAAGCATCAAAGCATTGCTAGATATACGACCAGATGAGGTTACCGTTATCAGGGATGGAAAAACACTGGTTGTTCCCTCTGCCAAAGTTGAACTGGAAGAAACCATACAGGTAAAGGCTGGAGAAAAGGTGGCGCTTGATGGTGAACTTATTTCTGACAAGGGCTCTTTCAATACTGCGGCTCTTACGGGTGAAAGCCGTCCCGATAGTAAATATAAGGGTGAAGCGGTGCTAGCAGGAATGATCAATCTAAATACTGTTTCAGAAGTTAAGGTAACTGCATTATTTAAGGACAGTAAGCTCAGCAAAATATTGGAACTGGTACAGGATGCTTCTTCACGAAAATCCCAGACCCAGCTTTTCATTTCAAAATTCGCAAAGATATACACACCTATCGTGTTCTTTTTGGCATTGGCACTGGCACTTATTCCCTACTTTGTTGTAGAAAACTATGTATTCAATGATTGGCTCTACAGGGCACTAGTTTTCTTGGTGATAAGTTGTCCTTGTGCATTGGTTGTTTCTATTCCACTTGGATATTTTGGGGGGATTGGACTGGCCTCGAAAAATGGGATACTTTTCAAGGGAGGAAACTTTTTGGATGTGATGACCAAAATCAATACGATCGTTATGGACAAGACCGGAACGTTGACCAAGGGTGTGTTCAAGGTACAAAAAGTAGTGCCAGAAGGATTTACCGAAAAGGAATTGGTCAAGTTAGCGGCGATCCTGGAAAAAAATTCTACTCACCCAGTCGGGCAGGCTATTATTGAATTTGCGGGAAAAGATGCTGATAGCGGAAAAGCAACAGCGGTGGAAGAAATTTCGGGCCATGGATTGATAGGTAAAGTAAATGGCAAAGATGTGCTTGCCGGCAATCTAAAACTGTTAAAAAAATATAAAGTTGATTACCCAAAAGAGATTGAAGAAATTGTAGACACAATGGTTGTGATTGCAGTAGATAAAAAATACGCCGGTTATATTACCATCGCTGATGAAATTAAGGAAGATGCGGCTGAAGCCATCAAACAGATGCATGAGCTGAATATAAAAACCGTTATGCTTTCTGGAGATAAGCAGGCAGTGGTTGATTACGTGGCGAAAAAATTAGGTATCGACAATGCATTTGGCGATCTGTTACCCGAAGGTAAGGTCGAAAAAGTAGAAGCATTGATAAAAGAAGGAAGACATATTGCATTTGTGGGAGATGGGGTTAATGATGCTCCCGTTATTGCCTTGGCTGATGCAGGAATTGCAATGGGTGGACTGGGTAGTGATGCCGCAATTGAAACCGCTGATATCGTGATTCAAAATGACCAAATTTTGAAGATTGTATCTGCCTTGAGGATTGGAAAACTAACACGCAATATTGTTTGGCAGAATATTATCCTAGCTATGACCGTGAAGGTAGCAGTGCTATCATTGGGTGCTTTTGGAGTAGCCAATCTATGGGAAGCGGTGATTGCCGATGTGGGTGTTGCATTCCTTGCAATATTGAATGCGATCAGGATCCAGAAGAAAACAATTTAATCACGCAAAGCTGTGCATAAAAAAATATCAGATAACCTAAGCAGAAAGCTAAAAGAAAGATGTCAAGCACAGGTATTGTAAAAATGGTTCTCTTTTAGAGCATGTGATTCGAAGGATTTGCGTAATAGATTTTCTTCAATAGATTCTATAATTAATCTTCTATAACTGGCTGACTAAAATAGAATGATTAAGGAATGATATAATTAATAAGTGGAATTATATAACAAAAAATCACTAAAGTAGCTTATATTTGCCCAGATAATGAAAAGAATACTGCTGACCTTTGTTGCTTTCTTCTATCTGGGAACTTCCAGCGGGGCAACTGTGCATTTTCATTATTGCATGGGAGAACTTGTTAAATGGGGTTTGACTACGTCAGATGAAGGCAATTGTGAGTTTTGCGGAATGACTAAAAATGCAACGGAGAAAAATTCATGTTGCAAAAACGATTATAAACAGGCGAAGATAGACCAATCTAAAAAGTCGACTCAGCTTGTTTACGAATTTAAACAGTTTCCAGCAGTTTTCCAGCACACATTTAAAAGCAACACCTATCAGATTGCTTTATCAGCTCAGAAAACAAATACTGTCTTCAGTAATGCCCCACCAGAGTGGCTGAGTGTTCCCGTCTTTATCCGTAACTGTACCTATAGAATTTAGGCTTTAATACCGCAGTCCTACACATTCGTGTACCGGACATAGCTTTGCTGTGTCCAAAATTTTTATGTCCAAATTTTTATATCCAAATTTTTATTTCAAATCAATTTATTATGAAATCATTACGATTCTCTATGGTAGCCATGTTGGCTTTCCTTGGCAGTGCAACTTTTGCGCAGTCTAAAACAGACAGTGTTAAAGTATCTGGTAATTGTGGTATGTGTAAAAAACGCATAGAAGCAGCTGTAAAAGTAGAGGGCGTTACTACTGCAGAGTGGAGTGCAAAAACCAAAATGCTAACCATCAATTATGATGCTAGTAAAATTAAGTTAGATGATGTACAGCGTAAGATCGCTGATGTAGGACATGATACGCCAAAATTTAAAGCTAATGATGCAGTTTATACTAAACTTCCAGGCTGTTGTAAATATGATAGAGCAAGTCAGCCGGCAAAACAGCCAGAATCAGATCACAAACATTAACATCAGGTGCCTGAGTAATCAGGCGCCGATTTGAAAAAAATAAAGATGGTACATAAAATTATAGAATGGTCTATGCGCAATCGGTTTATTGTGCTAGTGCTTTCTGCCGGATTATTTATATGGGGAGTATTCTCGGTACAAAAAAACCCGATAGATGCAATTCCAGACCTTTCAGAAAATCAGGTAATTGTATTTACCGAATGGATGGGTAGATCACCACAATTGATAGAAGACCAGGTTACCTATCCACTGGTTACCAATTTGCAAGGTATTCCCAAAATCAAATATGTAAGGGGCTCCTCTATGTTCGGGATGAGTTTCATTTACGTAATCTTTGAGGATGATGTAGATGTATACTGGGCCAGAGAGCGTGTAATGGAGCGAATTAGTACAATATCCAAAACTTTACCAGAAGGTGTTGCGCCACAATTAGGGCCAGATGGTACAGGTGTAGGGCATGTGTTGTGGTACACCTTGGATGCCCCAGATATGGATTTGGGTGAGCAACGTGCCATACAAGATTGGTACGTGAAATTTGCATTGCAAAATGTTCCTGGAGTGAGCGAGATCGCTTCATTTGGTGGTTTTCAAAAACAATATCAAATTTCAATAGATCCTAATAAACTACTGTATTACAAACTCAGTGTGCCTCAGGTAATTGCTGCTGTAAGAAGTAACAATAACGAATCTGGGGGGCGTAAGTTCGAAATGAGCGATATGGGCTATATTATCAAAACTTCTGGTTACCTCAAATCCCTCGAAGAAATCTCAAATATCCCTGTAAAGAACCAAAATGGCACGCCTATAAAGGTCTCAGATATTGCTACTGTGCAAATGACAGGAGAAACTAGATTGGGCATATTTGATCAGGATGGCAAGGGAGAACGTGCAGGCGGAATTGTGGTAATGCGTTACGGCGAAAATGCGGCAGAGGTAATCGATAAAGTAAAAGCAAAAATGAAAGAAGTATCAAAAGGATTACCTAAGGGCGTGAAATTTGATATTGTATATGATCGGGGCGAGTTAATTAAAGAATCCGTCGATTCGATTAAAAATACATTAATAGAAGAGATGATTGTGGTATCGCTTATTGTATTTGTATTTCTATTTCATTGGCGCAGCGCAGTAAGTATTATCATACAAATTCCAATTACCATTGCGGCAAGCTTTATTCTGCTCAATGCTTTTGATATTTCATCTAACATTATGTCGCTAACCGGTATTGCACTGGCTATAGGTGTAATTGTAGATAACGGTATTATTATGAGCGAAAATGCCTATAAGCATTTGGCAGAACGCTACGAGTTATGGGAAAAGGACCAAAATAAAACAACAACATCATGATCAAGTGGTTTAAAAATATATTTAAAAAATCTCCAGATTGGATCAGTGAAGAAGATCGCCTTGCGGTGATTACCAAATCCAGTAAGCAGGTTTCAAGAGGGGTGTTCTTTGCAACAGTCATTATCATTACCTCTTTTTTACCCGTATTTATGTTAACCGGACAGGAAGGTAAACTGTTCCACCCACTAGCATATACCAAAACATTTATCATGATTGTAGATGCTTTATTGGTAATTACGCTAGCACCTGTGTTAATTTCCTTTTTTATGAAGGGAAAATTTAAGCCAGACAATGCAAACCCTGTAAACAGGATATTAGAAAAGGTTTACGAGCCAATTATTAGGACTGTTTTAAAATGGCGAAAAACGACAATTGCAGTTAACATTATTGCTTTGTTAATTACCATTCCATTGCTTAAAAATTTGGGAACAGAGTTTATTCCCCCTTTAGATGAGCAAAGTATTCTTTTTATGCCAATTACCTTGCCTGATGTATCTAATGCAGAAGCAAAACGAATATTGCAGGTACAGGACAAGATTATTAAATCGGTACCAGAAGTTGATAAGGTTTTAGGAAAAGCAGGCAGGGCGAATACGGCTACAGATAATTCGCCAATTAGTATGATTGAGACTATTATTACTTTAAAACCTAAAAGTGAATGGCGTAAAGGCATTACTAAAAAGGATATCGTAACAGAGCTAGATGCTAAACTGCAAATTCCGGGTGTGGTAAATGGTTGGACACAACCGATTATTAACAGGATAAATATGTTGGCTACGGGTATCCGTACTGATGTAGGGATTAAGGTTTTTGGACAAAATTTAGATACCATTGCTGCTGTATCAGAAAAGGTAAAAGCCGCATTAGAAGGCACGCCTGGTGTTAGCGATTTGTTTGTAGAGCCAATTACAGGCGGAAAATACATGGCTATCAATATAAAAAGAGAAGAGCTTGCACGTTATGGTTTAAACGTTGATGATGTAAACCAAGTGGTAGAAAGTGCGTTGGGTGGTGCAACTATTGGTAATACAATTGAAGGCCGGCAACGTTTTTCTATTAGCGTGCGTTTAGCACAAGAATATAGAAACAGCGTAGAACGTATTCAGCGTATCCCTATTCAGTCGGCCACCTTTGGCGAAATTCCCTTGTCAGCTGTAGCCGATGTGAAATTTGAAGATGGCCCACCGATGATCAATTCTGATAATGCCATTTTGCGTGGCGCTGTGATGTTTAATGTGCGAGATAGAGATTTAGGTAGCACAGTTAAAGACGCAATGGAAAAGCTAAACAAAGAAAAAGGAGTGCTTCCAGAAGGTTATTTCTTGGAATGGAGCGGACAATATGAAAACCTTATCCGCGGTAAGCAAACACTAATGTGGATTGCTCCAATTGTTTTGGTCATTATTTTCTTCTCCTTGTATTTCGCTTTCCACTCGGTAAGAGAAGCTTTTTTAAGCTTGATAACGGTTCCTTTTGCTTTAATAGGCGGGGCTTACATGATCTACTTCTGGGATGTAAACTTATCTGTGGGTGTAGCCGTAGGTTTTATTGCACTATTTGGTATTGCCGTAGAAACGGGAATTGTGATGGTTATTTACCTGAACGATGCCATGCAGCAACTCATTAAATTAAAAGGAAACTCAAGTGAGACCATCACAAAAGAAGATTTGCGGGAATTTGTAATTCATGGCGCTGCCAAAAGGCTAAGACCAAAATTAATGACGGTTTGCGTGTCGCTGTTTGGTTTGGTGCCCGTATTATGGGCTACGGGTGTTGGAGTAGATGTTATGCAACCAATTGTGTTGCCCATGATAGGAGGAGTACTTACTTCCTCTACGCACATCTTACTAGTTACTCCGCTCATCTTTTTAATGTCTAAAGAATACGAATTGAGGAAATATGGAAAATTGGAGGTTCATGATGTACAGCATTAAAAAAATAACGTTGATACTACTGCTATTGCCATTTTGTGCATTAGCGCAGCAAAAACCGATGCTCTCATTAGATACGGTTTTACAAAGAATAGATAAGAATAACCTTTTGTTGCAATCGTATGGGCTAAAAGCAGAAAGCTATAAACATACGGCTAAAGCGGCAACAGCTTGGATGGCTCCAATGGTGGGTGTGGGTACGTTTATGACTCCCTATCCTGGTCAAATGATTATGGATGAGAGCGATAAAGGCTCTTTAATGCTGCAATTAGAACAGGATATTCCCAATCCGGTTAAACAAAATGCAAACAAACGTTATATCGAATCTAAAGGTAAAGTAGAAAACGAAACTCGGGGAGTTACCTTAAATGAATACAAGGCGCAAGCAAAGCGATTGTATTTTGGATGGTTGGTAGCACAACAAAAGATTAGGGTATTGACGCAGAATGAAAAGATTATGCAAACCATGAAAAAGATCGAAGAGATCAGGTATCCTTATAACCAATCAAAATTAAGTAGCGTATATAAAACTACCGCCAAACTGGAAGAGAACCGAAACATGATTACCATGCAGGAAGGTGATATAGCTAGAAGTAGGGCTTGGCTAAATAGTTTGATGAACCAACAGGGAAATGCAGACTTTGCTATTGATACCACCTATCAGCCAGTTTTTGTGATTGCAAAAGCTATTGATACAGGGAGTTTGGCCTTAGCTAGAAACGATATTAAGAAAATGGATTATAGCATACAATCTATGCAGCTGAATATCGAAGCGATGAAAAAGCAAAGCAGACCCGATTTTAAGCTAAGGTTTGATCACATGTCTCCTTTAACAAAAGCAATGCCTAAAGCTTTTAGCATTATGGGAATGGTAAGTATCCCAATTGCGCCATGGTCTTCAAAAATGTATAAATCTGAAGTAAAAGGAATGCAATATGAAGTGCAGGCTATGGCAAAAGAGAAAGCGGCTATGCTTCAAGAAACGCAGGGGATGTTATACGGTATGCAATTCGAAATCCAATCTATGCAAAAGCGGATTAAGGTAATGGAAGATAAAATTATTCCGAGTTTACAAAAAACTTTAGATGTTAACTTTTTAAGCTACCGCGAGAATAAAATGGAATTACCAGAAGTAATTGATTCATGGGAAGCATTAACCATGATGCAGACGAATGTGTTAGATGAAAAACTGAAACTTTATTTAATGATTGTAGATTATGAGAAAGAAATATATCGTTAACCCCTTTAGCTTTGCTTTGATGATGATTGGCATGGTGTTGATCATCAGTTCATGTAATAGGAATAAAGTCGTTAAACAAGATGCTCATGATGATCTTGGTGCAGTAAAAATAGATAGTAATCTTTCTCACCTGCTTAAGCCTACAAATGCACAGGTTGTATCAACACTGCCAGTAATTAAAGCCGAGTATGGTACCAAAATATTTACGGAAGAAGCACAAGGCATAATTAATTACGATACACGCAATGAGCATAGTGTAGCAAGCAGGGTTGGTGGAAGAATAGAGCGTTTGTTGATTAAATACAATTACCAACCCGTTCGCAAAGGGCAGTTAATTATGGAAGTTTATTCTCCAGATTTGGCTGCTGCTCAACAGGAATTGCTTTTTTTGCAACGTTCTGAAACAGATCAGTCTATGCTAGAACGAGCTAAACAACGGTTGATATTATTGGGAATGAATAATTCGACAGTTAATCAGTTGTTAAAAACAAGAAAAGTTAATTATCGTATTCCTGTTTATAGCAATGCAGATGGATATATTCTTGAAAAATCTGCTGCGGCCCAGATTGTGGCCCCATCTGCTGCTGCCCCATCTTCTGGTGGAGATGGAATGAGTAGTATGGCTGGTGGATCTACGACAGCTGCTGCACCAGTGGCAAGTACTCCAGTAAATTCTCCGGTGATGTTACGAGAAGGACAGTATGTAAGTGCTGGACAATCGCTTTTTACGATTTATAATGCCAGTAGTATGCTTGCAGAGTTTTCCTTTAAACCTGACTTGGCATCGCTTATTAAAAAAGGCGATAAGTTGATGTTTTATAAAACTGCCGATAAAAGCACGGCTCAGAACGCAACTATTGGAATGATACAGCCTGTTTTTAAAAATGGCGAAAACTTTACTATTGCCAGAACCTATCTCAACAAATCGAATTTTAGGATTGGGGAACTTCTTACTGCTAAAATACCTGTATTGTTAGCTGCTTCATGGTGGCTACCAGAATCTGCAATAGTATCATTAGGAGACAAAAAAGTGCTCTTTAAAAAAGAAGGTAATGTAGTTATTCCAAAAGCGGTAAAAACAGGCGTTACCATAGCCGGGATGGTACAAATTACAGAAGATATTAGCAATTGGGAGGTAAGTAAAAATGCAGCATACCTGGTTGATAGTGAAAGCTTCATTAAAAAATAAAATTATGGAACGTAAATTATTTATAAAGAAAATTGCCTTAATGGCGGTGCTTCCATCGGTATTTATTGCAGCGTGTAGCAATGAGAAAAAACCTGTAGAGGGGGCTGCAAAAGAAAAGGTGCAGACTTTTACTTGTCCTATGCACCCGCAGGTAATTAAAAATGAAATGGGTACTTGTCCCATTTGTGGGATGGATTTAGTGCCTTTTGAAAAAAACAGTAATGATAAAGCACTGAAAGTAGATGAGAAACGCCAGGCATTAGCCAATATAACTACCCTAATCATAGGTGAAAATAGCTTTTCTGGTGGTAAACAGCTAAATGGAAGACTAACTGTTGATCCTGAACAAAGTAGCTATATCTCTAGTAGAATTGCAGGTAGAATAGAGCGATTATATGTAAGAGAAACTGGAGTTAAGGTAAGTAAAGGGCAGCCTTTGTATCAATTGTATTCTGAGCAATTGGCTACCCTGCAACAGGAGTATTTAATGGCTGTAGCACAACAGAAACAATTTCAGGGCGATAAAATAGAGAGTCAGCTAGTTGCTGCGGCTAAACAGAAATTGTTGTTATATGGTCAATCTGAAAGTCAGGTTCAGCAATTGTTAAAAACACAGAAAAAGGATCCATTTATTGTATTTTATGCACCGCAAAGTGGTATTGTGGCAGAGTTATCCGTAACGCAGGGGCAGTATGTGCAAGAAGGAGGCTCGATAATAAGACTGGAAGGCTATGGTCAGTTATGGGTCGAAGCGGATGTTTATCCAAATGAGGCTAAAAACATAAAACAAGGTCAAAAGGTTAAAGTGGTGGTTGCCGGTTGGGAAGATAAGCCACAAGAAATGACCATTAGTTTTATTACACCCGCTTTACAATCAGGTACACAACTTACACAAATTAGAGGAAGTATTCCCAATCCAGCAAATCAATGGCAGCCAGGTTTACAGGCAAATGTCTTTTTACCTTCTGCACCCCAAACTAATGTATTGAGTTTGCCGGTAGATGCAGTAATAAGAGATGGAAAAGGAATGCACGTTTGGGTTAAAAGTGGAAAAGACAATTTTGAAGCCAAGCTTGTAAAAGTTGGGCAGGAAAACGACAATCAGGTTGAGATTGTTAAAGGCCTGAAAAAAGGTGATCAGGTAGTGGTAACCGGGGCATATCTGTTGTATAGTGAGTATATCCTTAAAAAAGGAAAAAATCCTATTGAAGGAATAAAATAAGTAAATCATAAATATTAATTATAAAAACAAAAAAATGAAAACAATAGCCAATTTTGTAATGAGTTTAGTTGCGGTAACGTTATTTGCAGCTTGTGGAAACAGTGATAAGCCAGCAGCTGAAGATGCTCATGCAGGCCATAACCATGCCGCAGGCGAAGGCCATGATGCTGCTCCAGCAGAAAAAACAGCTGTAGGGGTTAGTTTAAAAGACGATAAATTAAATGCCGTTTACCAACACTACGTTCACCTTACCAATGCGCTTGTTAGTGGCGATATGACCGAGGCAAAAGTAGCTGTTAATGCTATTGAACTAGGTTCAAAAGAGCTTACTAATGGCGGTACATTGGCTACATTAGCAGCTAAAATAGGTGCAGCTAAAGATATTGATGCCCAAAGAACTTTGTATGCTGATTTGAGTAATGATTTTATTGAAAGAGTAAAAGGCTCCGGCTTAAGCGCTGGCGAGATCTATGTTGAATATTGCCCAATGGCATTAAATGATAAAGGAGCAGCATGGTTAAGCAACCAAAAAGAAATTAGAAACCCTTATTTTGGTGAAAGTATGATGACTTGTGGTGAAGTAAAAGAAACATTGAAATAAGAATAGATCATATAATTACTGCTGCTTTAATGGGTAGCAGTAATTATATAACAAATATATAGAACTATATAAATTTATTTTTGCATCTTTATATAGATTTGCATAATCATGAAAGGTAAAGCTGTCTTTTTGTTGGTGATATTTTTGCTCAACACCGTAGTAGGTTTTGGCTGTGCTTTAGCCATGGATAGCAATCATGATGATGAAAACCATTCCCATGCAAAATCTGCGGCTCACGTAGATAAAGGTCATTCTCATGAACATGGAGATGAACACAAGTCTCCTCCTCTATCGGGTCTTAATTTTTCGAAAGAAGATCCTTGCTGTAAAAAGGTAGTAAACGAGCTGACTATACAAAGCAAACTAATGCCAGAAACTGCTAAAGTACTAGTCGTTTTACCAGTAGTATGGCTTACCAATTACGCTTATACTTTACTAGTTCCAGTAAGCAGTATCGAGCCAGATCAAAGTGGTTACGTAGACCATAGGTATCGACCTCCTAACGAAGACATTCGAATAAGCATTCAAAGTTTTCAGATATAAGATTTAATGGGTTTGCTAAACAGCCAGTTTACTGCTGTTAGCGGACAAATACGTTTCACATAGCTATTGCTATGTCCAAAAATTAGTATAAACATTAAATTATTACATCATGAAAAATATATTTTTAGTAGTTGTCTTAGTTGCAACTGTATGGATCAAACCTGTTTTTGCCCAAAACAGCCAAACACAATCTTTATTAACGGCTTACTACGACATCAAAAATGCGTTGGTAAATTCCGATGCAACCTTAGCGGCATCAAAAGCAAGCGAATTTTCTAAAGTACTCGGCAGTATGGATATGAAATCAATGCCGAAGGAAGAAATGACATCTTTTATTGGGCTTCAAGATAAACTTGAATTTGATGCTAAACATATCTCAGAGACAAAGGAAATCGTACATCAAAGAGAGCATTTCGCCAACTTCTCTGCCAACCTTTTCAAATTGGCTAAAGCTGTAAAGCTTACCAAAGAGCCAGTCTATTATGACTATTGCCCAATGAAAAAAAGCTATTGGCTTTCTGATAATGTAGCGATTAAAAATCCCTATTTCGGTAAACAAATGTTAACCTGCGGCGCAGTAAAAGAAACTTTAAAGTAATTCTGTTTGTTAATTGTACGGTTTCACCTTATTTTGGTGTAAGTAGCTGTACAACTAACTTCTGATTTTATCAAATAATTCTGCCTAGGATAATATAAATACACTTTGTTCCCTTAGGTGGGTAATCAACAATTTAAAAATATTTTAATTAAAATACGATGAAAACATTAATTTATAGCTTGGCTTTTTCTTTACTATTTCTAGCCGCCTGTTCTAATGGCAATAATAAAACTCAAACAGCAACTACCTCAGACTCTACAGGAACTAATACTGTTGTAGCAGGGGCTTCAGAAAAAGGCGCTTCCACTGCTGTGTTGTTAAGTTCATATATCAAATTAAAGAATGCCCTTACCACTGACAATGATAAAGATGCAGCAGCTGCTGGAAATGAAATGGTCGCTGGTTTCGCTTCTTTTGATAAAAAATCTTTAACGCCTGAGCAGAATAAAGCATATACCGACATATATGATGATGGCAAAGAACATGCCGAACATATTGGTGCTAATGTCGGAAACATTGCACATCAGCGTGAACATTTTGATATGTTGAGCAAGGACATGTATGATCTTGTAAAATTATTAGGAGCTAATCAACAACTATATGTAGATCACTGCCCGATGTTTAATGACAATAAAGGAGCAATTTGGTTGAGTGAGGTAAAGGAGATTAAAAACCCTTATCTTGGAAAAGCGATGCCAACTTGCGGTATGGTTCAAGAGGAATTAAAATAGTGGCCATGAAAGGCATAAAAAAAATACTTCTTGGGTTATTGGTAATCCTTGTAATTATCCAATTTGTACAACCTGCCCGCAACAAAAGTGGGCAGGTTATGCCAAATGATATTTCTAAAATGGTTGCCATGCCAGATGATGTACAAGGAATTCTGAAAAAAGCTTGCTATGATTGCCATAGTAACAACACCCAATACCCATGGTATGCCAATGTGCAACCTTTGAATTGGTTCTTGGACGATCATGTAAAATCTGGTAAAGCTGAATTAAATTTTAATGAGTTTGGTTCCTATACGGCAAGAAGACAGCAAAGTAAACTACGCTCCATAGAGAATAGTTTAAAAGATGGTACTATGCCTTTATCTTCATATACCCTCATCCATAGAAATGCTATTTTGAGCGATGCAGAAAAAATGCAAATAATTAGCTGGGTTCAAATATCAAGGGATAGTCTAAATAAAAAAAATCTTTAATAATCAAATTATGAAACCATCATGAGTTTACACTCACAAAAGAAATGAATAAAACTCATGATAGCTTCATAACCATTAAAACTAAAATTATATTCCCATGAAAAATATATTAACGGCCTTTTTATTGATCCTCTATTCGGCGGTTTCTGCTCAGGATATGAAGGGAATGAAAATCTATACCTGCACCATGCACCCAGAAATACAATCTAGCAAGCCAGGCAATTGTCCGAAATGCGGAATGAAGCTCGTTGTTCAAAAAGCAAAAACTGTTAAACCGAAAGCTTCCGCTCCAGATAAAAAATCGCAGCCTGCAAAGACTTCAGATATGGGAGATATGAAAATGCCTATGAAGGAGATGCCCAAAAAGCATGATGGAATGGAAGACATGGCCGGGATGGATATGGGAGATAACAGTGTCACCATGGAAAACATTAAAAAGGCGAAGGTAAATTTGGGACCAATTAAAACCATTTCAAGTAATGTGCCACCTCGCACCGTTCGCTATGACCTTTACATTGCCGACACAACCGTAACATTCGGGAAGAAAAAAAAACGGGCAATTGCAGTAAATGGACAGATACCAATGCCAACCCTGACCTTTACCGAAGGTGATACGGCATTGATCTATGTACACAATAATCTGGATGAGGAAACAGCCTTGCACTGGCATGGCCTGTTTTTGCCCAACAAAATGGATGGAGTTCCCTTCCTTACGCAAATGCCTATTAAGCCCCATTCAACCTATATATATAAATTCCCTATCGTTCAGAATGGAACACACTGGTACCACAGTCATAGCGGATTGCAGGAGCAGATTGGTATGTATGGCGCATTCATTATGAATAAAAAGAAAGAATGGGATATTCCAACTATTCCAGTGGTATTAAGTGAATGGACGGATATGAAACCAGAAGAAGTACACCGAAGCTTAAAGAATGCCAATGATTGGTTTGCCATTAAAAAAGGAACGACCCAAAGTTATGCTGAGGCAATCAGGACAGGACACTTCAAAACCAAAATAAACAACGAGTGGAAGCGCATGAATGCTATGGATGTTAGTGATGTCTATTATGATGCCTTTCTAATCAATGGCAAGAACCAAAACCAGCAGCCACAGTTTAAGGCCGGGGATAAAGTAAGGCTTCGTATTGCCAATGGTGGCGCATCCGATTACTTCTGGCTAACTTATGCCGGTGGTAAGATCACCGTGGTGGCTACAGATGGGAATGATGTAGAGCCCGTAGAGGTAGACAGGTTGATCATTGCCGTATCCGAAACGTATGATGTGGTAGTAACTATTCCAGAAAATAAGAGCTACGAATTTTTGGTAACACCAGAAGACCGTACGAAATCGGCATCCCTTTGGTTGGGTAAAGGAGAGAAAGTCCCTGCCCAAAAGCTACCAAAGTTGAAATACTTTGCAGGGATGAAAATGATGAATGATATGATGGACATGAACGGCAATATGATCGAAATGGAAGGTATGAAAATGCAAAACCAGGTCATGGATATGAATACCGTTATGTACCCAGAGGTAACGGGAGAAGAGAATCCAAAAAAAGAGAATAAAAAGGCAGCCATGGCAGGTATGCAAATGCCGAACGATAAAAGTATGGCAGGAATGAATATGGCCGCTGATAACCAGGATATCGTTACGTTAAACTATGGAATGCTCCGTGATCCGAAGAAAACAACCTTACCGAAAGGGCCATGGAAAGAATTGAAGTTTGACCTTACCGGGAATATGAACCGTTATGTATGGTCTTTGGATAACAAAACGGTTTCTGAAAGCGATAAAATACTCATCAAGAAAGGCGAAAATGTAAGGATTATTCTGTTCAACAATAGTATGATGCGCCATCCTATGCACCTTCATGGTCATGATTTTAGGGTAGTTAACGAACAGGGTGAAAATGCACCTATGAAAAATGTTATCGACATCATGCCGATGGAAAGGGACACCATTGAATTTGCTGCTACCGAACCCGGAGGTGATTGGTTTTTCCATTGCCATATTCTTTACCACATGATGAGCGGTATGGGCAGGGTATTTAGTTATGAAAACTCACCACCTAACCCCGAAATCCCAAATCCTAAATTAGCACAGCGCAAATTGTTCAGCGATGACCGGGAATTTCATCCAATGGCAAGGGTTGGAATAGAAACCAATGGTAGCGATGGTGAAATTATGCTGGCCAATACCCGCTATCGTTTCACAACAGAATGGAGAATTGGCTTTGATAAAGAAATGGGTTATGAAAGTGAAAGTCACTTTGGAAGGTATATCGGGCGAAATCAATGGCTATTACCTTACGTGGGTTGGGACTTTAGAAAAAGGACTATTGATCCGTTCGACAAAAATATTTTTGGACAATCCCTATCACCGGGTAACAACGTTTTCGGACAGCGCAATACCAAGAACTTTAGGCAGGTATTTCATTTAGGAGTACAATATACCCTGCCGATGTTAATTATCGCAGATGCTTCTGTGGATCATAAAGGAAATGTGAGGTTCCAGCTGATGCGGGAAGATGTTCCTGTTTCCAAAAGACTTCGTTTTCAGTTCATGGTAAATACAGATAAAGAGTACATGGCCGGATTTAGATATATCGTTACCAAATATTTTGGCCTATCTACTCACTATGATAGCGACATGGGCTATGGTGCCGGATTAACCTTAAACTATTAACGTATTAAAATCATCACGTTATGAAGCATATTTATAAAATAACCGGAATGACCTGTCAGGGTTGTAGAACAAAGGTTGAAAACGCATTGAACGGAATTGATGGTGTTTCTGCAAAGGTTACCTTGGAAACTGCGGAAGCAACAATCACAATGGATAAGCACATTCCAACCGAAAAATTGCAAGAAACTCTTTCCGCTGCTGGAAATTATACGATTCAAATGTCAGGATCACATAAGATTATGCAGGATAAACAACAGCATAATCATGGGCATCAGGGGCATTCTGATTCTGTCCATCATCGCCATGATAATGCTCCATTAAAGGCTCATAAAAATGAAACTAGCGGAGTATATTATTGCCCTATGCATTGTGAAGGGGATAAAACCTATGACAAGCCAGGTCATTGCCCTGTTTGCGGTATGGATTTACTAAAACAACCTGAATTAAAACAAACAACGCAATTTACCTGTCCTATGCATCCCGAGATCATCAGAGATCAGCCTGGCGCATGCCCTATATGTGGAATGGATTTGGTGCCGCTGGGTGTTAATTTGGAAGAGGAAGATAAAACTTATGAAACGCTTTTGCGCAAGTTTAAAATTGCCACCATTTTTACCGTTCCCATTTTTTTAATAGCAATGTCAGAAATGATACCCGGTAATCCGATCTTTAAGTTAATGGAACTGAAATATTGGAATTGGGTTCAATTCGTCTTTTCCATACCGGTGGTTTTTTATGCAACATGGATGTTCTTTCAGCGTGCATGGCAATCGGTGGTCACTTGGAAATTAAATATGTTTACATTAATTGGTATTGGTGCGGGGGTAGCTTGGCTATTTAGCCTTGTGGCCCTGCTTTTTCCAGATATTTTTCCAGACCAATTTAAGACCCATCATGGTACGGTCTATGTTTATTTTGAAGCGGCAACCGTGATCTTGACTTTAGTCTTGCTTGGTCAGCTTTTAGAAGCTAGAGCACATGGTAAAACCAATAGTGCCATTAAAGAACTATTGAAATTGGCGCCTAATACGGCTACAAAGGTTGTGGGAGATAAAGAATCGACGGTTTCTATTGATGACATTCAAAAGGGAGATTTGCTGAGGGTAAAGCCCGGTGAAAAAATACCTGTCGATGGCAGCATTAAAACGGGGGAAGCAATTATTGATGAATCTATGATCTCGGGTGAACCTGTCCCGGTGGAGAAAAAGACGGGAGACAAGGTAAGCTCAGGTACGATCAACGGAAATAAAACTTTTGTAATGCTTGCAGAAAAAGTGGGCTCAGAAACGCTACTTTCCCAGATCATTGAAATGGTTAATTCTGCTAGTCGTTCAAAAGCGCCTATCCAAAAAATGGCAGATAAGATTTCGGGATATTTTGTGCCCGTGGTGGTATTGATTGCCATAATAACATTTATCGTATGGGCAATATATGGTCCAGAACCTTCTTATGTATACGCTTTTGTAAATGCCATTGCCGTATTGATCATTGCCTGTCCATGCGCACTGGGTCTCGCTACACCAATGTCTATAATGGTTGGCGTGGGTAAAGGCGCCCAATCTGGTATATTGATCAAGAATGCGGAATCCCTTGAAAAAATGAATGCTATTGATGTGGTGATCATTGACAAAACAGGAACGGTTACCGAAGGAAAACCTTCAGTTGAGAGTGTTATTAGTGTAAATCCGGATTTTGATGAAAAGAAAGTGCTAGAAAGAATAGTGGCGTTAAATAGTAGCAGTGAACATCCTTTAGCGCAGGCAACATTACGTTACGGAGAAGAAAATAAAATAAGGGTTCAACCAATTTCAAATTTTGAAGCGGTAACCGGCAAAGGTGTGACTGGTATATTGAAGGAGGAAAAACTTGCTTTGGGTAATCAGAAATTAATGGAACACGTTAAGGCCAAAATTGATCCTGATTTGCAAGAGCAGGTCAAAGCTGCTCAAAAACAGGGCAAGACGGTTTCTTATTTAGCTGTAGGAAATAAAGCTGTTGGTTTTGTAGTTATCTCAGATAAAATCAAAGCATCCAGTAAAGAAGCCATTCATAAACTTCAACAGGAAGGTTTAAAGGTAATTATGTTTACTGGCGACAATGAGGATACTGCAAGGGCAGTTAGCGGAACCTTGAATTTAGATGGCTTCAAAGCCGGGATGCTGCCAGAGGATAAACTGAACGAAATCAAAAAACTACAGTCCGAAGGCAAAAAGGTTGCCATGGCTGGCGATGGCATTAATGATGCCCCAGCATTATCTCAGGCAGATATTGGTATCGCTATGGGTACAGGAACCGATGTCGCCATTGAAAGTGCAGCAATTACTTTGGTAAAAGGTGACCTGAATGGGATTGCAAAATCTAGGTTGTTGAGCCATAAGGTAATGGGTAATATTAAAGGGAATCTTTTCTTCGCCCTTGGATATAATGTATTGGGGATACCTGTGGCTGCGGGACTTCTATATCCATTTTTTGGAATTTTATTATCACCAATGATAGCTGCACTTGCCATGAGTCTTAGTTCAGTATCTGTTATTCTAAACTCATTGCGCCTTAGAAGTGCGAAGATTGATTAGTTTTTATATAAAGGCAATAAATCATATTAATTATGGAACATAAAGATCACAAGCAAATGGAAATGTCGCAAAATCATGGCGACCATTACAAAAAGCTGCTCATTATGGCAGTACTTTCTTTCATAGCGATGTACATTCTAATGTACTCAATGGTAAATAGCTTTGCAAATGTATACCCGAATATTAACCAGTTTTATATGGCTGGGCTGATGACGATGCCCATGATTATCATTGAACTTATTTTAATGGGGAAAATGTATGGTAATAAAAAGCTCAATATAAGTTTGATTACGATATGCTCAGTAGGCTTAATTACATTCTTCTTGTTAATCCAATCTCAAACCGCGGTTTCGGATAAACAATTTTTAAAGGGAATGATCCCGCATCATGCAGCAGCAATTTTAATGAGTGAGCAATCAAAATCCCAAGACCCAGAAATAAAGAAACTGCAACAGGAAATCATTAAAAGTCAACAACAGGAAATAGAAGTTATGAAAGCAAAATTAGAATCTATTAAATAATATAAAATATTAATAAAATGAAAACATTTAAATTTTTTGTTGTGACCTTGCTAGTTGTATCTGGGGGCGCTATACTCTTTTCGAGTTGTAAAAAGATGGTCCACGATATGGACGATAAGGGGATGAATATGGGCCTGAATATCAATTACCCGGCGGCCTATGTGATTAACGGAGAAGATGGCTCTTTATCGGTTATTGACTTGTCAAAAAATCTAGTTACCCAAACCATTTCGTTAATGAATGCCACAGGTAAAATGGCGATGTGGCCTCATCACATTTATAAATCACCAACTTTAAATAATTTGACCATCGCTATCCCAGGTGCAGATTTAAGTGCAGGACATAGTGGTGGTATGGCAGACATGAGGGGTATGGTAATGGTTTTGGATGCTCAAAAGGGAGCATTAATCAAAGATTTGGAATTGCCAGTGATGAACCATAATGCCGTTTATTCACCTGATGGGAAAGAGATCTGGACATCTCAGATGGAAATGGAAGGGAAGGTATTGATTTATGATGCCCAAAGCTATGCACTTAAAAAGGTAATAAATGTAGGCATGGAACCTGCTGAGGTTACCTTTTCTGCCGATGGAAAAAAAGCATACGTGGCCAATGGCGGGGATGATAATGTTTCGGTGATCAATCCTATAACAAAAGAAAAGATTGCCACAATTCCCGTGGGAGATAACCCTGTTGCCGCATGGGTTGGCCTGGACAATAGAATGTATGTAGACAATGAGGACGGCCGCTCGGTGAGCGTAATCGATGTGGCTACAAATACGGTGATTCAGACGATTTCTCTTGGCTTTATGCCAGGTAGTGTTGCCCATAATGCATTTAAAAATGAATTATGGGTAACAGACCCTGAAAACGGGAAAGTGCATTACTGGACCTTGAACACAATAAATAATAACTGGGTATATGGAAATGCATTTTCAACAGGCCTAGGAGCTCATGCGATTGCCTTCACCAAAGACGGGAAAACAGCCTATGTTACCAATCAATTAGCTAAAAATGTATCGGTCGTTTCTGTTGAAAGTCACACCAAAATAAAAGATATAACCGTGGGGAAGAAGCCAAATGGTATTCTGATAATTAATAACTAAATGACAATCAAAATAGCGGTACAGCATTTTAGCAGCTCAATCCAGAAAAGGATGATTTAGAAATGATATAACAAATCTCGAAAATTATATAAAATAATATCAAAACCAATATATAAATTTACTTAGAATACATGAAAGGCAAAGCATTATTTCTGCTGGTTATATTTCTACTCCATACAGTAGTTGGGCTTGCTTGCTCTTTACATTTGGGTTCAGCGCTACAGCCTTCCCCCAGCAAAGGACATGAACATGCTAGCCACGTGCACTCCGCTGATCACCATCATCCAGAAGGTCAATCAGATCATTACTTAGCCGGCTTTGATTCCTTACAGGCTCCTGCCGATAATGTAGATGTTTGTTGCCAGGATGAGGTGGAGGAGTTTAGTTTGTTGGACAAGAACTTAATCCATGTTGGAAAAATAGATTTAAAGGCCCCTGTACATCTTTTATTACCTTCGTTTTTTTATTGCTTTGATCAGCTCGCAATCGAGCAGTCTAAAACAACTTTTTTTATCACCGATAGAAAGCCACCGTCCTCCGTGGATATCAGGATTTCTATAAGTTCCTTTTTAATTTGAGATACACGTAATACTGCCTAGAGCTCCGCTCTACAGCTAATTTTTATTTCCCCATTTAAGGGGTGATAAATATTTCTCATTGGGTAGAAATTTACGATGCTAATCAAGAACATTTTGTTTACCGATGTTTTTCTCAGTGTTGGTTGCGCGGATTAAAAATGCAGGGCGTTTTAATCTAAGATGATGCTATTGCCAAAGGACAGTCTCTTGGGTGCTCATTTGCATAGGCCAGCTAGTTGCAACTCCAAAAGAAGCAAATCGGCATAGCATAGCTGTAAAAATCTCTTTATGATCTCACTTAATTAGCCCTCTAGGTAAGTTCCTTGCATTTCAATATCCAATATTTTGATGACAAGGAACCCGCTCATGCTCTTTTAGGGCAATCTTAAAAAGAATAAAAAAAGGTGTCCGCATTGTAGATGCTATACCGATCAATTAAAAACATGTATTTAAACCAAAAAACAATATGAAAAATCAAATAAAAAAAACAGCTATCATATTTAGTCTTTTAATCGCCATCGTGGCAAAAAGCTATGCCCAGACATCTGAAACAGATGCAGTAAAGAAAGTGTTAAACAGCTATAAAGCTGCTATCGAAAATCTGTCTGTTTCTGGCATCTCGGAACTGTTTGTTAAAAATTCCGAGATTGTTGAATCAGGGAGTGTTGAAGGTACAATTGATACCTATTTAGAACATCATCTGGGCCCAGAACTAAAAGAATTCAAATCCTTTAAGTTTAACGATTATACCGTTAAGGTTGATCTGGGAGGTAATTATTCGTTTTGTACGGAGAAATACATCTATGTCATTACACTAAAAGATGGAAGAGAAATCAAGAAAAGAGGAGTAGCGACTTCCGTGCTAGAAAAAACGGCTCAAGGCTGGAGAATTAAATCTACACATTCTTCTTCGCGCAATACGAAATAGGCTTTTTTAACTCAAAAGTGTAAGATCACTATTTACAGTTTCCCATTGACCAGTCTCTTGTAATTAATGGATATGGTCAATGGGTTTATGGGTTAGCGGTTTTACAATTATCAAACGGAAATGACCAAATACAACAATAAAAAAAACTGGAAAGTCATTAAGCAACCAAGACCCAAGGATGGGGATAGGAACAGAAATAAGATCTTTCGTTTTATCGTTGATAAGTATATAGACATTCTCTCGTTGCTGTTGTTGCTTGTGGTATACGTATGTTATGTCTATTTAATGCTATCCGTAGATAGCCCGGTGGCGGTCGGTTCGAGTAAATCATAGCAGCTTAGCTCATAAGCTGCTATTTTTAGGTGAAAATGAGAAGTGTGGAAAAATAGTCCGAATTGCTCTTTTTTTGTGTAGTTTTGTTGGGTTAATAAATGTGTAAGTAGCTGTTTTACAGTTTGTTTTATTTTTTGGAAGGAAATTTAAGGGGAGATGATAAATAATTTTTTGAAAATCAATAAGTTATCATTAAATTATTTTTTGTCCCACATGTTTTCCTTTTCATTTTCAAATTGGTGTTTATCAATGATTTACACTTTCTGCATTGGTCAACTAACCACAGCAGGAGGTTCCCTTCTGGATGGGCGGACATTTTACTGTGCCATAGCTGCAGAATACACAGCAGTCTCCAGCCAGTGGCTTTAGTACCGTTCCGCAGTTTTCACATCCGTAAAAATACTGGCAGGAATCTGTCGGCATTTCTTCTTTTTTTGCAAAGCCGCATGCCGGGCAGGTGAGCGTCGAACTGAGTATGATTGCTGTTTCCATTTAGTTTTTAGTTATAATATTATTCTTGTAACCTATTTTCTTTATTTTTTTGCTAATGCTATCGGCTGATATGCTGTCTGGGTTATAGCTGACCACAGCCATCGCCTTTTCAAAGGAGGTCTTTGAGCTGAAGATACCTTTTGCACCGCTGAGGCCACCATCGATATGGCTGGTACAGCCTTCACAGCTCATTCCCTGTATCGAAAATTTAATAGTGGCAAATTTTTTCTTTTCCACTGCATCGGCTTGTACCGTATTTGGGCTGGCATATAACAGACTTGAATAATAGGGAAAGGTGACCAGTAGAAAAGAGATTAGGGTAACAACCGAAAGAAAACGTTTAGAACCCATGAAGCTTTTGTTCGGTGTCTCGCATCCACAATCATCTTTTTGGCCGTTTTTTCGGGTCAGTAGATTATACCAGGCCAGTGCAAAAATTACAATGGTCAGGCCGATGATGTACGGGCGGTAAGGTTCTATCCAACTGAAATAGGTTGCTGCACTTCCCGCTCCGCCGATGATTGCAAATAAGGGTACTATACAGCAGAGCGATGCGGTAAGAGAGGCAAACAGCCCTGCTAGCCAGCCTTTGTGGGTGTTACTTCTCATATTTGTACGGCGATTGAAGGTTTTTGCAGTTGATCAAAGAACGGGCGGAGCAGCGCCATCTGTGAATCTTGGATGGAGTAGAATATGGTCTGTCCAGACTTTATAGACTGGATCATGTTCCCTTCCTTCAGCTTGCGCAGGTGCTGGGATATGGCCGGAATGGTCATACCTAGTATATCGCTAAGGTCACAGGGACATAATTCCCCCTCTCTGTCCAAAAGGAAAAGTATCTTTAGCCTCACTTCGTTTCCTGTTAGTGCCAGCAGCGCAGAAAGCTCTGAAAACATACTATTATTTTCATCCAGGACTTCCCTGCAATTATTGATCTGCCCTTGATCGGCGAATATTCTTTTGCAAACGTTCATACTTGAAATAAAAATCAAAGATACGTATTTAAGCAATTACTTAAATACAAAATTTTAGCGGAATAAAAATGTGACAACTTTTGGGCATCTGAACTGAAAACATAATAGAAAAAATCAGGAAATAGAACAACCGCAAATACATGTTAAGGCTAACCTCTTAATACTGTTTTATATCTGGCCTTCTACAAATAATGCATTGATACCTTGTAGCTGATTTGAAGATACTTTGAAGAGATCAATAATATTATTTATCCAGCACTTGAAAAATAATGCAAAGCAGCTGAAAAGCATATATGGTAAAGTTGCTATGGTAGGTGATGGTGTAAATGATGCTCCCGCACTGGCAACGGCTTCGGTTGGAATAGCTATAGGTAGCGGTGGTACGGACATCGCTATGGAAACAGCTGATGTTATCTTAATGAAGGACAATATTGAAAGTATACCATTCGCAATAAGGTTAGGCCGAAGGACAAACAGGGTAATCAAACAAAATATCGCATTTGCGATTGCCGTAGCGCTTACATTAGTCACCTTAAATTTTATGGGCGGGATGATCAATCTACCTGAAGGTGTAGTGGGCCATGAAGGAAGTACGGTGCTGGTTATTTTAAGTGGTCTTCGGTTATTAAGATAATTTAAACAATTGCACCTGATTTCTAACAGTTAAGTATATATTTGCATTATGAGAGTATGGCTCGCCCGTGTTTTTATTGGTCTTGCATTCAGCCTTTTGTTGGCTCATAACCTCATTTCGCACCATCACGACGAGCAGGCTATTGAATTTGCTCATGATCATGATGATCACAAAGAAGATAATTCCACTACTCCCTTCGATAATGTTAAACTTGATGGAAACTTTGTCCAAAAGCTAGATTTCCTTCATGCTATTGTTAGTGTTCCGGCAAATCTGATTACTGTTCAATATCATTTCGAACAAGTGCCTATTGTACTTCTACAACAATACGTTCTGCCACCACCTGAATATCCCCCCTCCCTCTATAATGTCGATGCTTCTTCGCTTAGAGGTCCTCCTTTTTATTGTTAAATACCGAAATCATTTACTATTGATTAAATGAACAGGATTGCCAATGCAATCTCTTTTTCTGATTTTTCACAATAAATTTTCAAAATGCTCAATAAGATCATAGAGTTTTCTATTAAGAACAAACTCGTTATTGGTTTATTTACACTTGCATTGATTGCATGGGGTGCTTATTCCATTTCTCGCTTACCTATTGATGCCGTACCTGATATTACAGATAATCAGGTGATGGTCATCACTGTTACCCCAAGTCTTGCCGCTCAGGAAGCCGAAAGGTTAATTACTTTTCCTGTTGAACAAACCATGGCCAGTATTCCCGGCATTAGTCAGATTCGCTCCTTCTCCCGTTTTGGCCTGTCTATAGTGACTGTTGTTTTCAAAGAAGATGTTGATATCTACTGGGCACGACAACAGATTAGTGAACGATTAAACGATGCTGCAAAGCAAATCCCTGAAGGTGTTGGTAAACCCGAAATGGCTCCGCTTACTACGGGCCTGGGCGAAATATATCAGTATGTAATCCATCCCAAAAAAGGTTACGAAAAAAAATATGATGCCACTGAATTGCGTACCATTCAGGACTGGATTGTTAAACGCCAGCTATTAGGTACTCCAGGGGTTGCCGAGGTGAGTGGATTTGGCGGCTATGTTAAACAGTATGAAATTGCCGTCAATCCCGACCGCTTGCGCAGTGTGAATGTCAGTATTGCCGATATATTTAAAGCACTGGAAACCAATAACCAGAATACTGGTGGCGCTTATATCAATAAATCACCAAATGCCTACTTTATCAGAAGCGAGGGTTTGGTAGGGGGACTGGAAGATATTGGCAAGATTGTGGTCAAAACCAATAACGGCATTCCGGTATTGATCCGCGATGTGGCTACTGTTCAGTTTGGAAACAGTGTACGCTATGGTGCGGCAACCCGTAATGGAGAAGGCGAAACAGTTACAGGTATAGTCATGATGCTTAAAGGGGCCAATTCTTCTGAAGTAATCAATAATGTGAAAGATAGAATTGAGCAGATCAAAAAGACATTACCAGAAGGAGTTACCATTGAACCTTTTTTGGATCGTAAGAAATTGGTAGATAATGCCATTGGCACCGTATCCAAAAATCTGATTGAAGGTGCGCTGATTGTGATCTTTATTTTAATCTTGTTTTTAGGAAACCTGCGTGCAGGATTGGTAGTAGCTTCAGTTATTCCCTTATCCATGCTGTTTGCCATTTGTATGATGAACCTTTTTGGGGTTTCTGGTAACCTGATGAGCCTGGGGGCTATAGATTTTGGGCTCATTGTAGATGGTGCGGTAATTATTGTGGAGAGTATTGTCCATCGAATTGGAATAGGAAAATTTGCGACCAAGGGAATTGCTCGGCTCAGTCAGCAGCAAATGGATGAGGAGGTTTATCAGGCTTCCTCAAAGATTAGGACAAGTGCTGCATTTGGAGAGATTATTATTTTGATTGTGTATTTACCTTTATTAGTGCTGGTTGGCATTGAAGGAAAGATGTTTAGGCCAATGGCACAAACTGTTATGTTTGCTATTCTAGGTGCATTTATCCTTTCGCTTACCTATGTGCCGATGATGGCTGCTTTAGGTTTGAGTAAAAACACGGCCCACAAGCGCAATTTCTCTGATAAAATGATGGATTATTTCCAGCGGTTGTATAGTCCGCTCATTAAGAAGGCTATCCAACATAAAGCAATAGTAATTATTACTGCTGTTGTACTTTTTGTAATCAGCATGATCACCTTTAATCGTTTGGGTGGTGAATTTATCCCTCAACTGGACGAGGGTGATTTTGCCGTAGAAACAAGAGTGTTAACAGGGAGTTCGATTGATCAAATGATTGAGGTTTCAAGAAAAGCGCAAAAAATCATTTTTCGCTTTCCTGAAGTTAAACAAGTGGTGAATAAGATAGGGTCTGGAGAAATTCCAACTGACCCTATGCCGATTGAAGCAGGTGATATGATGGTGATCCTCAAGGAAAAGGATCAATGGACTACAGCCAAGACCAGGGAGGAGCTAGCCGATACGATGCAGAGAGCTCTTTCTGTGATATCGGGAGCTACATTTGGTTTTCAGCAGCCTATTCAGATGCGTTTTAATGAATTGATTACAGGAGCAAAACAGGATGTTGTACTGAAAATCTATGGAGAAGATCTGGATGTGTTGACCTCCGAGGCTGCTAAAATTGGTAAACTGGTTAAACCTATTGATGGGGTTTATGATTTGTATGTAGAGGAAGTTACTGGTTTGCCACAGATACAGATCAAATTTAACCGGGATAAAATTGCCCAGTATGGCTTAAATATTGAAGAGATCAACCGCACTATTAAAACTGCATTTGCTGGTGAAACAGCAGGTCTGGTCTACGAAGGGGAGAAACGTTTTGAGATGGTGGTTCGCTTGGATAAGCAAGACAGGCAGGATATTGGTAATGTGCGGGGTCTGTATATTTCTACGCCCACAGGCAAGCAAATACCTTTGGACGAAGTCGCTTCAGTGGAATTTAAGAACGGTCCAAATCAAATTCAGCGAGACGATACCAAAAGAAGGATTACTATCGGTTTTAATGTGCGTGATCGTGATGTGGCCAGTATCGTAAAAGAAATTCAAACTAAGATTGACCAAAAGATCAAGCTCCCAGCAGGCTATTATGTTACCTATGGAGGACAGTTTGAAAATTTGCAGGCAGCTAACAAAAGATTGGCATTTGCCCTTCCAGTAGCTTTATTACTGATCCTTTGCTTACTCTATTTTACTTTCAATTCGATGAAACAAACCTTGCTCATTTTTACGGCCATCCCGCTTTCTGCAATTGGTGGTGTATTTGCTTTGCTGATCCGGGATATGCCTTTCAGTATTTCTGCTGGTGTTGGCTTTATCGCCTTGTTTGGTGTTGCGGTTTTAAATGGGATTGTGTTGATTTCTGAATTTAATCGCTTAAAAGAAGAGGGAATGACCGATATTAACCAAAGGGTGCTTATTGGAACTAAAATCAGATTACGGCCTGTACTAATGACTGCTGCTGTTGCTTCGCTTGGCTTTCTGCCAATGGCGATCTCTAATTCATCTGGTGCAGAAATTCAGCGGCCTTTGGCTACGGTAGTAATAGGCGGATTGTTAACGGCAACATTACTTACACTTTTAGTGCTGCCGGTATTATACATTCTTTTTGAGAAAAAATTTAGGAAACCTAAAACTAGTACTGCATTGAATACAGTTCTTTTTTTGATTTTATCATCGGTTTTGTTGATACCATCTGGAGCATTTGCCCAGAACGGGTCAGCTGAAAAATTAACCCTTCAACAGGCGATTGATCTGGCCCTAAAAAACAACAATGGCATCAAGGCTGCTACATTCGGAGTTGACTATCAAAAGGAACTTAAAAAAGGGAGCCTTAACCTTGAACGTACCAATGTAATCTACCAGCAAGGGCAAATCAATAGCAATGCAAGGGACAATCATATCAGCGTCGTTCAGAAAATTGAATTTCCTGCAGTTTATTCTGGGCAATCCAAATTGGCATCAGAACAGATCTTAAAAGCCCAGGAGCAATATAATATACAGGCCTTGACATTGATTAATCGTGTTAAAAGTGTGTATTACAAGCTGGTTTATTTGGGTGAAAAAAAGAAGCTGTTGGATGATCAGGAGAGTCTGTATACCAATTTGCTTAAGGCTAGTGATTTGCGATACCGGACGGGTGAAAGTAACCGACTGGAAAAAGTGACCTCGGAAACCCAGCTCATGGAACTTAAAAATGGATCGAGGCAAATTCAGGCCGATACTCGTATTGCTGAAAAGGAACTGCAAACCTTGCTCAATACTGATCAGGAAATCGTTGTCTTTGAAACCAGACTTCAGCGGAAACCAATTACCCTTACACAAGACAGTGCAATACTCGCGGTCAATCCATATCTGAATTATTTGAAACAGGAGCTGAAGGTGAAAGAGCAGGAGACTAGGCTTCAAAAGGCAAAGGGCTTGCCTGATTTTTCATTGGGGTATTTTAACCAGTCCTTTAGAGGGCTTCAGAATTTTAATGGAATGACACATAACTATACGGGTGCTGATCGTTTTAGTGGATTTCAGGTAGGCATTGGCATTCCTTTACTGCCTAGTGGAAACAAGGCAAAAGTAAATGCAGCTAAAATGAATCAGCAGATTGCTTCGGCTAATTTGCTAGATCAGCAAAGTACGTTGAGGGGCAATTTTAGTCAACTTTTACAGCAAAACCAGAAGCAGGCAAGTACGCTTGATTATTATGAACAGGGCGCATTAAAACAAGCTGATCTGATCATCAAGAATGCTGAGGCAGGTTTTAAAGGAGGTGAGATCTCTTATCTGCAATACTTGCAAAGTTTAACCTTAGCCATAAAAATTAAATCTGATTACCTGGATGAGCTTTTTGCTTATAACCAGAATTTATTGGACATCGAAAATATAATAGGTAAGAAATAATAAATAGCAAAAATGAAGACACTAAATTATATAACAGCTTTCGCGCTGTCGCTTTTAACCCTTACAGCTTGTAATCAGGCTGCTACAGAAGAAAAGAAAGAAGAACCAGCTATGGATAAGCCAAGTGATGAGGTCACTTTGTCTAAAGATCAGCACAGGGTAGCCACCTTGCAAATGGGCAAATTGGAAATGCGCTCATTGAGTGATGTAATCAAGGCAAATGGTGCTATTGATGTGCCGCCTGAAAATATGGTTTCTATATCAGCCCCTTTAGGTGGTTATATTAAAAGTTCTGGCCTACTGCCAGGCCAACAGATTCGTAAAGGACAGGTGATTGCAACCCTTGAAAACCCCGAATTTATTGACATTCAACAGGAATACTTAGAGAGTAAAAGCCGTTTCGAATTTTTAGCCCTTGAATACAAACGACAAGAACAATTGCGAAAAGAGGATGTAAACTCTGCTAAAACCTTCCAGCAGGTAAGTTCTGAGTATAAAATGATACAAGCGAGAATGAGTGGATTAGAACAGAAATTATCCTTGATTGGCATCAATGCTAAGAACCTTAGCTCAGGAAAGATTTCCAAAACAAGTAATCTGTATTCACCTATAAATGGATACGTAACCCTTAGCAATGCAACCACCGGAAAATATGTAAATCCAACGGATGTGATATTTGAACTGGCCAATAAGAGCGAAATGCATCTTGCATTGAACGTTTATGAAAGAGATGCTGCTAAAATTAAAGTAGGTCAATCCATCAAATTTGCATTGGCGAATGAAACAGAATACAATCGCAATGCTAAAGTTTTTCTGATCGGGAAGTCTACCGGCACAGACGGAACAGTGCCTGTTCATTGTCACCTGCTTGATGTGGGAAATACAAGTTTGTTCCCAGGTATGTACGCCAAGGCGATGATTGAAACTACAAACCAGTCTGTTTCGGCATTACCTAATGAGTCTATAGTGCAATCCGATGGTATGGATTATATTTTTATTCAAACATCTTCTTCTGAAAAAGGATTTACATTTAAAATGATCCCGGTGAAAAAAGGCATTGAGCAGGAAGGATATACAGAGGTCATCTTGCCAGATAATTTTGATCGTAACTCCGCTGTTGTAATTAAAGGAGCTTACACCTTGCTTTCGGCTATGAAAAATGTAGAGGAATAAAGTATTAACTAAACTACGTTATTTGAGCCTTTTAGGTTTTGGGGCAGAGAGTGTTTGCATAAATGTTCTTATTTTGAGGCGGTATTATGAATGAGACGTAATAAGTGGACTCCTTGTAGCCAATTTGGAGATACTTATATCGGTATTAGGATCTTAAGTTGTAATTCAGCTAACTAGTGGCTTTCTCCAAAGCTTAATCATAATTCTGTAATCGAATAGACTATATATGTCGAAAAATTTGGATTAAAGAAAAATACATCGTAATATTGCGATATATAATTATGGGACTTACAAAAACTGAAATATTCACCGATGAGCAGAACCAGCTTTCAACACTCTTGAAGGCTATTGCACATCCTGCACGTATCGCTATCCTTCAAAGGATCATTATATCCAACACCTGCATTTGCGGTGACTTGGTTGGTGAACTTGGACTGGCACAGGCCACAATCTCCCAGCACCTGAAAGAGCTTAAAACAGCAAAAATTATACAGGGCACAATAGAGGGCGTAAGTGTATGCTATTGCATCAATCCTAAAACATGGAAGATATTGGAAGAGCAGTTTGGTGGTTTTTTAGGCTCCTACAAAGGTGAAACGGTCTGCTGTTAAGCATTTTGTTTGCCTATTTCAATCGTTAAATTGCAATATTACTATAATAGATAAATTATGAAACTATCAGAAATCAAAGAAATCTTAACTACTGCCGAGACGGTAAATTTTCAAGTGGAGGATGGGGCAATGGTGCCCGAACATTTCCATGTTACAGAAGTGGGAATCATTACAAAAGACTTTATCGACTGCGGTGGTAAGGTACGACATGAAAAAGTAGCAAACTTCCAGTTATGGGATGCAGATGACTATGAGCACCGTTTGAAAGCAGGAAAGCTATTGGGAATCATAGCGCTTTCGGAAAAAGTATTGGGCATGGAGGATCTGGAAATCGAAGTGGAATACCAGTCGGGTACCATTGGTAAATATGAACTTGGGTTTGATGGAACGAACTTTCTGTTACTTGCAAAGCAGACCGCCTGTCTTGCAAGGGAGGCTTGTGGTGTTGAAGATGCTCCAAGAAAAGGAATGGTTAACCTGGCAGGTGCAGTAAACAATTGTACTCCTGGTGGCGGTTGCTGTTAATTCACTTGCCATGGAAATCAGGAATCTACTAGATTCAGATTGGGAGCAGGTCAAGTTGATCTATGAAAAGGGCATCGCTACTGGTAATGCTACATTCCAGACCAGTGCACCGTCTTGGGAAGAGTGGGATGGCTCGCATCTTGTTAATTGCAGGATTGTTGCCGAAGAAAATGATAGAGTGATTGGCTGGGCAGCATTGACTCCAGTTTCTTCACGTTGTGTGTACGCAGGCGTAGCAGAAGTGAGCGTTTATGTTGACCCAGGACAGTCAGGCAAGGGTATTGGCCTTGCACTTTTGGAAGAACTTGTAAAATTGAGTGAAGTAGAGGGGATATGGACTCTGCAGGCCGGAATCTTTCTGGAGAATGGAGGTAGCCTTCGTATCCATGAAAAAGCCGGGTTTCGGACACTTGGTGTTCGGGAAAAGATTGGTAAGCAGAATGGGGTTTGGCGGGATACGGTGCTGCTGGAAAGAAGAAGTAAAATTATCAGTTAAATTATAAAAAACTATTTATGAAGAAAGTATTAGTGCTCTGCACGGGAAACAGTTGCAGGAGCCAGATTGCAGAAGGTTATTTAAGGCATTTCGCTGGAGGCGGGGCAGAAATCT
>JAZKCO010000010.1:39586-44540 GCA_040388055.1 Bacteroidota bacterium
GAATAGAGACCCATGGAGTGAATCCAAAAGCAATCGAAATTATGAAAAGAGATGGAATAGACATTTCTGGACACACCTCTAACAATATAGATGAATACATGGGCCTGGATTTCGATTATGTGATCACCGTTTGTGATAACGCAAAAGAAAGCTGTCCGTATTTCCCTACCAATGCGGTAAAGCTGCATTATAATTTTCCCGATCCCGCAAAAGCTATTGGCACCGAAGAAGAAGTTATGGAACAGTTCCGTGAGGTAAGGGAGATGATCCGCAAATATGCGCAGAACTTTGTAAACGAAAACCTAAAGCGCTAACATGTCGGCAAATAATTGTGCGCCCGTAGTAGAGCGGAAAAAACTAGGTTTCCTTGACCGATACCTGACCCTTTGGATATTCATGGCCATGGCCTTTGGTGTAGGCATTGGCTATTTTGTCCCTTCCTCATCGAACTTTATCAATTCATTTTCTTCTGGAACGACCAATATTCCACTGGCAATCGGGCTGATCCTGATGATGTATCCCCCACTGGCAAAAGTGAGATATGAAAAGATGGGAGAAGTATTCAAGGATACAAAAGTGCTTACCGTTTCACTGGTACTGAACTGGGTTATAGGGCCACTATTGATGTTCTTTTTGGCCATAACTTTTTTAAGAGATTATCCCGAATATATGGTCGGACTGATACTAATCGGACTTGCCCGTTGTATTGCAATGGTAGTCGTCTGGAATGAGCTGGCAGAAGGAAACCGTGAATATGCGGCAGGACTGATAGCGTTGAACAGTATCTTTCAGGTATTGTTATATAGCATTTTTGCGTATGTTTTCATTACCATTTTGCCGCCATACTTTGGGCTGAAAAGCTTGGAAGTGAATATTACCATTGGTGAAATTGCTAAAAGTGTGGGGATCTATCTCGGTCTGCCATTTGCAATGGGTATTATCTCAAGGTTCGTTCTAATCAAACTTAAGGGTGAACAATGGTTTCAGGAAAGATTTGTGCCTTTCATCTCACCAATTACCTTGATTGCACTGCTTTTTACCATCCTAATTATGTTCAGTTTAAAAGGTAACCTGATCGTTCAGATACCTATGGATGTGGTTCGTATTGCCATACCGCTTGTGATCTACTTTTCCATCATGTTCGTGATCAGTTTCTTTGCAGGGAAATACTTTGGGGCTGATTATTCTAAAAGCACTTCTATAGCTTTTACTGCAACGGGCAATAATTTTGAATTGGCTATTGCTGTTTCCATTGGTGTTTTCGGAATCAACTCTGGACAGGCATTTGCAGGGGTAATCGGCCCTTTGGTCGAAGTACCTGCTCTGATTGCACTGGTTAACCTTGCATTTTGGTTCAGGAAAAAGTACTATTCGGTGGAATAAGTTACAAATTAGCCATTAGTTATCTCTTTATCGTACCGACCTTAACAGATTCGAAATCAGTTTTAAATTCAATTATATTTGATTTTAATACCTTTTTATATATATTTACATCATCAAAACGTAGTTGATTTTCAACCAAAAGATGTGTTTAACACATAAAACTACTTAAAACAAAGTAAATTATATGTGCCCGATTCGGTGTCCTTTAACTGAAAAATGTATAGATAAAATATCTAAGTAATTAGATAACAGCATATTAAAAAGGGAGAGGTAAATCCTGCCACCCCGACAAACGATAGCCTTTTCTGCGAAGCAGGAGAGGCTATTTTGTTTTCAAGACGCCGAAAGCCGCAGACTTTAAAGATGGCGAGAAAGCAAAATAGCCAGCTTTGACGAAGGAAAAGGAAAGGCTTGAGCTTGAACTTCCCCCTTTTTCAGGATCACCAGAGCGCAGCGGAGGTAATCCTGCCATCCCGACAATTAGACTAACTAAAAGTCGGCTAAATCTCCTTTATTGTATGATTAAAGGGGTTTTTGTTGTTTTATAAAATTACTTCATACTGTTTTATCCATATATATCGATATAAATGTGACCTATTCGGTGTCCCTTTTTAAATTTTTAAATTGGGGTACAGAAAACATATCAATTAATTGATAATAAAGACGTTTTGGCAATTATTTTGCCCCAATTTGAATGTTTTTTATGCCCCTTTTTGAATGGGGCGCAATAAGCAGTACCAAACGGGCTTTTTCAAACTAAAATGAATGGATATGAAAACATTGAGCAACACGTTTGGGGTAACCTTTTATCTACGCAGGTACAAAATCAACCAGGATGGGTCGATCCCGATCTATCTGCGTATCACAGTGAACTGAAAGCGGCTTGAAATTTCCGTCAAGCGTACCGTACTGGACAAAAACTGGAACCCCGGAAAGGGAATGGCAAAGGGAAGCCGGGAGGAGGTTGTAAAATTGAACAACTACCTGGAGAGGTTAAGGTCTTCTATCGTGGAGTGTTATCAGGAACTCCACCTGCAAAAAAAACTGATCACCGTTGAAATTATCAAGGAAAAGGTACTGGGAGATGACCAAATGGAACACTATAAGACTCCAGATAAGTACCTTACAGAGCTTACCTACAGTTTTATAATGAATTTTGAGCATTTTCTCCGTAACCATAAACCCTTGGATTACCATAAGCCGTTGAACAACAATGGTATCATGAAGCATATTGAGCGTTTCAGAAAAACAATCTCTCTGGCGGTAACCTTTGAATGGATGGAAAAAGATCCCTTTACCAAGTACAAACAAAAGTTCGACCCTGTGGAGCGCCAGTGCCTGAATATTGAAGAGCTGAAAAGGATTGAGCAAAAGGATTTCACAATTGAGCGGCTGCAACAGGTAAAGGATCTTTTCGTATTCAGCTGTTATACCGGACCTTCCTACATAGATGTTATGAATCTAAAGCCTGATATGATATCGGTTGGACTTGATGGGAAAGACTGGATTGTTACAAGTAGGCAAAAAACCTCAACCAGGGTTCGCATCCCCCTACTCGAAAAAGCAAGGGCTATTATCGAAAAATATAAACAACATCCCAAAATAGTTGCAGATGGTGGGCTAAACTTTTTTTTATAATTACGAAGCCTAGTGACTTGACTTAGTTTCGAATTCACGAAATGATTTCTTACTATTATTCTTGTTAGGAAGACCTTATTAAATTAATCCAAATAAAAAGTCGGATTGCCGATTGTGTAAATTTTAATTAATTAGTGGCAGAAAGTCAGGAACTGGGAATGTAGTTTCTCGGCTATGTTAATTCTGGGCCTATCAGTGAATGCTGATAGGCCCTTCTCATTTTTTGTTAGTTGGCTATTGATTTTCTAAAATTGGCCAAGAGTTGATAAAAATACCAAGTATTCCCGAAGTTTCGTTAAATTAGCAATTAATAAGTGTGGGTCAACCGGTTACAAAAATAAATATTATGATTTCTAAGCTAAATAACTACGTGATGATTTTCGTTTTATTCGCATCACTTTCCTGTAAAAAGGAAGGGAACGGATCCGATTTAACATTTTCCCCAACTTGTAATTTTTCAGGTTCCAATGTCGAGGTCGTTGACATGTTAAAAGGTTCGTTGAGATATACGGACAATATCTCAAATCTTACCTTGTCAGGGCACAAGTTCGTCATCGAGTCCGCCGGCCGCCTGCCTATGGTGGTTTGCAATATGCCTTCCAGCTTCGAGATGGCCGAAGACAAATTGATAAAGGTAGCCTTCAGTGGGCGCACGGTCATCATTCCAAAGGAAGCTGATGCGGCAAACACCGATATTGAGTTGGCCTATCTGAAGTTCGAATAGCGTATTGTTGAACCCTAAATTAACCAACTGTCTTATACTAGATTACCCTTACAAAAGGTCTAATACAGGTTTCTCCTTACAGTTGGTCTAATATGGGTTTCTCCATACTTGCTTTAAGTTTTTCCGAAAAACTGTAAAGCTATAGGCGTATAAGACCGCCGCCACACATCTGCTCTCTGTAATTATCTCGAAAGCAGCAAATACAGAAACGGAAAAGTTTGCTGAAGAAAATTTGTTCAAGCCTTTGGGTATTACACTTTACAAGTGGGATAAATTAAAAGATGGCTACAATGATGGTGGCGGACTTTCGCTTTGGATGCGAACAGCAGATTTAGTGAAAATTGGAGAACTATTATTGAAAAATGGTAAGTACAAAGACCAACAAATCGTTTCCGAAAAATGGGTTACAGAACTATTCAACATCGAAAATAAATTAAAAGCCTCTTGGGGCCTGAAAGGTTCACTTCACGGTTATTGTTGGTATCAAGCAAAATATAAAAATGAAATTGTAAATTATGCAATGGGTTATGGAGGACAGTATATTTTCGTTTTCCCAAATTTAGATGCAGTTATTGCGGTAAATCATAATCACGACACCGCAGAAGGAATAGAACAATCTACTCTTTTTTTTGAAAAATATTTGCCATTATTGTACGACACCATAATAAACTAAAATTCAGGCATATAAAGCGGGGTTATCGTAGATGCGAATACCGATGGTGACCTGGAAGAATTTATACAAAAAGAAGGAAAGGTTTTTATGGTATTATCCAGGGATATGTTCGTTTTGCAAAATATTGTTTTGCCATATATTTATAGATTAAACAATACCTGGATTTTGTTTCCTGTTATTATAATGGGCTGTATTTTTTATAGATACAAATCCCGGATCCTTAGTCGTATTTAGTGTCTTACTGAACTTCAGTACCTCATTACGGCATCGCTTTCGCTTTTTGTTAATTACAGGAGCTCCTCTCTTTCGGACTAAAATAAAATTCTCTGGTTATTTTGGGTTATACTTATTTATACCTTACTATCTGTTATTGCCACCGTAACTTATTTTTTAGCTCATTTGCCAACACTAAAATTATTCTTTGGCGCTTTTTCTTATTAAATACCCAATACCCACCTTACCTCAAAAGCGTCGGTTACTTCAATTAATTTTTGGTCGGCATCGTTCTTCTTAACATGAATATTCTTTTTATTGGC
>JAZKCO010000010.1:44550-202126 GCA_040388055.1 Bacteroidota bacterium
ATTGGCTTCCAGTTTTTCGATAAGCGTTTTTCTCTCGGCCGTATTTTTGCAATGCAAAAAAATAGCCATATAATTCCCAAGCTTTCTTCCTTCGTTATGGATCAAGTCCGAGCCATGAATAACGATCCGATCTGAAACCAGCGACCCGTTAACAACCGGCATTTCTGGATAACCTGGTAATTCCTTTTCAAAAAGTTCGAATTGCAACAGGCCCCCAAAACAAGTTTGGTAAAAGGTAAGGGCCTTTTTACAATTGCCAGAAAATGTGATGAAAACAGCGCTTATTAATTTATCATAATGATGTTCCACCATAGTCGCATAAATTAAGCATCCGGAATTTCAGGTTCTACCAGCTTGATTAATTTCTCTAACGATTCCTGCCAGCCTAAATAACACATTTCGGTCGGTATTACTTCAGGAATTCCTTCCTGAGTTACTTTAAGTTCGGTGCCACACAAAACCTTATTTAGCTGTATGGTGGTTGTCATTTCTCCGGGTAAATTAGGATCGTCGAAAGTGTCGGTGTATTTAACCAGTTCGTTAGGCTTTATTTCGAGATACGTTCCACCAAAGGAATGCCCATTCCCGGTACTGAAATTGGTAAAAGTCATTTTAAACTGACCTCCGACTTTAAAGTCCATTTGCTGTACGGTGCATATAAAGCCATAAGGTGGCAGCCAATTCGAATGTGCTGTAGGATCTGCAAATGCCCGAAATACTTTTTCTGGGCTTGCTTTTATTACCCGATGTAATGAAACAGTGTTGTTTTTCATTTTATTAAAATTTAATGAGTGATTAATTGTTTTGCTGGATTTTAGAGTTATAAATATAAGAAACCGCAAGAATACCCAATACCACAAGTGGCATTAGCATAAACCCGATGTTTTTATCTACGCAGGCATGGCTTACGAATGCAAAGATTAAATTAAATGTGAGCCCTGCATACGCCCATTCCTTTAGCTTTCCTGGTGTTTTAGGATAGGAAATAGCTAAAATGCCAAGTGCTTTACAGATAATGAGGGCGTAGGCAAAGTAATCTGGATAGCCCAGGGGTTTTGTACCTGCATTTATATACTGTGGTGCAAATAACATGGTGCCAAGTGGCATTATACCCTCCCAGAGTATGATGATGATGGTTGCCACCCAAAAGATGAGTTTATTCTTTTTCATTTCTTTAAAATGCTTATTGTTATTTAATGTTTTTGTTTATTTAATTTTACTATTCAAAGATAGGGTTGTACATAAAATTATAGCTATTATGAAAATGACAACCTTAGGGGTAAATTATGACAAAACTATTTTCGTAGCTTAGTTGCTTAATCTTAATAATTGATATGCAAATCTCTGTCTTTGTACCTGAGTATGGGGCAATTGAAGGCATTACCCCGCCATTTAGAAGCTTTAATACGGCCAATGAGTTTTTAACCGCATTTGGTAAAAAACCCATATTTAATGTAGAGTATGTGGGCTTAAACGAATACGTGCCCGCTAACAATGGCGAGTACACTATAAAAACCGATCGGTTGCTTAAAGATGTTGCTAAAACAGACTTACTTATTATACCGCCTACTTTTGGCGATACCACTAAAGCAATACAGGCTAATGCAGCAGCGATACCTTATTTTAAAAAGCTCTACATGAATGGTTCGAGTCTGGCCAGTTTGTGTATAGGCGCTTTTCTTTTAGCCGAAACCGGTTTATTAGACGGTAAAAAATGTTCTACACATTGGGCTTATATTAATGAGTTTAGAGAAAGATATCCGGCTGTAGCAGTAGAAGATGGAGCTATAATAACCGAACACGATAATATTTATAGCAGCGGTGGGGCCAGTAGTTTGTGGAATTTAATATTATACTTGATTGAAAAGTTTGCTGACAGGGAAACAGCGGTAATGATTTCAAAGTATTTTGCTTTAGATATTGGAAGAGAGGGCCAGTCTCAATTCGCTATCTTCAGAGGGCAAAGAAACCATGGTGATGCTGCTATTCAAAAAGTACAGGATCATATTGAAAAGCACTATGAGGATAAAATAACAATAGAAACTTTAGCCAGTTTAATTAATACAAGCCGTAGAACTTTTGAAAGGAGGTTTAAAGAAGCGACCAACAATACCCCCATAACCTATATACAGAGAGTAAGGATAGAAGCTGCCAAAAAATCTTTTGAAGCCTCGAGAAAGAATGTAACAGAAATTATGTTTGATGTAGGTTATACAGATACAAAAGCATTTAGAGATATCTTTAAAAAGATTACCGGGCTTACCCCAATTGAGTATCGTAATAAATTTGCAAACCTATAGTTTTTAGAAATCACTTATAGCCCCAAAACGAGTGCACACCGCCTAAGTAAACCTTTTATAAAGTTATGATGAAAATAATTAAAATATTGTTTATCCCGATCCATGTTAATCTTATTTTGTAAATACTTTAAAAAAGTAGGTACTAAAATTGTAAAACTGAATGACCTGGTGTTTACAAAATCTGTTAATTTTTAAAAGCCAACGGTATTTAAATTTTTGTCGACCAATACTCCATCAACTGCTTTAAGGTCAAATTTCACTTTGTGTTTGGCTTTCAATTTCAAGATAAACAACGTTTCTTCGCCCTTTAGCGTTTCTTTATTGCCAACATTTACAAAGGTAGCGTATAAAGCCTTCTCTCCATTGGTATGGAGCCTGTCGTAAGTAAAGTTTTCCATTTGTTTTGTAGCTAAAGCTTGTACACCCACAAATTCGTAATCAGCTGTTTGATAAGGTAGGGCAAAGCTTAGCGCATTTACCGCATTAAGTGCCAGGCCACTCACTTTAACCTCGATTATATCGCCTTTGTTATAACTTTGTTTTGCAGTACTTATTTCGAGCTTACCTGCAACCTTATCTAGTTTGTTAGCTTTTACACCACCTTCTAATTGGGTAGCTGCTACCGAAATATCGTAAGCATCGATGAGGTTATTTTTGTTGATATCGCCATTGCTAATGTAGCCTTCGAAATCGGCATCGCCTTTTCTTAATCCGGTATAATTGAGATAAGCGGTTAAATCGTTTTTATCGATAAGGCGATCGTTATTAATATCGCCTGGTAAATAACTTTCTGTTCCCGGAACTTTAAACACATAAAGCTCCCGGCCCGAACCAAAACCACCCACACCATCGGTAATCGAGAGTTTAATGTAGCGAGCAGTGGGATGGTTAGCGAAGTTAAATGTTTTAACTTCGTCGCTATTTGCCCATTCGAAAGCACCGGCTTCGGTCCAGTTTTCTTTATTGTTGCTATAAAATACCTGGCCCTTTAAGATAATGCCATTCCCGCGTCCGCTACGTGGCAGGTATTGGAATTTATCGAGTTGGTTAACTGATTTTAAATCCATTACCAACTCGAATGGAACTGCCTTTGTTCCCCATTTCGTATGCCATAAGTTACCTTCATCGTGGTCGAATAATTTATCGATTCCAGATCCGCCCTGGTTTTCGACTGTGGTTTCGGCAGTTATTCCACGAATGGTAAACAATAGCGGATTAGCCTTAGTCGTACTTTTAAATTCGGCCCAGTTAGAATAACCATCTTTATTTACTGCCCGAAGTTTAAACGAATAGGAAGTTTCTGCAGTTAAACCATCAAAGCGTAGGGTAGTGTCGCGTATAGTGCTATAAAGCATCCCGTTAAAGTCTATTTCGTAGAAATCGGCCCTGTTAACTTTATCCCAGCTTGGCGCAAGGGTATAAGCTGTCGCATCTTTATCGGTAACTTGGGCGTTTACCGGAGCAGTTAATGGCCCCGACGATACCCTTTGCCGATCTGCCGGCTCGAACTTAAAGCCCTCTATGGTTACGCTAACGGAGTTTATTGTAATGTCTGTCGCCGCCAATTTTATAAGGAACTGTGGGTTTTTAGCCATCACAACCTTCTCAAATTCACTTCCTTTAGTGGAGAATTTGTTAAGGTTAGGGTTAGCATCGTAGAAATAAACATTCGTCCGGGTTAAAAAATCTTGCATCGAATTTGCGGCCGTTAGCCTGATATTATGCTTCCCGATTTTGGCCGTTACTTTTGTTGGTTTTTCGGTTACATTAATGGTAAACTGCGTTGCCTTTTCTTTTACGAAGCCATTAAAATTACCTTGTGCGGGGTTAATGGTTACGATAGCCTGGTTATTTTTATCTACTTCACTTTCGATAAGACTGGAAATTCCCTTCCTTAATTTATACTGCTCTGTAGCGCCATCGTCGTCGTATTCGGTAAAGGAACTTTTGTCCGATGGGTAAATTTCGTAATAACGAATTCCTTTATTAATTTCTTTTACATTATTGTTCGGATTTGCCATTGGTATAATTGCTCCTTGTTTAACAAATACCGGAAGTTTCCATAGTGGCACCTCTAAGCTGTTTAAAACTTGGTTCCCCTCATATTTATCGCCAGAAAAATAATCAATCCAAACGCCTTCCGGAAGATAGATGCCATTTCGGATGTCATTGCCTTTATCGGCTAATTTAGTGGCCTGGTAAATTGGCGCCACTAAGAAATTAGGCCCATACATAAACTGATATTGGGTAGCAGTACTATGGGTATAGGCATTAGGGTACTCCAGAAACATAGCCCGCATAATCGGCAGGCCATTTACAGCAATTTTAGCAAGACTATAAGTATAAGGGATAAGCTCCGATTTGAGTTTTAAATAATTGCGGTTAATAGAAGTAATAGGTTCGCCTAAGGCCTGCGGATATTTTTCGTTTGCACCCCAGCCATCCATGTTTAATTGCATGGGTGTAAAGGTTTTCCATTGAAAATCGCGGGTATTAATAATTATATTTTTGCCTCCAAAAATACCATCCATGTCTGAAGTAATGTTGGGCTGCCCAGATAGACCCGACCCTAAATAGGTTGGGATATGAAAGCGGATGTATTCCCAAACACCGCCGGTTTGATCGCCAGACCAGATTGCAGCATAGCGCTGGGTGCCGGCCCAACCATCTAACGAGATTATAAAAGGCCGGCTGTTATTGCCATAGTTCGACATTATTTGCGCCACATCGGCAACGCCGTTAAGCCCGAACGAGTAACCGGCACCCACCCAGGCTACATCGGTTTTTAATACCCGAACACCGGCATCCTTTACCTCTTTTAAAATGTCGCGCTGCAGTAAAGGGCTAACCCCGGCTTTAGGGTGCAAATCTGATTGGGTCCATAAGCCAATTTCTACCCCATTTTTACGGGCATAATCGCCTAAACTCTTCAAATTCTGAATGTTTCCATCTAAAGTTTCGGTTTGCCCATAACCAGCTCCATAACCGTCATTGGGCAATAACCAGCCAAAAGGCATATCGTTCTTTTTATAACGGTCGATAACCGCACGTGCCGAAAACTGATAGTTGTTTTTTTCGCCATTTAGCGATTCCTTGGTGCCGCCATTGTCTTTCTGACTTTCCTTATAACGTTTACCATCTTCGAACAGCACCCCCTTCTCGTCTTCTTTCCAGAAATCGCGGTTATAGGCATTTAAATGTCCTTCGTAAAATCCGAACTTAGGCAGTAAGATTGGATTGCCGGTAAGTTGATAAAAATCGTTTAAAAGAGCTACCGGGCCATCGCCAGTCATAAAAAATACATCGAGGTAATTTGTTTCGTGCGATAAGCGAACCCATCCTTTTTCTTTATTCCCAAAATCGTACTTGCCTTTTTTAAAGGTATGCCATAAGATTCCGTAACCATTCGTCGACCAATAAAAAGGGGTGGGCGAGGCTACGCCACCATCGGTCCAGCTGTTCTGATTCTCGATAGCAATTGTTTTTCCTTTATGGGAGAAACGTCCGTTTTGTACGCCACCGCCGTAAAAATATTCTTGCAGATTTTCTTTTAAAGTAAGCGTTACTTCGTCTTTTTCGAATTGGATAGGTGCTGTTTCTTCTAAGATAATTGCCTGATTGGCGAGGTTAACAATTTTTAATAAAGTTGTATTCTTATCTATCTGAACAGCAATTTTATTGGTTGAAATTGTAATTTGATTATTTTCGTCGGCCAAGCTTAGTTTTGCAACTGGTTTTCGTGGGTTGTCGACCAAAATTTTGGCTGCTGGTTTAGCTTCTGGATCACGAACTGTGCCCCCGGTATTGTCCTGAAAAAGCCTAAAAATACCATCACTATAGAAATCTAATGTTAATCGTTGTTGGTTAGAAAGCAATACTTCGACCACTGTTGTTCCTATCTTTTTTGCGCTAATTACCCCTTGGTTTTGCTTTGTAATTTGATGTGCTGGTGCCGTGTTTTGTGATGCCCTGGCTAAAACTTGAGAAATTAGCAATGGAAAAACGAGGGTTAGTAAAGTAATGTTTTGAGGTTTAAAGCTCCAGGATGATTTCATTATCGATGTGTTTGAGCTGGCAATATAAAAATTATCTGTTTATTTTGTGTTTTTTAATGCTATAACCATTGGTTTTTGAGCACTCCATCTAGTAAGCATTTGCTGGTGTTTTTGTATTAGGTTTAGTAGATTGCTGTTAGTCCCAGCAAATGTTTGCACTAAATTAGGTAAATGCTTGTACCAGATGTGTAGTCTAAGGTACTTAGCTCATGGAATAAGCAGTCTTTCGACGAGGTAAAAAAGAAAAACCTTGCCCAACAACAATAAAATTAAAACTATATTTGAAACCGATCTATTCGTTTTAATCCAATGCATAACATAGCAAAATTACTGGAAACCATTATCGCAAAAGAACGAATCAAGGCGAGACTTATCGACCTTGTTTCTTATGCTTCGGATGCTGGTTTTTATTACCTTCGGCCACAAGCAGTGGTTCAGCCCGTTTCGGAAGCTGAGGTTATTACCCTTTTTCAATTTTCAGCGCAATACCAAGTTCCCTTAACTTTTCGCACCGCAGGTACGAGTTTATCAGGGCAGTCGGTTTCGGATGGAATCCTCGTCGATCTTAGTCAGTACTGGAATTTTGTAAGGGTCGAAAATAAAGGCGAAACAGTTCGGGTACAGCCAGGAGTAATTGGTGCCATTGTAAACTCGGAATTAAGAAAATATGGCCGTAAAATAGGCCCCGACCCAGCGAGTATTAGCTCGGCTATGATGGGTGGGATTATTTCTAATAATGCAAGTGGGATGTGCTGCGGGGTAAGTAAAAATTCCTATCACACCTTAAAATATGTCAAGTTTATTTTACCAAATGGTAAAGTGTACTTTACAGAGCAGCCGGAAGATTATCCACGGTTTAAACTCGAATGCCCGGAAATATACGAACAGCTATTATCTCTGCGAAACCAGGTTAGGGGCGATGAGCAACTTTACCAGCTTATTCGACATAAATACAAAACAAAAAACACTGTTGGTTATGCAGTTAATGCATTTATCGACTTCGAAGAACCGCTAGATATTCTGGCTCACCTCTTAGTGGGCGCCGAAGGCACTTTAGGGTTTATTGCCGAAGCGGTTTTACAAACGGTACCCGATTACCCGGTTAAATCTACTGCCCTCCTTTATTTTCCAGATATTTATGCGGCATGTAAAGCCATTGTTCCTTTAAGTAATTCGGGGGCCGAGGCTGTCGAGCTAATGGATCGTGCATCGTTACGATCGATCGAGCTAATAAAGGGCGTACCGGCTATTATTAAAACATTGCCCGATACAGCAGCGGCACTATTAGTCGAGTACCAGGGAAATACGGTAGCAGCAGTAAAGGCAAAGGTCGACGATTTTTTATCCATTGCCAGAGAGATGTCGTTAATTGAAGCACCTGCTTTTACCGAAGACGCCGAAGAGCAGGCATTTTTATGGAAGGTAAGAAAGGGGATGTTCCCATCGGTTGGCTCGGTAAGAGCCAGTGGTACCACCGTAATTTTAGAAGATATTGCCGTACCGGTCGACAAACTGGGTGATGCTATTCTCGACCTTCAAGGTCTTTTCCTAAAACATCGTTACGAGAATGCGATTATTTTTGGGCATGCCAAAGATGGTAATATCCACTTTGTGGTAACGCAGGCTTTCGAAATTACCTCCGAAGTTATCCGTTACGACATGTTTTTAAGAGACGTCGTGGCACTTGTGGTCGATAAATATAAAGGTGCACTAAAAGCCGAACATGGTACTGGTCGTAATATGGCCCCTTTTGTAGAAACCGAATGGGGCCCGGGTATCTACGAAGTTATGAAGAGCCTTAAACAGGAAATTGACCCTCAAAATCTGCTTAATCCCGGAGTAATTATTAATAGCGATGAAAATGCGCACCTCAAAGCATTAAAGGATTTGCCAAAAGTAGAAGAAGAAGTCGATAAATGTATGGAGTGTGGCTTCTGCGAACATAAATGCCCAAGCCGTAACCTTACGCTTACTCCACGTAGAAGAATTGTAGTGCGGCGCGAGCTCTTAAAGCTAAAACGGAATGGCGAAACCAAACCTTATAAAGAGCTTTTAACGCAATACCAATACGATGGGCTGGATACTTGTGCTGTCGATGGCCTGTGTGCCACCGCTTGCCCGGTCGACATTAATACCGGTTCGCTGGTTAAGCGCCTGCGCCGGGAAAGCCATAGCTCCTTTGGTAATAAAACTGCCTTAGTGGTAGCTAAGAACTTTAAAGCGGTAACCTTTATAGTCGAAACGGGCTTGCGACTTGCAATAGGCTTAAATAAATTGTTTGGCCCAAATGCGATGCTTAACCTTACCAGAACAGTTAAAAAGATAATCCCGGCCATTCCACTTTGGTCTAACCAGATTAAGCCAACCACTGGATTTCGCAAGCAACTTGGTATTTTAGCAGCGGACCCGGCTGTAGTTTATTATCCGACTTGTATTTCGCGGGTAATGGGCGGTACTGCTGGCGATAAAAAGAATATGGTCGAAACTTTTATCAGCATTTCGCATAAAGCAGGTATCGATTTTGTTATCCCTAACGATATTCAAAGTACCTGTTGCGGGCAGATCTACGCTTCTAAAGGCTTTGGGAGTGCCTATAAGCATACAGTTAACGATACGGTAAGTAAATTATGGGAATGGACCCGGCATGGGCAACTGCCGGTAGTTATAGACATTACTTCGTGTACCCATACCCTGCAAGATTGTGGCCCGGCTTTAAGCCCGGAGAATAAACAAAAATTCGAAGCTTTAAAAATTATCGATAGCGTAGATTATGTACAAGATTATGTTTTACCAAAAGTAACGGTGCAACACAAGAAAGATAAAGTAGTATTGCACCCGGTTTGTTCACTTCAGAAAATGGGGATTGAAGCTAAATTTCAGAAAATTGCCCGCGCTTTGGCAAACGAAGTAACCGTTCCGGTACACGCCGGCTGCTGTGGGATGGCTGGCGACCGTGGTTTTTTATTTCCGGAATTAACGGCTTCAGCGATACTTCCAGAAGCTACAGAGGTAAATGAAAATACTTATAATGGCTATTACTCGTCTAGTAAAACCTGCGAAATAGCTTTATCTGAAGCAGTAGGAAAGAATTATGAGTCGATTGTTTACCTGCTCGACGAATGCATTTAGACTTTGTTAATATTAATTTACATGTGGATAAGAAAATTTGCCCTTTAACGTAAATTATATAACCTTAGTAGTTTAAACGAAGGAGGCCAGCGAGCTATTAAGACGATTAATAAGAATACATGAAGTAGTGCGTCGCGCCTAAAAACATTTTAACATTAAACTAAACGATACTAATGAACGATTTAAACGCTTTAAACCAAGTTGCCGAATTTCATAGAACTTTTAAACATCCTATCATAGAAAAAGCAGCTATCCCAACTAAAGAGAGAAGCCAATTGCGGATTGAATTGTTGGCCGAAGAGCTAAGGGAACTACAGGAAGCGGTAAACGATAATAACCTGATCGAAATTGCCGATGCACTTTGCGATTTACAGTATGTACTTGCTGGGGCTGTTTTGGAGTTTGGCTTGGGCGAACAATTTAAAGCATTATTCGACGAGGTGCATCGCTCTAATATGAGCAAAGCCTGTAAGACCGTTGAAGAAGCTAATGAAACCATTGCACATTATAAAAATAAGGGCGATGTAGATGCTTATTATAAAGAAATCGACGGGTTGTTTTTGGTTTATCGCAATGCGGATCATAAAACATTAAAATCTGTTAATTATTCACCCGCCGATTTAAAATCGATAATAAATAGTTAGGGTTTCGTTTGTCGTTTGTCGGTCAACAAAAACGGTCAACAGATAATGAACAACGGATAACGGACAACATCAACAAACTAATAAACTGAAATATGGTAATAGTAAATAATTACGAAGAATTTGAGGCCTACCTGGGCAAAGAGATCGGGGTTTCTAGATGGCATACCATTAGCCAGGAGCAGATTAACAAGTTTGCAGATGCAACACTCGACCACCAATGGATACATGTGGATAAAGAAAAAGCGGAAAGTGAAGGGCCATTTAAAGCGACTATAGCTCATGGTTATTTAACTTTATCACTAATTCCTTATCTGTGGAAACAAATTGCAGATATCCGCAATATAAAAATGGAAATTAATTATGGGATAGAGAGTTTTAAATTTGGTCAGGCTGTAGTTGTAGATAGTGAAGTCTGCTTAAAAGCAAAATTAAAGTCTATTGCAAATTTAAGGGGAATAACCAAAGTGATTATCGAAGCGACCCTTGAAATTAAAGGTCAGCAAAAACCTGCTTATACTGGCGATGTCATGTTCCTATACCATTTCAATTAAAATAAATGCCTAAAATTGTAAATGAACTAAGCTTTAATCATGTTAAAGGGTTTCTTTAAAGGTTTAATTTTTTTTGCTGTTTTAGGCTATTTTGATAACGCAAATGCACAAAGAATTGTCGAAGTAAGCGATAGTTTACAAGAACACATTTTTAAAAATGACGAGGTCGTGTACCTCGAAGATGCTAAGGGTTCGCTTACTTTTAACGAAATTAGTAGTGCGGCTTATAAAAATAAGTTTACGCCTAATAAAAATTATTACCCGAAAAATTATAATCGATCTTCAGTTTATTGGTATAGAATAAAGGTATATTATCCTCAAAATTTGACCCGGGCGTCCAATTTCGAATTCTTCGACCAAATTACAGATCACATAGAGGCCTATGTTCCGGATGGAAAAGGCGGGTACACGAGCAGTAAAGCCGGGGCAGATTTGCCTTTTAAGGAAAGGCTATTTCAACATAAAAATTTCGAATTTTTAATAAATACCGCGAGTAAAGGCGTGCATGTTTATTATTTTAAAGTAAAATCGAAGGACCAGGTTAACGTAATTATTGTTTTAAGAACTGTTAAACGGTTTATACAATATACTTTAACGGAGTACTTTACATTTGGTTTTTTTTATGGAATGATCGTCATCTTCAGTTTCCATAATTTATTAATGTTTATTGCGGTACGGCGTAAACAATACCTTTATTATATTCTTTATATTCTAAGTGTTGGCCTTTACGAAATGTCGACCGATGGCATTGCTTTTCAATATTTATGGCCAAATTACCCGGTTTGGAACGAATATGCCTATGGAGTAGCCCTTTATTTTTTAAGCACATTTGCGCTCATCTTTACAAAACAGCTTTTGCATGTTAAAACAAAAGCACCTCGATTAAATTTGGCTATTAATATTTTAATAGGCTTGCGGCTGGTTTTCTTTTTGCTTTGCCTCTTTCATAATAACGATTGGTTTAAATATAAATACATAGAGTTTATCCCACTTTCTTTAGGGTTTTTTACAGGGATTTATATTTTATGGAAAAAGAAATATAGGCCGGCAAGGTTTTTTGTATTAGGCTACTTTTTCCTGTTTATGGGCTTTACGCTTAAGGTTATCCATATTTTGGGCTACGCCAGGCACATACCAGGAGCATTAGGCTATTATAGCTTAAGTTTTGGCTTCCTTTTAGAAATGTTGTTCCTGTCTTTTGCCATCGGCGACCAGGTAAGCCTGCTGAAAAGAAAAAAGGAAGAGACCAGAAAGCAAATCATTAAGCAGATGAAAATAAATGCAGAGCTTAAGGATACGGTTAATAAGGAACTCGAAACTAAAGTAGAAGAGCGAACCAGGGAAGTACGGCAAAAATCGAAAGAGCTTCAGCAAAAGAACATTACGATCGAAGACCAAAATGAGGAGCTGCTCGCCATTAATGCTTTACTGGAGCAACAGGCCGAGAAAATATCAAGAATGAACCTGTTATTGCAAAAGGATAATATTACCTTAAAAGATAACATAGAAAAAGTAACCGAGGCACGGGTAAATGCCACAGATGTTGATTTCGACGAGTTTAGTCAGAAATATCCGGATAGAGATTCTTGTTATAAATTTTTAGCCGATATGAAGTGGGAACAGGGTTATGCCTGTATAAAATGTGGAAATACCACTTACTGCAATGGTAAGGTGCCTTATAACCGTCGCTGCACTAAATGTGCTTATGAAGAATCAGTTTTGCATCAAACTATTTTCGAAAATAATAGAATTCCAATTAATAAAGCCTTTTATTTAGTGTACCTGATGTACAACCATAAGGGGGCCATTTCTTCGCATAAGCTTTCTGAAAAACTAAATATTCGCCAGAGTACCTGCTGGACTTATGCTGCAAAAGTTAAAAAGGTAATGGAAGAACGTAAAAAACACCTCAAAGGCATCGGCAAATCTGGCTGGAGCAAACTCATATTGTCTAAATAGAGCATTTAGGTTAATTTTTTTCATTTTTTTTTAATGCGGATGAAGCGTATCGGCATAATATTTTGTATGGCGATAACTCGTCATATTATCAGCTACTTAGCAATTTTATAGCTTGCGAATTAAACGTATCAAATTATTTATAACTATCTAAATATCAGTTATTTATGCTATTTTTTTATTTGTATTTGTGAAGTTGATTACTTTATATTTACCACACCAAATATTTTGGATCATTAACAAACCAAATTAAACTGTATGAGTAAAATTCTATTCAAAAGAATTTTGTGGAAATTTTCTGTAGTACTGCTCTGGTGCTGCTTTCTACAAAACAATGCGATTGCCAATTCTTCGAAAGGCAATCACATATCAAATTATTTAATGGCTTCAAAAAATGTTTCAGGGGTATTATTTTTAAATATTTCGGGAATAGTAAAAGATGCGAATGGGCAGCCTATGCCGGGTGTTGTAGTAAAGATTAAAGGAACCCAAAAAGCGACTGTTACTAACCAAGACGGTAAGTTTTCTATAGGCGATGTTGCCAAAGATGCGGTGCTGGTCTTTTCGAGCATTGGCTATAAACCACAGGAAATTGTATTTACCGGGCAAACTACTTTACAGGTTGTAATGGAAGAAGAGGCCCAGGGCTTAAATGAGGTAGTTGTAGTAGGTTATGGTACGCAAAAGAAAGCCAATTTAACCGGAGCAGTAACACAGATAAGTGGCGAGGAGCTAATTAACACTCCAGTACCTAATGTAACTGCAGCACTTCAGGGAAAGGTTTCTGGGGTTGTAATTACAAGAAGCAGTGGGAAACCTGGTGGTGAGGGTTATGGACTTCGGATAAGAGGAACAAACTCTGCGAACGGGTCGGATGCATTGGTTCTCGTAGATGGGATAGAGATGGACCTTAATCTAATTAGCCCGGACGACATCGAATCGGTATCGTTCTTAAAAGATGCTGCTGCATCGGCTATTTATGGTGCACGGGCTGCAGGTGGTGTGGTATTGGTAACTACAAAAAAGAGTACTAGTGGAAAAACAAGAATTAACTTTAGTTCTAACTATGGCATCAACGTAACGGGCAGACAGCCAGAGCGCTTAAACTCATGGGATGAGCAAACACTAATTGACGAATCACGTTTTAACGCTACAGGTTCTAGAGAATATACCCCCGAAATGCAAGAATGGGTAAGTAATCCGAATTTTAATTACCGGCCAAACTTAACCTCAGATCGATGGGAATATTTTAGCAATGCCAACTGGGTAAAAGAAGGAATGAGCACGGTAAATGCTTCTCAAAATTACTCATTATCTGTTGGTGGTGGTACCAAAGAATTAAATTATTTACTATCGAGCAGCTTTATTCAGCGGGATGGTATTTTACGTTATGGCCCCGACGATAATTCGAGATATAACCTTAAATTAAATTTAAACTCAGAAATTAATAAATACGTTAGCCTTGGGCTCGTTGTAGGCTATATCGGAACGATAACCAACGAAAATGCATTTTCGACCGGCGACATTATTAATGCACTCTATCGGGTACGTACCCGCCAGCCGGTGTATGTACCAAAAGAAGATGTAACCGGGCAGCCGTTTAATGGCGATTTGCAAATTAATCCAATCGATATTGAACAAAATGGCGGAACAACAAGGTCTATGTACGAAAGCATTACTGGAAAAGTAGATGTTACGGTTAAAAATTTAGTAAAAGGCTTGTCGTTTAATGCGGTTGCCTGGAGAAACCAGGATGCTTATAATTACGAACAGGATAGAAGAAGCTTATTCTGGTACGGGCGTAGCACAGCAACGACACGTTTTCAGGTAAATGTGCCAAATGGAATAAATTTAACCAAGAACAGGGGTTATCACGATAATTTACAGGGAACGATTAATTACGATCTTAAGCTTAACGAAGATCATAATTTTAAATTATTGGCAGGTGGTTCTTTCGAGCAATACAGAAAAGATCAGATTAGTGCGGGTGCTACCGGCTTAATTAGCAACGATTCTTTTAGTTTAAATTACGCAGACCCATTAAATAAAACCAATAACGATGTAGTAGAAACTTATGCTTTTGCCTCTCTGTTTGGCAGGTTTAATTATAACTACAAAGAAAAATATTTATTCGAAAGTACACTGCGTTACGATGGAAGTTCGAGATTGGCGCCAGAAAATCGTTGGCAGTTGTTTCCTTCTTTCTCTGCAGGGTGGAGAATAAGCGAAGAAAATTTTATGAAGAATTCGAAGCTTATATCTAATTTGAAATTACGCGGCTCCTGGGGCCAGGTAGGTAACGGATCCGTATTAGGCCTTTACGATTACATTGCTTTGTTAAATAATGGCAATAACCTCGTATTCAATGGTGTTAAAAACTCTTATTTTTATCAGAACACCTTACCATCGGCTAATAAAACCTGGGAAACAGTGCAATCTGCAAATTTAGGGCTCGATTTTGGTTTCTCGAACGAACGCTTAACTGGTAGTTTCGAGATTTACCAAAACCGCAATAAAAACATGTTGGCCACACTAAACGTACCAAGCATTATTGGTGTAGGTGTTTCGAGTAGTAATGTTGGCGAATTAAAAAGCTGGGGTTGGGAAACGAATGTAAGATGGCGCAATAAGATTGGAAATGTATCGTATAATATTGGCGTTAATTTTTCTGATAACCAGAATGAACTCATTAAATACGAGGGTAAAAATTCGATCGGTACTGGTGGAGTAGTGGGGTTAATTGAGGGTTATGCATTAAATACGGTATGGGGCTATAAAACTGCTGGTTTCTTCCAGTCTGATGAAGAAGCTGCCGCTTACAAGACCAAAGTTTCTTATCCGTTTTTTGCCAGCCCTAAAGCTGGAGATGTTAAATACCTGGATTTAGATGGTAACGGCGTTATTAATGCAGGCTCTGGTACACCCGAAGATCCAGGCGATTTGGTTAATCTGGGTACTACCAGTGCAAGGTATTCATACGGATTTGACCTTGGTGCCCAATGGAAAGGATTCGACTTTTCGGTAGCTTTTCAGGGCACCTTAAAACGCTCGTTCCTTATCGATGGAAATACCTTAGCACCTTTCTTAGGTACAGCTAATATGCCATGGACCATACACATGGACCGGTGGACACCAACTAACCCGGATGCTTTTTGGCCACGTATGTATCAGACCAGTGATCATAATTACAAGCCATCCGATAAATGGACTCAAAACGGAAGTTATATCCGCTTAAAGAATTTGCAACTAGGTTATAACCTTCCGATAAAGAAAAAATATGTTCAAAATGTAAGGGTGTATTTTTCGGGACAAGATTTATGGGAATCGACAAAAGTATTAAGTGTGTTCGACCCAGAGGTGGGTAATGGGGTAAGCGCATCGGCCTATCCATTCTATCGTACCTATTCTTTTGGCTTAAATGTTACTTTATAACCTAGCAATCATTAAAGAAAAATTATACAGATGAAACCATCATGGACATAAAAAGAATATGCTTCTGATCGCTTCATAGCTATTAAAAAACAAAAAATATAATGATGAAAAAAAATAAATTAATGGTAGTCTCTGTATTTGCATTTATGCTGGTACTGGTAAGTTGTAAACTGGACAGACTACCTGAAACAAATTTTTCGGATGCCGATTTTTGGAATACCGAAACGGATTTAATTAATGCATCAAATAGATTATATCAGCAACTTGGTGGATATAGCCCGGACAACCGTGCCGACGACAATACTAACCAGGCAATTAATACCATTAGTACTGGTACCAGAGGCGTACCGGGTACCGATGGTAATTGGAGTAGCCCTTATGATATGATTTTTACCGCCAATAATATCTTGAAGAAAGGCGTTAAAGCTCAGGTTTCGGAGGCTATTAAAAACCGCTATTTTGCAGAAGCCCGCTTTTTCAGGGCTTATGCCTATTCCATGTTGATCGAGAAATATGGCGATGTACCATTGGTACTGAGGACCCTCGACGTAACCGATCCCGATTTAAAAATGCCGAGAACAGAAAGATCGTTAGTCGCCAAAGCAATTTACGACGATCTCGATTTTGCAGCAACCTGGTTACCAACAAGAGCAGCTTTACCGGCAGCACAATATGGCCGTGTAACCAAAAGCAGTGCCTGGGCATTAAAAGCACGGGTTGGATTGGAAGAAGGTACGAATGCAAAATTCCGCAATAAAGCTGGATGGCAGGAAGACCTTAATATCGCAGTGGCCGCAGCTACTGAAGTAATGGGACAGGGACATAAACTATTCTCAAATTACCAGGGCGAGTTTACCCATGCCGGTGATGTTGCGTCTAATACAGAGAATATTTTTGTGAAATTGTATGCATTAACTATTCTTACACACAATACCTCTCGAGATCTAGAAAATGGAAGAATTGCACCTACTCGTAACTTAATTCGTCAATATTTATATACCGATGGGCTGCCTGCATGGAACTCTGATCAGACTCCATCTGCTAAAAGATCTACTTTATTTGTTCCTGAGGCAAGCGAAACCAGCTATAATACGGTTTTAGATAATCGCGATCCACGTATCGAGACCTTAGTTTACAGAGCAGGCGAAGCCTCTTACCAGCGACCATGGGTACCTCAGACTTCTCTGGGATCGAGAACGGCTTATGCTGGTAAAAAAGGATTTGATCCGGCCGATTGGGCGATCAATAACAATGCAACCGTACAACGGATTATTATTCGTTATGCCGAAGTTTTGTTAATACTTGCCGAAGCTAAATTCGAATTAACCGAATCTATTTCGGATGCCGATTTAGACCTTACCATTAATGCTTTAAGAACCCGTGCAGGTTTTACCGCAAAATTGAGCAATGCCTTTGTAACAACAAATGGTTTAAGCATGCGCGAAGAAATAAGAAGGGAACGGACGGTCGAACTGGCACTCGAATATTTCAGGTATGGCGATCTTATTAGATGGAAAACAGCCGAAACAGTAATGCCAAAATCAATACTGGGCGGAAAATATATTGCTTCCGAATGGTTTGGCTCTGGTTTTAATCTTAATTCGGATGGGGTTTTAATTGTTGAAGATGCCAGTAAACGCACATTCAGAGCAGATAGAGATTATTTATATCCAGTACCGCTACAAGAAATATCACTGAGTGGAGGTAACGTTAAACAAAATCCAAATTGGTAGGCATCATATTAAAAACAAATTAGAGACTAATGAAAAGATCAATTATATTTTTAGCCTTATTTACATTAATAACGCTAACATTTACGGCTTGCGAGAAAAGGGATTATCCTGGTGGTTTACCCGAATATGAAAATGTTTATTACGCTGGCTTTTTGCCTTGGAATAATACGACCACTTCGTCTGTACCCAGAACACAAACTACACTCATTAAATTTCCGGTAGAGTTTCACTCTGTATATGTTCGGGATTACGATGCTGTTGCTAATTATTCATTAGTAAGTGCAGGAATTGCTGCCCCAGCTATCGAAGGTCAGGATTTCGTAGTTACCGACAAAAATGGTGCAGCACTGACTTCGGCTGCTGGAAAATTTTCGCTTGTATTTCCGCAGGCAAAAGCAAAAGTAGATACCATCTATTTAAAAGTACTGAATAGTGCTATTCCCGGAACACGTAAAATAGAAATAGATATTATCCCAAATAATGGGGATCAGTATAGTGTTCACAATTTTTCTCAGGCTTATAAACGATTTCTGGAAGTAAAATAACCTGTTAAACCTTTTAAAACCAGCCTGCTTAGCAATTTTGCAGGCTGGTTTATGTTAATCCATATTATCCTAACCCTGCTAATTTCCCCGTTTGAAAACATATCTTTCTATCTTCTTGCTGTTATTTTGTACTTCAACTTTTGCTCAAGCTAAACCGGGAATTTTGCCCATAAGAACATCGGTAACTTTAAATAATAACTGGTCATTTGCTAAAGACCCAAATAGAAAAGGAATAAAAACCATTTTTAAATGGGAATCCATAAATTTACCGCATACCTGGAATGCTTTCGATGTAATGGACGACGAGCCTGGCTATTACCGTGGAGTAGGTTGGTACCGCAAAAAATTAAACCTGAAACCTGAATGGAAAAACAAGAAATTGTCGCTTTATTTCGAGGGGGCAAACCAGGAAACAGTAGTTTATTTAAATGGAAAGAAAATTGGCGAGCACATTGGCGGTTATACTGCTTTTAGCATTCCGCTAACGAATCTCAAATTTAATGGTACAGACGAGCTTAGCGTGAGTGTCGATAACCGATATAATGAAAGTATTGCCCCTTTAACCGCCGATTTTACTTTTTTTGGGGGGATTTATAGAAGTGTTTCTTTAATAATAACCGATCGGGTTCATTTTGAAGACCATCGATATGCATCGTCTGGTGTTTTCGTAAAGGCCAATAAGGTAACTTCGGCAAGTGCTGATGTAGCCATAAATGGGAGTTTAATAAATAACGAATTTAGTCCGGCGCAATTAATTATTAGATCGATATTAACAGATGCTTCCGGAAAGCAGCTAGGCGAGACTAAACAAACGCTTACAGCGAATCCTGGTCAGCAATTAACATTTCTCTTACCAGAAATAGTGGTTAATGCCCCACATTTATGGTCGCCCGAAGATCCATACTTATATACAGCTACTACACAAATAGTGTCGGTTAAAACGGGTAAAATCTTAGATGAAATTAAAACTAATGTTGGGTTGCGGTTTTTTTCTTTTGATGCTGAAAAAGGCTTTTTTCTAAATGGTAAGGCTTGTAAGTTAATAGGAACTAGTCGCCATCAGGATTTTGCCCGAATGGGGAATGCCGTTCCGAAAGATTTGCAGGTTAAAGATGTTCGGCTTTTAAAAGAAATGGGTGGTAACTTTTTACGGGTTGCACACTATCCACAAGACCAGGCGGTACTCGATGCCTGCGATAGGCTGGGTATTCTGGCTTCGGTCGAAATTCCGGTTGTAAATGAGATTACAGAAACGGAAGCATTTTACAACAATTGCAAAAACATGCAATTGGAAATGATTAAGCAAAATTATAATCATCCAAGCATCATTATATGGGCCTATATGAATGAGGTTTTGCTGAAAATGAAGTTTAACAAGGAACCCGAAAGGAAGCAAAAATATTTAGCGAACATTGCACAGCTAGCTCAAGCATTAGAAGACCTTACCCGGACTACCGATCCGACGAGATATACAATGATGAGCAATCATGGCGATGTAAACGGATACACAAAAGCAGGTTTGGTAAAAATACCAATGCTGGTGGGCTGGAATTTATATCAGGGTTGGTATGGAGGGAAATCGGAAGATTTTGGGCCGAATTTGGATAAAATTCATCAGCTAATGCCCGATAAACCAATTCTTATTACAGAATTTGGCGCCGATGTAGACCCCAGAATTCATGCTTTCTCGCCGGTTAGGTTCGATAAAAGCCTGGAATACGGAATGTTATATCATCAAATTTATATCCGCGACATTTTAAAAAGACCATTTGTAGCTGGTGCTGCGGTTTGGAATTTGGCCGATTTTAATTCCGAAACGCGCGACGAAACGATGCCTCATATTAATAATAAGGGTTTGTTAACTTTAGAGCGGCAACCTAAAAATACCTATTATTTGTATAAGGCTAATTTTTGGACTAAGCCCTTTGTGAAAATTGGTAATGGAAGCTGGAATTTAAGAGGTGGAGTAGCCAAGCTAAACGAAAATAGGGCTACTCAGCTTTTACAGGTAATTAGCAATACCGATAGTGTGGCACTCGTTGTAAATGGTAAAAGTATGGGAACAAAAGCAGTAGTAGAACGTTTAACCGATTGGGCGGTACCCTTTAAAAACGGGAAGAACGAAATTAAAGCGATTTCTTTTGTTAATGGGGTAAAAATCGAAGATATAGCCCTTATCGATTTCAAATTAATTAACGATCCGTTAACCTCATTTACATCGATAAATATTTCTTTGGGGAGTGAAAGGCAATTTATCGATGCCGAAAAGCACGAAGTATGGTTGCCCAGCCAAGTCTATAAAAAGGGCTCTTGGGGTAGTATTGGCGGCGAAGTCTTTAGTATTAAAAATAGTAGCCGTCAGCGTTATGGTACCGATAAAAATATTAAGGGAACGGCTAACGATCCGATTTATCAAACTCAACTGGTTGGCCTGTCGGGCTATCAATTAGCTGTGCCAAAAGGCAGGTATGAAGTGGTTTTACATTTTGCCGAATTAATGGGGCATGGTATTCAGTCTGTTTTGCCTTATAATCTCGATAGTTTGGAAACTACGGCTAAGGAAGTGCCTGGTCAGCGGGTTTTCGATGTGTATTTGAATGATAAGTTGGTAATAAAAAATATAAACTTAGCCGCTAAATTTGGAGTAGCCAATAGTGTGCAGAAAAGATTCGAGTGTATCGTGGCAGATAATTCGGGGATTAAAATTTCTTTTAAAGGAATAAGTGGGAAACCTGTTTTAAATGCGCTACAAGTAAGGAGGATTGAATAAAGCGCTTGGCATTAATAAATCAGGTTATTAAAAATTTACAAATTTAAATCATGTTTAAAAAAGCAGCTTACTTTATCCTATTTAGCTTATTTAGTTCTAGTCAGTTATTGCAGGCACAATCTTCAAAACGTTTAATCGACGACTGGGAATTTGTAAAACAAGACCTGGGTGGAGTTTGGGAAGCGGTAAGGCCGGTTAAAGCTGGCAATCCCGAATCGCTTCCGTTTTGGCAAAAAGTAAACCTGCCGCATTGTTTTAATGCAACCGATGCAGTCGATCCCGATGTAAATTATTACCAGGGGCCAGGTTGGTACCGGAGCAATATAACCATCGAAAATCCTTATGCTAACGGCCGAACCTTATTACATTTTGAAGGAGCAGGACAGAAAACCAGTGTTTACATTTACAATACTAAGGTTGCCGAACATGTAGGGGGGTATGACGAATGGACAGCCGATATTACTGCTGCTATTGCGGCGTTTAAGAAGCTGCCAGAATTTAAAGGTCAGTTTAAAGGTAAAATTCCGGTAGTTATTCGTTGCGATAATTCGCGCGATCTGGAGATGATCCCTTCTAATTTGTCAGATTTTAATGTTTATGGTGGCATTTACCGCTACCTTAATTTGGTTTATACGCCACAACTTTCGGTCGACAAATTATTTGCCCATGCTACGGTCGATGTAAAGGGAAGTTTAGGGAAATTAACCATTAAAGCTCGTTTATTAAATCCAGATAACTTAAAAGAGGCGAATATTAGCATTCAGATTAAAGACCCTAGTGGTAAAAATATTTCCAGCTTTGTGAAAGAAATTAAGACTTTTAAAGGCGATTCGCTGCTTTGGGAAACGACACTGAAGTCGCCGAAATTATGGTCGACCGAACATCCACAACAATATACCGTCGAGCTAAGCCTTATTGCTAATGGGCAAACCGCCAGCATGAACCAAAAAATAGGTTTCAGGAATTTCGAATTTGTTAAAAAGGGGCCATTTATGCTTAATGGTAAGCGTTTGCTATTGCGGGGGACGCATAGACACGAAGACCATGCGGGTGTGGGTGCGGCCATGACCGAAGAAATGATCATTACCGAAATGAAGATGATGAAGGAGATGGGGGTCAATTTTATTCGCCTGGGGCATTACCAGCAATCGCGTATTGTACTCGATGCCTGCGATAGTTTAGGGATTTTGGTTTGGGAAGAAATTCCCTGGTGTCGGGGTGGTTTAGGAGGCCCGGTTTACAAAGCACAAGCGAAAAGAATGCTCACTAATTTAATAGAGCAACATTATAATCATCCTGCAATTATTATTTGGGGTTTAGGTAACGAGAACGATTGGCCAGGAGATTTTACGACCTTTGATAAAGAAAAAATCAGGGCTTTTATGAAAGAGCTGAACGATCTTTCGCACCAGCTCGATCCGTCGCGGAGTACTGCGATTAGACGATGCGATTTTTGCAGGGATATAGTCGACGTGTATTCGCCCTCTATTTGGGCAGGTTGGTATCGAGGCATTTATACCGAGTATAAAGAGGCTTCACTCGAGGAATTTAATAAATCGGATCGTTTTATCCATGTAGAATGGGGTGGCGATAGTCATGCCCGCCGGCATTCGGAAAGTCCGGATAATGCGTTAAGTAAAATTAAAAAAGGAACTGGTGCCGACGAACGTGCGGGCGATGCTTCATTATATGGTGGTGCGGCAAGAGTAAGTAAAGATGGCGATTGGAGTGAAAGTTATATTGTTAATTTAATAGACTGGCATTTAAAAGAACAAGAAACTATGCCTTGGTTAAGCGGTACGGCCTATTGGCCTTTTAAAGATTTTAGTACGCCAATTAGGCCCGAAAATCCAGTTCCTTATGTTAACCAGAAAGGAGTAATTGAACGCGACTTTACCAAAAAGGAAGCTTTCTATGTTTTTCAATCTTATTGGACTACCACACCAATGGTACATATTTATGGACATACCTGGCCCGTACGCTGGGGCGATGAAGGCGAAGAAAAAATGGTAAAAGTTTATTCGAATTGCGACGAGGCCGAGTTATTTGTGAATGGGAAAAGTTATGGAATAAGAAAACGCGATAGTCAGAATTTTCCGGCTGCGGGTTTACGCTGGCAGGTAGCCATGAGCAAAGGGAAGTACACTTTTAAGGTCGTTGCTAAAAAAGGAAAAATTACTGTAACCGACGAGATTACACAAGAATATCAGACCGATAAATGGAGCAAGCCAGCTAAAATGACTTTGGAGAAAATTGCCGAAAAAGACGGGATTACAACTTTAGAAGTTAAAATGTTAGATGCGCAACATGTATTATGCTTAGATGCAATTAACCTGGTATCGTTTAGTGTAGTTGGCGATGGAGAATTGATTAAAGACCAGGGAACATCCACTGGGTCGGCTAAAGTACAATTATACAATGGCCGGGCTTTAATTAGCCTTAAAACGCACAATGGGAATAGTGTGGTTGCTGTAAAAGCCGAAGGTATTCCCACGACTTTTTTAAATCTTAACAAATGAAAAGGACATTTCTAATCTTTACCCTTGCTTTAATTGGTTTTTCGTGCTTTGCACAGGGAAATATAAAGCAACAAACCACAGCGGTTTTAAGGCAGCAAGTGCTTGCCGAGGCCGCCTGGGCAATGTTGCAAAGTCCGGTAACGATTACGGCTGAAAGTTCGACCCGGAGTGCAGGAGGGAAGCACGATTTTTTTTCGGAAGCCGATTATTTTTGGCCCAACCCCAATAATCCTTATGGCCCTTATATTAACCGTGATGGGGAAACCAATCCGAATAATTTTGTGGCGCATCGCAAGGCAATGATTAGGTTAAGCACCATTATTGGAGCTTTGGCTTCTGCTTATCGGCTTAGTGGCGACGAAAAATATGTGAAACAGGCGGTGCTGCATTTAAGGGCTTGGTTTATAGATCCATTGACTTTAATGAACCCAAATTTGGCCTTTGCCCAGGCGGTAAAAGGTTCGTCGACTGGGCGCAGCTGGGGCATTATCGATACCATTCATTTAATGGAAGTGGCACAAGGGATATTGGTAATGGAAAAAGCAAAGGCGCTGGATGCCCAAACTTTGGCTGCATTAAAAAAATGGTTTGCCGATTATATCTTATGGCTAAATACAAGCAAAAATGGATTGGCCGAAAAACTATCGAAAAACAACCATAGCACTTGCTGGGCAATGCAGGTGGCTTCTTTTGCTAAATTATGTAATGACGAGCCCATGCTCGATTCCTTGCGTTATCGCTATAAAACGATCTTATTACCGCGACAAATGGCGGTTAACGGGAGCTTCCCCTTAGAGCTCGATCGTACAAAACCTTATGGATATTCTATTTTTAACCTGGATGCAATGACCATGATCTGCCAGATTTTATCGACCCCAAAAGATAATCTTTGGGCTTTCGAAACTACCGATGGGAAATCGATCCGCAATGGAATTTCATTTCTGTATCCATTTGTTGCCGATAAAAGTAAATGGGCCTTAAAGCCCGATGTTATGTATTGGAATAACTGGCCGGTTGCCCAGCCTTTCTTATTGTTTGGTGCCTTGAATTTTAAAGAGCAAACCTGGTTTAATACCTGGAAACAGTTAGACTTAAAGCCCACAGTAGAAGAGGTAATTAGAAATTTACCGGTAAGACATCCATTAATCTGGTTTTAATTATGCGTAGACGAATTATTTTTAGCGCTTTTTTAGCGCTAATTGCAAGCCATTGTATGGCACAACAAGTAAATGTTAATCGGGAAATAAAAACGATCGAACAGCAGGTAGGTGTAATGCTCAAAATCGTCGATACCATTTCGGCTGGCCCAAAGGGGAATTTGGTCGAGCCCAGGACTTTGGTAAATGGGAAGCTGAAAATGGTAAATTCGAACGATTGGACCAGTGGGTTTTTTCCCGGTCTGCTTTGGTATTTATACGATTATACGGGCAATAGTTCTTATAAAGGATTGGCGCAAAAGTTTAATAAAAGAATAGAAAAAGAGCAGTTTAGCAAAAACACGCACGATTTGGGTTTTATGATCTATTGTAGCTTTGGTAATGGCTATCGGTTAACGAACGATACAGCTTATCGAAGTATTCTTGTGCAGGCGGCAAAATCACTCAGTACCCGATTTAATCCGATGGTTGGGGCAATCAGGTCCTGGGATCATCATGCCGATGCCTGGCAATATCCGGTTATTATCGACAACATGATGAATTTAGAGTTGCTGTTCGAAGCTACAAAATTAACCGGCGATTCGAGTTACTTTAAAATTGCAGTACAACATGCCAATACCACATTAAAAAATCATTTCAGACCAGACCATAGCTCTTATCATGTAGTGGATTATAATCCGGCAAATGGAAAGGTAAACTTAAAAGTTACGGCACAAGGCTATAGTAACGAGTCGGCGTGGGCTAGAGGGCAGGCTTGGGGTTTATATGGATATACCTTATGCTATCGCTTTACCAGAAATCCAGTTTATCTTGCGCAAGCTGAAGCTATTGCGAAGTTTATATTAACTAATCCTAATCAGACAGCCGATCTGGTTCCTTATTGGGATTACAATGCACCGAATATTTCCGATGCACCCCGTGATGCCTCGGCAGCAGCCATTACAGCCTCGGCTTTATACGAATTGGGAACTTACAGTAAAGCTGGTCATTACCGTCAATATGCTGATAAAATATTGAGCAGCTTAACCAAAAATTACCGTTCGCCAATTGGCGAGAATGCAGGATTTATTTTATTGCATAGTACGGGGCATTTGCCAGCGAAGAGTGAAATCGATGTGCCTATTAATTATGCCGATTATTATTACCTGGAAGCACTGCTAAGAAGTAAAAGAATGAAGTAATAATTTACGCTAACGTTTCCGTAACTAATTTTGACCAGCTTTTATTTTTGAACTACCTTAGTGGGAAGAAATAAACGAATGAATCGACCTAAATTATTGCAAACCTGGCGCTGGTATGGACCCACAGATCCGGTTAGCCTGCAAGATGTTAAACAAGCCGGCGCTACAGGCATTGTAAGCGCACTCCATCATATCCCACATGGGGAAATCTGGCCATTAGCAGATATTGAAGAAAGAAAGGCTATAATTGAAGCCGCTGGTTTAACCTGGTCGGTCGTAGAAAGTGTACCCGTACACGAAGCCATTAAAACGCGTAGGGCAGATGCGGGGAAATACCTCGAGAATTATAAAGTTACCTTAAAAAACCTAGCCATATATGGTATAAAAACGGTTTGTTATAATTTTATGCCCGTTTTAGACTGGACCCGCACTCAACTAGACCTAACGATGGCCGATGGTGCTAAGGCTTTGTATTTTAACTGGACAGATCTTGCTATTTTCGATTTATATATCCTGAAGCGGACTGGCGCTGCGGCCGATTATGCTGCACCTATTCTGACTAAAGCCGAAGCTAAATTTGCTACTTTAAGTCCAGCCGCACTCGACGAATTGCGCATTAATGTACTCATGGGCATTCCTAACGAAAAGGAGATTGAACTGGAATCCCTGCGTGCCAGTATCGACGAATACCAGGCCATTGGTACCGATGGACTAAAAGAGAACCTAACCTGGTTTTTATCGGGTATTGCCGAAACCTGTACTCAATATGGAATTAAGATGACTATCCATCCCGACGATCCACCATACCCGATTTTAGGGCTGCCTCGTATTGCCAGTTCGAAAGCAGACCTCGTGCAGATTTTACGTAGTGTAGATCAGCCTTTTAATGGGATCTGTTATTGCACGGGCTCTTTAGGAGCAGGAATGGAGAATAGTTTGGTCGATATTTTTGAAGCCATTAAAGAGCGGGTTTACTTTTTGCATTTACGCAATGTTAGCAAAGACGAAGAAGGTAATTTTTATGAAGCTGACCACCTGGGGGGTGATGTAAATATGTATGAAGTAATGAAAGCGGTCGTGTTAGAAAATGCAAAAAGAACAGAGCCTATTCCTTTTAGGCCAGATCATGGCCATCAGATGCTCGACGATCTTGCTAAAGTAACCAATCCTGGTTATTCGGCGATCGGCCGTTTACGTGGTTTAGCCGAGCTAAGGGGTTTAGAACTAGGGATAACAGGTAATTATGGGTAGTGCTTTATTGCTAATTAGCTTCATAAGGCCGTAATTTTTTTTTAAAATTATCAAATATTTACTTTAGAAGTTATATCTTTGCGGCATTGGTAAGAAAGGTTATTTCTTATTCAAATATGCATCCATAGCTCAGCTGGATAGAGCACCGGTTTTCTAAACCGTAGGTCATAGGTTCGAATCCTATTGGGTGTACAAAATTTGAGAGTGCTTGTCAAGTAGAAACAAAAGCCAATAGAGATATTGGCTTTTGTTATATATACTATTAATTATTTGTCAGCTTTGCTGTTGTGAATGCGGCAATGGTTGAAGCATACTGGTTGATTGGAAAACGTATTGTTGAGCAAGAATTTGCGTAATTTCCGTCAATTTTATCTTATCCATCGAGACGATGAGATTTGCTATACACTATGTAGCAAATTAAGATGGAGTCATAACCGGTTAATTAGGAGAGTGCGAGAGCGTTTTATTTAAATGAAGCGGCAGAATAGACCTTGAGTGCTCGGATTCTGGAACGTCATATTAACACTTTCTATTACCATAGGCTTCTATCTTCGAATGATGAGACTACAAATGAGGAGGATAATAGATTAGAAAAATAGAAGCCAGAAGATTTTATTAAAGATCTATATATCTTCAAGTTTATAAATATTCAGCAACCAGTATAACAATTTGAAAATTTACGCTCTTTCCAAAATCAAACACTTACGTGATTTTAAATTAATTGGTTAAATTGCCTATTTAAAAATATGAACAGCAAATTCTCCGGGAACAATCAAGTTAGAATAGTTTCAACATTTGATGAATTTATAAATACCCGATTTCAGGGGGCAATGAATGCAATTTGCTGGCAAAGGAATATAGCTGAAGATTTCAAAGAAGTTGTTGCTAAGCTTCAATTAAAAGAAAACGTCACAACTGTTTCCATTGAAGATCTTTTAGCCTTGTCGCTATCACAGGAAGGTAGTATGGCCAGGGAGATTATATTAAATGATTTAAAATTATTGGCAGATCTGGGAGCATTACCGGTTCTCAATTTACTCAAAAATTACGAACGGGATGAGGAATTCGATTTCATTTCAACTGATGTATATTCGTACCATGTAGATCGATCATCTCTTGTTACCGATACTTTTTTATGCACTTATTATGGTACTGCAAGCGATATCTTACCTAATCATCAGGTTGAACAGAAGATTTTAATTCCTGAAATCAGGCAAAAACTTCAGGACTTATATGATGGCCCGGAAGCGGAGTTTGAAACCTATTTGGAAACCTATTTTTTTGACCTGCATTACCAACCTAAACCTAATGCCATTCCTTTAAATTTAGGTGTGGGGCACCTGTGGAAATTGGCAATAGATTATCCTGAACAACAGGCTTTACCTTGTGTTCATCGAGCACCAATAGAAAACGACGGTGAATACAGATTGCTTTTGATCTGTTGATAATTAATGGCAGGCTATTTCAATTTCGAAACGCAAAGAAATCCCTCAACTTCCAATAACTATATAGATTTAATCATGCAAAAAATCAGTTCAAGGAATTTAATCTTATTTCCGTTTCTTATATTTCTTACCGCTAAATTATCTGCCCAGGAAACGGTAATAGTTAATAAACTCAATAGCATCATCAAACCAATTAAAGCATTAAAAGCTGATGGCAGTTTTGATGATGCAAGTTTCTTAGCTGAAATACTTAAGAAAAAGGAGGTCATAGCACTAGGAGAGGTAACCCATGGAACGAAAGAGGTATTTGACTATAAAGATAAATTAATTCGTTACATGGTGTCTAATCTAAGCTATAAAGCAATTGCGTTTGAAGCAGATTATAACAGGCTAGCACAAATAGATAGTTATATAAACGGAACAATAGACAGCATTCCAATAAGCCCCGAATATAAATTGCTAATGAACTGGTTAAGAGCTTACAATAAAACTAAAAACAGCAAGGAGGATAAAGTTCATGTATATGGTTTAGAGTTGCGGGGATTTAGCTTAACGATTAATAAAATATTAACTTCAAATAAGCATATCAATCAACAAGATAAAGAACTTCTACAAAAAATTAAACAGACCCCATTTGATAAGATCGATAAAGAGACTTTGGGAAGGTTCAGAACATTTTGCGTGGGTCTACCTCAAGATTTGTATAAAAAAATGCTGATTCAGCTTATAGATAATTACAATAATTTTATCGACATTAATTCAAAAATAAGAGCCAGGGATATATTTATGGCAGAAAATGCAATGGCAATAAAAGAAGATGCGCCTGGTCAAAGACTAATCATTTGGGCTCACAACGGCCATGTCGCTAAAACACCTCTTTATAAGAGACCTACAATGGGAATGTATCTCAATAAAGAGTATACGGATAAATATTATGTGATTGCTACAGATATAAATAAAGGGTATGTCAGTGTAAGAAAGGTTATAGCTAAAAATAAACCGATGTCAAATTGGCAACCAATATACTACCCAGAAGTAAATTCAACTAAAGGTTACGAGTATTATTTTAAACAATGTAAGTTTAAGAACTTCATTTTGGATGTTCAGGAAGCTGGTAGAGATCATGAGTTAAATTTATTCTTAACTAAAGAAAAGGAGATGAGAATGATTGGTGGTCTAAGTACGCCAGTAAATAAAAGATTATCCATAGCAAATAACTTTGATATGATAATTTATTTTAACGAGACAAATAGTATTTGATTATCAATCAATTCGTTCACAAAATGGTTGATATTCCGCTAAAATTAAAGCAAATTATTTGTTTCGTATTTGCTAGCATCCACCAGTTGTTGATGGCCTTTTTACAGGATTATAAAAGACCCAATAATAAAGTGTCATTCATTGACCAACCCATTGTAGCCCTTTATCTGCGGCTTATTGTCGAAAAGGCGTAGATTGATTTAGTTTTATAGACTTCCCCGGGTCTTAGCACAGTAGAGGGGAAATTTGAGTGGTTAGGGCTATCGGGAAAATGCTGGGTTTCCAAACAAAATGCAGTCCTGAAGTTATCAGGGCCGTTCCGCAATTTGTTCTTGCCCTGCATAAAATTGCCCGAATAGAATTGCAGACCAGGTTCCTGTGTGTAAATGGTCATTACAATACCCGACTGATCTCCAGACACAATAGCAGCAGGCATGATCTTACTTTTATTCAACACAAAATTGTGGTCATAGCCTTTTCCGAACTTTAATTGTTCATTGGGATCATTAATATGCGCACCGATCTTTTCGCTGATCCGGAAATCGAAGGATGTTCCTTTTACCTCCGCCAGCTCGCCAGTTGGAATTAAAGTGCTATCTACTGGAGTATACTTATTGGCGTTAATCATAAGATGATGGTCTAAGATTCTGCCTGAACCATTGAGGTTAAAAAATGCATGATTGGTTAAATTGACTACTGTTGCCTGATCTGTAGTCGCCTCGTAAGCCATTTCCAATTCATTCTTACTAGTTAATGTATAAGTTACCTTTACCAAAAGTTTTCCCGGGAAACCATTATCCCCATCGGATGAACTTAATGAACAACTCAAAGTGCTATCATTTTGCTTTTCCAATTTCCAGTTTTGGTACTGAAACCCGCTCTTACCGCCATGCAAAGTATTGATCCCATTATTGATCGTCAACTGATAAGGCTTGCCCTCCAAAACAAATTTCCCCTTAGCGATCCGATTGCCGTAGCGGCCAATTGTCGCACCGAAATAGGGCTCAGTAGCCTTGTCATAATTAGCGGGATCAGCAAATCCGATAACTACATCCACCATTTTCCCGTTTTTATCTGGCACCAGCAAACTCATCAACCTAGCCCCATTTTCACAAAAACTAGCAGTCATGCCATGCACATTCTTCAATTGATAAACTTGATAGTTAGCTTTTGTATGACCAATGCTTGATTGTTTATTGCTGTTTCCTGAATTACAGGAGGCTAGTAACAAGCCTAATAAGAAGGACTTAAATAATAGTGATTGTTTTAACTGCATATTCATCGTATTTTTCGATTACTGATAGATTTTGAGCTGGTTAATAATTATAAAATTAATTGTTTTTTTTAGTTCTATGGTATTTTTTTCTGCAGTTTTTCCATTGTTTACTTAAAGACAGGATGGTTATAAGATTCGACGATTTTCGCCAGCGCAAACATTGCATGGTTCTCAAATTAGTTGTAACAAGTTATTTTTTTTATTTTGGTTCGAAAACAATCTACTTTTAACCACCTAAAATGCATTATGAAATACACTAAATTTTTATTTACCCTATTGGTAACCAGTCAAATCTTTTTCTCGGCCAACGCCCAGAAATTACCAAAAAATGAAAATTCGTTATATACTGCTGGTCATGCAAGCGCATTTATTGGCGGTTTGTACGATGCATTTTATCCGTATAAACAATTGCTGCAACACGGAGATTTTGGTTTGGGGGCTCCTGATCAGTTAGATGGAGAGTTATTGATCCTAGATGGTAAGATTTATCAAACCCAAGCAAGTGGTAAAACGTTCGAAATAAAAGAAGGATACACTCCTTTTGCAGTGGTTAATTTCTTTAGACCAGAGCGGAATGTCGTAACCTTAGCAACGAATAAGACGAAAGATCAGCTTTATGCCTTCTTAGACAGTATATTGCCTAACCAAAACGCCATTTATGCCATCAGAATTAAAGGTAGTTTTGCACAAATAAAAACAAGAGCTTTTCCAAAAGTTACACAAAAACCCTACGCTCCCCTGGCATCAATGCTCGCTTTGCAAAGGTTTTTTTCTTTTAATCAGATTCAGGGCGATTTAGTTGGCTATCGAATTCCAAATTATATGGAAGGCTCGAATATTAGTGGCTACCATTTTCATTTCTTGTCGGCCGATAAACAAGCAGGTGGACACATTATTGAATTAATGACTGGAGGTATTACCATTGAAATAGATGAATTAGCTGCTTTTACAGTTGCATTACCACAAACTGACGATTTCAGGAAATTCGACTTCAAAAAGGATAGGAGGGCGGAAGTGAAAAAAGTGGAGAATGGGAATTAGTACCTGGTCTGAGGTCTAATTGTAACGTTCGGGCAAGGTAATATAAAAAGTAGTACCCTTGCCAAGCTCACTTTCCACACGTATATCTCCATTATTTTGAAGAATCATGTCTTTACATAAAATAAGGCCAATATGATATCCCTTTTCGCCCGAAGTTCCGGTACTAATGGTGTGCGCCAGGTTAAAAAGGTTCTCTTTATCTTTATCGCTAATTCCAGGGCCAGAATCGCTAATGGAGCATACCACTTTTCCGTTATTTAACTGTGCATTAAAAGTTACCTGATCGTTGGTATTGCAAAATTTGATTGCATTTGAAAGTATGTTCCTTACCACGATATTAATCATATTCGGGTCGGCAAAAACCATAATATCAGGCAATATTTTATTTTCAACTTTGAGTGCCTTTAGCTTAATCTGGGAATCCATAAGCTTGATATTTTCTTCCACGATATGATGTATTTCGACAGCCGAAGAATTAACAACCATACCTTCTAACTGGCTTTTCGACCATTCTAATAAGTTATCTAAGAAAGTTGCCGTAGTGTAGATGGTATCCTCTAATCTAATTAATAACCCATTTAGTTCTTTTTCGGTTAAGTCGCCTTTGTGGTATAATTCGAAAAGCGTTTTAAGGGTAGTCATTGGGCTTCTCAAATCGTGCGAAACGATAGAGAAAAATTTGTTTTTAACCTTGTTTAACTTTTCAAGCTCTATATTTTGAGCAGAAACGATATCCATCTGAACCGTAAGTTCTTCATTTAATGCGCTCAATTCTTCGTTAACATCGGCAATTTCTTGTTTTTGCTTTTGCAGCAAATTATTGATCGCTTTCTTTTCTAAATTCCTTTTATAATAAAGTGCCAATAATATGGCTACTACAATTAACAATCCGGTAATGACAGAAATAACGAAAACGTAATCTGAGTTCTTAGAAGTGATGGTTTTATTCTTTTTTTCTAAGTTTTTATTGTCAGAATTTACCCGATGGAGATCGTTTATGATAACATCTTTTTTAGTTTCTGTCTTATTTAAACTATCGTTTACAGCAATATAGTCTGACTGGAATCGTAATGCTTCGGCAAATTTATTTTGGGCCTTTTTAACTTCGACCATGAGCGATAGCGCTTCAGAAACTATGGTTTGCGCTTTACTTTCTTTGGCTCTTAATAAAGCTAAATTTGCCGTTTGCTCCGCATTTTTATAATCTTCCAAACCGAGGTAAGCATGAGATAAAGCCATTAATACAATAGACTCTTGATAGGAATCTTTTAAAGCCCGGTTGTTTTTTAAGGCAACTTCGAGGTAGCCTAGCGCCCGCTGGTAATCTTCTTTATTAATGTACGACTGCCCAATTCCCCAATTACTTAAGGCGATACCGTTTAAGTCGCCGATCTTCTGCCTTATCGCTAAACTCCTTTGGTAATATTCGAGTGATTTTTTAGAATTACCCAATTTCCGGTTAGAGTTACCTAAAGAAAAAAGCGCATTCCCCAAGCCGATTTCATCATTCGGATTTTCTAAAACATTTTCTAAGACCTGCTGGAAATAACTATCTGCAGTTTTATAATCTCCTAAATCGAAATAAATAGACCCGATATTAGTAATACTTTGGTTAATATTCCTTTTGAGATTGAGTTTTTTATAAATCTTTAAAGCCTCTTCGTAGTATTGTACAGCTTCTTTCTTTTTCTCCAAACGGTCGTAAGCATAGCCAATATTCGCATAACTTTTGGCAATCCCCATGGCATAATTAATAGCTTTCGATTTCTCAAAGCCTATATTAAAGTAATACAAAGCACTATCTAAATTACCCCTAATTCCATAAGATATACCCATATCAAGATATGCAGTAGCTACGAGCGAATCGATACCATTTTTTTCTGCTAATAACCGGAATTGGTTTGCATAATAGAACTTCTTTATGGGGTCGACAGCAGAATAGGCCGCAGATAGCTTTCTCATAATCCTAATCTGGATAGTATCGGGATTATTTTTATTGAGCTGGCCAAGTAATTCCTCGACTCTGGACTTTTGAGCAAAAGCATTAATGCCTAAAAAAAACATAAAACAACAAAAGAATAGGATCTGTTTTAGTCGTTTTATCATATTCGGCATATATTGAGCGTTTAATTTGGACATTCGCTAATCAAAACGAATAGCTCTTAAAGGTAGTAAAATATTTTTTCAAATGAGATATCAGCCAGTTTTGCTTAATATTGTTTCATAATTACCAATAATGGGATCTAGCGTACTTATTATAGACGATGAAATTAAAATTAGAAGCTTGCTCTCCAGAATTATTAGCCTGGAAGGCTTTGAGGTTCTACAAGCTCCAAATGCTAAAGAGGGTCTAAAACTGCTGCAGACAGCGGATGTTATCGTCGTAATTAGCGATGTGAAGTTGCCAGACATTAATGGTATTGAGCTGATAAAGCAAATTAAAGCCATCAAATCTTATGTCGAAATAATTAACCTTACAGCTTATGGAACGATCGCTGATGGTGTTTTAGCAATAAAAAATGGGGCGTTTGATTATTTAACTAAAGGCGATGATAATGATAAAATTATCCCACTAGTTTATAAAGCCATAGCTAAGGCCGAATTACAATACCGGGTTTTTGAACTCGAAAATAAGATGGCCGGAAAATATAGCTTTAAAAGCATTTTGGGAAAGTCTAAAGCCATTTTAGAGGCTATTTCTTTAGCACAAAAGGTAACATCGACCGACACCACAGTTTTGCTGTTGGGCGAAACTGGTACTGGAAAAGAGGTATTTGCTCAAGCCATTCATTACGAAAGTCCAAGAAAATTAAAGCCTTTTGTAGCGTTAAACTGTAGTGGTTTTACTCCCGAGCTATTAGAAAGTGAATTATTTGGCTACAAAATGGGTGCTTTTACTGGAGCAAATAAGGATAAGAAAGGCTTATTGGAAGAAGCGAATGGCGGAACGCTTTTTCTCGACGAAATAGGCGAGATGGGCCTGGACTTACAAGCAAAACTTTTGCGGGTCTTAGAAAGCCAATCTTTCATTAAAGTGGGAGGCACCACCACAACTCAGGTTAATGTTCGCATTTTAGCAGCTACTAATCGCAACCTTAAAGAACAAGCTAATGCCGGGTTGTTTCGGCTCGACTTATATTATCGCCTTTCGGTTTTTACTATTTCATTGCCAGCACTTCGTATGCGTAGAGAGGATATCCCATTGTTAACTCACTTTTATTTGGCAGAGTTTACCAGGAAGGTAAATCGCCCTATGCTAAAAATAGACCCAAAATTATTGGATATCCTGAAAGCACACCATTGGATGGGGAACATTCGAGAACTTAAAAACGTGATCGAACGGCTGGTCATTTTAGCGAATAAGGATACACTTACCGCCGATCAGTTACCTGCCGAGTTTTTTATCGACAGCCCACAAATTAATGCGCTCGATTTAGAGACTATCGAAAAGGAACATATTCGCAAAGTGCTCGCACATACTAAAAGTAATAAAACCGAAGCAGCCCGGCTCTTAAATATAGGTTTAACCACGCTCTACCGAAAAATTGAAGCCTATGGGCTAGGCGATGGCTAATGCTTAACTATTCATTTTGATAAAAACCCTTCCAAAATGGAAGGGTTTTTTTATGCGCTTAATTTTTTAAATTATTATAATGTGTTGATAATTAGTTTATTATAGTCATTTTATGCAAATTGGAACAGCAATTGGTACGGCGCAATAAAATTAATAATCATGCTTACAATTATTTTATTACTTACCCTCCTTGCCTTTTACAGACTTATTTACCTAACCATCGACTGGTTCGAAATCATTTAAAATGACCCTACTATTCACAATTGCAGTAGCGGTATTCCTGTATATGGTTTACGTATTGCTTAAGCCCGAAAAATTTTAACGCCCTTAGAAAAATGAACACAGAATTTATTGGCATTATCGCCACCTTCTTGCTTACACTTGCCATTGCCATTCCGTTAGGTAAATACCTGGCGAAGGTTTTTGCTGGAGAAAAGGTGTGGACAGACTTTTTAAAGCCTGTCGAGACCGCTATTTATAAACTATCGGGCATCAAGGTAAAAGAACAAATGAACTGGAAACAGCATTTAAAAGCATTACTGACTCTAAATACAGTATGGCTAATTTATGGCTTTTTTGTATTGCTTTATCAGGATAAACTACCTCTTAATCCCGACAGCAATCCAAGTATGACTCCCGATCTGGCCTTTAATACAATTATTAGTTTTGTAGCCAACTGTAATTTACAGCATTACTCGGGCGAAACAGGAGTTAGCTACTTGACGCAGCAATTTGTGCTCTTGTTTTTGCAATTTGTAAGTGCTGCTACCGGAATTGCAGCTGCTGTTGTATTATTTAAAGCATTTCGCGACAAAACAACAACCAACCTGGGTAATTTTTGGGAATTCTTTGTCAAAGCAATTACCCGTTTGTTGCTGCCTCTTTCTATTGTTGTGGCTTTATTATTAACCTTTAATGGAACTCCATCAAGCTTCGAAGGCAAGGATCGGTTCGTTTCTTTACAGGGCGATACGATTAAGGTATCGCGCGGCCCTGCAGCACAACTCATTGCTATTAAACATTTAGGCACAAATGGTGGTGGCTATTTTGGAGTTAATTCTGCGCATCCATTCGAAAATCCGAATTACTTAACTAGTATGGTCGAATTAATTGCCCAAACCATTATTCCGCTAGCTATGGTTATTGCTTTTGGAATTTTTATCCGTAAACGAAAATTAAGCTGGTTAATTTTCGGGGTAATGACCTTAGGTATGCTACTACTGCTTATTCCCTCCTTAACTTCCGAATTAGGTGGTAATCCTGCGTTAACTAAAATGGGTATTTCGCAAGGCACAGGAGCTATGGAAGGTAAAGAAATTAGATTTGGGCCTGCGATGACTGCTTACTGGGGTACTTTAACAACCGTTATCTCTACCGGGTCGGTAAATGGAATGCACGATAGTACCATGCCACTTACCGGACTCTGGCAATTGCTGGGGATGATGATTAATGCCTTTTATGGCGGTTGTGGTGTGGGCCTTCTCAATTATTTTATTTACCTCATTATTGCTGTTTTTATTGCTGGTCTTATGGTGGGGCGAACACCAGAGTTTATGGGGCATAAGGTCGAAAGCCGGGAAATAAAAATAGCCGCCATTGCTACCTTGCTTAGCCCTTTTCTCATTTTAACAGGTACTGCAATAGCAAGCTATATTTTTAGTAATTATGGCGATGCAACTTGGGCCACACAACCAAAAAACTGGCTTAACAACCCCGATTTTCATGGTTTTTCGGAAATGTTATACGAAATGACTTCGTCGAATGCTAATAATGGGTCTGGTTTTGAGGGCCTGGCCGATAACAATGTTTTTTGGAATATTGCAACCGGAATCGTGATATTTCTTGGCCGATTTTTACCAATTATTGCTCCTGTAGCTATTGCAGGTTTATTGGCAAATAAAAAATTTATTCCAGAATCGACCGGAACCTTAAAAACAGATACCATAACTTTTAGCTTGATGACTTTTGTAGTTATCGTTGTCTTAAATGCCCTTTCTTATTTCCCAGCTCTTGCTCTTGGCCCTCTAGCCGAATATTTTACCATGCTTAAATAAACAATAAATGAAATCCAATACTAATTTGTTCGAACCAGAATTAGTGCAAACAGCACTTAAACAAGCCTTCTTAAAGCTCGACCCGCGATTAATGGCTCGTAATCCTGTAATGTTTACTGTAGAAATCGGGACTGTAATAATGGCCTTTGTAACTTTATATGCTATTAGAAGTTCGGAACAAGGATCGCCGTTATATAATTTCTTCATCTTCTTGGTGCTATTACTTACGGTATTATTTGCAAATTTTGCTGAAGCCATTGCCGAAGCAAGAGGTAAAGCACAGGCTAATAGCTTACGTAAAACCCGGGAAGAGACTCCTGCAAAAGTTGTTTTGGAAAACGGAAGTCTAGAAATCCGGGCATCCAATCATTTAAAAAAAGGAGAGGTATTCTTTTGCGAAACTGGTGATACCATTCCTACCGATGGCGAAATTATAGCTGGTATTGCAACGATCGACGAATCGGCCATTACTGGCGAGTCGGCGCCGGTAATAAGAGAGTCTGGTGGCGATAGGTCGTCGGTTACTGGCGGTACCAAAGTGCTATCAAACGAGATTAAAGTTAGCGTGAGTACCGAACCCGGCGAAACCTTTTTAGATCAGATGATCGCTTTGGTAGAAGGAGCATCACGTCAAAAAACACCTAACGAGATTGCATTAACTATTTTACTGGCGAGTTTTACTCTGGTGTTTATTATTGTAACCGTAACCCTAAAACCATTTGCCGATTATGCACATACACCAATTACCATTGCCGCTTTAATTTCACTTTTTGTTTGTCTTATCCCTACCACAATTGGTGGTTTGCTATCTGCAATTGGCATCGCAGGAATGGATAGAGCTTTAAGAGCCAATGTAATTACCAAGTCGGGGAAAGCAGTAGAAACTGCCGGCGATATCGATGTTTTGCTATTAGATAAAACAGGAACAATTACGATTGGAAACCGCAAGGCAACCCGCTTTTATCCTGCAGAAGGGGTAACTATGAAACAATTTATAACAGCTTGTATTTTAAGTTCAGTGGCCGACGACACTCCCGAAGGAAAGTCGATTATCGATTTGGCAAAAGATGATTATCAGGTCATTTTAAATACTGTTCCAAAGGGCGCAACATTTATCAAATTTACAGCCGAAACCCGGTCAAGCGGGATCGACATTCCCGATGGCCGGCAGATAAGGAAGGGTGCTTTCGATTCGATTTGTAATAGGGTACAAGCTGCCGGCCATATTTTTCTGCCCGAGATGACCGAAATAGTTAAACTAATCGCTTCGAATGGAGGAACTCCGCTGGTGGTTTGCGAAAATGAACAAGTTTTGGGCGTAATCGAATTGCAGGATATTATTAAACCAGGGATTAACGAACGTTTCGAGCGTCTCCGTAAAATGGGTGTTAAAACGGTAATGGTAACCGGCGACAATCCTTTAACAGCCAGATATATTGCAAAAAAAGCAGGGGTCGATGACTTTATTGCCGAAGCAAAGCCAGCAGATAAAATGAACTATATTAAAAGCGAGCAAGCTTTAGGTAAGCTGGTTGCTATGATGGGCGATGGTACAAATGATGCACCAGCCCTGGCGCAGGCCGATGTAGGCGTAGCAATGAATAGCGGAACGCAAGCTGCAAAGGAAGCTGGCAATATGGTCGACCTAGATAACGATCCAACCAAGCTTATCGAAATTATTGAGATCGGAAAGCAGCTCCTTATTACAAGGGGTACTTTAACTACTTTCTCGATTGCCAACGATGTTGCCAAATACTTCGCCATTGTACCAGCCTTGTTTATAACTTCGATTCCTGCCTTGCAAAGCTTAAATATTATGGACCTCCACAGCCCCGAAAGTGCAATCATGTCGGCGGTTATCTTTAATGCGATCATTATTCCAATTTTAATTCCGTTGGCCCTAAAGGGAGTGGCTTACAAACCTATCGGTGCAACAGCATTGTTAAGAAGAAATCTCCTTATTTATGGTATTGGTGGTATAATAGTGCCATTTATTGGAATAAAAATAATTGATTTAGTAGTAGGCCTTTTAGTTTAAAACATAAAAATCATGAATAAATATATCATTCAATCTTTACGGTTAACGCTGGTTTTAATCGTAATACTAAGTGTCATCTATCCAATAGGTATTGCCTTAGCCGGGAAATGGAGCAAAGGCGGTGGTAGTGGCGAAAAAATAACCAGAAATGGGAAAGTTGTTGGTTATGCCCTGCTGGGGCAATCGTTTACAAGACCCGAATATTTCTGGAGCCGCCCATCGGCTGTAGGTTATAATGCAGCTGGTTCTGGGGGCTCGAACAAGGGGCCAGCAAATGCCAGTTATTTAATAGAAGTTGCTGGGCGGATAGATACCCTTTTAAAATACAATCCCGGCTTAAAAAGGGCAGCTATCCCCGCCGATATGGTTACCGCATCGGGAAGCGGCTTAGATCCGGATATCTCTCAGCAAGGTGCAATAAGCCAGGTTAAAAGAATTGCAACTTACCGCAAAATAGAGGCGCAGAAAATAATGGTTTTAATAAGAGAACACACAGAAAAACCACTATTTGGCTTTTTTGGGCCGACAAAAGTAAATGTATTAAAATTGAACCTAGCCTTAGATAAATTTAAATAAAATGAAAAAGGTTGTATTCATCACGATAGGCATATTAACGACACTACCTATCTGGGCTCAGGAAGCTTCAAAAATCAAAATTTCGGGTTATCTGGAAGCTTATTACGGCTACGATTTTAGTAAGCCAGCAATGCATAACCGCCCAGGTTTTGTTTATTCACATAACCGGCATAATGAGGTAACCCTTAATCTGGGCTTTATTAAGGCTACTTACGAAGAGCGAAATATAAGGGCAAATATGGCATTTATGGCCGGAACCTATCCTAATGTTAACCTGGCAACCGAACCGGGGGTGCTTAAAAATGTTTTTGAAGCGAATGCAGGCATTAAGCTTAGCAAGAAAGAAAATATATGGCTCGATGCCGGTATTTTTGCTTCACATATTGGCTTCGAAAGCGCAATTTCGAAAGATTGCTGGGCACTAACCAGAAATATAGCCTCCGAAAATACTCCTTATTACGAATCGGGTACCAGGTTAAGTTACAGCTCGGCTGATAACCGTCTTACTGCTGTTTTACTATTCCTAAATGGCTGGCAGCGCATCGCCCGACCAGATGGTAATAACAAGCCTGCTGGCGGACTGCAGGTTCTTTATAAACCAAATGATAAAATCACTTTCAATTATAGTAATTATATAGGTACAGAAGGGGTAGATGCAGTTTTCCTGAAACGATTTTATCATAATTTTTATGTTATTACTCGGTTAAATGAAAAATTTGGGCTTACCGCTGGGTTTGATTACGCTACTCAACAAAAGGCTAAAGGTCGGGCAGCAAAAAGCCAGATTTTATCGCCGGTATTAATAACACAAGTTAAGTTAGCCTCCAGATGGGCTATAACCACAAGAATCGAATACTACAAAGATAAAGATGGCGTCTTTATCAGCACAGCAACGGCAAATGGATTTGAAACTATAGGTTATTCTTTAAATGTAGACTACATGCCGGTAAGTAACGCTGTGATTAGGCTGGAAGGAAAATGCTATAACAGTAAAGATAATATTTTTACAAACGGCATTAATTTGGTTAATAATAATAAAGCAATAACAGCAAGTATTGCCATTTCTTTTTAAAAAAATGGAAAACAACGTGCAACAATTTCTCGACCTGGTTAAAAGGAATCGCCGTGGAAAACTAAAAATTTACATAGGCATGAGTGCTGGCGTGGGTAAAACCTATCGCATGCTTCAAGAAGTTCATGCTTTAATTCGTAACGGCCTGGATGTGCGAATTGGTTATATAGAAACACATTTTCGGAAAGAAACACACGACTTATTAACTGGCATTCCTATAATCGCCCGTAAAAAGATTTTTTACCGGGCCAAAGAACTGGAAGAAATGGATGTACAGGCTATTTTAAATATACACCCCGAAATTGTGGTCGTCGACGAATTGGCGCATTCAAATCTGGAAGGGAGCAAAAATGCGAAACGATGGCAAGACGTTTGCGACCTGCTGGAAGCTGGTATTAATGTAATTTCTGCGGTTAATATTCAACACTTGGAAAGTATTAATGAAGAAATAGAGCAAATTACTGGTATTGCAGTTACCGAAAGGATTCCCGATAAAATTTTAGAAATGGCCGACGAGATTGTCAATATCGATTTAACAGCCGACGAGTTATTAAACCGACTTAAAGAAGGAAAAATTTATGAGGTCAATAAGATAGAACAAGCATTAGCCCATTTCTTTAAACCCGAAAAAATACTTCAATTGAGAGAGCTAGCACTAAAAGAAGTGGCACATCAGGTCGAAAGGAAAGTAAATCTAGAAATTCCTAAACAAATTAAATTAAGGCCGGAACGCTTTTTAGCTTGCATCTCATCGAATCCCAAAACGGCAAAGGTTGTGATTAGGAAAACGGCAAGACTGGCATCTTATTACCATGCACCCTGGTTAGTTTTATATGTTCAGAATCGTAAAGAAAATGCCAACCGAATTAAGCTTGATAAACAACGATATTTGCTTCATCATTTTAAACTGGCTACAGAATTAGGAGCCGAAGTAATTCGAATAAAGAACGATGAAATTACACAAACCATTATAAGAATGGCAGCTGAAAAAGAAATCACGACTATTTGCGTGGGAAAACCACACTTTAATCTTTTTCAATTAATTTTGAATACCACCATTTTTAATCAGCTGTTAAGATCGATGGAAAAAACAGAAATAGATTTAATTATTTTATCTTAACCTTTTAACGATGAAACTTAAAACAAAACTCCGCTTTGGCTTTGGTTTTTTATTTTTGGTCGTGATTGCTTTTGGCGTTATTTCCTTAAACCAAATCCATGAAATCGCTACCCGTTCGAAAATTATTTTGAAGGATAATTATAATTCACTCACTTATGTAAGCGAATTACGATCGATCTTTGACGCGCAGAATGGAGCGTTTACTGAAAAAACTGCTAATGAATTTAGAAAGATACTATCGCTCGAAGAAGCCAATATAACAGAACCAGGAGAACGGGAAGCGGTTAGTCTTTTACGTCAGGTTTTTAACACAATTAAAAGGAATGATATTAGTTTAAAAGAAAGAGCGGAGGCAAGCATTCAGATTCGACAACAACTACATCGTATAGACGAAATAAATAGAAACGCTATCGTTAAAAAAAATAACGATGCACGAGTAGCTACCGAAAAGGCAACCCTGTATTTAGGAATTACTGCATTTATTACTTTTATTATTTTATTTAGTTTTGTTGTCAATTTTCCGGGTTATATTGCTAATCCTTTGCGCGAATTATCGGCTGGTATTAAAGAGATAAGTCGTAAAAATTATGTCCAGAAGCTAGAATTTAAAGGTAACGACGAATTTAGCGAGCTTGCCGAAGCCTTTAATAAAATGGCTTTAGCATTAAAAAACTGGGATGCCAGTAATATTGCACAGTTAAAATCTGAAAAACAACGCATTGAAACTATTATTGAGCAAATGCAGGATGCAATTATCGGATTAAATGAAGATCAGGAAATCCTGTTCCTTAATAAGGTGGCTGCACAATTATTAAACCTCGATGTTGCAGAAGTGATTGGGCAAAGTGCCGCTGGTATCATCAAAAAAAACGAGCTTTTAAATCGCATTCTTGCCAATAGAATAAGCGAAGAGCCTTTAAAGATTTACACCGACGATAAAGAATCCTATTTTTTAATCGAAAGCAGAGAAATTACTATTCCCGATTTCGAAGTGCCACAGGAGCAAACCCTGGTTACGTCTGGCAAACCAGTTGGAAAGGTTTATATCCTTAAGAATATCACTAAATTTAAAGAGCTCGACGAAGCTAAAACCCATTTTATAGCGACAGTATCTCATGAGTTAAAAACCCCGCTTTCGGCTATAAAAATGAGTTTAAAATTGTTAAACGACGATCGTATCGGTGCCCTTAATGAAGAACAAAGACAGTTAATCAAACATATTGAAGAAGATAGCGACCGTTTATTAAAAATTACAAGCGAATTGCTCGATCTGGCCCAGGTAGAAACAGGTAATCTTCAATTAAATTTTGTAAGAACCAGCCCGAACGAGATTGTAAAATTTGCGATGGAAGCAGTTAAGTTTCAGGCAGAGCAAAAGGAAATTACATTAGAACTAATTAGTAGAAATAATTTATCACTGGTATATGCCGATGTACAGAAAACAGTATGGGTTTTGGTTAATTTCCTTTCTAACGCTTTGAGGTATAGCGCCTCAAAATCGAACATCGTTATACAAGTAATCGAACTCGGGCAGTTTATCGAGTTTTCGGTTAAAGATTTTGGAAAGGGGATTGAAGAGAAATATCAGAAAAAATTATTCGATCGCTATTATCAGGTACCTACCGACGGGCAAAACAAATCGGGCTCGGGCTTAGGTTTAGCGATATCCAAAGACTTTATTGAAGCAGAAAATGGGAAGATCTGGGTGGAAAGTGCTCTTGGTGAAGGAAGTCGGTTTTGCTTTCTGCTCCCAATTGTATAAATCTCCCTTCACAATTGTGTCATCTAATTTTATTTGACAAAGATATCGTAGCCTACTGCTCTATATTTGTAGCTTATTAATTAAAGACCTATAAAGCTGTAGCATGAACTCAAAAAATATAACCGGATTAACTTATTCAGTCCTCGATCTGGCAACTGTTATAGAAGGAAAAACTCCTGCCGATACTTTTAAAAAGAGCGTCGACCTGGCCAGACATGCAGAAGAATGGGGCTATGAACGTTATTGGTTTGCAGAACATCATAATATGGCAAGCGTAGCAAGTTCTGCTACCTCCCTGTTAATTGGCCATATTGCAGAAAAAACAGTTAAAATTAGAGTGGGTGCTGGCGGAATAATGCTCCCCAACCATTCGCCTTTAATTATAGCGGAACAATTTGGAACCTTAGCAACACTTTATCCCGACCGGATAGATTTGGGCTTAGGAAGAGCTCCGGGTACCGACCAGCTTACGGCCCTGGCCATTAGAGGCGAACGTTTTAATGTGCAGAACGATTTTCCATTGGATGTTAGAAAGTTACAGCAATTCTTAAGCAAAGATAATAGCCATAATAAAGTACGGGCCATACCTGGAGAGGGAACGGAAGTACCCATCTGGATTTTAGGTTCGAGTACAGATAGTGCTTACTTAGCTGCAGCTTATGGTTTACCTTATGCATTTGCGAGCCATTTTGCTCCCCAGCAATTGTTAAATGCCATTCAAATATACAGGGCTAACTTTAAACCATCGGCACAACTGCAAAGCCCTTATGTAATAGCTTGTGTAAATGTAGTTGCGGCCGATAACGACGATGAGGCCGAAAGACTATCGACTTCTTTGAAGCAGCTTTTTATGGGAATTGTAACTGGGCAACGCAAATTATTACAGCCTCCGGTAAACGATATGAGTTTAATCTGGAACGAAATGGAAGCGGAAGCCGTTTATCAGATGCTCGCTGTTTCATTTATTGGTGGTCCAGCTAAAATTAAAATGGAAATGGAATCTTTTTTGGCGCAAACCCAAGTTAATGAAGTAATGGCCACATCGCATATCTACGATCATCAAGCCCGGCTCCGTTCGTACCAGCTTTTTGGAGAGATATTACAGTAAAAATTTAAGCTTCGCAAAGCCTTTTGCCTTAAAGTGGTCGCCGAACACCCCTAGCTAGCTTGTTAAAATTTTTATCGGATTGGTTAATAACTGATGAATAGGGCATTTATCCGCAATTAACAGTAACCGTTCCCGCTGTTCGTCGGTTAAAGCACCGGTAAATTCTATTTTGCGGGTAATGGTTGTACTTTTATCCATTTTGTCTTCGGGGCAAATCGACAATTCTATGCTAATGGTTTCTAAAGGAAACCCTTTTCTATCGGCATACATCCTAATGGTAATTGCTGTACAACTACCAAGGCTGGCCAATAATAAAGCTCCGGGGGTCATTCCTTCATCGGTTCCCCCCAACGCTGCGGGCTCGTCGGCATAAATAAAATGCCCGCCGGCAAATACTTTAGTCTTATATGTAGACCGATCTAATTCTGTTATTGCGGTAATCTTTGTGCTTTCCATAAGGCTAATTTAATTAATGTTTAACAAACAATTTAAATATACTTTTGTTAAGTAAATCGACCATGTTAAGCGAATATTTAAATCTTCATTTTAATATTAAAGGCCGGACTTTTAAAGGGTTTTGCATGCGTATTCAAGATGATTTTCATTTAACTTATGCTGTAGTTTTCGAAGATTGTCACTCTTTTTGTGTCTGGCTCGACGAAAAAACAGCTAAATGGTGCTATTCTAAATATGCCAGCATAGATCCGGTAGTTTTGGATCATATTATCGACGAGATTAATATATTACACACTCCCAATTAGTAATTGGTTCCCTTTGCCTTTCTTATTGTTTATATTTATTCTTAATAAGCGACTAACTTTCTTTTTAGTTAATATTATTTTGTAAATTCCATTTAATTAAATTTAATCTATGAACTATGAACAGAAAATTTACCTTCATTTTTATTGGATTTTTACTGCTTTCATTGGTAACCTATGCCCAAAATATAATAAAAGGGAAAGTAACCGATGTAGCAGATGGATCTCCAATTCCAGGCGTTAGTGTTCTTGTAAAAGGAACGAATGCCGGCGTAACCACAAATCAAGATGGTACGTATAACATAAATGTACCGGCCAATGGTACCGTACTTGTTTTTTCCTATTTAGGTTTTGTTTCGCAGGAAGTAACCATTGCCAATCGTAAACAGATAGACATTCGATTGGCAAGTTCTTCCGAAAGTCTTTCCGAAGTAGTAATTACAGCATTAGGCATTAAACGTTCCGAAAAGTCACTCGGTTATTCGGTACAAGTGGTTAATGGCGACGACCTTACTTTAACAAAAGACAATAATGTAATTGGTGCTTTAGCCGGGAAAATTGCCGGTGCACAAGTAACAGGATCTTCGGGTGCTAGTATGGGTGGTACTCAGAAAATAAGATTAAGAGGAGTTAACTCGGTTACAGGCGGCGGTTCGCCATTAATTATTGTAGATGGTACGCCATTTAATAATGGCAACTTTAGTAATTCGGATGCGAACGGAGTCGATTTAGGAAACCTGGCCCAGGATATTAATCCAGACGATATTGAAACGGTAAGTGTGCTAAAAGGCCCGGCAGCATCTGCTTTATACGGATCCAGAGGACAATATGGTGCGATAATTTATACGACAAAAAAGGGCAAAAAAGGCAAAGTAAAAGTCGATTTTAATAGTGCCAATTCGATCGAAAGGGTAGGAAATTTCTTACCTGTTCAGAATATTTATGGCGCCGGGGGTACTCAAACATTTAATACCTTTGGTGCTTCTACTCCAATTGCTGGTCAGAAATATATCGACAATTACGACGAAAGCTGGGGCCCTAAAATGGATGGAACACCAGTTAGGATGTACTACTCTTTTTATTCGCAGGATCCTAGATTTGGACAATTATCGCCATTTGTTCCGCATCCCGATAATATTAAGGATTTTTTTGAAACGGGTTTTAATACAAATAACGGCATAACCGTTTCGGGTGGTAGTGATAATACAACCATGAGGTTTAGCTATAATAACACCTACATTGATGGAACATATCCTAACACACATTTAAAACGCAATAACCTGGGGCTCAGTGCAACTTTAAATATTACTGATAAGTTAATTGCGGGTGCGCATGTAAACTATGCCAATAACGATGGTCTTAGGCCAGTACAAGGCTATCAGGGCTCATTTACCGGAGCTACACAATGGTTTCAGCGTAATATGGATATCAACGAACTAAAAGATTATAAATATCCAGATGGAACGATAAAAAACTGGAATGTAAACCCTAGTACTGCGGCTGCAACTGCTGGGATTATTACCAATAACAAACCATCCGATTGGAACAACCCTTATTTTGATGCTTACGAAAACCTTAACCGGGATAATCGCGACCGCTTTTTTGGCGATATCAATTTGTCGTATCAATTATTACCGGAACTAAAACTAAGTGGATTTATCCGTTCAGATATGTACGTTCAACGGGTTAAAGGCATAACTGCTTTGGGCGGAAGAAGCTTAGATGCTTATTCGGAAGGCAAATATCAAAATACAGAAAATAATTACGAATTTTTAGCACAGTACAATAAAGCATGGAACGATTTTTCGTTAAATGTAAATGCCGGAGCTAACTTGTTAACCCAGGAGTATTCTTATTTATCGCAAGCAACAGTTGGTGGCCTGTCTAGTGCAGGTTGGTATAATATAGATGCATCTATCGACCGACCGTCGACTTCTTCTTATCTAAGAAAAAAACAAGTAAGAAGTGCTTATGCTATGGCTTCATTCGGCTTTAAAGATATCTATTTCTTAGATGCCAGTATACGTAACGATATTTCATCAGCATTACCATCTGATAATAATTCGTACGTTTACCCATCTGTTTCGGGTAGTATTTTGTTTAGCGAATTAGTTAAATGGCGAGCTTTGAGTTTTGGTAAAATCCGAGCCTCTTATGCAGTAGCAGGATCTGATTTATCTGCTTACGAAATCTCACCAATTTTTGTAGCCGGCGCCATTTATGCAGATGGCACCCGGACAATTAATTCGATGACTTTGCCAAGCACCTTAAGAAATCCGAACATTAAGCCATCTTTCGCCAATTCGTTCGAATTAGGTACCGATTTAAAATTCTTCAATAATAGAATTGGTTTTGAAGCCACTTATTATAATCAACTTAACCAAGACCAGATTATTAATTTGTCGGTTTCGCCAGCAAGTGGCTATAGTGCTACCGTAATTAATGCCGGAGAAATACAGAATAAAGGGCTAGAATTATCGCTAAATGGTAACCCTTTAAATGGCGATAAATTTAAATGGAACACCAGTCTTAATTTTGCAAAAAATACAAGTAAGATTAATAAACTGCATCCGGATGTTAAAATATTAACTTTAGGTAGTAATGTTTATTCTTCGCAGACCATGTATCTTTATGCTAAGGAAGGCGAAGCCTTTGGTACCCTTGTAGGGCCCGGTTATGCACGCGATGCCGCAACAGGAAAAGTATTACTCGATGCTAATAATTATCCGGTACAACAACTTAATAAGAACTTCGGTTCTGTACTTCCAAAATTTACAGGTGGTTTTAGGAACAGCTTCCATTTTGGAGCTTTCGATTTAAATGCAATGATCGATTTCCAGAAAGGTGGCCAATTCTTTAGCTGGACGCAAATGCTGGCTACCAAATCGGGGCAAAGTGAAATTACCGTTGCCATGAACGAAAATGGTAAGAATATACGCGACCCCTTGGCCGATGGTGGGGGTGTTAAAGTAAACGGCATTTATGCTCCAGGTACTAAAAAAACCATAAGCGGGGTAGTTACCGATGTAAGCGGACAAGAATTTACAGGTTTTGTAGATGCTAAAGGTTATTATAGAACCACGCTGGGTACTAAAATCTTAGAAGAATGGGTATATGATGCTTCTTACATTAAATTAAGAGAATTATCGCTAGGTTTTAGCCTTAATAAAAAGATTTTAGCCAAAACTCCTTTTTCTGCGTTAAAGATCTCGGCTATTGCCCGTAATCCTTTAATGATCTGGCAAAAAGCCCCTAAAGGCTTAGATCCCTCAGAATTATCTGCCGGAAGTGCATCCGTTAGCTGGATAGAAAAAGGTGAACTACAAACTGTACGTTCATTTGGCCTTAACCTTAATGTAACTTTTTAAAACTCTTATCATGAAAAATATTATTAAACCTATATATTCATTATTGATAGCCATAACCCTCTTGGGGGCGGGCTGTACCAAATTTGATGAAAATATAAATGTAGACCCCAATAATCCCAGTAAGGTATCTGGAACCCAGCTTATTGCAAATGCACAGTTCTTTTTACCAGGAATAAGTTCTTCTGCTTATGGAGTTCATTATCCGCAGTACCTGTCGCTTACTTTATTTCCGGATAATGCGCGATATGTGGGAACTAATTTTTCGTTTAGCTCCTGGTATACCGGCCCGCTAAATAATCTAGAAACAGTTATTAATTCGACATTAGACGCGAATGAAGGCCCGATAAGCAACCAGCTTGCCGTTGCTAAAATTCTTAAGGCTTATTTTATGTGGCACATGACCGATAGGTGGGGTGACCTGCCCTTTTCTGAAGCTTTAAAGGGCGAAGCAAATTACACGCCTAAATATGATAAGCAACAGGATATTTATAACGCCATGTTTAAACTACTCGACGAAGCTAATGCTGCAATTACGTTAACCTCGGCTGCGGGTAACATTAAAAACGATATCGTTTATAAGGGCGATATGTTAAAATGGAAAAAGTTAGGGAATACCATCCATTTGTTAATGGCACTGCGTTTATCGAAAGTCGACGCGGCTAAAGGTAAAGCTGAATTTGAAAAAGCATTAGCTAATGGAATAATGACCTCGAATGCAGATAATTTAGCCTATCCACACTTAAGTCAGACTGCACATCAAAATTTTTGGTATAACTCCTTTACCGTTTTAGGAAGAGAATGGTATGCAGTAAGTAAACCCCTGGTCGATTATATGAAACCTTTAGACGATCCTCGGTTAAAAGTATTCGCAAATCCAGCAGTAACTTCTAACGATTATGTAGGCTTAGCTTATGGTTTGGCGACCGAAGTAAAACCAAACGATTACTCGTTATTGGGCTCGAGCCTGCGTATGCAAAACTCGCCAGTACAATTAGTTACTTATGCACAATCATTATTTGCTTTAGCAGAAGCTGCTAAGATTACCTGGATACCGGGTGGCGATGCAACAGCAGAAACTCATTATAACAATGCAATAACGCAATCTATTGCACAATGGACTGGTAGCAGCTCATCGGCCGCTGCTTATTTAGCGAAGGCCGATGTGGCCTATACGCCAGCTGCTGCTATTCAAAAAATAGCCTATCAACGTTGGGTTCATTTGTTTTTGCATGGTTATGAGGCCTGGGCCGAGTGGCGTAGAACCGGATATCCTACTTTAGTAGCAGCACCTGGTGCCAATGGCGACAGAATTCCGAGAAGAGAAGGTTATCCCACACAAGAAGCAAGTATAAACAAAGCAAGTTACGATGCTGCGGTAGCTGCTATGCCTTATGGTGGTGGCGATAATTTGAATGCTAGAGTTTGGTGGGATAAGCCCTAGTTAAGCATTTTAGTACTCATAAAACACCTCGCAGGTCTTTACCAGACCTGCGAGGTGTTTTGTTTTAGCCAAAAAATAAATAACACAAACCGATGGCGGTGCAAGCACCAACTAAATCGGCTAACAGCATTGCACCAACCGCATAACGGGTATTTTTTACGCTCACAGAGCCAAAATAAACCGCAATTACATAAAATGTGGTGTCTGAAGCACCCTGAAAAACTCCCGAAAGTTTACTTGCAAACGAATCTGGTCCGTAAGTATCCATGGTACTTACCATCATACCGCGAGCTGCACCACCGCTTAGAGGCCTGATTAATGCTGTAGGTAAACCCTCCACAAAACGGGTATCGGCGCCCAACATGGCAAAGAAATGTTTGATCCCCATAATTATTACATCGAATGTGCCACTTGTACGTAACATACTAATGGCAACCAGCATCCCAACCAAATAAGGGATAATTTTAACTGCCGTTTCGAAACCATCTTTTGCACCATCGATAAAAGCATCAAACACATCTATTTTTTTATAAAGCCCACCCAAAACGATCAGCAGAAAAACCAATAAAATAAGGCCATTACTTAACAAGCTAGAAAACGAAGCAATATTGCTGGCATTTAAAGTGGTAATGTACCAAACGAGTAAAGCGATTAGTACAGAAAGTCCTAATATCCAGGTTATGATAATAGGCTGCCATAAATTTATTTTTTGCTTAAAAGATACAATTAGCATTGCTGTAAGGGTGCCTACAAAGGTTACAATTAAGCAAGGTATAAAAATGTCTGTCGGATCTGTTGCATTTCTAGAAGCTCGAATAGCAATTACACTAACCGGGATAAGATTTAAACCAGCTGCATGCAAGCATAAAAACATAAGCTGAGAATTACTGGCTCTATCTTTATCGGGGTTAAGTTCCTGTAAACTTTCCATTGCCTTTAAGCCGAATGGGGTGGCTGCATTATCTAAACCAAGTAAGTTTGCCGAAAAATTCATAATCATGTGCCCCATAGATGGATGCCCTTTAGGGATTTCAGGAAAAAGTTTGGAGAAAAATGGCCCTACGATACGCGATAATAGTCTAATACCACCAGCTCTTTCCGCAATGCTCATGAAGCCAATAAATAAAGCCAAAATTCCAATTAACTTTAAACAGAGCTCTACAGCAGTCCAGCAAGTCTGAATAATACCGTCGACCTTTGTTAAATTAGTAGGATCGTCGGCTTTTCCGATTACCATCCAGCTAAAAATTTCGGTTTGCCCAAAGAAAAAGCATTCAATGCAGGCTACAGCAATCGCCACGACGATAAAACCAGACCAAATTTTACTTAATGTCATTTGTTTTTATTTAGAGGGTTGAATGTAATAATTTTTAAAGCAATTTTCCATTCTGGAAGGATAAAATTAATTTACCTTCGGCCCAGAGTTCGAAATCTGCTTGCTGATTAAAAACAAGATTCCCTTTTAAGGTAAAAACATCCGACGAATAAGTTCGATAAGCATCGCAAAAATTTAAATCGCCAATATCCTCGATGCTATAAGTTTTTAAGGTGGCCATCCCGTTAGCAGTAGGGCATTCGTCGTAATTAATGCCAACACTTACCCTAACATTATCCAATAACAATCCGTGGATAAGGATATGGAAAATTTGCTTGTTGTTTTTAGGAATGAAGTTATAGCCTCTTCTGTTCTGCAAGAGGTAATTTTTTTTGGTAATGGATGCTAGTCCTTTTAAAAGCGCTGCAAAATAGAACTTCCGGATTTCTTGTTTTTCCGGATCATCTACATACCCGCCAGCCTCTATTAAAATTGTACTTGTCCCTGCTTTCTGAAAATTATCGCCAAAGGCACGGGGTTCAAATTCGTCGTCGAACAAACCAATATGCCCGGGTATAAGCGGGTTAATTGCCTCAAAAATATCGGCGATAACCAACATTGCTTTTTCTCTTATCGGATCGATACTTAGTGCCGGATCGATAGCAGGGGCAAGGAAGGAGAGTGTGGCTGGTTTAAGCGATTCGGCTACACTCCATAAAGTATTTTGATCGTGTAGGTTAAAACCAAATTCGGGCTCAATATCGGCTCTGCATTGCTTTAGTAATTGTGCTTCAGGACTTACGCATTGTATAAAATCGCGGTTAATGTCGATTTGTTGTGCATTTCTTCTTGTAAATTGAGCGGCACCGTCGGGATTAACCATCGGGATGAAGAAAAGTTGGCAGTTTGTAGCGAGTAGCTGCACAAGCTCATTATCGGTCTGCAAAAAATTAAACAAATCGAACAATGCCATGGTGCCTGTAGCCTCATCGCCATGCATTTGGCTCCAAAGCATCACTTTGGTTTTCCCGTTGCCCCATTTAATAAGATTGATACTTTTGCCCTTTACAGAGCTCCCCAATTGCTTAATTTGAAATGCTGATGGAAGTTTTTCCATCAGTTCGACTATGTCATGGTGTTTTAAAAACCGGGTTTTTAATTGTTTTTCTTTAAAATTATTGTAAGAGTCGAGTATAGCAATTAAATCCATTTTATTTTACGAAATTGCTTACGGTTTATCGTTGGTAAGTTCAAAACCCCATGTTTTTCCCTTTTCTGTTGCAGGTATTCCGCTAACCATCCATACCGGTGCTTTGGCACCTTTGAGGTAATAATCGAAAAACTGTTGCTCGCGAATCTGGATATCTTTCCTATTCTGACGTTGCACCAGGTTATGAGCTTCATTATTGTAATTTAACAACCAAACTGGCTTACCTAAACGTTTTAGCCCGGTAAACATTTCGATACCCTGATACCAAGGCACTGCCCCATCGGCATCGTTCGACATAATCACAACCGGTGTGGTCACTTTTGGTAAATTAAATAAAGGCGAATTTTGGATATACAATTCGGGTTTTTCCCATAAGGTAGCTCCGATTCTACTTTGTGTTTTTTCGTATTGGAATTGCCTGTTCATTCCACTTTCCCAGCGAATACCACCATAGGCAGAAGTCATGTTTACAACTGGCGCACCTGCCCAGGCAGCTGCATACATATTCGTTGCTGTAATTAAATGCGCCACCTGATAACCACCCCAGCTTTGTCCCTGGATACCAATTTTTGTGCCGTCGACCCATGCATTTTTCTTAAGACTTTCTACCCCAGAATTGATAAATTCTTCGGCCGACTTGCCAGGATAACCCTTTTCGTAACTAATATCAGGAGCGAAAACTAAATATCCATTACTTACGAAAAAAGAAATGTTTAAACGCGACGGCGTAGGAGCCGGGGCATTATAAGTATATAGCCCATCGGAAAGTTTTTCGTAGAAATAGACGATCATTGGATATTTCTTAGCCGGATCGAAATTCTCGGGCTTGTATAAAATACCCTCAGATTTATAACCTTTTGGCGTTGTCCACTTAACCAACTCGGCAGTTCCCCAGTTATAATTGGCCTGCTGGGTATTTGTATTACTTAATTTATTTTCAGTTTTAAGATCTTTACTAAGGTAAACGTTCGGCGAATTTTCGTAATTTCCTCTGTCGTAGATATAGAAATCGGCATTTTTAGCTTTTACCAGATTAGCATATTTCGTTTTAGCCATAACCACCAATTCCGGAGCCTTGGTACCGCCGATATTGGTTCGATAAAAACCATTTTCTTTAGTCGAATTATTAAAAGCACTTAACCAAACTAATTCTTTTTTATCGAAAAACCGTTTGTCGTCGTCGATCCGCTCTACCCGGAAAGTAATATTATTTAATCGGCCAAAGCCGTTGGTAACATTTTTTGGTGCCGATTTACCATCAGGCGAAAAAGCCCAGATATCATAACGATCGTTAATTAAAACCATTTTATCTTCTTCAGTCCAACCTGCAATTCCATAACTATTTGGATCGTCTGGCACATCGTTATCTTCGTCGGCAAACTTAGCTGTTATTCCATTGTTTAACAGGGTTACTTTTCCCGTAGCTACCTGATAGGTATACCAATTACTGTTCCTTTTATCGAAATACAGTACGTAAGTGCCATCGGGTGAAGCAGAAGCCCCACCAGGTAGGCTTTCTATAATTTTTTTATGCACACCGGTTTTTGTATCAACCAGGTAATAATCGCGCAGGGTGCTTCCTGTCCATTGTGAGGCAATTCGATTACCATAATCTGTCGATGCCAGTACGAAATTGGCATCTCCTTCGTTAACCAGGCTTGCATCGGGTAATTTGTAGTCTGTTAATGGTACAATTTTCGGGTCGGTGCCATAAATGTCGATAACGGTTAGGTACGATCTTTTAGATTCCCGATCTGCATTTTTCAATTGCATAGGCTGCAGGTAATCGTCTTTATAACTCCAAATATCTAATTTAGCATGTTCGAAATCGACAAGTGTGGTATCTTTTGGTGTTTTGATAGGCGCTATTCCAAAAAATAATTTATTACCATCTTTACTGAAATTTATTCTTCCATCGCCACTTACTGCAAATTTAACTGGCATTCCGGGAATATCATTATCGACAAGAATTTGGGCAGTATCTAAAGTTAAGGAGCTATAATAAACATTAAAGTCTTTAATTTCTGCTTTCTCCGGGCTGGTTTCGCCCAGAAAGGCAACGCGTTCACTTTCGTCGTCGAAGATAAAGTTTTTAAAATTCCCCTTCGTTTTAACCAATGTTTTTAAAACACCTGTTTCAGTATTTAGTAAGAATACACCTTGTGGGGCACTTTTGTCTTTTTTAGAACCTGAACAGGCAAAAATTAATTGTTTACCATCTTTACTAAAGTTATAATCGGTAACAAATTTAAAAATACGCTCAATTCCAGTATTTAAATTCTTTAACATTAAATCGGTTCCTTCTTTGGTAGTTATAGCTCCAGAGGTACCGTCATTTTTAGATTCGGCACCAGCCGATGGTCTGGTTCGCTTGCTGGTGTCTGGCGCTTTCTCCAGATTATAAGCTAGTAAAGCAGCACCATTTTCTGGAAATTTAAATGATTTAACTCTAGGTATTTTGGTAATCGCCAAAGTAGTGAGGTTCGCAATTCCCAAAGTATCTTTAGTAAACTCTTCGGCTTTTTTCTTTTTAATTCTAGCCATTCTGGTGTCTTTGTACCAGGGCTTAATGGCGAAAGCAGCAAATTTAGAATCAGCACTAAATAAAGAAGGAGCAACCCTCGAACCAGGCTGTGCCGATGCTGTAGCACCTCTGGAAATTTTTATTTTTTGTGCAGTTACACTTTGTTGAAAGTATAAATTTGCATCACCTTCTTGTTCATTTATGATGTAAGCAGCCCATAACCCATTGTTAGATAATTGTTTAGTACCTACAGATTCCCAGGTATTGTAAACAGTATGGTCGAGTGGTTTTTTCTGCGCATATCCTATGCTAACAAATAATAAAAAGAGAAGAGTTAACCTTTTTCGCATAATTTATTGGTTTGATCTTATTGAATCTTAAAAATTGCAAAATTTAAACACATTTTGGGTATATGTATGGCAAATTTTACAAAAGAATAGATAACTCAACAATAGCAGGGCTGACAATTATTTTTTCGAATCCTTTCTGCGGTTTATGATGGCCTTTAGCGTCAAAAACATATATATAAAAAGCCGTATCACTTTTACGATGATACGGCCTCTTTTGTTTGGTATTTTGGTTAATATTATTTTTTCTTATCCTGAATTTTAGTTTGTTGTTGAGTACGCATATAGTCGTCTAACCTGGTTTGAAATTTAGACTTCTTTTTCTCCGTTTTAGGCTTAGCCTTATTCTCTTGCAAAATGGCGTGGATTTTTTCATCATTTACCATTGTTCTAATTAAGTATTGTTGTGCAAAAGTTAACATGTTAGCTAAAAAGTAATAGTAATTTAAGCCAGATGGATAGCTATTTAATACTCCTAAAAATACAACTGGCATAATATAGCCAATATACTTCATTTGGCCGGTTGCACCCGAAATCTGATTGTTAAAATAAGTGTAGATAAGCGTAGATATAGTCATCAATACACACATCAAACTTAAGTGGTCGCCAATAAAGGGAACATTAAAACCAAATTTGATAAAATCGTCGTAAGTTGACAAGTCTTTCATCCATAAAAAACTCTCGCCTCTTAACTCAAATAAATTAGGGAAGAAGAAGAAGAAGGCCATTACAAATGGTAATTGCAGCAACATAGGTAAGCAACCACCTAGCGGATTAACGCCTACCTTTTTGTAAAGCTTTAAGTATTCCTGTTGCAATAAGGTCGCATTATCTTCTCCAACTTTAGCTTTAATTTCGTCCATTTCTGGCTTTAAAATTCTCATTTTAGCCATAGAGATATACGATTTGTAAGTTAAAGGCGACATTGCCACTTTTAATAGAATAGTTAAAACCAGGATAATTAAGCCATAGTTCCAATTAAAGCTTTCTAATAATTTAAATATAGGCAGCACTATCCATCTGTTAATGTATTTTAATGGCCAGTAACCCATATCTACCTGTTTTTCGAGGTCGAATCCCTGTGCCTTTAAATTGTCGAATTTATTCGTTCCAAAATAAAATTTGAAAGCATAATTTTGAGTAGCTAACTGACTAAAAGGTAACTGCATATTCGAACCATACCATTTTACCTTACCAGGTTCGGTACTCACTTTAACCTCCAGGTTTCCTTTCTCGAAAGGAGCTTGTGGAATTAAGATGGCCGAGAAAAATTGTTGTTTAAAGGAAACCCATTCAACTTTCCCTTCATGCAGATCTACCTTTTCGTCTTTGGCAATACTTAGGTGATCGGGATTTTTTCCGGCATATTTATAATAAGGGGCAGCATGTTCCTGTTCTTTTTTAACAGATTTTTCCTGCTCTAATAAGGTGGTTTCCCAGTTTAAATTAATATTATTACCTTGTATAACCTGGTTTAAACCATTTAAATGAATGTTAAAATCTACATTATTGCTAGCATCTTCGAGGTTATAAACAAATTCTATATACTTATCGGCACTATAATTAGCCCTCATGTTTAGGCTGTTTCCATTTTTGATTGGCGTAAAATAGAGGTTATTAGTGTTTATAATTTTTCCGTCAATATTAAGGTTTAGACCAAATTTATTTTCATTCCCACGAAATAAAATAACGGGTTTACCTGTATAAGTTTTTTCATTTTTAACTTCTATAGCCAATATTTTGCCACCAAGATTTGTAAAAGTTAATTTGAGCTGACTATTTTCTAATACAGTAGTTTCGGTTGTACCTTTAAGGCTAGTACCAAAAGGGCCAGTTAATGAAATGCTATCTGGTTTGGCCGGTGTATTGGCTGGGCTTGCTGTAGTAGCTGCAACCGCTGGTTTAGCGCCAACTTTTAAAAGAGAATCGGCAGTAATTTTTTCTCTTTCCTTTTTTAGTTCAGCCTCACTAGGCTTCATAAAAAAAACAGCTGCTCCTAAAATTATCATGATCAGCAACAGGCCTGTAAATGTATTTCTATCCATTAATTATATTTTAAACGCGTATTATATTGTTTTCTTTTTTGCATGCTCCATTGCAGCGGCGACAAATTTAACAAAAAGTGGGTGAGGATTAGCAACTGTTGACTTTAATTCTGGATGAAATTGTCCGCCAACGAAAAAAGGATGATTTTTAAGCTCAATAATTTCGACTAAATGACTAGCTGGATTTATACCAGAAGCGACCATTCCTGCCTCTTCATATTGCTCTAAATAATCGTTGTTAAATTCGTAACGATGTCTGTGTCTTTCAGTTATGTGTTGTTTACCGTAGGCCGAATAAGCCTTAGTTCCTTTCTTAATATCGCATGGATAAGCGCCCAATCTCATGGTTCCGCCTTTCGATGTAATATTTTTCTGATCTTCCATCATGTTAATAACCGGATGGTCAGAATTTTCGTCTATTTCGGTAGTATTTGCATTTTTTAGGCCCAAAACATTCCGTCCATATTCAATAACAGCACATTGCATCCCCAAACAGATCCCGAAGAAAGGTATCTCATTTTCCCGTACATACCTGATGGCCTCAATTTTACCTTCAATACCACGACTTCCAAAACCAGGGGCGACTAATACACCTTGCAAATGACTTAACTTTTCTTTTACATTATCGCGATAAATACTTTCGGAAGGGATATACTCTACACGAACTTTGCATTCGTTTCTTGCACCTGCATGAATAAAGGCTTCTGATATCGATTTATAAGCATCAGGAAGCTCTACATACTTACCAACCAATCCGATTTTAACTTCAGAAGTAGGGTTTTTTAAACGGCCTAAGAAATCTTTCCAGCTTTCCATGTCGGGTTCATTCTTTTGTGGAAGCTTTAGTTTGCTCAATACCGTTTTGTCCAGCTGCTCTTTCATCATTAATAAAGGCACACTATAAATAGACGAAGCATCGATCGATTCGATTACTGCATTCACATTCACATTGCAAAACAAGGCAATTTTTTTACGGATATCTAAGCTAATATGATGCTCGGTACGGCATACCAGAATGTCTGGCTGGATACCATATTCTAATAGGGCCTTAACCGAATGCTGCGTAGGTTTTGTTTTGAGCTCGCCTGCGGCTGCCAAAAAAGGAACTAATGTTAAATGAATTACAATGGCATTGGTAGCGCCCTCTTCCCATTTAAACTGACGTACAGCTTCTATAAATGGTAAGGATTCGATATCTCCAACTGTACCGCCAAGCTCGGTAATCACGATATCGTAATTACCACTATCACCTAAAATTCGCATGTTGCGTTTTATTTCGTCGGTAATGTGAGGTACAACTTGTACTGTTTTACCTAGATAATCGCCTTGCCTTTCTTTATTAATTACATTTTGATAAATCCGGCCGGTAGTAATGTTATTTGCCTGAGAGGTTGAAGTATTTAAAAACCGTTCGTAGTGTCCTAAATCTAAATCTGTTTCTGCGCCATCTTCGGTTACATAACATTCGCCATGTTCGTAAGGGTTTAAAGTTCCCGGATCGATATTAATATAAGGATCGAACTTCTGAATGGTTACCCGGTAACCTCTTGCTTGTAAAAGTTTAGCTAATGATGCAGAGATAATGCCCTTACCTAATGAGGAAGTAACACCGCCCGTAACAAAAATATACTTAGTCATGTTTGTGAGTTTGTGAAATTAATTGGGTTTTATAAACCTTTTTAATTGGTTTTGTACGGGATACAAAGCTACACAAAAAACTGATTTGAACAGACTATTCGGTAAATAAATTTATCTTTAAGTAAACATTATAGCTATTATTTTTCGATCATTTTATAGTAACGGACATAATCGACCTCCATTTTCTGAGGGAAGATACTGTCGTCAATTCCCTGAGCACCACCCCAATCGCCTCCTACAGCTACGTTTAACAACAAGTGGAATCTTTTATCGAATGGCCAGACTTTATAACCGGTTCCTTCATTTGCAAATTCGAAAACAAGTACATTATCGTAATAGCCACGAATTGCATAGGGGGTCCAGTCAACCCGGTATAAATGAAACGCTGTACTGGCGTCTGGGATTAATTTTGTACTCGTTTTTTGAGTATTGATTTTAAAATAATAAGCTTCGGTATGCGTAGTAAAATGAACATTATTCTGGTCGTAACCCACATGTTCCATAATATCGATCTCGCCCGATTTTGGCCAGTCTCCATAAGCCCGATCAGTAGGTAACATCCAAATAGCAGGCCAGGTTCCCCTGCCTGTAGGTAGTTTTGCTTTTACTTCAATTCGACCATAAAGGACATCCATTTTATTGCGGGTAACCAGACGGGCCGAAGTGTAGGCCATACCGCTTAAGCTTTCTTTTTTTGCGGTAATGCTAAGTTTCCCATCTGCTACACTTGCGTTAGATAACGAATTGGTATAGTATTCTTTTTCGTTATTCCCCCAACCCGAGCCACCAAGATCGTAATCCCATTTACTGGTTTCGGGTAAACCCGTATAATCAAATTCGTCGGCCCAGGAAGGTGTAGCCTCAAATGTCCATTGCTTATCGACAACCGTTATCGGTGTAGGAGGAAGGATAATTACCTCATCAGCTTTTTTGGTAGAACAAGACTGGCAAGACAGCATACAGCCTGCCGCGAGCGAAAAAAGGAAATAGAGTTGTTTTATAGGTTTGGTTGTCATATTGCAAGATAACATAAAAACCTCGCAGGTACTCAAGACCTGCGAGGTATTGATTAACGTTTATTTAAATTCGAAGTCGTCGATATAAAATATACCAGGATTTGGATGCCCTTCGCCACCTAACTGAACCACTATTTTGTCGTAAAGTGTTTCGGCAGCAAATGCACTATAATCGAATTCTAGCTGTATCCAGGTATTGTACTGGGCAGCAGTTATTGTTTTTACGATTTCTTTTTGAGTAGTCCACGCATTACCACCAAGCAAAGAGTTTTGCAGTTTAATGGAAACGGTTGGCTTAACTTTAGTAAAATCGTTACCACCAGGTATAAATACTTTTAACCTGATGATGTTTTTCGCGGCTAAATCGAAACGGTAAGGTAAAGTAACGTTCAAATTGCCGTACTGACCATCATCGCCAGTTCTTTTTTCGTAATAACCAACTTTAGCCGAGGTATTTACCGGGAATTTTGAAGGGTTATCGTAAGATCTTACAAAATCCATATTTTCGGTTGTCCAGGTAATGTTCGAAGTAGTTTGGAAGTCGTCGCTCAGATCTGCGGCCTGCATAGGTTTTTGTACTGGCGGAACAACCGGTCTTACATATCCTTTTCTAATTAATTTTAGATACCAGGCATTGCCAGCATTCGATTTATCCAAACACCTTAACCACATCTCGTCGGCAGTAAGCGATAGAATTTGATATTGGGAAACTCCTAAATAATAACTAATAAAACCATTGTTGCTAATAGTGATATATTTTATGTCATTTGTGGTAGTAACTAACCAGGTTAAGTTGTTTGCTGGCGTATAGTTAACTGTAGGGTCATCCGATCCGGTAGGGCCACCTATACCAGGTGCATTGGATGCATTGGCAAAAGTAGTTCCATTATTGGCATAAGTGTACTTTAAGGAGTTCATATTAAACGTCATCTCGTCGTCGTAAAAACCAGTGCTTGCTTTTTCATTTGGGCCGGCCTGATACCAGTCTGGAAACTGAGAGCCAATAGGGCCTACACCTAAATGCCCCTGCTGAGTTTGATCTATTACCCATGTTTTACCATTAGCATTAGCTAACCCACCAGAAAGCAAATCGAATGCCGGATCGGTTAGCATAGCCGGATTTGTTGCTGCAACAACTATGTTTTTACTGCTCGAAGCATAGCCACCATCGGTAACAATGGTTAACTTTACAGTATAAGTGCCCGCAAGCGGGTAAGATGCCTGTACTGTGCTTCCTTCGGCTGTAGTGCCATTACCAAAGTCCCAGATCGCTTTAAAACCTGGTGATTCATTTTTAAAAGTAATGACATTTGCATTTGCAGTAGTTGGAGTCGAAGAAAATTTAATCTGGTCGGCAGTTGGTGCAGCACCAAGATCTCTTACAGAATCGTCTTTTTTACACGACCCCAGTAAAGTTAACATCAATCCTAGACTAAGCCAGAAAGATGTTTTTATCGTATTTTTTAATGTTTTCATATATTATCGATTAATTATAACCTGGATTTTGTTTAATGCCTCCTTTTGTAACGTCAATTTCTGTCTGAGGAATTGGTAAATACTCACTTTTATTTGCTTTAAAGCCAACAGGCCCTAATACAGTTACTGCTTTACCAGTTCGCACTAAGTCGAAGAAACGATGCCCTTCTGTTGCTAACTCTAATCTACGTTCGTTGTAAATATTATCGAGTGTAGCAGGAATAGAAGCCAAACCAACTCTTGCCCTTACTGCATCTAATAACTGTTGTGCACGTGTGGTATTTCCATTACTTCTTACTAAAGCTTCGGCTTGCATTAGATAGGTGTCGGCTAAACGGATCTCAATTTCGTCGATCGGCCAGTTTTGTTCGGCAACTCCACTTGCAGAGCGGAATGCTTTTAGCGGCGCATATTTTTTAATGAAATAATCCGTGTTCTGGTAACGGGCATTATAAGTCGCCCCTGCTGCTTTTAAAGCTTTTCCATCAATAATTGTAGCATCAAAACGCGGGTCATTTTTCATCACGTTAGCCAAATCCTCAGTAACTGGGCAAAATCCCCAGCCACTCGAATAGGTATCGCCATTATAACTGTCCATCCCGATAAATTGAGTTGCTACATTTCCTTCACCACCGTTAATCCAACCCCAATCTGTCCAGGCTGCATTATTTGAATGCGGAATCTCGAGAATGGATTCGGAATTAAATTTATTTGCCGGGTTAAAAATTTCTGCATAATTGCTTAATAATGCATAACCGTAAGCATTGCCTACCCGGTTTACATCTTCGAAGAGCGTAGCGGCCTCTGCTATTTTTGCATTATCGTTTTGATATAATAATACTTTACCCAATTGTGCTTTTGCAGCGCCCTGTGAGATTCTTCCTTTCTCGCCCGAAGCAATTGTTGGTGGAAGGCCCGGTATTGCATCTCTCAAATCTTTTTCGATCTGAGCATAAATTTGAGCAGGAGTAGATTGAGTTTGTTTATAGAGCTCTTCTGTAGGTAGAACAGTTACAATTAATGGTACTTTTCCGAAAAAGCGAACCAAATCAAAATAAAAGTAAGCCCTTAGAAATTTTGCTTCAGCAACCACTCTCGTTTTAAAACCCGCACTTAAATTAGTGGCTTTGTCTATTTTACTTAAAATTAAATTAGCTCTGTTAATTCCTGTGAAATTTTTCGACCATAATCCACCTTGTGGGCCAATTCTCGAATCCATATTAAAATTATCGAAAGCAACCCAACTAGGTTGATCGGAAGCATTACTTCCTCCTGCATAACAATCGTCGGAAGCTGCGCTTAATAAAGGCATTTTCATGGTATAACCACCAGTAGTTCCCCATTGCGTTACGTCGTAAACTGCAATTATGCCCTGCATTACTTCGGTTTCATTTTTATAGAAGTTGTCTTCTAGTGCCGTTCCTTTTGGGGTAAGTTCCAAGAAGTCCTTTTTACACGACGTTAGAATCTGCATCATTGCAACTATTGCAATAGTGCCAATTATATATTTCTTTCTCATTGATATAATTTTAAAAACCAATATTTAAACCTGCAAAAAATGTTCTTGCCTGTGGATAAAAACCACGATCTACACCATAACTTCCACCACCAATTTCTGGATCGTAGCCGGTATACTTGGTAAGCGTAACAAGGTTATTAGCCATTAAATAAAATCTAACTTTATTTAAGCCTGCTTTTTTAATTAGAGAGGCTGGCAAACTGTAACCAACTTGTAACGTTTTTATCCTAAAATAAGAACCATCTTCAATAAATAAGCTCGAAACACGGCTATAGTTTTTATTGTCGTCTTGTAAGGTTAATCTTGGTGTAATATTACTTGTACCTTCGCCAACCCATCTGTTTAAAATGGCAGTTGTGTAATTCGAAGTCGGTAAATCGAATCTTCTTAATGCATTAAATATTTGGTTACCAGCAACCCCTTGACCTAATAATACGAAGTCAAATCCTTTATATGACGCATTAAAAGTAATACCATAAGTAAAATCTGGGGTCGGATCGCCAATAATTTCCCGGTCATCGTCGCTAATTAAGCCATCACCATTAAGGTCTAAAAATTTAATATCCCCAGGTTTAGCGCTAGGCTGAATTGGAGTGCCAGCTGCATTTTTATAATCGGTTATTTGCTGTTGATTTTGGAATAATCCATCACTTCTATAGCCATAAAAAGAGCCGATTGCATAACCTACCTTGGTGCGGGTTACTTCTAAGCCCTGAGGAGTAACTGTTTGTCCGCCCAAGAAATCTTTGTCGTCGCCCAGAAAATCAATATTATTATTCAGTAATGAACCATTGGCAGCAACCCTAAAATTGAAATCGCCAACTTTTTTATGATAACCAAGCTCTAACTCGAAGCCTTTGTTAGAAAGATCCGCAATATTGCCAATAGGACCAGAGTTACCTACATAACCGGGTACTGCAATTTGCAATAGCATTCCAGTCGTCTTTTTATGATACCAATCTGCAGTTAAAGTAAAGTTGTTAAATAAGGTAGCATCTAAACCGAAATCAAGTTGCGAAGTTTCCTCCCATCTTAAATCTGGATTAGATAGCGCATCGGGGCTAACTCCATTATTTAAACCTGCCGATGTACCTAGAGTATAGTTACGACCACCACTTACGGTCGATAAATACCTAAAATCGCCAATGTTATCATTACCGGTAACCCCATACGATCCTCTTAATTTTAAGAAGCTAACAGCCTCACTTTGCGGAAAGAAACTCTCCCGGCTTGCAACCCAGCCTACAGAAGCCGAAGGGAAGTAACCATATTTATTATTCGGACCGAAACGAGAAGAACCATCCCGGCGAACAATCCCAGTAAACAGGTATTTTTCGTTAAAATCATAGGTTAAACGAGCAAATGTCGAATTGAGTGTATTTAAATACTCACCACCATAAAAAACATCATTAGCTCTGGCAACCGGAAATTGGAGTGAAGCATCTTTGATATTGTTTACCGGAATACCTTCTTTCGTTCCACCATTGGTTTCGCCCTTATTTTTTTGAGCAGAATAACCAATTAAAGCTGTAAAATTATGTTTTTGTATACTTTTCGAATAACTAACTGTATTTTCTAACGACCAGAATAAGCCTTTGTTGATATTGCGGTTGTAAGAAGTAATGGTAGTTTGATTAATGGAGTTTAAATAATAAATAGGTGTAAAACCGTCGCCACCCCAAAAGGCTAAATCTACTCCTCCTTGTGATCTGATTTTTAAACCTTTAATAATCTCAGCTTCTACAAATGCATTACCTACAACTTTGTCAGACCAGCCCCGACTTTGCGCAACTGCCAATGCTGCAACAGGATTTAATATTTCTGATTGTGCATAGGAAGAAATGCCATAAGGAAAACCTTCCGAATTTCTTACCACCGGATTACCGGTATAAATAGGTAAGTTGTATTTGGCAGGGTCTCTTTCTACGATTGGTGTAAGTGGATCTATATTAATAGCCCGGTTTAAAGGCGAGCCATATTCGGTATTAGTGCTTACCCCAACAGAATTCGTGCGGGTATAACCTATAGTTTGCCCGAATTTAATGGCTTTTGTAAGTTGATGTTCTGAATTGAATCGTGCCGTAAATCTTTTGTAATTAGAGTTACTAGTTGCCACGATACCATCCTGATCGAAATAGCCAAAGGAACTATAATAAGTAGATTTCTCATTTCCACCACTAATACTTAGTTCGTGGTTTTGAATGTTAGCACTATTATTAAATACTGCCGACTGCCAATCGGTTCCTACGCCATATTGTGTCGGGTTTGGAAAACGTGGAGCAGCGGTAGGCGTTGCTGCCAGTTGCGCCTCGTTGTATAAAGTGGCATATTGAGTGGCATTTAATAAATCCAATTTTCTGGAAGGTGCTTGCGTACCTAAATAAGTATTGTAATTAACACTCATCTTGCCATTTTTATTGCCCCTTTTGGTTGTAATAATTACTACCCCATTTGCTGCCCTAGAACCATAAATTGCAGCAGAAGCAGCGTCTTTTAAAACCTCGATCGATTCGATGTCGGCCTGGTTAAGGTAGTCTATACCACCTCCAACCTGAACACCGTCTACAATATATAAGGCATCACTGTTGTTAATAGAAGTAGTACCCCTAATGCGTAAAGTAGCTCCATCACCTGGCTGACCAGAGCTTGTAGTAATCGTTAAACCCGATGTACGGCCTTGCAGTGATTGTTCTATACGTGTAACTGGCATGTTTTCGAGGTCTGTTGCCTTAACCTGAGAGATAGCGCCGGTAACAATACTCTTTTTTTGCGTTCCGTAACCAATAACAACAACTTCAGATAACGCACTTGTTTCGTCCTGTAATACAATGTTAATAGGCGAAGTGTTATTGACTGTGAATTTTTGGCTTGTCATACCAATTTGAGAAAAAACAAGAACCGTACCCAACTTAGGGATACGAAGTGCGAAATCGCCATTCTGATTAGTGGCCACCCCTTTATTTGTCCCCTCAATTACTACCGAAACCCCGGGTATGGGGAGTCCGTCGCTTTTGGCGGTTACTTTTCCAGATACGTCTATTTCCTGCGCCCAAACACTGGCCGAAAAAAACATGGAAAACAGCAATAGAATGAACGTAGATTTTCCTTTCATAACAAATGATTTAAGTTTATATTTTGATTAGTTTTTTTGCCAGCATTATCGATTTAAAGCCTCCAATTCTGGCAATGGTTAATACACAAATATAAAATTGCGATCGTAAAAACAGGAAAATCTGTCCACTACAATACCCATACAAGAACAACTTTTTTCTTTAAAATAAACAAGAATGGGCAATATGTAACCACAACAAGTAGAATTTTGTTATCTTCATAAATGATTAGTAATTTTTGCACCCACCTATTATTTATATAAGTGTTTTGATGAAGACGAAAAGCCCATTACTGCTTTTTTTAATATTGTTTTTGCCGTTTAACAACTTAAAGGCGCAAGACCCAATTGGCCTTCCACAGGTAACCAGTTATAGCAGCCTTACTTATAAAGGTGGTACGCAAAACTGGAGTATTGAGCAAGATAAAAATGGAATTCTATATTTTGCCAATAGCGAAGGCCTCCTTACTTTTAATGGTGCATTTTGGAAAATCTACCCTATGCCCAATAAAACCGTAGTGAGATCGGTTAAGATCGATAAATCCGGGAAAATCTTCGTTGGCGCACAAGACGAATTGGGTTATTTTTATCCAAATAGCAATGGTACGTTAATCTATCATTCGCTTAAAAACCTTATTCCTGCCAAAGAAAGACAATTCGCCGATGTATGGAATATTTTAACAATTAACGACGAGACCTATTTTAGAACGGTTAATAAAATTATACGGATCAAAAATAAGAAGGTCGATGTTTACCCTACCCCCAATGCCTGGGTTTATATGGGCAAAGCCAATAATGAATTACTTGCACACGAAGATAAAATTGGAATAAAAGTATTTACAAATGGCAAATGGCTTCTTAAATGTAATGATAAACGAATTGCAAATTCGATCGTTACCTCTATACTTCCTTATAACGGGGATACTTTACTGATTGCGACCTTAGCCGATGGCTTGTTTTTGCTAAAGGATAATAAGCTAATGAAGAAGGAAACCATGCAGGATAAAATATTTTATAGCGACCGGATAAATGGGGCTATTCAGATTAATAAAGAGCTGTATGCACTGGGCACGACTTCATCTGCACTTCTTATTATCGATAAGAAAGGAAATTTAGTGCAGCAATTCTCGTACGCCGAGGGAATGAACAATAACAATATTAGAAGTGTACTGTTAGACCAGCATCAAAACTTATGGTTAGGCTTAGACGACGGCATTGCATTTATAGCATTTAATAGCGCTATTAAACATATTTATCCAGATCGAAATAAACAAATTTCAAGTTATGCCAGTAGAATATTTAACGGTAAACTTTATATCGGCACCTCGAACGGGCTCTTCTCTGCACCCGTAAATTTACAGCAAGCAGACCTGAGTAATTCCAAATCGAGGTTTACCGAAGTAACTAACACAAAAGGGCAAACTTGGGGGCTTAACGAGGTCGATCACCATTTACTATTAGCTAACGAAGGGGGTGGCTTCGATATCCGCGATAATGGAGCCAAACAATTGTATTCGGGCTTAGGAACTTGGTTATATCAATCGTTAGGGAAAGATTCTTCACAAACAAATATTGTTGCAGGTACTTATACGGGTTTGCAATTACTTAATTTAAAAAGTAATGAAGTGCTTAATAAAGGGAGTTTCGCTGCCCTTAACGAACCCTTAAGGTTTGTGGTAGTTGATAAGAAATTAAACTGCATCTGGGCTTCACACCCTTATCGTGGGATTTATAAAATGGATCTTTCGGCTGATGGACAAAAAATTATAAAAACGAGCTTATTGACCCAGAAAAATGGTCTGCCATCGACTCTCTATAATTACGTTTTTTTTATTAAGGAACGACTTGTCGCCGCTACTGCAGCAGGCATTTACGAATATGATCGGGTTAACAGTAAATTTGTAATGAGTACTTATTTTAAACCCATTTTTAAAAACCTGCAAATCCAATACCTTAACCAGGATATGGATGGGAATATCTGGTTCGTCTCTAATAAAAAAGTGGGTGTTGTCGATTTTAAAGCACAAACCAGTCAGCGAAAGTTTAAAATTGTTGAACTACCAGAGCTTACCTCTAAAATCGTTGCGGGTTTCGAAAATATTTATCCTTATAACGATAATAATATTTTTATAGGCGCAAATAAAGGCCTCATTCATATAGACTATAAAAAATACGCGGCCAATATTTACAAGCCTAATGTGCTTCTGGGGCAGATCCTTTTTTTAGATAAACAGGACAGCATTTTATTTGGAGGCTATTTTGACGAAAGACTTAAAAAGAGGCCGATCACAAAGCTTCATCACGATTATAACTCCTTACATTTCGAATATGCATCGACATTATTCGAGCAAAGGGAAAACATAGAGTTTAGTTATCAGCTTAAAGGTTACGATAACGATTGGTCTAGTTGGAGTAGCAAAAGTGAAAAGGACTATACTAACTTAGGGCACGGTAATTATACTTTTTTGGTAAAAGCAAGGAATAACTTAGGTAACGAATCGAGCCCGATTAGCTATAGCTTTACCATAGAGCCAGCTTGGTACAAGAGTAATGTGGCATATATTGTGTATTTTATCATCTTTGCCTTTTCGTTATATCTTTTAATCAAGTTCCAGGAAAAAGAGCACCAAAAACAACAGGATAAATTGAGGCAAAAGCATCAGCTAGAGATTGAAAGGAATGAGCAACAAATTACGAAACTAGAAAAGAAGCAACTGGAAGCCGACGTCGAATTTAAGAACAAAGAATTGGCCACAGCAACAATGCATCTGGTACAAAGAGGGAAATTATTATCGAAAATTGGCGACGAATTAGTGCCCCTCATTAAGCAAACTACAAATAAAGACAATGTCGACGATCTTAAAAAGGTAGTTAGGTTAATAAATGAAGCGAAGAAATTAGATAATGACTGGGATCAGTTTGCTATACATTTCGATCATGTACATGCCAATTACCTCAGTAATTTAAAAGAGAAATATCCGCATTTAAGTGCCGGCGATTTGAAATTATGTGCTTATTTAAAACTTAATTTATCGTCGAAAGAAATTGCACAGTTATTAAATATAACTCCAAGAGCAGTAGAGGTAAGCCGGTATCGCTTACGTAAAAAATTGGGGCTTAAACCCGAGATAAACTTGTTCGACTTTTTGTTTAAATAGCGGTTTTTCCTTGCTGTTCTCCGCTTTTTGTTAAAGGTCAAGCTTACTCATCCCTAATAATTATCAGACTATTGTTAGAGTTTGGTCAGAGTCTGGTCAGAGTCTGTCAGACCCTAGGTCTAAGAAAAGGCTGAGCAAAGGCTAATAATAGGCTGAACTGGACAGAACGGTGTCCGAAGCGCTATAGAAGGTAGCCCATATCACTGATACAAAAATTAGAGCTTAAGCTGGGATAGTTGATTGTTTTCCGTTTTTCGTTAAACAATCAACTATCAACAAAGGTCAATCTAACAACACTTATAATATACTTTTACTTTCTGTTCTTTAACCGACCATGCAATATAGATTTTAACCCCTTTTTCGCCACTAAAATTAAAACCATTTAAGGCTGTATGTTTTAATTCTTCATAAAAGGCTTTGTCTGGAACATTCTTATCGGGCTTTTCGGATGGAAGAACAGCAGGAATTAAAAAATGTTCTTCATCAAAAAAATAATTGACTTCATTTTGTAAAAATTTCATCCGTTCACTATCTTTTTTTAAAGCGGCTGCTGTCTCATTTTTTAACATATCTATTCCACTAATGCTGGCTTTATAAATTACAATGCCTTTAAAAGAAGTTATGGTAAATGCTAGGCTACTATTGTTAGGTGTAGATCCCGTTAAATGTACTTTAAAAGTATCAGCTTTCAGGCTGTCTGTAAATGGCATTATGGTGGTTTTGTCGATTTTTATGGAGACAGCAGACGAATCGGCAGCGGGCTTAGTCGTGCAGGCTGCTATAATTAAAAAGATAAAAACGACTAAAAAGTAGGTTTTCTTCATGGTTAACCCAAGATAAGGAAATAAAACAGGCCTAAAAATTTATTTTTAATAAGTCTTCTGGCGAATCGATCGCAATGGTTTCGATATCGGTTAATTTAGTTTGAATAGCATAACCGTTTTCTATCCAACGAAGTTGCTCCAAACTTTCTGCTATTTCTAACGAAGAGGGCTCGAGCTGGGTAATAGCCAATAATGTTGCTGCCCGATACCCGTAAATGCCAATATGTTTATAAAATTGATGTGTTTTTAGCCAATCTTCTTTTATTGTGTTACGGAGATAGGGAATAGGGTGGCGACTAAAGTAAATAGCTTGCTGTTGTTGGTTAATAATTACTTTAGGAAGGTTTGGGTTAAATAATTCTTCTTCCTGATGTATTTCTTTAATTAAGGTAGCTAATTGAACCTGTTTGTCTTCAAAACAACTGGTAAGAAGGTCGATTTGAAGTGGGTCTATAAAAGGCTCGTCGCCTTGAATATTAATGATGATTTCGAAATTCGGAAAATGAGCAGCGACTTCGGCGCATCGGTCGGTACCACTTTGATGGGTCGATGCTGTTATTACAAATTCGCCGCCAAAACGGCTAACTTCGGCAGCAATCCGCTCGTCGTCGGTAGCTACTACTACTTTAGCTAAGTTCGCTAATAAAGTTTGTTCATAAACTCTGCGAATCATAGTTTTTCCGCCTATATCTGCTAAAGGTTTTCCTGGAAACCGGGTAGAGGCGAACCGGGCTGGAATAACGCCAAGAATATTCATTATTATCTATTAATTAAAGTCGATAAATAAGCAATTACAATAATTGCTATTAAAACCAGGTAAGCAATCGGATGTGCGAAATTGAAGGTCCAGCCCATCATTGGGTCTCTTTTCGGTAAAAAAAATCTATAGTCCTTCCTGTTAAAATAGAAAATACCCAGCACCCAATTTTCGGGTTTCTCCTGTTCAAAATCTTTCCCGGTATTTTGAGAACTAAAGTAAGGTTTAAGTCGATCAAAAAAGCCCATTAATTTCTGCTTCTATTGCTTGTATTACAGTACCTAAATCTTCCGGATTATTCGAAAAATCGAGTTTGTCTTTATCTAAGATTAAAAGTTTACCCAGGTTATAATTTTTAATCCAGGCTTCGTATTTTTCGTTGAGCTTCGCTAAATAATCAATTCTGATACTGGCTTCATATTCCCGCCCCCTCCGTTGGATGTTATTAACCAATGTAGGCACCGAAGCCCGTAAGTAAACTAATAAGTCTGGGGGTTTAATAAATGAAGTAATATTTTCGAAAATTGCTTTATAATTGTCGTGGTCTCGTGAAGTCATGAGGCCCATTTCGTGCAAATTTTCTGCAAAAATATAAGCATCTTCATAAATGGTACGATCTTGTATTACATTTCGCTTATTGCTTTCTATTTCGACAATTTGCTGAAAACGGCTGTTTAAGAAATAGATCTGTAAGTTAAAGCTCCAACGTTTCATGTCGCCATAAAAATCTTCCAAATAAGGGTTGTTCTCTACAGCCTCATATAAAGCTTCCCATCCGTAGTTTTTTGCTAGTAAACTTGTTAATGTAGTTTTACCGGCGCCAATGTTTCCAACAATTGCTATGTGCATATACTTAATTTAGACGTTTGATCTCAAATCTACAAAATTAAAAACTTTTAAAACCTATGATTTCTCTTACTTCCCGAATTGTTTTTTGCGCGCTTTCTCTTGCCTTTAAGGCGCCATGTTTTGCTACCTGACGGAGATAAGGGGCATCGGCAGCGATCTCGTTAATTTTTTCGCGCATTGGTGTGGTGGTAACAATCATATCTTCGGCCAGTTGCTTTTTAAAATCGCCGTAGCGAATAGCCATTTTGTTATACTGTTCTTCGAAATGTGTTAAAGTATCGGCCGATGAAACGATTTTCATTAAATCGAACAGGTTTTGAATGGCTTCCGGTTTTTCCTGAAATTCTGCAGTTGGTCCGCCATCGGTAACTGCACGGGATACTTTTTTACGGATAATTTCCGGGCTATCGGAAAGATAAATTGCATTGTTTTCGCCTTCCGATTTGCCCATTTTACCTTTCCCATCTAAGCCAGGAACTTTTACCAGGTTTGGAGAATAACTAAAAGCATAAGGCTCCGGGAAATATTCGTGCTGATATAGTCTGTTAAACCGGTTGCCAAAAGTACGGGCCATTTCCAGGTGTTGCTCCTGGTCTTTGCCTACGGGTACCTTAGTAGCCCGGTGTATAAGAATATCAGCAGCCATTAATACAGGATAGGTTAATAAACCGGCATTCACATTATCGGGGTTAGCCCGAACTTTATCTTTAAAGGAAGTACTACGTTCGAGCTCGCCCATATAGGCATTCATATTTAGGTATAAATAGAGTTCGGCAATTTCGGGTACATCAGACTGCACGTAAATCGTAGATACTTCGGGATCAATTCCGCAGGCTAGATATTCTACCAAAACCTGTTTCACGTGTCCATGTAAATCGGCTGGGGTAGGATGGGTAGTTAATGAATGTAAATCGGCAATAAAGAAATAGCAATTATAGTCGTGCTGCATTTGCACGAAGTTTTTTACTGCGCCGTAATAATTCCCGATATGTAGTTTTCCGGTAGAACGGATTCCGCTCAGAACTGTTTCTTTCATCATGCCCCGAAATTACTAAAAACAAGTAAATGGTTTTTAACTATTTTCTTTTTTATGGGCTAATGAAGATAATTCTAGGTATAGCCTAGAATTTTTAGTACTTGTTTGCTGTTTTGTTCTTCGCCAAACACCTCAAAATTGAAAGTCTCGTCGCGATTTCGCCGAATAATCACATGTTTCGGACTCGGTAACAAACAGTGATGGATACCGCCATAGCCGCTTAGTACTTCCTGATAAGCGCCGGTGTTAAAAAAACCTAAGTATTGCACTTTCCGGGTTTTAGGCATAAAAACACTATTCATGTGTGCTTCCTGGTTATAGTAATCCTGCCCATCGCAGGTAATCCCACCCAGGTTTACCCGTTCGTATTCCGAATCCCAATTGTTAATCGGTAACAGGATATATTTTTGGTTTAAAGCCCAAACATCGGGTAGGTTTGTAATAAATGAGCCATCTAACATTAACCATTTTTCGCGGTCGTTTTGTTGTTTGCGGCCTAATACTTTATACAAGATGCCGGAAGCTTCTGCGACCGTATATTTTCCAAATTCGGTAATAATATCGGGCTCCATTACTTCGTGCTCTGCACAAATTTCCTTAATTCGCTTTACAATCTCGTTTACCATGTATTCGTAATCGAAATCGAAAACAAGACTATCTTTAAATGGCATTCCGCCGCCGATATCCAATGTATCCAGCTCGGGATTAATTTTTTTAAACTTACAGTATAGCGTTACATATTTTTCGAGCTCATTCCAATAATAAGGCGAATCGGTAATCCCAGAGTTAATAAAGAAATGTAATAGTTTAACTCTGAAATTAGGGTTTGCCGCAATTTTATTATTGTAAAAATCAATCACATCTTCCAAACGAACTCCTAAGCGTGAGGTATAGAATTGCGAATCGGGTTGTTCTTCGGCGGCAATCCGGATCCCCAAATTACAAGGCGTATCCATTTCGACCTCATCGTCGTAAAGGTTAAACTCTTCCTTGTTATCTAATACGGGGATGATATTTTTATAGCCGTCGTGCAGCATATCGATCAGATATTGCTTGTACTGATAAGTTTTAAAGCCATTACAGATTACCGTAATGTCTTTTGTTAAAGCCCCTTTTTTTTCCAGGGCCTCGATCATTGGCATATCGAATGCCGATGAGGTTTCTAAATGGATGCCATTTTTTAGGGCTTCTTCTACAATATGCTTAAAATGCGAACTTTTGGTACAGTAGCAATATTTATAATCGCCACGGTAATTATTTTTAATAATAGCGGTCTGAAACAGCAGCTTTGCCTGTTGTATCTTCTTGCTAACCATAGGTAAATAAGTGAAACGCAATGGCGTACCATAGGTTTCTATCATTTCCATTAAGTTTAGATCCTGAAAATATAATTCGTCGTCTATAACGCTGTACCCATCTTGTGGAAAACCAACACTTAGATCAAGAAATTCGGAATAACTTTGCATTTATTTAAATAATTTTTGCAAAAATGTAATTTTAAATTGAGAATTAGGGTAGTAGTTTAAAATTATTAGTACAAAGAACGAAAAGTTTTACGCCAAGAAAATAATCAGTTAAGACTATACTTATCTTAAAGGTAAATGAACCTCGGCCAACATACACCTTGCACTGCCGCCACCGTTTTTTTCTATCGTATATAAAGGTGCATAAATTATTTTTGAAAATTTTTCTAAAGTGTCGATCTGCACTCGGGTTAAAGTTAAGTAAGCCTGTTCTGACATTACCAACAGACTTTCGCCATTTTTATTTTGCACCTGGAGCATATTACCTGCAAAATGGTTCATCTGGTCGAAAGAAATGTCGACAACTATTTTGCCAGTATGGGTTAAGCTTTGTTTTACAGCTTCCTGCTCGGCCTTATCCGGGATGGAATCGAAACAAACTACTGCAAATTTATCGCCCACACACATCATCACATTGGTATGATAAATAGGAAAACCTGCAGAGTCTACCGCTTTAAAAACAACAGCTGTATAACCCGACTGCGTGCAAAAATCCGCTAATACTTGTTCGTTTGTTCTTAACGATAGGCAGGCGTAAGCAATTTGATGAGGCCGATCTAATACCAGACTTCCAGTTCCTTCCAGAAAAACATTGGTAGTTTCGTAATGACTAAGGTCGATCGTCTTGTTGATATTGAATTTTTCGCCGATTGCTGCTATAATATCTGTTCTTCGCTCGGCTCGCCGGTTTTCGGAAAACATGGGGTAGAGAATCACTTGTCCATTTTGATGAAATGAAACCCAGTTATTCGGAAATATTGAATCGGGCGTTTCTGGCGTTATGGTGTCATCAATTACCGTAACATCGACCCCATTCAGCCTTAGCAGGGCTACAAATCCATCAAATTCGGCTAATGCACGTTCTTGTACATTGTCTTGCGCAGCCGCTTCCTGAAATTTATTATTTATCGCGGTTTGTGCGTTAAATTTAAAGTCGACTGGCCTGATCATTAAAAGGTGGCTGGTAGTTTGCATTTTTTAGTGGTTGGTGTATAGTATTTGGTAGTTAGTAGTTAGACTGGATGGCTGGTTAAATAAGGAACAACGAACTAGGCTAAATCATCACGCAGTAGCGGAAAACTCATACAATGAAAACCACCACGTGCCCGCGATAATTCGGCCGAAGGCATTAAAATTAAGGTGTCGTTTATTTCATCCGCTTGTATTTTTCCACTTTCCAATTCATTAATTAGTTCTTTTACATTGATAATAGTAAAGCCTTTGCGCTTAAAAGCCTCCACCGTTTTATCATTTCTGTCGTATCCTAACACTACACCTTCTTTAATGGCTAGTAAGTTACACGAATCTGTCCATTGCTCGCGGGCATCGAATGGGAACACGCCATTTCCACTATAAATAAATTGAGTAGGTTGCGTACTTTTTAAATCATTCTTACTAATGTCATCAAAGAGTTCTTCCATGCTTTTAAAATGCTTTGGTTTACTTTTATCTTGATAAAACTGAATAATTTCGGTTTGTTCTTTTGGCTCGGGCTGTACCAAAAAATCGATCGGATTACTGTATTTATTTTCTTCGACTCCTGCCACCGAATGTAATAATACCCAAACATTTCTTTTTACCTGTGTAAATACAGTATCGAGATGCATAAAATCGCGTTTATTAGGAATTTTTACCACCGTCACTTTCTCTACTACCTTATTTTCGAACAACAATTTCATTACTTCATTTGCGCCATGAGGTGAAGTACGTTCGCTGCAACCAATAAGCACATGATTTTTACTTACCATCATTACATCGCCACCTTCGAGTGTAGTTCTGTTATCTTCTTCTTCGCCGGGGCGTAAAAAATGATGCTCCGAATCTGGAATTTCCAAAATATGATCCCGGTAGGTCTCAAATAAACTATGGTTAAAGAAAATATAACGCATAAGTAAGCTTTCGCGAACCCTGGCTTTTTTTGCTGGTTTATTGAGGAGGATATAATTGTTAATGGTCGTACCCACATCGCGGGTAAAAATGAGGTTTGGAATAGGCGCAAAAATCATCCTTCCATCGGTTAGAGAGCCGGAGATTAGTATTTTTGCTAACTCCTTTGGTGTGGTATCGATTAAATCTAATTGTAATTTGTAACTACAACCTTCGATCGCACAAACCGATGCTGCTAATTTTTTTCTAATGGAAGTGTCTTCCAGAATATCGGAAAGTAATTGCTGTAATTCGATCACATTCGCTGAAGCATGGAAGTGAGCATTATCTGGTTTAAAGAACGAGCGATCTGAAGCTTCCGAATCGATCTTCGCAAGTTTCCCTTTAATTTTGTCGGGATCCAGGAAATACATTAATAATTTAATATAATAATCGTATTCGCCTTTTCTAATGGTATCTAAGTGTACAATATCTTCGAAAAGCCAATCTTGAGCTTTGGAAGGGACAACTTTACCCAAGCCGCTATCGGGACTATGGATTAATAATTTGCGTAACCTGCCTATTTCTGTATTTACGCCGATCTTAAAAATTTCGTTCTGCTTACTCATATATGCAAAGCTATTCAAAAAAGTCTGAAGTTTAGGTTTTAGTCGTTACTTCCTTAGTCTGAAGCCATAACTCACAACTCATAACCCACAACTTACAAAAGACTTTGGACTGAGGACTTATTTGCCTACTTTTGAAGCATGAATTTTATTATTGCCCATGTCTTAACTGCGATTAAAGAACTTTATAAGGAAGAAGTAGCAGAAAGTTTAATTAACCTGCAAGAAACACGTGCAGAGTTTGAGGGCCAGATTACCTTAGTTGTTTTTCCATTGATTCGCTTTTCGAAAAAATCGCCAGAAGTTACGGCCAACGAAATTGGTGCTCATTTATTAGCGAATGTACAAGATATTACCGCTTTTAATGTGGTTAAAGGCTTTTTAAACCTCAGTATTGCAGATAGCTATTGGATAAATTTATTTAATAATGAGCTATTGGCTGATGATTTTGGTAAGGTTAAACCCAATGGTAAAAAGGTTATGGTCGAATATTCGTCGCCTAATACCAATAAGCCTTTGCACCTTGGTCACGTTCGTAATAATTTACTTGGCTATGCCGTAGCCGAACTCCTTAAAGCCGATGGTTATGAGGTATTTAAAGTAAATCTGGTAAACGATAGGGGTATTCATATCTGTAAATCTATGCTGGCCTGGCAAAAGTGGGGTAATGGAGAAACACCAGAAAGCACTGGTCTTAAAGGCGACCATCTGGTAGGGAAATATTATGTAATTTTCGATAAAGAATATAAAAAGGAAATTGAAGCTCTGGTTAGTACCGGGCAAACCGAAGAAGAAGCTAAGAAGAATGCGCCATTAATTAAGGCTGCCCAACAAATGCTGTTGGCCTGGGAAGCTGAAAATGAAGAGGTTATCGCACTTTGGAAAAAAATGAATGGCTGGGTTTACGAAGGTTTCGAGATTAGCTATAAAAACCTTGGAGTCGATTTCGATAAATACTATTACGAAAGCAATACCTATTTGTTGGGTAAAGATATTGTAGAGGAAGGATTGGCAAAAGGTGTTTTCTTTAAAAAAGAAGATGGCTCGGTATGGATCGACTTAACCGACGACGGCTTAGACCAGAAATTAGTTTTGCGCGCCGATGGCACTTCGGTATATATTACCCAGGATTTGGGTACTGCGCAAATGAAATACGACGATTTTCAGATGGATCAATCGATATATGTGGTGGGTAACGAGCAAGATTATCATTTTAAAGTGCTGTTTTTAATACTCGATAAATTAGGTAAAAGCTGGGCCAAAGGATTACACCATTTATCGTATGGTATGGTCGATTTACCTAGCGGTAAAATGAAAAGCAGGGAGGGGACTGTAGTAGATGCCGACGACCTGATGGCGGATATGATTAAAACGGCTAAAGAAAAGACGGCGGCCTTAGGAAAGAAAAATGATTTTTCTGCAGCAGAAAAAGAAGAGTTATACTACAACATAGGTCTCGGTGCTTTAAAATATTTTTTATTAAAAGTAGAGCCTAAAAAGCGTTTACTTTTCGACCCGGCCGAATCTATCGATTTTCAAGGTCATACGGGGCCTTTTATTCAGTATACCCATGCCAGAATTAAATCGTTGTTAAACAAGGCAGCTTATCACTTTGGAGTTGAACATTTGGAATCTTTAACGCCTACAGAATTAGAAATGATTATGCTAATGGCTAAATACCCGGAAGAAGTTAGTAATGCAGCAAAGGCCTATAGTCCAGCATTCTTAGCCAATTATTTATTCGAACTAGCCAAATTATTTAATAAGTTTTACCACGAGATACCACCAATTGTAAAAGAAGAAAATACAGCATTAAAGCAACATCGCTTAAATATTTGCTACTTAACAGCCGATATTCTTAAAAAAGGGACAAAAATATTAGGAATTAGCGTACCCGAGAGAATGTAAATTTATTTTAAATAGCGTATATACTATTAAGAAATTATAGTTAAATTAGATTTTTAATGCTCAATCTTTAACGCTATGAAACCAGGTAAAACTTTTACAATTAAAGCCTTTTTATTAATGCTAACTTTAGGTATGGTGCTTGGTATGCCATGCGTAAAGGCACAAATGTATTATGCAAACCTGGAAGGCTCTAGAGCTAAGATTTCAGATAACTCGAGTTATAGGCAACTAAAAAACCTGGAAAGTAATTTTTTCTGCGAAGGGGATTTTACCATGATCAATGGAACACTTCAAAATATATCTTCTTTAAAGTTTAGCATGCCGCTTAATCTGCAAAAAAGGAATCAATTATTAATTGAGCCTGCCCTGGTTAATACCTCAGCACTTAGTAAGAATATGAATTTCGAGCTCACACACGCAATGGTATTGCCATTGATGAATAAGATCCATATTATTGGCTTTTTAGCTATTGAAGGTGCCAGAAATCGGGTCGATTTTCAATTTGATTATATTGAAAATGACGAAAATACCATCACAGTTATGGGTACTAAAATGATCGAGCTGGGCGATTATAAAAAGACTTATGCAGTTACGAAAAATAAAGATGAAGTGCTGCTCAATTTAAAAATGGTACTTAAAAAACCTATGGCGCAAAACTATTTTGCATCGGCGGCCAAAATAGCTAAGTAAAATTTCTGTTTTTGTAGCGGATTACGATCTTTTAAGGGCCTTCGTTAATCCTTTTAGAAACTCTCTTTCGTCGGCCGCCAAAAGTGGACTCAACATCGCATACACCTGTTCATGATAATTGTTTAACCAATCGATATGAGCCTGCTCTAATAAATCAATTTTAACAATGCTAGTGTCGATCGGCGCAAGGGTAAGGGTCTCGAAAGCATAAAATTCATTAAACTCATTAACCTCATCTTTTATTGCCAGTACTAAATTTTCGATCCGGATACCATGTTTCCCCGAGCGATATAAACCCGGTTCTATAGAGGTAATCATCCCTAATTCGATTGGAATTGGGGTAGCAGTAGCATTAAATACCTGTGGGCCTTCGTGTACATTTAGAAAATAACCAACCCCATGGCCTGTACCATGACCAAAATTAAGCGCATAATCCCATAATGGCCGACGAGTAATGGCATCGATCTGATAACCATAAGTGCCTTTCGGAAAACGCGTTTTACAGCCTTCGATCATGGCCTTTAATACGAGTGTATAATCTATACGTTCTTCTTCGGTTGTATTTCCAAGTGGAATTACCCTGGTAATATCGGTTGTGCCATAAAAATACTGACCACCCGAATCGACCAAGAATAAGCCTTCGGGCTTTATTTCGACGTCGCTCTCTGGCGTTGCTGCATAATGTGGCAAAGCACCATGAGCCTTATATCCGGCAATTGTATTGAAACTTTCGCCAATAAAACCATCTTGTTCGCTTCTAAAACCTTTTAATTGCTCGGCCGCAGAAAGCTCTGTTATTTTAATTTTGCCAATATTTTCCTTTATCCATTTTAAAAAGCGCGTAATTGCCACCCCGTCTTTTTGCATGGCAATACGGGTGTGACTAATTTCAGTTTCGTTTTTTAAGGTTTTTAAAAATGTGGATGGATTAGTTTCTTTAATTATCCTAACCGATGCTGGGATAAGTTTATAAAGGGCGAAACAATTCCGTTTGGGATCGACCAAGATTGAGTTTTCTGCCGGCAAAAACTGTAAGTCTTTGGCAATGGTTTCGTAACTTAAAATTTCTACTCCATGTTCTTTCAAACTGTTTTTGTCGCCGGTGCTTAATTTATTAGCGTCGATATAAAGCGTTGCCGCAGTTGCCGAGATTAAAGCAAAACTTAAAACCACCGGATTGTAATTTACATCTTGTCCGCGGAGATTAAAAAGCCAGGCAATATCGTCGAGCGAAGAGATTAAATGATAAGTAGCCTGATGTTGCTTTAAGGCTTTTCTTACCAAGGCAAGTTTCGCTGTTGTACTTAATCCTGTAAATTCGTCGGCCACTAAAAACGCAGGCGACATGGGTAATGCAGGTCTGTTTTCCCAAATAGGATGAAGATAATCTTTATGTTTAAAAACAATATTTTTACCAGCAAGCTGTTGTTGAAGCATTTGCCCTAGTGCAATAGAAACCAACTTTTCGTCGAAAGCAACAATGGCCGATTGAGGAAGGACTTCGTTTAACCAGTTAATGTATTCTGGGGTATGCTGTACTTTTAGCTTTACCAGTTGGTAGCCACTATCTTTTAGTTGTGCTTCGGCCTGTTCAAAATACCTGGAATCTGCCCATAAACCAGCAAAATCTTGTGTAATTACTACGGTACTTACAGAACCTTTAAAACCGGTTGCAAAAGCAATACATTTATAATGATCTGGTAAATACTCACTTATATGCGGATCTGCAGATGGAATAATATAAGCAGCAGTTCCGTCGGCTTTCATCTGCGTACGGATTGCATTTAGTTTTTCTTGAAAAGTCATGCGCAAATGTGGGGAAAGAATTATTTAAATCATATAAAATTTTGAATTAAAAGCTGTTGTCTATTGTCTCATAGTTAATTAGAAATTTCCAAATAATTTAAGCTGATAAAATATCGACTCCGCCTAATTCTAATTCCAATCGGGATAAGCTCAGTTTAGGGTGCCAACCCTTTTGTTTTTACGGAGCAAAGCGTAAAGATGTTATCTTGTTGGGTAGCGAAAGGGCATATCTTTGCCAGCGGGGCAGGTAGAAGGTACCTTTGGTATTGCGGTTTGCTCGTACTGGGTCCGGTTGCTGTTTTCTTAGTGTATTACCCCAAAATAGACCTCAAAGAATTGGCTTAAATGCTATAGGCTGCAATCATTTCTTCGGTTACCTTACAAGATCGTTGCGTGTTTAAATCGATCATCACGTACTCGAAAGTGCCGTCGGAAGCTGTTTTGCCAGTTTTTTGATTCACAATTTCAAATTGAACAGTGCAACCCTTCTCGTTAATGGTCGTAATGCCAGTTCTAATTTGCATAACATCACCCATAACCAGGGGTCGTTTAAAAGCGATGATAACCTTAGTAACTACCCAACCGAAGCCTTGTTTGGCAAAATCTTCCCAGCTCATGCCATAAAATTTATCCATTTGCTCGTAACGGGCTGCCAATACATAATCGAGGTATTTGCTGTTATGTACATGGTTAAACATGTCTATATCGTCGGGGCGAACATTTAATTCGGTTTCGAAAATGCTGTATTGGTTTTTTTCCATCGTGACAAAGGTACAAACTGCGAGATGTATTTTGTTATTTGTTGGTAACGATTGATTACGCTTGAGGATGATTATCTATTAAATTGCTTTTGTGAATCCATAAAAATACTTTATCTTTGCGCTCAATTAATTAATTTATAAACACTTTAGTATCATTCAAGAATGTATTTAAGTAAAGAAGTAAAAGCCGATATTTTTAAAAAACACGGCGAAGTAGCAACCAATACTGGTTCTGCTGAAGGTCAGGTAGCGTTATTTACATACCGTATTGCGCACTTAACAGAACACTTAAAGAAAAACCGTAAAGATTTTTCTACACAGTTGTCACTTCAAAAATTAGTAGGTAAACGCCGCGGTATTTTGGCTTATCTATTTAAAAAAGATATTGAGCGTTATCGTGCGATCATCAAGGCTTTACAGTTAAGAGATATCATTAAATAAAATGCTTTTATCAATAAAAGCCATTCTTTAAGAGTGGCTTTTTTAATTTAATACTCAAAAATAAATATATAAACAAGGTCTATTAAAAAGAGGAAAAATAGGCCACAACAATTATTAGATGAATGTAATAAAAAAATCGTTCGATTTGGGCGATGGAAGAATTGTAGAAATTGAAACAGGAAAATTAGCTAAACAAGCCGATGGTGCTGTTGTTGTTAAAATGGGTGATACCATGCTGTTAGCAACTGTTGTATCCACAGTAGGTGCAAAACCAGGAACAGATTTTTTACCTTTATCGGTAGATTATCAAGAAAAATATGCAGCCACCGGTCGTATTCCAGGTGGTTTTTTACGTCGCGAAGCAAGATTGTCAGATTACGAAGTGTTAATTTCCCGTTTGGTTGATAGGGCTTTACGCCCGATGTTCCCGTCTGATTATCACTCAGATACACAGGTAATGATTTCATTAATCTCGGCCGATAAAAATATTATGCCCGATTGTTTAGCTGGTTTAGCCGCATCTGCAGCATTATCAGTTTCTGATATTCCATTTAACGGACCAATATCTGAAGTACGTGTAGCTAAAATTGACGGTAAATTGGTTATTAATCCATTGGCTAGCGACTTAGAACGCGCATCTTTAGAATTTATCGTTGCTGGTTCGGCAAACGATATCGGTATGGTAGAAGGCGAATGTGATGAGATACAGGAAGACGAAATGATTGAAGCATTGAAATTCGCTCACGAGGCGATTAAAGTTCAATGTGCTATTCAGGTCGAATTAACTGAAGCAACTGGAAAAACAGTAAAACGCGAATATAACCACGAAGATCACGATGCCGATTTAAAAGCTAAAGTTTATGCCGATACTTACGATAAAGTATACGCAATAGCTAAATCTGGTTCGAATAAAGACGAACGTAAGGTTGGTTTTACCAATATCATTAACGAGTTTTTTGAGGCAATGCCCGAAGATACTGCCGATTTAACCAAAGCAATGGCTAAACATTATTATCACGATGTGCAGTACGATGCGATTAGAAATTTATTGTTAAACGAAGGTATCCGCCTGGATGGCCGTTCAACTACTCAAATTCGCCCAATATGGAGTGAGGTGGGTTATTTACCTGCAGCGCACGGTTCGGCTGTATTTACCCGCGGCGAAACTCAGTCTTTAACCTCGGTTACTTTAGGTAGTAAAGACGACGAGCAAATGATCGATGGTGCTTTCATAAATGGTTATAATAAATTCTTATTGCATTATAATTTCCCAGGCTTCTCGACTGGCGAAGTTAGACCTAACAGAGGCGCTGGTCGTAGAGAAATTGGCCATGGTAACTTAGCGATGCGCTCGCTTAAAAAAGTATTGCCACAGGGTGAAGAAAATCCGTACACTATTCGTGTGGTTTCGGATATCTTAGAATCGAATGGTTCTTCATCTATGGCTACAGTTTGTGCAGCTACCTTAGCTTTAATGGATGCCGGTATTCAGATTAAAGCGCCAGTTTCGGGTATTGCAATGGGTTTGATTTCTGATGAGAAAACAGGTAAATATGCAATCCTTTCCGATATCTTAGGTGATGAAGATCATTTAGGCGATATGGACTTTAAAGTAACCGGTACCGAAAAAGGAATCGTTGCTTGCCAGATGGACCTAAAAATAAATGGCTTGTCGTACGAAGTATTAACTAAAGCTTTACTACAAGCTAAAGAAGGTCGTTTACATATTCTAGGTGAAATTAAGAAAACATTAAGTGCACCTAATGCAGATATGAAACCTCACGCACCTCGTATTGTTTCTTTAAGTATCGATAAAGAATTTATTGGCGCAGTAATAGGGCCAGGCGGTAAAATTATTCAGGAAATGCAACGCGAAACTGGGGCATCTATTTCTATCGAAGAAGTAGGTAATAAAGGTATCGTAGAGATTTTTGCCGATAATAAAGCCGCTATCGATGCTGCAGTTGCCCGCATTAATGCGATTGCAGCCAAACCAGAAATTGGTGCTATTTACCAGGGTAAAGTAAAATCTATTATGCCATTTGGTGCATTTGTAGAAGTTATGCCAGGTAAAGATGGTTTATTACACATCTCCGAAATTTCGTGGGAACGTTTGGAAACCATGGACGGCGTTCTTAAAGAAGGCGACAAAATAGAAGTTAAATTATTGGACGTTGATAAACAGGGTAAAATGAAACTTTCGCGTAAAGTTTTATTGCCTAGACCCGAAAAATCAAATAGCTAATTAGTTAATGTGAGAATTAGTGAATTGAAAAACCCGCTCAAATTTGAGCGGGTTTTTTTGTAACTTGCATTCGTTCGTCATAAGTATAAAATTAAAATATGAAACACATTATTGCTCCATCTATATTGTCTGCAGATTTTGCAAACTTGCAACGCGATATCGAAATGATTAACGACAGCCAGGCCGACTGGTTTCATGTCGATGTAATGGATGGTGTTTTTGTGCCTAATATCTCTTTTGGTTTTCCGGTAATTAGTGCAGCCAAGAAATATGCGAAAAAGCCATTCGATGTGCACTTAATGATTGTTAATCCCGAAAAGTATATTGAGGATTTTGCAAAAGCTGGGGCAGATATTATTACTGTTCATTACGAAGCTTGTATCCACTTACATCGAACTATTCAGCTTATTAAAGCCTCAGGTTGCAAAGCAGGGGTTGCGCTAAATCCTCATACTCCTGTGAGCTTATTGAGAGATATTTTAGTCGATCTCGATCTTGTACTTATTATGTCGGTAAACCCAGGTTTTGGCGGTCAACAGTTTATATCTCAATCGCTTGCTAAAATTGCCGAACTCAAACAGATAGCGCTGGCTATCCATCCAGGTTTAGTAATTGAGGTCGATGGTGGTGTAAATATCTCGAATATCGCAAGCTTAATTAATGCTGGTGCCGATGCCTTTGTGGCTGGTAACGCCGTTTTTGGCGCTCCAGACCCTACGAAAATGATTGCCGATCTGAAAAATATAACCATTGGTTCACAGCAAATTTAAATAATGTTAAATGCTAAGGTTTGGCCTGCTAATTTTTGTTTTGCTATGCGGCTTTACTTTTGTAAATGCACAGCCATTAATAAAAGTTACAGGTACAGTTGTAGACTTAAATGAAAAACCTTTACAGTTAGTAACAATTGCTGTACTGGGGCAGAGAGAATCTACGCTTAGCGATCAGAATGGAAGTTATACCATTTACTCGAGAACAACCAGCTTTACCTTAAAGTACACTTTATTAGGTTATCAGCCTATGCTGGTAAAAATTAATGAGAAAATAGCTGGCCGTATTAACCGGCAAGTAATTTTAACGCCCAATGTGAACGAATTGGAGCAGGTAACAATTACCAGTAAACAAAATCAGCTTAGTAATTCGAGTACCATTAATATTGCCGATTTATCTTCCCTACCTTCGGTAACCGGTAATTTCGAAACTATTATTAAAACCTTACCGGGTGTTTCGACCAGCAATGAACTTAGCTCTCAATATAGTGTAAGAGGGGGAAATTTCGACGAAAACCTAACCTATGTAAACGATGTTGAAATAAATAAGCCTATCCTTATCAGAAATGGACAGCAAGAAGGTTTGAGTTTCATTAATGGCGATCTGGTAAGCAGAGCTAAGTTTTCGGCTGGGGGGTTTGAAGCCAGATATGGCGATAAATTATCGTCTGTGCTTGATGCTAAATACGACAGACCAGATAGTAATCAGCTTTCACTTACTGCCGGTTTTTTGGGCGCTTCAATTGCGCTAAAACAGCTTGGTAACCGAAGCTTCCTGCTTGCTGGTTTACGCTATAAAAATAATAGCAGTGTGTTGCATACACAAGACAACAAAGGGAGTTATCGCCCTAATTATGGCGATGCTCAATTGCTTTACCAGTATAATTTTTCGGAAAAATTTAACCTAAGTTTTTTGGGTAGTTTAAATGGTGGCCGGTTTAGTTTAGTACCTCAAGACCGGGAAACCTTGTTTGGTACCCTAGAGACCCAATTAAGGCTTAGAGTGGCTTACAATGGTCAGGAAATAGACGATTATAGTACGGCGGGAGGGGCAATTACGGCTACTTTTAGTCCACGGCCAAATCTGGCCGTTAAATGGATTACTAGCTATTTTAATACTTACGAGCGCGAACGTTTCGATATTGAAGGCCGTTACTTATTTGAAGAACTACAAACAGATTTTTCTAAGGCTGGATTTAGCGCAGTTAGCATTAACCGGGGTATTGGTACCTATTTAAATTATGCCAGAAATAGCTTAAATTCTCAAGCCATGAGTTCCGAACTTAAAGTAGAGCAAAATCTTGGTAATCATGTGTTTTCCTGGGGCTTAAGATCCGAGAGAAGTAGCTTTACAGATCGGCTCAACGAATATCATTTAACCGATTCTGCAGGTTATATTTTACCTTACGATTCTAAGAAATTTTACCTCGAACAAGCAATAAATGTAGCGAATAAATTGGCCTTTAATAATTATACTGCTTTTGTACAAGACAGTTACAGCCTCTCTCAAAGTACCGATTTACAAGTGGGCGTTAGAAGCAATTATAATACCCTTAACGAGCAGTTATTGATTAGTCCGAGGTTATTGCTGGCTTACAGGCCAGCAAGTAATAATAAAATTTTTCGTGCTACAGCCGGAATTTATCAGCAAGCCCCAAATTATAGAAGCATAAGAGCTTACGATGGCGTTTTAAACTTAAACCAAAAAGCACAACGATCTTATAACTTCTCTGCTGGCTTCGATTATGCTTTTGATGGTTTAGATACAAGATTAAAATTTAGCTCAGAAGCTTATTTTAAATATTCCGACCGCCTGGTGCCCTACATTTTCGATAATGTTCGGATAAAGTACTTGTCGACACAAATGGCCAAGGGACATACCTATGGAGCCGACTTCAGTATTGGTGGCGAGTTTGTGAAAGATCTTGTTTCTTATTTCAGACTTTCTTTAATGGCGGCCGACCAGGATATTATCGGGGATTCGTACCTTAAAAAGAACCAAATTATTTACCCGGGCTATTTAAAACGGCCAACCGATCAACGGGTTAATTTTTCAGTATTCTTTCAAGACCGGCTGTTAAAAGAAGATAGCTACAAAGTGCATTTAACCATGTTGTATGGCTCCAGACTCCCTGTTGGCGCCCCACAAAGTGAACGCTATACCGACGATTTTAATATCCCTGCCTATAAAAGAGTGGATATAGGGTTTTCGAAAGATTTTTTAGACGATAACACCCTAGTAAAACCCAAATTATTAAACCGGTATTTTAGTTCGTTTACCGCTTATTTCGAAGTATTTAATTTGCTGGATATCAATAACACGGTATCATATCTTTGGTTAAAAGACGTAGACAACGTACAGTATGCTATCCCCAATTATTTAACAGGCAGGCAATTTAACTTTAAATTGATTTTAAAGTTCAAAAATCAAAAATAATTAAGCACAAAACTGTTACATTTACAGGTATAAAAATTAAGATAAAAATGAGACATAATTTTGGTGCCGGCCCCTGTATCCTGCCACAGGAAGTGTTTAAGCAAGCTTCTAGAGCTGTTTTAGATTTTAAAGATGGATTGTCAATTTTAGAGATTTCGCACCGTACCCCAGAGTTCGAAGGTGTGGTCGCCGAAGCTACTAAATTGGTAAAGGAATTGCTAAATGTACCCTCGGGGTATTCGGTGTTGTTTTTGCAAGGCGGTGCTAGTTTACAGTTTGCCATGGTACCCATGAATTTATTACCAGAAGGTAAAACAGCAAGTTATTTAGATACCGGAGTTTGGGCAAGTAAGGCTATAAAAGAAGTTAAGTTTTTTGGTAATGCCAATATCGTCGCCTCTTCTAAAGAATCAAATTATACTTATATTCCTAAAGAATACAACATACCAGAAGATAGTGCATATTTTCACTATACTGCCAATAATACGATTTATGGAACCGAAATGTTTAACCCCCCGGTTACTAAAGTTCCTATTGTTTGCGATATGTCGTCTGATATTATGAGCCGCGAAGTAGATATTTCTAAATTTGACCTCATTTACGCCGGTGCTCAAAAAAATATCGGCCCTGCCGGATTAACCATTGTGATCGTTAAAGATGAAATTTTAAGTAAAAGCGGTAGAGCAATCCCTTCTATGCTAGACTATAAAGTTCATGCCGATGGAGGTTCTATGTACAATACGCCACCTGTTTTTTCAATTTATGTAGCGATGCTTAACTTAAGCTGGCTAAAATCAAAAGGTGGTATAGCCGAAATTGAAAAAGAAAATAAAGCCAAGGCTCAGGCTTTATATGCAGAAATAGATAGAAATCCGATGTTTAAAGGAACTTGTGCAGTCGAAGATCGTTCCCTGATGAACGTATGTTTTGTAATGGAAAATGCAGAGTTCGAAAAACCCTTCTTAAAGTTTGCCGACGAAAATGGCTTTGAAGGCCTAAAAGGACACAGGAGTGTAGGTGGCTTCAGGGCATCACTCTATAATGCGCTACCTATTACCAGTGTACATGCGCTGATCGATTTAATGCAAACCTTTGAAGAAAAATATAAATAGTTTTATGATAAAGATACTCGCTAATGATGGTATAGATCCAATTGGCAAAAAATTGTTAGAAGATGCTGGGATTATGGTCGACACCCAAACTATACCACAAGACCAGCTTGCTACAGCCTTATTAAATTACGATGCTATAACCGTAAGAAGTGCTACAAAAGTTAGAAAAGAATTGATCGATGCCTGTCCAAATCTCCAATTAATTGGTAGGGGGGGTGTAGGTATGGATAATATTGATGTCGATTATGCCAGAGGGAAAGGTTTAGCCGTTGTTAATACACCTGCAGCCTCTTCTTTATCGGTGGCCGAGCTCGTTTTTTCTCATTTGTTTACCGGCGTTCGATTTTTACAAGATAGTAACCGGAAAATGCCTGTAGAAGGAGCAAGTAAGTTTAATGAGCTAAAAAAAGCTTATGCAAAAGGCATAGAGTTGCGGGGTAAAACAATAGGTATTATTGGTTTTGGGCGTATTGGTCGCGAAACTGCTACTGTTGCTTTAGGCCTGGGCATGAATGTGCTGGCTTACGATCTATATCCATTTAATGGACAGCTTACTTTAAATCTGCAAGGTGGCATAAAAATCGACATACCAGTACAAACAGTAACTTTCGACGAAGTAATCGCACAGAGTGATTTTATTTCTTTGCACACCCCGTTTGCTGATCAACCAATTTTAGGCGCAGCAGAATTTGCAGCAATGAAACCAGGCGTTGGTATTGTTAACTGCTCTCGTGGTGGAACAATAGACGAACCAGCTTTAATCGAGGCATTAAATACTGGGAAAGTTGCTTTTGCTGGCCTGGATGTTTTCGATAATGAACCCAGTCCTTTACCCGCTATTTTAACACACCCAAAAATTTCTTTAACCCCACATATTGGTGCTTCTACCAATGAAGCACAGGAACGGATAGGAACCGAATTGGCTAATCTAATTATAGCGCATTTCAAAAATGGCTAGCAGGTAAAAAAATGGGAAAGGCTTGTGCCCTTCCTATTTTCAGTCTTTCGGCCTCCACCTTAAAACTTTTGTATGCCAAGGATCCAGCCATTTTCTGCTTTAAAGCCCAAAGCAAAGCTGCAAAACAGCATTGTAACCAGGCCGCTCGAAAACTATAGTTTGGGCGAAGCCCGGTTAATAGCGTCAGAAAACCCCTACAGCTTTTTACATTTAATTAATCCGGAACTGGATAACCCATATCTCCGGGGCTCCCGTCAGGAATTGATTTATAAAAAAGTCGCCGAAAATCTCGAAACCTTTATAGAAAGTAACATTTTAAAAGCAGAAGAAGAACCAGCTATTTATATTTACCGGGTACAGCACGATGGAATAACGCAGACTGGAATATGGACTCTAACCCATATTAACGATTACCTGAATGGGTGTATTAAGAAGCACGAATTAACGGTAGAACGAAGAGAAAAAGCTTTATCCGAATACCTGCAGCAAACCGGCCTGGATGCCAATCCGGTTTTAATCACTTACCAACCAGTTGCAAAAATAGATCGGCTTATAGCTAAATATCAACTTTTAAAGCCCGATGTCGATTTTGTTTTTGCAGATGGCACACAACATCAACTTTGGACTATTAAAGCTCAGGCCGACCTGGAAATGCTAATTCAGGCATTTGCTGAGATAACAACTGTTTATATTGCAGATGGGCATCATCGCATAGCAGCTATGGCTAAAATGGTACACCATAAACGAGTCTTAACAGCCGGTAATGAAAAGGCAAAATTTAATTACTTTTCGACTGCTTATTTTAATACCGAACAGGTTAAGGTATTAGCATTTAATAGGTTAATAAAAGACCTTGGCAGATTAACAATACCTCAATTTTTTAATGCCCTCGAAAAATCATTCGATTTGCTAAAGGTTAATGAACCCTTTAAACCGGAAACTATGCACCAGATAGGAATGTATTTAAATTCCGAATGGTACCAACTCACTGCTAAACCCCACATTTACGACGAGCATAATCCCATTTCTGTTTTGGATGTGAGTATTTTGCAAGACCATATTTTAAAGCCTATTCTTAAAATTGAAGACCCCCGGACCGATGCCAGAATTACTTTCGAAGGTGGGAAAACACCAATTATTATGCTGCAAAAGTTGGTGGATAGCGGTAATTATATGGTGGCTTTTACTTTGTTTCCTACTTCTATAGAGCAATTAATGGCAGTAGCAGATATAGATGGGGTTATGCCGCCAAAATCGACTTGGGTCGAACCAAAGTTTTTAGTGGGAATGCTGACAAATTATTTTGTATAAGATCTATGTTGCCGGGCGATCGCTCTCAACCACCCTAACTCTTTCTTTTTCTCTTTGATGGATGAATCGGATACAAACATTTGCTTATGCTTTATTAAAAAAGTTGATAACCTGTTTTTAGCACCAACAGATGCTTGCCGCTAGAGATTTGCCTTAATATTAATAAGCTATAGGTAAATAGGCTTGCCTATTAATGATTGAAATTAGAATTTCAATTGGTATGTGCCGGTCGTTTTCGATTTATCAGTTGATAAATTAAAAAAATACTAGTTAACGACAACGCGATAAGTGCTAGGAAGGAAAGGTCTTTATTTTTTTCGCTTTTATTTAATTTTAAATTAATTGCTTCATTTTGATCTTGCAGGTCTTTAATCGTTTTTCGGTAATTCCGAATTCTTTCGTCGCTCGTGTTGGCTGTTGTTTTGGTTGCTTGCATCTGCAGATCTTTATAGTCTACCCATACTTTTAATTCGTTAAATATCGCATTATCGTTAAGCACGATCTGACGTAAAATCTCGTTCGAATTTTTGAGGTCCCGCTTGGTTTGCAGCCCGAATATGCCGGTACGAGCAGTTAGACTTTCATCATATTTACCAAAGTTAGTACTTCTATCGGCCAATAAGGCGTTAATTTTAGCACGCTGTAATTGGTAGGCAGAGGTATCCTGAGCACGAGCACTACATAAGAATAAGCTGAAGATAGTAAAGAGTTGAAGTATTTTTTTAATCATGATCTAGCTGTTTCAATTGTTAAAGCAAACTCCATGCCTTAACCCTTTGCAGCCAGCCTACGAATGAAATTCGACTCTTACAATATCATTTAAATGCAAGCCAAGTAAGCCGCTTGCCTTTCCTTTGTTAATAGCAATTTCGAGGTGATTACTAATGCCGAATAAACATAATTTTTCGCCTTCCTGAACTTCGTTATAGTGCCAGCTTAGTTGAGTAATGGTTTCGCTCTTTCTAAAATATAAAGTAAAATCGCGATTACGTTGTATTTTGGTAAAAAGATCTTTGGTAATATTGGTAATCACATTGCTAAAAGTGTCGATATAAATCACACTACCTCTAATTATATCGCGCTCTATTACAGGGTTTAAAAGTGTCCTATGTTCAAGTTCTGCTGTAGGTATTCCAACCTCTTTTAACTTAGCATTTTTTGCCAGACTTGTAGCTGCTTTTACAAAGATATCGACCAATGGGAAATGAAGGTGCTTTAAGTCCTGCATAATATTAAGTTCAACAATTTCTTCTGGTTTTTCGTCGAATAACAGCGAAAAGATCCCGTTATCTGCGCCTACAAAAAAATGATCGTGGTGTTTTAAAGCAATATATTTGGTGTTTTCGCTAAAAACCGAGTCGATGCCAATAAGGTGTACTGTATTTTTAGGAAAATAAGAATAAACGTTTTTAAGTACAAACGCCGCATAAGAAATATTAAAGGAAGGAACTTCATGGGTAATATCAACAATATTCGCAGTAGGCAGGATACTTAGGATACTACCTTTGAGTGCAGCCTGATAAAAATCCTTTGATCCTAAATCTGTTGTTAAAGTAATAATGGCCATTAAAAATTCAATATTTATGCTTATTCTTGCGTATAGGCAATTCGCCTACAAATATTCAATTTTTAAATCAAAATATACACTTCTATTTAAAATACAATATTTTGAACGAACTAAAGCTAACATTAGAAACAACAGACCAGGTACAATTTTGGGGTGCAAATAACGAGCATTACGAACTCCTTAAAAACGCTTTTCCAAAATTAAAAATCGTAGCCCGAGGAAATGAAGTAAAAGTACTGGGCGATGAGACCGAATTAAAAGCTTTCGAACAAAAATTTGAACAGCTGGTCGCTCAACTTGATAAATACAGAACATTGTCGCACAATGATGTCGAGGCAATTTTAGGGGCTAAAAAAACAGCATCAAAAATCGACGAATTACCGACACCGGTTAATAATGGTGAGATCATTGTTTTTGGTAATCATGGTTTAATGATCAAGGCCCGGACGGCGAACCAACGCAAAATGGTCGAGAGTATTGGGAAGAACGATGTTTTGTTTGCCATTGGTCCTGCCGGAACCGGTAAAACCTATACTGCCGTTGCATTAGCGGTTAGAGCGCTCAAAAACAAAGAAATTAAGCGGATCATTTTAACCCGGCCTGCAGTAGAAGCAGGGGAGAGTTTAGGGTTTTTACCCGGCGATTTGAAAGAAAAGGTCGACCCTTATTTACGCCCGCTTTACGATGCGCTCGACGATATGATCCCGCCAGAAAAATTGAAACTTTATCTCGAAAACAGAACCATCGAGATTGCACCCCTGGCATTTATGCGTGGTCGTACTCTCGATAATTGCTTTGTAATTTTAGATGAAGCGCAAAATTCGACCGATTTACAATTAAAAATGTTTTTAACCCGTATGGGGCCAACCGCTAAATTTATCGTAACCGGAGATATTACTCAGATAGATTTACCTAAAAAATCGCAGTCCGGCTTACATAATGCATTGCGTATCCTAAACGAAATTAACGGAGTCGATATTATTTATCTTTCTGGCGAAGATGTAGTTCGGCATAAATTGGTAAAAGCCATTTTGAAAGCTTACGGAGATATACAGTAAGTAGTAATGCGTATTGAGTTTAGACACTTAATGTTATACACTCAATCTAACGATTAACGACTAAACATGGTAGAAAGCATTTATTTGAAGGATAAAATGACTTTGGTTTTCGAGCCATTAGGAAAAAAGCTGCGATTAATTGTCTCATCGGCCGATGTAGAATTGGCGTGCCGTAAAGAAACCCTAAAGAATTTGGACATTTTTATTAAAACCGAAGAAATTGATATTTTTAAAGGAAGATTGCAATTAAAGAAACATGGGGCTGAGATCGATATTATTGTAAAAAATAAAATTGTTCAGAGAATTCGAACGAGTGAATTTAGTACCACTTTGGCTAGAGCGGTTAATCTATCCTAGCTTTTTCTAAAAAAATTGTATTTTTACCACCAAATGAAAGCAATTAAAGAAACCAATTATATTTTTCCCGAGCAAACTAATTTTTATAAAGGCAAGGTACGCGATGTATACACCATAGCTAACCAATTAATGGTAATGGTAGTAACCGACCGGATTTCGGCATTCGACGTAGTTTTACCTGAGGCTATTCCTTTTAAAGGCCAGGTTTTAAACCAGATTGCCGCTAAATTCTTAGCAGCTACGCAAGACATTGTGCCTAATTGGGTAATGTCGGTACCCGACGAAATGGTAACCATAGGCCGTATATGTGAACCATTTAAAGTAGAAATGGTAATTAGAGGTTATTTGGCTGGTCATGCCTGGCGAGAGTATAGTGCTGGCAGGAGAGAGGTTTGTGGCGTTGCCTTACCAGATGGGCTTAAAGAGAACGACAAACTACCGCAGGCTATTATTACCCCTACTACCAAAGCTGCAATTGGCCACGACGAAGACATTTCGAAAGCCGACATTTTAGCAAAAGGAATAGTGTCTCTATCCGATTACGAAAAACTAGAAGCCTATACATACGCCCTTTATCAAAGAGGAACTGAAATCGCAGCAGAACGAGGTTTGATTTTAGTCGACACTAAATACGAATTCGGTAAAGTTGGCGATATGATTTATCTGATCGACGAAATCCATACACCCGATTCGTCTCGTTATTTTTATGCAGATGGCTATATAGAAAGACAAGAAAGGGCTGAAGCCCAAAAACAATTATCGAAAGAATTTGTAAGGAAATGGCTTATCGAAAATGATTTTCAAGGTAAAGAAGGACAGGTTGTTCCAGAAATGACTCCAGCTATTGTAAATTCAATATCAGCACGTTATATCGAACTATACGAACAGATTACAGGCGCAGTATTTGTGAAAAATTCGTCGGCAAGCATTGCAAACAGGATAGAAGAAAATGTGAAAAATGCGATTAATGATTTATTATCAAAATAATAATCGTTACTTTCGTTCCTAAATTTAAACTACAAATACCATGAAATTCTCTGCAGATAAACACGAAAAATATGTTGTTTTAAAATTGGAAGAACCAAAGTTTACCAACGACAATACACCAGCTTTAAAATCCGAATTTATCTTATTAAATACCGAAGGCTATCGCAATATTGTTTTGGATCTTTCTGCTGTTAAAGAATGCAATGATTCTCAAGATTTAAGCTGTTTATTGGTTGGCGATCGACTTTGTAAAAGTGCTGGAGGTGTTTTTGTGGTAACTGGCGTAGGTACAGCTATTGCCGGAATTATTAAAATGTCTAATCTGCATCAATCTGTAACTTTTGTAAATAAATTAGAGGAGGCCACCGATTTAATATTTATGGAAGAAATAGAAAAAGAATTACGTGGTAGCGTAGACAAAGGATAACAATGACTTTTGAAGTAACCATTTTAGGGAGCAGCTCTGCCACCCCGGTTTACAACAGAAATCCTACTGCTCAATTGCTCAATTGCAACGAGAAGTTTTATTTAATAGATTGTGGTGAGGGTACTCAGCAACAATTAATTAAATTTGGTATAAAAGCATCCAAAATAGATTTTATACTTATTAGCCATTTACATGGTGATCATTATTTTGGCTTAATTGGCTTATTGTCGAGCTTGCATTTAAACGGAAGGATTAAGCCAATGCATATTTTTGCACCTCCGGCATTGCAAGAAATTATGGAGCTCCAGTTTAAATATTCGGATACTCATTTAAGGTACGAATTGATTTATTATCCTATCGACGCAGCAGCGCCTACCGTTATTTTCGAAAATGCCGATGTTACCATAGAAACGATTATCCTTAACCATCGGATCCCTTGCACAGGCTTTAAGTTTACGGAGAAAAAACGCCTGCGTAAACTTATAATAGAAAAACTTGAAGCGGTAAATGTACCGATAGAATATTACCCATTATTAAAAAGAGGAGTAGACCTAACTCTTCCCAATGGAGAAGTGTTATTAAATGCCGATTATACCTCAGAATCGGCTGTCCCTAAGTGTTATGCTTACTGTTCGGATACTTTATGGGATGAAAACTATTTTGATAGCATTAAAGATTGTAATACCTTATACCACGAGGCTACTTTCCTCCACGAAATGTTGGAGCGGGCTAAAGAAACTCACCATACCACTGCGTTGCAAGCTGCACAGATTGCCGGAATTGTGGGCGCTAAAAAATTACTGATCGGTCATTTTTCCTCACGTTATAAAACGTTAGCCCCTATTTTGGAAGAAGCCCGAACTGCTTTCGAAAATACTGAGCTGGCAACAGAAGGAAATACTTATCAGATTTAAGGCAGGTCGTTTATTGTAAAAGCTAATTAACTGTCAAACCAATTATTTATCCTTCTTATTACCGCCGCCAAATACCGAGAAATGAACATAACGCTTAGGATTGGCTTTTAAATCTATCATCAGGTTATCTAAGTTTTTAGCTGCGTTTGTTAAATTTTTATACATTTCATCATCATTTAACAACTTGCCTAAGGAACCTTTTCCGCCTTTAAGTTCTGCCACCATTCCTTGTAAATCGGCAATAGCTGCATTTGCATTATCTATAGTTTGCTTAAAATTTAATGCCGCGGCTTTATCGGTAACTGTATTTAGATTAGAAAGGATAGCATCTATTTTTGCACCATTGTTTTTAAAGTTTACCGTTATGGTTTCGACATTCGATAAGATACCTGATAATTTAGAACTTTCGGAGCCTACCAGAGCGTCGACCTTTTTCGAAGTCGCTTCTAATGAGCCTAAAGTCGAAGCAATACTGGTAAAACTTTTGTCTACGTTTTTCTGAAAATTTGGATTCAGGATCGAATTTACACTCGTTAATATAGAATCCATTTTTGTAATAATAAGTTCAGCTTTTTTCTGCACTGGCTGTACCGTTTCCATTAAGCCCTTTTCTACATTTGCATTGAGCGTATCTCCATCAACTGCATAATTTCTGTCGTTACCCAAATCCATTACAATAGCCTTTCCACCTAAAAGATCGGTACTTTCTAAACGAGCAATGGTGTTTTTTGGAATATCGTATTTCCCATTAATTTTTAAGGTAGCGATAATAGTTCCATTGGGTTGTAAAGTTAACTGATCGACCCTTCCAATTTGGAAACCATTAATAAGGACAGGCTTGGAAACACCAAGACCATCAACGCGGGTATATCTGGCATAGAGAACAGTTTCGTTAGAGAAAATCGAATTTCCCTTTAAAAAGTTATAGCCAATAATTAATAAAGCGATAGCAAATGCTGCTAATACACCCACTTTTGTTTCGTTTTTTATTTTCACGTTTCTGGTTTATTAATTCTCAATTTCTTTTTTATACTGAGCTACTGCCTTAAAAATAGCAGTTATTATTTCTTCCTGGCCATCGTGCGAATTTATATAATTCTCTTCTGCTGGATTAGAAATAAACCCTATTTCCGTAAGTATAGAGGGCATAGCGGTGCGTTGTAACACTAATAAACCCTGTTCTTTAACACCCCTGTTAACTCTTTTGTTTAACTCCGTATAATTTTTCTGGACTAATTTTGCCAACGACAAACTTTTTGCCCGATAAAGTGACTTGTACAAAGATAGCATAATTAATTCTTCGGGATCGGTAGGCGTATTGGCTGTGCCTTTTTTAAACTCTTTATCGTTTAGCATATCTTCGTTTTCCCTTAATCCGGCATCCATTTCGTTAATTCGGCGGTAAGCCCCTACAAAAGTCTCGGTGCCTTTAGTAGTATGATTACCTTTTGGCATAGAATTGCAGTGAATGGAGATAAAAAGATCGGCCTTGGCGTCGTTAGCAATCTCTGCCCGGCGATACCAATCAACATCGACATCTGTTTTACGGATCTGGATAATTTTAACGCCCGGCATTTCTTCCTCGAATTTTTTACCCAGCTTTAACGCTACTTTTAAGGCTACATTTTTTTCTAGCGAATACTTGCCAGCCGCGCCCGGCTTAACGCCACCATGACCAGCATCGATAACAATGGTCTTAATCTTATAGCCTTGAGCCTGGGTAGTTTTAAAAAGGAAACTAAATAGGGAAATAAATATAAAGAGGGTAACTTTTTTATATATCATCAATCTTAATTTGGGGCAAATTTAAAATAAATATAACGAACTAAATTTCTATACTTGTTTTATAAGCTTGTATGGCTTTTAAAAGACAATTCGTTATTTCGACCTGACCAGCTTCTGAGTTCATATAATCCTCTTCTGTTGGATTACTTATAAAGCCAATTTCTGTTAAAATTGCTGGCATTCCGGCACGTGCAAGTACTGCTAAACTTTTTTCCTGAACCCCGCGGTTAACACGACCAACATTTATATATTCGTCCTGTATCATTTTAGCTAACTTTAGGCTTTGTGTTCTGAAAGTGTTCTTCATTAAGGATAAAATAATGGCACTTTCGGGGTCGTCAGGATTAAAACCATCGTAATTTTCTTTATAATTATCCTCTAAAAAAATAGACGCATTTTCTCTTTTAATAGCCTCATCCTGTTCGTTTACACGCCCGATACCCGAAACAAAAGTTTCGACACCACGGGTAGACGTACTTTTGCTATACCTAGTTTTATAAACCGGCACCTTTTTGCCCTTCTTATTTCGTACATAACTACTAATATATCTTGTTGCATGTACTGGCATATCGTTGCAATGAATAGAGATAAAAATATCTGCTTTAGCATTATTTGCAATGGCAATACGTTCATATAAAGGAATGAAAGTATCGTCGGTACGGGTATAGATTACTTTAACATCTTTAATTTGCTCCTCAATAACTTTACCTAACCTTAAAGCTGTTTTAAGTGCTACATCTTTTTCTGTCGAGTATAATCCATGCGTGCTCCCGTCTTTGCCACCATGACCGGCATCGATTACAATTGTTTTAATTTTATATTCTTGTGCAAATGCCTGATTAACAGTAACTAATACAGTTATTGCAGAAATAAGTAGAATCAAAATTGCATTTGGTCTAACCAATGGTATATTTTTCATTAATTTTGAACGTTTTGGGATAAACATTATTGCAAAAATAACATTCACACACAAATTTGAAACTTTTAGGGAATATCATTTTTATTATTACCTTTTTTTTACTAACCATTCCTGGTAAAAATGCTAGGGCATTCGCTAGTTTCTCTTTTCAGCAAACTACTCAGCAAACCGATACCAGCAGTAATAAGTCTAAAAAAGACGATCTGAAAGAAAAAATTCAATACGCAGCTATAGATTCGACTATTACCGATAAAAAAACTGGAATCGTTTATTTGTATGGAAAAGCCAAGATTATTTATAACGATTTCCAACTGGATGCCGATTATATAAGATACGACTCGAAAAATGACCTCATTTTTGCCAGTGGCATGAAAGCAAAAAATGGAAAATATATTGGTCGGCCAATTTTTAAAATGGGCGCCGAAGGCTCGTCTATTGCCGATTCGTTAAGCTACAATACAAAAACAGGAGTGGGAGTGGTTCATGGCGTTTATACAGAACAACAGGGAGGGTTTTTTTCTGGCGGTCAGTCGAAATTGCAGCCCGACAACGAAGTTCACCTTAGAGGGATGACCTTTAGTACCTGTAATTTACCGCATCCCCATTTTGGAATCTACATTACTAGAGGTATTGCAACAGAGAACCAGATTATATCGGGCCCGGTTTACTTGAAGATTGAAGATATTCCCGTCCCTTTAGGCTTACCATTCGGATTCTTCCCTAAACCAAATAAAAAATCGTCTGGGTTTATTTTACCAACCCCTAATCAGGATGCCACCAGAGGCTTCTCTTTAAATGGTGGCGGTTACTATTATGCATTTAACGATTATCTGGATGGGCGAGTAACTTCAAACATCTATACTAATGGAAGTTTCGATTTAACCTTGGCTTCTATGTATTTAAAACGCTATATGTATAACGGCGGATTAAATTTTAGCTTTTCGAGTACAAGGAATGGCCTGGAAGGAACACCAGAATATAAGCCTCAAAAGAATTTTAATCTCTCCTGGCAGCATAGCCAAAATGCCAATGCACGACCAGGTACAACTTTTAGCGCATCGGTAAATGCCGGAACCGCTAATTATTATTCGACTACTGCTGCCAATGGTAGCTACGACATTAATCAGATTGCTCAAAACACGATGAGCTCTAGTATCGCTTATGGTAAAGTTTTTGGCGACGGACTATTTAACCTTACCGCAGCTCTTAATCACTCGCAAGAGACCCAACAAAAAACAATTACTTTAACCTTGCCCCAGGTAAGTTTAAATATGTCTATTATAAACCCATTCGATTCTAAAGACAGAACAGGTGTGCAGAAGTGGTATCAGAAAATAACAGTAGGCTATAGCTTGCAGGCAAGTAATACAGTAAGTACTACAGAAGACCTGTTATTCGATAAAGATGGTTTAAAACGATTTAAAAATGGTTTTAGCCATACAGTACCGGTTAGTATGGCCTTTACTGTTTTAAATTATTTTAATTTTAACGCCAATGCTGGTTATAACGAAAAATGGTATTTGCAGACTATTAATCAACGAACTATAAAACTGGCAAACAGAGATAGTATTGCAATAGATACCGTTAATGGTTTTAAACGTGCTGGCGAATATAATATTGGCTTAAACCTGTCGACCAAAATTTATGGCAGAAAACTATTTAACAACTTTGGCCGGATTAAAGGAATAAGCCATGTAATAACCCCAAACTTTAGTTTTTCTTATAAACCAGATTTTTCGGCAAGTAAATATGGGTATTACAAAGAAAGCCAATATTATACCGACGATATTAGGCCTGGTTTTAGTAAGCCTGTCGATGGAAAACCAATTTTAGACTATGATGGCAGGGTTAGAAAATATTCCATTTTCGAAGGCTCCCAATACGGCGGCCCATCGAAAGGCGAACAAGCAAACTTAAGTTTTCAGATTGATAATAACGTCGAGCTAAAAATTAAATCGAAAAAAGACACGACCGATGGCGGTATAAAAAAAATTCCCATTATCCAGGGTTTAAATTTTTCGGGTACTTATAATTTTGCAGAACCTACTAAGAAGAAACTTTCTATTATTAATTTTGGCGGCCGTTCCCAATTTACAGACAAACTGGGCTTTAATTTTAGCGGAACTTTAAATCCTTATCTCGTTGGGCAAATTACTACCCCTTCAGATTTAAGCGGACAAGCTCCAGTTACTAGCTTTATAGAATCAGATCGATATGTTTGGACGGAAGGTAAGCTCCCACGTTTAACCAGCTTTTCGTTCTCGTTCGATTTTAGCCTTAACCCCGATGCTTTAAAAAGCCGTAATAAAAATATGAACGAGTTGAGAAATCAGACCAGCAACCAGGCCCGGACTCCAGATCAGATAGAAGAACTAAATGCAATTAGCAGGGATCCGAATGCTTTTGTCGATTTTAATATTCCCTGGAATATTGCCTTATCTTATAGCTTCTTTTATAGCAACCGGTTAAGTATGGCCAGCACCAAATCGATTACAAATACCTTAAATTTTAATGGCGATTTTGGCTTAACACCAAAATGGAAAATTCAATTTAACTCTGGTTGGGATTTTCAAGCGAGCACCTTTTCTTATACCTCATTTGCGATTTACAGAGATTTACATTGCTGGGATTTAAGCGCAAGCTGGGTTCCCTTTGGTACTTATCAGAGTTATTCAATTAACATTAAAGTTAAGGCGTCTATTTTACAAGATTTAAAATTGAGCAAACGAAAAGGCTATTATACCAAGTATTAATCTATTAACATGTTAGCGGAAATCATAACCATTGGCGACGAAATACTTATTGGCCAGATCGTAGATACCAATTCGGCCTGGATGGCCAAAGAATTAAATAAAATTGGACTGAGTGTTAAACAAATTACCTCGGTTTCGGACGATGCAGCACATATTGTTGCAGCTTTAGATGAAGCGCAAAAAAGGGCAAACGTAATTTTAATTACCGGTGGCCTGGGCCCTACGAAAGACGATATTACTAAGTTAACCTTGTCCAGGTATTTCGATATGCCTTTAAGGCCGGATGCCCCTACACTTGCACACATTACAACTATTTTCGACCGGCTAAACCGACCGATGATCGAGGCTAATATAAAACAAGCCGAGGTGCCGGATGGCTGCACCGTTATCCAAAATGCAAATGGTACTGCACCATGTATGTGGTTCGAAACAAATGGGAAGATTGTAGTCGCTATGCCTGGAGTTCCTTTCGAAATGATGTATTTAATGGAGGAAGAAATTCTCCCCCGTCTAAAAACTGCATTTAACTTGCCAGTTATTATTCATCAGACTATTTTAACTGCTGGTTTAGGCGAATCGTTTCTGGCACAGGAAATCGCCGAAATCGAAGATTGCTTACCTCCGCATATTAAATTAGCATATTTACCTAAACTAGGACAAGTTAGGTTAAGGTTAAGTGGTAAGGGATACGATGAGCAATTGCTTAAAGCCGACATACATCGGTTTGCCCAACAAATTATTGCAAAAATACCCAATTTTGTGGTTATTGCCGACGATATTCCTCTCGAAAAGGCAATACTCGATAAAATGCAAGAAGCAAATTTAACCTTATCTACTGCCGAAAGCTGTACAGGTGGTTATATCTCTCATTTATTTACACAACATGCCGGTTCTTCGGCAGTATTTGAGGGCGGAGCAGTTACTTATTCTTACAGTTTAAAAGAATCTGTTTTAGGCGTAAAACACGAAACACTTACAAGCTATGGTGCAGTAAGCGAGCAAACAGTAGCAGAAATGGCACAGGGAGCAATCATACATTTTAACACAGATTACGCCATCGCGGTAAGTGGCATTGCAGGTCCCGGTGGTGGCACGCCAGATAAGCCGGTAGGTACAGTATGGGTCGCGGTTGCAAACCGACATCAAGTAGTAACCAGATTGTTTGCTTTTGGGAGTAAAAGAATTCAAAATATAGAACGATCTGCAATGGCTGCATTAACAATGTTGTTAAATCTGTTGAAACAAGATTTGAATTAAATGCGCAAAAAGGTGTACTTTTGAAGCAAATATCAAAATAATTTACGGTTACAAACATGGCTCAATACGAATTACTGTTACCTAAAATGGGAGAGAGCGTTGCAGAAGCGACGATCATAAAATGGACTAAACAGCCTGGAGATATGATCCAGCAAGACGATACGATATTAGAAATCGCTACCGATAAAGTCGATTCGGAAGTTCCATCACCAATAGCAGGTAAATTAGTTAAGCAACTCTTTACCGCCGACGAAGTGGTACAAGTAGGTACAGTAATTGCAATTATAGAAACAGAAGGAGCCGATTCTACTCCTGTTGTCGAAGAAGTAAAACCTGTAGAAAGCCAGGCTCCAGATAAAATAGTAACCGAAAATAATATCCCTGGTTTAGAACAATTACCTGTCGAAAATACGGCGACACCCGATTTTAAAGGCTCAGATCGTTTTTATTCGCCGCTGGTAAAAAGCATTGCAACCCAAGAAAATATTTCAACTGCCGAGTTAGAACAAATTAAAGGAAGTGGTGCCGAAGGCCGGCTAACAAAAGAAGATCTCTTAAGCTATATCGCTGGTAAAGATAACTCATCTTTCGTCGAACAACCAACGCCCAACGTACAACGTACGACAACCAACGAACAACAACGCCCAACCTCTATAAGCGGCGACGACGAAATTATAGAAATGGATAGAATGCGGAAGCTAATTGCCGAACACATGGTAATGAGTAAACATACTTCGCCACATGTTACTTCTTTCGTTGAGGCCGATGTAACTAATATGGTAAAATGGCGTGATAAAGTTAAAAGCAGTTTCGAAAAAAGGGAAAATGAAAAAATTACTTTTACGCCGATATTTATCGAAGCTGTAAGTAAGGCTATTAGAGATTTTCCGATGATCAATGTGACCGTTAATGGTACAAAAATTATTAAAAAACGAGATATTAATATCGGAATGGCAGCGGCATTGCCTAGCGGGAATTTAATTGTACCTGTAATTAAAAATGCAGATCAATTAAATTTAGTTGGTTTAACTAAAGCAGTAAACGATTTAGCTAACCGTTCTCGTAATTCGAAATTGAAGCCCGACGAAACTCAGAATGGTACTTTTACCCTAACTAATGTGGGTTCGTTTGGAAATGTAATGGGTACACCTATTATAAATCAACCACAGGTAGCTATTTTAGCCGTAGGTGCTATTAAGAAGAAACCTGCTGTACTGGAAACGGAATTTGGAGATGTAATTGCCATTAGGCACATGATGTTCCTTTCGCTTTCTTACGACCATAGGGTGGTAGATGGCGCATTGGGTGGGTCGTTTGTACGAAGAGTAGCAGATTACCTCGAGGCCTGGGATATAAACAGAGAACTATAAAAGCAAAAACCCCGGAAAATACCGGGGCTTTTTGCAATCAAAACAAAACAAATTAGTTGGCCAGCACACCTTCTTCGGCAATTGCTGCAATATCTTGTTTACTGTAAGTTAGTTTACCGGTTTGTGCGATAAATACCTCCTTATTTAATAAAAGGTCGCGATTTGCAATCAGATTTTTTAAACTAATGCTGCCAATTACATATTTGTAATCGTTGCGGGAAAACCGTTCCACAATATTTTCTACCTGTAATTTTTCGAGCGTATATTCGTGGGTATAGCGTAAATATACTTCAATACTTACTTTATCGGTATGGATTAGGCCATTTTGCTGATTATATTTTTTGTATTCATAACGGTAATCATAACGCAATGCCGCAATATCAGATAATACAGCAGCACCCGTTGGGTGCCCACCAGCGCCTTTACCAAAAAAGAACTGCTTATCGGCAAACGCCGCCTGAACGGTTACTCCATTATATTCATTTTCTACATTGTATAAAAAATCGTCGGTATTTACAAACTTAGGTAGCACATAAGTAACTACCTGTTTGGTACTTATTTTCCGTGCAGTTGGCACCAGTTTAATTTTCAGATTTTTCTCTTTGGCATATCGTATATCATTATCGGAGATATTTTGTATACCCACATTTAAAATCTCATCTGGATTTATAAATAAGCCATAAGCATGCGCAGTAGCAATGGTTAATTTAAATTTAGGATCATAACCACCCACGTCTAAAATCGGATCAGTTTCTGCAAACCCCAGGTCCTGTGCTTGCTTTAAGGCGAAATCGTAAGCTAAACCTTCATTAAATATTTTCGATAAAATATAATTCGAAGAGCCATTAAATATGCCGCTAATGCCATGTAAAAGCTCATTGTCGTAATATTCTTCGAGATTACGGATAATCGGGATGCTTCCGCAAACAGCCCCTTCATATAATAATGAAGTGCCGTATTCGGCCTGTAACCTTACCAGCTCCTGTAAATGGGTGGCGATCATTTTTTTATTAGCCGATACCACATTCTTGCCACTACTTAAAGCTTTCTTCACAATTTTAAAAGCAGCATCTGCATCGTCAATTAATTCGACAATGGTATTAATTTCGGGATTGTTTAAAATTTCGTCGTGCGAGGTGGTAAATAAACCGGCAGGTAGGCTCCTCTTTTTTGAAGGGTCTTTGATCGCAATTTTTACTACTTCCAGGTTTAAATTTTGCCCCCGGATAATATCGTTTAACCCTTGTCCTACTACTCCAAAACCGAATAATCCTATTTTAAGTTTCTTACTCATTTTTTTCTTTTTATATGCTTAGTTAACCTCAAATTTGCTAAGCAATCTTATTTAATTTAATAATTTTTTTGTTGGCACTTTCCTTCAGAAAATCGCCAATTATACTGGTTAATTTATCGGTTTCTATTAAAAAGCCATCATGGCCATAAGCCGAATTGATGCTGCTAAATTGAGCATCGTTAATATGTGTTGCCAGAAATTTTTGTTCATTAATCGGGAAAAGCACATCGTTCTCAATTCCTATAACCAAGGTGTTCGATTTTACACTATTTAAAGCCGAAGTAATGCTTTTACGACCCCGCCCAACATTATGACTGTCCATTGCTTTACTTAAATACCAGTAACTATAGGCATTAAAACGTTTACACAATTTTTCGCCCTGATAGTTCTGATACGATGCAGCCCGGTAATCGGTAACTTTATCGTTTACACTTTCCAATTGGGTAGCCGCGTAAGCATCGTAAGTACGATAAGAAAGCAATGCAATGCTTCTTGCCACTTTTAAACCTTTTAAGCCACCATCGGATCGATTTGCATAAAATGTACGATCAGTACTTATGGCTAAACGCTGACTTTCGTTAAAAGCAATGCCCCAGGGCGAATGCACGGCATTAGTAGCCACGAGAATTAAATTTTCGATTACGTTAGTGCCAGCAAGCGTCCATTCTAATGCCTGCTGCCCACCCAGCGATCCTCCAATTAACACTTTAATGCTATCGATACCTAAGTGAGAAGCTAATAAATGATGAGCAGCAGCTAAATCTCTGACCGTAAATTCTGGGAAGGATAAATAATAAGGTAAACCAGTAACCGGATTTGTACTCAACGGATTTGAACTGCCATAGTTAGAGCCAATTACATTAGCGCAAACAATAAAATGCTCTTCAGGGTTAAATAAAGCATTACTTCCAAATAAGCCTTTCCACCAGTCGAATACATCGGCATTTGCTGTTAAGGCATGGCAAGCCCAGATGACATTGTTTTTATTCGTATTGAGTTTTCCAAAAGTCTGGTAAGCAATTTCCAGGTTGCGCAATTTCTTGCCGCTTTCGAGCTTGAAAATCTTTGGATGTTTATAGGTTGATGTGGTACTCATTTAATGTTTTAATGATTAAGGACAAAGATTAATGAACTAATGAACCGCTAGCCCAATAGCCTCAAAAGCCTGCTCAAAATCGGCCTTAATATCGTCTATATGCTCTATTCCTACAGAAACCCTTAACTGATTAGGTTTAACCCCTGCTGCCAATTGTTCGCTATCGCTCAATTGCTGATGGGTAGTTGCAGATGGCTGAATAATTAAGGTTTTGGCATCGCCAACATTCGCCAAATGGCTAATTAATTTTAAATTATCAATTAAGGCAGTAGCGTTTTCCTTATTTCCTTTAAGTTCGAAAGAAAGTACAGCACCAAAGCCATTGCTCAGGTATTTTTTTGCATTAGCATGATAAGGGCTGCTTTCCAAACCAGGGTAATTTACGCCGGCTACCGCCGGATGGCTTTCTAACCAGGTCGCTAAGGCCAAAGTATTATCGACATGACGCTGCACTCGTAAAGAGAGGGTTTCTAAACCTTGTATTAATAAGAAAGAATTAAAAGGGGAAATAGCAGGGCCAAAATCTCTTAAACCTTCTACCCGGGCACGGATAATGAATTGGATATTTCCAAAAGATCCACTAGTGCCAAAAACGTCGCTAAAAACTAAACCATGGTAACCTTCGGAAGGCTCGGAAAACTGCGGAAATTTTCCATTTCCCCAGTTGTAGTTTCCACCATCTACAATTACACCGCCAATGCTTGTACCATGGCCACCAATCCATTTTGTTGCAGCCTGAACCACTACATGGGCACCATGCTCAAGTGGTTTAAACAAATAACCAGCAGCACCAAAGGTATTATCGACAATTAAAGGTAAATCGTGTCTTTTGGCAATGGCCGCAATTTGTTCAAAATCGACTACACTAAATGCAGGGTTACCAATGGTCTCTAAGTAAATCGCTTTTGTTTTTTCATCAATTTTTGCTTCGAAATCTGATGGATCATCGCCATTGGCAAATTTAACCTCGATGCCTAAACGCTTAAACGATACTTTAAACTGATTGTAAGAACCACCATATAAATGGCTCGACGAAACAAAATTATCGCCGGTTTGTAAAATGTTATTGAGCGCAATAAATTGTGCTGCTAGGCCTGAGCTTACCGCTAAAGCTGCAACACCACCTTCTAATGCAGCCACCCGTTTCTCGAAAACATCGGTCGTAGGGTTCATTAAGCGAGTGTAAATATTACCGAATTCTTTTAAGGCAAATAAATTTGCACCGTGTTCGGCATTTTTAAAAGTATAAGAGGTGGTCTGATAAATAGGAACGGCTCTCGATCCGGTTGTTGGGTCTGATTCCTGACCAGCGTGTACTTGTAGGGTTTCGAATTTATGTGGAGTTGACATGTTTTTAATTGTTTAAATGTTAAATCGTTGAATTGTTTAATTGTTGAGTTGTGCTAAGGCATGGCTATTAAGAGCGCCTGGCCCCATAACCCATAACCCATAACTCTTTAAGGCGTACCCCAATTAACTGGGGCCTTCCGAATTGAAAAAAATACAAAACTGAAGATTTTCGAATTAGTACATGCAACAGCACATACAATTACAGCAAAGCTGATAATGTAGGGTGGAATTTAAACTTAAGGCATCGCTTGTTTGCGAAATGGAATGGAATGTTTTCATCTTCTTAATTTATATTTCCAAACAACACCATGTTGCCTGGCCAGGAATTGGCACCTTCTCCATTTGGGAGGGTTGCCAGTGGGTTATAGAGCCTGTCTCTCGCCACTTCTTTATAAATCAAAACCTGTAAAGGGTATTGACTTTAATCTAGCTTTCGCCAAATAATGTTTCAAATATAGGATTGTATTTTGAAATCTACAAAATTAAATTCTGATAAATATCTAAATAATTGAAAATAAGTCAAATAATTTTAAAACCTAAGCTGTTGCTCAAACTAAATTTGAGCCAACGCCTGTTCGAAATCGGCAATCAGATCGTCGATATGCTCTAACCCGACCGATACCCGAACTAAATTTTGTGGCGTTTTGGTGTCCGGACCTTCTACAGAGGCTCTGTGTTCGATTAAACTTTCTACGCCACCTAAACTAGTCGCTTGTGCAAAGAGTTGCACCGAATTAACAACCTTTCTCGCATTTGCTGCACCGCCTTTAATTAAAACCGATAACATACCCCCAAAGTCGTTCATCTGTCTTTTAGCAATTTCATATTGACGATGAGACTTTAGTCCTGGGTAAAAAACAGCTTCCACCTTTGGGTGGGCTTCTAAGTATTTTGCCAGTTGCATTCCATTTTCGCAATGCCCTTTTATTCTATAGGCTAATGTCTTTATACTGCGTAATAGTAAAAAACAATCGAATGGCGACGGAACAGCGCCTCCCGTTTGTTGTATGTTTTTTATTTTTTCCCAAAATGGATTAATCGTTGCAGTAGTTAAAGACCCACCTAAAACATCGCTATGGCCACCAATATATTTTGTGGTCGAATGCATTACGATGTCGGCCCCTAATTTAATAGGGTTTTGTAAAATAGGAGAAGCAAATGTGCTATCGCAGGCGAAAATTAAATCATGAGCCTTGCTTATTTTTGCAATAGCTGCGATATCGGTAATTTTCAATAATGGATTAGACGGGGTTTCGGCCCAGATCATTACCGTATTAGGCTTAATAAATTTTTCGATGTGGTTAACATCCGTTAAATCTATAAAGTCAAAAGATAAAGTACTTGCAAAAATAGTTTGCAATTGTTTTTTAAATCCCCAATACATATCGTCGGGCGCAATAATATGACTACCAACTGGCAAGGCCTGAAAAATAGACATGCCCGCAGTATTCCCAGAAGAAAATGTACAGGTATCGGCACCAAATTCTAATTCGCTCAGTACTTTTTCCAGGGCAGTCCGGTTAGGATTGCTCATTCTGCTATACATGTGTCCACCTGGGTAGCCGCCATCTTCACCACGCAAAAAGGTAGTCGATAAACTTATGGGCATCGTAACATCGCCTGTGGCACTCTTTACGATATTAAGGGCGTGGATAGCAGTAGTTTCTGGTTTCATAATTTTAAGCTTAACAGCAGGATAGGAGAACAAATTTAAAGGTTAAATAGGACAATTAGTTTATTTTTGGCAAGATTTGTGTAAACAATTAAAAAAACATCAGTATGAAAAAAATATTTTTGATAGCCGCCTTAGTATGTAGTGTATTAATGGCTTTGGAAAGCTGCTCGCCAAAAACAACTTCCGGTACAGTTGCAGCAAAAAGAAGTGACGTAACAGGTAATTGGGTACTCAGTAACATTACTTTCGAAGGCATTCCCGAAATTGCAGTAAAATCTTTTCTAGGAGAAGCCTCGTATAAATGCTTTATAGGGAGTACCTGGAGATTAACCAATAGTGGAAATGGAAGTTACGATTTACCAGCAAGCACTTCCTGTGATGCTAAAACGCAAACGATCTTTTGGTCGGTAAGTACTGCCGACGAGACTTTTCAATTTAAAAAGTTATATGAGGGTGATAAAGCAAAAAATGTAACTGATGGTTACAGATTAATGCTTACGGCTGCTAATAACGATAATATGGTTATTAAATCGCCTATCGAATACGGGAGCGGATCGGCCTATGTGGTTTTAAACTTTACCAAAGCCGCTAAATAAGATTTAATTTCATCCGTTGAGCATAATACATAGAATGACTATTTTTTCCTGCTTTTATTGCTTCTAAATAAGCCATTTTTACAACAAAATGATTTTCAATTAGGTCATTGTTGTACTTTTGCGTAAATATTAAAAGAATTACTGTGCAGGCAATAGACATTCTTCTTCAAAATCCAGCTCTGGCAACGCCATTAAAAGATATTGCACGAAAAGTTCAGCTTCGGCAACGCATTACCTTCGAAGAGGGCGTATATCTTTACGAACATGCAGAACTAGCTTATTTAGGCGTTTTAGCAAACTTTATTAGAACAGAGCGGCATGGCGATTACACTTATTTTAATCGTAACTTCCATTTAGAACCCACAAACCTGTGTGTTTACGATTGTAAATTTTGCTCTTATTCCCGCTTAATTAAGCAGAAAGAAGAAGGTTGGGCATTAACCCTCGAGGAAATGCTAGACGTGGTTAAGAAATACGATCAGGAACCGGTAACCGAAGTTCACATTGTAGGGGGAGTTTTGCCTCAATACGATGTTGCCTTTTATTCGACCCTGTTTACGGCTATTAAAACTCATCGGCCCGAACTTCATGTTAAAGCATTAACTCCGGTCGAATATCACTATATCTTCAAAAAAGCAAAAATAGATTATGCGACCGGCATGAAGCTGATGAAAGAAGCTGGTCTCGAATCTATTCCTGGTGGTGGCGCAGAAATCTTTCATCCCGAGATCAGGGAGCAAATTGCCAAAGATAAATGTACTGGCGACCAATGGCTGGCCATACACGAAGAATGGCATAAACTAGGCATGCGTTCGAATGCGACCATGTTATATGGGCATATCGAAAAATTTGAACATCGGGTAGACCACATGGAGCAGTTACGGGCTTTACAGGATAAAACTGGCGGTTTTCAGACCTTTATCCCGCTCAAATTTAGAAATCAACATAACCAGATGAGCCACGTACCAGAAGTCTCGGTAATCGAAGACTTAAGGAATTATGCTATTTCAAGAATTTATCTCGATAATTTCGATCATATTAAAGCCTATTGGGCAATGATTAGTAGGGAAACTGCTCAAATGTCGTTAAATTTTGGAGTCGACGATATTGACGGTACGCTAGACGATACCACCAAAATTTATTCGATGGCAGGTGCCGAAGAACAAAACCCGGCAATGAGCACTCAAGAACTGGTTGCATTAATTAAACAAGTAGGCCGCAAACCGATAGAAAGAGATACTTTGTATCATGTAGTTACAGATTATACCGACATCGTTTTCGAAAATGAAGTGAAACCAGCTTATTATAAACTTCCGGTTATTAATTAGCTAATTAAGTATAGCGTATGGAGCCATGATACCTCAGCCCTTGCTCGAGATAGAAGATTTTGCTAACGAATAACGAATAACGACCAACGAATAACTTACCACCAATGAACCTTTTGAAAGAACTCTACATCATCCGCCATGGCGAAACCGAATTAAATAGAAAGGGCATTGTGCAGGGTAGGGGAATTAACAGCGATTTAAACGACACCGGGAAAACACAGGCTGCAGCATTTTATAAGCATTATAAGCCGATAAAATTCGATAAGATCTATACTTCATCTTTAAAAAGAACGCATCAAACTGTACAGCAATTTATCGATTTGGGCCTGCCCTGGGAACAATTAACTGGTTTAGACGAGCTGGCGTGGGGGAGTTGGGAAGGAAAACCTAATACGGAAGAGGCCCGGCATGCCTTTAAAGCTATTGTAGAGCAATGGCAGACTGGTAATTATGAAGCAAAGTTCGAGGGGGGAGAAAGCCCAAGTGAGGTCTTATTTCGTTTAAAAGAAGCGGTAAATTTGATGATGAGCAAGGCTGATGAACACCGTGTTTTAATTTGCATGCATGGTCGAGCTATGCGCTTGCTACTTTGCCTGCTGCTCGAAAAACCGCTATCGGAGATGGGCGATTTCCCTCATCAAAATACAGCACTTTATAAGCTCAGTTTTATAGATCATCATTATTCAATTATAGACTTTAACAATACAGACCATTTAACTACACGTGGATAAAATTAAAATTTCGGCAGTTTCTTATACCAATACCAAACCATTTATTTACGGATTAGAGAAAAGTAAAATTCTGAACCGTATCGAATTAAGCTTAGATATCCCTTCAGATTGTGCAGACAAACTGATTAATAACCAGGTCGATATAGGTCTTATACCGGTAGCCGCCATTCCTGCGGTACCCAATGCCAATATTATTGGTTCTTATTGCATTGGCTCCATAGGGGCCGTTAATTCGGTATTTATCTTTAGCGATGTACCTGCAGCAGCCATTAAAACGGTTAAACTCGATTTGCAATCGCGTACTTCAAATAACCTGGCTAAAGTATTATTAAAATTTCATTTTAAAGTCGATGTCGAGTTTACGACCGACCAAGCCGCTAAAACCGATGCCATGGTACTGATCGGCGATCGGACTTTTGGCCGGAAAGAAGAATTTGCATATACTTACGATATGGGCGCCGAGTGGATGAAGTTTACGGGTTTACCCTTTGTATATGCCGCCTGGGTGGCCAATAAGGTAATTCCAGCCGACTTTGTTACGGCATTCGACGAAGCCTTAAAATATGGCCTGGATAGCAGACCAGCACTGCTAAAGACTCTGTCTGTTAACCCCAAACTCGATCTGGAAGATTACTTATTGCACAAGCTCGATTTCGATTTAACCGCCGATAAAAGAAAAGCATTAGCTTTATTTTTAGGGTATATCGAGAAGCTTAGCCTTTAGCCCAAAGTTGATACACGAATAAGGAACAGTAGCAAACTGAAACTATTTTCCGCAAAAGCTTTATCGCAATCGTACAACATTGTATATTTACGGCTTACGTAAGCATTTCAAATTTTGGCTAAAGCAACAGAAAAAGTAACCCCATTAATGCAGCAATACAATGCCATCAAGACTAAATATCCTGGTGCCTTATTGTTGTTTAGAGTTGGCGATTTTTACGAAACCTTTGGCGAAGATGCCGTTAAAACCGCTCAGATCTTAGGTATTGTTTTAACCAAAAGGGGCACGGGACCAAATGGCGCATTAGAATTGGCCGGTTTTCCACACCATTCTTTAGATAATTATTTATCCAAATTGGTAAGGGCCGGACAAAGGGTAGCGATTTGCGATCAGCTCGAAGATCCAAAACTTACTAAATCTATTGTAAAGCGTGGAGTTACTCAATTAGTTACTCCGGGTGTAGCTTATGGCGATAATATGCTAAATCAGAAATCGAATAATTTTTTAGCAGCCATTTATTTCGATAAGCAGAGTATCGGGGTATCTTTTTGTGATATTTCGACCGGCGAATTTTTAGTAGCACAGGGTAATGCAGAATACATAGATAAACTTTTACAAGGGCTTAAGCCTACAGAAGTGGTATTTCAGAAAAGTAAAAGGCAGGAATTTTTATCTTTATTTGGCGATAAATTTTATACCTATCCTATAGACGATTGGGCTTTTACGGCCGATTATACCAACGAGATCTTAACTAAACATTTTGAAGTTAATTCTTTAAAAGGGTTTGGGGTCGATAAATTACAATTAGGGACTATAGCTGCGGGGGTAGTCTTGTATTACCTCGGCGAAACTGAACACCGCAACCTACAGCATATTACGGCCATTGCTAGAATTGAAGAACAACGTTACCTGTGGCTCGATCGTTTTACCATTCGCAATTTGGAATTAGTAAGCTCGGCCAACGATAATGCAGTAACCTTGTTTAAGGTGTTGGATCAGACCTGTACCCCAATGGGTGCCAGGATGTTGCATAATTGGATTATCATGCCCCTTAAAGAACTGAAACCTATACAGGAACGACTGGGTATGGTGGCCTACCTGGTTAAGCACGATGCTTTGCTACAGGAGCTTTTGAGCCATATTAAGCCCATTGGCGATCTCGAAAGGTTAATTTCTAAGGTTGGCTTGCAAAAGGCTGGCCCACGGGAACTGTCCCAGCTTAAACGTGCACTAGGTCATATTGAAGAGGTTAAAAGAATGGCAACTTTAACTAAAGATCCATTTTTAACCCAGATGGCCAACCGTTTGGATCCTTGCTTAAGCGTTCGGGAAAAACTGGAATATACCTTACAAGCCGACCCACCAGCCTTATTAATAAAGGGCAATGTAATTGCCGATGGGGTCGATGCCGAGCTCGATCGTTTGCGGAAAATCGCCTTTGGCGGAAAAGAATACCTCGTCGAAATACAAAAACGCGAAGCCGCCCATACCGGAATCCCTTCTTTAAAAATATCTTTTAACAATGTTTTTGGCTATTACCTCGAGGTTACACACACCCATAAAGACAAAGTACCCGAGAACTGGATTCGCAAGCAGACCCTGGTTAATGCCGAGCGTTATATTACACCCGAACTTAAGGAATATGAGGAGCAGATATTAGGCGCCGAAGAAAAAATACAGGCTATCGAAGTGCAGTTGTATAACGAACTCATGCATCAGGTAGCACAATATATTAGACCAATACAACTTAATGCCCACCTCATTGCTCAATTGGATGTATTGCTTTGTTTTGCGCAATTGGCAGTAAACAACCACTATGTAAAACCAGAATTAAATAGCAGCCGCGATCTCGACATTAAAGGCGGCCGCCATCCGGTAATAGAAAAACAACTGCCAACAGGCGAAGAATATATTACGAACGATGTTTTTTTAGACAACGACAGTCAGCAAATTATGATCATTACCGGACCAAATATGTCTGGAAAGTCGGCCATTTTAAGGCAAACAGCCTTAATTGTATTGATGGCGCAAATGGGTTGTTTTGTGCCGGCAAAAGCAGCTAAAATTGGTCTTATCGATAAGATTTTTACGAGGGTGGGCGCTTCCGATAACTTATCGAGCGGGGAAAGTACTTTTATGGTCGAGATGAACGAAACGGCAAGTATTTTAAATAATATCTCCGACCGGAGTTTAATCTTGTTAGACGAGATTGGCCGGGGTACCAGCACTTACGACGGTATTTCTATTGCCTGGGCTATTGCCGAATTTTTGCACGAACACCCAACAGCAAGACCAAAAACCTTATTTGCAACCCACTATCACGAACTAAATGAGTTGGAAAATACAATGGTCCGTATTAAAAATTTTAATGTAAGCATTAAAGAAGTGGCCAATAAAGTTATATTTTTACGTAAATTGATACCCGGCGGGAGCGAGCATAGTTTTGGTATTCATGTTGCAAAAATGGCCGGAATGCCCTCGAAATTAATTAGCCGTGCAAATGAGATTTTAAAACGCCTCGAAATCGATCGTACAGAAGGGCAAAGTATTAAAGACAGCATTAAAAAGGTGCAAAACCAGGCTTATCAATTACAAATGTTTGCCATCGACGACCCGGTTTTAGTTAAAATACGAGATACCCTTAACAACCTGGATGTAAATTTATTAACTCCAGTAGAAGCTTTGCTAAAACTGGATGAAATACAGCGGTTGATTAAGAATTAATATAACATTATTTTGCTTGTCTTTATTTTATCAAGTTAGTTTGCCTCATTGAGGGCTTATCCATCTCTGAGGCAAGGCTAATAGTCGTTCGTACCCAACAGGGATGCTACAGGGACTCAACAGGGATCCAACAGGGGTTTAACAGGGACAATTCCCCTGTTGAAGCGCTGTCTAATACTGGTTAAACCGGAGTAGGGTTTGGGTTAATGGTTAACTATTCCTAAACTGATAGTAAAGAAGCCTTAGGGAAGGTTCAAAAGATTGACCATATTCATCAGCTAAAAAGAAAATTTCTGTAATTTTAGAGGATGTAAGCATGGCTTAGCCATAGTGCTCAACAGTTAACCGATTAAACAACAGTTAGCCAATTAAACAGCGAGAAACGAACAGCTAATGAACAACAACTTAAGCACACAAGTTAAAATCTCTTTAGTAGCAATAATATTACTGCTTAGTGCTTGCGGGGTAAGGCGGCAGAAATTGCCTGTTGCGAGTAAGGCGGCATTGGCAGCCAATGCGATGGCAAATTTAAAAAGTAAAGATTTATATCGCTTTATAACAGATTGGACTGGTGTTAAATACCGCTTAGGTGGGCTGGATAAAAATGGAATCGATTGTTCTGGTTTTGCTTTACTTTTGGAAAAAGATATTTATGGCTTAAATTTGCCCCGTCGATCGAAAGATCAGGCAAATGCAGTTAAAAAAAGAAATATAGACGATCTAAAAGAAGGAGACCTGATCTTTTTTTCTTTTGGAGGCAATGAAGTAGACCATGTAGGCGTTTACTTAAACAATAATTTTTTTGTACATGCCTCTACAACAAGAGGCGTTATTGTAGACGATCTCAATTTGCCTGTTTACCAGCAAGCGATTGTAAAAACAGGAACTTTAAAATAAAAAATATGCGAAAACTATTAACATCACTTGCGCTCTTTATTGGTATTTCGACGGTCGGCTACACGCAGATGGTTGCCTTAAAACCAGGCGAAATTTTGTCGAATATAGTGCTTAAAAGCACTAAGGGGAGTGTTTATGACCTAAAAGCACAAAAGTCGGCTAAAGGATTTATTGTGGTCTTTATGACACCTACCTGCGACCATTGTATTGCTTACGAAAAGCGAATAATGGCATTAGATAAAAAATATCGTGTTAAATCTTATCCCGTTGTTGCCATCGGGCCATTTGGCGACGATCCGGTAAGGTATCCACTCGATGCAATGGATGCTATGAAAAATCTGGCCATCAAAAATGGATTTACTTTTCCATACTTGTCAGACTCTAAATTTAAATATACCTGGCTTTTAGGAATAGAACTTACACCCACAGCAGTAGTTTTACAAAAAAAACCAAACGGATTTTTAATTAAATATATAGGTAGTATAGATGACGAACCTGATGCAAAGAAAATACCCAAGCATAAGTTTGTGGAAGAAGAAGTTAACAAACTTTTAAAATAAAGGCGAATTAATAATGAACGATGATCCTTCTTTTTGGACTAAGTATAAGAAATTTGCAACTACCGAAATCTTAATGTACCTCATTATGATAATCGGCATAGGCTTAGGTATTATTCTTTTAAGTTAAGCACTAATTTTAAATGATCGGCAGCGTTTACTTCGGTTGTAAATTTAGAAAACTCGGGGTACTCGCTTGCTGCAAAAGTACCTTCATTTAATACAAATTTACGATAATAGGTTAGTTTACTCCCGGTCGTCGAGACTTTCGAATAGTAAGTGCCGAATTGATTTTTAATCGATTTCTCTATAGGCTCGATTAATAAGCTAATGCCTTCGGCTAAATTATAGGTTATGGTGTCCTCGTCGGTATAACCCCTGTTAAGATATACCGGCATGCTTCTGTTTTTAACTTCTGGTATTGCAGTCTTAATATTGAAAGGATTTAGAGAAAGAAATAATTTGTTGTTGTTTACCGCCCCATAATGTTTTATATTAAATGTTAGGCTTTCTGTTAATACTGGGGCTATCTTCTTTTCGGTTACAAAATCTATCTTGCTAAAATTGATATTGTCTATTGGATAAATCTCCTTTAGTAATTTTTGTCTTTCTGTAGCTGACTCATTCATCAAATTTTCATGGTTATCGTATTGCGTTCCATAAAATGACGTATTCATTTGCCCATTAACATCCCCATTCTTGTTAATTATTAAATTGGCTTTACGAAGTTGAAGGTTTTGCGCCGCAGTATATTTTGGGGTGCGCAATAATTTACCACCTTCGGCAGTACATGCAAGTACAATTCTATCGTCGGTAAAGCTACTTAAAAAACCAAATGGTATTTTCTGGTCAGTACATTCTAACCAGGTTGTATCGCCCTTTAGTGGCATACAAAGAATAATATGGTTTCCCTGATTCATGCTGGCATAAGTGGCGTCTAAGCTTTTTTTCTCATCGCCTGCTTGTACAACACAATAATACGATTCGATATCAACGGCTTTTAATAAACTCTGCATATAGTTTACTAAAGCCTTACAATCTCCATAACCTAATCGGTCAACATCGGCTGCGCTCACAGGTCTAAAACCGCCAATACCAATCTGTACACTAATATAACGGGTTTTATCCTGCATATATTGATAAATTTTCCTGGCCTTATCTTTATCGTTTTTATCTTCTTTTACCAGGTCTTTAATTATTCCGACTGTGGCATCGGGTAAACCGGTTCTGCTTTTTAGTAAATCATTGTATATCCATTTCCCCAGGCCTTGCCAGTCGGTGTAAGTTCCGGTATAACCAAAATAATTAAAGGTTTGTGGCGCTATTTTAACACTCATTTCGTAGGTTTCTTTGCCAGGGCTAAAAGGTTCTGTCTTAATAGCGGCCAGGTTGCTCGCGCTCCAAACCAATATTTTTTGCTTTTCATTTGCCGTTTCTATGGCAGGTTCCGATATGTTTTGTGTTTTTATACGAAACATATCGGCCGGCTTAGCCATAAAAGTATAAGTGCTTTTTTCTACTGCAAGATTGTCTGTAGGTCTGGGTATCCAATCGGGAATAATTAGATTTTGCCTAAAACGTAGTTCGTAACTGTATACCATGGTATAGGGATATCCATATACTGGTGGTAAATAATGCTTTACCCTGCTATCTTCGAATAAAGAAAAATCGCTAACTGCGCTTTCATCCCTGAAATCATTTTGTGAAAATTTACCTTGTAATTTGCCGGTTGCACTATAGATTTCCCCTTTTATGCTTTTAATGCTTGTATTTTTATCGTAAAATAGAACTATTCTCGCATTGTCTTCGCCGTTTTTATTGAGTACAGTAATTGCTTGTTTTACGATATACACAACATTATCGGGAGCGCGCATATCGACTAATGTTTCTTCACTGCGAACAATGGCATTTGCACGGTTGCGCAAGCTGGCAGGGATTAAGTCTACATTATAATCTTGTTGAGCAAAACTGGCAACTGAACTTACCACCCAGATAAGAAATAGAAATATCGCTCTCATTTATCCTTTCTTTTTTAACAATAAATCCGTTTTCTGATTTTGTATTATTTTGCTATAAAATTCTTTTAAGTATAAATACTCTTCCGGGCCATAAATTGCCTTATTAAATTGCATAAGCTGACTAATAATAACTTTATTGCCGTCTACAGTTGTTTGCAACAAATATTTTCCACCATTATTGGGTAAGCCTATAGCCATATCCTTTGGATTTTCCAATAATTCGTACGAATCTGGTAAAGTAATATTAACGATAATCCTTTCTTCGGAAGCAGCACCTAAATCGACTGGATAAGTTCTTGCAGTTAAATTAAATGGATTTTTATCAACGGGGTTAATATAAAACGGATTAATATAGAGCTCGTTCGTACTTGTACCATCGTGAGCGGCAAACTCTACTTCGTACCTTTCGGTTAAAGGCATTTCTAAGCTATCTATATTTTGTATCTCCTGTTTTGAAATACTGAGTTTAGTTAGTCGTTCGTCTAACTTTTCTACGTATTCGGCTGCAGAGTTATACATTTTAATATCTTTCCTCTTATTAAAGGCATCGTAACCTAAACTATGTGTAATAATGGTGCCTTTAATTTTCCCGTCTTTATCTAATATACCTGTTAAGCTATAACTAGTTACACTTTTTTGAGAAGCTTTAAGGTCTATCCAATAGGAAGGTTTCTTTAAATTGATTACCCTTCCTTGTCCATTTATACATCTTAATGGCAACAAACCAAAGGGTAGTAGGGGTTCTGTGGCATCTAATAAATAACTATTCTCGCCAATATTAACTTTAGCTACAATATAATTAAATTCGCTCATTACCGGGTATATCTTGTTTACTGTTCCATTATCTCTAGTAGATAATATTACTGCCTCTGTACTTAAATTTGCTGCAGAAAGTGCGGCAATTAAACTTAAGTTAATATCTGCTACATTTCCAGACCTGTTATCTATTACAGTTTTTATATTTTCCTCACTATATTTTCCATAATATTTATTCCATCTAATTTGGTTTTTAATATAGTGGTAGATAGCCTTTGCCTTAGTTAAGTCGTCTGTAGTATTTTTTAAAATAGCAGGTAATAAATCTTTAAAAACAGCAGTGCGCCGCATCTGATTGCCTAAGTTTTTTGCAGTACTTAATTCATGATCTACATCTTTCCATGTTTTTGTGAAATTTTGCCGGGTTCCATCCAGTCTTTGAATATCGGAAAGTTCGAAATAAACTGCCGACTTGAAATTGCTTGCCGCAGTCATATAATCCTCTTCAATAAAAGCAGGGATATTATTCATGATATACGAAATTTTTGAACAATCTATAACAGCGCCCGATATCCGCATACATTCTTTAATTGCTACCGATTTTTGTTCGCTTAATTTGTAAGGTCCCCTCAACAAAACATTATAGTTATAAATCGCAGGGATGTTAACCTCATATTCGCTGGTTGCTTTTGGAATATTGCTTTGAAATTCCCACGATTTATAATTAAAGAGATTAGTCGATTCTAAACGGTAGCTGTATTCAATTATTGATCCCGCTTTAAGATTAGGCATGGTAAATTTTGTGAGCAAAGTATATTTATCCCTGTTTTCGGTAAATATTGCCTTCTTATCTAATGCTGTTTCTTCGAAATACCCATTCTTAAAATTAAAAGTAGAAGCTGTTATACCTGATAAAATATCGGCGTTATTTCCATCCTTATAAGTAGGTATTAAAATATTTGCTTGTACAAATCCATTCTTGTTAATTATTTTTATCCGCACATGATATTCGAATATTAAATCCATCCTACCTGTATTATCATTAAGTTGCATAAAAGATTTACCGAATTCTTTAAGCACAACAGCATTTGCAGTACTGTCAATATTATTAATGTTAAAATTATTTTCGTTAATCGTAACTTGTCCAAATGCAAAATCCTGGCAAAAAGCTGCCGAATTAGTAAAGAAAAGCACGATCGCAATAATTAAATTTTTCATAAGGTAACTGAATAAATTAAGGTGGATAAATATTTTTAATTTACTTGGAGAAATAAGTTAAAAACTGAATTTAAATTAATAGTATTGCCTTGCAAAAATAGCTAAACCATTTTATATACTGTATAAAATAACAATAATGGTATGAGTTTTGCAGTTATAGCTAGATATTATACCGTATAGAGGAGATAAATGAAACTAAATTTAAAGCGCCCCCTGGCGTTCTTTGATCTTGAAGCAACTGGAATTAACGTTGGTGCAGATAGAATTGTTGAAATTGCAATACTTAAAGCAATGCCCGACGGCTCGGAACTAATTAAAACAATGCGTATTAATCCCGAAATGCCTATCCCATTGGCATCATCTTTAATACATGGCATATATGATCATGATGTGGTAAACGAACCTACCTTTAAAATGGTGGCTAGAGAAATAGCCGATTTTATTGACGATGCCGATTTGGCCGGATATAACTCTAATAAATTTGATATTCCGATGCTCCTGGAAGAATTTCTGCGTGCCGATATTGATTTCGAGATGACCGACCGAAAATTTGTCGACGTACAAAATATCTTCCACCAGATGGAGCAACGTACACTTAAAGCTGCCTATAGATTTTATTGCGACGCAGATATTATTAATGCCCATTCTGCAGAGGCCGACATTAAAGCCACCTACGAGGTGTTATTGGCCCAACTGGATCGATATAAGGATAAAGTTTTTGAAGATAAACAAGGAAATACTTCAACACCAGTTGTAAATGATGTAGTGGCGCTTCATAAATTTACAAACCTGCATAATCCTGTAGATTTTGCAGGCCGGATGGTTTATAATGAAAATGGAGAAGAAGTGATTAATTTTGGCAAACATAAAGGCCGGACAGTCGAACAGGTCTTTGATACCGAACCTAGTTATTATGCCTGGATGAAACAGGGCGATTTTCCGTTGTATACCAAAAAGAAATTAGACCAAATCTGGAATAGATGGTCTAAAAAGAAAGAAGAACAAAGATTTGCTAAGCAACAAAATCAACCTCCAAAGGCTGCGGCTTTAAATAACGACAAACCCAAAATAGTTCAGCAAAAACAGCAGCAAAAACCAACTGCAGTAGTTACTAACGATATGCTGGAGCAGCTAAAAATGAAGTTTGGTAAATAATTCTGATCACACCCTTGTATGAAAGCCATAAAATTATTTTTTCTTGCGCTATTTATTGTCGTCCAAGTAAACGCTCAATTACCAATAGCTCCTGTTTTTCAGAAGACTTACGAAAATGGAACACGCGACATCAGTGGGAAACCGGGTAAAAACTACTGGCAAAATGCAGCAGATTACGATTTAGAAATTAATTTTGATCCCATAACCAGGGTAGTTAAAGGAATAGTTGATGTTCATTATTTAAACAATAGCCCCGATACCTTAAAGGAAATCTGGTTTAAGCTTTACCCCAATTTATATAAAAAAGGGGTTGAACGAAAATCGAAAATTAATGAAAAAGATTTGGGAGATGGGGTAGATATTACCTCAATTAGCTTAAATAATGCACCCGAAGACTTAAAAAATATGGTAATTGAAGGTACTAATATGCATATTCCTGTTCGCGCATTAGCTCCTGGTAAAAGCTTAAAGTTTAAAATTGCTTATCACTATACCTTAAATAAGGGTTCCCATGTTCGTACTGGTGAAGTAGATAGTGGTGCTCACTTTTTAGCCTATTTCTTTCCACGCATAGCAGTATACGACGATGTAGATGGATGGAATAAAATTCCTTATTCTGGGTCGGAAGAGTTTTATAATGATTTTTGTAATTTTAAAGTAGCCATTACCGTTCCAAAAAATTATGCGGTATGGGCAACTGGCGACCTACTTAATGCAACAGAAGTATTCGAGAAAAGCATAGCCCGTAAACTGGAACTCGCCGAAAAAAGCGAAATCACCATCGATGTTATCGATAGCATCGCCTTAGCCCGGCAAGCAGTAACGTCACAAAAACCATTTAATACTTTTAAGTTTAATGCAAAAAATGTAGTCGATTTTGCTTTTGCAACCAGCAACCATTATTTATGGAAAGCCAATAGTCTGGTTGTCGACCCACAAACTAAAAGAAGAACCCGGGTCGATGCTGTTTTCAATCCGAAACATAAAGATTATTATGAGGTTATAGACTTTGCCCGTCAAACTGTAGCAGCTATGAGCTACCGTTTTCCTAAATGGCCTTTTCCTTACAGCCACGAAACTATATTCGATGGTTTGGATCAGATGGAATACCCAATGATGGTAAATGATAATCCGGTCGATAATCGTGTAGACGCCATTACTTTAACAGATCACGAAATTTTCCATACCATGTTTCCCTTTTATATGGGTATTAATGAAACTAAATATGGATGGATGGACGAAGGCTGGGCGACTATAGGTGAATGGTTAATCTCGCCTATGATAGATAGTACTATTGTAGACGATTATGGAGTCGCAGCTACCGGAAACTCTTCGGGCGACAAGGGAGATACGCCAATTATTACCTTAACTCCAGATTTGAAAGGTATTGCTGCCTTTACTAATTCTTATCCTAAACCTGGTTTTGGTTATCTTTTTATAAAAGATTATTTGGGAGAAGAATTATTTACCCAAGCGCTACATCATTATATTCGGAATTGGAACGGTAAGCACCCAATACCTTACGATTTCTTTTACAGCATGAATGCTGGAAGTGGTAAAAACTTGGATTGGTTTTGGAAGCGATGGTTTTTTGAAGATGGGGTAACCGATATGGCCATAAAAGCCGTTAAAAAAACAGATAATGGCTATGCTATCGAGATTGAAAACAAAAGTAATAAACCACTGCCTGTCGATTTAACAATTTCTTATACAGACCTAACGACCGAAAAAATACATTATACCATTGGCGTATGGGAAAAGGGGAATAAGGTATTTAATCCGAAAGTTAAAACAACAAAACAAATTATTAAAGTAGTACTGGGCAGCAGCCATGTTCCGGATAAAGACCGAAATGATAATACATTTGTTGTAAATTAATAGCCTGTTATTGGATAGTAAGGTTGTTTAATTATTCCTTCATCACTTAATAATTGAGCTAATACTGGATGAGCCAATACTTTTTTAAGGGTGGTTTGTTTTCCATTAACGATTATTTTTTGCCAAACCAATCGAATACCATGGCTATAATCGGCCCAGGTATTGGTATGTTTGCCATAAAGAGGCTGTATAGCCTTTCCATCTAATTTATGCCAACCATAGATCACTACTTTTGGGGTGGATTCGCTATATATTTTGTTGCTGATAACTACATCTTTCTTATGGCCAGCGGTTAATTCGCCATTTCGATGCCGAGCGTTGTAGGGCAAAATTTGATTTTTTAAGGTTTCGTTATGCACCATAAAAATTGGCACAGTTGTCATGGCTTTGGTAGGGGGGATAGGTAATGGCTCCAGCTTTATACTTGCCTCTTGATAAATGAGATCGACCATTTTTCGTGTGGGAAGCATACATTTTAATAAAGTGGCCACACGTTGCGCCAAAATTGGGGTCATGGGTACATAGAAATAGTCGTCGTTGCTACCAATGGCCAAATAATCTGGCAACACAAAAAAGGCCAGGGTATAGGTGGTTTGGTCTATTTTTATAGTTTGTGTTATTTTTTTTAAATTTCTTAGAAAATCCGGGACATTACCACTTTTTAATTCATCATAGATTCGATTCTCTCGGTCCTCGAGCGTTAAACTACTATCGGCAATCGATCTTGCAAAAGCATTTCCGCCTCGGGCATTTACGGCCCTCATTTTTAAATTCAGCTCTTGAGCATTTGCTGTTAAACTATAACATAAACTAATAAATAGGACGGTTAATATTTGTTTCATCTACTAAAAAATCAATATTTCTTTTTAGTCCGGTAAATTTAGTCCTTTTTACGGCCGAATTTTTAAATACTTTTCTAAATACATCTTCGGTTATTTCGATAAAATCTTGCTGTGTCATTTTTAAAAGCTCGGGATCCGCTTTAAATGCTTCTTCCCGATGAGGTGTGGAAAAACGATTCCATGGACATACCTCCTGGCAAATATCGCAACCAAACATCCAATTTTCCATTTTATCTTTAAATGCTACCGGGATTTCGTTTTTTAATTCTATGGTTAAATACGAGATGCATTTACTTCCATCGACTGTATAGGGAGCAATAATTGCATCGGTAGGGCAGGCATCTATACATCGGGTACAGGAACCACAATGATCGGCGGTAAATGGCGAATCGTATTCGAGTTCCAGGTCGATAATCAGTTCTGCTAAAAAGAAAAATGAGCCAGCAGTTTTACTAATGAGATTCGAGTTTTTACCCCGCCAACCTAGACCGGATTTTTGCGCCCAGGCTTTATCCATAACTGGAGCCGAATCGACAAAACAACGGCCGCCAACGTCGCCGATATTGGTGCGGATAAAATCTAAAAGTACTTGAAGTTTTTCTTTAATTACCGCGTGGTAATCTTTTCCATAAGCATATTTAGAAATTTTTGGTGCATTGAGATCCAACTGCTTATCGTCTGTAAAATAGTTTAAGGTTAAAGAAATTACCGATTTGGAGCCTTCGACCAGTAACCTGGGGTCGAGCCGTTTATCAAAATAATTTTCCATGTAGGCCATTTCGCCATGGTTATTGTTTTTTAACCAGTTTTCTAACCTTGGTGCTTCGTCTTCTAAAAACTCACTTTTCGAAATGCCACAAGCCATAAAACCTAAACGTAAGGCTTCGGTTTTAATCATTTGGCTATAGCTTGCAGCACGGTTATACATAGCTAACAAAGATAGTGTTTTGTTGTAGAAACCATTTAATGCTTCATTTGTTATAATTTACGAGGCACAATAAAGGTTATTGCGGGGTTGCTTAATTTAAATAAAACCGGGAAATAAATTCGGATGGGATTATACTACTTGCCCTGGAGTTTAGTTGTTCTTTTTTAGATTAATAGTTAAACTTTTAAAAGTTTAACTTCATATAAATCTTTACGCCTATCTTTTAATATCCTAACCGTACCAAAGTGATGAAGTTCGTCTAAATGATGTAAATCTACATCGACCACAAGCATCATTTCTGTATTGGGCGTGGTTTCGGCTTTAACTGCATTTGTTGGGAATGCAAAATCGGATGGGGTAAATACTGCCGATTGTGCGAATTGGATATCCATATTATTTACTTTAGGCAAATTACCCACACAGCCGGCAATCGCCACATAACACTCATTTTCTATAGCTCTTGCTTGTGCGCAGCGCCTTACCCGGGTATAACCATTTTGAGTATCTGTTAAAAAAGGAACGAATAAAATCTGCATGCCTTGATCTGCATAGATGCGAGAAAGCTCGGGAAATTCGACATCATAACAAATTAAAATTCCAATTTTACCACAATCGGTATCGAAAATGCCGATTTTATCGCCACCCACCATGCCATAATATTTTTGTTCGTTGGGGGTAATATGTATTTTCCTGTATTCTTCTGTTAAACCATTCCGGTGGCATAAATAAGTGGCATTATAAAGTTTACCCTCGTCTATAAGTGGCATACTTCCCGAGATGATATTTACATTATAGGCACAGGCATATTTCTGTATTTTTTTTACTATTTCTTCGGTTTGCTCCGCTAACATTCGCATAGCCTCCATTTCGGGCAAGTGATTATAGGGATGGAGTAAAGGGGTATTAAAAAATTCAGGAAACATGATGAAATCAGACTGATAACCACTTACCGCATCCACAAAGAATTCTACTTGTTCGTAAAAAGCTTCAATATTCGAAAATAATCGCATCTGCCATTGCACTAAACCAATTCTAATGGTCTTGGCCGACCGGGCCGAATCATCATCCTGATAATAAATATTATTCCATTCTAATAAGGTCGCATATTCTTTAGATTCGACATCCCCTGGCAAGTAATTTTTTAAAATTTTGCGAACGTGAAAATCATTGGAAAGTTGAAACGTTAAGGTAGGATCGAATAATTCCTTTGCCTTTACTTTATCAATATATTTTCTGGGCGTTAAGGTTGCAGCATGTTCATGGTAGCCTGGAATTCTGCCACCTGCAATAATACTTTTCAGGTTAAGCAATTCACATAGTTCTTTGCGAGCTTCGTATAACCTGCGGCCTAACCTCAAGCCTCGGTGCTTGGGATGAACAAAAACCTCAATTCCATATAAAACGTCGCCCTTAGCGGTATGGGTCGAAAAAGAGTATTTACCCGTAATTTGCTCATAAGTATGATTATCGCTAAAAATATCGTAATCGACAATAATAGATAAAGAGCAGGCAACCACCTTATCGTTTACAGCAATACAGAGTTGACCTTCAGGAAAAATATTTAATAAGTTTTGAATATTAGCTTTACTCCAGATACCGTTTCCACTTGCATCATAAGCTTGTTCCATCGATTCTTTTAAATCTTTATAATCTTCGATGGTTAGTTTTCTGATTTCTATGTTCATATTTTTTAGTAAAAGCGTCGAAAGAATAACAAAGCGTGCCTAAAATAGTTTTCCGGTTTCGCCTGGTTTAATCCGGCCGAGATGCTTATAGGCTGCTTCTGTTACCTCGCGTCCACGAGCAGTGCGCATTAAATAACCTTCCTGTATCAGAAATGGTTCGTAAACTTCTTCAATTGTACCATCGTCTTCCCCAACAGCAGTAGCAATGGTTTTTAAACCAACAGGACCACCCTTAAATTTGTCGACAATGGCCAACAAGATTTTGTTGTCCATTTCGTCCAGGCCATGTTCGTCTACATTTAACGCAGTTAAGGCGTACTTAGCGATGGCAGTATCTATGCTTCCATTGCCTTTAATTTGAGCAAAATCGCGGGTCCGACGCAAAAGTGCATTGGCAATACGAGGAGTACCCCGGCTTCGGCGGGCTATTTCGTAAGCACCCTCGTCGGTAATGGGAGTCTTTAAAATTTCGGCCGACCGTAAAACGATAGTAGTTAATAATTTTGCATCGTAATAAGCCAGACGGGAATTAATTCCAAATCTTGCTCTTAAAGGTGCAGTTAGCAGTCCAGATCTTGTGGTTGCGCCAACTAAGGTAAAAGGATTTAAATTGATTTGAACAGAACGGGCATTCGGGCCGCTTTCTAACATGATATCAATTTTAAAATCCTCCATGGCCGAATAAAGGTATTCTTCGACCAATGGACTTAACCGGTGAATTTCATCAATAAAGAGAATGTCGCCTTCTTCCAGGTTGGTTAATAATCCGGCGAGGTCGCCGGGTTTGTCTAGCACTGGCCCCGAAGTAACCTTAATACTAACGCCCATTTCGTTAGCAATGATATGGGAGAGGGTAGTTTTCCCTAAACCTGGAGGGCCATGCAGTAATACATGATCCAGTGCTTCACCTCTTAATTTTGCAGCACCAACGAAAATCTTAAGATTTTCCATTATTTTTTCCTGCCCGGTAAAATCTTCGAAAGCCTGGGGCCGCAATACCTTTTCGATATCGTGTTCTATAGGGCTTAAGTTTTCGCCTGAAGGATCTAGGTTTTCGTTCATTTTTTGAATATAAAGTATCGAGTATTAAGGCGGGTTTATCTTTAAACAAAAATACAATTTAAAAATATCAAGTAGAAAGTTCGCTAATTAAATCTCGACACCCAAATCTTAATACTTTATATTAATATCTTGATGATCAGCAGCCTTTACAAAGTAAACTTTTCTGCAACCGGAGCGTCCTTAATCCCATTGGTATAATCGTAAAATCCTTCGCCAGATTTGACGCCTTTTTTGCCCGCCATTACCATATTAACTAAAAGAGGACAAGGCGCGTACTTTGGATTGCCAAAGCCTTCATGTAGTACTTTTAATATGGCCAGACAAACGTCTAAGCCTATAAAATCGGCTAATTGTAATGGTCCCATCGGGTGTGCCATTCCCAGTTTCATTACGGTATCGATTTCTTTAACCCCAGCAACGCCTTCAAATAAAGTAATGATGGCTTCATTTATCATTGGCATTAAGATTCTATTAGCTACAAAACCAGGGTAATCATTTACCTCAACTGGTACCTTATCGAGCTTTTTTGCCAGCTCCATAACCGATGTGGTAGTTTCGTTGCTAGTCTCGTAGCCCCTAATTACTTCTACTAATTTCATTACAGGAACAGGATTCATAAAATGCATCCCGATAACCTGTGCACCACGTTGAGTTACTGCTGCAATTTGAGTAATGGATATAGAAGAAGTATTACTTGCTAAAACCGCCCCTGGTTTTGCAAATTGATCTAAGTCTTTAAAGATGTTTAACTTCAACGCTACATTTTCTGTGGCAGCTTCAATAATTAGATCGGCCGTTTCTACACCTGTTTTTAAATCTGTAAAAATATTGAGCTGAGCAAGAGCCTTCTCTTTTTGTATTTCGCTTATACTTCCTTTTGCAACTTGTCGGTCCAGGTTTTTAGTTATAGTTAATATTGCTTTTTCTAAAGCATCTTTATTAATATCGATCAGGTTTACGGCATAACCATATTGCGCAAAAGTATGTGCAATACCATTACCCATAGTGCCCGAACCAATTACCGCTATTTTATTCATGTTAATTTGTTTTTATGTTTTAGGGTGCTAACCTACTGGTTTGCCATTTGCCATTAATGAGGTCATATTTAATTCTATCGTGCAAACGGCTTGGACGCCCCTGCCAGAATTCTATCGAGCTGGGCCTTACTATATAGCCTCCCCAATGTGCTGGTTTAGGAATGGTTTTATCGGCATAAGTAGCGGTTAATTCGGTAACCTTTGCTTCTAAAATTGTTTTATTTGTTATAACCTGGCTTTGTGGCGAAACGATTGCCCCAATCTGACTGCCTTTAGGTCGGGAGTGAAAATATTTTTCTGAAGCTTCTTTATCTAATTTTTCTACCTTTCCTTCTATGCGGACTTGCCTTTCTAATTCGGCCCAAAAGAAAACTAGGCAGGCCTGCGGATTTTTCTTTAATTCTTTTCCCTTTGTACTTAAATAATTGGTATAGAAATAAAATCCACCTTCGTCGAAGCCCTTTAATAAAACTATCCTGGCATTGGGCTTTCCGGTTTTATCGGCAGTTGCTAAAGTCATTACATTAGGTTCGTAGAGTTGAGCATCTATGGCTGCGGTAAACCAATTTTCGAATTGCCGGATTGGGCTTTTATCGACATCTTTTTCATTTAATTGCCCAGAACGATAATCCTGCCTTAAATTTTGTATCATTTCTTTCGTAAACTCCATGCACAAAAATAGGCTTTAGTTCTTTCAATTTTTCTTAAATTTCGCAAATGTTAAGTATTACCGCACCATCGGCCGGAAAATTACTGATTTCGGAACCCTTTTTAAGCGATCCAAACTTTAAAAGGGCAGTAGTCTTATTGGCCGAGCATGGAGAAGAAGGAACAATCGGTTTTATCCTAAACCAACCTAGTAGTTTGTTGTTAAATGACCTGGTTCCGGATTTGACACAAGCTAATTTTCCAGTATTTATTGGCGGGCCTGTCGAAATAGAAACTATTCATTTTGTACATCGCTGTTATGATAAATTAAATAGTGGTGAAGAAATTGCTGAGGGTGTTTATTGGGGCGGGAACTTCGAGACCCTCAATATTTTAATTAATACAAATAATATCGATGCAAATGAGGTTAAATTTTTTCTGGGTTATTCTGGTTGGGCCGAAAACCAATTAAATGAAGAAATTGAAGCTAATAGCTGGATGGTTTCTGGTAAATACCATCAAGATGTTATCTTTTCGGCCAATAAAGAGGCGCTGTGGCGGGAAGTTGTTATTAATTTAGGCCCTAAATATGCGCATTTGAGCAATTTCCCATCAGATCCAAATCTTAATTAGGGCATAAATTATAGCTTATTTACTCATTTCAGCTGCGCTTTCCTCTACTTTTTGCCTTAAACTTTCTTTGTACGATTGCATTTTTTGTGTTAAAGCATCATCAGCAGTAGCCAGAATTTGAACAGCCAATAACCCTGCGTTTTTAGCAGCATTTAAGGCTACTGTAGCTACTGGAATACCATTTGGCATTTGAAGAATAGATAAAATAGAATCCCAGCCATCGATCGAGTTAGACGACTTAATAGGAACTCCAATTATAGGTAATGTACTTATAGAAGCCACCATGCCAGGTAAATGAGCAGCACCACCGGCGCCAGCAATAATTACTTTTAATCCTCTTTGAGCAGCATCTTTGGCATAAGTAAACATGCGGTCGGGGGTGCGATGGGCAGATACCACAGTAATTTCGAAAGAAACACCAAATTCTTTTAATATACCAGCAGCATCCTGCATTACCGGCAGATCGGATTTGCTTCCCATAATAATGCCTACTAATGGATTTTCCTGTTTTTCGTTCATATACTTAACTTCTAATTTAATTGCTTACCACCTTTAATGTTTTTTGCACAAATCTTGCTTTTACAATAGCTTGTTCCCTGTTCTGATCGATAATGGTAACATGCCCCATTTTACGAAAGGATTTAGTCTGTTTTTTTCCGTATAAATGTACGTAAACGCCATCGATTGCCATTACTTTTTCTAACCCATCGTATTTTGCCAGTCCTTCGTAGCCCTTTTCGCCCAAGAGATTAATCATTACCGCATTGCTAATGCTCCTGGTATCACCTAAGGGTAGATTAAATATCGCGCGTAAATGTTGTTCGAATTGTGAGACATAGTTTCCTTCAATAGTCTGGTGCCCACTATTATGTGGCCTAGGCGCTAGTTCATTTACCAAAATTTCGCCATTCTTAGTCACAAACATTTCTACAGCAAGTATTCCGGTAATATTTAGGGCGGCTGCGATATTTGAAGCGATTTTTTCGGCTCTTTCCTGAAGATCGGCAGGGTAGGTAGATGGCGAGATTAAGAATTCGACAAGATTGGCCTCGGCATTAAATTCCATTTCGACCATTGGAAAAGTTTTCATATCACCATTTGCATTGCGGGCAACGATAATGGCTATTTCCTTATCAAAGTCTATTAATTCTTCAATTAAAGAGGGACTTTCAAAAGCCATAGCTATATCCGAAAAGCTACTAATTTTCATTACGCCCTTGCCATCGTATCCATCCTTACGTTGTTTTAAAATATATGGAAAAGGAAAATTATCGTTATTTAAATCTTCCTTATGATTAACTAGCTGAAAAGGAGCCGTAGGAATATCATTTTCTTTAAAGAATTGCTTTTGCACTCCTTTATCCTGAATTAACCGAATTACTCTCGATTGTGGGAAGACCAGTTTCCCTTCCTTTTCTAATTGCTCTAATGCCTCTACATTTACTTTCTCGATTTCTATCGTAATAATGTCTGCTTTTTTACCAAAGTTGTAAACAGTATCGAAATCGGTAATAGAACCACATTCGAACTTATTAGCAATGTGCTTGCAGGGTGCATCGGGGTCCGGATCTAAAACTAAAGTTGTTAAATTATAATTAATTGCCTCTTGTATTAGCATTCTACCCAGTTGTCCGCCACCTAATATCCCTAATTTTAACTCACTGATCTGTTTTGCCATTTTATGCTTATTTTGCACAAAAATAACAATATAAACCGATTTGATGGATGTAGATGCAATAATTATTGGAGCCGGAGCTTGTGGGTTGATGTGTGCGGTACAGGCTGGTTTTTTAGGTAAAAAGGTTATTTTGCTCGAAAAGAATAATAAACCCGGTGCTAAAATCTTAATTTCCGGGGGTGGCCGATGCAATTATACCAATAGCTGGGCATCCGAAGAGCAGTTTATCTCTGAAAATCCTCATTTCTTAAAATCGGCTTTTAAACAATGGACGGTCGACGATACGATTAATTTCTTCGAAACCTATGGGATTGTTGGTAAAGAAAAAACATTGGGCCAATTGTTTCCCGATTCGAAAGATGCAAAAGATGTCGTTACGGTTTTTACTTCACTTTGTGCAGAAATGGGGCAAGAAATAAGATGTAATGCAGCTGTAAAGACGATCGATGCTATCGAAAATGGTTTTAAAGTAACCTACGAGGTGGGTACTCAAATTAAAACAGTAATTGCACCTAAAGTGGTCGTAGCCAGTGGTGGTTTACCTATTCCAAAAATGGGTGCTACAGATTTTGCCTTACGGTATGCACGCAATGCCGGATTAAAAATCGTCGAAACAGCTCCGGCACTAGTTCCTTTAACCATTACCGGGAAAGACGAAGAATGGTATGCTCAGCTTTCTGGTAATACTATATTTTGTAGAGTAAGTACTGCTGATATTTCTTTCGAGGAAAATATTTTATTTACCCATTGGGGTTTGAGTGGGCCGGCCATTTTGCAAATTTCTTCTTATTGGCGCAGGGGAGAAGTTGTTTTTATCGACCTGTTACCCGAACGACCACTTATCCCGATTATTGAAGATGAACGTAAAATGAACGGGAAAACATTTTTATCGACTTTGTTAAACCGTTTTTATACTAAGAAATTTACCGATGCATTAGGGAAATTTTTACCCTTAAATAAAACAGTCGCCGATTTAAGCAGGGCTGATCTGGATTTAATCAATAATACTATCCATTGTTTTAAAGTAAAACCAGCCGGCGATAAAGGTTATGATAAGGCCGAAGTAATGCGTGGTGGAATCGATACAAATGAGGTTTCGTCGAAAACACTAGAGTGTAAGAAGATTCCGGGGCTATTTTTTGGCGGCGAATGTATGGATGTGACCGGCTGGCTGGGCGGATATAATTTTCAATGGGCATGGGCAAGCGGTTTTGTGATTGCTCAAAATTTATAAACAAACATTTTGTGTAAATTTGCAATAAAATGCATTGCCTCTTGAAAACTGATCTTTTTCTATTCACGCCGCCTTTTACTCAACTCAATACGCCATATCCGGCAACGGCATATCTTAAAGGCTTTTTGAATACCAAAAACATAAGCTCGACTCAGGCCGACCTAGGAATTGAGGTAATTTTGGCGCTGTTTTCGGGAAAGGGATTAGAAAACCTTTTTAACTATGCAGAAAACAAACATAACGACCAGTCGAAAAGTTCAAATGCTAAGCGCATACTTGCCCTAAAAGAAGAGTATATTAAAACAATTGACGCGGTAATTGCCTTTTTACAAGGCAAAAACCCAACTTTAGCTTTGCAGATTTGTTTAGAAGATTTTTTACCGGAAGCCTCAAGATTTGCACAGTTGGAAGAATTAGATTGGGCATTTGGGGCTATGGGAACCCAGGATAAAGCTAAACATTTAGCGACCTTATACCTCGAAGATTTATCCGATTTTATGATCGAATGTGTTGACGAAAATTTTGGTTTTAGCCGGTATGCCGAACGATTGGGTAGGAGCGCCAATTCATTCGACGAATTATACGATGCTTTAAATGGAGATTATAGTTATACCGACGAGATTTTGATTGCTATTTTGAAAGAGAAAATCGAAATGATCCAGCCCAAATTATTACTTATTTCCGTTCCATTTCCTGGTAATTTATATTCGGCTTTTAGATGTGCCCAGTATGTGAAAAAACATTATCCTGAGCTTAAGATTTCAATGGGCGGCGGTTTCCCTAATACCGAATTACGCTCCATTTCGGATCCCAGGGTCTTCGAATTTTTCGATTACATTACTTTGGATGATGGAGAGCTACCTGTAGAGCTTTTATTTAATGCCCTGTCTAATGACGAAAAAATAAACTTATTTAAAAGAACCTTTTTGCTCGAAAATGGCGCCGTAGTTTATCGCAATGATAGCTTAAGAAACGATTACAAACAAGCCGATGTGGGTACGCCAGATTATTCTGATTTACCATTGGATAACTATATTTCTGTAATCGAAATTGTTAACCCGATGCACCGGATGTGGAGCGATGGGCGTTGGAATAAGTTAACTATGGCTCATGGTTGTTATTGGGGGAAATGTACATTTTGCGACATCTCTCTCGATTATATTAAAATTTACGAACCTATTGCCGCCAGGCTTATTGTAGATCGGATCGAAGAACTGGCACAGAAAACTGGCCAGAACGGATTTCACTTTGTAGATGAGGCTGCGCCACCTGCCTTGATGCGTGAGGTTGCCCTCGAAATTTTACGAAGAAAATTAACGGTTACCTGGTGGACAAATATTCGTTTCGAGAAAAGTTTTACCCGCGATTTGTGCCTGCTCTTAAAGGCTTCTGGCTGTATTGCCGTTTCTGGAGGCCTGGAGGTTGCTTCCGATAGGCTGCTTAAACTTATCGATAAAGGAGTAACGGTAGAGCAGGTTGCCAAAGTAACTCATAATTTTACCGAAGCAGGGATCATGGTACATGCTTATTTAATGTATGGTTACCCCACTCAAACTATTCAGGAAACGGTCGATAGTCTGGAAATGGTTCGCCAGTTATTCGAGACAGGTGTTTTACAATCTGGTTTCTGGCATCAGTTTGCAATGACTGCCCATAGCCCCGTAGGTTTGTATCCCGAAAAATTTGGAGTAATTAAAGAAACTGAAACTATTGGAACTTTTGCTAATAACGATATCAATTACGTCGATAAAACAGGGATTGACCATAACAAATTTAGCTTTGGGTTAAAAAAATCACTTTTTAATTTTATGCATGGCATTTGTTTCGATTATAAATTGCAGGATTGGTTCGATTTTAAAATCCCAAAAACAACTATTCCAGCTAATTTTATTGAAAACGCGCTAACCGAAACCGAAAATTTTAAAACTAAACTAACTGGGAAAATTGTTTGGCTTGGTGGGAAACCCGAAGTAGAAACCTTTACAAAATCTAAAAAAGGGAATTCATGGGAAATGATAGCTTTAACTTTTCATCATAAAAAAGAAAGTTTTACCCTTCAGATTCCCAAAAATGAAGGCGAATGGTTGGTTGCTACTTTAGCAAAAGTTGCTGTTTCGAATTCTGGAAGCTATAATTTTCAAGAACTTAAAGCCGATTTTGAAAGTAGCTTAGAGAACTTCGAATTGTTTTGGTACGCTAAACCAATAAGTACACTCCGGACTTTCGGTTTGTTAGTTTTGTAATTAAGTTAACTTCAGACTTAGTTTTTATAACTCCGTAAGTCTGTTAGAACTAAAAATTTAATCACAACTAGGAATGGTGTAAGTCCAGGTATCCGATCCTTTATAGGGAATTGAAAATGCCACACCTTTATCCAATTCGAACCATAATTTCGAACGTACTTTTTCTCTGGTACCAATTTCGTTCATTGTTAAACTATCATACAAACGACCATTAATCATCACATATTTAATTTTTTCCGAATTACGGATATCGTCGAGCGGGTTGGCATCAATAACCATTAAATCGGCTAATTTTCCGACTTCGAGCGAGCCTATTTCCTTTTCCATACCTAAATAAGAGGCTCCGTTTAAAGTTGCAGCGCGTATAGCTTGCAATGGGCTTAAACCACCTTGCACTAACATCCAGAGCTCCCAATGTGCCCCCAGACCCTGAATTTGACCATGAGCTCCTAAGTTTAGTTTAGTCCCGGCATCGGCAATCTGTTTGGCAGCTTTTGCAACATCTATATGATGATAATCGCCATATTCGGATGTTGTTCGCCTTCTCGAACGTTCGTCGACTATAGACCGGGGTGTAAAATTTAATAAACGTTCATTTTCCCATACATTAGTGCGGTCGTACCAATAATTTTCGCCCCATTGCCCGCCATAGGCTACAATTAGCGTAGGGGTGTAGGCAACGTTGGTATTGGACCAAAAACTGACAACATCTTTATACACCGGAGCAATAGGTATACTATGCTCTATGCCAGTATGGCCATCGGCAATCATATTCATGTTTGTGAAAAAAGTAGAGCCACCTTCAGGCACGACTTCCATTTTTAATTGCCGTGCAGCTTCTATAATTTGCTGGCGTTGTTCTCTTCTTGGCTGATTATAAGATTTAACCGAGAATGCGCCAACGGCTTTTAACCGCCTTAAATGAGAGAGTGCATCCTGTAAGCTATTAATAACTACTTTAAAATCGCCGTCTGCACCATATAAAATAGAACCTGTCGAATATAAACGGGGACCAATCATCCGGCCAGCTTTTAACATTTCACTTTGGCTAAATACCATTTCAGTATTGCTCGAGGGGTCGTGCGAAGTCGTTACCCCAAAAGCTAAATTGGCAAGATAAGACCAATCCTGCTGTGGGCTAATGCCATCGGGACTGGTGCGCAAATGCGCATGTACATCTACAATTCCAGGCATAATGGTTTTACCGGTTACATCGAATGTTTTGGCACCTGCCGGAATAGCAATATCGGCAGTTTTACCAATAGCTGTAATTTTGTTGTTTTCTATCAATATTGTACCTTCTTCGATAACCTGATCCCCTTTCATGGTAATTAACCGGGCGCCTTTTAAAGCAATCGAGCCTGTTGGAACGTCTGTTTTTAATTTTAAGTTCATTGCAATTCCAATAGTATCCGGTTCTGGTAAAACTTGTGGTGCACCGGGTACAAAATCGAAAGTGTTTTTAATTTCGCGTTCATAATACTGCTCGCCTAAGGTCCAGAATAGCTTTTTACTGTCTTTACTCCAATGCAGAAATGTGCCCGCATCTTTGGTAACCCGGGCAAGTGGCAGTGCCTTATTACTGGCCGAAAGATCTAATGCGGTACCAGTAGTTACCATTGGTGTAATATAAGCATTGAAAAGCTCTGTAAAGGCCATCCATTTCCCATCTGGGCTGGGTACAAATTGGTTGCTATATTGCGAAGTGTAGTGGGTACGCTCGTTAGTCCCGGTTAAATCGATACTTTTAAAGGCCTTTTTTCCGCCTTCATAACCCTGAAAATAAATCCGGCTATCGTTCGGGCTAAAACGAGGTTTAATACCACTTTCATTGACCAATATTTTTGCGCCCCCATTAGCCGGGATAATAAAGATACCATTGTTTTTGCTATAGGTAAGTCCCAAAACCTCATTCCCAACTCCTTTTCTATAAACAATTTTATCACCTTTATTAGCGTAACTAGGAGAATAATAATAACCCTTTTCGTCGGTTAATGTAATTGTTTTCCCATTTTTTAAATCAGTTCTTTTAATAGCCCCTTTAAACTCGTCGCTCCAGGTGGTATAAACTACAAACTTACCATCAGGACTAAAATCGGGTTCGAACTCGAAGTCTAATCCGTTGGTTAATCTTTCTGGAGTGCCATTAGGGAGTTCTTTTTTATATAAATAGCCGGCCGCATTAAAAATTACCATTTTGCCATCGGGCGATGTCGTTAACTGCCGGATCATTTTTACCGTAAATTCGGGACTATACACTTCGTGTTCAAAATGCAGGGATTGTTGTACGGTCTGATTACTATTTACCTGAAAAGGAATATCACTTACATATAAATTATTGAGTTCAATTTGCTTAATTTTTCCGTCGGCATAAAACACGATTTTTTTGCTGTCTGGTGTCCAGGCGAAATTGGGATATACCCCGAAGATTGCCCAGGTTTCTTGTTGGTCGTGAGACAAATCTTCGTAAAGTGGCCATTCTTCGCCTGTTTTAATGTTTTGGATATAAAGTGCAGATTTTAGGCGAACTCTTTTTACATAAGCCATTAATGAGCCATCTGGCGAAATTTGAGGCCTTGCCGAACCCCCTTGCTCGGCAATTAAATTAGTGAGTTTACCTGTGGTTAAATCTAATTGCCTGATGGCGTAAATTAATCCATTGGGGTCTTTACTATATTGAAAACTGGGGCCTGGAGAGACATCTTCACTAAAGTATAGATATTTACCATCGGGCGAAACATTTGGCTCTCCAGCGTCTTGTTGGTCATTTTTTCTTTTCGTTAATTGAACGCCATCGCCGCCATAAATGCTGTACATCCACATCTCGCCGGCGCCTAAAGAACGCGAACCGGTAAAATGTTTACGAGCAATTAAATAATCGCTATTTGGCATCCAGGTGGCATTGTTAAGCAAACGAAAACTTTCTTTTGTAATTTGTTTTTTATTCGAACCATCCCGGTTCATGATCCAGATATTATCGCCCCCGCTTTTATCACTGGTATAGGAAATATATTTCCCATTTGGGCTAAAACGGGGTTGAATATCGAAAGCTATCCCGCCGCTAATTAATTTAGCCGGCCCGCCGGTAATCGGCATTGTATAGATATCGCCTAATAGATCAAAGACAATTTCATTTCCATCCGGACTTACATCCAGGTTCATCCAGGTGCCTTCGTCGGTATTAATGGTAAAATTTTTAGTCTGCCCCTGGTATTTTTCTACATCCCACTTTGTGGCATCTTTTTTATCCTGTGCATTTACAATAAACGATGAGCATAATAAGGTTAAGAGTAAGTAAATAGGTTTCATACGAAGAGATTTGATAAATAACAAAGATAATTATTAACTGGGGTTATTGCATAATTTTTATAGTTTTGATTGCACCTTATTTATGACAAAGCACGATATACTTAAAAAATACTGGGGATTTGATAACTTCCGCACCTTACAAAGTGAGATTATCGAATCGGTTTTGAGCGGGCACGATACGCTGGCTTTATTACCAACTGGTGGTGGGAAATCGGTGTGCTTCCAGGTACCTGCGATGGTAATGGAAGGTATTTGTATCGTTATCTCGCCGCTCATTGCCTTAATGAAAGATCAGGTCGAAAACTTAAAGGCCAAAGGGATTGAAGCTATTGCCATTTATGCCGGAATGGGGAAAAGAGAAATAGATATCTTATTAGATAATTGTATTTATGGTCAAACTAAATTTCTCTATTTATCGCCAGAAAGATTATTGTCGCCCATAGTTCGCGAACGCATTGCTTATATGAATGTTAATTTAATTGCGGTCGACGAAGCCCATTGTATTTCCCAATGGGGTTACGATTTTAGACCGCCTTATTTACAATTAACTGCCCTGCGGCAAATTCATCCCGATAAGCCAGTGTTGGCTTTAACAGCTACTGCAACTGCATTTGTAAAGGACGATATCCAGGAAAAATTAGCACTAAAAAAGGCTAATGTTTTTGTAAAGAGTTTTGCCAGACTAAATTTAAGTTATGTTGTTTTCGATCTCGACGACAAGCATAAAAAATTACTGGAAATTGTAAAAAATGTAAAGGGAAGCGGGTTGGTGTATGTTCGAAACAGACGGGAAACAGCCGAAATAGCCGGTTTTTTACAACGGAATGGTTTTAATGCAGATTTTTATCATGCGGGTATCGAAAAAGATTTACGTTTTAAGAAACAAGAAGATTGGAAAAATGATCGTATCCGGATAATGGTAGCCACGAATGCTTTCGGAATGGGGATAGACAAACCCAATGTACGTTTTGTAATTCATTTAGATTTACCCGAAAGCCTGGAAGCCTATTACCAGGAAGCGGGGCGAGCAGGTAGGGACGAAAAGCGGGCTTTTGCAGTTTTATTGGCGAATAAATCGGATGAGGTTCTGCTAACTGCAAAATATAAAGATAGCTTTCCGACGATCGATGAAATTAAAAAAACCTATCATCTTTTAGGAACATATTTCCAGTTGGCTTTTGGTGCCGGAGAAGGCTTAAGTTTCGAATTTGACCTGGCCGATTTTTGTAAAAGATTTACGATTGGAATTGTTAAAACCATAGCTGCTTTAAAATTTTTGGAACATGGTGGCTATATCGCCCTGTCTGAGAACAGTTTTTTGCAATCGAGAATAATGTTTACGGCCAGTCATGAAGATGTTTACCGTTTTCAAATCGAAAATGGAGGATACGACCCTCTTATTAAAACGATACAACGTTCTTATGGCGGGGCTTTTGATACCTATATTAAAATAAGAGAAGCTGATTTGGCTAAAAGACTAAGAATCTCTTTTAACGATGTGATAAGCCAGTTAAACCGCCTGCAACAATTAGAGATATTATCTTATTTACCACAAACTGATCAGCCTCAACTGCAATTTGTTTTACCCAGGGTAGACTTTTTACATTTAGATATTGATGTAAAATATATTAAATTGCGACAGAAGGTGCTAAAAGACCAGCTAAAGGCCGTATTTGCTTATGCAAGCAGCAAAATATGCAGAAGTAAACAATTACTTCATTATTTTGGCGAAGAAGAAGCAGAAAGATGTGGTTTTTGCGACATTTGTTTAGCAGAGAAAAAGGAAGAAAGCCAGGCACAACTAAAAGATAGAATTGACTTTGAACTCATTACACTATTACAAAGCCAGCAGCTTCATTTAACCGATCTGGTACAGCAAATTAATATTGGAAACGAAAACGAAAGACTGGAACGAATAAGGGACCTGCTCGATGCAGGAAAAATCAAAACCAATGGAAAAAAATATTACTTATAAAGTATGGACGGGTTTTCTTTTTAGGCTAGGTTTGGTTTTTTTCTTTTTAGCCTGCTTTACCGAAGTAAAAGCAATTGGAAGAGGTTGTTACGTAGATGGAGTGCTTTATACGACTAACACGGCTAAAGGTAACCGGTTTTTTTATCGGACATCAGGCACTTTGATCTCAGATTGTGGCTTTGTTGTAACTGGGAGTAACGATGGAAATTGTAGGCTTTATAACTCTGGTAATATTAATAAAAATGCAAGTTATACCTTATATGCAGAATCTTTTGGTAACAAATGGGAGGAGATAAGTTGTCCTATCGATAACGAAGTTTGGATGCTGCTGGTTTCTGTCTCTGTGTTTGTTGTCTTAAAAGTAAAAGGAAAGATCTAAATCATTTTTTCTCATTATTTTAGCTACTTTTATGGCTACACAAATTGTTATGCAACAGAAAGACGACAAAAAAGTAATACGCTCCTGGGCTTTTTTCGACTGGGCTAACTCTGCCTATAATCTAGTTATTACTTCGACCATATTTCCCGCTTATTACACTATTATTACCTCCGATAAGGATAATAAGACAATTGATTATGTTACCTTTTTAGGTAGAAAATATATCAATTCTGCACTTTATAGTTATGCTATGGCCTTTGCTTTTTTAGTAATAGCGCTCCTGTCGCCCATACTATCGTCGATAGCAGATACCCGCGGAAATAAAAAAATATTTATGCAGATGTTTACCTATATAGGCTCGATAGCCTGTTGCGGTTTATTTTTCTTTAAAATAGAAACCTTAGAAATAAGCATTGTTTTTTTTGTGCTGGCGGCGATCGGTTTTTGGGGAAGCCTTGTATTTTATAATTCCTATCTCCCAGAAATTGCAAGCCTCGACCAGCAGGATAAAGTAAGTGCCAAGGGTTTTGCCTATGGTTATGTAGGAAGTATTATTCTTCAGCTCATCTGTTTTATTTTTGTTTTTAAACCAGATTTGTTTGGGATTACCGACGATTCGTTACCAGCTCGACTTTCGTTTTTTATGGTGGGTATCTGGTGGATGGTTTTTGCTCAAATTCCTTTTAAGAATTTACCAAAAGGAAGCCCGAATTTTAAAACCGGGAAAAACGTAATGACGAATGGTTTTAAAGAGTTAAAGAAAGTATGGAATGAAGTAAAACGAGCAGCTTATTTAAAGCGTTTTCTTTTCTCGTTCTTTTTTTACTCGATGGGGGTACAAACAGTAATGCTGGTGGCTACCATTTTTGGGGAGAAAGAGCTGGAGCTTTCGACAGCTAAGTTAATTGGAACTATCTTATTGTTACAAATTGTGGCCATTCCAGGTGCGATGTTCATGTCTTATTTATCGTCTAAAAAATATGGAAACATTAATGTGCTTATCGGCGTGGTTATAATCTGGATTGGTGCATGTATTGCTGCATATTTTATCCATACCGAATATCAATTTTACGCTTTGGCCGGAGTAATTGGTTTAATTATGGGCGGTATCCAATCTTTATCGCGCTCTACCTACGCCAAACTTCTGCCGCAGGAGAGCCCAGACCATACTTCTTTCTTTAGTTTTTACGATGTTACCGAGAAAGTTGCGCTGGTTTTTGGGATGTTTAGCTTTGGTTATATTGAAGAGTATACTGGAAGTATGCGTAATTCCGTTATCGCTTTAGCGCTATTTTTTGTTTTAGGTTTACTATTTTTGTTTTTTGTTAAAAAAGTGGCACCTAAAGCTGTAGCTGCAAAAAATAACTAGCTGTCTTATTTTAAATTATACATGAAGATAACATTATTTGTTCCTTGTTTTGTCGACCAATTATATCCAGAAACGGCTTTTAATACGATTAAAGTTTTGGAAAAAGCTGGTTGTGAGGTTAGTTACAATCCGAACCAGACCTGTTGCGGACAGCCGGCTTATAATGCTGGTTATTGGGAGCAAGCCAAAGAGATTGGCAATAAATTTCTGAACGATTTCCCGGAAAGTGATTACATCGTAGCTCCCTCTGCTTCTTGTGTAGGGATGGTTAAAAATGGCTATAATGATTTGTTTACTAATACAATAGTCCATAATAAGTGTCGGAATATACAAGGTAATATTTTTGAATTATCCGACTTTCTAATCAATGTCTTAAAAAAGGACTATTTCGGTGCAGAGCTCGATGGTAAAGCGGTTTATCACGATTCGTGCAGTGGCTTGCGGGAGTGCAAAATTAAGGCCGAACCACGACAATTGCTAGAGAAAGTTCACGGTCTGGAAATGGTCGAAATGGTCGATACCGAGGTATGCTGTGGTTTTGGAGGAACATTTGCGGTAAAATTCGACGCGATTTCTTCGGCAATGGCCGAGCAGAAAGTGAATAATGCCCTGGCGATGGGCGCCGAATACCTGATTTCTACTGATCTGTCTTGTTTGATGCATTTGGATGGGTATATTCAGAAAAACAATATCTCCTTAAAAACGATGCATATTGCCGATGTTTTGGCAAATGGCTGGTTGGAAAGCACAGAATATTAAGATCGAATGTAAAAGAATAGTTAGGTTGTTAGAAATTAACCTTTTTTAACATTTGAAGTCTAAAAACTACAATAAATTTGCAGCTTAAAAACAAAATTATACCCATGAAAAGAATATTGATCGTGTTTGCTTTTTTTGCTTTCGCATTAACTGCACAAGCTCAAAAAAAATCGGGAGCTATTCAATTTGAAACCACTACAGACCCAGCCGCTATGGCATCTGCTAATGGTATTCAGCTTAGCGAGGAGATGCGGGCGCGCATGCCTAAGGCAATGAAGACAAACTTCGAACTCTTGTTTACCGCAACAAATGCAAGTTATATGCCAGTCGAAGAAACAGAAGATAGTAATGGCGGTGGCGGTGGCGGCATGGGCCGGATGATGATGCGCTTTGGTGGCGCCGGAGGTGCACGGGAATATTACTACACCTTTGCCGATCAGAAACTAGCTGAAGTTTTCGATTTAAGTGATACTACCTATGCGATGGCTAGCAAATTAACAGTCGCTCCAAATTTACCGAGTAACTTTAATATGGGCGGTCAGCGACCAGGTAATACAGCTGCAGCTCCTGCCAGTACAAGTGCAGTACAATTTTTACCAGGCCCACCAACAATGGAAGTTGTTAAAACAGAAGAGACTAAAAAAATATTAGGTTTTAACTGTACTAAAGTAATCGTAAAGTCGATCCGTAAAGCTAAGGTTTTAGATATGGATAAAGATATTGTTGACGAAACAGCCGTTTGGTATACGAACGAACTAGGTTTTAACTTTTCGCCAAATCCAAATTTATGGACAGAAGGTACTGTTTTGGCTATAGAAAATAAAGGCACCAGCACTATTGCAAAAAGTATTGAATATAGAAATGTAAGTGCGCGTGATGTAACTGCTCCTAAAAAAGCTTTAGCGATTACACCAGAAGAATATCAAGTTAAAATGCAAAATATGATGAACAGGTTTAGAGGAAACGGAAATAATAACCGTGGAAACGCTGGTCAGACAAGAAGCATTGTTATTAATTAATTGTTCCCGCGGGAATTAGAAGGCCTTCAGACTTTTCTGAGGGCTTTTTTATGGAATCTATACCTCAAATACTAGTCAAATGCGTATCTTTGCTACCAAAATCACGTAGTAGGTGATTTAATCAACCAATTTTTTTAAATTCTAAATCATAGTTGTAGATGATTAACATTACTTTACCTGACGGATCAGCCCGTCAGTATGAAAAGGGCATAACTGCCCATCAAATAGCCTTATCCATTTCGGAAGGCTTAGCAAGAAACGTTTTAGCAGCAGAAGTGAACGGAGAAATCTGGGACTCATCGCGTGCGATAGAGAGAGATTCGACGGTAAAATTATTAACCTGGAACGATACTGCTGGTAAAGCCACCTTTTGGCACTCATCGGCCCATTTAATGGCCGAAGCGCTTGAAGCACTTTATCCAGGAACCAAGTTTGGTATTGGTCCTGCTATCGAAACTGGTTTTTATTATGATGTAGATTTTGGCGATAAAGAATTTTCGTCAGACGACTTTAAGGCTATAGAAACCAAAATGCTTGAATTGGCTAAGCAAAAGGAAGTTTTTAGCAGAGAAAGTGTTTCAAAAGCAGCTGCTATTAAATATTTTACCGAAAAAGGAGACGAGTATAAATTAGATCTTTTAACAGGGCTGGAAGATGGAAAAATAACTTTTTACACTCAAGGAGCCTTTACCGATTTATGCCGTGGCCCACATATTCCAAATACTGGTTTTGTTAAAGCTGTAAAATTAATGAATGTGGCCGGTGCTTATTGGCGTGGCGACGAAACTAAAAAGCAGTTGACCCGTATTTATGGGGTAACTTTCCCTAAAGCAAGCGAGCTAACAGAATACCTGTTAATGATCGAGGAAGCTAAAAAGAGAGATCATCGTAAGTTAGGTAAAGAGCTGGAATTATTCATGTTTTCGGATAAAGTTGGTGCCGGTTTACCCATGTGGTTACCAAAAGGTACGGCTTTGCGCGAGCGTTTAGTGCAGTTTTTAACCAAAGCGCAGGTTAAATCTGGTTACGAGCAGGTAATTACTCCACATATTGGGCATAAAAACTTATACGTTACTTCTGGTCATTACGAGAAATATGGGAAGGATAGTTTCCAGCCGATTAAGACGCCACAAGAAGGGGAGGAGTTTTTCTTAAAACCAATGAATTGCCCACATCATTGCGAGATGTATAAATTTAAACCTCGTTCTTATAAAGATTTACCAGTTCGTTTTGCCGAATTTGGTACGGTTTACCGGTACGAGCAAAGTGGTGAATTACATGGACTAACCCGGGTTAGGGGGTTTACTCAAGATGATGCGCATTTATTTTGCCGCCCAGACCAAGTAAAAGAAGAGTTTAAAAAGGTAATAGACTTGGTGTTATATGTATTTAAATCGTTAGGATTTGATAATTACATTGCACAGGTATCATTGCGCGACCCGGAAAATAAGGCAAAATATATTGGTGCTGATGAAAACTGGAAATTAGCCGAGGCTGCTATTATTGAAGCTGCCGAAGAAATGGGCTTACCTACAGTTGTAGAACTTGGGGAAGCTGCTTTTTATGGCCCTAAACTAGATTTTATGGTTAGGGATGCACTAGGTCGTAAATGGCAATTAGGTACTATCCAGGTAGATTATAATTTGCCAGAACGCTTCGAATTGGAGTATACTGGTAGTGATAACCAGAAACATCGCCCGGTAATGATTCATCGTGCACCTTTTGGTTCGCTAGAACGTTTTGTGGCGGTATTGATAGAACATTGCGCAGGTAACTTTCCATTATGGCTTTCGCCCGAGCAATATATTATTCTTCCGATCTCGGAAAAGTATGAAGAATATGCAAAAAAAGTTTCAGATGAACTAAATAATTCCGATATTCGCGGGCTGATAGACTTTCGAGACGAGAAGATTGGAAGGAAAATTAGAGATGCTGAAGTTAAAAAATTGCCTTATATGTTAATTATAGGCGAAAAAGAGATGGAAGAGGGGAAAGTTTCTGTGCGTAAGCATGGCGAAGGAGATTTGGGAGCAATGACTTTAGCAGAATTTAGTGCGTTAATAATTAAAGAAATAACAGTTTAAATAAAATATACATTTGGCATTAGGAAGACCAGGATTTAATAGGGGACCACGTCCTCCTTTTAAGAAAAAAGAAGCAGAACATCATATTAATCAGTATATCAGGGCTCAGGAAGTGAGGTTAGCTGGGGATAATGTGGAGCCAGGGATTTATCCTTTGGCAAAGGCTTTGGCGCTTGCTGATGAGCTAGAGCTCGATTTAGTAGAAATTTCGCCAAATGCTGTTCCGCCGGTTTGCCGTATTATCGATTATAGTAAGTTTGTTTACGAACAAAAGAAGAAACAAAAAGAGATTAAGGCCAATGCAAAGCAAACTGTAATTAAGGAGATTCGTTTCGGACCCAATACCAACGATCACGATTTCCAGTTTAAATTAAAACATGCCATTAGTTTTTTAGAGAATGGCGAAAAGGTAAGGGCTTATGTACACTTTAAGGGAAGAGCCATTGTTTATAAAGAGCAAGGCGAAATCTTATTGTTAAAATTTGCTCAGGCACTAGAAGATATAGGTAAAGTCGAGTTGTTGCCTAAATTAGAAGGAAAGCGGATGTTTTTAACATTAGCACCTAAAGTAGCAAAGAAGTAATAAATTATATAAATTAAAACAGGGTTATGCCAAAAATGAAAACCAATTCCAGTGCTAAAAAGCGTTTTACGCTTACTGGAACCGGTAAAATTGCAAGAAAGAACGCCTACAAAAGCCACATTTTAACAAAAATGAGCACTAAACGTAAGCGTAATTTAGGCCAGACTAGTCTGGTAAGTGATGCTGATATGGGCAACGTTAAACGTATGCTTTGCATCGGTAAGTAATTAATTTTTAACCAGGTACTCGGTTGTAAGATTGCTGCTCCATTAGGATATACGCAACACCGCTTATCAAAAACCACACATTATGCCACGTTCGGTAAACGCAGTAGCTGCTAGACGCAGAAGAAAAAAAGTCCTAAATATGGCCAAAGGCTATTGGGGATCAAGAAGCAAGGTATTTACCATTGCTAAAAACACAGTCGAAAAAGGTTTGCAATATGCATACCGCGACCGTAAAGTTAAGAAAAGAGAATTCCGCGGTTTGTGGATCCAACGTATTAACGCCGGAGCACGCGAACATGGTGTATCTTACTCTCAGTTAATTGGTAAATTGGCTGCAAAAAACATCGGTTTAAACCGTAAAGTTTTAGCAGATTTAGCGATGAACCATAAAGATGCTTTTAAAGCAATTATTGATGCAGTAAAATAAGAAATACTTTTTAAAAGAAAAGGGGAAATGACGTAGTTATTTCCCCTTTTTGTTTTTCAACCTACTCTACCTAGATATTAGCGGATCAAGCGTAAAAGTTTGGGAGGTTACGTTCTGCTAGGTCGAAATGCCTGTCTTAGCTATATAAATATTATAGACTTCCGACTTCCAGCTTTTTTTCTGCTTCGCGTAATTGCTGTTGCATTACTTTTGCAATTTGCGTACTTCCGTCGTGGCTCCAGCCGGGTGGATTAACGATGTACTTTACTTTATCGGCAAAGGTTGGTGCTTTTTTTAAATCGCCCGCTAATGCACTAAACTCGTGGAAAATTACATTGCTTAACTTCGAATCGTCTGGCTGCTTAGTTAAGCCATATTTAACTGGTTCTGTAGGTAGTTCTTCCTGGAAAGTACCAAACCACCTGTCCCATAAGATAAGAACCATGCCCATGTTTTTATCGAGATAACGTACATTACTGGCATGATGAACCCGGTGATGCGATGGAGTAACAAAGATATACTCTATAATTGGGTGTAATTTACCTACAGTTTGAGTGTGCACTATATTACCATAGATCTGCGTAACCAAATAAGCAAATAAGATGTCTAATGCCGAAAAACCCATAAAAGCTAAAGGCAAATAAAAGAAAACCCGATATAAAGGTTCAAAAACAGTAGAACGGAAACCTGTAGTTAAATTAAAGTGTGTAGACGAGTGATGCGTAACATGCATTGCCCAAAAGAATCGCACATAATGCCCAACAGTATGTAAAAACCAATATAGAAAGTCTTGAGCTAAAATTAAAATAATCCAGTAAACGGCGACATTTTTTATTTCGAAAATCCGGAACTGATAAAAATAATCCAGTAAAAAGAAAGTGGCCGTTTTCATGGTTAAATTAACCAGAATGGCTGCCACCATTAAATAAACATTAGTCCAGGTATCTTTTTTGGTATATAGCTTACGATCGTGCGCATAGCTGAAGTACATTTCGACAAATGAAATGAGTACTACTAAACTGAAAAGAGTAGTTACTGTTAGGTTACGTGGGTCGTTAATTAACATACATACGATTATAGTAAAGCATGCTCTCCTTTATATCCAGATCGGTTACTTTACAGTTAAATGTGCATTGTCCAATTTTTTCTAATAAAGAAAATAGGATGCAACCTTCTTCATTCTTTTTGTCACTTTGCATTAGGCTTAATAATGCATTGAAACTTTTTTCTTTGATGTTATATGGAGGGTAAAGTTTACTAATATAGTTACTGATATCAATAAGCTCCTCATCAGTCATACCACAATATTTAACGGAAAGAAAAGCTTCACAAATTATGCCAATAGCTATAGCTTCCCCATGGGTTAGCGGTTTTTTGCTATTAGATAAGGCATAACTTTCGACGGCATGGCCAATAGTATGACCAAAATTTAAAATTTTACGCAGTCCTTTTTCTAATGGATCCTGGCTAACCACTTCATTTTTAATGGCTATAGAACGATAAACAGCCGCTGGTTTAATCGTTTTATAATCGCTGGTCTTTAAATTTTCGTAATAGGCAGCATCAGTAATTAGCCCATGTTTAATCATTTCTGCAAAACCCGATAGCAACTCTCTTTCAGAAAGGGTAGCTAAAAAAGCATTTTCAATAAAAACAGCTTGTGGCAGACTAAATGTGCCCACCATGTTTTTTACATTATCTATATCTATGCCTGTTTTACCGCCAACAGAAGCATCAACCTGCGAGAGTAGGGTAGTTGGGATATTGATAAAATCTATTCCTCTTTTATAAGTAGCGGCCACAAAACCACCCATATCGGTAATTACACCACCGCCTAAATTAATCATCAGGCATTTGCGATCGGCACCAAAATCTAAAAGTGTTTTCCAAATTCCGATACAAAAATCGATGTTTTTATTCTCTTCGCCCGGATCGGTTTCGATGATATCGAAATCGTCGAGTTCCGTTAAAAAAGACCGGAAAACAGGTAGGCATACATTAGCGGTATTAGAATCTGCAAAAACAAAAACCTTCGAATATTTATTCCGATCTAGTATTTCTTTTAAAGGCGCAAGGCCAGATTCGAAATAGATGGAGTGACCTGCACTTTTTATAGGTTCCATTAAATTACCTCAATTATTTTGCCCATAAAATCTATTTTATCGCCAATACGCACTTTTAGACGTTTTCTATAATCGATTATCCCATTATATTTTACCAAACCATCTTCTACTACGGTTTGCGCTTCACCACCGCTTTGCACCAGTCCGGTCGCTTTTAGTAGCGCTATTAAGGGAATAAATTCGCCTTCAAGTTTAAATTGTATCATTATAGTGCAAATTTACAAATATTTGCAAAGTGTTTTGCCATTACAACCAATTGAATTTATATTTTTGCACTCTACTGACCAAGTAAATATTACGAATGGAAATATTGCCCAAAAAAACAATCAATTTCGACAATACCGCTATCGCTTTTCGCCATAAATCTAATGCAGAATTAAATCAGGGATTTTGGCTTTTTAAACTCATTAGCAGCAATTTTTTAACTCGGGTGGGTCCACCCATTGCCAACTTTTTATTAAAGATCGGTTTCCCAATTAAAGGTGCGATAAAGGCAACTATTTTTAAACAATTTTGTGGTGGCGAAACCATTGCCGAGTGTGAGCACACCATCGAGCAGTTACATGCAGGTAAAGTGGGTACTATTTTAGATTACTCGGTTGAGGGTGAGGAAGAGGAAGAAGTTTTTGACTTTACTTGCGAGGAGATTGTCCGCACGATTAACAGAGCCGATGGCGACCCTCGTATTCCTATTACTGTTTTTAAGATTACCGGTATTGGCCGGTTCGCTTTATTAGAGAAATTAGATGCTAAACAGACTTTAACAGCCAGCGAAACTGAAGAATTCGAGCGGGTTAAACAACGTTGCGAAAAGATTTGCAAAACAGCATTCGATAAACAAGTACCTGTAATGATCGATGCCGAGGAGACCTGGATCCAGGATACCATCGACGAATTGGCTTTAGAGATGATGATTAAGTTTAACCTTGAAAAATTAATTGTTTACAATACTTACCAGCTATATCGCCATGATAAATTAGCCGATTTAAAAGCTGATTATCTTATCGCTAAAGAAACTGGTTTTATTTTGGGTGTGAAAATGGTTAGAGGGGCTTATATGGAAAAAGAGCGTAAGCGTGCTTTGGAAATGGGTTATCAGTCGCCAATACAGCCAGATAAAATCTCGACCGACAGAGATTACGACGAATCGCTCAGGTTTAGTATAAAAAATATCGATCGTATAGGCTTTGTTTGTGGTACACATAATGAAGAAAGCTGTCGTTTGTTAACTCAATTAATGGACGAAAACGAAATTGCCCACAACCACCCACATGCCTATTTTGCACAATTATTGGGGATGAGCGATAATTTAAGTTTTAACCTGTCTGATGCTGGCTACAACGTAGCTAAATACGTGCCCTACGGGCCAATAAAAGCGGTAATGCCTTACTTATTTAGGCGCGCACAAGAAAACACGTCGGTAGCCGGACAAACGGGTCGAGAGTTGGGCTTAATAGCGAAAGAGAAAGCGAGACGCGCTTCCAGGCCTTAGTAAAAAATTCTAAAAGCCCGGCCATAATTAAACCGTTCCTCTGTTTTGGTTTATATAGGCCGTTACCACGTTTTTAAAACTTATGCCAATGGGTATGTTTTTTAAAGTTGTTTCGATAACATTACCGGCAATAGCTATAATCGAATTTACTGGGACAATAAACGATCTGTGGATCCTTAAAAAATCGTTGTTAGGCAGCATGTTTTCTAACGATTTCATCGTATAGGTCGCAATTAACACTTTATCTTTGAGGTGCAGTTTTACATAATTCTGCATTCCTTCGATTAATAAGATTTCGTTTAAATTTACTTTCATTAACTTATTATCTAATTTTACAAAGAGAAAGCTGTTGTTTTCGGTTCTAGACTTTACTTTTTTGGCTAACCGCTCTTTTACTTTTTCTAACGAATTAAGCAAGCGAGGTAAGGCAATAGGTTTTAATAGGTAGTCGATTACATTGAGTTCATACCCTTCGATGGCATATTTATTAAATGCAGTAGTAAAGATAACTAATGGCGGATTTTTTAAGGAACGTAAAAAATCGACCCCAGAAACCAATGGCATTTTGATGTCTAAAAACAGGAGGTCGATTGGAGAGGTTTGCAAGGCTTCATAAGCTTCCATGGCATTAGCGCATTGCTTTACCAAATGATAATTAGCAACTTCTGCCATGTAGGTTTGCAGTAGTTTCCGAGCCTGTGGCTCATCGTCGACAATTAAATAGTTGATCATTTATTGAGCTGTAGCTTTACATTAAACATCTGGTCTAAAATAGAAATATCTAATTGATAACCATTCGGAAAATAATAATCCAATCTTTTTTTTACATTTTGTAAGCCTATTCCACCAAGGTTTTCATTGTTTTCTGCCTTTACGAATTTATTGGATGTTTTTAAGATAATTTGATGAGCTTCATGAATTAAATCGATCTCAATTTTAACTTCATGAGCAGGTACAGCACCACCATGCTTAAATGTATTCTCGATAAAAGGCAAAAATATAAATGGAGGAATCTGAACGTTGGGATACGCGGTTGATATGTTTACCCGAATTGCTGTATCCTCCTCAAAACGAACCCGTTCTATACGGATATAATTAGTTAAGAGTTCGACTTCTTTTTCCATGCTAAGGTATTCTTTCTCGCCATCGTATAAGGCAGTACGCATAAAATCTGCCAGTCTGTTTAAAAGTTCAACAGATTTTTCTTTCTCATTTTGTACAATAAACGATTGAAGATTATTTAAAGTGTTGAATAAAAAATGTGGATTAATCTGTGCCTTTAAAGTATTGAGCTGTAATTGCGTGTTTTCTTTAATAATCCATGCCTGTTTTTGAGTAAACTGGTAGGCATAGCGCAAAAATTTAATGCTTAATGGGATGTAAATGATGACGATTAAACTGGTAAAACCGCTTAAAAGTACCCGTAATAAAGTAGTAACATTAAACTGTCGCTCAAATAAATTACTCCAAAATTCCCCACCCTGAATACTGGTTCTGTGAAAATTATACCATTGTATAATTAATTCGATATGATAGGTTCTTAACACAACTGCGATACCGTAGTAGCCCATAAAGGCTAATATCCCCAAAAACCATTGCTTTTTTTTAAAAAGAGGAATAATGATGTAAACCAGTGCATAATAAAGGAAGAGAACAAATAATGTCCCGATTAAAGTAACTAGATAATGCTGTGTTGCATTAATTTTAACCACCATGCTTTCGTCGAGCCAGGAGGATAGGAAAAAAAACCAGAAACTAATGTGTAAGCCAAGGCGATAAGGCCAGGATGTAAACGTTTTATCCCAATATATTTTTAGTTGGTTCATCATTTGAAACTATATAAAATGATGGTCATTTCATAAATTAAATGACGAATGCCCTAAAATTAAGTTGTAAATGAAAGTTTTTAGCTGACGAATAAAATGGATTACTCTTAAACCCTCCCTTATCAATAACCAGACCCTATTTAGCCATTAAATTTTGGAATTGGTCAATAAAATAAAACACTTGTATACCAACAAATTAGCTTTGGAAAAAAAACAATTATGAAACATATCCTGTCGCTTGCCTTCGTCTTTTGTTGGTTAACTATTAGTGCTCAAGTAAGCAAGGTAAGTCCAGCTAAACCAATGGTATCAGATACCATTAACATCACTTACCATAGCGACTTGCCCCAAGCTCGATTAAAAGGCAAAGAAACAATCTATGCTAGAATAACCAATTATTTACAAGACGGATCAATTGAGAAATTTAATCTGAATTTGCTACAGCGCAATGGCAAAGCCGAAGCTAAATTTAGCTTACCTAAGCTTGCTGCTTTTTCAAGAATAGAATTTTACACGCTCAATAGGGAAGACGAATTAGCCAACCAGAATTTAATTGTTTATGAAAGTAATGGTTTAAGACCTGTAAAAGGAGCTTATTTCGATGCCTTGTTTGGCAATAACCCCGATAGTATTTTTAAACTAGAAATCGCTAATTATCCCAATAATTATTATGCGTATGCAAAATACATGAATGTGATGGCTATGGTTAAAAAACCTGAAGAGGCGAAAGTTCAAATTGAGCGTCTGCTCAAAACCTTAAATAACATTAGAAGTACAGCAAAAGATATTGGCTTAATGGCCGCGATTTGTGTTGGAAACGCAAAAATTGGCGCGCTAACCATAGCAAAGAACGAGCTCTTTCAATTATTCGATTCTTATCCGTCGGCCGCAGAAACTGCTTTTGCTTTTAGTATTTATAGTTACGAATATTATAAGTTTAGTAATCAGCAGATTGAAGAAGATGTTAGACGTAAACTAAAGAATATATTTATCAGTTTTCCTGGAGCCGCTATCAACAAGAATGTTAATGTTTTCGAAGATCTGCGAAAAGATAAAGACATCTCCACTGCTTCGTTTGAAAAGGTATTAATGCCTTCATATCAACGTGCCGAAATACCTTATTATGCCCTGGGTAGTTTGCCAGAAATATATATAGAGCGTAATGAGAAGTTAGCAATGGCAAAATCAATGTTATTAACTGCGATAAAACAATATCAGGATGGGCGTATTAATCATCAATATCGCTTAAATAATGGACATTACCAGATGTATGTTCCCTTATTAATGTTAGACTTAGCAAAAATTAACGATTTAGAAAGGGATGATCAGGCAGTTGTAATCCACACCTCGGCTGCGATACAAATTATACAAGGCAGCAATGTTGAGGGTAATTTTTTACCATTAATACTTCAACTTCGTGCAAAAGCCTATACACGTTTAGGTAATTTTAACTTGGCTTTAGAAGATTATAAAAAATTGTATCTCAACGGGAGCATTTCCTCGCTCGACTCGATGCAACATTTATTTCCTTTAAGTAATATTAAACAAAAATCGTTTGAAGATTTTATCCGTTCGCTTAAACCATCGTCGACAAGTAAAATTGCAAATAATTTAACTATGGCACCAAATTTTAGTGGTACCGACCTTAATGGCCATCGCCTAAGTTTAGTAGATTTGAAAGGTAAATTGGTGGTGTTAAATGTTTGGAGTGTTGGGTGTGGACCATGCGTTGCCGAAATACCAGCATTAAACGAATTGGTAAAGGAATATGCCACAGAACCAAATGTAGTATTTATAGCTGTTACTGCAGATACTAAAGAAAGTTTGATCCAATTTTTTAAAACTAAATCCTTTAATTATAAAGTAATCAATAAGGTAAATAATCTTTTCGAAGTGTTTAATACCAATGCTTTACCAGTGCATATCGTGATTGGTAAAAATGGAGAATTTTTGAGTAGGTCTATTGGTGCTCGTGAAGATATCAGAGCATTTTTAAAAGGAATAATAAAGGCAAATTTATAATCCACCTTACTCAAATTTACAGTTCGTTCTGAATTAAGAACTAAAGCCAACTTCCTCTTCGCTTAATTTTCTAACATTTAGGATTTTAAATTCCTTAATACCGTCGGGCATTTCCCATCGAATTAAGTCGCCGGTCTGATAACCTAATAGCGCAATACTGATAGGCGCAAAAATGGATACCTTTTGTTGCTTAATATTTGCTTCCCGA
>JAZKCO010000010.1:202136-207477 GCA_040388055.1 Bacteroidota bacterium
GCTTCCCGAGGTAAAACCAATTTAAAAATGAATTCCTGATTATTATCTATGCGTACGATGGTGGCCTCTTTATGCAAAGAAACTACATCGGCTGGTAACAGATCGTCTTCGAATACAACTGCATCTTTAATTTCGGCTCTTAATCTCGATTTGTTATAGTCGCTCATAACGGCTTTTTCGAAATGTTCACTTAGAAATTTGAAATCGCTTTTTGAAAGTAGGATTGATTTTTTCATCATTTTTTAGAAAATATGTAAATAAATAGGTGTTGGTTGAATTAAAAGAATAAGGCTTAGCTTATTTCCCCGAGTTAAAAAAGAAGGTTGAACAGAACCCGGGGTTAATTAATAAAGGCTTTACTTGTAGTTTGGAAAGTAAAGTCTATCGCTACATTTGTTCGCGATATTTTACGGTTTAAAACAGCATAAACCAGCACTTGCCTTTTGCTAAAGGTAAGAATGAGGTTGAGATACTGCTGTTTTATGGTATACATATAGCAAATATGCCTTTGTATTTTGATAATTCAAAATATAAAGGCATAATTTACCCAATTAAGATAAAGTATAAAATCGCTGCGAATGGTTAGCCCATTTTAATGCTTAACTAAATCAAAGCGATCTAGGTTCATGACTTTGTGCCATGTGGCGACAAAATCTTTTACAAACTTGCTTTGCGCATCACTACTTGCATAAACTTCGGCGATCACTCTCAATTCGGAATTAGATCCAAACACAAGATCGGCACGGGTTGCAGTCCATTTCAATTCGGCTGTTTTTCTATCCCTACCTTCAAATAACTGCTCGTGGTTAACAGACTTCCATTCGGTATTCATGTCGAGTAGATTTACGAAGAAGTCGTTAGTTAATACTTGAGGTTTATGGGTCAATACACCGTGTTTAGATTCATCAAAATTAGTGTCCAGTACCCGTAATCCGCCAACTAGAACCACCATTTCTGGAGTAGTTAAGTTTAAGAGCTGGGCCTTATCTACCAGTAATGCTTCAGTAGCTACGGCATAATTTGCTTTCTTGTAATTACGGAAACCATCCGCTACTGGTTCCATTGCGCTGAAAGATTCTACATCAGTTTCTGCTTGTGAGGCATCCATACGGCCCGGAGTAAAAGGAACAGTAATGTCCTGACCTGCACTTTTCGCTGCTTTCTCGACGCCAGCGCATCCTGCCAAGACAATTAAATCTGCTAACGAGACTTTTTTGCCAAGTGTTTGTGCAGCGTTAAAGTCGTTTTGGATTTGTGTTAATGCATTCAACACTTTATCTAGTTGGGCAGAACTATTTACTTTCCAATATTTTTGGGGTGCCAAGCGAATACGGGCACCATTTGCGCCACCTCGTTTATCAGAGCCACGGAAACTAGCAGCTGAAGCCCAAGCAGTTGAAACCAATTGGGAAATAGACAGTCCAGTTGCTAAAATTTGCGTTTTTAAGTTCGCGATATCTTGGTTATCAATTAATTTATGATTTACAGTAGGAATAGGATCTTGCCAAAGCAATACTTCTTCGGGTACTTCAGGCCCTAAATAAAGCGAACGGGGGCCCATATCGCGGTGCGTTAATTTAAACCAAGCCCGGGCAAAAGCATCAGCAAAGGCTTCAGGGTTTTTCAAGAAGTGTCTTGATATCTTTTCGTAAGCCGGGTCTAACCTTAACGATAAATCGGTAGTAAGCATCGTAGGTTTATGTTTTTTTGAGGCATCGTAGGCATCTGGAATAATATTCTCTGCATTTTTTGCCACCCATTGATGAGCTCCTCCAGGGCTTTTGGATAATTCCCATTCAAAGGCAAAGAGGTTTTCGAAAAAATTATTGCTCCATTGGGTGGGGGTGGTTGTCCAGGTTACTTCTAATCCGCTGGTAATGGTATCTGGCCCTTTACCACTCCCAAAACTATTGTTCCAGCCAAGACCCTGTTGTTCCATGCTTCCGGCCTCTGGCTCTTTACCGACATGTTCTGAAGCAGCAGCACCATGTGTTTTTCCAAAGGTATGTCCGCCAGCAATTAGTGCTACGGTTTCTTCGTCATTCATTGCCATACGGGCAAATGTTTCACGAATGTCTCTTGCAGCTGCAATAGGGTCTGGATTGCCATCGGGCCCTTCGGGATTAACATAAATTAAACCCATGTGTGCAGCTGCCAAAGGTTTTTCTAAATCGTGCGAATGTTTGTTTCCATCGGCGTCTTCGTCGGAAACTAAAACGCCATGGGCTGCAATGCCTTCCGATCCTCTCGAATAACGATCGTCGTTACCTAACCAAGTGGTTTCCGAGCCCCAATAGATATCTTCACTAGCCTCCCAAACATCTGCCCGGCCGCCAGCAAAACCAAAAGTCTTAAAGCCCATCGATTCTAAGGCAACATTACCGGTAAGGATAATTAAATCTGCCCAAGATATTTTATTGCCATATTTCTGTTTAATTGGCCAAAGCAAACGCCGGGCTTTGTCTAAACTTACATTATCTGGCCAGCTGTTTAGCGGGGCAAAACGTTGTTGCCCTTGTCCGGCACCGCCACGGCCATCGCCTATACGGTAAGTACCGGCACTGTGCCATGCCATGCGAATAAATAAACCACCATAATGCCCGAAATCTGCAGGCCACCACTCTTGCGAGTCCGTCATCAACTCCTGTAAATCTTTCTTTAAGGCTGCTAAATTTAAACTATTAAATGCTTTGGCATAATCAAAACCATTATCCATTGGGTTCGATAAGGATGAATGTTGTCGCAGGATGTGTAAATTCAGTTTGTTTGGCCACCAATCGCGGTTTTTTGTACCACCACTATTTACATTGTTCTTTAAGCTGCCATTGTGAAATGGGCATTTGCTAATGTCGTTAGGGTTATTTTCCATGTTTTAAGTTCTTTACTTTCACGTTATAAACAAATGTATATAGAATGAGTTGCCAAAACAAACTGCTTTTTTCTATAGTGATATAGCTAAAATCGATAGGTTTATTTAATCTTAAATGGCTGTTTTCCGGTTAATAAATCGTAAAAGAGTATAAAATCGCTTGCTAAACTGTAGCCGGGATATTGAAAGGTGGCAGGCTTGTTTTTTTCGAAGAAGAAATGACCCACCCAGGCAAAGCCATAGCCAATAAGGGGGATGGCTACAAAAAACCGCCAATTATGAAAAAGAATGGCTGCAATGAGGCAAAGTATAACCAAACCGGTGCCTATGAAATGTAAAATTCGACTTGTTAAATGTGTATGCTCACTTAAATAAAATGGGTAAAATTCTTTAAGCGTGGTATATCTTGTTTCGGCCATTTTAAATTATATTTAGAAAATTAAAGATACACATTAAGAACGCCTTCCTTATGAAATATTGTTTACTATTTATTATGTTTTTTGTTTCCACTTATTGTTTTGCACAGGTTAAAATTACAGGCAGAATAATTGATGAAAAAACAAACGAAGGTATTCGCGGCGTATCCGTTTACCTTAATAATAGTACGTATGGTACAGAAACAAATGAAAATGGCGATTTTGCTTTCAATTGTATTTTAACAGGTAAAACCTCCTTAATCATTTCGCACGTTAGCTACGAAAGGAAAGTGTATCTTATCGAAGATGGAAAGGTCGAAAACCTTTCTTTTAGCCTTAAACCGCAAACAAATAATTTAAGTGAGGTAATTATTAAATCGAAGCATAACAAAGCTAATTTAACAAAGTGGATTAATTTATTCTCAGAGAATTTAATTGGTGTTTATGATCATTCTATAAGTAAATGTAAACTCAAAAACCCGGAAGCTTTATATTTTGATTATGATAAAACTGAAAATGATCTTAAAATATATGCAAAAGAAACAATTGTTATTGAAAATGCATTTTTAAACTATAAAATTAAAATCGATCTGGATCAGTTTGAATATAATTTTAACAATAACGAGATTATTTTCAAATATTTTGTTTTTTATGAAGAGTTACCTACGAGAATGTTTTCAGGCTCGCAGATTAGAAAGAATCGGAAAATGGCTTATGAAGGCTCGACAATGCATTTTATGCGCGCTGTATTTAAAAATAATTTAGAAACAGAAGGTTTCGAAATTTATAAGTATACAGCGGTTAGAAACCTGGAAAAGGAGCGGGTAGGCGGTATAATTAGGCGGAAAATGGCCGATGCGTATGCAAAAGAGGAATTTCCGGATGTAACCTTATCCCGTTTTTTTAAATCGGATACTTTGAGGTATTATCAGGGTATAATGAAACAAGATGAATTTTTGAAATTTAATGTCTCTAAAGCAACTGCTAGTGAATTTACCATGAAAAATAGACGTACAAGAACGGTAAATTTCAATTTTGCAGATACGCTGTTAGTGCGTTACGACAAAACAAAATTTAACAATGAAGAAAAATTAGCGGCTGCATCAGAAAACAATAAAGATAAGCCAAATATGATTAAACCGGTTTATTTAAAAACCTATCTCTATTTTTTTAAAGAGGGGGGAATTAATATAGAAAATAATGGCCACTATGCAGAATTAAGCTTGTTTATGTATGGAGATATGCCGGAAAGAAGAATTGGTATATCTCTACCTTACGATTATAATCCAGATAAAGTCTTATAATAAATGATGCTGTTTTAAGAACTCCTCTAATTTTTCTGGGTGAACATCCATAAGTAGGGTTTGCAAACCAATTTTTTTGGCACCTTCAATATGTTGTGGGCTATCGTCTATAAATAATGTTTCGCTTGGATTAAGATTGTTTTCTTTGATAACTTGCTCAAAAATAGCCACGCTTGGCTTACGTAAATGCAGTTGCTGCGAGAAATATGCCTTTTCGAAATGATTGTCGTAATTATCAAGGCCAAATGTTGCTTTAAGGTAAGCGATAATCCAATCGTAATGAATTTCGTTATTGTTGCTTAATAGAAAGGTGCGGTACTTGTTTTTAACGGCTAAGAGAACATCATGATTATTTGCCGAAACACCAATTAACAAGCTGTTCCAGGCATCGTCGATTTGTTGGTCGCTAAGGCTAGGGTTGTGCGCTGCAATTCTAATTCCTGCTCTAAATTGAGTAGCAGTTATCGATGCAGTTTCAAAATCGTCGAATAATGGATGGTGTTTTTTATGGGCAAAAAAATCTTCAATATTGCTTATACCTAATTGTAAAAGAGCCGTTTGTGTACGTTTAAAATTGATCTCGAAGATCACATTACCATAATCGAAAATAATATTTTTTATTTTTTCCATTAAAAGGGTTTCCAAAATTCAATGCAAATATGTAACATTGCACTCGCAAAACCTAATTGGTTTTCGGGGCCTATAGCTCAGTTGGTTAGAGTAGAAGACTCATAATCTTTTGGTCCCTGGTT
>JAZKCO010000011.1:0-25259 GCA_040388055.1 Bacteroidota bacterium
GTTGTTGTTTATCCAGATCAGTACGCACTTTAAACTGGATCTGGCTTTTTAATTCCAGCATCTGAAGCTCTAATGTTAACAGCTCCATTACTCTTTCGGCACGTTTACGCAAGTTGCCCATTTCCAGCATCTTTTGCTTATCGGCAACATCAGCATTCATGTTAGAGGAGATGAAGTTGATTAAAAAAGAAGTGCTCTCAATATTCTTTAAAGCAATGCCGGCCTCGCTTGGAATATTTGGCGAAAGCTGGATAATCTGAGACGACATTTCTTTAATCGACGCTACTAAAGTTTTAAACTCTTTATCAACTTTGTGTTTAGTCTCTGCAAATTTTGCAATGATCACTTTTATATAAGGCTCCGATTGTACTTCCTCTACCAGTTGAAAACGTTGCTTGCCTTGTATAATAACAGTAGTATTGCCATCAGGCATTTGCAACATCTTAATAATTTGAGCTACTGTACCTACATTATTGAGTTGTTCGAAGGTTGGGTCTTCGATAGCAACATCGCGCTGCGAAACTACGCCTATAATTTTATCTCCCTTATAAGCTTCCTTAATAAGTTTAATAGATTTATCCCTTCCTACAGTTATAGGGATAACTACCCCAGGGAAAAGTACGGTATTCCGTAAAGGAAGAATAGCAAGGATTTCTGGGGTTTCTTCATTATTCATTTCGTCCTCGTCCTGTTGAGACATTAAAGGAAAAAACTCGGTATCTTCATTTATCATTGGTAACGATTGACTAAAATCGAATTGGTCTTCTTTACTCATCAATTGGGTCTTTTTAAATTTATGTAAACGACAAACTGACAGCCTTGCCGTAATAAAAGCATTAATTTAGTATAAACGGATATAATTTCAACTCCTGTGCCAAAAATGAGATTAATCTTTTATCCTGTTAAAACGTCAGCATTTTAGAAATTTAAATTCATGTCATCATAATTAAGCATATTTAACGTTTACTTTAATATTTGTAAATGGTATGATAGTTGTATATTAGAACCTTAAATTTAAGGAAGGTAACCATAAATTAATTTTAATTAAAAAAACGCTTAATGGAATATTTAAAGAAAACATTTTTATTATTGATATCGTTTGCCTCTATATTGCCAATTTACGCCCAGGGCAATTTCGAAAAAATGGGAATGCAAGCCTGGATGAAAGGAGATTACAAAGGAGCAGTAACACAATTGGAAAAAGCCGATAATGCCAACCCTAATAACACAAATATTTTAAGAACATTAGGGTATTCCTATTATCAATGTGGAGATTTCGAAAATGCTATTGCAGCCTATAGCAGATTAATTACTTTAAAACCAAGCGATTATTCGGCTTATTATTACCGGGGAAAAGCAAGGTTAAATATTGCAAATGCGCCTAAAGAAGCTTTAAATCAAATGCGCGATAGCTTCTATACCTCGGCGATTAAAGACTTTTCTAAAGCAATAGAGATAAACGGAGAAGAAGATATTCAGATTTTACAAAACCGGGGTTTAGCCTATAAAGACTATGCTATATTTAGGTCTTATAAAGTTAAAAAATCGGTAGAAAAGAAAGCATGTGTCGCTATTTTTAATAATTCTATTGCCGATTTTCAGAAAGTTTTAATTGTACAACCTTTAAGAAAAGATATTATTGGTTTAATAGATTATGTAAAAGCGCAGATAGCTAGCTTGAAATAGGAAGGGTTATTTAAACCTCCCTAATACGGCATAATTCTTTTCCGCTAATAGCTTAATTTTTTGTGTTTTTTTAATCTCGTATAAACTGTCGGGATAATAAATTAAAGTATCCCTGGAGGTATATAAAATATTACTATTTACAATTAATATTTTTACATAAAAGATCTTACTGTTTTGAAATGCAACCGAAAGTTCTTTAACTGGTATTTTTTCGCTGTTGTTGGTATAAATAGTTAAATTAAGGCCTTTATTTACCTTAAATGCTCCCCGCCAGGAAGCCTTGTTAATGTCTGCTGCGATAAAAGAACTTAACTCATTTTTGAAATCTTTAATCTTAACCTTTTTCCGTTCGGCTTTTCCATTAATGGAAACTGTTTTATCGATAAGGACTTCTCGTTTGTTTAAGCTATCAGTTTCTTTTTCGAAATAACCGCTTAAATCGAAATAAGGGTTGATATTCGTTTTTTCCGGCTCTTTTGGCGTGCAGGAGATTATAAAAAATGCAGATAAATAAACGAAGGATTTCTTCATCACACCAAACAATTTCCCGTCATAATTTCTGGAATATCAATACCCATAATTTTTAATATAGTGGGAGCAATATCGCCAAGCTTCCCATCGGCTATATTTTTATAATCGTTGTCGATTAAAATGCAGGGGACTAAATTGGTCGTATGTGCAGTATTTACAGAGCCATCTTTATTAATCATATATTCCGAATTGCCATGGTCGGCCAGGATAATAAACGAATAACCATTGGCTATTCCTTTTTTTACAACTTGTTCTGCACAATAATCGGCAGTTTCTACGGCTTTAATTACCGCATTAAAAACGCCGGTATGGCCAACCATATCCGGATTGGCAAAATTTAAGCAGACAAAATCGGGCCAGCCACTTTCGAGCTCCGGGATAATGGCATTGGTAATACCAGCTGCACTCATTTCTGGTTGCAAATCGTAAGTAGCCACTTTGGGCGACGGAATTAAAATTCGTTTTTCTTGCTCAAATTCTTTCTCTCTTCCACCCGAAAAGAAAAAAGTAACATGTGGGTATTTCTCGGTTTCGGCAATACGAATCTGGTTTTTATGGTTAGCTTCGAGTACCTCACCTAAAGTCTGAGAAAGATCGTCTTTTGTAAAGACAACCTTCACATTTTCGAAGTTCTCGTCGTAAGTAGTCATGGTTACATAATATAAAGGCAATTTCTTCATACCGAAATCGGGGTAGTTCTTCTGACTTAAAACAGAAGTAATTTCGCGACCTCTATCGGTGCGGTAATTAAAACAAATAACTACATCGTCTGCTTTTATCTTTGCTAATGGACTGCCATCGGGATTTACTATTACAATCGGTTTAATAAATTCGTCGGTAATGCCATTCTGATATGATTTTTGGATTTCTTCGACCGCATTGGTGCCCTTTTCGCCAACCCCATTTACCATTACATCATAAGCGAGTTTAACCCGTTCCCAGCGACTGTCTCTATCCATTGCGTAATAACGACCCACTAAGCTGGCAATTCGACCAGTAGAGTTTTGGAGATGATGATCTAAATCGCTAATAAACCCAAGCCCCGAATTAGGATCAGTATCCCGGCCATCTAAAAAAGCATGGATAAATACTTCTTTTAATCCTTCTTCGTGTGCAGCATCACATAAAGCTTTTAAATGATCGATGTGGGCATGAACACCCCCGTTAGAAACCAAACCAATAAAATGGACTGCTTTGTTATTTTTCTTGGCATAATCGAAAGCAGCTACAACAACTGGATTATTATTTAATGTGCGATCGGTTATCGCCTTATTAATGCGCCCAAGTTCCTGGTAAACGACTCTTCCGGCACCTAAATTCATGTGTCCCACCTCCGAATTACCCATTTGGCCGGTCGGCAGGCCTACAGCCTCGCCTGATGCCGCCAGCCTAGAATTAGGATATGCTTTTAACATCGAATCGAAAAAAGGAGTATTGGCCATATAGGCGGCATCGGCACTGTCTTTATTGCCATAGCCCCAGCCGTCGAGAATTAAGAGTACGAGTTTTTTTGTCTTCATCGATATAAACATTTATTGAAACAAATATAGTGCTATTGCAGTTTTAAAGGAAAGATTATTATTCAATATGATTTATTAGTGGCATAATTTTAGCTGCAATTGTTTCGTACCACAATACAACAAATGAAACCATTGCTTTTATTATTGTTTTTATTTATTCAATTTCCTGTAAATAGTATGCCACAGGCAGATATTATTGACGAATTGGCTGTGCAATTTAAAGTGGGAAACTCAAAAGAAATTGCAAAAAGTTTTGCGACAACTGTAGAGTTAATCATAATCGATCAGGAAGATGTATACAGTAAAGCACAAGCTGAACAAATTTTAAGAGATTTTTTTGTTAAAAATCCTCCGGTAAAAACAACCATCGTTCATCGCTTAAACAGTAGCCCCAGCTATCGATATGCAGTATTGTCGCTTCAAGCTAAAAATGCGAAATTTAGAGTAAACATTACCCTACGTAAAAATGCAGCTAACAATTTCTTAATTACCGAATTAAGGGTAGAAAAAGATTAAGTGCTTATTTTTATGGAGTAAATTGCTAATTTTGTCATAAAAAATTGTTTTGGACAAAAAAATAGTTGATCATTTTATCAAGAATGCCATAGCCGAAGATATTGGCGACGGCGACCATACTTCACTTTCGACCATACCTTTAAATACAAAGGGTAAAGCTAAATTAATTGTAAAAGAAGACGGAATATTGGCTGGCGTTGAGTTGGCTGTCGAAATCTTTAACCAAATAGACCCGACTTTACAGGTAACTGTAATGCAAATAGACGGAGCCATAGTAAAAATAGGAGAAGTCGCTTTTACAGTAGCCGGATCTACTCATTCTATTTTATTAGCCGAGAGACTGGTTTTAAATTGTATGCAGCGCATGAGTGGTATTGCAACTAAAACAAACCGGATTGTAAAACTACTAAAACCTTATCATACCCAAATTTTAGATACCCGTAAAACTACACCGGGATTAAGGTATCTGGAAAAATGGGCAGTAAGAATTGGCGGCGGCGTTAATCATCGTATTGGTTTATACGATATGATCTTAATTAAGGATAACCATGTCGACTATGCCGGTGGTATTTCAAATGCAATCGAAGCTGCAAATCAGTATTTAGCCGATACGGGGAAAACACTGGATATTGAAATAGAGGTAAGGAATATAGCCGAATTGGAACAAGTTCTTGCGGTTGGTCGAGTGCAGCGAATTATGCTCGATAATTTTGAACTATCCGCCTTAAAACAAGCGGTACAATTGGTAGATGGCCACTTTATTACCGAGGCATCGGGCGGAATTGTCGAAGAAAACGTTGCACAATATGCAGAATGTGGTGTAGATTATATTTCGATGGGAGCCCTAACACATTCGGTTAAAAGCTTAGATTTAAGCTTAAAAGCATTTTAATCAAAAATTCCAGGAAATTGAATCTGATTTTTTTAGTATAATTGCGGGTCTATGATTTCGATTTATTCTATCTCAGCACTTATTGCAGCTTACCTTTTTGGTTCTATACCTACAGCAGTATGGCTGGGGCAAGCATTTTATGGTGTCGATGTTCGGGAATATGGAAGCGGAAATGCCGGAGCAACAAATACTTTCAGGGTTTTAGGAAAAAAGGCGGGTATCGCCGTAATGCTTATCGATATTTTTAAGGGTTATACGGCAACACAACTTGCTTTTTTTATTGGCCTATCGGTTACCGGGCCAAATAATTCGACGCAATTTGTAAATTATCAATTGGCATTGGGTGTAATTGCCGTAATGGGACATTTATTTCCAGTATTTGCCGGCTTTAGGGGCGGGAAAGGGGTAGCTACACTTTTTGGGATGATCCTGGCTGTAAATTCATCGGCGGCGATGCTATGTGTAATTGTTTTCGTCGTAGTCTTATTAACTACCAAATATGTGTCGCTAAGTTCTATATGTGCGGGCTTTACTTTTCCGATAGCCACCGTATTTGTCTTACAGTCTTCCATTAAATCGGAAGTTTTATATGGAATATGTGTTTGTTTGTTGATCCTGGTAACCCATCAGAAAAATTTGGAGAGACTCTTAAAAGGCAAAGAATCGAAGGTGTATTTGTTTAAAAAGAAACAAAACTAAAACACTAAGTCTTTTCATTTGTATTGTCTTTATAAGAGGAGTTAAGTTTAAAAATATATACTAAATGAAAAAATTAACGATATTAAGTATTGCTACGGGTTTAATGGCAATATCTTCCTGTTCTACAGTTCCATTAACCGGAAGAAGCAGGTTAAGTCTGGTCGACGATACGCAACTTCAGCAACAGGCTGCTATTGGGTATGCTCAGTTATTGAGCGACCCGACTACTAAAGTTGTATCCACAAACTCGACCGAAACTCAAAGAGTTAAAAGGATTGGGGCAAATATTGCAGCTGCCGTAACGAAATATATGAACGCTAATGGTTATGGCGATCAGATACGTAACTACAAATGGGAATTTAACCTCATACAGAGTTCAGAAATAAATGCCTGGTGTATGCCAGGAGGTAAAGTAGCAGTTTATACCGGAATTTTACCAATTACCAAAGACGATGCAGGATTGGCAACAGTAATGGGCCATGAAATTGCACATGCAATAGCACAACACTCGGCAGAAAGAGCTTCAAGAATGGTCGCAGCGCAATTAGGTGGAGCAGCGGTAGGCGTAGCTACAGGTAATAAATCGGAGACTACGCAAGCGGTAATTAATCAGTTATATGGTATTGGAGCACAAGGTTTGGTGATATTACCAAACTCTCGTAACCAAGAGCTCGAGGCCGATAAAATGGGCTTATCTTTTATGGCAATGGCCGGATATAATCCGCAAAATGCAGTAGCTTTTTGGCAGCGAATGGCAGCCGCGAGTAAGAATACTGCAAAACCACCAGTTTTTTTGAGTACCCACCCTACAGATGAGGCCCGTATTGCACAGATACAACGGGATTTGCCAGAGGCGATGAAATATTATAAGGTTAAATAATTAGTTAATTAACAGGCCAGTACTTTCAGTATGGCAGAAGCTTTCAATAAGCATTCCTCGTATTCTGCAGCGGCATCGGCGGCATGCGTAATGGCGCCACCTACCTGAAAGGATAGGTATTGTTTGTTAGCATTATACAAAATGCTGCGAATAACGACATTAAAATCGAAGTCGCCAACAGGGTTAATATATCCAATAGATCCCGAGTAAACTCCTCTTTTGCTAAGTTCGTACTGCTCTATCAATTGCATTGCCCTTATTTTTGGCGCACCCGTCATAGAGCCCATAGGGAAAGTGTTTTTGATAGCGTCGACGAAATGAATTGCCGGGTTAAGCTCGCAGCTTACCGTAGAAATCATTTGATGGACTTGTGGAAAGCTGTAAATGCCAAATAATTCGTCGACTTTAACACTTCCTTTCACAGCGCTTTTTGTTAAATCGTTGCGCACTAAATCAACAATCATTACATTTTCTGCCTGTTCTTTCTGATTTGATCTTAATGCAGTTTTAATTCGCTCATCTTCGGCTTTATGTTCACTTCGCTTTGCTGTACCTTTAATGGGTTGCGAAATAAGGCGATTTCCTCTTTTACATAAAAATCTTTCCGGCGAAGCCGATAAAATGTACTGCTCGTTAATTTTAAAAAAACCCGCAAATGGAGTGGGAGATAGCGTATTTAATTCGCGATAAACAGCTAATGGATTAATATGAGCGTAGTTTGCAAAAAATTCCTGACAAAAATTGATTTCGTAAATATCTCCCCGGCTAATGTGTGCTTGCAATTGCATTACCGTGTCGATATAAGCTTGTTTGCTAAAACGATTTTCTATTTTGAGCCCTGGTTTTGAGATGGGTTGCTCGGGTTCAATTCTATAAATGGTTTCGATGATAGCGTTATCGCCAATTAATACTTTTAGCTTTGTTCCTTGTATTGCAATTAAATATTCGGGGATAAAAAAATAGAGGTCTGGAAAATTTAACTGATCATTGCGGCAAGTGCTTAAATTTTCGACTTCATTTTTAAGTTCGTAGCTAAAAAGACCAAACATCCAATCTTTATGCGTTTCGTAAAATGATCGAAGCTTTGAAAAGGCATTCCCTCCTTGGGCTTTAAGTTCATATCTGGCGCCTGTTGCAATTAAGCAATCGTATTGCGAATAAGGATCGTTATAGGAATTAGAATCGAGGCAACAGCACACCTGGGCACGACTTGCCCATTGTAAGGCTTTTTGTTTAAGAAGGTTAATTTCGGCGTTGTTCATTTGTTTGGCAATTTAACGAAATGTCTAATAACAAGGCGTAAACTGTTACGAATTGACCCCAAAAATATGATTAACAAGCCCAAGTATTTCACCCTTGTTTAGAGGTTTCGAAATGTAATTGGTAAAACCAGCTGCTATTATTTTTTCTTTATCTTCTGCTAAAGAATAAGCGGTATTAGCAATTATTGGCAAATTCTTATCGAAAATTCTTATTAAATTAAAAGCTTCGAAACCATCCATTATTGGCATTTTTATATCCATAAAGACCAGATCGATGTGGGTATTGCTTTGGCAAATCTCGACAGCTTCTTTGCCATTAACAGCTCTTATGACCTTGAAATTCTGTGACCTTAACATCCGATCGAGCAATAAAAAATTAATATCATCGTCTTCAGCAATTAAAATGGTCTCGTTTCCGGCACTATTTAATTTGGAAGTAGGCTTAACCTGATTTTGATCGGTTGCAGCTTCATTATATTTTAATGGAATTGTAAATGAAAATAGAGACCCTATTCCAGGTGTCGATTTTACCCAAATCGTACCGCCTAACAATTCGACATAGGCTTTGGTTATAGAGAGCCCCAAACCTAGTCCGCTTAATTTTATAGAAAAATCGTTCTCAATTCTTCTAAATCTTTCGAAAATTGCCTTAAGGTTAATTTCGGCTATACCCAGACCAGAATCTTCTACTTCTATTGTTATAAGTTTATTTTCCTCATCAACCCGATAATTAATGCTTACCTGGCCTTTTTTAGTAAATTTAATGGCATTGGTAAGTAGATTTGTTAAAATTTGCTTGAACTTTATTTCGTCGGTAAGGATATTTTTTTTGAGTTGTTCTGGATTTGAGAGCACGGAGAATTTAAGATCCTTTTCTTCAGGAATAGTAACTTTAATGGTATGATATAGTTCTAAGATACACCGATCCAGGTCGATAAATTTATAATTTGGTTTAATCTGCTTAGAATCGATTTTAGACATTTCTATAAGGTCTTCGATAATAGAAGTTAAATTTTTTCCGCTATTTTTGATAATCTCCAAATAGTCGTTTTTATCGCTTTCGTTAAGATTTTTTTCGCCAAGTAAATCACTAAAACCCATAATGGCATTCATTGGGGTTCTTATTTCGTGCGACAAATTAGCCAGGAACGAAGATTTCAGCTTATCACTTTCTTCGGCTCTTTCTTTGGCTACTTCCAGCTGTTTTCGCTGGTTATTGTTTTCTTCGAAAAGGTTACCGATATGACGAAATTCTCCCCTGGCTTTTTTTAAGCTCGACATGGCTTGTTCGTCTTTGGTTTCCAGAATATTGGTAATTAATTTTAAAGGCTTATAGACCCACCGTCTGTAATAGTATAAATAGATCAATAAATTGCAAATTGTTGCAATAATGATAATGTCGAGTATTTTTTTGGTATTGTTAAAATTTAAATTGAAGTCCCGTTTAAAAAGAAGGTCTGAAACAGGTTTGTTCATCCAGTTATTTAAATTCAGGCTTACTTCAATATAATTCCGGTCATTTAAACTTGTGCGATCTGTGGATGCCAAGGCAATTTTAGAACTACTAATACTTTCTAAATTTTTAATAAAGGTCTGATCCAGCCGTCGGGCCATAATAAAGTAGCCGGTTGGTTTGGATTTTATTTTTTTTGGATCGTTAGATGGATGAATTGTTGCTCCAAAAACTTCAATTACTCCCTCCGGGATTTTCGTATAAAACTTAATTAGCTTCGATTGGTGGAGTCGTTTAAATACTTCGGCGGGAATAAAACTGGCCGTATTTATTTTAGTAGACGAAGATTTACCAAGCAATTGATTTTTAAGGTTATACACCCCAATATAATCGACTTCATAAGTGCTAAATTCGCTCTCAATATAATCTTTGTACCATTGTTTATCTCCTGTTTTGGTAAAATCGACAAGTTCGTCCCAAAAGGTAACGTCTATAATGGTAGCAATATGAGTTTTGGAATTTAGCTTGAAGATAGAATTAACTTCATTATTATATTCCTTATAGGCAGATTTATAGACCTCTTTTTCCTGTTTAATCGTATAAAAATAGAGCGATAAATAAAGCAGGAAAAATAACGAGCTGGTGCCAATTATCAACAGCAGTAATCTATAATAAGTATTTAAACCTGGGAAGATTCGCATTAATTTGGAGAAAAATAAATATAACAGATAAATTGCATATTTTTCTTACAAAGTAATCTTTTAATCTTAAATAAAAAATCCTCCTGCTATTAAAGCAAGAGGATTTTAAGCTTATGGTATTAACTCCAGTGTTTGCATCCGATCCGGGCCCACCGATAGAAACTTAATCGGTACTGCTAACTCCTTTTCTAAATAGGCAATATAGTTAGTAAGTTGGGTGGGGATTTGGCTTGTTGAGGTAATTTGCGTTAAATCTGTTTTCCAGCCCTCAATTGCCTTTAATACAGGTTTTGGTTGAATAGAAATGATATCGTAAGGCATATAGTCTATCGTTTCGCCATTATATTCGTAGTGTGTACAGGCATAAATTGTATCGAAACTATCTAACACATCTGCTTTCATCATAATGAGGTCGGTAACCCCATTAAGCATAATTGCATATTTTAAAGCCGGTAAGTCAATCCAGCCGCACCTGCGGGCTCTGCCTGTTGTAGCACCAAATTCGTGTCCTATTTGGCGTAAATTCTCGCCTACTTCGTCATCGAGTTCGGTAGGGAATGGTCCGCCGCCAACGCGGGTACAATAGGCTTTAAAAATCCCATATACATGGCCAACTTTATTCGGAGCAATACCCAGACCCGTACAAGCTCCTGCTGTTGTGGTATTAGATGAAGTTACAAATGGATAAGAGCCGAAATCGACATCTAATAAAGTGCCCTGAGCACCTTCTGCTAAAACCTTTTTCCCAGCTTTTAAATAACCGTTTACGAAATGCTCGCTGTCTACATGTGGGATGGTTTTAATAAATTCGATCGCCTCGAAAAAAGCAGCTTCTTTTTCCGTTAAATCGTATTCGAAATTATAATGAGAAAGAATTTCTTTATGCTTTTCTACTAATTTTGTATAACGAGCCTTAAAGTCGGGCAAAGTTGTGTCGCCAACCCGTAAGCCATTACGACCGGTTTTATCCATATAAGTAGGGCCAATTCCTTTTAGAGTCGAACCAATTTTACCGGCGCCCATCTTTTGCTCATTAGCAGCGTCTAATAACTGGTGAGTAGGCAAAATTAAATGAGCTTTACGGGCGATAACCAGTTTGCCTGTAATTACCGGATCGTGCCCGGCTTTTTTTAAGTTATCGAGTTCTCTTTTTAAAATAATCGGATCTATAACTACACCATTTCCAATCAAATTCATGATGTTTTCGTTAAAAATACCAGATGGAATGGTGTTTAATACAAACTTTTTACCATCAAACTCTAAAGTGTGACCAGCATTTGGGCCGCCTTGAAAACGGGCGATCATATCATATTGCGGACTTAAAACGTCAACAATTTTTCCTTTGCCCTCGTCGCCCCATTGCAGGCCTAGCAGTACGTCTACTTGCGTCATTATGTTAAATTAATATAAATAGGATAATTAGGTAGTATGTTGTTTTTGAGCTGCAGCCGATTTAATAATTGCAGCCGCATTACAATCGAAACATACGCCATAAAGGTTTAACGAATGGTGTTTGATATCGAACTTTAAAAGTTCGCCAACCATGCTTTGAATCTGGTGGATTCGTGGATCGCAAAACTCTACCACTTTGCCACAATCTATACAAATTACATGGTCGTGCTGATGATAACCATAAGATTTTTCGAATTGAGCCATGTTTTTGCCAAACTGATGCTTGGTAACCAGATCGCAAGAAACCAGTAGCTCCAATGTATTATAAACCGTAGCCCGGCTTACCCGGTACTTTTGGTTTTTCATGTGGATATAAAGGGTTTCGACATCAAAATGGTCGTTCCTCGAATAGATTTCTTCCAAAATGGCGAAACGCTCAGGTGTTTTTCTTAAGTTTTTGTTTTCGAGATAGGCTTCAAAAATTTTTCTAACCAACTCATTGGTATTCTGTCCAGACATAGTATTTAAACTCCTCCCAAAGGTATTAAAATTGTTTGAATGTTTAATCGTTTTAGGGCTTAAATGTTGTAATGTTCCTTTACATCAAACTAGGTATCGAAGCGGGTTACTCCAGTTACCCCTTTAACTTCGAGCAGATTAATAATTAATTGATCTAAATGCTCCTTATCGTTCACAAATACTTTAATCGACCCTTCAAAAATTCCATCGTTTGTATCGACCGTTATAGAACGCATATTTACTTTAAAATCGTTAGAGATTACTTTTGTAATATTATTAATTAAACCGACATCATCTATGCCCGTTATATGCAATCCAGTTAAAAAGGTTAATTCTTTTTGCCGGTTCCATTTGGCTTTAACAATTCTGTAACCATAATTTGCCATCAGCTGTGCCGCATTCGGACAATTAGTACGGTGTATTTTTATCCCTTCATTAACGGTTACAAAGCCAAAAACGTCGTCGCCAGGAATAGGGTTACAGCAGGCCGCAAGGGTATAATCTATCTTTTGTAAGTCTTCGCCGATTAATAAAATATCAGATTCTGGACCTTTAACTTTGTTTAATAAAGCTTCGATGTGCTGCCCATCGTTATTTTTATAATCAGACCCGCGATTTTCGACCTCTTTTTCGCTGGCCAGGTAATCTTTAAGGTCTTTCAACTCTATTTTACCATTGGCAACACCTATAAAAAGATCCTGGGTAGACTGAAGCTTAAAGAAGTAAGTAAGTTTATTTAAGTTATCTGTATTATAAGTTATTTTTAATGATTTAAGTTTGCGCTCGAGCGTTTCTTTTCCATGTTCTGCAATTTTTCTTTTCTCTTCTTTTAAGGAAGATTTGATTTTTGATTTTGCTTTTGCAGTAACTACGATATTAAGCCAGTCTTCTTTAGGGACCTGTTTGCCAGAAGTGATAACCTCTACCTGATCTCCATTTTGTAACTTGTAAGAAAGCGGAACTAATTTATGGTTAACTTTTGCGCCAATACATCTAGCTCCCACATCGGTATGTATTTCGAAAGCGAAATCTAAAGCAGTAGCCCCTAATGGAAGCTGTAAGAGTGCACCCTTTGGAGTAAAAATGAAGATTTCGTCTGAAAAGAGATTCATTTTAAAATCATCAAGAAAATCCAGCGCATTTGCTTCTGGATTACTTAACATTTCTCTTACTTTTAAAATCCATTGGTCCAAACCATTATCGCTACTCGATTCTTTATATTTCCAGTGCGCAGCAAAACCTTTTTCGGCAATTTCATTCATTCTTTGAGTACGGATTTGAACTTCGACCCATTGCCCTTTTGGGCCCATTACGGTGGTATGCAGCGATTCGTAACCATTTCCTTTTGGCGACGAAACCCAGTCCCTTAAACGATCTGGGTTTGGCCGGTACAGATCGGTAACGATCGAATAGGCTTGCCAGCAATCGGCCTTTTCTTTTTCGGGAGTGCTATCTAAAATTATTCTGATGGCGAAAAGATCATATACCTCCTCGAAAGGGATATTTTTTTTCTTCATTTTATTCCATATCGAATGGATAGATTTAGGGCGGCCATATACATTAGCATCCAGGCCTTGTTCCTTTAAGATTTCGTTAATTGGTTCGACAAAAGACTTGATAAACGAATTTCGTTCGGCCTTTTTCTCATTAAGTTGTGTTGCTATATATCGATAGGTGTCGGGTTCCAGGTATTTCATGGAAAGGTCTTCCAATTCTGATTTTATTGCATACAATCCCAATCGGTGTGCTAAAGGCGCATATAAATAGATGGTTTCGGAAGCAATTTTAAGCTGTTTTTGCCGGGGCATAAAATCCATCGTCCGCATGTTATGTAAACGATCGGCAAGCTTAATTAAGATTACCCTTACGTCGTCGGCCAAAGTAAGCAGCATTTTCCTAAAATTCTCAGCTTGCAGGGAGCTATTATAATCGAATACACCGGCTATTTTTGTAAGGCCATCGATAATTTTAGCGGTTTTCTTTCCAAATTCGCGCTCAATATCGTCGAGTGTAATATCGGTATCTTCGACAACATCGTGTAATAAGGCGCAAACGATCGATGTTGTGCCTAATCCGATTTCTTCGGCAGCAATTTGGGCAACGGCAATGGGATGGTAAATATAGGGTTCGCCAGATTTACGACGCATGTCTTTATGGCTTTCTAGCGCCATTTCGAAAGCTTTCCTGATCTCTTTTTTATCTCCTTTCTGTAAGGTAGACTTGGAGGCCCTTAACAAAGCCCGGTACCTTTTTAAGATTTCCTGCTTCTCGGCTTCTAAATCGATCACTAAAGTATTCTTCATTTGTTTTTTTTAGGTAAAATTGTAGCAAATTAGACTATAAAAGCTTATATTCGGTTATAGATAAAACGAATATATAAAATTAGCTTTAACTTTGTATAGGCATAAATTTATGAAATTTTCTAAACTCTTTATTCTGTTTATTGTCATCATTACTGCCAACCAGCTATATGCACAGGAAAAAAGACCGGAAGGAATTTATCCTGTATTGGGCAAAAATGATACAATTAGAGTCGCCTCTACCTTGGATAGTGGTTATCTGATACCCTGGATCGGACTTAGAGAAGTGGTAATTATAGGCGTGAGAACTTTTAGAAGCGCGGCAGATCAGGCGGCGTATAACCGATTAAAATATAATGTACTTAAGGTAATGCCTTATGCCTTGTATGCGAAAAAGAGATACGAACAATTAGAACGGGATCTGGCCATAACCATAGAAAAGAAAGCGCAAAAGAAACTCGTTAAACAATGTGATGAGGAAATAAAGAAAATGTTTAATAGTGAAATAAAGGAATTAACCATTACTCAGGGACAGATTTTAACGAAACTAATTGATCGTGAGGTAGGGAGAACGACTTACGATATTGTAAAACAAACAAAAGGTGGTTTTGCTGCTTTTTCTTACCAGTTAGTAGCCAGAGTGGTCGGCCATAATTTAAAAAATACTTATAGCGCCACAGAAGACAGAGATATCGAATCGATTATTGTCAATTCTGGATTTTATCAATAATGCAATAATGAATGCTATTCGAACAATATACCCATTTAAGGTAAAATTATTAAATGGTAAAGAACAAACATTGTCTGCTTATAAAGATAAAGTTTTATTGATTGTAAATACGGCTACAAGCTGCGGATTTACCCCTCAATTTAAAGAACTTCAAGACCTGAAAATCGAATATGATGGGCGGGATTTTGAAATTTTAAGCTTCCCTTCAAACGATTTCGGAAGGCAGGAACCCCTAGAAGGTAGTGCAATAAGTGAGTTTTGCGAAAGAAATTTTGGCGTCCAATTTCCTATTTTTGATAAAATTATGGTAAGAGGAGAGGAAGCTCACCCTTTATTTAAATTTCTAAGAGATAAAAAATTAAACGGCCACTTTAACTCAACACCTAGGTGGAATTTTCATAAGTATTTAATTAATAAACAGGGCGAGGTTGTCGATTATTTCTACTCCTTTACTAAGCCAGGTTCGTCGAAAATTAAAAAGAAAATTCAACGTTTATTAGCAGAAAAAAAATAATTATGAAGTTAGATATTCTCGTTTTTGCGGTACATCCAGACGATGCAGAGCTGGGTTGTTCCGGAACTATTTTAGCCCATATTGCAGCCGGGAAAAAAGTTGGGGTCGTCGATTTTACCAGAGGCGAGCTGGGTACCAGAGGTACTGCAGCAACCAGAGACGAAGAAACAAAGGCATCTTCTAAAATTTTGGGCCTCCATGCCCGAGAAAATCTGAGGTTTAAAGATGGCTTTTTTAAAAATGATGAGGCTCACCAGTTGGAGGTAATTAAGATGGTGCGTAAATATAAACCTGAAATTATTTTAACTAATGCTTTGCACGATCGCCATCCCGATCATGGCCGGGCCGGAGATTTAGCAAATGATGCTATTTTCTTGTCGGGATTAATCAAAATAAAAACGACCATCGATCATACAGAACAAGAGGCCTGGCGCCCGAGACTGGTGTTGCAGTATATTCAGGATCGATATATCAAACCAGATATTATTGTTGATATCTCGGCCCACATAGACCAAAAAATTGAATGCATCCGGGCATTTAAAACACAATTCGATAGTCCGGACAATAGCGAACCGCAAACTTATATTTCCTCTCCCGAATTTTTAGAAGCTGTAATTGGAAGGTCTAGAGAGTTTGGGAAAAATATTGGCGCCAAGTATGGAGAAGGGTTTACTTCAAGAAAGCTGCTAGGAATAGATAACCTCTTTACCTTGAAGTAACCAACAAAACCCATTGTCTTTTGTTATACCCTAAACATTGGCTATGGCAAATCTATTTTCGGCGCTAAAAAACGCCTACCAACTTTTTAAGCACATAGACCTTAACAGGTTGCAAGCATTATCTGAAAAAGTTGATCTCCCTAAAATGGTCGAAACTATTTCTTCTTTAGACGATCGAGAGCTTCAGGGCTTGACGAAAATGATGGGAAAAGAGCGTAAACAAAAGGTGTTGCCAGAAATAGAAGGCGATTTTTACCATCTTGGCGACGAAGCACTCAAAGACGAAGACCGAATATTACAACTAAAGGTTCGTGCTGTTTTAGAAAAGGAAATCAAACCTATTGTAAACGAGTTTTGGCTAAAAGCAGAATTCCCTTTCCATATTATTCCTAAAATAGCGGAGCTCAATATTTGTGGACTTACTTATAAAGGCTACGGCTGCCCTGGAAAATCGAATTTAATGGCGGGAATGCTGGCTATGGAAATGGCCAGGGTAGACACTTCGATCTCTACATTTTTCGGTGTGCAGAGTGGTTTAGTTATGGGCTCCATTTATTTGTGTGGCTCTGAAGCACAAAAACAATATTGGTTGCCAGCTATGCAACAATTTAAAGTAATTGGTGCATTTGGATTAACAGAACCAGAAGTGGGCTCGGCGGTGGCTGGCGGACTAAATACCACCTGTAAAAAAATTGGTAATAAGTGGGTTTTAAATGGTCAGAAAAAATGGATTGGTAATGCTACTTTTGCCGATGTAACCATTATTTGGGCAAGAGATTTAACCGATAATGAGGTAAAAGGTTTCCTGGTAAGAAAAGGAACTCCAGGATTTACTGTAGAAAAAATGATGGACAAAATGGCATTACGGATTGTTCAGAATGGTTTAATTACTTTAACAGCTTGCGAAGTTGCAGAGGAAGACAGGTTACAAGGTGCAAATTCGTTTAAGGATACGGCAAAAGTTTTACAAACAACCAGAGCCGGGGTAGCCTGGCAGGCGGTGGGTTGTGCACGGGGTGCTTACGAAGCCGCTTTGGCTTATACGCAAACGCGCAAGCAATTTGGCCGGCCAATAGCCTCCTTTCAACTCATACAAAATCATCTGGTAGAAATGCTTTCCAATCTTACCGCCATGCAGACCTTATGTTTCAGGCTTTCGCAGCTCCAGGATCAAGGCTTGCTAACCGACGAGCATGCCTCTTTAGCAAAAGTATTTTGCTCCCTGCGTACTCGCGATGTAGTAAGCAGGGCCCGGGAAGTAATGGGTGGGAATGGCATTTTGTTAAAATACGATGTAGCCCGTTTTGTAGCAGATGCAGAAGCTATTTATTCTTACGAAGGCACAAAAGAAATTAATACCCTCATTGTTGGCCGGGCAATTACTGGATTTTCTGCTTTTGTTTAATTAGTTTAGCGTATGCATTTACGTTACTATATCTCTATTTGTCTGTTGATGATTAGTTTTTTGGCCAGAGGCCAACAGGAACTGGTACAGATTAATCCGGCTAAACCAGAAATTGGTCAGAAAGTTGTAATCAGCTTTACGCCAGTAACACAAAGTCCGGATACAAAGCCAGTATTGATTTTTAGTTATAGCAATTTATTCGAAATGCCTAATCAGCTGCCACTAGTACAACTAGGTGCAAAATGGGAAACCTCGTTTGTGGTGCCTAGGTATGCAAAATATGCCTCATTTTATATTAAACAAGGCGATAGTATTTACCGGGTTGACACCAAGAACCATTACGAATTAGTTTTTTATAAACAGGGAAAACCAGTGTTCGACACTTATTTATATAAATCGTATAGCTTACCAGCTCAAATGGGTAAATCTGATTCGCTTAAAGTATGGGCGAACCAGTTAATTGAGAAAGAGCTCGAAAACTATCCAAATAATTATGCAGCCAAACTGAGGTTGCTTGCCAACAAAATGGCAGCCGACAAAACAAATGCTAAAAAATATTTAAAGGAAGGTTTAACGATTATCGATCAGAAGTTAAAAGAGAATCCAACCCAGATGGGTAATATTAATCAGGTAACTATGGGTTATTTAATTTTGGGTGAAAATGCCAGAATGGATACTTTACGGGCGATGCTGTTAAAAAAATATCCAAAATCTGAAGTCGCATTCGAATTATTATATGAAATTGCTTACCAGACTAAAAACGAAGAAGAGAAGGTTAAAAAACTCGAAGATTTATTAACCAGCCAGACAGAAAAGGAGAATTCAAGCTTATCTGGCGTTCATCAAAATTTATTTGAATATTACGCAAAACAGAAAAATATACAAAAAGCATTAATGCATGCAAGGGGAGTAGCTGCGGTTCAAAATCCCTGGTTGCCAAGAGAATTAAAAGAATTGGCGAGCACTTTAGCGAGCCAAAATCTGGCTCTCGATACCGCCAAAATGTACGCAGAAAAAGCATTGGCAATGGTGAACGACTATCCTCTTGGGGTAATAAGGTATTTCCCAGAATATAGTTATATACCTGGTTATGTAGCGAATAGACCAGCATTAATTGCCGAGCAGAAAGGAGAAATTCTTTCTATTATTGGGAATATTTATGTTCGCCAGAAAAAATATACGCTGGCCGAACAGACCCTAAGCGAAGCTGTTCACTTGTCTAAAAATATAGAAGTCTATCATAATCTTGCCTATTTGTACGAACAAACCAACCGACCTAAAATGGCTTTCGATGCTTACCGGAAAATTTTACTACTTATGCCTGCCGATTCGGCCATGTTACAGCAATTTAAAAAAACATATATCAGCTATAATGGTAAGGCTGATGGATTCGAAAATCAATTACTGATGCTGCAACAGGATTGGGAAGCGCAAAATTTACCTAAATTGCAAGCGTTAAAAGTAAACTTACCAGCCCCTATCTTTAATGAGGTGTATAATATGCAGGGGCAGCTGGTAGATCCAGCGCTATTAAAAGGCAAAGTGGTGGTACTCGATTTTTGGGCAACCTGGTGTGTACCCTGTATTGAAGGATTTCCTTATATGCAAAAGGTTTACGACCAATATCGCCAACAGAAAGAGGTGGTCTTTATGATCATGAATTCGGGCTCGAAAAACACCCTGCAAGATGCAATGAACTGGGTAAAACAGCATAAATTTACTTTCCCGGTTTATTATAATGATCGTAAGCTGGCTGAGGCGTTTAATGTAAACACAATCCCTTCTACTTTTGTGATCGATAAACAAGGGATAATCCGGTATAAAACCGTTGGTTTTGAAGGGGCAATTATGCAACCCAAGCTCGCCTTAGCAATTAAAGACGTGTTAGCACAGGAATAACGATTGGATTTAATTATTTAAAAGGATTTTTGAGGATCCCAAAATTCCCCATGGCGCTTTTTTCGTAGAGTGCAAAGCAGTAATCATTATAGCCGGTATCAAAATTAATGGTTCCCGGGTATAATTTAGAAGGTATTTTAACGCCTTCTTTAAAAAAATACACTTTGGTATTGCCGTATTTGGTGTGGGGCATTAAGTTGCCATAAGCCTCTAATTCTGCGCCCAGCGTATCTTTTACACTTACTACATAAATTCTTTGAACCGGGCCGGTATTGTTCTGATTACGGTAAGTAGCTTTTTCTGTAAAGCCACCTTTTAGATCTTCGATCCCGGATTGTGTAAATGTTCCTTTTAGCATCCATACTAAAAGGAACATTACAAGTACCCCGATAAGGATACCGGATTTTTTATTTTGCATTTTGTAGGTTTAAAGATTTGGCAGTATCTGCTCCATTGCTTCAATACCCCGATCTATATGTTGTTTTTCGATGCATAAGGCCGGGCGGAAACGAATGGTTTGGTTTCCGCAACTCAAAAACATAACCTGGTGGTCCATTCCTTTTTGGATAAATGTATTCCGCATTTCTTTGTTAGGGAAATCGAAGGCAGCTAAAAGGCCACGTCCACGAACATTACTTATCTTATCGTATTTTTTAGCTAAACCCGCTAAGTTTTCCTGTAAATAATGGCCAACTCCGGCAGCATTTTCGCAAAGCTTATCGTCGGCTACAATTTGCAGGATTTGTGTAGAACGAACCATATCGACTAAATTTCCACCCCAGGTCGAGTTAATCCGTGAAGGAACATTAAATACATTTCCTTCAATTTCGTCGACCTTTTTGCCTACTAAAATACCACAAACCTGCATCTTTTTTCCAAAAGCTACGATATCGGGGCGGGCTTGTTCGCTAAAATGCTCATGACACCAAAACTTACCGGTTAAACCCACACCTGTTTGTACTTCATCGTAAATTAAAAAGGCATCATTTTCGTCGGCCAACTGACGAAGTTGGATTAAAAATTCTTCCCGTAAATGATTATCGCCCCCTTCAGACTGGATGGGCTCTACAATAATGGCACAAATATCGTCTTTATTATCGGCGAAAGCCTGTTTTATTTGTGCAATAGAGGTTTCTTCTGTTGTTATTGCGTTCGCTAAATTATCGCCACTTAACGGGAATTTAACTTGGGGTACACTTACTCTTGGCCAATCGAATTTCGCGAACCATTTGGTTTTATCGGGCAGTGTATTCGTTAAACTTAAAGTATAGCCAGTTCGGCCATGAAAAGCTTTTTCGAAGTGCAATACTTTAACTCCTTTTTCTTCTTTATAACCTTTAGCAAAGTTTTTCTGAACTTTCCAGTCCATCGCTACTTTAATTGCATTTTCTACAGCTAATGCGCCGCCAGCAATAAAAAATGCATGCGGTAAATAAGAAGGAATACCAATTTTAGAGAAAGTAGCAACAAATTCGGCATATTGTTGGGTATAAACATCAGAGTTGGATGGATTAGCCATCGCTGCTAAGAGTAAATTTTTCTTAAACCCCTCATCATTAATCATTTTGGGATGATTATAGCCCAATGGTACTGAAGCAAAGCAAGTAAAGAAATCTAATAGTTCCCGATTGTATTTAGAGTCGTAAATATAAGCACCTTTGCTTTTTTCCATATCGTAGGTAAGGTCGAAACCATCGGCTAAGATATGTTGTTTTAAAGTTTGGGTTACCTGGTCGGGTGCTACACTAAGTTGGTACATAAATTTTATATTTTGGTATCTTCAAAAGTAGTAAAAAGTGCTTAATTTTCAAAATTAAGCACTTTTTTTACGAAATTCATAAAATCTAGGTTTAAACGATTTAAAGTATGTTTTTGACAAAAATTAACTTAACTTTTCAATAAATCGAGAAAAATAAATAATAAGATTAAGCTAATTTTTTGTCGAAGTATGAATAACTATACTGAAATTTTTAAATGCCAAAGGGAATAATTAAAACTACTGCGTGTTCGAGTTAGCAAACAACAAATAAGTCTAATCATAAAAAGAGCCTGTTATCGAATTAACGATACAGGCCCTTTTTGAGGTTTGTTTGGTGTTTCAGATTTTATTAAATAACACTTACTAAAATCATTGTTTATTATATTTATTTTCCGGAATTGCGCAAATAGATATTCCCATAAGAAGAATTAAATTCGTAATTGGCACCAATACCGGGGGTAGCCATAATGGAGGTAAAGAAATTCTGCTCCTTCTTTTCGATAGGCTGCAGGTCGAGGTTGGTATATATTTTTCCATACCGGTTAGTGAGTAGTATCTTTCCAATTGCCTTTTCGTTAAGACTGGCATCTACACCACCGTAAATGGCATCGACCTTAATGGGCCCTTTTAAATTCTCGATTTCTACCATTCCATAAGTGGAGACAAGCAATGTGTTTGCATTTGCGGGAACCTTAATCTCGATAGTAATCTCGATATCTTTTTGCTGGTAAGTCGAAAGCATTGTATTGTCCTTACCATTTAAATACACTTGAAGATCGCCTTTAGTGGCAAACCTTGTTTTGATACCCTTATCGACAACATAAAAAGTCTCTGGAATTTGATCCAATGCTAACTTGTTGACTATCGTAATTTTATCGCCCGAATTACTTTGCTCGAGGGTAAAAACCTTGTCGTTTTCCTCACCATTTATTCGTACTGTGGCTGCTATCGAAATCTCGTTCCTGTCCCAACTCGTTACATGAATAAGCTTAGGATAATCGAAATGAAATTCGATTTCTTTGGCATTGTTTACCGGGTATAGCTTATTGATTTTTGTTTGAGAAAGGGCAATACCTGGTGCTAATACCATTAAAAGCCAGTATACTATTGATTTCATCGACGTATAATTTTATTTTACCAGATAGGGAATTGATAGTTATTTTGCCCTTAAATAAACGTTTTTGTAGTTCGATTTTAGGATGAGATTGGCACCGCCGCCATTAATCTTACCTTTAATGCTTTCCGAATTACGGATAGATTCGTAATTAAAAATGCTAACCCCTTTGGTATTACCAGTTATTCCGCTTACCTGTTGATTTGTAGTTATTCCTGTTCCGGCAATGGATGTTGCGTTATTTGTTCCGGTATTAAGGTATACAAAGTTCGCATCAGCCTGTGGTTTTTCGTTGGTATTTTTTTCGATTGCAATTTTTAGTCCTTCAGCTACATATAACTTCCCATAACTGGTTTGAAGTTCGATATTGGCTTTTGTAGGGGTCGGTAAGGAAACATCCACATAACCGTAAACAGAAACAATAGATACCGGGCCTTTAATTTCATCAGAAAAAATGGCGTCGATCGATCCATAAAGCGTTTTTATATTCATTGGCCCAGTGTTGTTTTCCAATTTGATATTGTTGTAATTGGTCGACACTTCCACTTCGTTTTTCAGGTTCTTTAAAATAACTTCCTCTTGGTATAATGAGCTGTTATTCGTAAAAGATACTTTTATATTTTGTGGGACTTTAATGGTCATAATTCCCGCTAGCGTTTTATTTACAGGGTTTACATTAATTTCTGCTCCATTTTCAGAAACATCTACTCCAAGGCCTGTATTGTCGCTAAAGCCCGAGCCATTTATAACCTTGAGGCCTTTCGCCCGCTCATCTACAATTTCAGTTTTGGTGGTAGGTAGAGAAAAGATAATTTCATTTCCACTGTAGCCTTCAATAATTGCTCCTGAAATATTGAGGTTAAGCTGCCCTGTTGTTCTGGCTAGCTTATATTCTTTCTGCGCCGATACAGCTATGGTAATAGAAAGAAAAGAAAGAAGTAAGAAGAATTGTTTTTTCATGTTTTTTGTGTTTAATGTTTTAAATGGATTATAATTTGTTTTGGTCTAGCAATATATTGTAGGCTTCGTCTCTTACTGCAAGAAAGGTTTCGGGATTATGAATAAGCGATTGCAGCTTATTGTCGATCTCTACATTTTTCATTTGCCTTAGTTGACTTAGCAGCCCGAGTTGTACCATAGGATCGTTTTGGGTATCGAGCGAATTAATTAATAGGTTGGAGACCTGTTTATCGGAACTATATTTTTGAAGTACGCTTAGTGCGGCTAACCTTACGTTGGTATTTCGATCGTGGTTCATTGTAGCCGATAGCATTGCTATAACCTTATTATTTAGCCGGTTCGTTTTTTCTATTTCCAGTATGGTCAATAATCTCGTACTGGCCGAACTGCTGTCTTTTAATCCTTCATATTTGCCAATATTACTAGCTCGCCTTTGCATTCGAGCATTTTTGTAACTGTTGCGCTGAATGGAAGAAAATTTTGCTTCGGCAGCTTTTATGATTTGTTGGGGTTCTTTTTTTGCTGTTTCCATACTGGTTTTAAGTGGTTTGCCAGGTACTACTGCTGTTTGCTGGGCTAGATAAACCGTTTGTTTTTTATTATTTAAAAAAAGCCAGGTACTTACCATAGCAAGCAATACCGCCGCTGCTATTAACCATTTACCTTTGTTAAAAAGGGGAAATGTTTGTTTTGTTTCTTTAGGGGTGGTTTCTAACCTTTTTTTCAAGCGGTCGAGATCGAACACAGGTGCTTCGAGCTGGTCAAATTCTGCCCTGTTCTTTTCTACAAACTCTCTTAACGGATCATTCATCATAACATTTGTCTTTTAATGATAACAGTACTCGCTTCTTTGCTCTATGGTACTGCGTTCGCACCGTACTAGGGGAGAGGCCAAGCATAACTGCAATTTCTTCGTGTGTTAACTGCTCGAAGGCATACAGATTTATAATTGTCCGGTAACCTGAAGAAAGCGATTCGATGCTTTTCTTTACATCTTCAACTCTGCTATCGAAAATTTCATATTCGTCCGTATCCTGATCGCTTTCGTCGGCCAGCTCCATCGTGCCAAGGTCTGAAAAGTCAATCTTTCGCCTTCGTAAATGAGAGATTGACCGGTTAACTGCCATTCTTCTAAGCCAGGCCTCAAAACTGTTTACTCCCTTTAATTTACTCATGTCACTAAATACTGCACAAAAAGTTTCCTGAAGTATATCTTCTGCTTCTGCAGTATGCCAAACGATGCGATTAATAGAATTGTAAATCCTTTTGGCATATCGATTGTACAGTTCGGTATAGCCTAAATTATCTCCTTCGAGGCATTTAAAAATCAATTCCTGATCTGTTATCTTATCTGTCGATCGCAATGTTGAGCTCTTAATTTATCTGTTTTAATGCGTTTATATCTTCTAGTCGCAAAATAGTTTATAATGTTGCATCATTTAACCAATTATTTTTTAAATGTGCGGATTATTTTAAATCTAATAAGTGCAGAGCGAAAACAAACTACAAAATTCGACGGCTAGCGCTAAAAGTAAACAGCCAATATATTTAAGCAAAAAAAATTAATACTATCTTGCGAGGCTATTAAAATTAAGCCGAACATAAAATGATGGTTTACATTTAACTATCAATTAGATAGCTCTTTATATTTCGTCTCATTGCTTTTTTTCTGCATTGGAACGGGCTACCTTTAAGACTTGCTAACTTTTTAAAACTTCGCAAGTCTCTTTTCCTGGTTTAAAATATATCCTTAAAAGTATAGCGAGTAAAGTTTAACGAAATGCTATACTCAAAAAAACTTCTCTTAT
>JAZKCO010000012.1:0-149586 GCA_040388055.1 Bacteroidota bacterium
TTGGTGGCTCTTGCTGCTTTTGCTTTTTCATGGCTTTCGTTTTTAATTTAAACATCCATTAACCAAAAAAGGTTTTATCAAACTTAATGTACCTTAGCACTATATGTTTTAACAAAGACCTGGAATCAATAGTTTAAAAACTGAGTCCCATACAGTCATGAAAACTGTTCGTCGCCCTATGTTTTATCCTTTTATTATAGTCTGATAGAGATCCCTTTACTTCATCAGTTTTCTTGCTTTTTTGGCTGAGGTATTTGATAGAAATGTGGAGATTCCATTTCTTTGAGCTTGGTCTTCATGATTTCAATTTCCTTCTTCTGACTGGAAATAATCTCACTTTGCAGTTTTTGGATTGCGGTATCCGTAGACTTAGACTGTTCGCTCATCAATATGGCGGCAGAATGGTGGGGAATCATTCCTTTTAGAAACTGTTTATCTGAAACGGCGGTTTGAAATTGGATCAATAGAAAAAAGGCCACTACCCCTATTGATCCTAGAAAGATCAGGAAACTGTTTAATTTTTTGTTTGGATACATCTTGCCCATCAGCGCTAGTTCAATAACTAACATCGGCATAGACATTAAGGCAGCCATATAAAACTGGTTAATATTAGGATAAACATTTTTGATACTATCTGCCATTGCAAACATTAAAATGTACATGGCAATGAAAGAAAACAGTACCATAAAAAATAGCTTACCATAATGACCTGTATGTTCAGTATTTTTGTTAGAGTGTGCGGTATGTTCCATGATTTCTAATTTTTAATTCAAAAAAAACTATTGTCCATTGCGAAATAACAATATGGGGATATGTGAATTGAAAGCTAGTTTTGTTGCTGTACTTTGATGGAAGAGGCTTTCAAGAAAACCATACACTTTTGGGACTGTAATTACCAGATCTGCTCCTTTCCTATCGGCAAATTCCATAATTCCTCCCACAACATCATAGTGGTCTATAAAGTGATATTCTGGTTCTTGCCCATCCCACAATTTATGTAATGCTGAAATTTCCTCCACAATATCTGGATCGTTGGCGGCCTCTTTACTGTCTACATTCAATACCAACAATGATGCACCCAACTGATCTACCAAAACCTTGATGGCAAAAAACGGTGTCGATTTGGAGACTTGTTTCAAGTCGCAGGCAAGAACCACTTTTTCTATTTTTTTGAAAGGAGTATTTGGAGGCACGATCAACAATGGAGAATTGCAGTTTTTGGCAAGATCTGAAGTACTGCTTCCAATAAGGTTTCTTTCCAGTTTGCTCTTACCAGACATGCCCACTACCACCAAACCGATCCGCTCTTGTTTAGCCAACAGGTTAACAGCGGAAACCAGGTTTTTTTCGTCGGTGCGCACTTCTATCCGGACTTGTGGTCCTGCCATTTTATCCAGTTCAGATTTAATTGCTGTAAGCTGATCCAAGCTTTCTTTTTGTGTTTCTGCGAATTGAGGACCTGACTGCGCTGTGGCCAAAGGTGGTACCCACATCCACTCTGCAGAATGATAGAGCATAAGTTTCGATGTTCCCAATTGTTTACCTAGCTTTACCGCACATTTTGCCGCATTTAAGGCAACCTCAGAAAAATCACTAAGCACCAACATGTGCACAGCAGCATATAACTTCCTTAAGTAAGTTTCTATTTCTTTTTGCAGAACTTTAAAACCTTCATCAGTAATATTTCTCTGTCCACGTTTAACCACCGTCCATTCCCCCTGATTGGAGCGCTTCAATAAAATGGGGTCAGTTTCATCGGTTACCATTTCAACCTTAAACCGACTGTACTGGTCTGATGCGGTAACAATCACCGTTAGGTCTATAAACCAGGTGCTGAACTTTAATGAAAATGCTTCCATCATTTCCTCCTTTTTTGACGTGGCTGCCTAAATATGGAACGTTAACGAAAGCATCAATAATTCTCTTTTTAGGGAACAACCTAGAAAGAAATTGGTTTTGTGTATTTTATACCTAGTATCATAATTGTTGATCAACAGAATATTAAAAAAACATAAACATTTTTTTTTGAGGATTGTTATTAATAATAGATACGAGCAAAGAAATTACCGTGAAATAGCTGGTAACAATCCATATCGAGATCGATGTCTTAATGTAGCTGATCGTAGATATCGGTTATTTTCAATTTAATAAAAAACAAGATGTATGCGTTACCACATCTGTGGCTTAGATATAGTGTTGTGATAATAACAATTGCACTCATTCCTTCCTGTGCATTAAAACAGAACAGGCTCAAAATGGTTATGAATTCTACACAGATGACCAACAGGGCCCATAAACAGGAAACTAGAAATGATAGCAGTAAATTTATGCGAACATTTAATAGACTATCAGCAGATCTGCCCTACCCGCAAGAGCTTTTGAAACTTTATAAGAACAATAGCTTTCAGAACATATTTTTAAACAGGTTTGTTAGCGGTGGACAATTACAAGTCTTTACCACATATTTGGCGAGTATCGATCAGCATGGTCTTGATATCGATCTCTTTCCTTCAGAAAGAATTAAAAAATTGCTAAATAGGAAAGAAGAAATAAATTCGATAGCCGAATCGGATGCCAATGAACTTGAACTGCTCATCGCCAGTTCTCTTGTCAGATACAGCCTTATCCTGCAGTTTGGGGTAACAATACCTTCAATGGTCTATGAAAATTATGAGATCCCAACCTTAGCCCCAGACAGCAGTTTGATAATGGAGATCGCTCAGGTGGTTGACCTTAAAAAATACCTTGACAGCATACAACCAAAAGATAAGACCTATTTGGCGCTTCAAAAGAAATTGGCTATGATTGAAACAGATAAAACTGTACAAACAGTCGAGCACCAAAAGAAACTAATTGTAAATCTAGAACGATTAAGGTGGAAAAACCGACCTATCTTTCAAAAATTTGTGGCTGTTAACATTGCAAATTTTACGTTGAATGTAATGGACAAAAACCGGTCTGTACTGAACATGAAGATTTGTGTTGGTGAGCCCGGAGAAAGGGCTACACCACAACTTGGTAGCATAATCCATAGCGTTCAGGTCAATCCAGTATGGAACATCCCCCACAGCATTGCAAGGCAAGAAATAATTAGGCTAGCAGCAGAAGACCGGTACTATCTGGCCAATAGCAAGATCAATGTTTACCAAAGCGGCAAACTGGTTCCCGAACCAGAAGGTATAGACTGGTCTACCGTAGATGCAGATAAATATCTGTTCCAACAACAGCCAGGTACTAAAAATGCATTGGGCAAAATTAAGTTCCTCTTTGCCAATAAAAGTAGTGTGTATCTACATGACACTCCAGAACGTGCCATTTTTAAAAAAGAGTATAGAGCGGTAAGCCACGGATGTATCCGGGTAGAAAAACCACTCGAACTGGCCTATGTCCTTTTTGGGAAAAGTGAAAAATTTCAACAGATTAAAAGTGCCATGCAAAATGGAATGCCTCGTGCGAAATATATAGTGTTGACCGCCCCTGTTCCTGTTAGGATTCTATACTACACCGCATGGATAGATGGAGCTGGAGACGTTAAGTTTTGCGATGACATTTATGGATGGGATGATGCGCTCTACATAGCACTACAAAAACCAGTTTTTAACGATCATCTTTAAAAGTTAATAAATTAGAGAAGGAGGAAATGTCTAATGAAAAGCAAGAGAAACTTTATTATTTCATGTGTCCTGATTGCGGTTGCCGGTTTTTTTTCAATATTAGCCTGGACCACCTATCAAGAAGCGAGCAGTATTACGATAATGGTTCTGGCTGCTGTTCTCTTTATGGCAGGTGTGGTGGTTTTCGCCCTCAACTTTAGAGAATAATGCACTTTGTAGGTTGTTTTTTTGTAAAAAAATTAACCTAATGATTTCAAAAAATTATTAGACCTTATTTTTTAACTTAAAATATTTTTGGTAAATTAGATAGAACCAGCAAATTATTTTTCATTCTATATGTTTAAACTCTATTCAACTAAAGCTAATCATTATGGAAACTGTAATCGTGCAGGATACGGACCAAGCTATATTGGATGTTTTGACCATTGTGCTCCAATCCGAGGGTTTTAAAGTCTATCCTATTGTAAGTCTTAATGACAACTTTTTGGATATTATCCCTAAAATTAAACCACAGGTAATTGTTTTAGATTACAAATTAAAGGGACTTGACAGCATTAGACAATGTAGAAGGATCAAGGAAAAATTTCCACGGATGCCTATTTTGGCACTAAGTTGTAACAATGATATCGATCAGCAACACAAGATCAGCGGATTTGATGGCTATATGAAAAAACCCTTCGATCTGGACCATTTTTGCAATACACTTAAACGATACGTAAGTAAAAAAGAAAAAGATTTATTTCTATGAAAACATAGATATTCGTATGGTACCTGGTCTTTGGTTTGCAAAACCTAAGCCTTTCCATCATTATTTTATCTAAAGTATAGCTCAACATTCTATCTCTCCCTGATGTTATATCCATAAATTTTACATCAAATGGCAACAGATAAGTTATTAGCTTGCCGAGCGCTTCTTATTAAGAGACAGCTATCCATTGCTTTTGCAGAAAGTGCAACTGCGGGAAGATTAACTTCCGATTTTTCTCTGGTTCTCGATGCTGGGAAGTTTCTTAAAGGAGGATTTGTTTGTTACCATATTTGTTTAAAGGAAGAAACTTTAGGAGTGCCAAAAGATCTCATTGAAAAGTACACTCGCGAATCAGCAGAGGTTACTGCAGCCATTGCCAAGGGTCCCAGCAGATACTCATCTAGGCATTATCGGCCTTACTGCGCCAGGGGTAGCGAAACCAAAGAAAAACCCGTTGGCACAATGTTCATCGTAGGATTTATTAAAAATGGAACGATAGAAATTTTCTCAGACCGTTAGGTATACTCAGGATCGCCATAAGAAATTGTTGAACAGGCCGTTCAGCGAGCTGCAACACTCCTTATCAACTATTTAAATGACAGTAAGGAAATATAATCAATTCAAACCTAGATCGATATAAAAAACAATAAACCTAAAACTAAAGCCAATTTTGAAATGTTTACCTAAGCATTAAAAACATTAACTATGAAAAAATTACATTATTTCGTGGTGGCAATGGTACTATGTATATTGTCGTCATGCACCAACAATAGCCAGAGGGACAGTAAAGATGTAGCTGACAGTATAAATGAGGTTAAAATAGATTCTGCAGAAAGGGATTCTATGAACATGGCCGCGATAAGCGTTGGTGAAAAAGATACTGAATTTGCTACAGAAGCAGCCAACGGAGGAATGTTAGAAGTTGAACTCGGAACACTTACCAAAACTAATGCGCTAGATGCAAAAGTTAAAGATTTTGGTGCCATGATGGTTAATGAGCATTCAAAAGTGAATGAAGAATTAAAAACATTGGCGCAAACTAAGAATATAGCACTTCCAGCCACTATTGACAGAGACAACCAAAACATAAAAGACGATCTGGCAAAAAAAATAGGAAAAGACTTTGATAAAGCTTACGTAGATTTGATGGTAAAAGACCATAAAGATGACATCAAAGAATTTGAAGAAGCATTTGAAAAAGTTAAGGACCCAGACCTAAAGGCTTTTATCAACAAAACCTTGCCTACACTAAGAGCGCATCTTCGTGCGATTGAAGAAATTCAAAAACAAAGAAAATAGTAACCACAATACTTGCTTGCAGAAAGTTGTTTTTCTACAAGCTTATTTCATTATACATAATTGATTCAATTGATCATTCTTAAATTTTAAACTATGGCAAAGTATTCAGAAAAAGCTTCAGAGAAAGTTGAAAAGGCGATGCATGAGCTAAAAGAAGGAAAACTTAAATCGGGCAGTGGAAAAAAGGTAACCTCTAAAAAACAGGCCATTGCAATAGGTCTCTCAGAGGCAAAAAAAGCGGGTGCCAAAGTTCCCAAAAAGAAAACTTAACGAAGTACTATACTTGGTCGTAAAATTTTGGGCATTGACATTGATGTCCGGCGAGTTATCGATTCCATTTCCTTTATAGATATTCGCTAATTTTTCTAAGTCTTCCAAAAAATGGTTCGACAAACGTACCAGCGGGATCACAGAAATTCAAAAACCATCTTTATTTAACATAAGGATGGTTTTTTGTTTATGCAGTAATTTACAATCTTGTATGCGATAGAATAAAAACCTTCTGTGTTCGATAATTCAATTCTAGGATTTTTTGTGCTTGATCGATAGTTACAAGTACACCATGTTGTTTTAATAATTTAACCGCCTGTTCTGAAGTCATTAGTTTCGGATCTTTCATGTTTATTACCTCTTTTTATTTAGTTTTAAATTAAGACACAGTTCTCTAATTTAAAGCCATAAATGTAGATTAGTTAATCTATGCTTTCATAATAAGTTTACATAAAATGTAAACTTATGTGTATATTTGCTAAGCGATGTACGTATTAAATAATAGCACAGGTGAAAAACAATCCGTAACAATAACTAAAATTGATGCGGCTGAAGTTTCACAAATTAATAAAGCAAAGCAATTTGATTTCAATTGGAACAAAGAAAAGCCCTTCCGTGTTTACAAATTGACAATTGAGGATAAGGATGAGCCAATTGGGCTACTATCACTAGATGAGCGACCACAAGATTATGCTTTGGAAATTAGACTTCTAGCATCCTCCAAAGAAAATGTTGGCAAATCGCAAAAGTATAGCCGGATTGCCGGTTGCTTTCTTGCATTTGCATGCAAGGAAGCATTTAAAACAGGATTTGATGGATTTGTATGTTTAAAGCCAAAGACACAGTTAGAGGCACATTATATAAAGAAGTATGGATTACAGTCAACTAAATTGTATTTGATAACTGAAGGGGAAAATTCATTAAAATTAATTAAAGAATATTATGAAGGCTAACAGGAAAGAAATTCAGGAAACAACTTTTTCAAAGTTTACAGGGGAAGAACTTGCAGACGCTTTTGTCTTCCCTTCTGATAAAGTTTTGACTGCTAAGGAAAAAAAAGAAGATAGTGACTTTTGGGCAACCCGTCGAAACCAATTTGAAAGCCGTACTCCAAGGCAAAAAATGTATTCAAGACTGTTGCAACTAAAATTTCAACTGGAAGACTACATAGATAGCGGTCAATATAAGGAGGCTCTCAATTTTGGGTATTTTCTAAATGAGTATGTTAGCAGACAAGATAAAAAGGATAAGCAATTTGCTAATGAAGTAGATGTTACTCCAGGTGTACTTAGTCAATATATTAATAATCATCGAAAACCTAAAGATGAGTTTGTGATTAGACTTGAATTACATTCCAACGGAATGATCCCTGCTATAAGTTGGTTTAAGGTTATTCAAAAAGACAAAGAACATGAAATCATGACCAATCAGGAAATAAGACATGAAGAAAGTAAACATGTTAAAAATAGGCTTGAGTTTGCTTACTAGCTTATACCTACTTTCAAAGCTATTATTTTTGTTATATGCCCACAGTCTTTGAAGTCTTCGGATACATTTTTTTTTACAGCAATGAAAACAATGAGCCAATCCAGATGCATGTAGAAGCAAAGATTTGGGTGAATCCGATTTTGGAGCAATACTCGGGAACGTAAAGAAATTATGAGATTGGCAAAAGAACATAGTGAGGAAATAATTAAAAGTGGGAATGAACACCTCAAGAAATAAAAATGCTGATAGTATTGTAACCAAAAGATCATCAGATCCTTTTGACAGGTTGATTTTTGAAAAAGGAATCCGTATTCAGCAATTTATCATTAGCAAAGAGTTAAATTTAATTGTTTTGCTTTTGACAAATAGCGCAGTAATTAAAGTCGCATTAAAACATTTCCCGAAAATAAAAAATGCAAGTAAGAAGGAATTAGAAGTAGCTGAAATAAAAGGTAATGGCATTGGCATCCGCTGGAACTTAATAGATGAAGATATTTCATTAAAAGGTTTAATTAAAGAGGTGGCAATTAATGAAGCGCTGAATCGATTACAATCGAAAGACAATCAAGAACTTGCATTTGTATAATTACCAATACTTATTTCGCTTTTAATGCTATTATTTTCTTACAATCATCAATAAGTCATATTTAGTGGTTGCATTGTATTGTGAAAATATATGGTTTAGATTGTATAAGGTAATAAAATTGGGAAATACTAGAAATTATTATACTTACTTTTTTCAGAATAAGATGATTAGATTTCTTGTTGTATTACTTATAGTGATAATATCAAGTTCAATAAATCTAGTGGCTCAAACTTTGGAACATACCAAAAATGAAGCTAGAATAATTCATGAGATCAGCGGAGTAATCCTAGATTCGACAGAGATTCCCATAGCCAATGCCGTTATTAACTTAACTTCTACAAAAGATACATTAAAAGTTATAACCAATACAAATGGCATATTCATTCTAAAAAATGTATTGAGTACTGAATTTCTGATTACCATTAGTTCTTTTGGTTATATTCCTTTAGCAAAAAGATATTTTTTTAACCCCAGCACTATAACTATTATACTAGACCCCATAATCCTTGGTACTGAGACTAAAAAATTGAAAGAAGTAGTGATCAATGGTACTTCTCGTATTGTTTATAAAACTGACACCACAGAATATAGGGCTGCTGATTATAAAGTTATGGAAAACGCAACTGTAGATGAATTACTAAAAAAGATGGAAGGCGTAACTTTGGGTCGCGATAAATCATTATTTTATCTTGGACAACCTGTTTCAACCCTAAAAATAAATGGAAAACGCTTTGGAGATGGCAACGTCTCGCAAATGATACAAATTTTACCCGCCGAAATTGTAGAAAAAGCACAATTTATCGACGATTATGGGGAAGAAGCCGAAAGAACAGGAATAAAGAATGGAGAGCCTTCGAAAATACTTAACCTCACTACCCAAGCTGATAAATCAATCGCAAATATTGCAAGGGCAACAGTTGGTGCTGGTAGTAAGGCTCGAAATGACAGCCGCTTATTTTTGCAGAGAATTAATGCAAATCAACAAATTGGACTAACTGGGAACCTTGAGCATGTCCTCAATGGGGTAGCCAGCAACCAAGCAACCCTGATTGGAACCCCTGGAGCTAACGTCGGAAGTGAGGATTCTGGTGGAAATACGACAAATCAGAAATCGACAATTAATTATCGCGATCAATGGGGTAAATATCTCCAAGTTAATAGCTTTTATACTTATGGCTTTAACAATATAAATAGTAGTAATCTCAGTAATGGGAATTTATTTAGCTCAAATGGAACCACTAATTTTTCAACCTCAAATGGGAAATTAAGCCGAATTCAAAACCATAAATATTCTTTTGACCTCGATTATACACCTGATAGTGCAAACTTTTTTAAATTTTCTCATAGCTACAACACTTTAATTTCAAAAAGCAACTCGAATTTGCAACAGACTTTTAATGGCTATCAAAACCAAACTCTTACTAGCGAAATTGCCTCAAAAAACACTAAACCGACTATTTCTTTACAATTATTTTATCAACACTTATTCAAAAAGAAAAGTAGAAATATTTCTTTTCAGTTTACTTTTTCCGAGAACTATCAAAATGACCTCAATGAAAATACAAATAATATAATTTATAAAGATGATGCTCAAGTATTTTTAAAGGATTCACTTCAACATTTTCTAACAAACAGAAATGACAGGCTCCAAAATTATAAGTCGAGTTTTACCTATATTGAACCCATGTCTATTTCTTCTCAACTGGAATTTAATATTCAGCTAAAAACCAGAACGAACAAAAGTAATATCTTACAGGACAGCATTAATACATTTGGCCAAGCCATACCTGTCCCCCTTTTTACAAATACCTACCAATATACTTTTGCCGAATCTATATTGTCGCTTAATTATAGGCTTATAAAAAAGAAGCATAATCTGTCCATCGGAATAGCTGCCGTTCCTACTTATTTAAAGGGCAATCAAAATAATTTAGCCATAGAGAATAACAACTTCAACCTGCTTCCTATATTTCGTTATGAATATATCTTTTCGCGAACAGAACGGGCGTCGATCAATTACAGCGGTACAGCTATAGCGCCAAGCCCTACACAACTTCAACCTATCGTAGATAGAACAGATCCACAAAACATTGTTGTTGGAAACCCGTACCTAAAACCAACATTTTACCAAATCGCAAATCTCGAATACAACAATTTCCTCGCGAATTCAAAAATGAATATCTCTTTAAATGGCACTGTAAAATTAATAAAGAATAAAGTGATAACTAATGTAAATCAGGTGCCTCTTTTAAACGTTCCGGGTTTTTATAATGAATATCGTTATCTTAATTCAAATGGCGATCGCAGTTTTACCATCAACCACGCAATAGCTAAGCAGTTGGCTTCGGGGAAACTTAGTCTTGAAGCTAATGGCTTCGTGTCTTATGCATCAGACAGATCTGCGAGTAACAATATAGTTTATATTTCAAATTCTTGGTTTGTTAGAGAATCGTTGGGCATTAGTCTGAACCCGAACGAGTCGCTAGAAATTAACCCCTATACTTCATATAGTTCGCAAAAAAGATCTTTTAACCAACCGAATGCTATAAATAATCATATCATAACAACCTCCATTAATCTTGATGGAAAAATCTTCCTAGGCTCATGGAAAATTGGTTACGAAGCTAGCAAGAACTTTATAAGGGGTATTGACTTTAATATAAATAAAAACCCTTACATATTTAATACTTATATTGAAAAGGCGCTATTACCACATAATAATGGTTTATTACGTGTGCAACTATTTGACCTGTTCAAACAAAATAATCAAATTAACCAAGTTGTTAGTGCTTTTGGAACAACTAATACCAAATCAAATACCTTAAGCAGGTACGGCTTTTTGTCTTTTACCTATACCGTGCAAAAATGGAGTGGTGCTCCTAAAAAAAATGGAGAGAACAGAAAAAGACGAGGTGATGGAAGTTTTATTTATTAGCTATAATTTATGATTATATGAAAACGCTGTCAATCGTTATTAGTTTATTGTCAATTGTAATTATTAAGCCGGCTTTCTGTATTGCACAAGACCTCCCCAATGTTCAAGAAAAAGGCATTAGAACGCCTTCAGGTCTAAAAATAGATGGAAAAGCAGTCGAAGTTAACAATGACTTTCAGGCTTATAACAAAAGCACGTATCTTTTTTATACGTTAACAAATGATGACGAGAATTTTTATCTCGTTATACAATCCCAAAATATAGGCATCAATAACAAAATCATGAGCTGTGGGATAACCTTTATGGTTAAGGCTGATAATAGAAGAAACGAAAAAGATGGAATATCCATTACATTTCCAGCAATCACTAAAAATTACCTGGTAAATAGGAATAAACCTGCAATGAACTTAACTAATTATGGTAATGAGGATAATGAAAAGAAAAAATCGAAAGCTACAAAAAGCTCCTCAAACAGGATAATTGATTCCATAACTTACCTCAGACAAAAAGCTTACTTAACGCAAGTGAAGGAAATCGGGCTATCAGGTATAAAAGAGATTAGTACCCCTGTAATTTCTATATATAACGATAAAAACATTAATGCAAAGATAACTATAAGCAACAATAATATACTTACTTATGAATTAGCTGTTCCATTAAAATATTTTAGGTTAACGATTAACAAACCTAAGGAAATAGCCTATCAAATTTCACTTAATGAATTAAAAGGGCTTTCTGGTGGACTACCATCTCGTCTAGTTGTTGAGGGGACAGCTGCGCGCACTACAGGATTAGGTGGAATAGACCAAAGGTTATTGTCCAATCGACTATATTTTTGGGGATCTTATACATTGGCAAAATAATGACCACCTCATGAAATGCCTGTTAACATTACGTTTTCCGCTTTATAAGATTAATTATACCTAGCCTTAAATTTTTCCTAAATGTAAAAAAAATTTGCGAAACCGAAAAGTTGCATATATATTTGCAACCGATTAGTTTCTTAAATAAATATTTACACGAATGAGACGAGATATATTTCAGGCTATTGCAGACCCAACAAGACGGGCTATTATAGCCTTAATAGCATTACAGGCAATGACACCTAACGCTATTGCCGAAAACTTTAATACAAGTCGGCAGGCAGTATCGAAACACTTACGTATTCTTACAGAATGTGATCTTGTAAAACAAGAATATCAGGGTAGAGAAATCTATTACACACTTGAAATTGAAAAAATGAAAGAAATAGATAAATGGTTAAACCAATACCGAAAGATTTGGGAAGATCGATTTAATCAATTAGACAAAGTATTATTAACAATAAAAAACTAAAAAAATGAACAATTTACTATTTGATTTTACCGTTAACAAAGAAAAAAAAACGGTATTTGTAAACAGAGAATTTGCTGCCAACCTTTCACTGGTATGGGATGCTTTTACCAAACAAGAAATCCTCGACCAATGGTGGGCGCCTAAGCCTTGGTCGTCAAAAACAAAAGCAATGGATTTTGAAGTCGGCGGACGAAGATTTTATGCGATGGTAAGCCCCGAGGGCGATGAGCATTGGTCACTTCAGCAGTACACTTCCATTAGCCCAAAAACCAATTTCAAATATTTAAATTCTTTTGCAGACAAAGATGAAAACCCCGAATTGCCGGGTTCTGATTGGGACCTTAGCTTCAGCGAAGAAAATGGAAAGACAAAAGTGAGTATTACCATTAAAAATGATTCGCTAGAGCGGATGGAAAAAATGATTGAAATGGGTTTTGAAGGAGGATTTACAATGACATTGAATTACCTAGACGAATTATTGGCTACATTATCCAAAAAATGATCTACGTTTTTAAAACTTTTGTCAAAACAAAAAAACAGGTTAAGAAGCTCAAGCCGCATATTAACAAAATAATTCCGAATGAAAAATGGAATTTCGATCTTGAGGACTGCGACAAGATTTTACGTATTGACTGTGAAGAAAATATAGCTTTGAAAATAGTAGACTTATTAAATATTCATAAATTTAACTGCGAAGAATTGGAATAATCATGAATGTACAAGATCAAATTGCAGCGTATATCGCTAGTCAACCCGAACCCAAACTCGGTGAAATGCAAGAGTTGCACCAAACCATTCTGGAAGCAATGCCAGCCTGTAAATTATGGTTCTTGGATGGTAAAAACAGTGAAAATAAAATTGTTTCTAACCCTAATATAGGATATGGACTTCGGACTATAAAATATGCTGATGGGAAAACCAAAGCGTTTTATCAAATTGGGTTGAGTGCAAATACAAGCGGTATCTCTGTCTACATTCTTGGTATTGACGATAAGGCATACTTAGCCAAAACCTATGCAGAAAAACTAGGCAAGGCAAGCGTTACCGGTTATTGCATTAAGTTCAAAACACTAAAAGATATAAATATTGGTGTACTTCAAGAAGCCATACAACATGAGGTTGAGGCTCAGTCTCTATAGCTATCTAAAAAAGGAGACTGCTTGATACAGCCTCCTTTTTATGTTTATTTTCCTACTTCAATTTCGGTTCTTCTGTTTAACATTCTACCTGCTTCGGTAGCATTACTACTTATAGGTTCTTTATCACCATGGCCAACTATTTTAAAATTATCAGCGTCAAGTCCGGCATTTACAAAATAAGATTTAACAGCATTTGCACGATCTACAGATAAAGATAAGTTATGCGATGCAGAACCTTCTGCCGAAGAATGTCCATTCAGGGTAAATTTTGTATCCGGAGCCTTTTTCATCTCTGCAACTGCCCTATCTAAAATAGGTAATGAAGCTGTTTTTAGCACAAACGAGTTAAACTCAAATTGAATATTAGCAATATCAAAGTTTGGTTTTTCTACTGGCGCCGGCTTTTCTTCTTCTTTCTTTTCTGGTTCCGGAGCTACTTTCTCTTCTACTGGCGTTGGTTTTGAAACCTGAGGTGGAGTTTTGACTACTGCTTTTTTTGCTTTGCAAGAATACAATGCCAAAGTAGAAAGGCCAATAAAGCTCATTAATAAGATTTTCTTAGTTACATTCATTATAATTTGTTTTTGTGTGTTATTAAATTACTAATATATAGTTTTTAACAATAGCGTTACTATATTATCTGGAATATTAAATAACGGCAGTGCTAGCCCCTATCTTATTATAAACAGGTATTGACCAGCCTTAATGTTTATTTGATTAGCCATCTCTTTACCAGCTAAATAAACTTTCTGGCCTATGGTTAGGGGTATTTCTACGTTTGCTGTAGAGTTTGCCGGAATAACAACAGTATACTCGATGCCTTTATCTGTTCTTTTCCACGAAGATAAAATGTCGCCATAAGGCCCCTCATGCGAGGCTTCAAAATGTGTTAAACCTTTAACAAAATGTGGCCTTAATAAAACATTCTTAAATCCAGGTTGCTTTTCATCAACTTTAATCCCACCAATTCCTTTAAAAAACCAGGCACCTATTTCACCAAACATCATGTGGTTATCAGAAATATCCCGGGTTGCTTTCATATCCCAGTTTTCGTGCAAAGTAGTGGCGCCATTTACAATCCACCAACCCCAGCCCGGATAAGTATCCTGCGCTGCCAGCTCATAAGCAATATCACTATGTCCGTTATCACTTAACGCATTCAAAACTGCTTTTGCACCTAATACGCCAACATCGATATGCATCCCATCGGCTTTTACTCTTGCTGCCAGGTTATCGGCTACCAATGGTTTCGATGCATCGGGAACGATACCCCATTGTAGTGCCATCGATAGTTCTGTTTGAACTCCTTTACCGTAAATACCGGTAACAGGATTAAAAAACTTGGCATTTATTGCCTTTTTTATCTTTTCTGCTAGAGCGTTGTATTGCAGGTAATCGCTTTTCTTACCGAAAAGCTGAGCTGCTTTTGCCAAAATATTGGCATCCACATAAAAGTAAATAGAAGAGGTGTATTCCAAATCTGAAGTTGATTTAACTGGCACCCAATCTCCCCTACCGAAGGTGGTAAGGTAGCCCTTGCTTGTTCCTTCAACATAGTTTACATATTTCTTAATGCTCTCATAATTATCATTAAGTAATTTACTATCGCCATAGAACTTATAAATTTCCCAGGGAATTATAGCTATCGTACTTGTCCAGTCCGTTCCATTGGCTGTTCCATAGCCCCACCCACCTGTTGGGATAATATCTGGCAATACGCCATTAGGCTGTTGCTCGTCGCGATGATCGCCCATCCACTTTTCGTAAACCGTAATTCCATCAAAATTATATAGCCCGGTTTCAATGGCAAAATGCCCGTCGCCCGTCCAGCCATTTTTCTCTCGCTGAGGGCAATCTGTAGGAAAACCATACAGGTTCGACAAGTAAGAATTATTGGTTGCCCACCACAATTTATCTACTAAAGTGTTTGAAGAGGAGATTTTTCCTACTGTCGGCACATCGCTATGCATAAAATAACCTGTAAGGCTATTTTTGTGGAGGGTAATGGGCCTGGAGCTTGTTACCTCAACATATTGAAAGCCTTTGTAATTAAATAAAGGCATAAACTCCTCCTCGCCTTCGCCGTTAAGAATAAAGATATCGGTTTGAAAAGGATCCGATTTATCTTTCGGCCGATGGTAAACATCAATGTTCGATAAATCGGTATGACCATTTGCATACAATCGTTCGGCATGCCTTAAACGAATGATAGTACCTCTTTCTCCCTGCACTTTTATTTTACTTACCCCTGCAATGTTCCTTCCCAAATCGAAAACATAATTGGTATCGGCGAATTTGTGCATTATTTTTACTTCAATTTCTTGCACATTTCTTATCGGATGCATAACCTGCGATACGATGTTTTTCGATGGTGCTGCCCTTAAAGTAATGCCATGCCACTTCGAATCGTCGAAACCAGCGGTATTCCAGCCTTTTTGTTCCAAACGAGCATCGTAATGTTCTCCTGTATAAATGCTGTTCGAGATAATCGGACTTAAACTTGTTTTCCAATCGGCACCCGATTTAACGACTTCAACACTTCCATCGGTATAGGTAATTCTTAGATCGAGGCAAAAAGTTGGTCTTGCCCGCCAAGGAGCTTTGTCAAAATTCCAAACGGCTAACGATTGATGGTTATACCAACCATTGCCAAGTAAAACACCAATTGCATTATTTCCCTGTTTCAGGTTTGCAGTTACATCGTAACTCACATATAAATTTCTTCTGTCAAACCGGGTGTACATCGGGTCGAGTCGATGATCGCCAACCTTCTTGCCGTTTAAATAGAGTTCGTACAGACCGGCAGCTGCAATATATGCCCTTGCCGATTTTATTGATTTTACTGGTTGAAAAACTTTTCTGAAATATGGCGCAGGCATGGTATTGATATCATTTCTATCGCTAATCCAGGTGCCTTTCCAGTTTTCCATGCCCATCATTCCCATTTCGAAGCTAGCGGTGGCAGCTTGCATAATTTTGCCGTCTTTATCCCAAAGGTCCACGCACCAATAGTATTTAGTGAAAGGACGAAGTGCACCACCTTTATAGGTTATTAAACTATTTGAAGATAAAACCTTTCCAGAATCCCATGCAATGCCCTTTTTATTGGTAAGCCCAATAGAATCGACGCCTACATAAATTCTGTAGGCTTGCTGAAAAGCTCCTTTTCTGTTATCCATTAATATCCAGGAAAGTCTTGGCGAAGGGTTATCTATACCAATTGGTCTTATCAAATACTCGCATTTTAATTTCGATGGCTGCGCCTTAGCAAAGCCAAATGTGCTCAGGATAAACAGCAATAAAAGGGAAATAGGTCTGGTTAGCTTCATAAGATAAACGCAAGATTTAAAATAATGGATTCGCCCGAAGGGTTAAGCCGAAATACAGCACCATTGGCTGGCTTCGAAAATGTTCCTTTGCTTGCATTTAAGCTATAGTTCATTCCTTCAAAGGTACAGTCAATCTTGGATGATCCCACTAAATTAAATGGCAGTTTTGCTATCTCAGCCGTATTCAAATCCAAAAACCAATTTAACTTTTCTTTGCTTACGAGTTTGATGGTTAAGGTTTTCTCCTTCAGTTCCATTTCCAGGCTACCCTTTATAGTGGTTAAAGGCCATGAAATATGAACCGAATTTTTTCCGTTATCTGTAAAAACCGGATCGGCTCCTTTAAGCAGTATTTCTTTTCCATCAGCAAGTGCCTTAAACCTGAGGCCCGCCAGCTCCCCTTTTTTGCTCCAAACATAACCATCTACAATTGGAAGGGTATAAAATGAACATTCGTTAGCCGTTGCAATTTCGGTCATGTATTTATCTGGAAAGTTTTCGTTAAATAAATGAATATCCCTAATTCGTAATCCTTCATTTTCCCAAAGCAAGTTGATCCTGTAAAAACGACTATTATACCATACTGTTTTCAGGTTGCTGCCTTCAATGTCCTTGTTAACCACAAAAGATGTTGCCGGGGTAACTTTATATTTATTTTTAAACCATAAACCCGATTGCTCCATGGTTTCTACCTGAAGTTTGCCTTCATTTCTGAGTTTGGCGATAAGTGGTAGTTGAGTTTCAAAACCCTTAGCCATATCTTTCCAGGTAAATGAATTTTCCTGTCCTGTTTGCGTATAATTAAATCCTAGCGAAGGATCCTGAGTAAAAGTCTGGAAGAACCAATCTACCCAACCCTTATCCCCGCCTCCAAATTTATAAACTGGTTCGAGTGTAATAACTCCTTGCCTTTTTGTACCTAAACCGGTATCGTACTGACGAATCGGATCACTACCCAGCATTCTAAAAATAGGAACTGGAATTTGTTTGCCGGCATTTTGAGCAGGCATATAAGCATTAACCTTACTTGGGTAATAAGCCTGATTCCAGTAACCACCCCACAAAGTATAACCATCTGTCCCATACTGGTCTTTACAATTTGCAGAGGCTACAATATGGTACTTTTCGTACATGTAATTTAGGGTATGTGCATCAATAAACCACGATGCTACCGATTTTGGATAATATCCAAAGATCTTTTTAAAATCGGCCATGTAAACATCAGTAATTTTTTCTCTCTCTGCCGGGGTGTAGCCCGTAGCAAACCCTACGTCAGCATGCCAATCCCACGGATAGCGGCCGCGCCATTTCAATCCTGCCTTTTCAATAAGTGGCTGGGGAAGTTCCCACCATGCGCCAATTTCGAACGAACCTTTTGGTAAAGACACTAACAATTTTTGATACCTCGAATCCATAAGCGCATCGTATTGAAGCAGAAAAGTACCTGGTAAATTATATTTTTTCATAATTTCTACCTGGTTTACTACGGTCTGATAAAGTACATCTTGGGTAATCTGCTCGTCTCTCGGTTCGAGTAATCGGATAAAATTTACAATATTCACGATCTTCGGGCTACTTTTCTCTGAAGTATTGTTTTCGTGATTGATCATGATACTAAACGAACTTAATGTTAATATTAAAATCAACATAGTTAACAGGCTTAGTATATTGTTTCTTATTCGCATCATCAGCTAAAGGTAGATGATTTTAGTAAAATATTTATAGAAAAAATCCACCTGGAACCTCCAATCGAGATATTTATACAACTAACAATTAAGTTATTCAGGTTTTGAATAGATTATTCAGATTTTTCATGAATTAAGTTTGTTCGACAAAAGTATCACTTTGTTCGACTCCGCTTCGGGAAAATGTATAATTTCTTCGGGAAAAAAGGGGCCTTGTTCGACTCCGCTTCGACTCGGCTTCGGGAAAAAGGCCCTTTTGTTCGACTCTGCTTCGGGAAGGCTTCGAGATGTCTTCGAGGCAGCTTCGACCCGCCTTCGACTCCGCAAGCCCGGCAGCCGAATAAATCCCGAAGGTAGCCCGAACGTATCTCGAAACTAGTAATAACATGTCTCGAAGCAAATACCTGGCTTGCCCGAATAATTGTAAAAGCGCGTTATTCAGCAGTCAATTCCGGTCATTTTTCTTTGTTTGTATATTATTCAGCTATGTTTGCTCCAGCAATAAGCTATACCTGTAGAAGTAAAGCTAATGGTAGTAGGTTTAAAATTAATCACACCAATGCAAAATGGAATACAAAAACTCAACTCTCGCAACCACAACCTCTCCTTTCTTAAAGGGCATCGGGCAAATTATGCTCCAGGATAATATTTGGACAGGCTTGTTTTTTCTGGCCGGTATATTTTGTGGCTCCTCTACCATGGGTCTCGCGGCTATCCTGGCAGTAGTTACTGGAACATACACCGCTAAATTACTAAAGTACCCCAGCGACGAAATTAATAGTGGGCTTTATGGTTTTAGTGCCACATTAGTTGGGGTGGCACTAATCATTTATTTTCAGCCAACGATTACAATCTGGCTTGCCATTGTAATTGGCTCCATTCTGGCCACCATGATACAGCATTTTTTTATAGTAAAAAAAATACCCGCCTATACCTTTCCATTTATTTTAGTTACCTGGTTATGTCTATTTATTACCTATAAGTTGCCTTTTTTAACCGAACCACCCGCTTTAACTAGCGACCTCCTTGTTAACCATCAACTTTCGACACTCCCGCTAGCATTTGGGCAAGTCATTTTCCAGAATAGCATTTGGTCGGGGATACTTTTTTTTGCTGGTGTGCTAATTAACCGGCCAATTGCAGCAATATATGCACTTGTTGCCGCTGCATTAAGCGGCTTTATCGCTTATTCTTTGGGTGAACCCACAAAAGATATTTACTTAGGTCTTTTAAGCTATAATGCGGTGCTGTGCGCGATTACCTTTGCCGGTAAAAAAATAGAAGATTTTGTGTTGGCCTTAATAGCGGTCGTGTTAGCTGTAATAATTATGAGCTTAATGCGGAGCATGAACCTGCCAGCATTAACATTTCCATTTGTATTAGCGAGTTGGATCGTTATCTTACTAAAAAAAATAAAGCGTTAATCTAAAATATTTTAACTTTATTACATTAAAACAATTAAATAATGGCAGCAATTAAAGCAAACATTGGCACAGAACGCTACAAAATTGAAATCAAATCGGCAACAGGCAATGTGGTTTTCGCCGACGAGCCGGTAGAAAAAGGCGGACAAGATAAAGGTTTTTCACCTAAAGAGTTGTTAGCATCAGCCTTGGGGGCATGTACTTGTGCTACAGTACGAATGTACGCCGACCGAAAAGCCTGGAACCTCGAAATGGTAGATGTAGCTGTCGAACTACAAGAAGAAAATGGACAAACAAAGCTTATCCGCCAGTTAAAACTTACAGGTAAGCTCGACGAAGAACAGCGTGCCAGGTTATTAACCGTAGCCAATGCTTGTCCAATTCATAAAATACTTACCCATACCATTACTATCGAAACTGTGTTAAGCTAGGGCAAACAATAACGGTATGGTTATAATTAATGCCCATTTTTTAGAAAATCCCAGGGCATTTTAACATTCGACCGTCTTTGCTCCTCGACCAGGAATTTTGCAATTTGAGTTAGTCGCTCTTCATTTTCGCTTACCGTCCGGTCTCCTAATGCAACTAATTTTTTAATGTTTGAAGGGCTTGCCGCATCTAAGCCTTCTTTAATGCTTTCTAAACTATCGGGTTCTATCCGAACATAGTTCTTTTCTTTTCCAGCAGAGCGAAAGAGCTGGCTTAAAAAGAAGTCGCTTGTTTCGGCTACGCCGCTCATCATAATGTCTATTAATGCTGGCACAATGGCCATTGCACTGCTTTTCTTAAAATGATCATAATCGTACGATCTCCTCGACCGGCCGGTTCCAAGCGATAATAGATAAATATCGTTAATCTTTGTCTGATTAAAGGCTTTCGTAATTTCAATTAAACCACTTAAAGCCGGATTAGTCGCAAACACTCCCCCATCTAACAAAGGATAGCGCACATTAGCCAGCGAGTATATTTCGGCTACACTAAAATACGTCGGAGCAGCTGAAGTTGCCCTGCAAACATCTTTGAGATAGAAATCCCGGGCATTGCCCCTGGTAATTGCATTCTGCTGCCGGAAAAAGTGTGTTTTACGGAGTTCTATATTATAAGCACTAATAATACAAGGCTTAATAAGCTGACTAAGTTTAGTTTCTGCAAAATATTTTTTCAGTATTCCCTCGAAAATAAGGCTATTATAACGCTCTCCGGCTAAGCCAAACTTCGCTCTTAACCGCTTAAAGAAACTCATTTTAAAAATCTCATTACCATGCTCGAGGTATAAGTCGAGCGCTGCCCGGGCCGAAAATTTTGGCCGGCTAGGATCCTTTTCGGAAGGACATAACAACAAACAAGTTAAAATACCACCAGTACTCGTTCCTGCATAAAAATCGAAATAATCTACTATGGCCGAATCGGGGTTTTTACTCTCTAATTTTAATTTGTCTTCGAGCGCGACTAACAACATCCCCGGAATAATTCCTCTTATGCCACCACCGTCTATAGAAAGGATTTTCTTCATCCGTAAATATAAAGATATCTGCTAAACATTATTAAAAATAGCTCGGTTTAAATTAATTTGAAACTATCGTTCTTATGGCTATCTTGGTTTACGATGAATTATGGAATCACGAGATATATCCCATCCTCAATTAAAACTAGCGCTTATGAAATATACATTCCGGATACTCCTATTAATGACTTGCTTAAATTTAAGTGCTCCCAAGATCTTTGCCCAACGATATACCATTAGCGACTTCTATAAGGTCGATTCGCTGGCTCTCGTGGCTCAACCCAAACCTGCTTTAACGCTTATTGAACAATTAAACAGGCAAGCCAGGGCCGACGGTAATTCGCCAATGCTTATTAAATCTGTTATTTACAGAATGCTGTTTCAAAGTTATCTGGAAGAAAATGCCTTTAATAAAATCCTCGTAGACCTGAAACAGGACATTAATTTAGCTAAACAACCCGAAAAAAGTATCCTTCAATCCTTACTGGCCGAGACCTATTGGAAATATTACCTGCAAAACAGGTATCAGATAGCTAATCGTACCTTTGTAATTGGCGATATTGGAAACGATATCAGCACCTGGTCTATTCGAAAAATAACAACCGAAGCTGTAAATAGCTTTAATGCCTCTTTAAAGGAAACAAAGCTATTACAAAACACCAGGATCGATTTTTTGGATTCGGTTTTAACAGCCGATCGGTACAATCGAAAACTTCGACCAACGCTTTTCGATTTATTAGCACATCGGGCAATCGATGCTTTTACCAATCCTCAAATTAACATAAGCAATATAGAAAGCGAGGGGCCCGACCTTAACGATCCCGTTTGGCTAGCCAGCAGCACTACCTTTCTAGCAGCAAAAATACCCTTAAACGATAGTGTTTCTTTTAACGGAATGGCTTTAACCCTATTTAAAAATCTTTTAAAGTTTCATAACAAACCTGAAGATTTTGAGGCACAGGTTGATATCGACTTAAAAAGACTTAAATTTTGCTATTTGCAAAACAACAGCAGGGAGCGATCCGAACTTTATAACGAGTCGTTGGAGGTTTTAGCCAGACAGGCCGCGCATACGGAAATTTACGCAGACATCGTGTACGAACAGGCTTTATTGCACAAAAACACACAGTTAATTATCGATACCAACAAGCTAAACTTAATTACAGCAATGGCATTGGCTACGAAAGCGATAAAGGCTTACCCTAAAAGTCCTGGGGCTCAAAATTCGACTAATTTAATTAATCAAATTACATTTAAACAGATCGAACTGGGTACTAAAGAAGTTATTCGCCCAAACCAACCCGCTCAACTTCATTTCACTTATCAGAATATTGATACCGTTTATTTAAAGATTTATAAAAGACCAGTTGGCCGGGATGTTTATTTCAATAAATTTATTGATTTCGAAAATTTTGTGAAAAATAAAACCATACTTAAAGAATGGAGAGTTAGCTTACCAGCAATAAAAGATTATCAGCAGCATACTTTAATCGATAAAATGGATGGCTTGCCATTGGGAAGCTATGTACTAGTTACTCAAAACAGTAAAGAATTAAATTCTTCTACCATTTATAACTACACCAATTTTAGTGTTAGTCAACTTGCAGTTACCGATCGTACCTTAAACCGTACCCGGCATCAATACATTGTAACCAATAATACTACTGGTAAACCTTTAGGAAAGGTAAAAATTGAGCAAAAAGGAAGTAATAACTTATTTCAGGATATTTTATATACTAGTAAGCCTGGAATCGCCTTAACCATCAAAACAGCAAATATTAGTGGTGCTTTAATTACCTACCAGCAAGATTCCTTATGGGTTAATGTTTTTAATTACAATAATAACTATAAACCAGAACCTAAACGTGTAATCTTATTTACAGACCGGCCAATTTATCGCCCCGGGCAAACGGTTTACTACAAAGGGATTTTTATTACGAACGAACAAAATGAAAATAAACTATTAGTTAACCAAAATCTATCGGTCATTTTTAAAGATATTAATCATAAAGACATCGAAACCACGAAAGTAGTTACTAACGATTACGGCACTTTTCAGGGCTCATTTACCATCCCTGTTGGCAGCTTAAATGGCCGCATGATGCTAAATACAGCTTATGGTAATATCACAGTGCAAGTTGAAGAATATAAAAGACCAACTTTCGAAATTCTTTTTAACAAAGCGAATGAAAAGTATAAATTAAACGACAGTATAAAAGTTAGCGGCATGGCAACAGCTTTTGCCGGATATGCCGTTAGCGGGGCACTGGTAAAATATACTATATACCGCCGGTTTACTTCCAATTATAAAGTTTATGCCTATTTACCTCAAACCCCACAGCAAATTGCTCTTGGCAAAACATTAACCAACGCTGGAGGCAAATTTGAGCTTAGCTTTTTTGCAAAGGAAACCAACACTCCCGAGCACTCTATTTTCGAGATTAAAGTCGAAATTACAGATGCAAATGGTGAAACAAAGGTTAATTCTAAAACCATAATGGTAGGAAAAAAAGATCTCGAATTAACCATACCCTTACCTGAGCAACTTTTTTTAACTACAAAAAATGATAGCATTCCTTTTAGAATCCTAAATTTAAATAACGAGCCTATTAAGGGCAAGTTGCTGGCAACATGGTGCTTACTTCAACCTCCCAAAAGATTAACTAATAAAAGCTTATTTAATGCCGAAAGATATACCTTAAGTAAATCCGATTTTATAAAGTATTTCCCTCACGACGAATATGCCAACGAAAACAATCCGGAAAAATGGGCGATAAAAAACAACGTATTTGAACAAGAAATAATGGCAAATGAAGGTAGTGGAAACCTTTACTTTAACAGCAACGATTTACCTCCAGGATATTATAAAGTTAAGTTTTTGGCAATCAATACAGTAAACGACACCATTTCTTTAACCAAAACTGTGCGTATTTATGGTTCCCAACCGCTCAGGATTAAGCAGAGTAGCGAATGGCTTGTAGCAGAGAAAAACAAGATTTTACCAACAGAAGAAGCTATTTTTAGAGTAGCCAGCCTATTGCCTGGTAGCAAAATGTATTATGAAGTTTATCATAAAGATAGCGTTACTAAAAAAATATGGTTAAATGTTTCGAGTAAGCAAACTATCGTTAAAATTAAACCTGACCTCAATTTTGGGAATTCTTTTGCTGTGCAGTTTACCATGGTACAGAATGGAATGAGCTATAATTCGCTGCAAAAGATTAGTGTGGTCGATACTGCAAAACAACTCGAGATTAAGTTTTTAACTTTTAGAGATAAATTGCAACCTGGAGAAAAGGAAACCTGGAAGCTCAGTATTCGCAATAAAGCTGGCGAAAAGCAAATGGCAGAATTACTGGCAACTTTATATGATGCTTCTTTAGATGAGTTTAGTAAAATGAATTGGGATAACTCACTTCAGACCGCCTATAACTACGAAACCTATAACTGGCGTCTTAATTTAAACAATTGGAATAGTAGCTATATGCCTTGGTCTACAAGAAGCTTCCAGCCCTATTATCCCTTTGCAACTAGAAAATACGAAGGTCTAAATTTATTTGGCTTTAATTATTATGGAGGTTATAATAATGGCTATCGCACTTATTTAAAAATATTAGAAAATGCAGCCAAAGGCCAGAAATTAGAATTGACCTTAAATTCGGAAGATGCTCTTTTAAATGAAGTTGTTGTTCGCGGCCTGGGAACACCGGCTTCGAGCGAAAGCAAAATAGTAGTTAGAGGAAAGAATAGCCTCGCAGCAAGTATTATCGAAGACCATACCGTTTATACTTTTTCGATGCTCGAAGATTATAATAAAAAATTAGCGATAACCATGCCTGCAGCTAATCCCCGTATTAATTTTAAAGAAACTGCATTTTTCTATCCGCAATTAAGAACAAATGAAAATGGCGAAATCAGTATCGAATTTACTATTCCCCAATCGTTAACGCGCTATAAAATGATGGGCTTTGCTCATACCAAAGATTTAAAAACAGCTGTCGTTACCAACGAGTTAATTACACAAAAACAATTGGCTATTTCGGCAAATGCACCGCGTTTTTTCCGCGAAGGCGATACCATTTATTTTAGTGCAAAGCTGAATAATCTTTCGGGGTCGAAACTTAATGGCGAAGTGTACTTAGAATTAAAAGATGCATTAACGGGAAAGAATATTCAGCTTTTAGAAAGAGGCAAAACTTTAAATCAGCATTTCGAAATTGCTGATGCCGGCAGCCTCGTTTTTAAATGGCCTTTAATTATCCCAGGTAGACTTAATGCTATTACTTATAAAGTTTTAGCGCAGGCTGGAATGTATAGTGATGGCGAAGAAATGACCATTCCAGTATTACCAAATTCGATGCTGGTTACCGAAAGTATGCCTTTAAATGTACGTGGCAATACCAGTAAAACTTTTAATATGGAGAAATTATTAAAATCCGGATCGTCAAAAACTTTATGTAACCAGGCTTTAACTTTCGAATTTACTGCAAACCCAGTATGGTATGCCATCCGGGCGCTCCCATATTTAATGGAATCTCCTAACGAAGGCTCGGAGCAAACTTTTAGCAGGCTTTATGCAAATAGTTTTGCAACAGGGATAATAAATAGTTCGCCTAAAATAAAAACAATTTTTAACCAATGGCAGCAAACAAATAATGGAATATCTCTGCTGGCTAATCTGGAAAAAAACCAGGAGCTAAAATCAATTTTATTGGAAGAAACACCGTGGATAAGAGAGGCAGGCAACGAGACCGAGCGTAAAAAACGATTAGCGGTGTTATTCGATCTTAACCGGATGTCTTACGAGTTAAAAGATAATTTCGAAAAATTAGAGAAAATGCAAAATGCAAATGGATCGTTTCCTTGGTTTACCGGGATGAGCGAAGACCGGTATATTACGCAGCATATTGTTTTAGGTATGGGACAGCTTAAAAGAATGAAATTAGTCGACGAAAAAATTTACCCAGCTTTTGAAAAGATTTTAACTAAAGCATTAACCTATCTCGATCAGAAATTAATAGAAGATTACCAACTGGAACTTAGCGGAAAATCTTTTAGTTATTTGCCTTTACATTACCTTTTTGCCAGAAGTTATAGTAATCCTAAGGCTGTTAATCCCGAATTTAAGAAAGCAGTCGATTTTTACCATAAAAAAATTGCCGGTAACTGGAAGACAATGGGAAGCTACCAGCAAGGGCAAGCTGCCTTAGTTTTGTATAGAAGTGGGAATAATGCCGAAGCTTTAAAAATTATCAATTTATTAAAACAAACAGCGCAACACCATGAAGAAATGGGGATGTACTGGGCAAATAATCGCGCTGGTTTATTCTGGTACCAAAATCAGATAGAAACCCAGGCAATACTAATCGAAGCATTTAACGAAGTTGCGGCAGATGGCCTATCGGTCGAAGAAATGAAAATCTGGTTATTAAAAAACAAACAAACCAACGATTGGAAAACCACTAAGGCTACCGTAGCAGCTTGTTATGCACTATTAATGCAGGGCTACGATTTACTTTCCGAAAGTAGCGAGCCAAAAATTTTAATTGGCCATAAGAACCTATCGAGCTCAACCAGCGAAGCCGGAACCGGTTATCAGAAAATTAGTATTCCCGGTATCGATGTAAAACCGGAAATGGGTAAAATAGAAATTAAAAATAACAATAAAACAATAGCATGGGGCGCATTATATTGGCAATATTTCGAAAATTTAAATAAAATTACTTCGGCAGCTACAGGTATTAAAATTAAGAAGCAATTGTTCTTAGCGCAGCCATCGGCCAAAGGTAATGTGCTTATACCGCTTACGGCAACAAATACACTTAGCCCTGGAGATTTATTAAAAGTTAGGATCGAAATTTATGCCGACCGGGAAATGGAATACGTACATTTAAAGGATATGCGATCGGCTGGTTTCGAACCTGTAAATGTAATCTCTAAGTATAAATACCAAGATGGATTGAGTTATTACGAAAGCACAAAAGACGCAAGCACAAATTTCTTTATCAGCCGCTTGCGAAAAGGCACTTATGTATTCGAATATCTACTTAGGGTAACCCATGCGGGGAATTTCGCGAATGGAATTACCTCATTACAATGCCTATATGCACCAGAATTTAGCGCACATACCGAAGGGATAAATGTTAAAGTAAAAGATAATTAATTTTAAAATGCATTTTAAACGCAAGGCTTTATTTATTTCTTTTTTTGCGCTAGTTAGTTGTTTTGTACTCCTGGCGGTACTGGTTATTCGTTATCCGGTGCCTGCTATAGACCAAAAGATCTCTGTATTTGTGCAGCAATACCATTCTAATTTTTTAGATAAAATAATGCTTGGTATCAGTTTTTTCGGCGAATTACCTTATTCTCTTTTATTGGTAGTTATCGTCGCTTTCCTTTTTTATCGATTTCAATATAAACGAGAGGCCTATTTTATTGGTGCTATCCTCTTATCCGGATTATTAATTCTAGGCATAAAAAACGTCGTAGATCGCCCCCGGCCTACCGAATTTTATGTCCGCCTGGTAGAAATTAACAGGTTTCAAAGCTTTCCAAGTGGCCATGTACTTTCTTATGTACTTTTTTTTGGTTTTCTTATTATTTTAATGCGGGAATTGAAGGATATTCCGCGAATTACCCGAAAACCCGTTATTTATATTTCTGCATTTTTTATTTTAACAATTGCCTTTTCGAGAATTTACCTGGGTGCGCATTGGTTTAGCGATACCCTGGGCGGGCTTATTTTAGGCCTGATTTGCCTGCTGGCGCTTTGTTATTTTTATTTTAAAAAGAAACGGAGATAAAGCATAGTGCCCCATCTCCGTCATCTAAATTAACGCTCTCGGATATAAGACGAAACTTTTTTAAGTTTATTATCTAGATCATAAATTATTTTTTCAATTCTGTAAAATAATTATTTTTTAGATTACTAATATTTTTAGCATATATTTGTTTTAATGTTATATGCCATTGTCGACATCGAAACTACGGGGGGCCACGCCGCCAATCATGGGATTACAGAAATTGCCATCCACATCCACGATGGAATAACCGTAACCGAGCGTTACGAAACGCTAGTTAATCCGCATCAGTATATTCCTACAGCGATCCAATCCTTAACCGGAATTACTAACGACATGGTCGAAAATGCACCTACGTTTAGTAGCATAGCCAAAACTATATACGAGCTGTTACAGGATAAAATTTTTGTTGCCCACAATGTAAATTTCGATTATTCGTTCGTACACCATCATTTGGCCACTTGTGGTTATACTTTAAATGTTAAAAAACTTTGTACGGTTAGGCTCAGCAGAAAATTATTTCCAGGCTTAGCCTCTTATAGTTTGGGTAAACTCTGCAATGCCCTAGCTATTCCTTTATATAACCAGCACCGTGCAGGGGGCGATACTACTGCTACTGCCCTATTGTTGAGCCGTTTACTAGCTAAAGATACCGAAGGTATTATTAGCGACACTTTAAAAAGAAGTTCGAAAGAACAAGTTTTACCTCCAAATTTGCAAAGGGCAGCGATCGACAAATTACCGCAAACCCCAGGTGTTTATTATTTTAAAGACCAGAAAGGGAAAGTTATTTACGTTGGCAAAGCAAAAAATCTTAAAAAGAGGGTATGCAGTCATTTTAATGGTAATAATATTAGCCGGCAAAGACAAAATTTTTTACGAAATATTTATCATATCGATTTTGAGGCTTGTGGAACCGAATTAATGGCCTTTATATTGGAAGCAGCCGAGATTAAAAAATTATGGCCCGAAAACAATAGTGCCATGAAACGTTATGAGCAGAAATACTCCCTCTATCAGTTCGAAGATCAGAAGGGCTATATTCGCTTAGGGATAGACAAATACCGGAAAAATGCAGTGGTGCTCTACAGCTTTAATCAGCTGCTCGAAGGGCATCATATTTTAAGAATGCTGGTAAAAGAACATGCTTTATGCGAAAAACTATGTTTCATTCAGAAACGCCAGCACGCCTGTACGGGTTACGAACATGGAACATGCCAGGGCGCTTGCATTGGGGTAGAAAGTCCGGATAATTATAATAACAAAGTAGAAAAAGCCATTAACCAATTGCAAAACCTCCTTCCCTCCTTTGCATTAATAGACGAAGGAAGAACTGAGGACGAAAAAAGCTGCCTCTGGGTAGAAAAGGGTATATTTTATGGAATGGGTTATATAGCAAACGATAGCGATATTACCGATTTAGAAAGCCTGAAATCCATAATAAAACCTTATCCCTCGAACGATTACATTATGAACTTAATCTTAACGCAAAGTAGTCAACACCCGGAGAAAAGAATTTCAATTACCAAAGCAGCTAAACACGCTGTTATATTTTAAGATAAAAAGATAAATAATACTATATAATATTGTTATTTTAGCATATTTCGACTAAATAATCATACAAATAAGTAAATAGTACCATTTAATATCGGTAAAACACCTTTATTTTTCAATTATATAAGGTACTTTTGTGTATGAAAAATGACATCCCTCTTTATGCCATCGAACACCTTAAATTATACAAAAATGAAGGGGTTTTAGTAAGCAGGTTTGGCTATTATGCGAATTTACATCAGCATTTATATACTGCTCACCGGCATTCATTTTTTCATCTGGTGTTTTTTACTGCAGGAAGCGGGACACAGCAAATTGATTTCAAAAAGTTCGCAGTTAAACCCGGTCTCATTTATTTTATGATTCCCGGGCAGGTACATCGTTGGGATTTCGAAACTGAACCCGATGGTTATATTATTAATTTTGACAAAACCTACCTTAGTACCTTTCTTACAGACCCTAATTACCTGGAAAATTTCAGCTTTTTTAGCGGTCAGACAGATTTACAGGTACTCGAGCTCGACGAGGCGACCCAAAATTTAATTATTCCAATATTCGAAGAAATACTGGCCGAAGGAACAGATCGCTTAAAAATAGGCGATGATCTGGTAAAAGTATTAATTCTCAAATTATTTATAGAAGTTTCCAGATTTTCGAAACAACAAAAAAACAGTAACATTAATCTTTATAGTTATACGCTTTTAAAGAATTTTCAGGACTTAATTGCCCAAAACTACGCACAAATTAGGTTACCTAAACAATATGCGGTGCTATTATACATTACTCCTAATCATTTAAACGCGCTATGTAAAGATTTATTAGGCATACCAGCAGGCGCAGTAATCCGCGAAAGGGTCGTTTTAGAAGCCAAACGATTATTAATTAATGTTGATTTAACTATAGCGCAAATTGCCGAAAAACTTAATTTTAAAGATCACTCGTACTTTATTAAGTTCTTTAAGAAATACGAAGCTATTACTCCCGAAAAATTTAGAAAAAACAATACTTGATATGGAAAATAAAGTAGCAGAAAAAGGCAACTATGTCTCGCAATGGAATGGTGTAGTGCATGCAAAATGCCCAAGATGCCGGGTGGGAAAAATATTCACAGGGCCTACTTATGGCTTCAGAATTCAAAAAATGAACGAATTCTGCCCGCATTGCAATTTAAAATTTGAGCGCGAACCTGGTTACTTTTATATTGCAATGTTTGTGAGCTATGCATTTAATGTTGCAGAAATGATCGCCGTTGGCATAGCCACTTATATTTTGGGTCTCCAATTAGTGTACGAAAATCTTTGGTATTTCGTAGCCATTTTATTCGCCACCTCCGTTATATGTTCGCCATTTAACTACCGGTATTCCAGAATAGTATTATTATATTGGCTATCTCCAGGTCTAAATTACGAACCAAACAGAGGGATTTCAGAAAAAAAAGCTAAAGAATAACGTATTTTAAAATACTCCACTCGTCCCACATCGATTTGTTTTTCTGTTCGTTCTCGGCTTGTTTATTTGCCTTTTCGCTACGTTTTTTTACATATTTCTCGACAACAGGAGTCGCATGAGCACTTTTTGGTTGATCAGCTTTCTGATTTGAATTAACCCGAGCGTTAATTTCGTTTTCAGTAAATTGATGATCTCTTGCCATGATAATTATTGTTTTATAGTATAACAATTCTAAGCAGGAAATGTTTTGCCTCGCAAACATGATCTCCGCACACAATGCTTGATACTTGGTCCCGATTATGTAGCTTTGCATCAGAAATAACTTATTTCGAATTTACAATATGATTGCAATAGGAAAATATAACAACTTAAAAATAGCCGCTAAGAACAAAGATGGATTGAGTTTATCGGATGGATTTCGCGAAATCCTGCTTCCATACGAAGATGTACCTGCCAATTTTGAAATTGAAGATCAGATTTCCGTTTTTGTATTTATCAATAAAGACGGACAAACCATGGCAACCACCAAACAAGCCCGGGCAAGTGTTAACGATTTCGCTTGTTTAACGGTAGTCGACGTAAACGAAGATGGTGCTTACCTAGATCTTGGTATCGGTAAAGACGTATATGTACCCCTACGCGAACAAAAAAGGCCCATGCATAAAGGCGAAAGCTATGTTGTTTATGTTTTTTTAGACGAAAGTAACCAAAGGATGTTGGCTTCTTCGCGTTTATCGAAATTTATTGAAGAAGAAGATCTCGATATCGATGAAGGCGACGAAGTAAGTTTATTAATTAGCGAGAAAACAGATTTAGGTTTTAATGCGATCATTAATAACCAGTACATTGGATTACTTTATTACAACGAATTATTTTCAAATTTAGAGGTTGGCGACCAGCGTAAGGGCTGGATAAAAAAAATACGTATCGAAGGCAAAATCGATTTAAGCTTGCAACCACAGGGTTACAGCCATATCTTAGATACTAAAGATGTGCTTTTAAAAGAACTCCGGGAAAATGGTGGAAAGATTAACCTTGGCGATAAAAGTACCCCAGACGAGATCTACGAACGTTTTCAGATTAGCAAAAGTGCTTTCAAAAAAGCAATTGGTGGTCTTTATAAAGAAAGAATAATCGTAATCGGGGATCACGAAATTAAATTGGTTGTCGATCACCTGGCCGATTAATAAGATGCAAAAGTCTTTTAAAGACCAACTCGGCAGAACCATTGCCATTAATTATCCGCCAAAAAGAATTATCTCGTTAGTTCCTTCTCAAACCGAGTTACTATTCGATTTAGGGCTTGATGCTGAAGTTATAGGCATTACCAAATTTTGCATTCATCCGATAGGAAAATTTGCCAGCTGTACTAAAGTTGGCGGCACAAAAAAACTTAAAATCGAGGTAATAAGGGCACTAAAACCAGATTTGATTATTGGCAACAAGGAGGAAAACACACAGCAGGAGATCGAATTATTAATGGAAGAATTTCCAGTCTGGATGAGCGATATCAGTAACCTGGAAGAGGCTATAGCAGCTATTACACAAATCGGTGCTATTGTTAACCGGGAGCCCGAAGCTGCCTATTTAAATCATTTAATTAAAGCCGGTTTTAACGATTTACAAGTATTGGCGGTCGAAAAAAACATTCATCAAAGCGTAGTCTATCTCATCTGGAAAGATCCTTACCTTTTTGCTGGCAAGTACACCTTTATTGATGATATTTTAAGTAAGATCGGGTTAAACAATGTAATTATAATGCCCAGATATCCCGAACGGAGCCTCAATCAACTCCAAACACTCGAGCCCAAGTTCGTTTTTCTATCGTCCGAGCCCTACCCTTTTAAAGAAAATCATATTGCCGAAATTCAATCGATTTTACCTCGTTCAAAAATAATGCTGGTCGATGGCGAAATGTTTTCCTGGTATGGAAGCAGGCTAGTTAAAGCCGTAGATTATCTCTTTCGCTTACAAGACGAATTGATAATTAGCTAATTAGTTAATTAGTCCATTAGCCGGTAAAAAATAATTAATTTTACTTTTTGATAATTGATCTAAAACGCTATCTTTGCAATCCAAAATAAATCCTAATATGCGGATGTGGCGTAATTGGTAGCCGCACCAGACTTAGGATCTGGCGCTTCACGGCGTGGGGGTTCGAGTCCCTTCATCCGCACTAATACCTGAAGCCGTTCCGATACAAAATCAGAACGGCTTTATTTTTAAAAGAATATTGATTAAAGACATATCTAACAAGAAATGAATATTACCCAGGAAAAGATTGACGATTTAAATGCAGTTGTTAAAATTACAATTGCGCCTGAAGATTATGCACCAAGAGTAGATAAAGCCTTAAAAGAACAGGCAAAAAAAGCAAATTTACCAGGTTTTAGAAAAGGAATGGTTCCAGTAACCCACCTTAAAAGAATGTATGGAAAAAGCATCTTGGTCGAGGAAATCAATAATATGTTAAGCGAAACCTTATCGAAACATTTAACCGATAATAAAGTTGAAGTTTTAGGGCAACCTTTGCCGGTAATGGAAGACGACAAAACATTTAAATGGGATAATACAGACGAGTTCGAATTTAATTACGAATTAGGTCTGGCTCCTGCAGTTGATATAGAAATTACTTCAAAAAATAAATTTACACAGTATAACGTTAAAGCCGATGAGGATACTTTAGCTGCGCGTATTAAAAACATTCGCAAAAGCTATGGCAAAATGACAAATCCTGAAGTTGCTGCAGAAGGCGATGTACTTTATGCAGAAATGACCCAGCTTTCGCCCGATGGCACGCCATTCGAAGGTGGGATTAGCAGTACTGGATCTATTCGCACAGACCTGGTTACTGATAAAAAGATTTTGAAATCTTTAATTGGCCTAAAGAAAGACGATACTTTCGAGCTCGATGTACAGAAAGCATTCGATAACAATGAAACTGTAATTGCCAAATTGTTAAATATTGGCGAAGAAGATGCTAAAGAATTAAAATCAAAATTCGCTGTAGTAGTTAAAAATGTAAACCGTTTAGAAGAATCAGATTTAAACCAGGAATTTTACGATAAAATATTTGGTGCTGGTGTAGTAAATGACGAAGCTGGTTTTAAAGCTAAAATTACAGAAGAAATCGAAAGTATGTTTCAGCAGGATGCCGATCGCAAACTGCAAAATGACATTTATACCCAATTAACTGAGGCAACTAAAATGGAGTTGCCAGACCAGTTTTTACGTAAATGGTTAAAAGCAACGAACGAGAAACTAACAGACGAAGAGTTAGCACAGGGTTATGCCGATTTCGCTAAGAATTTAAAATGGACTTTAATCGAAAATAAGATCATTAACGAGAATGGCATTAAAATCGATTACAAAGATGTTTTCGAAACTGCGAAACAACGTTTAGATGCTCAATTTAGAATGTATAGCCCACAAGCAATGCCCGAAGACCAATTGGCACAGTACACTACTACATTTTTGCAGGAAAAAGAAAATGCTAACCGGATTTTTGATGAAGTTAAAGCATTAAAGGTTTTCGATTATATCAAATCTGTGGCAACTTTAGACCAAAAAGACATTGCTTACGATAAATTTATTGCGCTTAAAGAAGCGTAAAAATTTGGCAGTTAGCTGACCAATTGTCAGCAGTTAAGAAATATAAATCATATAGAGCAGCTCCTTGGGCTGCTCTTAGCATTTCTAAAGGAATTTACTCATTATCTGAATATTGGGTGGTGTTCTATATTTTAAAATGCAAATATTTTAGTAGTATTGAAAAAAAGAAATATAATTTCCCCGACAGAATTAACGCGTTATCGGAAGAATTAAATAAATTGGCACGGAAATTAACACCTTTCAACATCACAATAAAATTATACACTCATGAAAATAGATAAAGACGAATTTAGAAAATATGCAGTTAAGCATCACAGAATTAATGGCTTAAACGTCGATAGATTTATTTCTTCGACCAATAATTCGCCAAAGTCGATGACTCCTTATATTATTGAAGAACGCCAGCTAAATGTAGCTCAAATGGATGTTTTTTCGCGTTTAATGATGGACAGGATCATTTTTTTAGGGGATGCAATTTACGATCAGAATGCAAATATTATCCAGGCGCAACTCTTATTCCTGCAATCGACCGATGCTAACCGCGATATTCAGATCTATATTAATTCGCCGGGTGGTTCTGTCTACGCTGGTTTAGGTATTTACGATACCATGCAATACATTACGCCAGATGTGGCCACTATATGTACAGGTATGGCAGCTTCTATGGGAGCGGTATTATTGGTCGCCGGAGCTAAAGGAAAACGTGCTGCATTAACGCATTCGCGGGTAATGATCCACCAACCTTCTGGAGGCGCTCAAGGTGTTGCATCCGATATGGAAATTAACTTACGGGAAATGTTAAAATTGAAAAAAGAACTTTATGATATCATTTCTATACATTCCGGACAGACTTACGAATGGGTAGAAAAAGCATCCGATCGTGATTATTGGATGAAAGCCGACGAAGCTAAAGGTTTTGGTATGATTGATGAGGTATTAGGAGCAAATAAATAAAAATGGCTAAACAAAGTAGAGAATCGCACTGCTCTTTCTGTAACTCGCCAAAGCATGAAACATTAATGCTTATCGAGGGTATGGACGCGTATATATGCGATAAATGTGTAACACAGGCGAATGTATTACTTGCACAGGAATTGGGCAATAAGAAAAACCGGACATTCGACGAATCGTTTACGCTTTTAAAACCAGCAGAGATTAAGGCGCATATAGATCAGTATGTAATTGGGCAGGACGATGCCAAAAAAGTATTGTCGGTAGCTGTTTATAATCATTATAAGCGCTTAAGTCAGAAAATTGACCGGGATGAAGTGGAGATAGAAAAATCGAACATTATGCTGGTGGGCGAAACCGGAACCGGCAAAACTTTATTAGCCAAAACGATTGCTAAAATTCTTCATGTTCCCTTTTGTATAGTCGATGCGACGGTATTAACCGAAGCAGGCTATGTAGGTGAAGATGTGGAAAGTATTTTAACCCGTTTATTACAGGCTGCAGATTATGACGTTGCTTCGGCCGAAAGAGGAATTGTTTATATCGACGAGGTCGACAAGGTTGCCCGTAAAAGCGACAATCCATCTATTACCAGGGATGTTAGCGGCGAGGGTGTACAACAGGCCCTACTTAAAATACTGGAAGGAACTATTGTAAATGTACCACCACAGGGCGGAAGAAAACACCCCGACCAGAAAATGATTGCCGTAAACACCAATAATATTTTATTTATTTGTGGCGGTGCATTTGATGGGATTGAACGTAAAATTGCGAACCGTTTACGGACCCAGGCTGTAGGTTATAAAGTAAAAAAAGACGAAACTGAGTTAGACCTTAAAAATCTTTATAAATACATTACTCCTCAGGATCTGAAAGCATTTGGGCTAATTCCAGAATTAATTGGCCGGGTACCAGTACTTACTCATCTTAATCCACTAGACAGGGAAGCCTTACGCAATATCTTAACAGCACCTAAAAACTCCTTAATGCGTCAATACGCCAAGTTATTCGAATATGAAGATGTAAAATTGATCTTTGATGAAGATGTACTCGATTTTGTGGTCGACAAGGCAATGGAATATAAATTAGGTGCACGTGGTTTGCGCTCTATTTGTGAAGCAATTATGCTCGATGCCATGTACGACACACCTTCTGCAAAAGATATAAAAGAGCTGCATATCGATCTCAATTATGCTATAGAAAAATTCGAAAAAGCGGATTTTAAGAAATTAAAAGCCGCATAAATTAAAAACAAGGGGAAAATTATGAATGAAGAAATGAGTGGGAAAAATGAGGCTAAAGCGGCCGCAAAGGCAAAGAAAACCCCTGAAGTAGAAACTCCGATAAAATCGGGGCTAAAATCTAAGGAAGATATTGTAAAAAACTGGTTGCCTCGCTATACCGGAAGAGACCTCGAAGATTTTGGAAGTTATATCTTACTTACCAATTTCAGTAAATACCTCACTATGTTTTCCGAATGGAACGACAATGCGGTTATTATGGGCTTGGATAAACCCATGCAAAGTGTGAGTGCCAACGGCATTACGATTATCAATTTTGGTATGGGTAGTCCGCTTGCCGCAACAATGATGGATTTGTTAACTGCAATTAAGCCAAAAGCCGTCTTGTTTTTAGGGAAATGCGGGGGCTTAAAAAAGAAGAATCAATTAGGCGACCTCATTTTACCAATTGCAGCCATTAGAGGCGAAGGTACCTCAAACGATTATTTGCCTGCGGAAGTTCCTGCATTACCTGCCTTTGCCTTACAAAAGGCTATTTCGACAACCATTAGAGATCATTCTAGAGATTATTGGACCGGAACCTGTTATACTACCAACCGCAGGGTTTGGGAGCACGATAAAGACTTTAAAAAATACTTAAAAAGCTTACGGGCTATGGCTGTCGATATGGAAACAGCCACTATTTTTACAACTGGCTTTGCAAATAAGATACCTACCGGTGCGTTATTACTAGTATCCGACCAGCCAATGATACCCGAAGGTGTTAAAACTGCCGAAAGCGACAGTTCTGTAACTACAAATTATGTAGAAAGCCATTTAAAAATAGGGATAGATTCTTTGAAGCAATTAATTAATAACGGCCTAACCGTTAAGCACCTTAAGTTTTAAGTTTAGGATAATCGAAAAGTAAAATCCCGGCTGTATTACTGCTAATAAGACCCCACTGGTCGAATGGAAACGTTAATAAAACAACGCTACAGGTAGGCATATTATCGATATGCCCATTGCTCAGGTAGTTTGCAAAATCTGTAAATCCGGGATTATGGCCAAAGACCGCGATGGTATCGTGCTTATCGTTAAAATGGTTAACCACATTTAGCAAGGTTTTTACGCTAGCCTCGTAAATATTGGCATCGGTTTCAATTTCATTTTCGTTAATGCCCCAGGTCTTTGCAAAGTATTGAGCGGTAGTAAATGCCCTTACTGCCGGGCTGCTTACCACGACATCGGGTTTAGTTTGCAAGTTCCTCATTCTTTCGGCCATCTCGCCTGCATTTGCCCTTCCCCTATTGTTTAAAGGTCGGTCGAAATCCCTTAAATCGGCATTAGCCCAATCGGACTTGGCGTGCCTTATTAAAAATAATTGCTTAGCCATTTTCTTTTATTTTATTGATAATAATCGAGGGCTTAATCTTGTCCATACAAAAATTGCAGGGTTTATTTCCATAAATAGAGCTGGGGCGATTAAGGCTGTCGCTCTGGATACAATCGGCTTCGGTTTGTCCATACCCTAAAAAGCCAGCATAAGGATGCGTAGGCCCCCATATAGAAATTACGCGAACCCCCATTAACGAGGCGATATGCATACCTGCAGAATCCATACTTAGCATAAGATCTAAATTAGAAATAATTGCCAGTTCTTCACTTAAAGTAAAGTTACCGATTAAATTATTAACATTTTCAAATTGGGTAGCCCATTTAGCTGCAATAGATTTTTCGCTACTCCCGCCGCCAAAAATGAATAACTGATAGCCCAAAGCATCGAGCCCGGCAATAACTTCTTCCATAAGGGGTAATGGATAAACCTTAAATGAATGTTGTGCAAAAGGAGAAATTCCGATTTTTTTGACGGCCTTAGCTTTAAATTGAGGGATTATGCCAGAAGGGAGAGGTTTAAAGGATTTAACCAACCGATGGCTCAACTGCCCTTCAAGGCCTAAAGCCCTAAAAACATCAGCATAACGTTCTACAGTAAGCTTTAGGGGCTTCAATACTTTATTTTTAGTGCGGGTTAAGGCTCTTTTTTCGGCTCGTCCCTTATCGATCCGTTCAATTTTAATCCCTGCAAAGCGAAAAAAGGTCGAAACTATTCTGCTTCTTAAATTGTCGTGTAAATCTGCTACAGCAGTTATCTTATATTGATGCAGTTCCCTAAACAATTTAAATAGGCCAATTAGCCCTTTATGTTTTGTTTTAGGCTCGATAGCGTGGAAAGTTAGCCGGTCTATTTCGTTAAAGAAAGGTTTAAAAGCCGCTCTGCTGGCAACAATAAACTCTAGCTCCGTATTTTGCACAGAAAATTCACGTAGCACACTTGCGACCATTGCCACATCGCCCATCGCAGAAAAACGCAATACAAGAATTTTACCCTTTAAAGGCATTATTTTTATTGTTGTATAATACCGGATTTAAACTCGGATCGTTGTACATTTTCATTTGCTTATAAACTTTCATATACTTTCTGCCGGCTGCTATATCGGCCAGGAGCTCGTCTATGCTAAGCGATAAATCGTCGCGTTGTGCCAATAAAATATTTAGTTTTGTTTGGCATTGTAAGCGATGTTCGGGAGTGGCCTCTAGTCTTTCTGCTTCTTCTCGCATGTGATAAACCTTGAGTGCCAAAATAGACAAACGATCTATAGCCCAGGCTGGGCTTTCGGTATTCACTTTAGCCTCGGATGTAGCCTGCACATCTTTATAAAGTGTTAAGAAATAACTATCTATAAACTCTACCATGTCGGTACGAACCTGATTTTGGGCATCAATACGTCTTTTCCAGCTCAAACCTTCATTTGCATCAATATTTGGGTTGCGTACCACATCTTCCATGTGCCATTGTGCAGTATCTATCCAATTTTTTAAATAAAGTAAATGTGCCAAGCTATCTGCATCGTGGGGGTTATTTATCGCCTGGTCGATGTTATCGAATTGATGGTAATCGACTATCGCTTGATTAAAAATTTTATTGGCCAGTTCACTTATCATCTTACAAAGTTATTAAATTCCGCTAACACTTTTGGCCTTTCGCGCTTCAAAGTAAGCTGTAATTTCTTCCAATGTAAGGGTATTAAGGCACTTGTCTTTACTTAATCCGCCTTTCCTGGCAGCCAGTACCCCATAGTGCATATCGTAAAAGCCTTCTTTACGATGGGCATCGGGATTAACCGATAGCAAAACTCCTTTTTCGAGCGCATAGCGATGCCAGCGCCAATCTAAATCTAAACGTAAGGGATTCGCGTTAATTTCTATAACCACCTGATGAGCCGCACAAGCATCGATCACTTTCCGGTAGTCTATAGGGTAACCTGCCCTACTTAATAACAAACGGCCCGTAGGATGGCCCAGGATAGTCGTATAAGGGTTTTCGATGGCTTTAATTAACCTCGAAGTAGCTTTAGCCTCGTCCATTCTTAAAGGGCTGTGTATAGAAGCCACCACAAAATCGAAGGTCTTTAAAATATCGTTGCTATAATCGAGCGAGCCATCGTTAAGAATATCACTTTCAATTCCTTTAAAGATTTTAAAGGGCGCTAACTTTGCATTTAATGCATCTATTTCCTGATGTTGAGCATACACCCGCTGTTCGCTTAAACCTTTCGCATAAACTGCCGTTTTAGAGTGATCGCAAATACCAAGATACTCGAGCTTTAAATTATCTTTACAAAACAGCGCCATTTCTTCTAAGCTATGTACACCATCGCTCCAGGTAGAATGATTATGTAGACTGCCTTTTAAGTCTTTATCTGTAATTAGTTCGGGTAAATTATGTTTTGCCGCAAGCTCAATTTCGCCTAAGCCCTCCCGAAGTTCTGGTACTATATAATCCAATTTAGCCGCTTTGTAAATTGCTTCTTCGTCTTTAAACGGGCCAGCTCCGGCTAATTTTAAAACCTCGTTAACATGTGCTTCATTACCTGTTATTTTAAACCAACGCTCATAAAAGTTAGGCTTATCTGCCAGATAAAGTTTTATTTTTAATCCATTAGCAGCCAGGGCAGTAAAATTACCTGTAGTCTTATCTGGTTTAAAAGATAAGTCGTCGAATGTGGTTATTTTTTCGGCTAATGCGATCAGGTTATCGGTACCCATTATAAAAGATACCTCATCTATAATCTCGCAACACCGCCTAAACTGCCCACCTATCTCTAGTAAAGGATTGTCGTTAAATTGATTTAACCAAACAGAAAGGCTCGCAAACAGGCTATTTACCATCGGTTCGACATGAGCGTATAGAAACCTGCCATTTGCAGCCATTTTAAATTCGATAAGTCGTTTAACCTCTTCCTGGGTTTTAAGCCCAAATCCTTTTGCTTCGATTAAACGGTTTTCGTTACAGGCATAGTAAAGCTCGCCTACGGTTTCTATTTGCAGATCATGCCAGATTATTGCTATTTTTTTTGGGCCAATCCCCTTAATACCAAGCATCTCCACTACCCCTTCGGGGGTCTGGGCCAGGCTATCGTCGAGTTCCTTTATGGTTCCTGTAGCTAATAATTCTGCAATTTTAGCCGAGATACTTTTACCAATCCCATCGATCTTCTCCAGTTCGGCTATAGTTTTACCTGCAAGCGAAAAAGGAAGTTTATCTATTTTAAAAGCAGCATTGGCGACCGACTTAATTTTAAAAGGATTTTCTTCGTGCAACTCCATCAGCTGTGCTAATAGCTTTAACGAACGCGATATCGCTTTGTTTTCCATTGATATATCATTTAAAATTTATAGCAGTACGCCTTTAAGGAAGAGTACGGCAATGCTAAAATAAATTACGATCCCTGTTACATCGACCATTGTTGCCACAAATGGCGCAGATGAGGTTGCAGGATCGAGTTTAAGTCTTTTCATAATAATAGGCATCATCGATCCGATTAAGCTCCCCCACAATACAATCCCTAGTAAAGTAAAGAATATGGTTAAAGCAATTAAAAACCAATGTGTGCCATAATCGTAAATCTCTAGATTTTGCCATAAGAGGATTCTTACAAAGCCAATGCTCCCCAGTATAACGCCTAATAGAAGCCCGGAAATAATTTCCCGGCGCATTACCCGCCACCATTCGGCAATGGTTACCTCGCCCAGCGCCATGGCCTGTATAATAAGTGTCGAAGCCTGCGAACCGCTATTGCCCCCACTGCTCATAATTAAGGGTATAAATAAAGAAAGTACAATCGCCTTTTGTAATTCGATCTCGAAATGTTGCATGGCCGTGGCGGTAAGCATTTCGCCCAAAAAGAGTACAATTAACCAACTTGCCCGTTTTTTAACCAATTTTAAGATCGGCATATCCAGATAAGGTTCGTCGAGCGCCTCGGTACCCCCAATTTTATGCATATCTTCGGTGTATTCTTCGTGCGCGATCCAAAGAATATCGTCGATAGTTACAATCCCTAAAAGGATGTTCTGATCGTCGACAACAGGTAATGCAACCCTATTATTCATTCTAAAGACGTTAATCGCTTCTTCCTGAGGGTCGTTTACTTTTAATGCAATTAAACGATTATCGGTAAGCTCGCCAATTTTAACTTCCGGGTCGGCGAGTAAGATTTCTCGAATCCGGATATCGTCTAGCAATACCCCATCCTTATCGATTACATAAACAACATCGATAGTTTCAGAATTTTTACCATAACGACGAATGTGCGAAAGTACCCGGCTAACGGTCCAATCTATTTTTACCGCTATAAAATCGGGAGTCATTAAGCGCCCAACACTATCTTCTTTGTAACCTAACAATTGTAAAGCCTCTATCCGATCGGTGTCGGGCAATAGGATGAGTAGCTTTTTAACAGCTTCGCCCTTCAGCTCGCCTAATAATGCGGTTCTATCGTCGGGCGGTAATTGCCTGATAATTTCTGTTAACTTATTACTTTGAAGTTTTTTGATAATTCTTTCCTGCGTAGGAAAATCGAGAATACGAAATACATTAACTGCTCTTTTAATAGATATGGTCTCTATAAATTTTACAGCATATTGTGGAAGCTCATCTATCAGGTGTTCTACATCCGAAATATTAAGTTCATTTAAATAGGCTTTTAACTGCTTATCATTATCACTTTCTAATAATTGCAATACTTCATCGACCAGCAGTTCTTCCATAACATCCTAAATTTAAAGCTTACATTATTCTTTCGTTTATCTTATTTGCAAAAATGCCTTTTTCTTTTCGAAAAGCAAAGGTTATTCTAAGCAGACCACGCTATTTAATTTTATTCTTTTACAAGAATTCGATTTTGCACGGTTAAATAAAAACTGATAAAACAGATTTAAACCTCTCTTAACATAAGCTATCTAATTTTGCATTGCCAATTCCGTATTTTTTTTGATAGGATTACCGTTTTAAACCTTAAAACGTGCTTAAGAAATACAGAAGTGGTATATTTAACCTAAACATTAATTTGAAATGGATTCAAGAAGAGATTTTCTAAAAAAAGTAGCATTATTATCTGGAAGTGCCATGATGGCAAATATGTTACCTCCCGCCATACAAAGGGCAATGGCTATTAACCCAGCATTAGGTAGTACTTACCTAGATGCCGAACATATTGTGATTTTAATGCAAGAAAATAGATCTTTTGATCATTGTTTTGGCACATTGCAAGGAGTAAGGGGATTTAACGACCCTAGGGCAATCCAATTACCCAATCAAAACCCTGTTTGGTTCCAGACCGATGCTATAGGAAATACTTATGCTCCGTTTAGATTAGACATTAAAGACACCAAAGTAACCTGGATGGGTTCTTTACCTCATTCGAGAGCAAGCCAGGTTGATGCCAACAACTTTGGCAAATACGATAAATGGCTAACTGCCAAAAAATCGGGGAATAAAAAATATGCCGAAATGCCCTTAACATTAGGTTATTACACCAGAGAAGATATTCCTTTTAATTATGCAATGGCGGATGCCTTTACGGTTTGCGATCAGAATTTTTGCTCGGCCATGACCAGTACTACGCCAAACCGTTCGTTCTTTTGGACTGGTAAAATTACCCATGATACAGATGGAATACCAAAGGCACATATCAGAAATACCGATTATGCAGCTGCTACCTTAGGTTGGGAAACTTTCCCTGAATTGCTGGAGCAAAATAACATTGCCTGGAAGTTTTACCAGAATGACATTAGCTGTGGTGGCGGCTATGTTGGCGAAGAAAGAGCATGGTTATCTAATTTCGGCTGTAACCTTTTGGAGTTCTTTAAAGCCTATAATGTGAAATTTTCTGAGCGATACATTGCAGGTTTGCAAAAACAAGCAGAAACTTTACCGGCTCAAATCGATAAAATACAGGAAGCAAGTCCTACAGATGAACAGGCTGCAAAAAAAGCTAGAGAAACGCTTAAAACCAAACAAGGAGTATTAGATAATGCCAGAAAAGAGCTTAGTAAATGGAATAAAGAAAGCTATGAAAAACTAACAGCAAAGCAGAAAAACCTTTACAAAAATGCTTTTATTGTAAATATAGGTGATCCAAATTATAGGAAAATTGCGGAACTTACTTACATGGATGGAGGTGTGGAGCGCAAAGCAATAGTTCCTAAAGGTGATGTACTTTATCAATTTAGAAAAGATGTAAATACAGGTAAATTGCCAACTGTTTCTTGGTTAGCTGGCCCGCAGAATTTTTCAGACCACCCAAGTGCACCTTGGTATGGGGCTTGGTATGTATCGGAGATTTTAGATATTTTAACCAAAGATCCAGAAGTATGGAAAAAGACAGTATTCATTGTAACTTATGATGAAAATGACGGTTATTTTGACCATGTAGTACCTTTTTCTATTCCAGATAGTAAAATTCCAGAAACAGGAAAAGTCTCGGCGGGCATTGAAACTGAGATTGAGCACGTTCGCATTGCCAATGAAATTAAACAAGGTATTCCAGAAAATCAAGCGCGGGAGGCACCTATAGGTTTGGGCTTTAGAGTACCAATGTTAATTGCTTCGCCATGGAGCAGGGGCGGAAATGTATGTTCTGAAGTTTTTGATCATACTTCTACCCTACAATTTCTGGAGAGTTTTGTGAATAAGAAATTCGGTAAGCAACTTAAAAGCAGTAACATTAGTGAATGGCGGAGAACCATTTGCGGTAATTTAACTTCGGCATTTACACCTTATAATGGTGCACCGCTAGAAAAAATTCCATTTTTGGATAGGGATAAAAATGTGGAGACCATTTTTAACGCTAAATTTAAAGAAGTCCCTACTTCATTCATAAAATTGTCCTCACTCGAAATAGCCAACATTAAGGCTAAACCTTCCTTAATCACTATTCAGGAGAAAGGAATTCGTTCTTCTTCTGCTTTACCTTACGAGTTGTATGCTAATGCTGCCTTAACTAATGATCAAAAAAATGTAGAGATCAGATTTGCGGCTGGTAATGATATTTTTGGTAAAAATGCAGCTGGTTCACCTTTTACAGTATCTGTTCCTGTTAAATTTGGTGCTAAAGATGAGTTATCGAGAAACTGGTCTTTTGCAGTAAAAGCCGGAGATAAACTGAGCTACGATTGGCCTATAAGTTCATTCGAGAATGGCAATTATCATTTAAGACTAAACGGTCCAAATGGATTTTTCAGAGAGTTTTTAGGGAGTCGAAATAATCCTTTAGTTAAAATAGAGGTTAATTATGAAAAGGGCAAGCTAAATCCAGCCAAATTAACGGGTAATGTAATTGTTAATCTCATTAATAATGATTCGAAACCACAAAATTTTATTATTAAAGATAATGCTTATCGGGCATCGGGTATAAACAAAGAAGTGCCCGCAAAAAGTACAGCACAAGTTATTTTGAACTTAGAAAAATCATATCATTGGTACGATTTCAGTGTAAAATTAAAGAATGATTCTATTTTTGAAGAGCGTTTTGCTGGCCGTGTAGAAACTGGTCTGGCTACTAAAACCGATCCGGCAATGGGAAGAGTAGTTTAATGAAATAGCTAATATTTCTTATATTAACGTTCGTTTTTGCTGACTGTGCATTTCAAAAAAACATAGAAAACCGAGCAATCGGGCAAGAATTTATCTCTTAATGGAGCAAAGTAATATGGCCGGCCAGGGTTTAATGCCCGGTGTGTATAAGGGTTTGCAAAACAGCCGGGTTTTAATAAACCTAAAGCTGCGCCTGGTTTAACTCCATACCCTAAACCATACAATAAAAGTGGAAAGCGGGTTTTTCAGCGTTAGGCCATCGAGAAAGACCAGTATTACTACGACGCAGGTCGCAAAGAATAGAAATAATACTTTCCTATTTGTTGTCTTATTAATAGTTATTACAATCCGTTTTATTTTCCTTGAATTGTGTGGCTTTTTTTACCCATTTAAGTTAAGAATAGTTATATTTGCCGGCGCTGTTTCCGTAGTTCAATGGATAGAATGTCAGATTCCGGTTCTGATGATGGGGGTTCGAATCCCTTCGGGAACACTTCCAATAAAAACCTCGCAGGTCTTCAGTACCTACGAGGTTTTTTATTCGACACTCATTCCGTACGCAATCAACAATTAAAAGACATTCAAATAAATTTGATAATTCAGAAATGGAATACTACTTTAGTAAGTAATTGTTTGTTAGTTATTTACAATCAAATACGCGCTCATGCCACCATCTACAATGCTCATCCTTTCTTATATAGGTATAAGCCTGCTTTTAACCTATAAAGGAGATCAGAAAGAGGAGCTTAAATTAACTACATTCAGTAGTTACAACGATAGTACGGTACCCACTGTAATTACCATAGACCATACAAAAGAGTCGTTCTATTCGGTAATTAGTCGTGCAGAATCGTTAATCTCCTTACAAAATAGCAATATCGAGATCGCAACAACTGCAGAATATGGTGCCTTTTCTGTTATTGATAAAACGAATTATCGGCGATTTATCCTGTATTCTCCAGAATTTTTTAATGCAGTTAGCAAAAACTGTGAAAACGATTTAGGTGTATTAAGTATTTCTTTGCACGAATTGGGACATCTCCTGTACAATCACCCTTTAAGAAGAAGTAAAATAGCTCAGATCTTTGAAAAAGAAGCGGATAGGTTTTCTGGTTACTATATGTGCCTGGCTGGTGCAACGCTTGAACAATCATTATCGGCAATTCAAAAATTTGGTAATGAAACGGAAACCGAAACTCACCCTAGTAAAGCAGTACGCATGAAAGAAATTGAGGCCGGTTACATCGATGCCAAGATCAATGTCTTTAAAGATACTACGTATAAACAGGAGCGTATTATCTTTCAGGAAAAGGAAAAAAAATTCGCTATAATTTCGATTGAAAAATATGCTATTCAAAAAAATAAGACTGGTGTTGGTAAGGGCATAATTAACCGATTACCTGCATCGGGAATGCCGACTCTTTATTTACTATTAGGGGAAATTATCTTCGTCGATTCTAAAAATGCTATTAAAACCTATTGGGAAAATAAAACGATAGGTAAATTATCTTCAATTAACTATAGCGGAGATAGCCTAATAACGATCGAGGATGTTAAATATAAACTGATAAACGGCCAGATCTATTCTGCAGCGCCAAAAGCGCCAAAAATAGTGCTGGGACAAGAAATTAAACCCTAACTAATTATGAAAACACTGATTACGTTTATTCTTTCCTGCTGCTGTTTTAGCGTGCTAGCGCAGAATGCCTTTTATGAGGCACAATACTTAAGTACCCTAAGTACAAAAGATCTGGATAACCTTTTAGGTGCTGCTGCAGCTACACGCGCTCATGTGGTGCTGTCCGATCATGAGAAACAATGTGTTACAGACTATAAAGCATTTCTAGACAAGCCATTTGCTAGCAATTTATCCAATCTCGACATTAGTGGCTTAAAAAGTGCAATAGAAAAATATAATAAATATTTAACGCTCGAGGTATCTGGGAGCACTTATACAACAGGCTTTATCCCCGCTGGGGCCGTAACCGGACTCTCTATGATTAGTAGCCTCATTGGCGGAAATACCACTATAAGTCCCGAACAGCAGACAAAAATTATTGACGAATTAACCAAGTATTATGCCGAAGAATTTCAAAAGGCACAAGTACTTACTTATATGGAAGTGTTTAAAGAAACGATTGGGAAAATTGGCGAATTGGAGGTATTGTTTCCACAAACCTACGAAAAACTCAAAAAAACCCAGCCCACTAAATTCCCCGATCTTGGAAATGAATTTAAAACAGTATTTAATGATGACCTGCGTGAATTATTACCCAATTTGATTAGCCACATAGAAAGCCATACTAAAGCCAATTTGGCGCTTGAGAACAGGCTTAGCTTATTAAACGAGACAAATATAAAAGCGATTAAAGGGAATGCTTATTACAATAGCTTGAAGCTATCTGCAGAAATAGCGATTAAACTCACTAACAATTACCATCCAGTCGACCTCTTGAATTATATCGATACCAAATATAATGCTTCAATGCTGACTGCAAACTCTAATATCGATGAGAAATTAATTCTAGCCTTCCATGGCTTAAACCTTATCCAGAAAAATATTCTCGACACGACGAAGATCAAAGATGATAAGATCGGTAATGTGTGGCTCAGTTTGCAGACACTAAGTAAGCTTGATACAGAAACGGAATGGACCTATTTTATGGCACTAATTTATCAGCAGGATCGGGATTTCTTCAACAAGTATTTCTTCGATGCCAGTTCGATTGCCAGTTCAAGCATTGTTTCGGGGCTTATTACAGCGGCAAATCTCAAATTGTGCAAAGAGCGGCTGCAAAATATTACCTCGGCGTTAACAGAACTAGAAGCTTTCCGTGCAAACCTTAAAGAAGAAAATCTAAAAGAAAATTACCTGACTTATATGAACCTTATCCTTAAGGTGCTCAGTAAAAGTAATGACTTCAGCTTTGCAAAATTAGACGCCGGCGAAATGAAAAAGTATTTGTCCCTGGCCAACTATACTTTTGCTATTTACGATAATGCACGAAAAAAGGATTACAGTAATTCGATTTATTATTTGCAGCAAATTATCGAAATACTTCAAGTCTCTATCGATAATAATACCAAAACCTTAAGGCTTTTAGACAAATACAGTACTTTCATGATTGATGCGATTAATAGCAAGACTGACGAGGAAGTTAAAAACATGATTCGAAAGAACGTTGCAGAACCAGCTAGTTTTATCCTGAAACGTGAATATGTAAGTACATTTTCAATTACCGGTCAGCCAGGTTATTTTATAAGCGGAGAATGGTTAAATGGCAAGGACGGAAAAGGTGCTTTTGCCTCAGGTATTACTTTGCCCATAGGATTCGAGTTAACCTTCAAGGCTAAACCGGGCAATGAAAACAGTGGCTCATTTGGTTTTTTCATGCAGTTACTCGACCTTGGGGCCGTGCTCAACTTTAGAGTAAGCAATTCGGAATCGACCTTACCTGATAAAATAGAGTTCAAACAGCTTTTCTCGCCTGGTGGTTCATTTACCTATGGTTTTAAAAACTCGCCATTAACCTTAGCATTAGGATACCAATATACCTCACAGCTGCGTAAGATTTCGGATGCCGGGGGCAATGAATATTACCCTAGTGGGAACCGGATATTTTTAAGAATGGCTTGGGATATCCCATTAATTAATATCTCTAAATCAAAAGATAAATAAAAACAAAAAGGGGGGCTTAATAGCCCCCTTTTAATTAACCAAAACTTAAAGGAATTAATATTACTCCATTCTAATTTTACCTTTCATAACGGCATGAATGCTGCAGAAATAATTAGATTCGTAATTTACCTCCATTTTCCAAGATTTGCCAGCTGGTAATAGCGACGAGCTCCAGGCTTTTGTATCTTCTTCTGTTACATCGTGGGCTACCATATCCTGATTAATCCATAAAATAGTGTCTCCTTTTTTTACGGTAATGTCTTCGGGTATAAACTTCATGTCCCTAATTTCGACCGTATGTATTTCAGGCTTATCGGGAGTAGATGAGCAGCTTGTTAATGAAAACAATACTAACCCAAAATAAATAATATTTCTACTCATGCTAAATTACTTAAAGTTTTTTTGTACCATTTCGGCATGAGAGAGATGCGTTTTTAATGCAGGAACTACTTTAGTGAGTAAAGCTTTTAGTTCGGCATTTTTAGATGACGGGATTAAAAGACCTTCTACTGCAGCGATTACAGCTTTATGATAACCTACTTCATTATCGATATAAGCTTTATCGAAGGCTTTTCCGGATTTTGAAAGTAAAGTTTTCTTAGTTTTTTCTGCATCTGCCATTAACTTTTTGCTTACCGCATTGTCTTTGGGAGTTACTTTTAACTTAGTAACTAAGGCTACTGCTTGTTCTATAACTGCTTTGTGATCGTTAGCCATGGTTTCTGCAAATCTCAGGATTTCTTTATCTTTCGATTTTTCTTTAGCAATTACTGCATAATTAATGTCTATCTGATTTGCAGTAACTGCAACCGATGCAATTTCTGGGTCGGTAAGCTTCAGATCCTGAGCCGAAGATGAAACTGAAGAAACAGCAATTAACGCAATTGCAATAAACGTAGTGGGCAATAATGATTTAATAATTTTCATGTTATTTTAATTTATATACTAATTAGAGAGGGTCTGTTTAAAAAGGGTTACAAAATTTTGGCTTTATTAAAGTGATTTTAAATACTCTACCAGGTTTTGTTTTTCGGTAGTGGTTAGATTCAATGTTTTTTGGGTATTATAATGTTCTACTACGTCGTTTAAGGTTGCAAAACGACCATCATGATAAAAACCACCTTTTGCTCTTGTAAATAATCCACCTAATGGTGTAGTCCTGTATTTCCCAGTTGGTGAACGTTGTGCCTCGAAATCGTCAATCCCAATTTCTGCCGCGGTGTGTAAAATATTATCAGCCAGCATTGTACCAGAGTGGCATGATACACATTTAGCTTTATCCAGGAAAAGCGCTTTTCCTAAGTTTGCAGCGGCCTGGTTGTAATTGCTTGCTGGTGGTTTAGGCGCAGCAATAGAATGTTGATAGGCTTTTAATGCGGGTAACTTAGCTGTAATTAAATCGGGGCTATTCGTTACCTGGTAAAAACCATTTTCTTTTGCTATTGGATATTTTGCTTGGTCGTTAAGTCTTGGATCGCTAAAATTCCCTTTACCATGCATTTCGAGATTTCCTACAAACGCATTCCAATAGCTAATATCGCCCCAACCTGTATAAGTAGTAAGGGTAATATCTTTTAGCCCGAATGCAGCAGGCATTAAATTAGCAGCAACTTTCCCATCGGGGCGAAGGGCTTTACCATCCATAAATATGCCTGCATTAAATTTTCCAGGTCCCCATAAACCTAATACTGTGCTAAGAGTTGGTTCGTCGACATGTAGCATATCGGCTATTGGCTTAGCATTATTGGTAAGTGAAATAATTGTACCGACGTTAAGGTCTCTATTTGGCCAACCATCCAGACGATTCCCAATTCCGGGAGCAAATGAATTATCTACATTAGCGTGACATGCGGCACAGGTAACTCCAATAGATATTAATCTTCCACTGGCTTCGAAAGTTCCTTTTATACCAACAACAGCATTTAATTTTAAAAGCGCCAATGTACTTGCCGGATCGTCGAGACTTATAGCTCCAGATTTAATACCGGCTACCACATCGGCTGGTAAAGCCTGGGCATCTACTTTTAATCCGACAGCTAATGCTGTTTTAGGGCTAACACCAGGGCCAAAGCCACCATTAGCCGATCCGGCGATAGCCTTATCGATGTGTAATAATCCACTCCAGAAATCTTCATCACCAAAAGTATCATACCGAAATATTTCCTTTCCATCGCTAACGAGCTTCGGATCCAAACCTTCAACTTGTTTTGGACGATCTTTTTTACACTGCGCTAAAATTACAACGACCATCAATGTCATCATAACTAATAATTTCCTTTTAAATGCCATATTAGATTTTCTTGGTTAAAATTTTTGTTAGTTTATCGGTTAGAGGTTCCCTAATTAAAAAGGGTTACAATAAAAAAACAGCCACTGGTTATATATTTTTAAGGCCATCAAATTCATCAATATTTTGTAACCAATTATTTTTTCGATACTCTATTATCTAATAAGCGTACCCTATATGAATTTAGAGAAGACATTAAGTGATGAAGCAATTGTTTTAAAAGTTGTAAATGGAGAGAAGCATCTATACGAATACCTGATAAGAAAATATAATTTACGACTATACAGGATTAGCATGTCTATCGTAAATAATGACCAGGAAGCGGAAGATATTATGCAAACTACTTATCTTAATGCTTACCGGCAATTAGCTAATTTTAAACACCAATCGAGTTTTAGCACCTGGATTATCAGGATTTTGATAAATGAAAGTCTGTTGCACAAAAAAAAGAGTTTGAAACTGGAAAAATTAAAGATGGAAAATAGTTATAACGATTATCAGAAGGAAAGCCCATTAGATAATCTTATGAATAAAGAATTAAAAATAGTTCTTGAAAAAGCAGTTTCAAAATTGCCAGAAAAATACAGGATTGTATTTATGATGCGCGAGGTACAGGAAATGAGTACCAGCGAAACCATGGAAGCGCTAGATCTTGGGGAGTCGAATGTTAAAGTTCGTTTAGCAAGGGCTAAAGAAATGTTACGCAAAGAGTTAAGCAATTATATGCAACCTAAACGGATCTTCGATTTTAACTTGGTTCGTTGCGATGTTATTGTCGACTATGTAATGCAGGAAATAAATCGTTAAGCTTTAGGTAATGCTTTCTTTTTGGTCCACTGTTCGTCGAAAAAGTCGCAAGACAGGTAATTTACTCCAACCCTTAATGCTTTTAAGCCACTTACCCCCTGCAATTCTTCCAGGTCGAGCGACTCCAAATCATTTGCTAAAAATCCCTGTTCCTGCAAATAGCTAATATATTCGCGATACTCGTTAGCCTCGTAATTATTAAAATAAACCAGGGCAATTTTGCCAGGCTGGGTTAGCCGCTCATCTGTTCCCTTGATCAGTACTTTATCTATCCTTTTCTTAACTACTTCGTAGCGGATATTATAGGCACCTTCGACATCAAACCGCCGTTCGTCGTTCCTAAAACTAATATCAATGGTATTCGAATGGATAAAAATCAACTGTGTGGTAAGCAGCGCTCTGGGCATCGTGCTTACTAAACCATTGGTTAAGCGTGCTACTTCGACCATTGCCGTTAACTGCCAGAGCCTAACATTTTTTAAATACAACAGGTCGAATGGCTTATCGGGTGCAATTTCCTGCCCTAAATAAATATCGTACTCCACCCCATCTGTTCTAAACTTCGCAAAATAACAAGGATAAGTCGATTGTAGGCTTTGTTGCGCTTCTTCCAGGTATTCGCTTACCGCATTATTAATAAACTGCATAGACGTCTCTAAAGTTCGCCGATGCTCGAAAGCTTCTCCATCTTTAGGGTCACTATATTGAAAATATGCTTCAATAATTTCGGCAGCTTCCGGATGCCCTTTTTCGATATGTTTAAGCATGGGATAAACCTCCTGCTCCAAAAATTCGTTGAGCAAGGCTTCCTCGCTCGAGCTTATAAATTCGCCAATTCTGACGATCCAGTCCTTACAGTTAAATAAAATTTTATCGATAAGATCTAAACGAACAACCGTTCTTAAGAGATGAAGCGTTTCGCTTAATTTAACTAATTGTACCTTAAGATCTTCTTTTAAGGCATAATTTCTTTCGACTGTAGAATTACGGATGTCTATAGCTCCAAATAACGGATAAAGATTTTTGAAGGTTACAGTTTCTATATCCTGATTCTTTTTTTTCCCTTTATTCTTTTTAAGAAAATCCCAAATTACTTCATTAAATTTCCACTGAACAGATGGCTGTAAGGCTGTAAATTTATCTTTTAGCACTTCGTCCATTTTAGCATTGAACTCTTCAATTCTGTATTGCAATAACTGCCCCAGAAGTGGCATCGCCGAATGCAGTCTCGATAAAAGGTTTTCGTCGACCTCGAACTCTTCCCGGGCGTAAATTTCCATTACTCCGGCCAACTGGTTGTTATAGGTAATCGGTAAAAAGGAATAGGAACGAATGCCATTTTTCCTTAGGACTTCTAAAAATGGGAATTTTGCTACCTTTTCGTCGCTTAAATTATTGAAAAGAACCGGCCGGGGATTATTTTTATATTCGTCGACCAGTGCAAAAAATGTTTCTTCTTCCAGGTTATATTTTTTAGCAGAATCGAGCAATACACTTTGCGAGTTTTGTTCGTTATCGAAAACAAACTTGTTGTTTATCATTAACAAGGGTAATAGTCCGAATTCTATATTTCCATTACCTGCCAAAGTTTTTAATGCCTGAATAACATGTTCGTAAGCTTCATTTTCGTAAGTATGATTAACCAAGGCATCGCGAATGCCATTAATAGAATGCTGTAAGGTAACGTCGGTTAAAGAAATAATGCTAAAGCCATCGAACTTAAACTTGTTAAGTGGAAGTAAGTCTTGAAGTAAAGTAACCTCATTACCCTCTTGAATGTGGTTAGCAATTAATTCTAAATTCAATTCCGGAAGTTTTCCTTTATACTGAATATCGATAAACTGCGTATCTGCATTAATGTTATAATACTTCGTTAAATGTGTGTCTGGATGTGTATAGCTATAAAGGATTTCGTTTTTATAGATAGAAGTATAATTATAAAAGCGTTCTAAAATTATTTTATAGATAAAATGAAGTTGCTGTTTTTCTTTGTGTTCTTTTTCTGTAACGTCGTTCAATTTCTTTTGTTCGGTATGAAGCAATAAAAAATCGTAAAAAGGATTGGTACTAAAAAAGATCTTATCTGGTATTGGGGTGCTTAGTGCCCAATACAAATCTTTTTCGTTAGCCATTAAGGGCGTTAAAATCGTAAAGATAAGTTCTAAAGTATCCTTATAATGAGCTAGACTCTCGACCTGAATATCATTTTTTAAGGCTTCTTCCCGTTCTATTTTTTCGAGTAAAAAGCGATAAAATTCGGTCTTTAAAGTTTGTTCTACTTTAAGCCTGCCTTTTAAATAGGCAATTAGTGGCCTAAACGACAAGGTAAACTCGACCTGGCAGCTTATGCATTCGTTTTTATTGATCTGAATAACACTGGTATTCATCTTCTTATTAATTAAAATCTAAAATTCATTGATACATAGGGGTACCAACCTTCGTTCGAATACCCCATTACAAAACGAAATATGGTTAAGGATGCAGGCGCAAAATAAATACCGCCGCCCACACCATGATGCCATAAATCGGATTGTTCTCCATTTTTCCAAACCCTACCAACGTCGTAAAAGCCCAATAGTCCCACTTGTCCGGGCAAGACGTAACTTACAAAATCGCCAAGTTTAGCTCTAATTTCTGTATTATTATAAAAGCTGTGCTCGCCAGCAAACCTGAATTGACGATAGCCTAATAAATTTCCCTGCCCGCCTAAAAACAAGTTCTGATAAAATGCAGGTTTACCAATAGTTATGCCGCCTCCAAAACGATTAGCGAGCACAAATTTAGCTCTTCCATCCAGGTTTTTATATAAAGCGATATCGGCTGTAAACTGTCCGAAAGAATTGGCATTCCGGTTTAAGCTTTTATAAACCGACCATTTAAAATCTACATAACTTCCCAATGTTGGCAGAATTTCATTATCGCGTGTATTGTTAATAAAATTAGCTTCTATCATTGCGTAAAGTTTACTTTTAGTAACGGTTAAACTGTCGTTACTATGTAATTTAGAACGATCTGTTAATATCCGGTTTGCATTATCTTCGACATCGTAATTATAGAGTTGAAAACCAGAACTTAAACTAAAAGTAGATTTGGGGTGGCGCCAGCGTAATGCGCCTTCCAGCTCATAAATATTAAACCGTGCCCGGTAATATTTTATCCGTTCCTCGTACTTTGTTTCATTTCCTAAACCGAAAAAGTTTTGGGTATTATCGGGCGCATAAACGGCTCCTTTTAAAATAAGATCGGCCTTCCCTACTGCTTTTAACCAATCGCCCCGATAGTTAAACCTAAAAGCTGTCGTAGCAAATGAGTGTAAAAAGGAGAGGTTTTGAGAATTACCATAAGGCTGTTTTCTAAAGCCCGGATTGGTTATTTTATAGTTTAACCCGAGCAATAAACCATCGTCGGTATTAAAGCCTCCATTTAGTAAAATCGACGACCGGCTATACATATCTTTACCCAGGTAAGAAACATTAGCAGTATCGACCGCCATTTTTTTATTTAAAAGGTATTCGTCTTTACCACTAAATGTCGAATTGCCATTTTTTATTCCAAACAATTGTACCCGTTTCGCAGCAGCTGAAACCTGATAAACCTTTTTCCCGCTACCGGCAATAATCCGAAGTTTTATTGGGGAGGCCTTATTTGCTAAGCGCAAGCTATCATTTCCATCTTTTAAATACAGGCGAATTTCTTTAGTAATATTAGGATCGAAATTGCGGCTAAAAATCTCATGCTCAATATCACCATCTTTAGCGATCTTATGAAGCTGTATTTTTAAATGTCCATCGGCCGAATCTGTAATCAACACCCTTTCGTTTTTATTAGTTGCCTGGATGTCGACAATCCGGTTAAAGAAATGGTAATATTCGTTCATTAGCCGCGGTAAAGCCGCTCTTCTTACTTTTAATTGTGCTAAAAACTGATCGTGCCTTAGGCTATAACTAGGCTCAGGTAGTTTTTTTAAGGCTTTTTCGAATACACTATCTGTTAAGCGGGCACAAAAACCTTTAATAACCAAATCCCATTCAGTTTCTGTAAACTGAGACATTAACCTGCTATTCATCGCCCTTCCCTCCCACAAAAACCAATCTATCTTTTTAATGTTCCGTTCGTAACCCTGCATCATAGGCAAAAGAGACGACCCTTGCGCATAACGTTGTATAAAACCATCTGTACTATAAAAAACCATATCCCGATCGCGGGGTACCGCTAAATACCGGTCTCCTTTTTTTTCTTTTTCAGGTTTCCAGCGCCACTGGTCTTCATGGCGGTCCCAATCACCTATAAGTACATCAAGCGCTCTTGCCCTTAACATTAATGCACCATCGTAGGTATTATCGTTATCGGCATCTAATTTCTTAAACATTTTTGCGGTATTGTCCGAATCGCCAATTGGTTCTCTTTCTTCTAATAAGCAAAGTGTATTGGCAAATGCAGTTAAATAATCGCCAAGGTTGGCATCTGGCGAAACCCAGCCAATAACAGGATTACTATGGGGTACGTTCACTGCGTTGGCTAATGTTGGTACGACAAGAGACCCAAAGGGATGTTGAGCCGACATATTATCTCTTACAATATCTTTAGCAAAGGTTTCTCTTAAACCCTGTGGCAATAAAACTTCAGCGTATTTTTCTACACTCCTTAAAACCCATTCTTTTCCACTTTTATCTTTTAAACGAAGCGACTTAGATTGATTTCCGCCACCAAGTTGTGTTGGGGTTAAACCGCCGGCAATTTCAGAAATCCTTAAAACCGGAAATTTAGTTGGCATTGCATAATCTTTGCGGTAATTCTCGCCAAACAGAAAGCGATGAAATTTGCCCACACTATCGTACGATGGATGAACCTTAACCGTAATACTATCGGCTTTAATTACACTAAATTCATTCCTTTTAATGGGAGCTAACTCTTTATAAGGTTGTGTATAAGTAAAAACTTCGGTTACCCCGGTATCGGCGTAAACAAAGAATTGATAACGCATACTATTGTTAATTAATTGATCTGCTACTACATAACCCTGCCGGTATTCCTGAAATAAAGAGTTTTTACCCTTCTTATTAGGACTTGTTTTAGCGCCTGCGCCGCTCACAATTTGCAACTGTTTACTTTTGATAAACTGCAGCCCATGTTCGTGGCCGGCAACATAAATTACATTGGGTTTATTACCAAAAACAGCATTAACCCCTTTAATAAGTTCTTTATACTTAGGGTGGTTTAAATCTTCCGGGCTTAACAGCGTTGAACGTAAAAACGGATAAATGGAACCAATAACGGGTAAAGGGATAACCAGATTCTTATTTAAAAGGGTTAATGGTAATAAGTGATTTTGCCAGGTAAAGTACCCGCCATGAGCTCCATAGCTCTGAAATGGATGATGTGAAGCTAAAAGGATAATTTTATCTCTATTTTGTTCTAGCAAATCTTCCATCCTTAATAATACTTCATCTTTAGTCTGACAATCGCAATCTGGATTTGCTTTTTCGTAGGGAAATAACCACCATTCGCTATCGTAAGCTATAATGGTTAATTTGTCGGTTAATTGAATGGCCACAGGATCCGGGCAGCCATTTGATGGAATTAATTTTAAAAGCGGATCGTTAAACGATTCTAAATATTCGCTTTGCCGCTCTATTTTTGCCAAGCCATTCGGCCCCGACTTATCCCAATCGTGATTACCTGGAACAAAATAGACCGCTGCACCAGCTTCGCGCATCGGTAAAAATTGAGATTGGAGGATTTTAGAAGTTTCCGAAAAATCGCCGTAGCCAGGAATAGCCATTCCAGCTGGATAGATGTTATCGCCTAAATAAAGCGTCGTTGTTTTACCTTTAATTACGTGCTTTGCTGCACTTTTTAGAGATTCCCTTTGCCCATCGTTCATTTCACCAGCATCTCCAATTAAAATAACCCGATACTTTACCGAATCCTGTGCAAACCCAGCAATTGCATTAGATAAACATAAAATAAAGAATATTTTTTTTAACATACTAGTCATTTGAGTAGGAGAAAGTTATAATAGTTACAAACCTAGGGTTTTTTATAATCGAACCTTAGGATATTCCCGAATTCCGTTTCGCTACCCTCGTTAGAGATAAAGAGGTTACCGCTTTTATCGAAAGCAATACCTTCGGGCTGGTTAAAAGTATTAGCGCTTAAGTGATAAGCATTTTTAATTTTCCATTGTGCATTGGCAACAACAAGCACTTTATTTACAGACGAAATGATATACCACTCTTGGGTTAAGGGATTTATAGCCAAACCAGATGGATGAAATGGGCCTTTCTTTTTTCCGGTTAATTTATCGAGCGCACTCATGTCGATTTTAAACGACCCGGTATATTTTAAAGTACCATTTTGCTGTAGCGCTAAAATATAACCGCTGGTTATCTTACTTCCCTTATCTTGTTTACAGGTTTTACAAAGTACATATACCTGGCCAGTAACCTCATTGGCAAACATACCTTCGTATTCACCCTTTGGTAAAAGGTCCTTAGTTTCGATAACTCCGGTTGCTACTTCATTTTTCGCTTCGCTTAATGGAAATGAAAACAAAGTGCCATTGCTTTTTAATATGATAATCCAATTTTTCGCAATAGCTATATCTTCGTAATCCCCCTTACCCGAGAATTTAGTAACCGTTTTATCTTTTGTGCCCAATGGCAGGCTAAATAAATTACCATCTTCGTCCTGATGGGCATAAACAAGACGCTGATCTCCTTTGTTAAAGGCAATGCCGGATATTTCTTGCAGGCTTTCGGGCATGTTATACTTATGCGGGGCAGCTAAATTATAACCAGGCGGACTAGCTGCGTCTTTATCGCCTTTCTCTACACAGGATAGCCCTAATAAAGTAATTAGCATAGCAGAAACACTACATAGCACTAAGTATTTTTTTGGTAGCAAATTATTCCACATTTGATTTAGCTTTTAATAATTGATAAATACGATATTGAGCCGATGATGGTTCTTCTTCGAGCTGCAGTTTTAGCATGGCTTTGAGCTCGGCCTTTATTGCTTCGTCTAAAACAGGGAAGCAAACTTCAATACGCCGGTAGATATTCCTGTTCATCCAATCGGCCGATCCCATATAAATCTCCTCCTTATTGTTATTATGAAAGACAAATATCCTGCCATGTTCCAGGTAGCGGTCTACAATTCGGCGAACGGTAATATGCTCGCTCATCCCCTTTATTCCAGGAAGGAGCACGCATATACCTCGCACAATTAAAGCTATTTTAACTCCGGCTTGCGAAGCTTCATAAAGTTTTGAAATCAGTACTTTTTCCTCTAAATTATTAAGTTTTATAGTTATTCCGGCACTTTTCCCTTGCTTGGCATGGTTAATTTCCCGGTCTATTAAGGCGATAAACCGCTCTTGTAGGTTAAATTGAGCGACTAATAAAAAATTAAATTTGAGGAATGCAAAATCGGCAGGCTTCCTCCTTTTGGCCAGGAAAATAAAAACTAACTCCATTTCCCTTAACATCTCCTGATGAGCCGTTATTAAGATATGGTCGGTATAAAAATTGGCAGTTGTTTCGTTAAAATTCCCGGTAGCCAATAAACCTGTATATAGTGTACGCAGTCCTATTGTTCTTTTTACTAGTGCTATTTTGGCATGAACTTTTAGTGCGGTAGCGCTATAGGTTATTTCTACCCCTGCTTCTTTCATTTTTTTTGCCCATTTAATATTATTTGCTTCGTCGAAACGAGCTTTGAGTTCGACCAATACAAATACTTTTTTACCATTTTTGGCGGCACTCATAAGCGCATTTACAATTTTTGAATCGCTGGCAACCCGATAAAGGGTAACATAAATTTCGGACACCTGGGTATCGGTTGCTGCTTCATTAAAAAACCTTAAAATGCTATCATATTGTTGGTATGGCGGATTAATGAGGAGGTCTTTCTTTAAAATTTCCTCATAAAGCCTTTTGTTTGCTGCCAGCTGCGGGTAGATTAAGGATGGCCACTTCGGATTTGATAACGAGGGGATATGGATTGGAAAGTCTGACAGGTCTTTAAGGTTATGATATCGACCACCCTCGACCAAATTTGCTTTTCGGAGATTTAATTTTTCGACCAGAAAATCTATCGTTAGTTGTGGAATACCTGGTTCGAATAAAAACCTGGTCGCCAAACCAAAATCGCGTTTCTGTAATTGTTTTTCTAACTCGTCTGCCAAATTGCCAGCATATTCGTCTTTGAGATCAATTTCAGCATCCCGCGTAATTTTAAAGCTAAAACAACCTGTAACGATTTTGTCTTTAAAAAGTAGTGGTAAATTATGCCTAACTATATCGTCGATAAAAACAATGTGAACAATATTATCCTTTTCAATTTTATAAAAACGAGGTAAACTGCTTGTTGGAATATTTAAAATAACTGCGGTTGTTTCTTCATTTTCTTTTACTGTAATCAGGAAATAAAGTTCATTATTAGTAGGGAAAAAAGATGATCCGGTGGTATTTAAGTTTATCGGTTGGAGAAAAGCTAGAACATGACTCAAAAAATAGCGGCTTACTTCTTTGTTTAAACCTTCTGGGATAGCTTTATTGTAAACAAAATTAATGTGGCTAGCGGCAAGTTGAGGAATGATCTTCGTCTTTAAGATATCTCCATATTCCTGCAGCTGATCTCGAATAACCTGGTTCGCATCTGCTAACAAGCTATCGGGTATTAGTGTGTCGTGTTTTTCCTTTTTACCCAATTTTTCTAAGGCCAGTAAAACAGGCATTCTCACCCGGTAAAATTCGTCCAGATTAGAAGAGTAAATAGAAAGAAATTTAATTTGCTCTAAAACAGGTAGCGTTGTCTTTGCCGCTTCCTGTAAAACCCGGCCATTAAAGGATAGCCAACTTAAATCTCTATCAAAAAATAAATTTTCTATCTTATTATTGGGCATATTAGTCTAATTTACCGTAGGCTATATAAGAAATAATGTAAGCCAAAACAGCAGCAATAAGGCCAAACATAAAAATATTATAAGCTATTCTTATCAGTTTATATTTACGCCCCAAAACTACGCCTTGCGAATAAACATCGGTAATAAGTGTTCCGTAAAGAAACTCATTATCGTTCATCACTTTTACCATTCCATTCGCATAATCGTTAAGTGCCATTTTATAAAAATTACCAAAAAACAACAGGTTAACTTTTTTGTTGGCCAAATCGTTTTGCGTAAATACACCGGCCGGTATAGCCGGCCTGGTTGCTAAAATCGAAAAAATAATGGTCGAAAGACTTACAATTAAAAGGATGAAAGTGGGTATAACCAAGAAGGCATTATCTTCTAATCGCCTCAGTACTAAACTTACAATTAAGGAAAGGATAATCGAATTTACTGTAATCAATAATTGTGCTTTATTGTCGGCCATATCACTTAATCGCTGGTTATTAGACGAGGTAATCCGAAACATGGTTTCTATACCCTTATCTGGTCTTTTTTTATCTTTTTTATTTAATAGCTTCTCTGGTTCTTCAATTTTATTGAGGCTTGTAGTTGAATGATCTTCCAGTTTATTTTTTAGTTTTTCGATATTTTTCAATTTCTGATCATTAAGCAATAAAGTGCAATAATCGGTATGGTAATGATGGCTTTCCAGAAATTCGATATCTTTTTTACGACACTCACTTTTACTGCTGGTTTTGTTATGGAGTTGTTCCATTTCCTGGTGCATCTGCTTTCTTTTGTTCACAAAATCTGCTGTACCCAGGTGAAAAAGATCACCATCGCATAATATACTTTCCAATTGGTTAGTCGGCCTTTGAGGCATTTTTGTAGCTATAATGGCTTGTACTACCTGGGCTATTGTCGCATTATCGACCTGATGCGTTTTCAAAAACTCGGCCGCAAGGTCTGCTCCTTTCTGCTCGTGATGCCTGATGTCTTCGAAATAGCCGGTATCGTGAAACCAGGCGCCAACAATTACAATAAAAAAATCATGTTCATTTAATTGATAGTGATTGGCAATCTGCATTGTTGCATTTACCACCGCTTGGGTATGATCTAAATTGTGATAAACCAATTTCGCATTATGATGAGCATGGAAATATTCAACTACATGCGCTTGTACTTCTTCAAGCAAGCTTTTATAATTCATTGTCGTTATTTTAAGATTTTAAAAGGGCAGCTAGGCATTTAATAAATATAGTGATTTTTATGCCCGAGTTAATTCGTAAAACTAACTAAATAATTAAATTTTTAATTGGTAAACCCTTAAAAGCAAATATAAAAATGGTATAATTCTAAAGAAAACGATATTTTTACAAAGCGATGAGTCTTAAAAAATTAATCATATTATTTTTAATGCTTTTGATGCTGCAAGTAAAAGCGCAAAAAGTAGGATTGGTTTTGAGTGGTGGCGGCGCTAAAGGTTTAGCTCACATTGGTGTACTAAAGGCCCTCGAAGAAAATAACATTCCTATAGATTATATTACAGGTACTTCGATGGGTGGCATTGTTGGCGCAATGTATGCCGCAGGTTATTCGCCAATGCAAATAGAAAAAATAGCATTAAGCACCGATTTTCAGGATTGGGTAAGTGGTAAATATAAAAGCGATTACAGTTTTTATTTTCAAAAAAATAATACCAATGCGGCTGTTTTAACAGCAAAACTTTCGGTCGACACGAGTTTGCGGCTCAGTTTTAGGCCAAACCTGGTTAATGATATTCCACTTAATTTCGCTTTGCTCGAACTTTTTTCTCAGGCATCGGCCATTTCGAAAGACAATTTCGATAATCTTTTTGTGCCCTATCGTTGCATGGTATCAGATGTATTATCGCAAAAAAGCATTGCCGTAAACAAAGGGAGTTTGGCAGAGGCGGTAAGGGCAACTATGACCGTCCCTTTGGTATACAGGCCAATAAAACTCGACGAAAAGTATGTTTTTGATGGGGGTTTGTATAATAATTTTCCGGCAGATATTATGAAAAAAGAGTTTAATCCCGGTTTTATGATCGGGGCTAATGTGTCGTCCAAAATATTTAACGAATATCCTAAAAATGACGACCGGTTAATGAACCGTTTTTTGGTTTATATGTTCCTTTCCAAATCGGACTCTACCTTGGTAGGCAAAAATGGAGTTTATATCCAACCCGAACTGGCCGATTATAGCACAACGAACTTTACGCCTGTTGCCGAATTAATTAAACAAGGTTACGATGCAACAATAGCCGATATGGATCGAATTAAGAAAGCGGTTTCGAGACGGGTAAGTGCACAAGAACTATTGCAAAAGCGAACCGCATTTAACGAACGTAAACCTAATCTTGTATTTACCAATGTAACGGTTTCGGGTGTAAATTCCCAGCAGAAAAAATATATCGAACGTTTATTTAAAAGCGATCAGTCTACTTTTAATCTTGCCGATATTAAACAAGGATACTATAAATTGGTTGCAGACGAGACCTTCGAAACGGTTTACCCTAAAATTGCCTATAACCAGGCTACGGATAGTTATAACTTCGAAATCGTCGCGCAGCCAAGGAAAAGCTTTAAAATAGATTTGGGTGGAAATATTTCTTCCAGGCCCATTAGCAATGTTTATTTAGGGCTCCAGTATAATTATTTAAACAGAAAGGCTTATACTTTCGGTGCCAATTTTTATTCCGGCCGGTTTTACGAATCGGTTCAGCTAAACGGCAGGGTCGATTATCCTTCGGGTTTACCCTTGTTCCTGGCCAGCGAGTTTACTTATAACCATTGGAATTATTATAATACCAGCCAGATTTTTATCGAAAACCCACATCCAACTTATATAGAGCAAGCAGACCGGAAAATTGATTTGAAAATGGGCTTTCCTCTTAATAGAAATACCCGAGTTTCTATGGTCGCGTCCTTTATTAATAATAGTGATAATTATAGCCCCACCAATTCATTTTCGATTGGGGATATTTTAGACAGAACTGTTTTTAATGGATTAAAAACCCGCGTTTTATTCGAGAAAAATTCTTTAAACAGGAAACAATATGCTACTTATGGCCGTAATTTTCTGTTTAGCGTAACCTATACCACCGGGAAAGAGAATTATACTCCCGGCAATATTTACCGAACAAATTTTAATTTCAATCAAATAAATATATTTAGAAAATTTAGAGACTGGGGTGCCGTTAAAATTAGCGACGAATATTATTTTTTGCACACCAAAAAATATACATTGGGTTATTTGGCCGAAGGTGTACTTTCAAATCAGCCGTTGTTTAACAATTATTATTCGACTTTATTAGCTGCACCAGCATTTTATCCCTTACAAGATAGCAAATCGATATTTCTTCCTAACTTTAGAGCCACCAGTTATTTAGCTGGCGGGATCAAAAATATTTTCCAATTAAGAAAAAATTTAGACTTAAGATTGGAGGGTTATTTATTTTTACCCTATAAAGAATTTGAGAAAAGTGGCTTACAAGGTGTTCAATATGCTAATGGATTTAGTCACTGGCATTATGCTGGCACTACCGGATTAGTCTATCACACGCCAGTTGGGCCAATTAGTTTTAGCTACAATTTATACAACGATAATGCTAAAAGAAATGGTGTTTTATTACATTTAGGTTTTTTAATTTACAACAAACGTTCTATAGAATGAAATACATATTTTTCTTTTTTTTATGGTGCTATGCTGGCATCTCCTTTGGACAAAACGCCGATATCAATAATTTTATAGTTAAAGAAAACCTGTTAAAAAATAGTAAGCTAGCTATTATTGCTGCAGATTCGTTAAACCGGCCGCTAGAAAACATTAACGGACTTTATACCTTTAGTGTGAGTGGCTTTACACAAGAGCTTACTTTTAATAATGGAATTGCAGTTTTACCTCTGCAAATTGAAAAATCGACTTTTGTTTATCTCAAACATCAGAACGACGAGGGCATACACAGTAAATTGCTGTATGTTTATAAAAAAGATGGTAATCTCAATCCCTTTACCATAAGCCGGATCTTTTTAATCCTTGTTCCGTTAATCATTATTATACTTGTTTTTGCTTTTAAGAAATTTATTTATATCGGGATTATCCTGCTATTGATATTTATGTACTTTAACCATAGCAACGGATTAAGTATAGGTACCTTTTTCGAAACTACGTTCGATTACCTGAAGAATTTGGTGTAATTAATGTTTGGCCGAATTAAAAAGGAAGCCCTATTCCAAAATTATACTGTACAAAGCGATAAGTATCTGGGTTGTGGGTAATTCCATAATTTGTTTTAAAGTCTTTTCCACCATTAAGAAATTTATTAATTACCCACTGCTCGGAACCAACAAATTGTGGGTCTTTAATTTTTAAACCCATATCGAACCTAAACACAAAGAAATCTACATCATACCTAAAGCCAATACCAGTTCCGATAGCAATTTGTTTACCAAGCTGATCTATTTTGAAATAGGTTTCGGGTTGCGGATTACCCGCCGAAATATTCCAGATATTACCCATATCGACAAAAGCCGCACCTTTTAATTTACCGCCAAAAAACTTGTTAATGAGCAGGTAACGATATTCCAGATTGGCTTCGATACGCATTTGCCCTAACTGATCGATACCATAAGATGAATTTCTGGCCGTAGCACTGGTAATTACGTCTCTATTATAATTACCAGGCCCTAATGTTCTGGCTTGCCATGCACGTACACCGCTCGAACCTCCGGCGTAAAATAACTTTTCGAAAGGAATAGCAATCGAATTTCCATAAGCATAGCCTACCCCCGCATTAAGTCTGGCCACAAATTGTTTGTCACCAGCTAATTGCTTATACCAGCGTACATCTATTTCGGGCCTAACATACTGATTAAATGGCAAGCCGAATACTGTCCCAAAATTACCGTTTTTTGGATCGTGCTTATCGCCAAAGGTACTGGAGGCCAATTGTAAAAGATTGCCGGCAATATCTATGTTTCCTCTAAAATAAATAAACGATCGTTGCTGTAAGAGCTTATCACTATTTAACGAATAAGCATATTTCATACCTAATGTAAAATCTTTACGCCCCAATAATTTGATGTTGTAAGAATTTGTTTCTAACAGTTCTTTGTTGGCATTATACCTGTCGATATTACTTTTATCGAGGGTATCGATTAAAATACTACCAAACCTGTATTCGACATTAAGTGGAGTAAAGGAATGTAATTTTGATTTTGTTTCGACCCAGTCGTAGCTTATCGAGTTAATAAAAATACGGCGAATGGTAATATTTTTTTGCAACGCATATAAGTAACTGGTTGCGAAAGTTGTAAAAGGCATTCCATTTTTCCCCATTTGAGGTATCGTGAAAAAGGGGATCATTAACCTTGGTACCGATAGACTTGCGCTCACGGAAAAGTCCCGCTGATAGATATCCTTAAATATAGACTGGCCTTCAATTCTTCTAGCCTGTAACCCGCCTTTAACCTGGAATTGAAACTTTTCGGCTCCTTTTAAAAAATTATTATTGGTATAAGTATTACTCAGGTTAAAGCCCACTGTACCGTTATTAAATGGTACCTCGCCTTCTATTCGATTATTCATTCTTTTTTGCGGGATGAGCATAATTACGGGTTCTACCCTATTGCTACTATCCTTTGCCTTATTATAATCGACCTTTACATTTTTAAAAACATTAAGCTGATAGAGTCGATCGTAGGTTAATGTTTCCTTTCTGATGTCGTAAATTTCACCCTCTCTTATAAAGTCGTACCTCACTATCGGATTTCTCCTCATCCGATGCGAAAAGTCTATAAACCTAATCCCTCGTACTGCTCTTTTAGCCTGCCTTAAAGAATCGATTAAGCCTTGTTCCACAAAACCATCAGAGCTTGGGGCAATAATGATATTAGTTTCTCCGATACTATATACTTTATGTTTTGTGCCATCTTCGGCCGGGTCGTCGATAATTAACTTCACATTTACTTTACTCGAATTTTGATTCGAATCGGGTTCATATCGCACATAAGGCCTCGCAAAGTCGAAATAGCCATGTTGCCTCATGGTCTGATAAATCTGGTCTCTTTCGTAGGCCAGCGAATCTTCGTCGTATTGCATTCCAGACCGCAGATGAGTAAATGCACTCTTTTCTCTTAAATAGATATTTCTTAGTGTTGTATCCGGAATTTCGTAAGTAACTTTATTCACAAAAAATGCTGGTCCCTGAATGGCTGTGAAATTAAGTTTTGCAATCTTATCTTCAATACTAATTCCGGCTTTTACCTTGGCCATAAAAAATCCTTTGCTCTTTAAAAATTTTTCGATTTGATTACGGGAAATTTCTACCAATGTGCTATCTAAAATTGGTGGTGGAGAGCCTAACGGCTTAATATTGTTGGTTTTGTATCTACCATCTTTTGTATTAAAGATATTATAAATACCTACATTTATACCAAGTCCGCCAGCTGGCCGGATATCTTTCTGTACATAATTATAAGCTTGTTCTTCATATTGTTTATCAATACTATCGATCTTCACTTTTTTTACGATAGATTGGTTATCTTCAATGTATTTTGTAGAAGAGCATCCTGCAACAAAAACAAGAATAAATAGTAATATTGTAAGAATTTGTACCTGTTGCTTATAATTATACCTGTATGCTTTCAAAATCTCAAATCAGTTTTATAAAATCTTTACATCAAAAAAAGTACCGCAAAGAAAATGGGATATTTATTATTGAAGGTATAAAATCTATTCTAGAATTTACAAACTCCAGCTATCAATTACATAGCATTTATTATGATCCTGCTTATTTGTCTTTGTTACCTAAATTTCCGGCAAATATAAAGTTATTCGAGGTAAACAACGCCGAACTGGTTAAGATTAGTACGTTACAATCTCCACAAGGTATTTTGGCGCTGGTAAACATTCCTGCAGCACAAAAAATTACCATAGCCAATTTAAGAAATAAATTCTCCCTTGTGTTAGATAACATTCAGGATCCAGGCAATTTTGGCACAATTATCCGTACAGCCGATTGGTTCGGAATTGAACAAGTAATTTGTTCTATGCAAACAGTAGAAGCTTATAACCCTAAAACAGTGCAGTCGACCATGGGTTCATTGGCCAGGGTTAAAGTTTTTTATACTGATCTCGAAGATTTTATAAGCGAGTCCAGGCTACCTGTTTTTAGCGCATTACTCAATGGGCAAAGTATTTATAAAACCAATTGGGGGCACGAAGGCCTTATTTTATTGGGAAACGAAGGGCATGGAATTACCGAAAATCTCCTTAAAGCAACAACAACTGCCGTTACTATTCCAAGGGTTGGGCAAACAGAATCGCTAAATGTAGCGGTTTCGGCAGCCATATTTTGTAGCGAATTATATAGAAATAACAAATAATAAACATTCATCTTTGCATACTCATATATAATTGCTATTTTTGCAACCTTGAATTTAAAAGGTCGAGTGGCCGAGTGGCTAGGCAGAGGTCTGCAAAACCTTGTACAGCGGTTCGAATCCGCTCTCGACCTCAGATTTATATTAATTAATAAATAAAAACGAATTACCATGGCAGTTACAAGACTAAAAAGAAAAGACAGATATAATAAAAATGTTTCTCGTTTAGAGGTTAAAACTTTAAAATTAGCGACTAACCTTGAACTAGGAAGCCGTTCTAGACAATCGACAACAGACCAGTTAGCTAAAAATAACGCGGTTTTAGCAAAGCTTACTGCTTCGGCTTAGTCTCCACTTAAGTTATTTTTTAAAAGCATCTCCTGTTCGTACTTGGGATGCTTTTTTGTGCGCTAATTTCCCCAGACCTACGAAGTTTTAAAAACTACATAAACCTAAAGACGGGGTATGCAAACATTGGGGTTAGATTAGTTTGCTCTACACTGCAACCTCGTGCAAAGGGCATACCGAACTTGGTACTAAACAACAGGGTAGCCACCTATTCAAGCGCTGATAAAGCTCCAATACAACTACGTTCATACTTCGTTCATCTTATGTTTTTATGATGTTCCAACTAGCTCATTGCTCCATTCCATGTCCATGATGATCATATTCTTGAGTTGAGGTTTAGCAATTGGCTTTTGGTATTAAGCGTTGAATATCTTTCGATAAAAAATATCCTAAATAAATTTGCGGAAGTAATTTCTTACTTTTATATTCGTAAGTAAATACTTACACATAATGCGAAGAGATGTATTTCAGGCTATTGCCGATCCGACGCGGCGGGAAATTATAAACTTAATTGCTTTTCGTTCGTTAAATGTAAATGCGATTGCCGAGAATTTTGAGATGAGCAGATCTGCTGTCTCTCAACATATTAAAGTATTAGTCGAATGTGGTTTAATTTCTATTAAAGAAGATGGCAGAGAAAGGTTCTGTGAAGTTAAATTTCAGAAATTAAGCGAAGTGACAAAATGGATTGAGCAATACCGGGCTTTTTGGTCGGACAAACTAGATGCACTCGAAAACCATTTATCCGATTATGAAAATGAAGTCTAACCTAAAAGAATTTGCTATGAACAAAGAAAACATTGTTGTTGAAAGAACATTTAATGCACCAATCGAAAAAGTATGGAGTGCAATTACCGATAAAGACGAAATGAAGAGTTGGTATTTTCAATTAGCCGATTTTAAGCCAGAGGTAGGTTTTAAATTCGAGTTTATTGGTGGCCCTGAAGGCGGTATTCAGTATTTACATCTGTGTGAAATTACAGAAGTTGTTGAGGGTAAAAAATTAACATATAGTTGGAGATATGATGGTTATCCGGGTAATTCCTTTGTAACCTGGGAATTGTTCGATAAAGGCGAACAAACCTTATTGCGACTTACCCATAGTGCATTAGAAACTTTCGACCAATCGCACGCTGGTTTTGAAAAAAGCAATTTTAACGAAGGCTGGACTTATTTTATGCATACTGCCTTAAAAGGATATTTAGAGCCTGAAGGTTAATAAATGAAAGCAGCGATTAATAAAGAGCTATTTAAAGGTAATGATTACCAAACTTAAAATGGACACAAAAATAACCAGCATCGATAATTATATTATCGGCTTTCCAGCCGAAGTACAGGTATTATTAGTACAAATTCGAAATATTATTCGGCAATCGGCGCCGAGTGCTACAGAGAAGATTAGTTATGCCATGCCGACATTTGCACTTCATGGAAACCTGATCCATTTCGCGGCGTATCAAAATCATATCGGATTATATCCAGCCCCAAAGGCTATTGAGGCTTTTAAAACTGAGCTTTCTACTTTCAAGACTTCCAAAGGTGCTATTCAATTCCCGCTTAACAAGCCTATACCATTAGATTTAATCGCAAGAATTACGAAATTTAACGTAGCACAACAACTGCGTAATAAGGAAATAAAATAACAAGCTGGTTTAATTTTGTAACCTTTCCATTTTTGACTTACTCTATTGTTTTATAAGTTAAAAATTAAATTTAAACTCAAAAAAATGGAAAGTATTAATTTAAATCAATCAATTAAACCAACATTCAATTTATTAAAATTAACCTTCGGTCTTGTACCAATTGTAGCTGGTTTAGATAAGTTTACCAATCTATTAACCAACTGGGAACAATATCTTAATCCAAATTTGGGCGAATTACTTCCATTTTCGGCGGCTACATTTATGATGATTGTTGGTGTTATTGAAATTCTGGCTGGAGTAATCGTACTTTTAAAACCTAAAATTGGCGGCTTAATTGTTTCGGCATGGTTAACTTTAATTGCGCTTACGTTATTAGCTAGTGGCCACTTTTTAGATGTAGCTGTTCGCGATTTAGTAATGGCTATCGGTGCATTTTCGTTAGCCAGGATTGCTAAGCTTGTTTCCTAGAAATAGCATATAGATAATGAACGAACTTGAACAATATACTGACCAAGAGGTTATCCAAAAAATTCTGAAAGGTCAGCTCCCATTATTTGAAATTCTGATTCGCCGAAATAACCCCTATTTATACAAGGTTGGCAGGTCCTATAATTACAGCCATGAAGATACTCAGGATTTAATGCAAGATACTTTTATCGATGCTTATAGTAATTTATCAAAATTCGAAAATCGTTCTTCCTTTAAAACATGGATCGTAAAGATAATGCTCAATAACTGTTTCAAGAAAAAACAGAAATTCAGTTTCAAAAACGAAATAGCCAGTGAAATTAATGATCAATCGATCCCCATATTTGCTAACTCAAAGCACACCGACACTAATAAATCAGTTATGAATAAAGAGTTAAGTTCTGTTATTGAAAAAGCCTTACAACAGGTTGCTCTCGACTATAGAATGGTTTTTTCTTTAAGAGAGATGAATGGGCTAAATGTAAAGGAAACCGCAGAAGTATTAAACATTAGTGAAGCAAATGTTAAGGTAAGGCTAAACAGGGCTAAAGCAATGCTTAGAAAAGAAGTGGAAAAATCTTATACCACAGACGAAATTTTTGAGTTTAATCTCATTTATTGCGATGCAATGGTAAACAATGTAATGAGTAAACTTAAAGAAATGAATAAATGACACGAAATGAAGAAACCATCGATATAATTGGTAATGAACATATTAGCACCTCATTAGAAACGCCGCTCCGTGCAGATGCTTTTGATATTAGCGATAGTTTAAAAATAGAACTGATCCAAAAACATTTTAGAGAAATAATGCAGGTTTTAGGGCTTGATTTAAGCGACGACAGTTTAAATGGTACCCCGCGCCGGGTAGCAAAAATGTTTGTTGAAGAAATTTTTAGTGGCCTAAACCCTGCAAATAAGCCAGAAATAAGGCTCTTCGAAAATAAATATCAATACAAAGAAATGCTGATAGAGAAAAACATAACACTATTTTCTTATTGCGAACATCATTTCGTACCAATTATTGGCAAAGTACACGTGGCATATATTTCGAATGGCCAGGTAATCGGCTTATCGAAAATAAACAGGATAGTTAAATATTTTGCCAAACGACCTCAAGTACAAGAACGATTAACTAACCAAATTGCCCAGGCTTTAAAAGAAGCATTACAATCGGAAGATATCGCGGTAATTATCGATGCCGAACACTTATGCGTTTCGTCTCGTGGTGTTGAAGATACTAACAGTAGTACTGTTACTACTTATTATTCCGGAAAATTTGAACAGGAAAAAACAAAAACAGAATTTATTGCGTTGCTAAATACGACTAAATAACCTCATAAAATGAAACACATTGTAAAAATTAAAGCAATCGAGCACATTACACCAGATGTACTTCGAATTATAACCGAAAAACCAAATCAATATGAATTCGAGCCTGGTCAGGCTACCGATATTGCCATAAACATGGTAGGTTGGGAAGATGAATTACGCGCTTTTACATTTACCTCACTTCCAACCGACAACGATCTGGAATTTACCATTAAAACTTATCCTTCACATAATGGAGTTACTAATCGGCTTCTTTACCTTAAAAAAGACGACGAACTAATTTTACATGATGTATTTGGCGATATTTCATATAAGGGCGAAGGATTATTTATTGCGGGTGGAGCCGGAATTACGCCATTTCTGTCGATCTTAAAACAACTTCATACCGATAATAGGCTTGGTAAAAACAAGCTTATCTTTGCAAATAAAACAAAAAGTGATATTATTCACGAGCAGGAATTTAATAAACTTTTGGGCGAGAACTTTATTAATGTTTTGTCGGCCGAAGAGCTAACGGGTTATGAAACAGGATATATTACAGAAGAAATGATTAATGCGAATATGCCTGCGAGTAAAAATATTTATTTATGTGGTCCACCCCAAATGATGGAGGCTGTGGAAAAACATCTGGCTAGCCTTAATATCGACGAAAGCTATATTATTAAAGAAGGCTTTTAGTTTACAGGATGAAGTGCAGGCTTTAGCAGGTCGATTCTGGGCTTATTCTAGACTAATTCCTTACAAATTCTTCTAATAAGGCCCGGTCCTTCGTAAATAAAGCCGGTATACAATTGTACCAAAGATGCCCCAGCAGCTAATTTCTCTTGCGCATCTTCGGGCGAATGAATACCCCCTACTCCTATTATAGGGAACGCTTTTCCAGATTTTTCTGCTAAATATCGAATTACTTCGGTCGATCGCAAGGTTAAGGGCTTCCCACTTAAACCACCCATTTCATTTTTCACGCCCTCGTCGGCATAAAGTCCATTTCTATCGATGGTTGTATTGGTTGCAATTACGCCGGCAATACCTGTTTCCCGAACAATTTCTATAATATCGTCTAACTGTTCGTTACTAAGATCTGGTGCAATTTTAAGTAAAATTGGCCTCGAAACATGGTGTTTAAGGTTGCGCTGCTGTAAAGCATGAAGCAATTTTTTTAAGGGTTCCTTTTCTTGTAATGCTCTTAATCCGGGTGTATTTGGGGAACTCACGTTAACTACAAAATAATCGACCACTTCGAACAGCCGGTCAAAGCATTTTATATAATCGCTAACGGCCTCTTCGTTAGGCGTGTTTTTATTTTTACCAATATTACCGCCAACTACAATCCCAGGTTCTTTTTGCTTAAGGAGGCGCAATCGCTCGGCCATTACATCAACCCCTTTATTGTTAAAACCCATCCGGTTAATAATCGCTTCGTCGTCCTGCAATCTAAACATCCGGGGCTTATCGTTACCAGGCTGTGGCAAAGGAGTAACAGTACCGACTTCAATAAAACCAAAGCCCAGGTTACTCAAAGCTTCTACATATTCTCCATTTTTATCGAACCCTGCTGCCAGACCCACCGGGTTTTTAAATTTAATTCCAAAAACCTCTCTTTCCAACCCCTTTAAGTGGATATCATAACTGCTTCGCAGGATGGTTTTACCTAAGGGAAAATAATCATGAAACCATTTTAGACGTTTAACCACAAAATGATGAACATTTTCTGGATCGAATTTAAAAAAAACAGGCTTAATGAGGCGATACATGGTGCGAAGATAAGAAATTTTACTTCTTGCACTTTACATTATTTTAATAGGCAGCAGTAAAATGTTGCTTCGAATGTTGATTGTTTTCGACCTCGTCGCCAATAACCACCGCTAAATCCTGTACTGACAATATCGAATGACCTGCTTCGTTAAATACTGGGCTTGTTTTCCCTAAACGATACTGGCCAGTACGACCTGTAGTTATGCCAGGATGCATTTCTATCGCCGGACTAAAAAATGACCAATCTAAATCTTTATCGGCTTTCAAGAAGTGCAGATAATCTCTTGCAGCCATCGCTCCTGCCTTATAATCGGCTGGAAAGCCCGGATCGTCGACCAACTGTTTTCCATCTATTTGTAAAGACCCAGCGCCACCAATTACAATTAACCTGGTTACTCCTGCGTCTTTAACAGCTTGTTCGATGTTTTTAGCACCGCTAATAAAGTCGTCGTATAAATTTGGATTAGTCCAGCCCGCATTATAAGCGCTTACCACTACGGCAACTCCTTTTATACCATCGGCCAATGCCGGTATGTCGTTAACGTCTATAGCTTTCGGTATTATATTTTCTTTTCCTGTTAATGATGTAAGGTTACGCGCAATAGCCACAACTTCGTGCCCGCGTCTGGTTAATTCTTCTACTAAATTTTGGCCTACAAATCCTGTGGCTCCTATTACTGCTATTTTCATGTGATTTATTTTATAATGTAACTAGTTTTATTACAGTTTAATTTAAAAAATTTTAAACAAATTTATGGCTAAAATCTGCCAGGCTTTGTTTATTTAGTTGTTCGATGAGTGCGTGCTCGGTCTCATTGTATAAGTTATTTAAATGGCTATTTATATTTTTCCCAATAGGGCATTGTGGATTGGGTATATTTTTTTGCTGGCCTAAAATGGAAACCTGTTTTACGCTCTTATATATTTGCCCCAGTGTTATATTTTTAGCCGGATGGGCTAAAATTGTCCCGCCGTTTTTACCCTCTTTACTTTCGACAAAACCATGTTTACGAAGGCTGATAAGTTCTTTACGAACCATTGCCGGATTAATATTAATGCTACCTGCCAGGTATCCGGAAGATACCAGTTCTCCATTTGCTTTCTCGAGCAAAACTAAGATATGTAAAGCAGTTGCAAATCGTCCGTTGTTCATTCTGTAATTTTGTTTATTACAGTACAAAGGTAAGTGAAATAATTAAATTTCAAAATATTCGATAAAAAAAAACAGAAATGCTTTCAAAACCTTTTCATTTTGCATTTTAATTATTGAAAACGCTCTCAAAAAACTGTATTTTTGCGGCGAAATGATTTCAATAAACGACTTAACCTTCCTAATTGGCTCCAGAGCCTTATACGACGAAGCCAATTGGCATATTAAACCGGGCGACCGTGTTGGACTTATAGGTGCTAATGGCACTGGAAAGTCTACTTTACTTAAAATAATTGTTGGCGAATATGCACCCTCTTCCGGTACTATTTCGATGGCGAAAGATTTAAAAATTGGTTATTTAAATCAGGATTTGCTATCGTACGATTCGCATTATAGTATTTTGCATGTGGCTATGGAAGCTTTCGAGCGGCAGAACCAATTGCACGACGAAATTGAAGAGCTTCTAAAAAAGATCGAAACCGATTATAGCGAAGAGGTTTTAAATAAATTAAGCGACAAACAACAAGAATTCGAATCGCTAGATGGTTACAATATCGAATATCGCGCCAACGAAATTCTGGCGGGTTTAGGTTTCAGTACCGAAGATCAACATCGCCCATTAAATACCTTTTCTGGGGGTTGGCGTATGCGGGTAATGCTGGCTAAAATTTTACTTCAAACACCAGATATTCTTTTATTAGACGAGCCGACCAACCACATGGATTTACCTTCTATTAAATGGTTGGAAACCTATTTAAGTGGTTTCGAAGGGGCTATTGTTATTGTTTCACACGATCGGTATTTTCTGGATAAAATTGTACGTAAAACTGTCGAATCGCGAAAAGGCAAACTAACAACCTATGCTGGTAATTACTCTTTTTACCTTGAAGAAAAAGCCTTACGTGGCGAGATCCAAAAGGGCGAATTTAAAAATCAGCAGGCTAAAATTAAACAGGAAGAACGTTTAATCGAGCGTTTCAAGGCTAAAGCTAGCAAAGCTAAAATGGCGCAATCGCGAATGAAAGCTTTAGATAAAATGGAGCGTGTAGAAGATGTGGATGACGATAATCCGACTGTAAATTTCAGTTTCAAATTTTCTAAACCTTCAGGCCGACATGTAGTTAGAATTGAAAATGTAACTAAAAGCTATCCCAATGTTGATATTTTAGCACATGCCGAGGGGGTTATCGAAAAGGGCGATAAAATTGCACTTATTGGTGCCAATGGTAAAGGGAAGTCGACCTTGCTAAGAATTATTGCCGGAACTGAAAAATTTGAAGGGCATTGCGAAACCGGACATAATGTAACTACGACTTTCTTCGCACAGCACCAATTAGAATCGCTGCACTTAGATAATACCATCTTAGAAGAACTGCAAGCTTTTGCGCCAAAGCATACCGATACGGAATTACGTTCAATTTTAGGTTGTTTCTTATTTACCGGTGATGATGTATTTAAGAAAATTAAAGTATTATCGGGTGGAGAAAAATCTAGAGTTGCATTAGCAAAATCATTAACTACAGATTCGAATTTTCTAATTCTGGATGAGCCAACGAATCACCTCGATATCCAATCGGTAAATATTTTAATTCAGGCTTTACAACAGTATGAAGGAACTTTTATTTCCGTTTCTCACGATCGATATTTCTTAGATAATGTTGCAAATAAAATCTGGTTTATCGAGGAGGAAAAAATTAAACAATACCCCGGAACTTATGCCGAATATGAAGAATGGAATAGTAAAAGGATAATTCCAACTCCAAAACCTATTCCGGTTAAGCCGACCGAGCAAGAAAAAAAACCAAAAATTGCCGAACCTATTTCGGTTAATACCCAACAGCAATTGAAAAAGCTTAACGATAAGCTTAAAATAACAGAAGAAAAGATTGCGGTCTTAGAATTAAATATTAAAGCTATAGAGGCCGACCTGGCCAGTGAAATTGTTTATTCGGATAATGGTAAACTTGAGGCAACAAATAGACAATATAAAGCAGAAAAAGCGTTATTAGACGAGGCACAAAAAATATGGGAAGACTTAGCTGCTGAGATAATGGAATTGGAAGATTAAGTGAGATGAACGAACAATGCTTTAACAAAAAATATTGATTTTGAAACTGACTTTCTATATATGGATTAGTATTTTGTATGCTTCGCAAAGCTTTGCTCAAAACCAGGACTTTGTTTATGATAATAAAATATATCAGCCTTATATTAAAACCGTAGAATGTTATAATACTAACAAGGAGCAATCTACCCCAATTATTACTTTACGCAGCAAGGAGACCATTACTTTTGCATTCGACGATTTAAATGGCGGAAACCGCACTTATAATTATACCATAGAACATTGTACTTCAGATTGGAAACCATCGCGTATTAATTCGATAGATTACCTGGAACGCTTTAATGAAGATGTGATTTTTAAATATCGCTATTCTTTTAATACGTTGCAAAAATTTACACATTACGAATTAATGCTGCCAAACGAACAGATTAAACCTAAAATTTCTGGAAATTACCTGCTTAAAGTTTACGAAAATGGCAATAAAAACAAACCGTTAATCTCTCAACGTTTTTATGTATTAGAGCCAATGGTTAACATAACCGCAACCATAGCTCCAAGTAGTGAGGTAGTTTACAGAGATAAAAAACAAAAAATTAATTTTACTATTCTTCACCCAATGCCTATCCAGAATCCATACCAGGATTTAAAGGCGATAGTATGGCAAAACGGCAACCCTCAAACCGCCATTTTAAATACTAAACCCACTTTTGTCCGGCCCGGTTCGTTAGTTTATAACGAACTCAATGCCAACGAATTTTGGGCTGGAAATGAGTATAGAAAATTCGATACCCGAAGTTTTCGATATAAAGCAGCGCATGTGGAGGACATTTTTTTAGACCAGCTCAATACGGCTGTTTTATTTACAGATTTAAGTAGCAACACTTCAAAATATAGTGATCAGTTCGACGAAAATGGAAACTTCTTTATTCGTAACCAGGATGGGCGGGATAACATTACCGACAGCGATTATGCCAATGTGGTCTTTAGCCTAAATACGACAATGCCCAATAACAAAGGATCTATTTATGTTTTAGGCCGGTTTAATAATTATACCTTAACCGAAGAAAATAAATTAAAATTTAATCCTGATAAAAAACTTTTTCAGACCACTATTAAATTAAAACAGGGTTTATACGATTATAAATATGTTTGGGTTGACGAGACCGGGAAACCTGATCTTACTATTTTTGAAGGCTCTTTTTTCGAAACTGACAATAATTATGAAGTTTTTGTTTATTACCGGAAACCAGGCGGCCGCTGGGAAGACCTCGTAGGTTATACAATAGTAAATAACAGGAAGAAATAATCTTTAGTTGGGCTGCGGATCTGAACTTAAAGCTACTTTAAAACCCAGACGCTTACACTTCCGGCATTGCAAAAGAACTCGCCAAAGCCATTTTCATCAATTAGAATTTCTTCTTTTCGTTTTCCCAAAATATCGACAAAGGTTTTTCCGGCAAGGTTTTTACCTATTTCCATAACTTTATAGCCTTCATCACCATTACTCATTAGCACCGCTATTCCAGAGCCAGGATGCTCGCTCGCCCCTGCCCTGGTCCACCCTATACAATTATTATGGTCGAGGTAGTCCCTTTGTTCGCCATAAGCAAGATTTCCTCTTACGCTTAATAATGTTGGTAATTCTGGTAAGGGTGCCAGTTCGATCTGTTTTCCATCATCTTCATATTTTGCCCCATAAACATCAATAAAAAAGACACAGGGTATACCTTGTACTCTCAACAAGATCATGGCATAAGCCAGAGGGCGAAACCAGAAATCAATAAACGACTCTAAGGCCTGTAGCGGTTGTGAATCGTGATTATCGACAAAGGTAATCGCCAGTAAGGGGTTTCTATGAACTAAAGTATTATCGAAAATACAGTTTAAATCGTAATCTTTTCCGCCTCTAGCTGCCAGATAAAAGTTATGATGCAATAGTGAATCGAATAATTGGGTTCGACCGCCAGTTAGTTCTATATATTTTTCCAATTCTTCGGCAGCCACCACATTCCAGTTTTCGGAAATCACAAAAAAGTCACGGTTGCAGTTACGCTTCATCTCGTCCAACCATTCGATAATAAAGCCCGAGGAGATATGCTTTACTGCGTCGAGCCGAAAACCATCTACTTTCGTAGTTTCGTAAAACCATTTCCCCCAATTATTAATTTCTTGTACTACAGCTGGGTTTCTATAGTCGATATCGTCGAACATGAGGTAGTCGTAATTACCCAGTTCGTTCGACGGTACATTTTCCCAGCCCGTCCCATACCCGTTTTGAATAGCAAAAATTGCAGATTCGTTTAAATTTTGAGCCCAATCTACTCCGCTAAAACATTGGTGGTCCCAAATAAATTGGGAATATTGGCCATTCCGGCCTGGGAAAGTAAATTTTGTCCAGGCTTCTATTTCTATTTCATCTGAAATAAATTCGGTTCGGTTTTCTCGATTAACTTTTTTAACTTTTATTTTTTCGAGCTCATCGCCGCCTGCCTTGTGGTTAAAAATAACATCGGCCAGCACAAGAAGGCCATTTTGATGAAGGCTATCTATAGCTGCTATATATTCGGCCTTAGTTCCATATTTAGTTGGAATTGTATTTTTTTGATCAAATTCGCCAAGATCGTATAGGTCGTACGCGTCATAGCCCACAGAATAACCACCATTACTTCCCTTACCGGAAGGTGGAAACCATACCATAGTAACACCTATTTCACTCAAGTTCTTTGCTTCTTTAGCTGCTTTTACCCATAAGGTATCTGGTTCGTTGTAGTACCAATGAAAGTACTGAATGAGCGTTTGGTTTTGCATGTCGAAATGGAATGTTAATTATAATATAACGTTAAAATTTGAATTTTGTTTAGGCAGGCATAGATTACACATTTCCCGACATTTTCCTTACTTTTGTCTCCAATGAGTATAAAAACAAAAAACCCTAAAGATTCTTTTACCATTATGAACGAGTTGGTGTTACCTAACGACACCAATACACTCAACAATTTAATGGGCGGGCGTTTATTACATTGGATGGATATTGCTGCAGCTATTTCGGCCCAAAAACATTGTAATAGAATTGTAGTTACTGCTTCGGTCGATAATGTTTCTTTTAAACAGGCCATTAAATTAGGTGATGTAATCACAATTGAAGCCAAGGTTACCAGGGCCTTTAATACTTCTGTAGAAGTACGTTTAGATGTTTGGGCTGAAAATATCCCTTCGGGTTCCCGTGCAAAAAGTAACGAAGCTTATTATACTTTTGTAGCAGTAGACCAAAGCGGAAGAACTATCCCCGTTCCAGAATTAAAACCGGAGACCGAAGAAGAAATAGAATTATTTAATGGTGCTTTACGTCGACGCCAATTGCGTTTAATCTTAGGTGGAAAGATGAAACCTAATGATGCCAGCGAATTAAAAGCCTTATTTTTTAAAGAGTAATCACAGCCGTTTGGTTGCCTAAAGTTGTACTTATATGACGACCTATACCACCTTAATTATCTTAAGTTTATTAGTCATTTTCTCTTATTTATTTGATCTTGTAGCTAATAAAACCAAACTACCCTCAATCTTATTGCTGCTGCTATTAGGTATCGGACTGCGCCTTTTAGTGGATAGTCTCGACCTAACTACCTTTAATTTTTTACGTATTTTACCTGCCTTAGGTACGGTTGGACTCATTTTAATTGTGTTCGAAGGTTCGCTAGATCTTAAATACGACCGGGCAAAGAATAAGATAATTAAGGGTGCTTTTTTGTCGGCAGCTATTATTTTACTACTTACGGTTGCTGTTATTACCTTCATTATTTATCAAATTACCAATCAGGATTTATACCTCTGCTTTGCAAATGCAGTACCTTTTAGTGTAATTAGTTCTACGATTGCAATTCCTTCGGTCGCTTCTTTGAACAATAAGACGAAGGAATTTATTATTTATGAAAGCTCATTTTCGGATATTTTAGGGATTGTGCTCTTCAATTTTGTGGTTTCTAACCAGCATATTTCTCCGGGTTCTTTTGCAGGCCTGGGTTTAGAAACGCTGTTAATTTTAGTACTTTCTATGGTTTCCTGCATCTTTTTACTTTATATAATGGGTAAAATTTCGCACAATATTAAATTCTTTCTTATTATCTCTATTTTAATTCTGGTTTATGCCATTGGTCAGTCTTATCATCTTTCTTCTTTAATTTTAATTCTGGCTTTTGGGTTATTTTTAAATAATGCTGACACGATTAAATATGCGTGGTTTAAAACGATTTTCATTTATAAAAATCTATCGAACGATTTAACGCAGCTTCATCAGCTTTCGGCCGAGAGTGCCTTTATTATCCGTACTTTCTTTTTTGTAATTTTCGGCTTTACAATGGAAATTAATACGCTTAATGATCAGGATATCCTTATTAATGGTTTTTTAATCTTAAGCAGTATTTATTTAATCCGTTTTGCTTATTTGTACTTTTTTAAGCGGGAACATGTTTTACCAGATGGTTTTGTATCGCCAAGGGGTTTAATTAGCATTCTATTATACTACAACTTACCCGCTAACCTGAAGTTACCCGAAATAGGTACTGCTTATTTATTTCTGATTGTTTTAGGCTCTAGTTTAGTAATGAGCATCGGTTTAATGCTTTCAAATAGAAGAAAAACAGTACAAACAGATTAACTCCCCATTTCCAGAATTTTATCAAACTCTGTTGCTTTAAGCGGCATAACCGATAAACGCCCCTGCCGTACAAGAGAAATATCCTTAAGGCTTTCCTCTGCTTTTATTTGTTCTAATGTTACGGGCTTATTTAACGACTCGACAGGTACCAGATCGACAACTACCCAGTTGGGATCGCTGGTGGTTGGATCCTGGTAAAATTCTTTAACAACTTTGGCAATACCTACTACATTCTTTCCATCGTTACTATGATAAAATAGCACCAGGTCCCCTTCTTTCATCTCTCTCAGGTTATTCCGCGCCTGGTAATTACGAACGCCATCCCAAAAGGTCCGGCCATCTTTATTAAATTTTTCCCAGCTATACTTAACAGGTTCAGACTTGACTAGCCAATATTGTGTTTTTTTCATGCTAATTGAGGTTTTTCAGGTAATGATTAACAAAACCGTTGATAGGTTTACAAAACCTCTACAAAAATAACAAACTCAAATCAACCATTGCTATATTTTTATCGACTAGCATTAAATAATAGGGAAAAGAATAAATGGAAAAGCAAAGCAGAATATTAGAAAGCTATTTGTTTCTAATTAAATTCTCAGCACGGTCTTTAATTGCTTGATTTCATTTTGAAGGCTGGTAAGTACTGCTTCAAGTTTATCAACCTGTTCCATAAGATCATTAACCAATGGAACAGAGCGGGAAGAATAGATTCCAGAGGCGATCCATAATTCCTTTACTTCAGCAAGCTTAACAGTTTTCTGACTTCCATCATTTTCGATACAGACAAAGACTCTGCTCTCAATAATAAAATCGGAAATCTTTAGAAACAACACCTCTGAGCTGCAAACCAGGATGTAGATACTATCGAAGATAAGTTCCGAATAATCATTAACACTCTTCCCAATAACTACATCACCTGCACTCAGAGAAAGCTGCTTATTATTTCGGCTTACAGAAAATGCTCTATAGGTCTCATTATTGTTACTCGATACCGACTGTGGCAATTCAAAGAGAGGTAAACTATCGATATATTCGGCGTTACCTAACTTTTCGATATAATTCTTTCTTTCTCCCTCCAAAACTGAAACAATCTTATTGCATTCCCGGTTAGCGGCAGGAAAAGGTATATTTTGCATTGGCAAAATTTCGCTGCTACCGCTGACATTAGTTACAGAATTGTCCTTTTCTCCATGCAATAACCATTCGTAGTCTTTGTTGTAATAATTAGAAGAAATAGCCAATGTATCAAAGGTCGGATATTGGTTACCGAGCTCAATTTGAGAGTAGTTACTCCTGGATAAGTTTAGAATAGTTGCGATTTGGAGTTGAGAAACGCCCTTTTCGTGCCTAAGCGCTTTAAATCGATTACCGATTTCTTTCTTTGACAGTCTTTCTTTCATAAATTTTGTTAATGACTATTTTTCTTGCGTTTTCGGTTTTTTTTACTTTTCTTTGGAGTACGTACTGGATGCAAGCGGCTTTGGATTTATAAATATTAATAATCAATAAGACTTTTCAAAATAACACAATTTGCAAGCCAAATAATTCTAATATCAGTTTCATAATAGGTTAACCCATTATCCACCTACCAGTTGACCTGCTGATTGAAAGTATAATTTGTAATATGGAAAAATAAACGTGGATTCAAAGTACCCAAGCTACCAATACAGCCATTATCTGATATTAGACAAAAATAAGGAGATTCTTTATTTTAACAATGCGCTATATAGGGCTTTCTTCCACTTGTTTAATAAAAGACTGAAATTAAATTCTCCTATTGAGCATTTTATTCCCCAAAACTCAACACTTCTCGTCCGGGATTATTTCATTGCAGACAAGGTAAAAAAGAATGTTTTAATAGCAGACAAAAATCTTGAACTGGAGATTACCTGTAACAAAATTTTAGACCAGCAAGGACAGGTATTCTATGTTTTCGAGGCAAGGAGTATTGGCTCGCCCAAAACGAACCCATCTTCTACTGCCGTGCTAAACAGGTATTCATTTCTTACTTCCCATGCCTTACGAGCCCCCTTAAGTACGATTTTAAGCCTTTCGGCCGTATTTAACAACTCACAACTGGAATCTTACGACTTACTAAAAATAAAAGAACTGTTTGCAAATATTCAGGAACAGGCCGAAAGATTAGACGAAATCATTGTTACTATTAACAAACTGCTTAACGCAGAAGGATATAATGAGCAATTTATAGACCAGACCATTTCAAAAGGTATTTCTGATATCGTACTGGTAGATGATGATATCTTCATCATTAAAATCCACGAACGTCTAATTAATCAATACTTTCCCACTATAAGGGTTACCGCTTTCATCAACCCCAAACTAGCACTGGAATATATATGCCGATCGCCACCAGACCTCATTCTATTGGATATCAACATGCCAGAAATAGATGGCTGGCAGTTTCTGGAGGCTATGGAAGATAAAAACACCTCGACAGAAGTCGTTATGGTTTCTTCCTCCATTAACCTAACCGACAGGGCATCTGCTTCCCGTTTTACACGTGTTAAACGTTTTATTGAAAAACCATTAAGCTATCATAAAATTCAATCTTTTTTAGACTCTTAACCTTTATTATGCATCCGATACCTAAGCAACAAGACGATCAATTCAAAAATTTCTTACACTACAAAGATATTCCTTGCCCCTTTTGCGAATCAGCGAATGTAATGCGGATCCCAAGAGGGCAGCGAATCAAACTTTTCTTATTCTGGTTGCGGCCCAAGCATTATTTTTGCCATAGATGCCTTCGGAAATTCTATAAATTTCGGAATTGAGTTAAAGTTTTTTTGAGTATTCAGATGTTGGTCGTTGTTTAATTGTTTAATTGGTTAGGCATTGTTCGTTGTTCGATTTCAACTTTCAGACCTCCACTTTCCAATGCTTATTCGTACTTCAAGGCTTCGACGGGATTATTTACAGCAGCTTTTCTTGCCTGCAAACTCACGGTAAATACAGCCACCAAAACCGAAGCTAAAGTAGCAAGTACAAAAGGCCACATCGGCATCTCAATTCTGTAAGCAAAACCTTGTAACCATTTATCTGTGAGAATATAGGCTATTGGCCAACTAATTAGGTTTGCCGTAATTACAAGCAATAGAAATGATCTATTTAACATGCGGATAAGTTCCAGATTCGAGGCGCCCAATATTTTACGGATAGCTATCTCCTTCGTTCTGCGTTTTGCCATAAATGTGGATAAAGCAAAAAGACCCAGTAAAGAAAGTACTACAGAAATAACGCTAAATAAAACCACAATCTGCGTTAATCTTAAGCTAGGTTGCAATTCCTTTTGAAATGCATCTTCTACCGAAGTATAAATCATTGGAAAATCGGGATATACTTTTTTCCACTCCATTTCAATAGCTTTAATAGCCGATTGATATTTTTCACTTTCAAAACGAACCAATAAATTATTCGTATTCGACGATCCGCCTAAATGCGTAACCTTATAAAGAGTTGGCAAAATAGCCTTATCAAAACCTTCATTATTGTAATCTTTAATAACCCCAACAACTTGAAAAATGTCGTTTTTAGAGCCACTTGTAAATGTTTTACCTACTACATTTTTACCAAATAAATTGGCAGCCGATTGGTTCAAAACGACCGCATTAATAGTGTCTTGTGCGTGTTCTTTATCAAATATTCTTCCACTTATTACTTTCACGCCGAGTGCCGGGAGCGCATCCATTGTTACAGTAACGGCGTTCACATCAACCTTTTGACGATTAAAATTAACTTCACGAGGGGTATTAAAAGTATTACCCATTATTTGGGTAGTAGTGGCCACATACTTGATACCGGTTATCCGTTTAATATTTTCGACAAATGGGTCGTCGGTATTATAATTGGTAGAAATATTAATCAGTTTATCTTTATTAAAACCCAGGTCCTTATTTGCCATATAGGCATTCTGTTTATACATTACCCCGATTCCAATAATAAAGGTTACCGCAATAATAAACTGTACAACCACTAATCCATTCCTTAAAGCAATTCCACTAAATCCACTTTCGTAATTACCTTTTAACACCTTAACAGGGTTAAATTTCGATAACACTACTGCTGGATAAAAGCCGGCTAATAGGGTAATGATTATAAAAACACCAAATAATTGGGCTAAAATCCCCATCAATTGTTCGCTATGCCAAAAACTAAGTTCCACGTTAAAATGCTGACTAAATGATGGCAGTAAAATCTCGACCAGAATAATCGTCATAAATAAGGCAGTCATTGTTTGTATAGCCGATTCTATTAAAAATTGGAATATCAATTGCTTTTTATAAGCCCCTAATACTTTTTTAACTCCCACTTCTTTAGCACGTTGTACAGATTGCGCAGTAGCTAAGTTCACAAAATTGATAATCGATATCACTAATAGGAAAATGGAAAGTGCGATGATAGGCTTTATTTTAGCTAGCCAATTTTTCGAAAACGAAGGTGTCGAATGTACCTTACCAAGTGGAATTACCTTTAAACCAGGTTTCCTATCTTTTTCTTTATAAAACTTGTCGAACGATTCTTTCCTGGAATTTAATAGGTTCTTTCGAAAAGCTATATATACATTTAATAATGTTTTATTTATAGCAGCGGTGTCTAATGTTTGTACCGAACGTACATAGATCCCTGTATAATTCGAGCTGCCGATATTATCTGGGTCTTCATCTCTACTTCCAGTATGGGTAATGGCATTAAATGCTAAACTTTCTGCAGCAGAAGGATCCTTAACCACTCCTGTTATAGTCATTAAATTTCCCTCATCATCTCGCCAGCGCACCATCTTAAGTTGTTTCCCAACTACTTTATCGGTTCCAAATAATTGAATTGCCAAGCTTTGCTTTAAAACAATGGTATTGGGTGCATTGATGGCTGTTAAGCGATCTCCGCTAATAAACTGATAAGGAAAGACCTTAAAGAATGACGAATCTGCATCGACCATATCTTTAACGATTACGGGCGCTTGCCGGCCAATTTTTATCGAATAACCATCTCCCCAGCCTTTACTTGCCTTGGTTACGTATTTAAATTGTGGTACCCTTTCTTTTAATACCGAGGCAATGCGCGATTCGTTTGTTTCTTGCCAATGCTGTTTATTATCTGGCGTAAAAAAATCGTGGTACTCCCTTAATTGATAGACCTTATCGAGCTCAGGACTCCATTTGTCGTAATTTGCTTCATGGTTAACAAACAAGAGTAATAGCACAAAAGCTGTTAAGCCAAGTGTTAATCCGCCAATGTTAATAGCTGCATAAATTTTATTCTTAAATAAATTTCGCAGCGCGATTTTTAGATTGAGTTTAAACATTTTTTAGTATTTAGATGTTGTGGGCTTGGGTACGAAGTTGTTGTTTGTTCATTAATTTATTAGTTAACTAGTTGTTCATTTCGCCGACAATCGAAAGACGAAAAAACGTTTTTTGTTATTCGAATCTGGGTTAAAGACACTCCAACCTTTATTCATATTTCAAAGCGTCGACCGGATTGGCTTTTACAGCATGTAAACTCTGCCAACTTACCGTAGTTATAGTTAGCAACAAAATGCCAACATTTACAAAAACAAACACATAAACCGGCATATCAATACGATAAACGAAGCTGGCAAACCATTTTTTCATATAAATAAATGCAACTATATCGGCCATTAATGTCGCAATGATAACGAGTTTTACAAAATCAACATTCAGCAACTTCATCAATGAAAATGCTGTAGCGCCTAATATTCTTCTGATCGCAATTTCCCTTAATCTCATCTTGGCGTTATAGGCAGCAAAACCAATTAAGCCAAAAACTGAAATCAGTAAAGTAATTATCCCAAATGCCGATATGATACTTTCGCTCGTCTCATAACTTTTATTCATCCCGGCAAAAACATCATCAACAAATGTATAATTAGGCTCTACTCCTGGTTCTATTTCTTTCCATGTTGTTTTAATGCTTTCTACAGTCTTCGAAATATCATTTGTGCTTAATCTAAGTATGATTGTTCTTCGCCAATAAGTTGGGTATTTACTTACACTGTAAATTGTTGGCCGTATAGCACTTTCGAAACCATAAGCCTGTATATCCTTAACAACACCGATTACATTAAGATGCTGGCTGCTGCCTTTCCTATCTAAAAAAACCTGATTGGAAATACCTTTTTTAAGCCCCAGCTGCAAGAAAGCCGTCTCATTTAAGATCACACTGTTTACCGAATCTGTAGCCAATAGCTTATCAGAAAAATCACGTCCCATTGCGATTTCCCCGCCAACTACCACAAAATAATTTGGGTCTATATACCTTGATTCTACACTTAGATCGACATTTCCAAAACTAATGTCATTTTCGAAGCCCGAATCGTTAATAGGTTGTTCGGTAGCACGCGTTACTCCCTCTACCCCTTTTATTTGAAGCAGCTGATCTTTTATATGTTGAAAACGTGTTGGGTTGAGTACTCGATTATTATATTTCCCTACCGAAAGCGTCATGAGTTGATTAAGTTCAATGCCCAGGTCTTTTTGTTTCATATATTGAAGCTGAGCATACATTACCCCAAAACTAATAACTAATCCGATGGCAATTGTAAACTGGAGTACCACTAATGCTTTTCTTAGGCCAATAACATGAAAAGCAGTACTAAAGTTACCTTTCAATACTTTTGCAGGCTTATAGCCAGATAAAACGATAGCTGGATAAATACCCGCAATAAGCATTACGATTATTAAGACCAATAAAGCTTCTCCTAAAACCTCCCAGATTTGTACTGATCTAAATAATTGCAACTCCTGATCGAGCAACTGGTTAACCTGAGGCAAAATTAGCTCTGCTAAAATTAGGCTTGTTAAATAAGCCGCTATACATTGCATAGCTGTTTCAATAAAAAATTGCTTAATAAGGTTAACTTTTAGTGCCCCCAAAACCTTCTTTACCCCTACTTCTTTCGCCCGACTTTGTGCCATTACCAACACTAGATTGGTATAATTTATACAAGAGATGATAATTAAAAAAGAGGCAAGTGAAATTAAAATATAAATCGTTGTTTGCTTAGCAGCTGTCGAATAAAAATTACTCAGGTTTAAGGTAGAAAGTGGTTCTGTAATAAGCTTAATAGCCGTTATCCCTTCCTTATCCTTTAAAATCTGTAAAGCCTCTTTTAACGATGGCTTGTAATTTGCCGCGCTATTTCCCGAATTAAATTTAGCTAACTCGATAATATATGCCTCATTAATTTTTTTTAATGTGGCCGGTGGATCCGAATTTTTGTTTAAAGTAAATAGGGTTGAAAAGGTACGCGATGGAAGTTCTGCGCCATACAAAGCCAGATCTTCGGGGAAGATAACGTCGAATTTAAAAGATGAGGGTTGTTTTTGATCGTCCCAAACTGCCTTTATAGTATAAGGTACATCGGGAAAGTTTAAACTCCCCTTTAGGATCAATATTTTATTGACCACATTATCCGTATTAAATAACTGTAATGCGGTGGTTTTGCTAATGGCAATTACATTTTTTCCCTTATAAATAGCATCCATACCGCCATAACTGGCCTTTAGCGGATAAACCTTAAAGAAATTACTATCCATACTAACTGATGCAATCTTTGTGATCGTGCCATCTGCTTTTGGATCGGTTTTAAAGGGCACGTTGTAACTAATCATGTTCCCTATACTTACCGCTTCGACCTCATTAAATTGCTCGGAAACAACTTTTGAAAACAAGCCTTTAATTTTTATCCCCTTGTTTTGCGCTCCATTTTTTGTGAAATCGGCAGCGGCAATATAAGTACGATCTAAAGATATATCCCATTTGTTGTAACTGGTTTCTTTATTAATATAGAGCAAAATAATAATGAAACCTGCCAACCCAATTGCCAGCCCAAAAATATTAAAGGTAGTATACCCTTTGTTTTTTAAGAGGTTACGAATGGCGATTTTTAGATTGAGTTTAAACATGTCTTTAATCGTTTAAATGAGTTGTCGTTTGTTATTCGTTTAGCTACTTATAACGTTATTCATATTTAAGTGCCTTAACTGGCGATTTTTTAACGGTTTTAATGGCCTGCAATGAAACGGTTAATAGTGTTAGCACGGTACAAATTACCAGGGCAATTATAAAAGGCCAGTACGATAGTTCTATTCGATAATAAAAACCATTTAACCATTCTTTCACTAAGTAATAAGCTAAGGGACAGATCAATAAATTAGCGAGAATAACTACTTTAATAAAGCTGCCGTTTAATAGAGTCAATAAATCTTTAACCGAGGCTCCTAAAATCTTGCGAACCGCAATCTCTTTCGTTCTTTGTTCTACTTCGAAATAAACCATGCCGAATAAACCAATGCAGCATAAAAAGATGGCAATTCCGGCAAATGAGATAAATATCGAGCCTAATCTCATTTCAGACTGATAGCGTTTTTCGAGGTAAGTATTCATAAACGGCATATCAGGCGGAATCATTGGGAAATGTTTTTTCCATAATTCGTTAACCATGGCTCTGGTACTCGCAATATTGTTCGAATTCATCTTTACATATAAGTATCCAGCACTGCTATTTAATTCGAGATTAATAGCTAAAGGGGTCACTTTCTGATGAAGGGACATTCCATTAAAATCGTTTACGACTCCTATCACTTTACCTTGTAAGCCACCAAAGTTTAAAACCGTATCAATCGGATTATTAAGATGAAGGAGTTTAACCGCCGTCTCGTTTAATAAGATCGGCCTTTGGACAGTAATTTTAAAAGCTTCTTCACGGGGAGCACTTTCGGCAGCTTTATAATAATCGACGATGTCTGTTCCATACTTTGATGAAAAGGCTCTTCCTTTGAGTACTTTAATATTTAGCGTGCTAATGAAATTTAAGTCAGCATAAATAAAATCCGATTTATATTCAGTAGTATCTTTATCATTCGTCCATGACGACGATCCCCCATAAGAGGTTCCAGGATTAAAGGAAGATAAGCTAATCGCTTTAATATCGGCCTTACGACCTAGTTCGTCTTTGAAATTAACATAATTCTTTCCAAACATATTGAAAGAAGAAACCAGCACCATATCTTGATCAAAGCCTAAATCTTTATGTTTAATAAAGTTTAATTGGGCGTAAATAACCAGGGTGCAAACCATTAGAAATGCGGAGATCGAAAACTGAAAAACCATCAATAGCTTCTTAAACCCAAATTTGTCAGCCGTACCACCAGAATAGCCTTTCAGTACCTTAACCGGCATTAGTTTGGAAAGTACAATGGCAGGATATAAACCAGCTACGAAACCCGAAACACCAATAATTACTAAGGAAATTAAGGTCGTTTTAATGCTTAAAATAGCATTAAGTGATAAATCTATTCTTATTTTAGCTCCAATAAATGGAATTAAATCGTGCGTTAAGATTAAGACAATGAGTGCTGAGAAAATAAAATAAAGATAGCTTTCGCTTAAAAACTGCCACTTCAATTGCTTGGCAGATGCACCCATTACTTTTTTAACTCCTATTTCTTTTGCTCGTTTCATCGATGCGGCAATAGTTAAGTTAATAAAGTTTACGATGGCTATTAATAAGATAAAGAAGGCGACAATAGAGAAAATATAAACATAGGTAATATCGCCATTCGCTTCCATCTCGCCTGCGGTGTGCGAATAAAGGTGTATTTTGGTTAAAGGCATCAATGTTATTTTCGTGGCCTCCGGAAACTCATACTTTTTGTAGAGCGCTTTTAATTTCTCTTCAATCAGCGTTGGCGATACGCCTTTCTTTAATTCTATATATTGTGGAATAGCCGAATAACCCATCCAATTTAATTTTTGAGAGAGATCTGTCTTTGTTAGCAAATCGGCCTGAAAATGACTTGCTTTGGGCAGGTCTTTCATTATTCCAACTATTTGATAAGCGTTGGGATAATTCGCCAGGGCAATGCTTTTTCCAATTGCATCCCCCTTTGGAAAGGCAATTTTTGCAAAGCGCTCCGAAATTATTAATGTATTTGGTGCTTTAAGTACATTTTTTTGATTACCCACTACAAGCGGAGCGGTAAACATGTCGAAGAAAGATTGTTCTGTACTTACTAAATGTTGCTTAAAAAAATTCTCTCCAACCTTAACCCGTACCTCATTACTTCTAAGCTGAGTGACCTTACTTATCTCTGGTATTTCGTCGAGCATCATTTTAGCCAATCCAGATGGCAAACGGATATCTTCTTTTTGGCTTTTGCTATTAACAGACTGTAACCTAAAAAGCTGAGCCGCATTTTCGTTATACCGATCGAACGACAACTCGAATAATACATAAGCCACTAGTAAAACTACCGTGCTTAACCCTACTATTAACCCAACGAGTTTAATAGCCGTCGTTAACTTATGCTTCCAGATATTTCGCAACGCGATTTTTAGATTGAGTTTAAACATGTTTTTAATCGTTTAAATAAGTTGACGCTTGTTTATATTGGTTAGGCGTTGGCCTCATCGTAGTTCGTTTAGTCATCTATCGAAATGATGAGCGAAAGACAGTGCTCCTTAGACCTTTAAATCTTCTTTAATTACCCCGTCTTCGATGGTTAAAATGCGATTGCCATATAGTGCATTTTTTTCGGAATGGGTAACCTGAAGAATGGTTATCCCTTCTTCCTGATTTAGTTTTTTAAATAAATCCATTATTTGCTCGGCCTGGGTCGATTGTAAATTACCAGTGGGCTCATCAGCCAAAATAATAGAAGGTTGTGCCACAAGGGCTCTAGCAATGCCTACCAGCTGTTGTTGCCCACCCGAAAGCTGATTTGGGAATAGATCTTTTTTGGCCACCATATTAAAACGGTCCAAAATATCAGCAATACGACTTTTACGTTCGGACCCCGGAATTTTCTTGTATAACAAGGGGGCTTCAATATTTTCGGCAACTGTCATTTCATCAATTAAATGATAAGCTTGAAATACGAAGCCAATATGGTTACGATAAAGCTCAATTCTTTGCCGCTCTTTCATAGCGGTTACATCTTCACCCATAAAATGGTATTCGCCATAAGTGGGTTCTTCGAGCATACCCAAAATATTGAGCAACGTAGATTTTCCGGCACCCGATGGCCCCATAATAGAGACGAACTCGCCTTGTTTAATGCTAGTAGTTACATGACGCAGAATGTAACTCTTTACGCCCTTATTAGCGTAGTATTTTTCTATGTTTTTTAGTTCTATCATTTTTTTGTTCGTTGTTTAATTGGTTAGGTATTAGTCTCATTGTTGTTCGATTTTAACTTTCAAACCTCGATCCCAGTTTTATAACCCTTATTCATATTTCAAAGCATCGACAGGATTTGCCTTTATTGCCTTATTTGCTTGTACGGTTACTGTAATAATGGTTAATAAAATGGTTAAAATCGCGCTCAGTACAAATGGTAAAATAGGTATATCAATACGATAGGCAAAAGTTGCGAGCCATTTTTTAGTTAAAATATAAGCAAGTGGCCAGGATATTAAATTGGCGATCGCGACCATTATAAAAAACGAAGTGTTAATTAGCTTTAAAAGCTGAATATCATTAGCACCCAATATTTTACGAATTGCAATTTCTTTGATTCTACCATTGGTAATGTATTTTGCAAATGCAAACAAGCCTAAAATGGCGATAAAAATAGTAAGCATTGCTGCAGCAAAAAATACCGACTGTAATTGCTCTTGCTTTTTGAAAAGCTTGCCATACATTTCATCTAAAAACTGATAACGGAAGTTGTCTCCATCCAATTTATTGATGTCGGCCCATCGTGATTTTAATGTAGCCAGTACTGCAGCCATTTGTTTTTCATCTATTTTAAGCATGATTTCCATCTTGTAATTGCCACAGGGGTTATTTATAGCATATATAGTGGGTTCTATTGCTTTTTCAAATCCTTGCGCCTTAAAATCTTTAACTACCCCTATAATCGTATAGGTTACATCGCAGCCTTTTATTGTTTTCCCGATTGGATTGGTCAGGCCATATTTAGCAACCGCAGCTTCATTTAAAATAGCCGAGTTTTCGATATCGCTCTTAAAAGTAGTAGAGAAAAACCTGCCTTCCTTGAGCTTGATATCAAGCGTTTCAAAATAATCGAAATCAACATCCAGCATATTAATATTGTGCTTTTGGCCATCAACTGTATAGCCATTAGTGCCTGTTCCCGAACCATCTGGTATGGCATTGGCAACAGTTACAGATTTTACACCTGGGATTCTCATTATTTTTTCTCTAATTGGTGCAAAAACTTCCGGCTTAGAAAAAATAGCTATATTTTTAACATACGCCACCTGTTCGGGTTTAAAGCCCATATCTTGCGTACGCATGTACTTGAGCTGAGTGCTGATAATTAACAAGCCTGTAATAAAAAGTACCGCAATACTAAACTGAACCACCAACAAGCTATTCCTAAGCCAATAACTTTGCCGGCTGGTTTGAAAATTACCTTTCAAAACAGCCGCTGGTTTAAAACCACTCAATACCATTGCAGGATAAAAACCAGCAATTAGCGTAATAAAAAGCAAGATTAAAGGGAGTTGCCAGCTTAAACTATTATTGATGTTCCAAATAGAAAGTTCTACTAAAAAAAGAGTATTAAACTTTGGCAATACGAGCTCGGCAATGATCAGCCCTAAAATAGTCGCCACCAAACATTGCATCAAAATCTCTATAATGAACTGAAAAGTAAGCTGAAACCGGTAAGCACCCATTACCTTTTTAATGCCCACCTCCTTAGCTCTTTTGGCTGCTTGTGCAATGCTTAGGTTCGTAAAATTGATACAAGCAATAACCAGAATTAGAAAACCTAAAATAGATAAAGCAATTAATACTTTGTAATTGGCATCATTACCTGCTTTTGGCCGGAGATGTTGATTTTTTAACGGATCTAAAAAAGTGCTTGCCTTACTCGCATCCTCTATTTTTACACCGGTTTTGATCAATTCTGCCTGATATAAGCGATTTATTTTTTGTTCGAGGTCTTGGATTTTGGTGCCTGGTTTAACTTGCAGGTAGGTATAATAGTTATTCATTCCATAATTTTCGCCGGCACCTATTTCATTAACAATAGTAATTGCATCGAAACTGATATTGGAATGTGGATCTGGTGTAATACTTCCGGTAACTTTTCCAAACAGACCTGCTGATTTACTCGCAATTGCAACCATTTCTGGCTTATTATCCTTTTTATTAGGGAAAAGGGTTTGCATAAATGGGGTACTTAAATAATAAAGAAACTCCTCTCCGTTAGGTTTTTGCAAGCCATTTGTGGGGACGATGTTAAATAACTTAGCTGCTTCATATTCTACGAATAATTGTTGCTTACTAAATATAGTATTCTCTTTATTGGAAACTGCCAGCTCAAAACCTCCTTTTTTCATTTTGCCAATAGCAACTACTTCCGGGAAATTCTCCTTAATAGCTTTCGCTAACGGTGGTGGAGTAAAATTGGTTTTAAAATCGGGGTATGCCCTACCAACGATATAAATATTATCGTAATTCGGATTTTTCTTATCAAAGCTGGTTTCGTAAGTAAAATACATCGTTACCAAAATAAAAGCAGCCAGGGCAATGGCCAAACCACCAACATTGATTGCCGTGATACTCCTGTTTTTCCAAAGGTTCCTTAAAGCAATTTTTAAGTTTAGTTTAAACATTTTTTAGTATTTAGATGTTAGACATTGTTCGTTAAGCAACCTATCGAAAGACCCTATTCGATTTTGGATTATCAACTTTCCGCCCCTATTCATATTTAAGTGCATTAACCGGGTTTTCTTTTATTACTTTTCGGGCCTGCAGGCTCACGGTTATAATGGCAATTGTAACCGAAGCGATAAAGGCCAAAACAAATGGTAAGGGCGTAACCTCAATCCGATAGGCAAATGTTGAGAGCCATTTACTAACCAGTATATAAGCAAGCGGAAAAGCAATTAAATTAGCGGTCAGTACCACCCATGTATAACCTTTATTGAGCAAAAGGAGGATATCAGCATTTTCTGCGCCCAATACCTTTCGTACAGCAATTTCTTTAGTTCTTTGCTTAGTAATAAATGCTGCTAAAGCAAATAAGCCAAATAAAGAGAGGGTAAGCGAAAGTATAGAAAACAAAGCCGCCATTTTTTCGAAACGTTGGTGTACAATTAAACCCGCATTAAGATCATCTTCTACAAAAGTGTAGTTAGCCGGGTATTTATCATTGCGTTCTGCAAAAAATTTTTCAATCCCTGCTTTTACAGTTTCCACCTTTGCAGGATCAAATCTTACCAGTGAAGTTTGTTTATGGGTAAAACCGACTCCAAACTTCCATTTTTCTGTTTCCACTGCATAAATTACGGGTTTTATGACCTGATCAAACCCTTCTACCTGGACATCTTTAATAATTCCAATAATTTTAACAGGCACATTATCGTTAGCCATGATGCTTTTTCCCAAAATATTTGGAGGTAGCATTTTGGCAGCTGTTTCGTTAATGATCGCACTATTTATGGTATCGGTAACAATGGCAGAAGAAAAAAATCTTCCCTGTAATAACCTTGCGTCCAATGCCTGCATGCCTTCAATTCCCATTCCAGAACCGAAAAGATCTATCTTTTTACCCTCAAATTTAAATGTTTGCATATAATTGGAATTATCGCCAATTATGGCAGAACTGAATGCCAGGCTCTTTACCCCATCAATCCTTTTAAGCTTGTTAAAAAAATCATCATTCGATTTACGTCCGACATGATATCTGATATTAATTAGAGCATTTGGTGTAAAACCCTTATCTCTTTCTTTCAGGTATTTGAGCTGGTAATTGACCACCAAAATACCAATCACAAAACTGATGGAAACCACAAATTGTACAGCAACCAAACTTTTTCTAACGAGTGCACCATTTTTTCCGTTGGTAAAATTTCCTTTTAAAACTTCGTGAGGCTTATAGGCCGATAAGAACAACGACGGATAAAGCCCCGTTAAGAAGCTCACTATAACAATTAAGGCCATTAGTTGAATAATCAAACCGAAAGTTAATGAGTTAAATAAAGAAAGATTTAAACTAAAAAATGTGTTTAATGTTGGCAGGGACAGCTCTATTAATAATAAGGCCAAAAACATAGCAAATAAACATTGAATAAAGGTTTCTGTTAGAAACTGGACTACCAAAGACTTACGGTACGCCCCAACTACCCTTTTTATCCCGATTTCTTTTGCTCTGCTAGTTGCCTGAGCAGTAGCTAGGTTAATAAAATTAATGATAGAAACAATTAATAAGAGTACAGAAAGCAGAATAACAGGTTTCAATGTCTCTTTCCAACTTTTTTGAGCTAGCGGCGCCTGATGCACATTACCTAATTTTGCAAGTTTTAATGCCGGACCTCGTCCCTCTTTAATTTCCTGGGCGACAGAATTTTTGTCGCGCATTAAATAATTGTTTTTTATAGGGAGGTAGGTTTTTTGGATAGTTGTATTTATTTGTTGCAGATCTGCTACCGGTACTATTTTAACATAAACTTCTGCTGCGTCGCCATAATCACTATTTACATTGAAAAAATGCCCATCGCTAAAGTAAATTCCTTCGAAATTCAAAATTGATGGGGTTTTTGGTTCGTTAATTACGCCGGTTACTGTATATAAATTTTCGTCTTTGCTCCAGCTTCCGCTTGCTATATTGAGCTGTTTCCCCACTGGATTTACATTCCCAAAATATTTGATTGCTAAATCCGCTTTTAAAACGATGCTTTGTGGTTTTACAAATGCATTTTCGGCATTCCCATATTTGAAATCGTAAGGGATTACCTTAAAAAACAAACTATCACTTCTTCTTAAACCTTTCTGTAAAAAAGCTGGTTTTCCTGGAATGGTTATCCCTTCGCTAAAGGATCCTTCTTCGTTAATAATTGTTACTTCCTTAACCTGGGGTATACTTCTCATTATTTTCGACAAGCGCAGGTCGATAGTACTTCTCCATCTTACTTTTTTATCGGAAGCATAAAAATCTGAATATTCCTGCACCTGGTAAACATTTTCTAATTCTGGATTCCAGGTATCATAACTCTTTTCGTGGTTAATAAATAACACCACAAATATAAAACCAGCCAGACCTAAAGCTAGACCAATTATATTAATGGCAGCATAGCTTTTATACTTTAAAATATTTCGCCACGCAATCTTTAAGTTTAGCTTAAACATATTTTAGTAGTTAAACGTTGTTCGTTTCTCGTAGTTCGCTTATCAACTTTCCAACCTTATTCATATTTAAGTGCAGTTATGGTATTTGCTTTTGCTGCCCTATAAGACCTCAGGCTTACCGTAATTAAAGTTATCGTCATCGAAATAACCATGGCGACAACAAAAGGCCATACACTTAAAGTAATTCTATATTCGAAGCTAGCTAACCAATTAGAAGTAAATATATAAGCTATTGGCCATGCTACCATATTAGCGATTAAAACCATCCATAAAAATGCACTATTCAGCATTTTTATCAGCTCTAAATTAGAAGCACCAAGCACTTTTCGAATAGCAATCTCTTTGGTACGTTGTGTAGCAACGAAAGAAATTAAACCAAACAGCCCAATAAACGAAATGAAGATTACTACTCCAGCAAACACTTTAAATAATACCCCCATTACCTGCTCGGTCTCATAATAACCTTTAATTTGATCGTCCAGGAAATTAACATCATATACATAATCTGGAAAAGTACTGTTAAAGGTACTTTCAATAGCTTTCATTGTACTTAACATTTCTTTTTTCTCTAGCTTAACCGCAATGTTGGTATAGGAAGTTTTCCGAGAAAAAATAACAATTGGAGAAATTACCTCGTGAAGCGAGCGATTATTAAAATCCTTTACAACTCCCACAATCGGGCCACTAGCACCGTTGAGTCTCATGATTTTTCCAATGGCCACCTTGGGATCAGAAACATTAAGCTTCTTTAATAAAGTCTCGTTAACTACAAATTCCTTTATTGTATCGCTTTTTGCCAATGTTCTTCCAGCTAGCAATTGCAGGCCGAACGTTTTAAAGTAATCTTCGTCGGCAGCTTTAGTATTAACCTGAAAGTCTGCATTCTGAGAACTATTATAAGAAAAGCTGGTTTCATTATTATTATCTGAAGAAGGTGCTGCGCTACAAAAACTTACATTTTTAACCCCTGTTTTTGCTAATATCTGTGCACTTAGCGTATTGTATTTTAATTTGCTTATACTATCGGAAGGCACATAAATTAAAGCAACGGCCTTGGTGTCAAAACCTAAAGATTTAGCGCTTATATAACTCATTTGTTTAATTACGACCAAAGTACTTACGATAAGTATGGCAGTAATTGCAAATTGTACAACAACAAGAGTTTTACGTAAACTAACTCCCCCGGCATTGGCCATCACTTTATTTTTAATCGCTAACGCCGGACTAAATCCCGACATAATTAATGCTGGGTACAAACCAGCAAGGAAACTTACTATAATTAACATACCTAGCAGGAAGACAAAAATAATAGGATCAGCAAATAAACTAAATGAAGTATCAGCACCAAATAAACGCTCCATTCCAGGGAGTGCCAATTCCGTAAGTACACAGGCTAATAATAAAGCTATTAAGGTAATTAAGCTTGTTTCACTTAAAAATTGCCAGATTAATTGCTTACGCCGGCTTCCCATTACTTTACGCACGCCAACCTCTTTCGATCGGCTTATTGCCTGAGCGGTTGCCAGATTAATAAAGTTGATGCAGGCTGTTAATAATAAAAACAAACCAATAATTCCCAATCCGAATAGCTCCTTATATGGCGCCGATCGATTAGCAAAATTGCCGTATTTATCGTTATGATGGATATCGTTTAAAGCCTGAAAACTATGATCTTCTTTACCCGCACTCTTCTCTATATAATATTTCTTTTTAAACTGCTCCAAAGGTTTAACCAATTGATCTAGGCTGACCTCTTTTTTAAGCAATACATAACATTCTGAATTTGAAGAAACAGAGCCCCAACTTTTACTTTGCCTGCTTTCATAGCTGGCATAGCTCATTACAATTTTTAAGGGGAAACTGCTATTTTGAGGATTGTCCTTAATAATACCTGTAACTTTGAAATCGATTTTATTATCTAGGTTAATGCTATTTCCTATTGCTTTTCGCCAATCGCCAAAATAAGTATTTGCTGTTTTTTCTGTTAATATTACTGTATTTGGTGCAGTTAAAGATTGGTTTGGATTGCCAGAGAGCCACTGATAATTGAAAATCTCGAAAAAAGCAGGTTCTGCATAAAAGATATCTTCTGCACTTTTAATTTCTGAACCACCTGCTTTGGCGCTGATTTTTATAATCCCACCACTTTTTTGTATGGCCGCAACCTTTTCAAATTGCGAAAAATCGTTGCGCATTGCAGGTGCTAGCGGTCTGGGAACTCCCTGAGAATAGAATTGATTACCATCGGCATATTTCCAGGAAGAAACAACCCTGTAAATCCTATCCGAATTTGCGTAACCTTTATCGTAACTGAGCTGATAGCGGATGAAAATAAAAATGAGAATGCAGCTGGCCAAACCAATAGACAAGCCAAATACATTGATTGCGGTATAACCCTTATATTTCCAAAGGTTTCTTAAGGCAATTTTAAGGTTTAGTTTAAACATGTTTTTTTTATTTAGTACTTAGTATAGGGTATTTAGATATTGTTCATTTAGTAGCCTTCAACATTTTCCAATCCATTAACATTATTCATATTTAAGGGCATTAACAGGATTAGTACTGGCAGCTTGATAAGATTGCAGGCTTACTACCAAAATGGTTAACAAAAGCGTAATTGTGCCTGATAAAACAAAAGGTAAAACCGGCATTTCTATTCTGAATGCAAATCCATCGAGCCAATTATTTAAAATAAAATAAGCAATAGGCCAAGCAATGAGGTTAGCAATTACAACCAATCCTGCAAAACCCTTATTTAACAACTTAAGAATATCTAATAATGAAGCCCCCAATACTTTCCGAATGTTAATCTCTTTACTACGCCTTTGAGTCGTAAATGCTGCAATAGCAAATAAACCCATTAAAGCCAATACAATCGTAACTATCGAAAGCATCCCGATTAATTTTTTTAATTGTGCCTGACTAGCTAACATGCCTTCGAACGCTTTATCGAGAAAACTATATTTGATAGGAAATGTTGGTTCTAACTGTGTCCAGGCCGCCTCTATTTTAGCTAAGGTTTGGGCAGATTGTTTTGGATCTAAATTTACGATTACGTAACGCAAGGGATTACCTTTCATATACTGAAAAACAATAGGCTGATATTCCTTTTCAGGGCTGTAATGATTAAAGTCTTTAACCAAGCCGATAATAGTAACATTAGTTCCATGAAACTTAAGGCTTTTACCTACGGGATCTTTAATACCGAAGGTTTTAGCCGCAGTTTCGGTAAGTATAATCGATTTTGTGGTGTCGGCAACGTTGGCCGCACTATACCCGCGACCGCTTACTAATTTCATGCCCATTGCATCGAAATAATCGACATCAATCGCGATAAAATTCCCCATATAGGTTTTCCCATTCACGCCATAGCTATTACCTCCCATATCTTCGCCAGGTATATGGTCGGCGCGCGATATCGTATGTACTCCTGAAATGCTTTGTAAAGTATTTTTAATTTTATTAAAATGCCGATCGCTATTATCCTGCATCATATTTATCGCTAAAACCTGTTGTGGTTTATAGCCCAGATCCCTGTGTTGCATATAATCGAGCTGCTTATTGATAATCCAGATACCCGATATAAATAGTACAGCAATTGCAAACTGTACCACGATTAAGGCATTTCTTACCAGATATCCCTTATTACTTGAAGCAAAATTACCTTTAAGTACCGTCGCGGGTGCGATATTACTAATTAGCAAAGCTGGATATAAACCGACGAACAACGTAATCAACAATAAAGTAAATAAAATTTGCATCAGAATTTGCTGGTAGTCTCCAAAGTTTTCCAATACGATAGAAGTACCGATTACCGAGTTAAATACTGGCAGGAATAGTTCGACAAGGATTAATGCAATAATTAAACTAAATAGGCATTGTATAGCCGTTTCGAGAATAAACTGTAGGCCTACCTGCAATTTCTGGGCACCAAGCACCTTTCTAACACTGGTTTCTTTAGCTCTTCTGGTGGCCATTGTTACCGACAAATTGGTAAAGTTTACCGCTGCAATAATTAAAACTAAAAACGCGACAACCAGCATCATGTACATGTATTTACCAATTCCATTGTTAGCAAATTCGTATTCCACCGGAGTCTTGGTAAGGTGAATAGCTTTAATCGCCTGCAGGTATAAGAAATTATGCTCAATAAACTCCGAAAATCCCGCCTGTTCTTCGGTAGGTAATTTCCTTAACTCGGCATTAAGAATTGCTTTTCTCGTTTGGTTAAAGATCTGACTGGTTTGCGCCAGATCGGCATTTGCATTGAGCTTTACATAGGTATAATAGTTATTGCTATAAAAATCGGTCGATGCGCTTTTTTTAAATCTCCTTATCATATTAAATTTAAAATGAGAAGGATAACGAGCAACATCAATTACTGCTTCGACAATATAACCAGCATTATTATCTAAAGTAATCGTTTCGCCAACCGGGTTTATAGATTTCCCAAATAAAAGTTCGCTATATTCCTTACTTAGTACCACAGACTGTGGGGTATTTAAAGCTTTGTTTACATTCCCAAAAAGGGCAGGGTATTGAAAAACGTTGAAGAAAGTACTGTCTGCCAACAGTACATCTTTAACGTATAAGCTTTTACTTTTTGTTTTTACCAACAGCTCTCCGAACCAGTAATCCTGAATCCGCGTTGAAGCTTCTACTGCAGGGATTTTTTCTTTACTAATAGTGGCCATATTTCCTGGGCTTAAAGCCACATTTTCGCCAGCTGTTGAAGTATAATTTACCCTATAAATTTGCTGATAATTTTTATTCCAGGTGTCGTAGTTATGCTGATAATTCGAATACAACATGGCCAGAATAAATATGGTTAGTGCTACAGCAAGACCAGAAACACTAATAAATGCATAGCTTTTATTTTTCCAGAGGTTTCGTAAAGCGATTTTTAAATTAAGTTTAAACATTTTTTTAGTAGTTAGTGGTTAGATATGGGTTTGGGGCACTTCAACCCCTTATTCATATTTCAAAGCATCGACAGGGTTAGCTTTGGCCGATTTATAGGCTTGAAAACTTACCGTAAGTAAGGCGATCGCTAAAGTTCCGGTGGCCGCTATTGGAATAATCCACCAACTAATTTCCGTGTGAAATTCGAAGTTCATCAACCATTTTCTCATCACATAGTAACTTAATGGAATGGCAATTACCAGGGCAACAACTATCATTTTGATGAAAGTAAACGACAATAATTGCATTAAATTTAACACTGTAGCTCCAAGTACTTTGCGCACGCCAAACTCTTTAGTTCTTTGCTCTGCACTATAAGCTACCAAGCCAAACAAGCCTAAGCAGGAAACGAAAATGGCTAAACCGCCAAATAAATTCGATAAAATACCTAAAGTCCTCTCCTTTTCTAATAAATTGACATAAACGGTATCCAGGAAATTTATTTCTATCGGATAAGCCGGATTTATTTCTTTTGTGATTGCGGTTATAGTTTGAATATTTTGTTGCAGATTATTAGCCGAGTTTAATTTCATGGTAATGAAATTTGTATACTTATTATTAAAGTAAAGAATCATTGGATTATTCGATTTATATGGCGAATCCCATACGTAATCGTCAAAAACACCAATAACTGTACGTTTATCACCAAAAATCACAAGATTTTCTCCGACAGGCGATTTCAGGTTCATTAATTTAGCAGCGGCAGCACTTATTAAAACCGCGGCAGTATCTGATGTAAATTTTTCGGAAAAATCTCTACCACTTAATAAGTTAACTCCGTTAGTTTTAATAAAATCATAGCCAGCTTCAACCTTGTTAAACATAGTTTGATTATTTTCTTGAACCATACCTGGCCAGCGAACATCAATAAAATTTGAGCCATGATGAGACAATTTCGTCGACGACTTATTTATGCTCGTGATGGCGCCAGAACGAAGTAATTTCGATTTATATAGCTCGAATTGTGGCTTTAACTGACCATCCTGTGGGATTTCGATTAGTGCATTAATATTTACACCAAGCGGCCTGTTTTTAATAAACTGAATTTGACGGTAAATAACTAAGGTTGAAATAATTAAAATAATCGCAAAAGAAAATTGAGCCACTACCAACACCTGTCTTAAGCTGATAGCCAGGTAATTACCTGATTTTATTTTTCTTTTAAGCGTTTGAATAGGGTTAAATGCGGATAGATAAAAAGCTGGATAGCTCCCTGCAATTAAACCTGTTGTTAAAATAATTCCTAAAATTCCAATCCAACTTTTTAAGTCAAAATAAGCTATACTAAGTTCTATGTGTAGTAAACGATTAAAAGTTGGCAAGAAAATTTCGAGTAATGCGATCGCTAATATTACCGCCACCATGGTTAATACCATCGATTCGGTTAAAAACTGCATTACTAACGATTTACGATTTGCACCAATTGTCTTTTTTATCCCTACTTCTTTTGCCCGTTTTTCTGATTTGGCTGTTGCCATATTCATAAAATTGATGCAAGCGATAAGTAAAATACCGAAAGCTAAACCCATAAAAAGCCATATCTGTTCGATATTGCCACCCACACTTTTACCATTCTCAAATTTACCATGTAAATGAAGTTCAGCATAAGGAAATGCAAAATGAGGTTGTGCTTCTTGTTTGTTATTTGACTTAACTACCGCATCAATTTTTCGATTTACGGTTTCAATATTGGCATTCGAATTAAGGGAGAACATTGTTAAAAAGCTATAATTACCCCAATTTAAGCTCTTTGCCTCTCCATCAACCATTTCGTAGAAAGCCCAGGGCATTAAAAAATCGAATTTAGTCGTGCTATTATCTGGTAAATCTTTAATTACCCCTGTAATTGTTAAATCTTCTTTATCCTGATAGCGGACCGACTTATTTAGCACGTTAATAGTGCCAAACAAAACTTTAGCCATGGTTTCTGTAAGGATTACAGATCTTGGGTTTTGCATTGCCGTACTTGCGTTACCAGCAATAAATTGGTAATCAAATAATTTTAATATGGAGGGTTCGGCAAACTTTCCATCTTTTTTAAAGCCGTTGGTCCCATTGGCAATCAAGCCTTTTTTAATATAGCTCATTCTGGCCAGCTGCTTAATTTCCGGAATTCTTTCCTTTAACAAAGGCCCTAATGCAGTAGTTGTACCCTCAAAAGTCTTTGCAATGTTGCCACTGTCGTCTGGAATGTTCGTCATTACTGTATACAAATTCGCAGCATTCTTACCTTGTTTATCAAAACTTAGTTCATAAGTAACATAAAGCAGTAACATTAAACAAGCAGCTAAACCAATAGCTAAGCCTATTACATTAATGAAGGAGGAAGTTTTATTCTTCCAAAGGTTTCGCAAAGCAATTTTAAGATTGAGTTTGAACATTTTTTATAGGTATTTAGTTGTTGCCTGGTTTGTTAAGTTGTTGATCGTTTTTGGTTGACAAACTGTTTTTATTCATATTTCAATGCTTTTACAGGGCTTGCTTTTACGGCTTTTATACTTTGTACACTAACGGTTATAATAGTGAGCACAATAGTTCCCATATTAACCAGTAGGAATGGGAAAAGGGGGATATCAATGCGGTAAACAAATGTGGTAAACCATTGCTGCATATAGATATAAGCGCATAAATCGGCTAAAACATTGGCTATTATTACTAGTTTTACCATATCAGCATTCAATAATTTCAAGACCGAGGTCGTCGAAGCTCCCAGAATTTTCCGAATCGCTATTTCTTTAACTTTGATTTTCGAATTATAGGCTGCCAGGCTAAACAGACCCATTAAAGAAACCAGGAGGGTAATAAAGCTGAAAGAGAACATCACTTTAGCCATCCTTTCGTAACCTGCATTTAACTTGGCAAAATCGTAGTCTGCAAAACTATAAACAGGCTCGACTTTGGGTTCAATTTCTTTCCAGGTTTTTCTTACCTCTTTTATCGTTTCACCAATTTCGTTGCTGCTTATCCTCAAATAAACTACTTTACGCCAATGCCATTTAAAATCTGCTGTTAAATACACGGTCGGTTTAACCGCCTTATCAAATCCTTCGTTCTTTATATCCTTAATAATTCCAATAACGGTGTACTTGTGGCTTTTTCCTTCGGTTTTAACATCAAGAACCTCTCCTACTCCTTGTTTAAGGCCAATTGTTCGCGCTGCGGTTTCGTTAAGGATCACACTTTCGAGCGTATCGGTTGCCATTAACTTTTCGGAGAAATCCCTTCCGGCCACTATTTCGGCCTTCAATAATTTCAAGTATCCAAAATCGTTATAATTAGCAGACGCTGTAGTTGTACTCCCTTTATAATCAAAATCCATCTTCCAGGAAGTATTACTTATAATGCCATCTGTTGAGCGGGATACTTCTTTAACCCCATTTATGTTGAGTAAACGCTGCTTAATTGAAGCAAATTGAGCTGGATTAAGCTGCCTATTGTCGTACGATTGGATCTGCAATGCCATTACCTGATCTGGTTTCATCCCCAAACTACTCTCTTTCATGTAGTTTAACTGCGCCTTCATAATCACAAAGCTAATAACCAATGCCCCAGCAATAGTAAACTGCACAATCATTAAGGTCTTGCGTAAAAAAACAGGCCCGGTACCGCTGGCAAAATTGCCTTTTAAAACTTTCGACGGCAAAAATCCAGATAGGAAAAAGGCCGGATATAAACCAGATAAAACAATGATAACCAACAAAATACCAAAACATTGAAACAACAATTGCCCGAGATTGGCATTTGTTACCAGTGTTAAATCTGCACCCAACAATTCATTTACCGAAGGCAGCATCAATTCGGTAACCACGAGTGTAATAAAAAATGCTACCAAGCATTGCAAGCTCGTTTCGGCCAGGAACTGTCTGGTTAGGTTTGCCCGATATGCACCTAAAACTTTCCTAACACCAACTTCTTTAGCCCGATGGGAAGCCTGAACAATGGCCAGATTAGTAAAATTTACGCAGGAAATTACAATTAAAAAGGTCGCCAGTGCAGTTAAGATGTAAATGCTTTTTTGTTTAGGTGCTGGGGAAAAATAAGAGTTGAGATTTAAATCCCCAATGGATTCTATAACAACTTGATTAGTGGTTATTCCGGCATCTTTTTTTAATATTTCCCTTGCTTTACTTACAGAAGGATTAAAACTCGCATCGCTATTATTAGCTACTCTCTTAGCCAGCTGTTGTAAATAAACCTGATTAATTTTAGTGCTTAGGGCTCCGATATCGACATCTTTCCTCAGTTTAAGCAGCACATTATAACTCACATCCAGCACTTCGTCACCATACAACTTAAAATCTTTGGCACCGATTATAGAACTACCAAAGTAAGACTTGTATTTATTATCATCCCAGACCGCTTTGATAATGACGTCCTGATCCTTGAAGTTTGCGCCACCAGTTCTCGTAATTACTTTATTAATAGGATTTGCTGTTCCAAAAATTTCTTTTGCTTTACTTAAACTTATTGCAACGGCACCTGGGGTTTTAAAAATATCCTCCATTACGCCATAAGTGGCCTTAATCGGGTAAACTTTAAAAAACAGTGAATCTATTCCGGCATGAACAAAACCAGGCTGAAAAGTCTGGTTATTGTATTTATAATCAATTAACCAGGGTTTACCACCCCAATTGCCCTGTGTAACCATTTCGACCTCGGGGAAATGTTCGCGAATCATTTGCACAAAATGACCCTCTATTAGCGGCTTTTTATTTTCAGCACCATTTTTAACCTGGTATAATCCGACCTGATAAACTTGCTTAAGCGAGGGATCCCATTTATCGTAACCAGTTTCAAAATTGATATAAATCAAAATAATTAAAAACCCCGATAAACCTGCCGCTAGTCCAAAAATATTGATAGCAGTATAGGCCTTATTATTCCAAAGGTTTCGTAAAGCGATTTTTAGGTTGAGTTTAAACATATTTATCTGATATTTAGCTGTTGCAGGTTAAGGTTTGCGTGTTATTTGTGGATCGCCTTTGCTTGGTTAATCGTTCTTATTCATATTTCAAAGCATCTATTGGGTTTGCTTTTGCTACTTTAAAAGATTGCATACTTACGGTTAAAACGGCTATAAAAATGGAGAGGCAAATCGCTATTATAAACGGTAACGCCGAAATGCTAACTCGGTATTCGAATGCCGAAAGCCAGTTATTAATTACCACATAGGCTAAAGGAAATGCAATAACATTAGCTATAGCCACTAATTTGATAAAATCCTGATTTAATAAAGTAATAATGTTGGTGGTACTTGCACCTAAAACTTTGCGAATACTAATTTCTTTTTTACGTTGTTCGGCCATAAAGAGTGCGAGCCCTAATAAACCCAAACAGGAAATGAAAATAGCAAAACCACCAAACCAATTCGACAGTGTACCCAAAAGTTGCTCGCTACTGTATTTTTCTGCAAAAGCATTGTCCACAAATTCGCGCTCTACCGGGAAATTCGGTTCCATACTTTTAACCAGCGCATCTATTTTAGTTAGGGATTCGCTCACATTTGTTGAAGGACTTAAGCGAGCCAGAATTACAGCTACATTATCCTTGCTGCTTGGATAAAAAACCATCGGAGACACCTTTTGATAGGCAGAGCCGACAACGAAATCCTTAATTATTCCAATTACAGTAAAATCATGTATCCCCCACTTAATTACACTTCCTATTGGTTGTTTAAGGCCCATCATTTTTATTGCAGATTCGTTAAGCAAAACATTATTGGAATCGTTCGGATATTGTGGCGAAAATTCTCTTCCTGCGATTAATCTGGTACCAATTGTTCTTGTAAAATCGTAACCAATCCCTCTTGTATTAAACAAAATATCCTTATTCGGGTCCTTACCTTGCCAGCTTATGCCGGTAGTATTATTTCCATCGGTACTAATGTCTTTGCTAAAAAAAGTTATTCCCGTAACTGCTCCAGAATTTAATAATTGTGTTTTGAGTAAATCGCGCTTGCTTTCCTGCAGCAAGTTTCCTTGCGCGCGAATTTGAATCAAGTTGTCTTTATTATAGCCAATAGGCTTATTTTTAATAAAATTTAATTGCTGGTAAATAACCGTTGTACATATAATAAGACACACCGCAAAAACAAACTGAAAAACGACTAATACTTTTCGAATAGAAACCGAAGAACCCATCTTTACGTTAAAGCCCTTAAGAACTTTTACCGGCTCGAATGAAGAAAGATAAAGCGCCGGGTAACTGCCCGCAACTAAACCAGTAAACAGCATTAAACCTAATAGCACTAACCAATACTGCCAGTTATCATAGGCAATAATTAGGTTAATGTTTAATAAATTATTAAAATAAGGCAAGCTCACTTCTGCAAGTGCAAAAGCAACTGCTGTACCCATTACCGCGAGTAATACCGACTCGAGGAGAAACTGGCCAATTAACGATTTCCTAGAGGAACCAATGGCTTTACGTACCCCTACTTCTTTTGCTCTTTTCTCTGATCTCGCTGTCGATAAGTTCATAAAGTTTACGCAAGCAATAAGCAGGATGCAAAATGCCAGTAAAAAGAAAATCTTTAATTGGTCTATTCTTCCGCCTACTGATTTACCGTTCTGAAAATCATTATATAAATGCCATTTATCGAGTGGAAACAAGAGGGCTTCGTTGCTACTACCGCTTTGATTACGCTTATAAATTCCAGTCATTTCCGAATTCGCTTTTCCATAAACTGCTGGATTTTGCAGTTGTACCAGGGTAAGGCACATATTATTGCCCCAATTCTTTTCTTTAGCCCATGGTTCGTGCTTTTCGAACAAAGCCCAAGGCATAAGATAATCGAACTTAATAGTCGTATTCGCTGGCATATCTTTAATAATAGCCTCTACTTTTAATGCGTCAGAATTATCAAGCATTACCGTTTTGTTAATCGGATCTTCATTTCCAAATAATTTTTTGGCAAAACTTTCAGTTAAAATAACGGTATTCACTCCTTTTAATGCACGATCTGGATTACCTTTTATAAACTGTTGGTCCATAATTTTAAGGAAAGCAGCATCGGTAAAGACGGCATTACTGTTAAACTTCTTATCGCCATGGCTAATCAGTCTTGGACTTGGATAAGTTAAATGAACAGCATTCGTAACTCCTGGTATTTTTTCTTTTATCTCTTCAGCCATCGCATTGGGCGTCCAGGCCCAGCTAAAGATTTTACCACTCGCCTCTGCATTCTGATAAACTACATAAGTGTTTTCATGATTAGTAAACTGCTTATCATAACTCCACTCGTAAGCTACATACAACAACAGAATTATGCAGCTTGCCAGGCCAATAGCCAGTCCGCCTACATTAATGAATGTATATCCTTTATTCTTCCAAAGGTTTCGTAAAGCTATTTTTAGGTTGAGTTTGAACATTTTCTAGTATATAGTGCTTATTATAAAGATGTTATAGGTTATGGATCGGGCATTAACCCTTTCAACATTCGAACTTTTGGTCCTTAAATCAGTTCCTCTGTTCTTCCTTTATTTATTTTCTCCGAAATCACATGACCGTCTTTAAGGTTAATGATCCGGTTAGAAAAACTCGCATCATGACTGGAGTGCGTAACCATTACAATGGTGGTTCCGGTTTCGTTTAATTCGCAAAGTAGTTCCATTACCTCATTCCCGTGGGTACTATCCAAATTTCCAGTAGGCTCATCGGCCAAAACTAATTTTGGTTTGGTAACCAAAGCACGTGCAACGGCAACACGTTGCTGCTGACCACCAGATAATTGTTGCGGAAAGTGGCCGCTGCGGTTAACAATATTCATGCGGCCGATAATTTCATTAACCAATTTTTTACGCTCTCCTGCTGCAATTTTATTATAAATTAATGGCAGCTCGATGTTTTCAAAAACAGTTAATTCGTCGATCAGGTTAAAATTCTGGAATACAAATCCCATATTCTTTTTCCTGAAATTAGAGCGTTCCCTATCGTTTAGGGTTAATAATTCGGTTTCCATAAATTGATAACTCCCGCTTTCGGGTTTATCTAAAAGGCCCATTACATTGAGCAATGTCGATTTGCCGCAACCCGAAGGTCCCATAATAGAAACAAACTCTCCTGCAGCTACCTGAAAATCGATCCCGTTTAATGCTGTGGTTTCAATTTCTTCAGTTTTATAAACTTTTTCCAGATTTTCGATTTTTATCATATTAATTGTTGTTGGGTTTTTATATTAATGGTTTTAATGTTGTAAAATTTTGAATGATCAATCCTTGTGTAAAGTCTAAAACTATCCTTACTCTTTGTTCCTTCTCGTCTATTTCCAATCTCTTATTTCTATAAGTTGGTGCTCCGATCAACGCACCTGATACAGAGCTTAACCAACCTAAATTCATTTTATTTAGCCATACAGCTTATTTATTTCTTATTCTTTGCCCTATAGGTCAAATTAATTAATCTCAATAACATCGTATTGTGTAAACTGATCGTATGATGAGGTAATTACTTCTTCATTCTTTTGCAGTCCTTCTAATACTTCGTAGTATAAATAATTTTTCCGGCCAATTTTTACATTTCTTTTGGTTGCTTTTCCATTATTAACCACAAACACCCAACTTCCGCCAGTACTTTGAAAAAACTGTCCCTGTGCTAACAAGAGCGATTTACTATTATCAGATAAGGTTAATTTAACTTGCATAGAAAGCCCTCTTCTTAGCTCGTCTGGCGATTTTCCTTCGAAAACCAGTTCGACTTGAAATTGACCGGCAGTAACTTCTGGAATAACTTTTCTAACGGTAAGCGAATAAGTCTTGCCATTAAATTCGCATTGTGCAGTTTGCCCTTCTTTAACACGGTTGATGTAATATTCGTCGACACCGGCTTGTAGTTTATAGCCTTGTAAAACATCAATTTTACCAAGCATTTCGTTGGCACCATAAGATTTACCAATTACAGGGTCGTACGAAGATAAACGACCCGAAACAGGTGCTTTAATGGTCATGTTCTCAATATTTTGTCTAATGGTTTGTAAACTTTCGTTCATCCGGGCTATAGAAACTTCAATTTGCTGTAACTGCATTACCCGGCTCTGATTTTCCTGCCTCACGGCTTGTTTAAGTAGTTCTTTCCTTCCCCTGTAATATTCGTAATCCTGGCTGGAAATATTATACTCCTGCAAAGTGATTACCTTTTTCGAAAACAAAGAACTGTCTATTTTATACTTTCGAGTCGCTGTTCTTAAACTATTTTCAATATCCATCATGTCCTGGCTCATTACCCTTTGGTTCTGTTCCAGATCCAGCCTCAGTTTTCTCAACTGATTAATCTGTTCGGTAATGCTGGTTTCGCTCGACGTGTAATTCGACAAAGCATTAGGATTGGCTATTCTTAATAGAGGTGTTCCGGCAACCACAGTAGCACCATTCTCTGTAAAAATCTGAGCAACTGTACCTCCTTCAGAGGAGCTTACGATTACAGAGGTTAAAGGAACCACGCTGGCATTTAATAATACCACATCTTCAAAATCACCATATTGTACCTTACTAACTGTAATTTTATCAGCCTCTGCTTTATAAACCTTACTTAAAGATAAGCTGTACCCATAGGCAACTAAAGCGATAAAAGCGATTACTCCTACTATAATGAGGATTGTTTTCTTATTAAATCTTTTCTTTTGTATTATTTTGTCCATTTAATTCTATATGTTGATGTTCTGCTATTTGCCAAGTTTATGCCAAGAGATGAAAAAAAATTAATATACTGATTATAAGCATTTTAAATATTTATGTCAAAATTAAATGTTCATTTTCGAACAGTACATGTGCGTGAACGAACAGTTTGATCTAATTTTGAGTATGACAGCTACTAATATTTTAATCATCGACGATGATGACGACATTTTATTAAGTGCTCGACTTTTTCTGAAACAGCATTTTAACTGGGTGTTAACCTGTAAATCGCCAAGAGAAATAAATGTTCTGCTAAGCAAAAATGAAGTCGACATTATTCTATTGGATATGAATTATCAGAAAGGAGCTAGCGATGGTCGGGAAGGTTTATATTGGCTCGAGCATATTCTTTCTATCGATAAAGATTATATCGTTATTTTAATGACCGCTTTTGGCAATGTAGAATTAGCGGTACAAGCCATTAAAAATGGAGCTACCGATTTTATCTTAAAGCCCTGGGAAAATGAAAAGCTTTTCGCCACTATCTCTGCTGCAGCGAAACTAGGTCAATCCAATAAAAAAGTTAAGAAACTAGAAAAAATCCATACCTCTTTACAAAATGACCTGGAGCGTAAATTTGAAAATATTATTGGCAATAACGAAAGCGTTCAATATTTACAAAAAACCCTGATTAAGGTAGCGCCTACAGATGCCAATGTCTTAATCTTAGGCGAAAATGGTACTGGAAAACAAGTGTTTGCTTACGAATTACATAAAAATTCTTTACGAAGAAAGCAATTTTTTATGCATGTAGATCTGGGCTCATTAAACGAAAATTTATTCGAAAGTGAGCTGTTTGGTTATGCCAAAGGTGCCTTTACCGATGCACGGGAAGATAAACCTGGTCGTTTTGAAATGGCCGATGGGGGAACAATTTTCTTAGACGAAATTGGAAATCTTTCTTTGCCTTTGCAAGCTAAACTTTTAAGTGTATTGCAAAACCAAACAGTAACCCGCTTAGGCGAAAACAAAGCCCGTAAAATTGATGTCCGCCTAATTAGCGCAACCAATATGCCTTTAAACGAAATGGTAGCTAATGGAACTTTCAGGCAGGATTTGTTATTCCGTATTAATACCGTCGAGCTCATCTTACCTCCATTAAGACAGCGTGGTAATGATATTATTTTATTGGCCCTCCATTTTTTAAATAATTTTGCAACCAAATATCATAAACTTATTAAAAGCATTAGCCCACAAGCACAACAAACTTTATTAACCTATAGCTGGCCAGGAAATATTAGAGAACTCCAGCATGTAATAGAAAGGGCTGTAATTATGAGCGATGGTTTAGAAATTATCGCCGACGATTTACAACTTAGCCCTCAAAAATTTGGAAATCAACTGGTTATGCAAGCAGATATGCCACTCGACGAGATGGAAAAAATGATGGTCAATAAAGCTATAGAAAAGCACAAAGGAAACATTTCGAGGGCTGCGGCCGAATTAGGGCTTACCCGGGCTGCCCTTTACCGGCGAATCGAAAAGTTTGGACTGTAAGCCTTAACCTTTTAGCTTTACAAAATGTTCCATCAGAGATTTACATTCCGGTTAATTGTACGGTTATTAACCATTAACCTACTGGCGGTACTATTGGTTTACCTTATTCGCAGCACCCAATTATGGTTTACCATTTCGGGGGTAAGCCTTATTTTATTAGGTTGTATCATTTCCCTCTATTTCTACATCAATCAGATTAGAGAAGATATTAAGCGTTTTATTCTAGCCGTTAAAACCCGCGACCATACCTTAAACTTCAGAAATAAAGCCACTAAAGGGAGTTTTCCAGAGCTCTACGAATCTTTTAACGAGATTATTCAGGTTCATAAAGATATCCAATTGGAGCAGGATTCTATTTTCCAGCTCATTAAAACTATTTTAGAGCAGGTACCTGTTGGGGTTATTGTGGTTAAAAAGGATAAGAGCACTAATAAAAATACCGAAATTTCATTTTTTAATCAGGCAGCGACAGACCTATTAAATGCTCCTGCCTACCAGTATTGGCATCGTTTTGAAAAGCACTTACCCATTTTCGCGGCCGAAATAAATAAAATTAGTAAGGGCGGGAAACGCTTTTTAGAAATTAAGCTGCAGGAAAAGCTTATCCAATTATCGATAGAAGTTATTCCGCTTCATTTATATGCGACCGATTACCTTATTATCTCTTTCCAAAACATTAAAGACGAAATAGAACAAAAGGAAACGGAAGCCTGGAACCGGTTAATTGGAGTGATCTCCCACGAAATTCTAAACTCAATTACCCCTATCAGCTCTCTTTCTGATACTGTTAACCAGATGATCGGTAATAAAACGAGCTTAAGTACAACAGAGCTTGAAGATCTTAAACCTGCGCTATTAACCATAAAACGGCGGTCGGAGGGCTTATTGGATTTCGTGAAAGATTATCGTCTCATTGCCGAACTACCTACTCCAAACACCGAACAATATAGCATTGGCGAAATTTTACAGCATGTAAAAGTATTAATGCAACCGATGGTGGCGGCAAAACATATTAAGTTTCAGGTACTTCAAACCGCTTCAAAAATCTCCTTACATCTCGATTTTAAATTAATAGAACAGGCATTGATAAATTTAGTAACCAATAGTATTTATGCTTTAGAAGACATTGAAAAACCGGTTATCGAAATTACCTATCGGTTATTACACAATAAAGTCTATATCGACGTTAGAGATAACGGCAAAGGAATTGCTACCGAGAATATAGAAAAAATATTTGTGCCTTTTTATACAACCCGTAAAAGCGGATCTGGTATTGGTTTAACCATTACCAGAAATATTATGAAGATGCATCAGGGTAGCCTCGAAGTTAATTCGGTTCCTCATCAGGAAACTACATTTTCGTTGGTATTTAATTATAGCTAATGCTAATTAAATTTCTTCCAGGCTACTTCCTTCAGCTTTCACGTCGAGTTGATGTTTTATTCCACATTTTAAAGCAAAATTAGCCTTCTGATGCCCTACTGGAAAATCAAAACAAACCGGATAATCATATTCTCCTACTTTTTCGAGTACAATTTCGGTTATCGTTTTACCGAAAGTATCGCTTCCATCCTCGGCTTTAATCTTAAAACCGCCAATTATTAGTCCGTTTAACCTAGCCAGTTTTCCACTTCGCTTAAGGTTATAAAACATCCGGTCGATACTATATAAATATTCTCCCGTATCTTCTACAAAGAGAATTTTACCATCGGTTTCTATTTCGGATTTACTTCCAGCCAGATTTTCGATACAACGTAAGTTACCTCCAATTAATTCGCCTTTTGCAACTCCCATCCTATTGGCCGTATTATAGGGGGCCTGATAATTCATCTTTACTCCCTTTAGTGCATTCGCTATAGAATTGATAGTCTCCACTTGTATGGGTTCTGCTAAGTCCCAATTATCGGGAAAACTGTTGCACATTTTCGAATGAATGGTTGCCACTTTATAATTGCTATTAATATGGCAATGAAATATGGTAATATCGCTAAAACCAATAAGCCATTTTGGCGATGAGCGATAAGCTTTAAAATTTAACTGATCTATAATTCTAATTGCACCATATCCTCCTCTGGCACACATAATAGCCTTAATATTTGGATCGTCGAGCATTTGCTGCATATCGGTTAACCGTTCTTTATCGGTACCAGCAAATGTAAAATCGCGTGCCCCCACTGTTTTGCCAATAATTACCTTAAACCCCCATTTTTCCATTTCGATAATTGCAGGGTTGATCTCGGCCTGACTAATGTATCCAGCCGGGCAAGTAATTCCAATGGCGTCGCCAGGTACCAGGTACGGTGGTATTTTTAACGATTTAGCCGCGACAGATATATTCGCACTGCTTTTTAAAGGGTTTAAAAGCAAAGATGCTGGGAGAAGAGAAAGAAAATATTTACGGTTCATTTTAGGTTATTTATTCAATTAAAGTGGATCGGCTACAGCCAGTTTTTCGGACAATGCTGCTCCTGCCGCCAAAAGCTCTTGGGTAATGGTACGGGTATAATCGGTTATTTCTGCTTTAAATGTTACAACAGATGCTCCAGAGCGAATTTCTTCCAGTCTTTTTTCCCATGCTCCCGTTAATTCGGCCTGTGCTATTTTTTTGTCTTTAACCACCTCATAAACTGCCAGGCCCTTTAATGTGGGCACCAGGTTTCTCTTGTCGCGGATAATATATTCGCGGGTTAACAAAGTTTCTATAATTGCAGCTCGAGTAGCAGGTGTACCCAACCCGCTGTCTTTCATAGCATAACGTAGTTCTTCATCTTCTATTTCTTTACCCGAGGTTTCTAATGCCTTTAATAAAGAAGCTTCATTATACATTGCTTTTGGTTTGGTTTGTTTTTCTAGCAAGACCTTATTTACAATAGGTAACTCTTCGCCTACTTTTAACTTAGGGAGTTCCGGATTGTCTTCGTCTTTCTTTTCGTCGTCCATTTCGTTAAATACCGAACGCCAACCGGCCGATCGAATAACCATTCCATTTGCTATAAAAATGGTTCCCGATTCGATGGTAATTTTAGTGATTTCTTTTAAGCATTCCTGATGGAAAGCTTCCAGCATTCGACCAGCAACCAAATCGTACAACGATTGATGTTCTTTACTTAAAAAAGAAGCTTTTTCGCCAGTCGGTAGAATAGCATGGTGGTCGGTTACTTTTTTAGCATTCACACTACGTTTGCTTAATTTAGCCGATTGTAAAAGAAGTGCCTGTTTTGAAAAATCAGGATGATCGGTCAATTTTTCAATTAGACCTGGTATGGTTGCAAAAACATCGTCGCCAATATACCGGCTACCGGTACGTGGATATGAAACCAATTTATTCTCGTATAAATACTGTAATAAATTTAAAGTCCGGTCTGCGGTAAAGCCAAATTTTTTATTGGCTTCCTGCTGTAAACTGCTTAAATCGTGAAGTAAGGGTGGCGGCTCTTTTCTGGGTTTAGCCTCTACAGCTATAATTTTGCCTCCTTTAGCAAATCCAGTAGCTACATCTTCGACTTTATCGAAAAGTGCCTGCGCCTCGGGCTGGGTCTTAAAATTTTCGGCCGAAATAGCCTTAAACAATTGCTCTTCTTTTTGTAACCGAATACCAATTTGAAAATAGGTTTGAGGAACAAAGTTTTTGATCTCCAGGTAACGAGCACAGATCATGGCCAATGTTGGCGTTTGTACCCTGCCTAAAGAAAGTACACTCCTGGCGCCGGCAGAAATACTTAATGCCTGAGTAGCGTTCATCCCTACCAACCAATCCGATTCGGAACGACAATGTGCCGAATTAAATAAAGTATCGTAAGCAGTACCCGGTTTAAGATTTCTAAACCCTTCTTTAATAGCTTCATCGGTTTGAGAAGAAATCCAAAGTCTTCTAAAAGGTTTTTTACATTTAAGAAAATAATAGATATAACGAAAAATCAGCTCTCCTTCACGTCCGGCATCTGTTGCAACAATAATTTCTGTAGCCTCGTCGAAAAGTTTTTTAATAATGTCTAATTGCTTCCTGATGCCAGGATCTTCTACAAAACCATCTTTAGTTTTAATTTTACGGATAGCCAGCTTAAATTTTGCTGGTAGCATGGGTAAGTGTTGCTTACGCCAGCCTATAAAACCATAATCTTGTGGGGGTGCCAGCTGTAGTAAATGACCAAAAGCCCAGGTAAACGAATAACCTTTCCCCTCAATATACCCATCTTTTCTGGTGGTTGCTCCAAATACTTTGGCTAATTCCCGACCCACAGATGGCTTTTCTGCAATAACAATCTTCATTAATAAACCAGGTTTAAATTACCGTTCCGTTAGGGATGGTAACCCCTTTTTTAACGACAACTATTCCATCTTTTACCACATATAAACCATAATCTCCTTCCGATAAATGAGTACCTCCATTTATCCGGACATCGTTCCCAATACGGCAGTTTTTATCGACTATTGCATTATTAATATAACACCGGTCGCCAATACCCAATAATGGCATACCCATATTGGTCGAGTCTTGTATTTCAGAGAAGGTCTCGTAATGGTCGCTCCCCATGATATAAGAATTAGCAATGGTTGTCCCTTTTCCGATTCTGGAACGAATACCCAATACCGTTCTTTCTACCCTGCTCGCCTGAATAATACAACCTTCAGAAATAATGGTTTTCTCTAAGGTAGTACCCGATACCTTTGATGGTGGTAGCATCCTGGCTCTGGTAAATATAGTATGCGAATTATCGAACATATTAAACTGTGGTAATTCGTCGGTAAGACCAAGGTTAGCCTCGAAAAAGGAAGAAATATTACCAATATCTGTCCAATAACCTTCGTACTGATAACTTAGTACTTTATTGCTCGTCAATGATCTTGGAATAATTTCTTTACCAAAGTCTTTTTCTTCTTTATTTTCGTTTAATAATTTAATTAAAAGCTCTCTGTTAAAGATATAAATACCCATCGATGCCAAATAATTCCTTCCAGCACCTTTCATTTCATCGCTGGTTTCGGAAGTCCAGTCTGGTAAAAGTTCTGCTTTGGGTTTTTCAATAAAAGAGGTAATGAAACTATCTTCATCGGTTTTTAGGATTCCAAATTCGGTTGCATCGCAGGCATGCACAGGAATCGTCGCAATAGAAATATCTGCTTCTTTATCGATGTGTGCTTTGAGCATTGTCTTAAAATCCATCTGGTATAACTGATCACCAGATAGAATTAAAATATAGTCGAATTCGTGATTTACGATATGATGCATACATTGGCGTACCGCATCAGCAGTTCCCTGAAACCAGGTCGGATTTTCTGGGGTCTGTTCTGCTGCTAGAATATCGACAAAAGCTTTAGAAAAATGACTAAAGTGGTAAGTATTTTTAATATGCTTATTTAAAGATGCCGAATTAAATTGAGTGAGTACAAACATCCGATGGATTCCAGAATTGATACAATTTGAAATAGGAATATCAACCAACCGATATTTGCCACCAATTGGCACTGCAGGTTTAGAACGTGTTTGTGTTAACGGAGACAATCTCGATCCCTGGCCACCGCCAAGAATTACGCCCAATACTTTATCAGTCATACTTATTTTAGTTTTACATTTGGTACAAGTCTATATACTGTTGGGCGGCATTATCCCAAGAGTGATCTAAAGTCATGATAAACTTACGAATTTCTTTAAGTCTTTTCTGGTCTAAATATAATTCGTAAGCCCTTCCAATTGCATGGCCTACATCCCATACATTGGTTTGGTCGTGGCAAATTCCAAATCCGCCGTCGCCTATATCTATTACGGTATCTTTCAACCCTCCAATTCGTCTTACTACTGGAATAGTACCATAGCGCAAGGCATACATCTGATTAAGGCCACAGGGTTCTACTCTCGATGGCATTAAAAGAAAATCGGCTCCCGCATAAATTTGATGAGACAAAGCTTCATTATAACCAATATAAGCATTGTAGTTACCTGGAAATTGGTAAGTTAAGCTATTTAACTGGTCTTCGACCTGCGGGTCGCCAGAGCCCAGCACCAAAATATTGATCTCTCCTTCGCTTTGTTGCAGGGCATTATAAAATATCGTTGGTAATAAATCTGCACCCTTTTCTCCAACTAAACGGCCAATAAAAGTATATAAGGGTTTTGTTTCATCCAGATTAAAAACACTACATAAGGCAGCTTTGTTTGCTTTCTTTCCGCTTTCGAGGGTTCGTGTGTTATATTTTTTAGTCAGCATCTCGTCCTTTTGGGGATTCCACACTTCGTTATCTATCCCGTTTAAGATCCCTGCAGATTTACCTCGTTCCTGTCGTAATAAATTTTCAAGTCCATTAGCTTTATAACTTATCTCGTCAAGATAGCTAGGCGAAACTGTAGTAACTCGCCATGCACATTTTATGGCTGCAGCTAAGGGGTTTATGGCGTTCCCCCAATCTAATTTGCTTGAATTACGCAAATCAAAAGCTGGAAAATAATTAAGCTTATCCCATCCAAACTGGCCTTGGTACTGTGCATTGTGAATGGTCAAAATAGTTGGTATATAATTTAAGTGCTTGTATTGATGACAATTTCCTAACATAAAAGGAATTAAGCCCGTATGGTGGTCGTGGCAATGGATAATAGCTGGTCTATGCTCCCATTGGGCTATCCAATCTAAAGCTGCAATCTGGAAGGCTAGAAAACGTTCGGTATCGTCGTCGTATCCATACACCTTCTCTCTATCCAGTAAGCCGGCGATATGAACCAGAAAGAGATCGAAACCTAATTTATTTGTTTTTTCTCTAAATATCCGTGCCTGCAGGTTATTATAACCTAGCCTTACCCAACCATCGTATACTACTTCAAATTCATTTTCGTGCAAAAATTTAGTACGATAAGCAGGCATAACAACCTTAGCTACATGACCAAGTTTATGCTGATACTTGGGTAATGCACCAACTACATCGCCTAAGCCTCCAACTTTTGCAACCGGATAGCATTCTGCACTGAAGTGTATAATTTCCATAAATATGCCTTTGAAAAACTCACTCAAATTAGGCAATAGATTGAGGAATACAAAGATTTGTGAAAATTAATTTTAAAGAAGGAGCTTGTTAACTTTATGCTCATTTATTTTTTTAAGTTAAGTCCGGAATTGAATTGTACTCCAACTGTTGTTATCAGAATCTTTAGCACAAGTGTTTGCTTCTGCTAATAACAATTCTCTAAACTAAATTAATCAGTGAATACAGGGCCTAATTAAAACCTCAATCTTACTTTAATTACAAAAAAAGGCTGGATAATTAAACCCAAGCCCTTTCAACCAAACAAAAAAAAATAAAAAATATTAGTCTTATTCCTCTTTTGCGAGAATGGCATAGAATTCTTTGATGGCGTTAAACTGGGGATGCAAAGAAACCACATTCCCAAAAACCAATAATGCTGGCGAACTGATCTTTTTCTCTAAAATAAGCTCTTCTATGGTCTCGACAATTCCAACAACTATATTTTCTTGTGCAGAAGAGCCGTTTTCTATTACCGCTACCGGTAAATTATTTTTCCCCTGAGTTTTAAATATAGCTGCAATTGCTGCAATTTTTTCAATACCCATTAGTACCACAATTGTCGCATTCGACTTCGCTGCAAAATACAAATCCGGAGAAATTTCTCCATTGGCATTAGTTCCAGTTACTACCCAGAAGCTTTCGCTTAATTTACTGTAAACCATTGGTATTTTCTGTAAGCCAGGTACCCCTAAAGCACTCGAAATACCTGGAATAATTACTGTTGGGATACTATATAATTCGGCAACATCTATCTCTTCATAACCCCGGGCAAAAACAAATGGATCGCCGCTTTTAAGGCGAACTACATGCCCATAATTTAATGCATAGTCGATCATTAACCGATTAACCAATGTTTGCGAAAACGACTCATCATCTGAACGTTTCCCTACATAAACTTTGATCGCATTTGCAGGCGCATACTCGAGTAAGGCTTCATTTATCAAAGCATCGTATAAAACTACAGCTGCCGAATTTAAGGCTTTTACTCCCTTTAAAGTTAACAGATCCGGATCTCCAGGGCCCGCACCTACTAAGGTTATTCTGGGCTCTACTACTTTTTTTTCGACATTGTTCAATATCATTAGGCTACAAGTTAATAATACAAATTATTATAAAATCTATGAAAATAGTAGCATTTGTACGCAAATAATTTCATCTCTATTAAATATAGATTAATTAGGTTATTGCTTCACTAAATAAAAGTGCTGCAACGGTAAGGTTAGTCCGGCTATCGATTAGAATAGCCGAGCCATTACCTCTATTTTCGTTATATAAATCGAAGGCAAGGGTCTCTGCTGTTTTTAATACAACTCTACCAATATCGTTTAGCTTGAATGCTGTTGCAGCCTGTTTTTCTAAAGTATTGATATCGACCTTATAAATAACCTCATCAATTTTGCATCGTGTTATTTTACTGTTATGTTGTATTAAATAGGTTATAGAGGGATCTAAATCTCTGGTATCCATCCAGCATAGTTCTGCAGCGATCCGTTTCGATTCTTTTGGCAAAGCCGACGAATTAACCAAAGTATCGCCACGGCTAATGTCTATATTGTCTTTTAGATGAATAGTAACCGATTGCCCGGCTATAGCTTCACTTAGGGATTGGTCAAAAAATTCTATTTTACTAATGGTAGAGCTACTTCCAGATGGTAATATGGTAATGTGGTCATTAACTTTAAAAGTCCCGCTTAAAACTCTTCCCGCATAACCCCGATAATCGTGAAGGTCGGCTGTTTGGGGTCTAATTACCCACTGCACAGGCATCCGGGCCAATTGCGATTTATCTAAATTGTCGGTGTCTACTTTCTCTAAAAAGTGTAACAGGCTTTCGCCTCTATACCAATACATATTTTCGGATGCTTCTACAATATTATCTCCTTTTAATGCACTTACCGGGATATAAGTAACTTCCTGCAAATTGAGATTTTGAGCCAATGCTTTATACTTCTCGGTAATGGCTTTAAAAACAGTTTCGCTATAGGCTACCATATCCATTTTGTTAATACAAACCACTACATGTTTAATTCCTAAAAGGGAAACTAAATAAGAATGGCGGATCGTTTGTTCTACCACGCCATTTCTAGCATCGATTAAAATGATAGCTAAATTTGCAGTCGATGCACCGGTAACCATATTTCTGGTATACTGGATATGCCCGGGTGTATCGGCGATGATAAATTTCCTTTTTGCTGTTTGGAAGTATTTATAGGCGACGTCGATCGTAATCCCTTGTTCGCGTTCTGCTCTAAGGCCATCGGTTAAAATGGCCAGATCTATAGTACCGTCGTCGTTCTTTTTATTAGAACGTTGCAATGCTTCCAGTTGGTCGGCCAGAATAGAATCGGTATCGTACAACAGGCGACCAATAAGGGTGCTTTTACCATCGTCTACGCTACCTGCCGTGAAAAATTTTAATATGTTCATTCTTTTGAGTTGTAAATTATAAGATTTAAAAGTAACCGCCTTTTTTGCGGTCTTCCATTGCTGCTTCAGATACTTTATCGTCCATTCGGGCTCCTCGTTCGGAAATTTTGGAGTCGCTTATTTCTAAAATAATATCATCTATCTGATCGGCATCAGATTCGACTGCCGCTGTACAAGACATATCGCCAACTGTTCGGAACCGCACCTTCCTTCTCGTTACAAGATCTTCTTCGTCCATGTTTAAGAACGGAGAAGCTGCCATAAGCTGGCCATTCCTGATAATACAATTTCGTTCGTGTGCAAAATAAATACTTGGTAAGGTTATGTTTTCTCTACGAATATAATTCCAAACATCTAACTCCGTCCAATTGCTAATCGGAAATACCCTTACATTTTCGCCTTTGTGAATTTTACCATTGTAGATATTCCAAAGCTCCGGCCGCTGACGCTTAGGATCCCATTGTCCAAACTCGTCTCTAACCGAGAAAATCCGTTCTTTCGCTCTCGCTTTTTCTTCATCACGACGAGCGCCACCAATACAGGCATCAAAACCATTTTCCTGGATTGTATCTAAAAGCGTAACGGTCTGTAAGGTATTTCTACTGGCATTTTTCCCGGTTTGTTCTATCACTTTTCCTTCGTCGATAGACTTTTGAACAGCACCAATAATTAGCTTTTCGTCAATTCTTTCGATCATTTGGTCGCGGTAATTAATCGTTTCTTCGAAATTATGACCCGTATCTATGTGCACCAATGGAAATGGAAATTTACCCGGTCTGAAAGCTTTTTCGGCTAAACGAACGAGTGTGATAGAGTCTTTTCCACCCGAAAAAAGTAGCGCAGGTCTCTCAAATTGCCCCGCTACTTCCCGTAAAACATGAATGGCCTCGGCCTCCAGCTCATCTAAATAGTCTAAATTATAGTTGTTCATTTTTGTTTTCTTTTTTCGTTATTCGTTTTTCGTTGCTTGTTGGTTTGGGATCAGCGCCCAGCTCCTTATCCAAACTACAAACTGTTGTGCTTACTTCTTTTGGATTTTAACTTCTTAATTACTCTATATTCGGGTCTCATTATTACATTTTTGCTTTTTGTTCTTTATTATTTGCGTTAGCATGCAACCCACACTCCTTTTTCGATTGGTCTTCCCACCACCACCTACCGGCTCTAAAATCTTCGCCAGGTTGTACTGCACGTGTACATGGCGCACAACCAATACTTGGAAAACCTTTATCGTGCAGGGTATTGTATACAATATTATTTTCTTTGATATATGATTTTACTTCCGTTAAAGTCCAATCAAATAAAGGATGAAATTTAATTAGTTCATTACCTGCATCCCACTCCAAATCCTGCATATCTTCTCTGTTAGCACTTTGCTCGGCTCTAATTCCGGTAATCCAAATTTTATTACCTGTCAAGGCCCGTTTTAGAGGTTCTATTTTACGGATATAACAGCATTCTTTTCTATTAACTACAGACTCGTAAAAACTATTAGGGCCTTTAGCATTTACCATTCCTTCTAACGCTGTTGCTTCTGGATAATAAGCATAAATAGGTTGTCCATAAACTTCTAGTGTTCTATTCCATACATAATAGGTTTCTGCGAAAAGGCGACCAGTTTCGAGGGTAAAAACCTTTATCGGAATCCTGTTGCTAAATAGTAGATGAGTAATAACCTGGTCTTCCCAACCAAAGCTGGTACTAAATACCACCTTTCCCTCAAATTTACGAGCGAGGTACCATAGTTTATCAATTGTATTTAATCCGATTAATTCTTTTTCGATCGTTGTTAAATTCCCCATCTTAAATCAATTTTAAAATAAATAAGATCACACTTCGCAGGCTTACCAGCATTACAATAATGCCCACTGCAACCATAATAGTTTTTGCCGAAATTTTATTCGAGACCCGGGCAGCAATGGGCGATGCTAAAGCGCTACCGATTATTAAACCGAGTACAGCTTCCCAATAACTGCCACCCAACATGGTAAAAAACGTAAGTGAACTTAATGTTGCAATAAAAAAGCGGCTAATCTTTACTGTACCTAAAGAAAATAAAGGATGACGCCCGCCGGCAATTAAACTCGAAAGCACGATCGAACCCCAGCCTCCACCAAATGCGGCATCTATAAACCCGCCAAAAAAACCTAAAAATCCAATCCTTTTTATCTTTTTACGCCCCTTTTTCCTTTTAATATTAAAAGCTTTCCTTAAAATAATTCCGCCTAAAATAAGCGTGTATATAGCGACTATAGGTTTAGTATACCGACTATAATGTTCTAAAGACGATAATAAATAAGCGCCTATTACCGCTCCGATAATAGCCGGAATAATTAAGAGTTTAAACAGCTTCCAGTTTACATTTCCCATCCTGAAGTGCATCCAGCCGGCAATACCATTGCTTAGCACTTCCGAAATATGAATCGCCATACTTGCCGATGCTGGTGGTAAGCCCATTGCCAGAGAAAAAGAAGCCGAGGTTACGCCATACGACATACCTATCGCTCCATCGACCATTGCGAAAACAAACCCGGCGCCTAAAAACCAATAAAACAGCGGATCGATATGAATCAAAAATGATTGGAACTCCGGTTCGGTATTCCACAATGTAAAACCAACAGCAGTTAAGAAAACAACAATAGATAGCCATATCAGCCATTTTATCTGCGACTCTAAAAAACTTTTCTTCGGGTTAATTAAACTTTCCGTAACCTTATTAAGTTTTTTTACTTTCGAAGCAAAGTCCCCATTCAAACTTTGCCTTAAGACACTCATATTTTGAAGTGTAGTATCTAACTCGGCTGGCAATCCTTCATTTAACAATTGTTTTAAACGCTTCGCAATAGTTGGTGATTTCCCATTGGTAGAAATTGCAATCTTCAAATCTCCTTTTTGCACAATAGAACCCAAATAAAAATCGCACAGTGTTGGTTTATCGGCCACGTTAATAAGCAAACCTCTGCGATGAGCTTCCCTGCTTATTCTTTCGTTTAAAATAGTATTGTTTGTAGCAACAAATACAATATCAATATTATCCAGGTCTTCGGGTTCAAAACTTTTCTGCCTGATCTTCAAAGTAGGGTAATCATTTTTCAACTGTACCATTTCGGGCGCCAGTTTTTCGGCAACAACAGTAATCGCTGCTTGTTCGCAATTATTAATCATTACCGTTAATTTTTCAAGACCAACATTCCCAGCGCCCACTAATAAGGTACGCAGCTGATTCAGTTTTATAAAAACCGGAAACAGCTGATTTCCCCGAGCTTCTTCAAAAGAAGGTTGATGATTATTGATATCAGGCAATGGAAGCATATTGTTTAATTAATGTCTTAAACGATGGATGGAGTGCTACTACTTTACCAAATAGGAGTAAAGCCGGGGCCTCAATTTTTTCGCTTCGTACCCTGGCTAAAATGTTACTCACTTTCCCTATTACCATTTTCTCTTCGGCCGATGACCCGTTTTGCACTACCGCTGCCGGAAGGTTGCCCCTGCCCGATGCTTCAAAAATCTCTACAATTTGAGGCAATTTATTTAAGCCCATTAAGATAATTACCGTTGCATTAGAATTCGCAGCCTGATAAATATCTTCAGAAACCATTCCGCCAGAAGTTGTGCCTGTAATTACCCAAAAACTTTCACTCAGTCCGCGATGGGTAACCGGAATTTGCTGCAAACCCGGAACGCCTATCGAACTCGAGATCCCAGGGATTACAGTTACTGGGATGCTATAAGAATCGGCATAAGCCAATTCTTCATAACCACGGCCAAAAACGAAAGGATCGCCACCTTTTAACCGAACAACATGCCCATAGTTTAAGGAATAATCGACCATTAGTTTATTAATAACATCCTGCTCGTAAGCATGCTCTCCAGAACGTTTACCCACATAAACTTTAATCGCGCCTATTGGGGCATAGGCTAATAATGCTTCATTAATTAGCGCATCATAAAGCACAACATCGGCAGTTTGCAAGGCTTTTACTCCTTTTAAGGTTAATAAATCGGGATCCCCGGGGCCAGCACCTAAAAGTGTTATTTTTGGTGCTTTATTTAAATTTTTCTCTATGCTCATGTGGTTGCGGTTATTCGATTTACTTTAATCTGATTTAAAAATTGTGAAGCCTGGGCCAAATATTGTGCAGCGAATGAAGCGGAGGGTTCATTTTTGTTAATTTGCAATACCAATTCCGAAAAATTAGTGGCCAAAATAAATTCCCCACTTTCTACAAAATGCTTATCGAATTGGCTGATGATACCGATCTGTGTACTATTATTTACACCCTTGTCTAATAACAGGCCTTTCGCCGCACTTACAAATACGCTATAAGCGTGATAAATAGCATCGGCATAAGCCCGACGACCAAAAGCCTGTTCGGCCCAAGCCATTTTTTCTTCGGCCTCCAGTAATAAGGTAGCCACAAGGTCGATAATAACCCCCGCGCATTCGCCTACACCTATTGCAGTTTCGAAAGCCTTCTCATGCCCCCAATCAACAAATTCGTCTGGTTTAACCTGGGTTAAATCGGCCAGGGGTTTCAATAATTGATAGAAATAATCTTTTCCCTGCCTATCGTAATAGTGATGAAAATTTTCTTCGACCTGGTTATTAGCTTTAAAGTCGTTAAGTAGCAGCTGTAAAACTTGCGGAGCTCGCTTAGTCGGAATTTTGATTACACGTTCTGCCACTCTACCCTCTCCATTGCCCACAGTACCACCGCCAAGCATTACCTGCACAGCAGGCACAACTTTACCCACTGCTTTAACAGAGCTGCCATGGAAGCCAATTTCGGCCAAACCATGCTGACCGCAAGAATTCATGCAGCCACTAATTTTGATCTTGATGTTTTTCTCGTAAATAAATTCTGGGAAATCTTCATAAATCACTTCTTCTAAAACCTCAGCTAAAGTCATGCTGTTCGAAATCCCTAAATTACAGGTATCTGTTCCGGGGCAAGTTGTAATATCGGCCAGACTATCGAAGCCAGCAGTTGCAAAACCAATTGCCGATAAAGCAAGATATAAAGAAGGTAAAGCCTTTTCCGGTACAAATTTTAAGAGTAAACCCTGGTTTTGGGTAATTCTTATTTCGTCGGCTACATAAGGCCTAACCGCTTCTACAAAAGCCCGGGCTAAATCGGTCTTGATATCCCCAACCTGAACCTTTATATATACGCCATAAAATCCAGTTTGTTTTTGCGCGATTACATTGGTTGCCAGCCAATGTTGAAAATGAATTTCGTTGGTAATCGTTACTGGCTGGTAATCTTGAGGCACAGGCAAAATGGGTGCTGGAACTGCATTTCTGTCAATTTGAAATGTTTTTACCTTAATGGCCATTCTTTCAGCTTCAATTAGCTTTAAAACCTCTTCGATACCTATTTTTTGTACTAAATATTTTAAACGGGCTTTATTCCTGTTGGTTCGTTCGCCATAACGATCGAATACCCTTAAAACCGCTTCAGAAAATGGAATAAGCTGGTCTTCTGGTAAAAAATCGTAAACAGGAAGTGCTAAAAAAGGTTGCGCTCCAAGGCCGCCAGCGATGAGTACTTTAAAACCACGTACACCGTGTTGGTCTACCTTCGGTATAAACCCCAGGTCGTGAATATAACTGTAGGCAGTATCCTTTTCGCTCGAAGAAAATGAAAATTTAAACTTCCGCCCCATTTCCTGGCAAATAGGATTGCGCAAAAAATAAGCAAAAACAGCCTGCGCGTAAGGAGAAACATCAAAAGGTTCTTCCGGGTCTATTCCGGCGGTAGGCGATGAAGTTACGTTACGAACAGTATTGCCACAGGCTTCCCTAATCGTAATATCGTCTTGCGATAGTTTAGCCCAAAGTTCGGGTGTACGATCCAAGCTCACATAGTGAATTTGAATATCCTGACGAGTGGTTAAATGAAGGTTTCCACTTGCATATTCGTCCGAAATATCCGCAATACGTAATAATTGTTTGAAAGTAACTTTACCAAAGGGCAATTTAATGCGGATCATTTGCACGCCAGGCTGTCTTTGTCCGTAAATACCACGGGCTAAACGTAAACTCCTGAAACGCTCCTCATGAATCTTCCCGGAACGAAAATCATTAATCTTTTTTTCCAGGTCGATAATGTCCTTTTCTACAACTGGGCTCTCTAATTCTGTTCTAAAACTTTGCATGCTAATTGGGATTATACCATATATTATTCGTTTAAAACACTAAAATAGCCCCACAAACCAAATAATTATTCGGTAAATATACAAAGTATATAGATTTAGTAGTCTTTTATTTTACTTTTTTTTTAAAAAAATAAGAAACTTTAGAACTGATCTTGGATTTATTGGCTTTAGCTGTTATCTTTTGGTGTTCAATTCGAGTATCGGATGGAAATTAATTTCTACTTTTACATCTTTAGAAAAGTATAATGTTACTAGCAGTTTAATGTTCGATTTCAGGTTAAGGGTTTTTTATACCGTAGCAAAAAGGCTCAGTTTCACTAAGGCTGCAGAGGAGCTATATATTACGCAACCCGCCGTAACAAAGCATGTTAAAGAAATAGAAAACCATTTCAAGGTTAAATTATTTCACAGAAATGGGACGAAAATAAACTTAACCCCAGCAGGTAATACACTTTTACAGTATGCAGAACAAATGATTTCTAGCTATAAAAATTTAGAATTTGATTTGAATGCCTTTACGCAAAATAAGTCAGGAACACTTCATATCGGCGCAAGTACCACGGCGGCTCAATATTTATTACCGCCAATATTAGCTTCATTCCACAACAAGTTTGAAAACGTGAAGGTTAAGCTCGTAACAGGCAATACCGAACAAATTGAAACGGCACTCCAAAATGGAGATATTGATCTCGGCATTATCGAAGGGAAATCAAGAAATACAAATTTCAGCTATACTCCTTTTATTAAGGACGAATTGGTACTGGTTGTGAGGAGTGGACATGAACTGTCGAAAAAGAATTCCATAAAACCAGAAGACTTATTTAAATATCGTTTCTTGTTTAGGGAACCTGGATCTGGAACCTTAGAAGTAATCACATACGCGCTGAAGCTATCAGGCATCAAAATATCAGCACTTAAAACGGAAATGCAGCTCGACAGTTCCGAAAGTATAAAGTTATACCTGCTCAATTCAGAAGCAGTGACTTTTCTTTCTGTTTATGCTATTTTTAAAGAGTTAAAAAACAATGAATGTACCGTAATTGATGTAAAGGGCTTGGAAATCAAAAGGCAGTTCAGTTTTATCAAACCACACGGTAATTCCGAAACCATGCCCGATTTCTTTATGAAATTTGCGCTTGATTATAACTTTAAATAATGACTGATTACTAATTACAATTTCTCTATCGATTATTCTATAATGACCTTTGCATTGTTAAAATTAAAAGACATTATGGAAACCGACATTGAAAAAACCACCAAGCCAAACAGTCTCAAAATGCTTCTCGATCAAAGTATTACTACAAGGGAAGTCCTATTTTTATTGGCCGTTGTATTTTGCCTTTCCCCACTCATTTCCCCGCCGATAGCTTTAATTATGGGCCTTATCTTTGCCCAGTTTATTGGGCATCCGTATTTACACCTTAACAACAAAGCCACACCTATTCTATTACAAGTTGCTGTTATAGGTTTAGGGTTTGGCATGAATGTAAGCAATGCACTCAAGGCCGGCAAAGAAGGTATTTTATTTACCATAATTTCCATTATTGGAACATTGGTTATTGGTTTCCTAATGGGCAAAATCCTAAAAATTGAGAAAAAGACTTCTTACCTTATTTCGGCAGGTACTGCCATCTGTGGAGGGAGTGCTATAGCGGCCATTTCGCCCATAATTAAAGCGCAGGAAAAGCAAATTTCGGTAGCGTTAGGCAGCATTTTTATCTTAAATTCTATTGCCTTATTCCTATTTCCGGTAATTGGACATGCACTACACTTATCACAAACACAGTTTGGTCTTTGGAGTGCTATTGCTATACATGATACCAGCTCCGTTGTTGGTGCTGCTAGCAAATACGGAGCACAGGCATTGGAAGTTGCCACAACAGTAAAATTGGCTCGTGCGCTATGGATCATTCCCATTGCCTTTTTATCAACATTTCTATTCAAAAACAAAGGCAGCAAAGTAAAAATCCCTTGGTTTATCGGATTCTTTATTTTAGCAATGATGGCTAATACCTATATCCCGTTTATTCAAAAGTACAATCATTATCTTACAGGATTTGCAAAAGCGGGTTTAACGTTGACTTTATTTTTAATCGGCTGTGGATTAAATAGAAAGCTCTTGCTAAGTGTTGGTTTCAGGCCGCTAATTCAAGGGCTTGTACTTTGGGTTATTATTTCGGTTACTGCGTTATGGGCCGTTACAACGCTAACTTAAATTATAATAATCGAATTCATAACCTCATATCACTTGCCTGTTACGAATGGTAGAGCTAAGGCTTTTAATTTCTTGTTGGGATCTCATAATAGGACTACCTGTTAATGGAGATGGTGTGCGAAATAATCTTCTAGGTATTGTGGTTTTAAGGCAAGCTTAAAGCAGTTTCGTTTGCAATAATATCGGCAATATTGGTTTCGCTCAGCACTTTTAAAGAGGCATCTCTTACCTCTATAAAAGCTTTGCGAATACCACAGGTAACTTCATCATGGCATTCATCACATTTGTGATAAAACTTTAAACTGGCACAGGGCACCATTGCTATTGGCCCATCGGTAATCCGCAAAATATCGACTAAATAGATATCTTCAGGTTTCTTGTTGAGACTATACCCCCCACCCGCACCTTTTTTACTATACAAATAACCGGCATTACGCAAATCGAGTAAGATTTGTTCCAAAAATTTCTTAGGGATGTTTTCTTCTTCAGCTATCCGGGCAATCTGCATAGGTGGTTCGGCAATATGTTTACCCAGCATTACCAGGGCTTTGATTGCGTATTTCGTTTTCTTGGATAGCATATATTAACAAAGTTAACAAAAAAGTGGTGGCTTGTACAATTAGCAAAATTTTTTAGCAACGATTCTATTTTAATCAAATCTATCGGCATCAAATGCTTCGATCGCCACAGATAACTCACTTCCAACTGCAAGTTCCGAAACCAATTTACCAGTAGCAGGTGCTAAACTTAAGCCCATCATCCCATGCCCACCAGCCACAATTAAATTGGAAATCTTTTTGGTATAGCCAATATAGGGTAAGCCATCCGGCGAACAAGGCCTAAAACCATGCCAAATATCTTTAATCGCCGGAACTTCGACCTTATAATCAGGATAATATCTAGGAATTGAATTCACAATTCCCTGCACTCTATTCCGATTAATATGGTGATTAATTGGCGCAATTTCCATAGTTCCACCAAAACGCACTTGCCCATTCATGGGAGTTACAGCTACTTTTGATTCCAATAATAAGGCCGGATGATGAATTTGTTGTGTAGGGTTTACCATAAATGAATAACCTTTTCCAGGCATTACCGGAATATTTAGGCCTGCTTTATGCGCCAGTACGGGTAGCCAGGCCCCGCCAGTCATAACCACTAAATCTGAATTAAATATTTGATTGCCGGCCCGAATATTTTTAATTTGACCAGCCACAATTTCAAAATCATCTACTTTGCAATTGGTCAGAATTTCTACTCCATTGCTTTTTAAATAAGCAATTAGTTGTTTAACCAGGTTGTTTGGATATAAATGGGCGTCGCAACGGTAATGTATTGCACCTAATACATCTAATGCAGTATCGGGTTCTAGTAATTGTGTTTCTCTGGTATTTAAAATAGCTACATCCAGGCCTAGTTGTTGTGCTTTATGAGCCAGATGTATTTCTTCATCGGCAGTAGCTTGTTCTTTAAACAACATCAAAATGCCTTTTTTTTTCAGGCCAAAATCTAAGGCTGTTTCTTTAGCCAATTCTTCGTATAACTGCTTACTTAGCAAATGCAGGTCGCGCAAAGGAACGGCCGAACGATCTACATGTTGTGGGTTGGCGTGTTTCCAGAATTTTATTCCCCACGAAAGCAAAGCTAGATTTAGAGAAGGTTTTACATAAAATGGGCTACTGCTATTAAACATCCATTTTATGCCTTTGCTAATCATTCCAGGGGCTGCTAATGGCACGAAATGGCTGGGCACAATCATTCCTGCATTACCAGACGAGCAATTATTTAACAAATCGCCCTGCTCTAGCAGGGTAACTTTAAAGCCTTCTTTTAGGAGATAATAGGCCGAGCATAACCCAATAATGCCGGCTCCAATAATGGTTACTTTTCCTTCTTTATTCATTTAATTCATTAATTGTACATCCCATAACTTTTTACAAAACCTGAAATCCATGTGCATAAGGATCATCGTCGTCTATAAAAATAGTATTATAACCGGTTACTATTGCCCAGCCTTCTATGCCAGGAATAATTGCAGGTTTGCCATTTATCTCAGTTTCCTCTTCTATTGTACCAATAAATTGAGAGCCTATAATGCTTTCGTGAATAAACTGATCGCCTTTTTTTAGCTTCCCTTTCGCATGCCATTGGGCCATCCGGGCCGATGTGCCTGTACCACAGGGTGAGCGATCGATAGCTTTATCGCCATAAAAAACAGCATTTCTAGCTGTTGCTGTTGGAGAAATGGTCGCCCCAGCCCATAAAAAGTGGCTTAGTCCATTAATGTTTGGATCTTCCGGATGAACAAAATGATGTTGTTCATTCATCAACTTCCTACAAGTTCGGCTCCAGCTAATTAACTGATCTGCTGTATAATGTTCCAGGCCTTTAAAATTTTCCTGAGGGTCTACGATGGCATAAAAATTCCCGCCATAGGCCACATCGACTGTAAGCTTACCTAGGTCGGGACAATCGACCGTTAAGCCCTCAGCAGCTAAAAACGATTTGATATTAATCAGTTTAACCGATTTTACCTTTGCTCCTTCTTGCACATATTCGACTAAAACTAAGCCTGCTGGTGTCTCCAATCTTAACTTGCCTGGAGTTTTTGGAATAACCAGCCCCTCTTCTATCGCAATAGTTACGGTACCAATAGTACCATGCCCGCACATTGGCAAACAACCACTGGTTTCGATATACAATACGCCAATATCATTAGCAGGGTCTATGGGTGGATATAAGATACTGCCACTCATCATATCGTGTCCACGTGGCTCGAACATCAAGCCTTTGCGAATCCAATCGTATGTTTTCAAAAAATGTAAGCGACGCTCCATCATACTGTTGCCCACCAGTAAAGGCCCACCACCTGCAACCACTCTTACCGGATTGCCACAGGTATGTGCATCTATACAGCTAAATGTCTTTTTCATCCTTTTTCTATTTTATCCTGTGTTAAAACATTATCTACTGTTCTCCAGATTTTCAGCGGATTAGCATCCTTCAATTCTTCGGGTAAAAATTCGTCGTTGCAGTTTTGATAACATAATGGTCTAGCAAATCTTTTAATTCCATCGGCACCTACCGAGGTAAAACGACTATCGGTACTTGCCGGAAATGGGCCGCCATGGTGCATAGATTGCGCAACCTCCACTCCTGTTGGCACATTATTGAAAATAAGCCGGCCACAAATTTCCTGTATGGCATTTAGCAAATCTTCGTGCGAATTGAGGTCGGCCCGATTCGCCATTAATGTAGTGGTTAACTGCCCTTCGATGGCTTTAGCAACTGCTAACATTTCTATTTTGTTTTTGCATTGAATGATTAAAGAATAAGGGCCGAAAACTTCCAGGTGCAAAACCGGATTAGCCAAAAACGTTTCGGCCGTTGCAGTAGCAATCGTAATTCGTCCTTGCCCATCTTTAGCCTGGGTATTCGATTCGCCTACGAGCTGCACTCCTTTTTGTGCCAGGGCCTGTGTTAATTTAGCTTTATAATTATTGGCAATACCCGGATGAAGCATGGTCGACGGTGCCAGCGTTTCTATTTCTTTTTTTAATTGAGGAATAAATCTATTTAAAGAATCGTCGTCTATTGCGATCATTAAACCCGGATTAGTACAAAATTGCCCCATACCAAGCGTTACAGAAGCTGCCAACTGGTGGGCTAAACTATCTGTTTCTGCGGCCAATTTTCCTGGCAGTAGAAAAACAGGGTTGATACTCCCCATTTCTGCAAAAACAGGGATGGGTACCTCACGTAGGTTTGCCCAATCGAACAATGCTTTTCCGCCACTAAATGAACCTGTAAAGCCAATTGCTTTTACCTGGTGGTGTTTAGCCAGGTATTCGCCGGTTTCGAAACCTTCGCCATATACATGTGCAAAAACCCCCTCGGGCAGGTTACATTTTGCGGCTGCTTTAAAAATAGCTGTAGCGACCAATTCGGAGGTGCTGGCATGTGCCGGATGTGCTTTAACAATTACCGGACAGCCAGCTGCAAAGGCACATGCGGTATCTCCACCGGCTGTAGAGTAAGCAAAGGGGAAATTACTGGCTCCAAAAACAACTACCGGACCTAAAGGCACCAATGTTTTGCGGGTATCGGGTTTTGGGGGTGTGCGTTCTGGTAATGCCGTATCGATGCTTACATTTAACCAGTTACCAGCCTCTGCTGCATCGGCATAGCTACGAAGTTGAAAAATGGTCCGTGCTCTTTCGCCAGCTAAGCGGGTTGATGGTAAATTTGTTTCGGCACTTGCTATAGTAATTAACTCGTCGCCAAGGGCATCTATTTCCAAAGCGATAGCCCGCATAAAATCGGCACGTTGCTTTAATGTATATTTTTTATATAAATTAAAAGCAGTAGTTGCTTTGTTCAAAACCTCATCAATCTCTGGAAATGTTGTGTCTTTATACATAATTAATAATTATAAGTTTAAATAGTCGGGCAGTTTTGGTCTGCTGGCCAAACCTTCGTCAATTATTTTTTGCACATTTTGTCTTTCTTCGCCTTTTAAAGTCAATCTTGGAGCTCTCACATATTCGGAACCAATGCCAGTAGTTTGGGCTGCCAGTTTAATATATTGAACCAGTTTCGGGTGTATATCCAGGTCTAATATTGGTAAAAACCAACGATAAATAGCTAAAGCTTCGGCATATCGGTTAGCCTTTACCAGTCTATAAATCGCTACTGTTTCGGCAGGAAAAGCATCGACCAGGCCAGCAACCCATCCGTGGGCACCTAAAGTTAAGCATTCGAAAGCCAAGGGATCGACACCGCATAAAATTTTAAAACGATCGCCAAAGCGATTAATCATTTTAGTTACATTAGATACCTCTCGAGTACTTTCCTTAACTGCCTCAATATTGCTAAATTTTGCCAGCTCTTCGAACATCTCTACGGTAACCCGGATTCCGTAATCGACCGGATTATTATAAATCATAATAGATAAGCTCGTCGATGTGGCAACAGCCTTAAAGAAAGTGAGTGTTTCTTCATCATCTGCTTTATAACGTATTGGTGGTAAAAGCATTAAACCATCTGCTCCATGTTCTTCGGCGAGCTTTGCCATAGCTACTGCTGCCTTAGTTACCTGCTCTGCAATGTTTAAGATAACTGGTACTTTGCCATTTACCTGTTTAACACAAAACTGCAGTAATTCTATTTTTTCGCGATCGCTAAGGGTACTGGCTTCGCCTAAAGAACCACCAATAATTAGGCCATCGACGCCAGCTGCTATTTGGGCATCCATATTTTTTTTAAACAGGGGATAATCTATTTCGTCGTTCTCTTTAAAAGGAGTTAAAAGTGCGGGATAAACCCCGAGCCATGCTACATTTTTCATTTTATTCAATTTTGTTTATCCAAATCTAGTGAACGATTATTCTTTAAATTAACCATATTTAATCAATATTAACCTTATTTTAACCGCTTAAAATATTGATTGAGGTACGCTTTTGGGGATTGCTGCCTTAAACTTTTAAATACCCGGTTAAAGTGGGTAAGGCTATTAAATCCGCAGCTATAGGCAACAGTTGAGATGTTTTGAGTGTATCCGCTTCCTGTTAATTTCTTGCAGGCTTCGTTTATCCTTATTTCGTTTAAAAAAGCAACAAAAGTTTGACGGGTATGTTTTTTAAAATAGCGGCAAAAGGCAGGTGGGGTAAGATGAGCCGAGGCGGCAACTTCTTCTAGCGTAAGGTTCCTATCGTAGTGTTGCATTAAGAAGTTAAAAATATGTCCCATTCTAATGCCTTCACTTTCTGAAAATGGCGGTGGTCCTGCAGCTACCAGTGGCGCTGAAATATTTTGTATTTGCGAAAGTGTCTCTAAAAGCTGCAAAAACTGGATCATTACCTGATGATTTTTAGCATATTGAATCGTAAGCATTAGTTGTATAATCTGGTCTGTTTGCGCGGGTTGAATTTTTAAACCACCTTTAGCCAGCTGTAAAAAAGAGCTGATGAGTTGCATCTCCGGTAATGCTAAAAATGGCTGTAACTTACCAACCGGGTCGAAAAATAGCATAAGCGCCTGAATTTGAAGTCCGCTATTTGTTTTAAAATATTCGGGATTACTTTTAAATAAATGAGGCTGATTAGCAGTCAGAAAAAAAATATCATTACGCTTAAATGGATGCATCCGGTTGTCGACCAATAAAGTCCCCTCTCCTTCTTTTATCCAAATTAATTGCGCTTCTTTATGTCGGTGTAAATAGGGATAAAAATGAGGCATAATATCTTCCTGAACGATAACCGTTTGATCGTTAGCTACTGGAATTGTAAATTGTAAAACCTTCATATTTTAACAATATTAACTTAAAATTATCAAAATACGTAGATATAGGTTAAAATATGGTTATCAATAGCTGCTAACAATTTATATATATTTGTATTTATAAAACGACAGGACCATGATAGCAATAGCAGTCTGCGTTATTCTTTAACGCAAAAAAGATAATATTCTCTTTATCAATTAATTGATGTATTTCTACAATGCATCTCCTGGTTTTCTTTCTAAATTTTTCAAATGTCAAATTCACTTCAGACTAAACGTAGTCTATCCAACTATATCCGTATCATTATCGAATCATTACAGGGTAAAGAAACAGATTATACCGCTATCAGCATCCGCAAGGCTATTGTACTTTTAGCCATTCCGATGATGCTCGAGATGATGATGGAATCGGTTTTCGCCTTAGTCGATCTCTATTTTGTTGGTCATTTACCCAATAGTAGCAACGCCATACAAACCGTTGGCTTAACAGAATCGGTTTTAACGATTATTTATTCGCTTGCCATTGGCATGAGCATGGCTGCAACAGCGGTCGTTGCGCGTCGAATTGGCGAAAAAAACCCAGAAGCAGCTGCCAAAGCGGGTATGCAGACCATTGTGATTTCAATGTTCATTAATATCATAATTAGTTTGGTGGGGCTTTTTTTCGCCAAAGAAATATTGTTATTAATGGGTGCAAGCGAAGAAACCGCTCGACAGGGAACCAATTTTGTTCGCATTATGATGGGGGGAAGCTCAGTAATTATGCTTCTTTTTTTAATTAATGGGATTTTTAGAGGAGCTGGAAATGCCGCTATAGCCATGAAAAGTTTATGGATTGCCAATATAGCCAATATTATTTTTTGCCCTTTATTTATTAAAGGCCTTGGCCCCATACCCGCATTTGGTTTAACCGGGGCGGCGATAGCCACAACTTTAGGCCGAGGATTAGGCGTAAGTTATCAGGTGTATCATTTGGTAAAAGGAAATAGTGCACTTAAAATTAAATTAAGTTATTTTAAACCACATTGGGAGCAAATTAAAGCCATTATTAAAGTTGCAGCCCCAGCTATTATGCAGTTTGTAATCGCATCTTGCAGCTGGATTTTTTTAGCACAACTCGTCGCTACCACAGGCGGCGATCATGGTTCAGCAGGTTACCAAACTGCTTTGCGGTTAATGATGTTTTTTATGCTACCAGCCTGGGGCCTAAGCAATGCTGCCGCCACCTTAGTTGGTCAGAATTTAGGAGCCAATTATGCAGACAGGGCAGAGAAGTCGGTGTTTGTGACCATGAAATACATTATTGTATTTATGGGATTCGTAACCTTGCTATTTTTAAGCTGTGGTCCATATTTCGCTTCATTTTTTACGACCGACGAACAGATAAAAACCGTTGCAGTAACAGCGCTCCGGACTTTAAGCTACGGCTTTGTCTTATACGGCATCGGGATGGTTTTAACAAGTGCTTTTAATGGCGCAGGCGATACCTGGACGCCAACTAAAATTAATATTGTTGTCTTTTGGTTATTTCAAATTCCTTTTGCCTATTTTCTGGCTAAACAGCTAAAAATGGGACCAAATGGTGTATTTATAGCCATTCCAGTTGCCGAAGTTGGGCTTACCTTTGCCGCCTATATCCTATTCAAAAAAGGGAAATGGAAGAAAATCAAAGTCTAAATTTTAGGAGCAATTACCGTCGATTAAGGTCGGCGGTAATTGTTTCTTCAATAACCTGGGTGTAAAAATCTTTTAACTCAATTCCCATAGCTGCCACTTGTTGTGGGATAAAACTAGTTGCAGTTTGCCCTGGAATGGTGTTAATTTCGATAAAATAGAAATTACCTGTCGAATGCGCTAAAAAATAATCGATACGCACAATTCCACTACAATTTAATTTTTCGTAAACAGCTGTTACCACTTGTTCTACTCTATTTCTTTCTTCATCGGACATTCTTCCAGGAGTAATCTCCTCTGTTGCACCCGGCGTATATTTTGCTTCAAAATCGAAAAATTCGTTGGCAGGAATAACTTCTGTGGCTGGTAAAACAACAATCTTACCATTGGCCCTAAAAACACCAACCGAAAACTCCCTTCCTTCTACAAATTCTTCAACTAAAACCTGATTATCTTCATTAAATGCTTTATTTAAAGCATCTTGTAAATCGTCGGCAGCTTTAACCTTGCTCATACCGATACTGCTTCCACCATTATTTGGTTTTACAAAATAAGGCAGTTTTAATTGGCTTTTAATGGTATTAACCTGGTCGGTGCTGGTTTCAAATAGCTGAACAGATTTAGCCACGTTTAAATCCTTAATCCCATTTACAATAGCTTTAGTATAGCCTTTATTCATGGTTATAGCCGATGTTAAGGCGCTACAAGTGGTATAAGGTATCCCAATCATATCGAAATAGCCTTGTAATTTTCCATCCTCGCCAGGCGAGCCATGAATAACAATAAATACCCCATCGAATTTAATTTTCTTCCCACTCAAGGTTAATGAAAAATCGTTTTTGTCGATGTCAATTTTCACAGAATCGGCAGGCTCATAAAACCATCCATTTTCTGTAAGCATTATCTTGTAAACTTCGTATTTTGTGGTATCGATATGCTGAGCAATGGTAGCAGCGCTTTTTACAGAGACTACCCATTCGCCCGTAGTGCCACCAGTTAATAATGCAATTGTTTTTTTCATGCGGATAATTTTGTTGGGATGTTTTTAAGTGGAAAGTATTATTTTTAGCTTATTGTGTTCTTATAGGTCTTCTATCGTTTTGGGGAGTTAGCCAGCTCATTTCATTTTATTGATGTTAGTTTCGTCCACTTTCAAATTAGAATACCCAAAAATATAAATTTAGTTGATGCAGATTTGATTTTAATTGAGATAAAATATTTTTTTAAGCTAAATTTGAACTATTATATCGCTATCCTAAAGAAAAATAAATGAGCACCTTTATCGATTACCTTAAAACAAAGTCCTTTAGAAATAACCTTATTGCAGCGGTATGTACCGTTATAGGGATATTATTGATTGCCTTTTTTAGCCTGCGGTTTTACACCAAACATGGAGAAGGACTAAATGTTCCCGAATTAAAAGGTTTAGCACTTACTCAGGCCATAAGCAAACTGGAAGAATTGGGTTTACGTTACGAAATCGATTCGGTTTATGTAATGGATAAGTCCCCAGGTATAGTTACAGACCAAGATCCCGATGCCAATACCTTTGTAAAAGGAAACAGAACTATTTACCTTACTGTTAATGCCGCAATGGCACCCAATGTTAAGTTTCCTGATATAGAATTTAAATCGTTAAGAGAAGCGCAGGCCGTTTTAGAAAGCTATCGCTTAAAACTTGGAGACACAACTTATAAACCCGACGTAAGCCGCGATGTCGTATTAGAAGCATCGTTTGGCGGGCAATTAATTAAAGCGGGCGAAATTTTACCAACCGGATCAACAATAAACCTTGTACTTGGCGATGGACGTGGAAATGAAGAAGTAGAACTCCCTAACTTAATTGGCTTTACCATCGATGAAGCTAAATTTTCGCTAAGAGGCGCAATGTTGAGTTTGGGTAATATTACTTATGAGGGAGTAATTACAGATTCGGCAAATGCTGTTATTATTAACCAAAGCCCATTAGCTGCCGATACCCTCGTAAAGGTAAAAATTGGCACCCCCATTAACCTTATCTTAACTAACAAAAAACAATAATCGTCGAATACCTATAAAATGAACAACGAAAAAACAAAAACACCTAAAAAAGGTGTTAAAATTATATTAGTCGTAATAATTATTATACTGGCCGTTGGTGGCTTCTATGGTTTGAAATTATATAACCGTTATTTTGCGCCGAATATAAATAGTAACGAACAGTATCTCTATCTTAAAACAGGTGCTAATTTCGACGATTTTTTAATTAACCTCGAACAAAAAGCAGTACTAAATAATTTAAACTCGTTTAAAGAAGCAGCCGGGCAAATGAACTTGCCCGCAAGTTTAAAACCCGGCCGATATCGATTAAAAGTGGGAATGAATAACAGAACCCTTATTAATAAATTAAAAGCCGGTAATCAGGATCCGGTAAGTCTTAAGTTTCAAAACATCCGCAAAAAAGAAAATTTTGCCGCCTATCTTGCTAAAAATATGGAAGCTGATTCATTGGCTTTTATTAAGGTATTAGATTCTGCGGCACTCTTAGAAAAATATGGTTTTAATGAAGACAATAGCTATACCATGTTTATCCCTAATACTTACGAAATGTATTGGAATGTTAAACCCATCGATTTTTTCGAGAAAATGCAAAAGGAATACGATAAATTCTGGACTACCGAGCGAAAACAAAAAGCCGATGCGCATCACTTAAACCCTATTCAGGCTACGATCTTAGCCTCTATTGTCGATGCAGAAGCCCTTTACGATAAAGAAATGCCAATTATTGCAGGCCTTTATTTAAATCGCTTAAACAGGGGTATTTTATTGCAGGCCGACCCTACGGTAATTTATGCGAACAACGATTTTACAATTAAACGGGTAACCAATAAACAACTTGTTGTCGATTCCAAATACAACACTTATAAATATGCCGGTTTACCTCCGGGCCCTATTTTAATGCCAAGCATTAAGGCTATCGATGCCGTATTAAACAGCGAGAAAAACAATTATATTTATATGTGTGCAAAAGAAGATTTTTCAGGCTATCATAATTTTGCAGAAACTAAGGCACAGCACGAAATTAATGCCAAAAAATACCGGGATGCTTTAAATAAAAGAAAGATATTCAAATAATGTTTGTACACGAAAGCACAGTAAAAGTTCGCTATGTCGAAACCGATCAGATGGGGTTCGTACATCATGGTAATTATGCACAATACTACGAACTCGCCAGGACCGAATGTTTCGAAGCTTGTTCTGGCATGTCTTATGCGTCGATGGAAGCTGAGGGAGTTATGCTCCCCCTTTTAGAATTACAGTCGAGATTTATAAAACCTGCATTTTATAACCAGGTTTTAACGATAAAATCTATTGTTAGCGAACTGCCTTCTGTAAGGCTTAAAGTCGATTACGAAATTTATAATGAAGCGAATGAACTCATTAATACCGGAAAAACAACGTTGGTTTTTGTAAATAAGGACACCAGGAGGCCTTGCCAGCCACCCGAAAACTTCATGAAAAACGTGAGGCCGTATTTTATATAAATAATGAATTGGATACACAAACAGTTATTAAAATTAAAATTATATGCCCTGTTTATTGCATGGACAAAGGTATGTGTATTGCCAGGTTTTAGTCCGCTTCCCATCTATACTGTCGCTACTTTCTTTTTTAAGGAAATTGGAAAAGAAACACTGGTTAACAAGGCATCCTCTTTGGCTTATAACTTTATGCTGGCCATATTTCCAGCTATTATTTTCTTATTTACGCTAATCCCGTATATCCCCAAAAAAATAGGCTTCCAAGAGCAATTAATGTCACTTATTGCGCTAATTTTGCCGAACGATGCTTATTTAGCATTCGAGACTACCCTTAACGAGATCATCAATATCCAAAATGGCAGTTTATTGTCTATTGGTTTTTTACTTTCTCTGTTTTTTGCAACCAATGGGGTACATAAATTAATGGTAGCCTTTAACAAATCTTCGCTTATCGTCGAAACGCGTACCTGGTTAAAACAAAGGCTTGTTGCCATTATCTTAACTGTAATTATTGCCTTTTCTGTAATTATCTGTATTGCTGCTATGGCTATTGGCGAAATTTTGCTGACCTATTTAAAAGAAGAGCTCCATTACGAAGGTAATCTAACCTATTATGCTATTCAGCTTACGCGATGGGCATTATTAGGTACTTTGTATTTCATTACGGTTTCCATTTTATACCGGTATGGCCCTGCGCATGCCAAAAAGTGGAAATTCTTTAGTGCTGGATCCTGGCTTGCTACCATTCTTGCTTTTTTAACCATCTGGGGATTTACCTTTTATATTAATAATTTTGGCTCCTATAATAAGTTGTACGGTTCTATTGGAACATTAATAGTCGTGATGATCTGGTTATATCTTAATTCGTTGATCTTATTAGTCGGATTTGAGCTTAATGCCAGTGTAGATTTGTCGAAAAGAAGTGTTAAAATTATTAAACCCAACTTTAATATTTTTAAAAAACCACTCCCAGTAGAAGATAAATTAGAGAAATCGTAAAATTTTCTCCCTCTGTTTGAAGCCATTAAGCGCTTTTTTTAAAAAATATCAATCCATAGTTTGCAGATTTAAGTAGAGTTCGTACTTTTGCGCCGGAGAGTTGGCAGAGTGGTCGATTGCGGCAGTCTTGAAAACTGTTGACTTGTCAAAGGGTCCGCGGGTTCGAATCCCCCACTCTCCGCCAAAATGGTATCAAAACCAACAAAAAGCCTGCAAATCGTAAGATAGCAGGCTTTTTTGATTTAAAGGACTAATGAATGTATACTTTAGTAGAACTTAATACAGAATTAAATGATCCACATACTAACGCTTACTGAGAACGACTTCATTACATTTCAATTATATGATGCTTCTACAAATGCTGAAAAAATAAAGGCTCGTAGAAAAAGTTACTTCTTATTAATTGCCATAGGTCTCGTTTTCATATTTACAGGTTATTTCCAGCATAATACTTTTTTATTTTATTATGCTATTTTTTGTGTGGCTGTAGTTACGTTTTTTTATTATAGATACTTGAAATCGAAACTAAAACGACATTATACTAAATATGTAAAGAACACTTACAATGGAGCATTTAATGAATCATTTCAACTTGAAATTACTGATGATCTGTTAAAAACTGAAGATAAAATCGGAGAGAGCAATGTTAAATTATCTGAAATTATCAGCATTACCGAAATTCCAAGTCACTTCTTTATAAAAATGAGTACAGGCCCAAGTCTAATAGTCGCTAAAAGCTCGAGTCCCCTAAATCAAGAAATAGCAACGTTGATAGAACGCAAAGGCATTCCTTATGTAAATCAACTCAACTGGAAGTGGAATTAGTTGAATATGTGTTATTTTTCCTTGTAAATCTCATGAGCAATTTTTAAGATTTCATGTAAGTGTTCTAATGGACTCCCGTCATCCCCGCATAGTAAAAGTTTAGAACACCTCTAGTCACAAGATTGCAAGTGTTTTTGTATCAAGCAAAAAAGTTGGGGGGTGCTTAAACATAAATTTTATATAATCTGAAAAGTAAATTGCAGGCTTTTTTGTGTCTAAAAATTTTATTATTTACGTTACCAATTTGGTAACAATATCGTATCTTTGTAAAAATGCGGGTGATAGCAATAAAAACATTAAAGGACTACATTACTGAATTTCATCAAGCAGAACAAGCTTTGCTGAGTTGGCATGAAGAAGTGGCCACTGCTTTCTGGAATAATCCAAATGAATTAAAAACTCAATATAAAAATGCTTCTATACTAAATGAAAAAAGAGTTGTATTTAATATTCATGGCAATAATTATCGCCTAATTGTAGACATTGAATATCGTTTAAAAATCGTTTTTGTTGTTTGGTTCGGAACGCATAAGCAATATGATAAGATAAATGCTAAAACAATAAGTTATGTTAAAACCAATTAAAACAGAGAATGAGTACAATGATGCGTTGGCACGTATCTATGAACTTATGCAAACTGATATTGTAGATGGTTCTGCAAATTCCGATGAGCTTGAAATCCTGAGCATATTGGTAAAGGAATATGAGCTGATCCATTATCCGGTTGCCTATCCTAACCCATTGGAGGCAATAAAATTCCGTGTAGAACAAATGAATTTATCTGAGAATGAGCTTAGTAATATCTTAGGAAACCGTTCAAGAAAATCTGAAATTTTATCAGGAAAAAGGAAGTTAAGCTTGTCGATGATTCGTAAATTAACTGAAATACTGAATATTCCTGCAGAAGTTCTGATTCAGGCATATTAATGATTTGCATCTTTATCCTCTAAAATTTCTCTTATAATTATTAAAATTCCCTCTAAGTATCCTAATAGATTCCCATTCACCTCGCAACCTTGTAAAGGTATAAGCCCTTAGCGTTGAGCTAAGGGCTTTTTTTATATCATAAAAATAGATGGGATATTTTTGAAGGATCAATCGTAATTTTATTTTTCAATTATTTTCCAAAGCCCAGTTTTATCGCTTCCAACGCGCTCAATTATTCCCTGCTCTTTAAGGGTTTGATTTTTCGTTTTGCAGTACTTAAACTCATATTCAATAGCACGCTAATTTCGGCTGCTGTTATGTTCTTGTTTTGCTTTATCAATGAAAATACAGTGTTGTTTTCCATTTTTAGAGTGTCAGCGTAATGCAGGTGCATTTCTCGGTTTTTTAGGGGATAATTTCCTTTCAAAAGTAAGTTCGACAGAAAGTGAATAAGGTATTTATCCGTTTTGTGAATGCCTTTGGATAAATCTTCGAACTTAGATCGCACGAGTGCATTGCGAAAATACCATGAATGTTCTGCAAATAAATCGTTGTTTACTTCTTTAAAATCAAGTTTGCGAAGATATTTTATTAGAAATGGCGGACTGGACATACCCGAGCATATCTCTGATTCCAAATATTGAGTAAAGATGATTTTTGAGGCCAGATAAGCTCCCCCTTTTTGGGGGTGAATAATTGTAAGACTACCCCCTTTTTATCGCCGGTTTTTCTTAAAAGCAATAATAATTAAGAGCTAAATTAGCTCCGTACGCTAAGGCTCGATATGCCGACGATAATTTTAGCGCGATTTCTGCATTTTTAAGTTTTATTCCGATCAATAGTTTCGCTTAAATTAAGTTTAAAAACATCCTCATATTTCCAACTTTTGCAATATCTTCATTACATTTTCTATACCTGCGTAACATTTCTATCTTAAAACCTAAAAGCAGTATTAAAAATTTTAATTTACATCAAAAATTTTTAAGTCCTACTATTTTAAAAATCATGAATAAATATTTACTAATGGCAACAGGTTTTGCACTTGCATTAAGTGCAAATGCTCAACAAGGCAAGTCGTTAACCGATAAGGATTACGAACGTGCCGAAAAAATGATGACCTATAACACAGAGCCCTTTATCGATAAGGGAAGTGTTAGGCCTAACTGGTTAGCTGGAGACAAGTTTTGGTATCAATCTTCATCCGTTAATGGAACCGAATTTATTTTGGTCGACCCGGCAAAGAAAACCCGTACCCCTGCTTTCGATCAGGAAAAACTGGCAGCTGCCCTTTCTACGGCTAGTGGAAAGACTTACGAAGCAGGAAAATTATCATTTCAAGCTTTGAACTTTTCTCCTGATGGGAAGTCTATTTCTTTTACGGCCGACGAGAAAAGATGGAAAACAGAGCTCAAGACTTATAAAACAAGTATAGACGAATCGACGCCGGCAACAATTACCAGCCCGCCACAAGGGCGGCCTGGAAGAGGCGCTTTTGGTGGTGGAAGTATGGAGACGTTTTCTCCAGACAGGAAAAAAGCGGTGTTCATTAAAGATTACAATTTATGGGTACGGGATGTAGCAACTAATCAGAAAACCCAGCTAACCAAAGATGGTATTAAAGATTATGGCTATGCAACAGATAATGCTGGTTGGAAATCGAGCGATAGAGCAATTGTTCGCTGGTCACCAGACTCGAAAAAAGTAGCTACTTTTCAGCAGGATCAAAGAAATTTGAGCGATATGTACCTGGTTACAACTAATGTAGGTGCACCTGTATTAAAATCGTGGAAATATCCACTTCCAGGCGATAAGAATATTGCCACTATAAGAAGAGTAATTATCGACGTCGAACAAGGTACTGTAGTCGATCTTCAAATTCCACCAGACCCACACAGAGCTACCTTAAGCGATGATATTGCCAGTAGCGGTACTTTCGACGATATAGACTGGAAAGAAGATGGCTCAGAAATGGCTTTTCTATCTACTTCCAGGGATCATAAGCAAGAGAAATTTAGAATTGCGAATGCAACAACAGGTGCCGTTCGGGATGTTTTTGAAGAAGTTGTAAAAACTCAGTTCGAATCTGGTCGTGGCGCTATTAACTGGCGTTATCTTCCAAAAACAAACGAAATTTTATGGTATTCGGAACGCGACAACTGGGGTCATCTTTACCTATATGATGCAACCACAGGCAAACTTAAAAATCAGATTACAAAGGGCGATTGGGTGGTAACCAGGCTATTAAAAGTTGATGAAAAAAATCGTCAGCTTTATTTTATGGCCTGCGGCCGCGAACCGGGCAATCCTTACTTCCAACATCTTTATAAAATTGGTTTTGATGGTAAAAATTTAGTTTCCCTTAGCCCTGAAGAAGGAAATCATCAAATTGCATTCTCTCCTTCGGAAAATTATTTTGTAGATTCTTACTCTAAACCCGATGTACCACCAGTAATAAATTACCGTAGTACAAGCGGCAAATTAATGATCGAGCTCGAAAAAACAGATGTATCAAGATTAAAAGCTACAGGTTGGAAAGCCCCAACGCCAGTTACACTCAAAGCACACGATGGTAAAACCGATATTTATGGTTTGGTGTTTACACCAACAAATATGGATCCACAGCGAAAATATCCTGTAATAGATTATATCTATCCTGGCCCACAAGGCGGAAGTGTGGGTAATTGGTCATTCTCGGCATCGAGAGGTGATCATCAGGCCTTAGCCGAACTCGGATTTATTGTGGTCATGATCGAAGGAACAAGCAATCCATTCCGCTCTAAAAGCTATCATGATATGAGCTATGGAAATATGGCCGAAAATACATTACCCGATCAGATAACCGGAATTAGGCAACTCGCTCAGCAATTCCCGATCGACACCAATAAAGTAGGAA
>JAZKCO010000012.1:149596-172036 GCA_040388055.1 Bacteroidota bacterium
TCATTCTGGTGGTGGTTTTGCAACTGCTGCAGCAATGTTCCGTTATCCGGATTTCTTTAAAGTAGGTATTGCCGAATCTGGAAATCACGATAACCGCAATTATGAGGACGATTGGGGCGAACGCTATAATGGCCTGGCAGAAAATTCAAACTACGAAGCACAAGCCAATCAGAATTATGCTAAAAATTTAAAAGGTAAATTAATGCTTGCTCATGGGATGATGGATAATAATGTACCTCCTTCAAATACCATGTTAGTAGTCGATGCGCTAATTAAAGCTAACAAATCTTTCGATTTAGTGTTATTTCCAAATAGCGCACATGGTTACGGTCAATTTTCTACTTACATGATGCGCAGAAGATGGGACTATTTTGTGCGTAACTTATTAAACGCCGAACCACCAAAAGATTACCGGTTTAAAGGCGGGAACTCAAGAAATTAATCGTCCCGGACGTTAACAAAAAATGCTGCCATGAGGCAGCATTTTTTGTTTCGACTATAAATTTATTATCAAATATTACCGCATAGCTAACTAAATCATTGTATTTTTGTTTCATTAACAGGAATAAATACCATCAACTATGCGTGCAAAAATAAAAGTGCCGAAAGGCGATATTCTATCGATAGATATCGGTGGTACCACTATTAAAGCTTGCATTTTAAATGAGAAAGGCAAGTTAATAACTGATTTCAAAAAAACACCTACTCCTAAAGTAGCTACTCCAGCTGCTGTTTTAAAGGCGATTAAATTATTAACGACTGGTTTTAAATCGTTTACAAAAATATCAATCGGTTTTCCAGGTTATGTAAAAATGGGCATCGTACAAACTGCACCAAATTTAGCCGAAAACAAATGGCTTAATATCGATTTAGCACAGCAGGTAAGTAATTTGTTTGGTAAACCCGTCCGGTTAATTAACGATGCCGATCAGCAAGGGTTGGGTATCGTGAGCGGTAAGGGCTTCGAAATCGTATTTACATTAGGTACCGGCTTTGGTACTTCTCTCCTCTTCGATGGGCAATTACTCCCGCATTTAGAGTTAGCACACCTTCCTATTAATAAAACCGACGATTACGACGATTTTATAGGAGACCGGGGATTCGAAAAAGTAGGCAAAAAAGAATGGAATAAACGTCTTCAATATATTATAGAGATTTATAAAACCGTTTTTAACTACGATAAATTATATATTGGTGGTGGAAATGCAAATGAAATAAATTTCGAATTAGAAAAAAACATCAAATTGGTTTCTAATAAAGATGGCATTAAAGGTGGAGCAAAATTATGGCTTGCTAAAGAAAAATATCACGTTCATACTACTTTTCCTGAGCAAAAATAATGGAAGCGATTAAAATTTTATTTCTGGATATTGGGGGCGTAGTTTTAAGTGATGGCTGGAATTATACGGCCAGAATGGAAGCTGTAGAAAAATTTGGACTAGAGCCGGGTCAATTTCAAAAAGATCACTCAGTAGCCTTTCCCCTATTCGAAAATGGCAAATTAAGCTTAGATCAATATTTAGATTCCGTTATATTTAATATCGACCGCTCCTTTTCTAAAGAAGCTTTTAGCGATTTTATGTTTGCTAAGTCAACCCCATTACCACTTTTCTTGCCCTGGTTAATCGAATGGAAAAAAAGAAATACGGTTAAAATATTTTCCATCAATAACGAAGGAAAAGAATTTAACGATTATCGCATTAAAAAATTCGGACTGCATCATTGCTTCGACGCTTTTATTTCGTCGTGCGAAGTTGGTTTTTCTAAACCAGACCCTTCCATATTTAAACTGGCATTAGGCATTGTTCAGGAAGAGCCTCAACATTGCCTTTATTTCGACGATAGAGCCATTCATGTGGCAATCGCTAAAAAAATGGGCATTAATGCTTTTGTACACCAAGATTTCGAGCAGAGTAAAATAATTTTAGAAAATATTAATAGATCATAAAATGAATAAGGATCAAGAAGCGCGTTATACTTTAGGCATGGTTGGTTTGGGAACTATGGGTCGCAATTTATTATTAAACATGGCCGACAATGGCTACGCGGTAACAGGATACGACAAGAGTGATAAAATGCTTACCATCTTAGCCGAAGAAGGTAAAGCTCATCAATTGAAAGGTTTTGCCGCTATAGATGCATTTGTGCAAAGTTTAAAGCTACCCAGAACCATTATGCTTTTAGTACCTGCGGGTGCAATTGTTGATAGTGTAATTAACGAATTACAACCTTTACTTAGTAAAGGTGATATTATAATAGATAGCGGAAATTCACATTTTACAGATACCAGCCGGAGAGCTTTAGCGTTACAACAAAAAGGTATTCATTTCTTCGGAATGGGAATCTCTGGTGGCGAAGAAGGTGCCAGATTTGGCCCCAGCATGATGCCAGGTGGCGATAAAATGGCTTATGCTGTGGTAAAGGAAATGTTAGAAGCAATTGCCGCCAAAGTTAATAACGAACCTTGTGTAACCTATATTGGTCCTGGTGCATCTGGCCATTTTGTAAAAATGACCCATAATGGCATCGAATATGCAATTATGCAACTGCTGGCCGAGACTTATGATATCCTCAAAAATGGATTAAAATATAATAACACACAAATTCAGGGAGTTTTCGAAAAGTGGAACAATGGCCGTTTAAAATCATTTTTAATGGAAATTACGAAAGATGTTTTTCTATTTAAAGATATAAAAACCGGCAATCTATTAGTCGACGAAATTAAGGATGAAGCTAAATCTAAAGGTACAGGAAAGTGGACTTCGCAAGTAGCTATGGATCTCGAAGTTCCTATCCCAACCATCGATGCTGCAGTTTCAAGCCGCAATTTATCTAAACTTAAAACACTCCGCGTTTTACTTGCCCAGTCGTTCGTACCCGCAACAGCAATAGCAGCCGATTCTAAATTTATTGACGATTTGGAGGAAGCTTTCTATTTCGCAATGGTCTCTGCTTATGCCCAAGGTATGCATTTACTGGCCCAGGCTTCAATAGATTATAACTATGAATTAAATTTGGCAGAAATTGCAAAAATTTGGCGCGGTGGTTGCATTATCAGGGCTACATTTTTAGAAGATATTTATCAGGCCTATCAGCAACAGGCCAATTTAGCGCATTTATATGAAGATGTAAATATTGGGCAAAAAATTAAACAAAGCTTAAATGGAACCAGGAAAGTAATAAGCTCGGCAGTTAACGCCGGGATTGCTATTCCGGCTTATGCTTCAGCTCTAAACTATTTCGATACTTTAAAAACGAGCAGGATGCCTTCTAATTTAACACAGGCCCAAAGAGACTTTTTTGGAGCACATACCTTCGAGCGTATCGATAGTGAAGGAATTTTCCATGCCGATTGGAATACGAAATCTTAACTATAAAACCTGGGCGTCCTGGTTTTACAAAAAACTTAAAAGATGAAGAAAACAAGTAACCTCAACCCGACCATATTTGTAATTTTTGGCGGTACTGGAGATTTAAATAAACGCAAAATATCGCCAGCTCTATATAATTTATTTACAGAGGGTTATATGCCTCAGAAATTCTCAATTATTGGTACTGGCCGAACAGCGTTTACAGACATAAAATATCAGGAAGAACTCTTAGCAAATATTAACGAGTTTTCGAGAAATGGACAGGTAAAGCAAGAAACCTGGAATAAATTTAGTGCAAATATTCATTATTGCCCTACAGATATTAATATTCCAAAAACATTCGAGAATTTAAAACGTGATATAGAAAAATACCAGAACGAATACGGCAAGGAAACCCAAATTATCTACTATCTAGCCGTTGCTCCTAACTTCTTTCCACTCATTGCAGAATCTTTATGTAAATATAAGCTTACAGAAAATGAAGATAATAGCCGTATCGTTATCGAAAAACCTTTTGGGCACGATTTAGAGACTGCAAAAGAGCTTAATTTATTATTAAGTGGTATTTTCTCCGAAAAGCAGATTTACCGGATCGATCATTATTTAGGCAAAGAGACGGTTCAAAATATGATGGCTTTCCGCTTTGCAAACTCTTTATTCGAGCCCTTATGGAACAGAACCTATATCGAACATATTCAGATTTCGGTTACCGAGCAATTAGGAGTTGGCGACAGAGGTGGCTATTATGAGGGCGCTGGTGCATTAAGAGACATGATCCAAAACCATTTACTCCAATTGTTATGTTTAGTGGGTATGGAAGCACCAATTAGTTTCGATGCCGACGAGATAAGGGATCGGAAAGTGGAGGTTTTAAAAGCAATGCGACCATTTAAGGCGGAAGAAATAAGCTCGAATGCAGTTCGCGGTCAGTATAGCAAGGGCTGGGTAGAGGGTAAAGAAGTTCCTGGGTATCGCTCGGAAAAAGATGTAGATAAACACTCTAATACCGAAACTTTTGCTGCTGTAAAATTCTTTATCGACAACTGGCGTTGGCAGGGTATTCCTTTTTATTTACGTACCGGAAAAAGATTAAACCAAACTTCTTCTCTAATTACGATCCAATTTAAAGATGTTCCACATCATATCTTTGCTGCTGGTGTTGCCGAAACCTGGCAACAAAATCGCTTAATTATAAGTATTCAACCAGAAATGAGCATCCGTTTACAAGTTCAGGCTAAAAGACCCGGATTAGATATGGTTCTGAATCCGGTTGATATGGTATTCGATTATAAGGGAACATACGATACGGATACACCAGAGGCCTACGAAACTTTATTACTCGATGTAATGACTGGCGATCAGACTTTATTTATGCGGGGCGATCAGGTCGAAGCAGCATGGGAACTAGTTATGCCAATTATTAACGCCTGGTGTCTCAAAAAATCATTAAATTTTCCTAATTACCACGCCGATAGCTGGGGGCCTGAAGATGCCGAAGCTTTAATTGCAAAAGATGGTTATCACTGGTTTACTTTACCCCTTAAGGATAAGGAATGATTTCAAGTTAAACCTATGAACATACAAGTATATAAATCAGTAACTGAATTAAATAAAGCGTTAATAACTTACGTTATAGAGATTGCAAATGCTGCAATTGCAGCAAATGGCCGGTTCAATTTTGTATTAACTGGGGGAAATTCGCCAAAAGAGCTTTATCAACAATTATCGACTACTTATGCCGCTGAAATAGATTGGAGTAGAGTGTTTTTCTTTTTTGGCGACGAAAGAAATGTTTTACCTATGCATCCGGATTATAATGGGTTAATGGCTAAAGAAAACCTGTTCGATAAACTCCAGACACCTGCAAATCATATCTTTTATATCGATACAACCTTAGCGCCAGCAGTAGCTGCAAATGCTTACAAAAATACTTTAGATGAGCATTTTGAGGGTAAGGATATCGTATTTGATTTAATTTTGCTAGGCATGGGCGACGATGCTCATACAGCTTCCATTTTTCCAGGTACTAATTTAGTAACTAATCCAGAAAAGACAGTCGCTGCAGTTTGGGTGGAGAAATTAAATACTTATCGCATTAGCTTAACTGCCCCGCTAATTAATAATGCTAAAAATATTGCCTTCCTTACTTTTGGGCCTAATAAAGCCAATGCTTTAAAGCATGTTGTCGGCGATAAACTAAAAGATTTTTCGACTTATCCAGCGCAGCTGATTAACCCATTAACTGGAAATTTAGACTGGTTTGTTGATGAAACAGCTTGCAGTTTATTAGAAAGATAGCAATTTTCGGGTTTTAACAGATTTTAAGCGGAGCTACCTTTGATGATCAAAATTAGAAAAAATGAACACACAGGAGCAAATTAGCTATAACCGAATTGCAGAAGCCATTAACTTCTTGCAAGAAAATTTTAAAACGCAACCCGATTTAGAAGCGGTAGCGAAAAAAGTAAATCTTAGTCCTTTTCATTTTCAAAGGCTATTTACAGATTGGGCTGGGGTTAGTCCGAAAAAATTTAATCAATACTTAAGTCTGGCTTATGCAAAAGACATATTAAGAGATCAGCCTATCAGTTTATTTGATGCTGCTTACGAAGCCGGCTTTTCGGGCACAAGTAGACTTCACGATTTATTTGTTAATGTGGAAGGGATGACGCCCGGCGAATTTAAAAATGGTGGCATCAACTTAGCTATTAATTATAATTATTACTTCACTCCTTTTGGCAATTTATTAGTTGCTTCGACCCTTATGGGGATCTGTTATATGGCCTTTGCCGATAATGAATCAGAAGCCTTCGAATCACTTCAAAACTACTTTCCAAAAGCAATGTATACTAGAAAATCGGACGAAATTCAGTTAAATGCAATCCGGATCTTTGATCAGAATTGGCTTGAACCAAAAGCCATAAAACTTCATTTAAAAGGCACTCCTTTTCAGTTAAAAGTTTGGGAAACTTTGCTTAAAGTCCCAAAAGGAGCTTTTACAACTTATGGTGCTATTGCAAAAAATATTGGCAACCCCAATGCGTCGCGCGCAGTTGGTTCAGCAATTGGCGATAATCCCATTGCTTTCTTAATCCCATGTCATCGTGTAATTCGGTCGTCTGGTCATTTTGGGCAATACCACTGGGGTGAAACTAGGAAAACTGCAATGTTGGGCTGGGAAGCTGCCCAAATAAGCTAATTAATAGAACTATGGATTTATTTAATACGACCCACAACCTACTCCCTAAAGAGGGCATGGTAAATTATTATGGACCGGTTTTAACTTTGCAAGAGGCTAATCAATATTTCGATTGTTTATTCGAAACTATAGCCTGGGAAAATGATAAAGCCATTATTTTTGGCAAATCTATTTTAACCAAAAGAAAAGTGGCCTGGTATGGCGATGAGGCATTCGAATATACCTATTCTAATACGACTAAACAGGCTTTGACCTGGACAAAAGAATTATTACTATTAAAAGATTTGTGTGAAGAAAAAACTGGTGAAACTTATAATTCATGCCTGCTTAATCTTTATCATGATGGCAACGAAGGCATGGCATGGCATAGTGATGGAGAAAAAGATTTAAAGAAAAATGGCGCGATTGCCTCTTTAAGCCTAGGTTCGGCAAGAAAATTCGGCTTTAAGCATAAGCAAAGTAAAGCTACGATTTACCTTGTTTTAGAAAATGGCAGCTTACTGGTTATGAAAGCAGATACACAAAGCCATTGGTTACACCGGCTCCCGCCTAGCCGGTTAATTACCAAACCACGAATTAATTTAACTTTTAGAACGATCGAAGAACATCCTGCTTAAGTTAATAACCCAAATTCTCTTCAATTAAGAGGTTAATAATTCCATCGACCATCCCCACTTTGGGCACATAAATCTGCTTAATCCCAGCCCATTTCATTAGGGTTAAATAAATTTCACAGGCTGGAATAATTACATCGGCCCTATCCTGGTTTAGTTTGAGGAGTGTAATCCGTTCCTTTAAAGAATAGCCGTTAAGTTCGTTGTATAGGTTTTTTAGTTTTAAAAATGCAAGGGGCATATCGTCTTTTTCTCCACTCATCCTAAACAATTTGTTAATATTACCGCCGGTTCCAATTCCGGCCAAGTTTTTCAGGCTTTTAGTGTTTCCCCTTATCCAGGCACGCATTTCGTCCCAGGTTTCGTCTTTATCCTGGTTATCTAAAATACGAATGGTACCAATATTAAACGATTTTGAAGCCAAGAGCTGTTTATTTAAGAAAATAGATAATTCTGTGCTTCCACCGCCAACATCTATATATAAATAGCTTTTTTCGGCATCCAGGTTTTGTTCGATATGATTGGCATAAATAATATTTGCTTCCCTTTGTCCTTCAATAATTTCTATATCAAGCATTGTAGACTCTTTAATTTGTTTAATCACAGCTGCACCATTTTGTGCCTCTCGCATGGCCGATGTAGCGCAGGCTAGATAGGTAGTAACCTGGTAAACATCAATTAAATTTTTAAAGGCCGTCATCGTCTTCACTAAATCGTCGATCTTTCTGGGCGAAATTTTCTGATCTAAAAAAGCATCGTCGCCAAGTCTCAAAGGCACACGAACTAAAGTGTTTTTTTTAAACCCATAACCCTTTTCGTTATGGGTAATGTCGGCAATTAATAACCTAACAGCATTAGATCCTATATCTATGGCGGCGTATCTTAGCATAAGTTTTATTGATGTTTATTTTTAAGGTAGTTATAGGTTTGCACTTGTGCCCTTATTTTATTCGATAACCTATTTTTGTGATATTTATTGTTATTTAATTTATTGATATCTCGCGCTTTAACATTATCCTGCAACTGGAATTCGATAATATCCCTTATTTCCTGACTCACTTCTTTATCGAGCACCGGAAAACCAACTTCTACCCGGTGTTCAAAATTTCTGCTCATTAAATCGGCCGACGATAAATACATCTCTTCTTTTCCGTCGTTTCCATAAATAAAGACCCGGGCATGTTCCAAGAACTTATCGACAATGCTAATTACCGTAATGTTTTCACTAAAACCATGTATTCCAGGCACCAAACAGCAAATACCGCGAACAATAAGTCTAATTTTAACACCCGCATTATTGGCTTCATATAATTTGGCAACCACGCCCTCATCGGCAAGACTATTTACTTTAAAAATTAAATAGGCAACTTTTCCTGCTTTTGCATTCCTGATTTCCCTGTTAATTAAATTATAAATCTTATTTCTCGAATCGAGTGGAGAAACGATGAGGTGTTTAAAGCCTTTCGCAATAGTTCGTTTATTTAGTGCGTTAAATAATTTAACTAAATCTGATGTAATTTCCTTCTTTGTAGTAAATAAGCTGTGATCGCCATAAATCCTGGCTGTTTTCTCATTAAAATTACCCGTAGCCAAATTTGCATAATAAACAGCCCGTCCTTTTTCCATTCGTTTTACCAAGCAAATTTTAGAGTGCACCTTATAATCGGTTAATCCGTAATTAACATGCACACCTTCTTCTTCCAGCCTGTTGGTCCAGAAAATATTTGCTTTCTCATCAAATCTTGCCTTTAATTCCAGTAAACAATTTACTGTTTTACCATTTTTAGCTGCATTAATTAAAGCATTAATTACTTTAGAGTTTTCGGCAAGGCGATATAAAGTAATATTGATTTCGGTAACTTTTGGATCGATTGCAGCCTCCCGAAGAAATAAAATAATATAATCGTAAGATTGGTATGGCAAATTAATAAGGTAATCTTTTTCAATTAATTTATTAAAAATGCTTTCAGTTCTGTGTAGGCCCCGAACTTTTAAAGGTACTGTTACGGGGTATTCTAAATTACTGGGTCCAACATTAGGAAATGCTATAAAATCACCAAAACGGTGATACCTGTTTCCAGGGATTAAACTTTCGGCCTCAATTTTCATTTTATTAACTAAAATACCCAGCATTTCGAAAGGCATCTCGGTATCGTACAATAAACGCATTGGCTTTCCTTTTTTACGTTTATCCAAACTACTTTTAAGTTCTTCGATAAATTTATCGCTTATATTTTTGTCGATATCTAATTCGGCATCTCGGGTTACCTGAATAGAAAATGCCTCGATCTGGTCGTAATTAAAAACATAAAAAATATCGTCTAAGCAATACTTAATAATATCTTCGGCCATGATAATAAATTTTAAACCATTGGTTTCGGGTAAGACCAAAAACCGGGGTAAATTATCGGGCAATTCTATAAGTGCAAATTTTTCATTCCTTTTCGATCCCTTTTTAGATAAACGAACGAAAAAATACAAATACCGGTCTTTTAATTCTGGAAATGGTTTATCCAAATCGAGCATAATCGGGACAAGGTTCGATAAGATCCTATTAATGAAATGAGACTTCACGAATTCGCCTCTGGCTACATTTAGCTGCGTCTCATTTAAAATAAATATCCTGTTTTGCGCCAGCTCATTAATTAAAATTTCCTGAAATAGCACTTCAAATTTACGCTCGTGCTTTACTACAATATTTTTAATTTCGTTAAGCACTTTTTTCGGATTAAAGCCTAGTAATTCCTTGGCCTTATCGTTTAAATTAACTAATCGGGTCATTGTGGCTACCCTAACCCGATAAAACTCTTCCAGGTTTGAAGAGAAAATGGACAAAAATCTGATACGTTCTATTAATGGTACACTTTCGTCGGCAGCTTCCTGTAAAACTCTTTCGTTAAAGTATAACCAGCTAATTTCTCTATTTAAAAACGGAAACTTCTTTTTGGCCATGTACTAAAATTAAAAAAACCTCCCGGCCTAGCCAGGAGATTTCCAAATCTGCAAATTTTACTGTTAAGTTATTGTTAATTATGTGTTCAATTAACAATAACTTATTTTTTTATAACCTTAGCCGGAGGAGTTTTTTTAACGGTACTTCCTTTTACTGGTTCTTTTGCTACACTTACTTTCTTAACGGCCTTAATTGCTGGTACTGTTACTTTTTTTACCGGGGCTTTAAGTGCTTCTTCTGCTCTTTTTTCGGTAGCAATGGCCGCAACTTTTACGCTTCCAAGTGCCGGGCTCGCTTTTTTAGTAGCTTTTTTTACCACTTTAGCTACCGTCTGGTCTACTTTTTTAACCAGCTTCTGTGCATCTTTTTTAGCCATTTTAACCTTTTTTGCTGCTGGTTTTTTAACTTTCTGTGTCTTTTCTATTTGATGACCAACGGCTTCTTTTACCGCTAAAAACTTCTTAGAAAGTTTTTTCGCAACTGCTTTGCTGGCTTTGGTAATATCTTCCCCAATGCTCTCGGCATTATGTCCTAAGCCCTTAACCGCGGCTAAAAATTTTTCGGTAAGCGTTTGTTCCAGTTGTTTTTTTGCGGCTTTCTTTGAAGCACTTTTCTTCGATTTTTGTTTATTGCTTTTCATTAGTATATATTTGTTTTTTGATGTTATTTAATTGTTTTATTGGCTTTAATGAGTTGGCAAACCTTAACGTTATTCCTTCTCACTTTTTGTATATTAATTCAATTTTAACTTAAATCTATTATTTTTTCCTCAATTAAATGCTAAAATCATGCCCACTTTCGATATTGTAAGTAAAATAGATGCCCAGTCTCTCGATAACGCTATCAATAACGCTAAAAAAGAGATTTTAAACCGTTACGACTTTAATGGTTCCAAAAGCACTATAGAACTGGAAAAGAAAACGAATACCGTAACCATCGTAACTGAAGACGATATGCGGCTCAAAGCCATAACAGATTCTATTATTTCCCGTATGATGAAACAAAGCCTAGACCCTAAAAGTTTGGACTTTGGAAAAGAATATGCCGCATCTGGAAATATGATTAAAAAAGAAATTAAAATTAAAGAAGGAATTGATAAAGAGGCTGCGAAAAAAATTATAGCAAAAATTAAAGCTACTAATTTAAAAGTGCAGGCATCAATAATGGACGATCAGGTTCGGGTGCAAAGTAAAAACATAGACGACCTCCAAAAAGTAATCTCACTTTGTCGTAGCGAAGACTTTGGCCAACCCCTGCAATTTATCAATATGCGTAATTAATCAACTATCAATGGAAATCGTCGAAAATGGTTTCATTTTTTCAGATCATCGCGATTTAGTCGATGCAAATGCTGTACATCGATATTTAAGCCTAGAGTCTTATTGGGCAAAAAATATTCCGTTAGCAACTGTTAAAATAGCGATAGCAAATTCTTTATGTTTTGGTATTTATAAAGATAAAGCCCAAGTAGGTTTTGCGCGTTGGGTAACCGATTATTCGACTTTCGCCTATTTATGTGATGTTTATATTGAAGAAAATTACCGCGGCTTAGGCCTTTCTAAAAAATTAATGTCATTAATGATATTGCACCCAGGCTTGCAAGGATTACGGCGATACCACCTGGCTACACTCGATGCCCATGGTTTATACGCCCAGTTTGGGTTTAAACCACTCGAGCACCCACAAAGACAAATGGAAATTGTAATTAAAGATATTTACGAAGGTTAACCTCACAGTTTGCTCCGCTTAACCCCCTCTTTCGTTAGCTTAACCGGAACAATAAAATTATTTTCGTCGAAAAACATTTCTTCTATACAGGTAACCCGGTGGTTGCCGTCTTTTTCGCCCAATGGCCGCCGATGATAAACGATATACCATTGTTTCGTTTTCGGGTTTTGTATTATGGAATGATGCCCTGCACCCCTTGCTATCTCCGGATCTTGCGCTAAAATTTTTCCAATTCTTTTAAATGGACCTAATGGCGAATCGGCCATAGCATAGGCTACTGAATAATCTGGCCCCGTCCAACCTCCTTCAGACCACATGAAATAATACTTTCCATTTTTGATAAACATAAAAGACCCTTCTACATAACCTTCTGGGGTTATTTCTTTATAAGTTGTTCCGTCAGCAAATGGAATAAAGCCTGTAAAATCTTTATTTAATTTGGCAATATTACAATGAGACCAACCTCCATAAATTAAATAATATTGTCCATCCTTATCTTTAAAGACAAATTGGTCTATCGGTTGTGCTTTATTATAAAACTTATTAATTAGTGGTTTACCTAAATAATCTTTAAAAGGCCCTCCGGGTTGATCAGCTACCGCGACTCCTATTCCACCCTGCTCGTTATCGCTTTGAATATCGTTTGCGCCAAAAAATAAATAATATTTACCGTCCTTTTCTGTAATAGAAGGTGCCCACATTGCTTTATTTGCCCATTTTATAGCGGAAGTGTCGATTATCTTTTCGTGTTTCGTCCAGGTAATCAAATCTTTAGATGAAAAAGCATCCATAAAAACCTGCTCTTTATATTTTGCCGAATAAGTCGGGTAAATCCAATACGTTTTCCCGAAAATTTGTGCTTCCGGGTCTGCATACCAACCTGGAAATAATGGATTGCCAGACACCTGAGCCTGCAAAAATGAGGGAAAAACTAAAAGAATAAGCAGGCAAAGTCGGAGTAATTTCATAAGGCAAGATAAAAAATAACCCTAAACTTTAATAACTATTTGTTTGCAATAGGTTCCCAATATTTCTTTTGCCAATCCTGTTGCTGCTTTAGGTCTAGAAATGTCCAGGCAATTACCCTGCTTATTTTATTTCCCTGGGCCATTTCTAAAGTTCTCGTTTCGAAAACTCCGGCTTTTTTTAAACCATAATAGAGCTCGGGCAAATGTTCGCTTTTGGAAACCAGACTACTAAACCAAAAACATTGCTCCCTGAATAAATTACTTTCTTCAATTAACTTGCCCACAAAAGCAACTTCTCCACCTGTTGTCCATAATTCTGCAGGTCTACCTCCAAAATTAAGCTGCTGTTTAGCACTACCCCGAGCGCCTAAATTTCTATTCTTACGTAGAGACCCTGCATTTGCTACTTCGGCCGAGGCGTGAAAGGGTGGATTACAAATCGTTAAATCGAAATGTTCACCATGATGAATAATGTTTTTAAACCCTGCCAATTTAGAGGGTTGAAGCCTAATTTCTATGGCTTGTTTTAAAAATGGATTCATAGCTATGGTATTTCTAGCTACTCGAACTGCAATTTGGTCAATATCCGATCCTACAAAGCTCCACCCATATTCCTGGTGGCCAATAATAGGGTAAATACAGTTCGCACCAACACCCACATCCAAAATTTTTATCTTTCTCCCTGTCGGAATAACTTGTCGATTACTGGAAGCTAACAAATCTGCAGCATAATGCATATAATCGGCTCGACCAGGTATAGGCGGACAAAGATATCCATCGGGGATATCCCAAAAATCGATTTGGTAAAAATGTTGGAGCAAGGCCTTATTTAGCATTTTAACCGCATTAGGGTCAGCAAAATCAATCGATTCATTACCGTATTTATTAATCTTCACAAAAGTCGAAAGTGCTGGGCATGATCTTATTAAGGCCTCGAAATCGTATTGCGAACGGTGCTTATTTCTACGATGTAGCTGGTGTTTTTCTGAAGGAAACGCTGCCATTAAACCGTTTTAACATCATCCTCACTATAATCTTTAATATCGGTAATGTACCCATTAATAAGCAAGAAATCGAATAAAGGTTTAGCATCAGGTGTTACTGGCATATTGGTAGTTGTAATTACCGTATTGTTCTTTTTAACTAAGAATGGATAAGCAAAAAGCTTCACATTTTTAGTGAACATATCGCTTACATAAGCCAAAAGCTGACTAGAATAATTTTCGCCAAAATTTGTCGAGTTAAATACAAACTTAAGATTATTGATATTAGTAGAAATACCTACGCTTTTTGGTCGGCACCGATCTAAATACTTGGCTAACCTATTATTCCGGGTAAAGTTCGAAACAATAACGAGGTTCCCTGTTTTACACATTTCTTCGGCTCTTTTAGCTACTGCTTCCAGGTCGATATCGTCGGGTGTTTCCTGGTCGTCTGTTAAAACATTGGTTAAAAGCACCTCGATCATTACGCTTAAATTCCCGGGCTCCACATTATTCGTTCTGGTAAACTGTTCGGTTGCCTTATTAAAGAGATTAAAATTAGGATTAGATTTCTGACCATATTTGGTACGCAAAATCATAATATCCTTTTTGTAAAGTAAATCTTTCGCCTGACGGGGATGACCATCTGCATCGAATATTGCAGCAGCCGAAAAATCTTTCATAATTAAATAAAGATTTAACAAAGTATTGTTTACCGCGCCAAAAGCAGGTCCATTAACAGAAATAAGATCTATCTCTACCGAACCCACAGTTAAATTATCGGCCAAAGATTCAATCATCATTTTAGGTTCATGATAATAATAAAAGGCAGCGTAAACTAAATTAACCCCAATAATACCCAGTACACGTTGCTGCATGTTAACATCGGTATCCAATAAACGAACGTGAAAGAATATTTCGTTTGGTAACCCCCCAGGTTCGGTCTGATAACGGATACCAATCCAACCATGTGGCTCGTTGGTTCGTTTAAAATTTAAAGTGGTAACAGTATCTGCAAATGCAAAAAAAGTTCTGTTTTCGTATTTTTCTCCTGTTAAACGTTCGTTAAGTAAGTTAAATTCGTGATTTAACATTTGTTGAAGCCTATTTTGGCTCACATATCTTCCCGAAGCCTCGGCTCCATAAATCGCATCGCTAAAAGTCATATCGTAGGCCGACATTGTTTTTGCAACTGTCCCAGCTGCCGCACCCGCAGTAAAAAAATTACGGGCGACTTCCTGGCCCGCGCCTATCTCGGCAAATGTGCCATAAATTTCGGGATCAAGGTTAATATTTAAAGCTTTCCGTTTCGTATCAAGGATTTCTCTTTCCATGTTACAAAAATAACAAAAAAGGCGAATAGCGGATAGCGTTTTACCGATGAGGCCCGAAAAGATTCACACCTGCGAAGTGTTTATAAACCCAGCAGGTGTGAATAATTTTTACGATACCACAATTTCTTTATGTAATAATTTGGCTTCGTCTTTTTTACCAATGGTTAAATACAAAATTCCGTTCGTATATTCGGCCGAAATTTTATCAACATCTACTCCTTCTGGCATGATAAACGACCGTGCAAATGAAGTATATTCAAATTCTTTACGCGTGTAATCTTGCTCCGCAGCTGTAGCTTCGATCTTTTTCTCTACCCAAACAGAAAGGTTATCCTTTTTAAGATCGATCTTAAAATCTTCCTTGTTTAAGCCTGGTGCAGCCAACTCAATTTTATATTCGTTTACTCCCTCATAAATGTTCACATTGGGCACTTTGTTTACCGAATAATTTTTAGTTAATGCATCGCTAAACAAAGAATCAAAAACATTGTTAAAATAAGGCGCGGTGTTTCTCGTTTCGTTGTTAAATTTTACTAAAGTCATTTTAAATTCTCCTATTAAATTAATTTTAAAGTATAATTGTCCCTGTTCAAACCCTATTCCAATTGCAAAATTTATGTTTTTTAAGACATTTTGGCGTAAAAAAGAAAAACAAACTGACAAAAAGTCAGTTATCATTAGCCACATAGACAGTTTCAAATATAAGACCGTTATCGAAATGCGTTTCGCCGATCTGGATATGATGGGCCATGTAAATAATGCGGTATATTTCACTTATCTCGAAATTGGTAGGACGAAATATTGGAAACATGCTATTAATTGGAACTGGCACAAAACCGGAGTTATAATTGGCCAGGCTTCTATCGATTATATTACTCCCATTTTATTAGAAGACAACGTTAGTATGTATGTCCGTACTTCGCGAATCGGAAATACAAGCTTTGACCTCGAATATCTGATCGTAAAAACTGTAAATGGAAAAGAAATAACCTGTAGTAAGGGCAAAACCGTATGTGTTGCATTCGATTACGACTCGAAAAAACCCGTACCCATACCCGAAACAGAGAGAAATAAAATGATCACATTCGAACAACTACAAACCAGTACTTAGCCATCTTCTTTTCCGAATTTAGAATCCCTATTAACTTGGGTAAACAGCATAAAGTAATCTTTTTTTGGCGAAAGCACCCGCCATTAATTTTCGGATATTCTAGCTACTTTGTCGATGTATAACTCAATTGCACAAAAGAATGTCCAATCTCGCCAGGCATGGGTGGGTTTAATTTTTTAATCCCCACCACGATAGTACGCAAAAAAGGATAAACGACAAGAAGCTCGTCGAGTATGTTTTTCACTACTGTTTCCAGCATTTTTTGAGTCTTCTGCATAGCTTTTGTCATAATCGTATTAATTACTTCATAATTAACCGTGGCTTCTAGATTTTCGGTATCGCCAAAAGGCGTGAAAGTAACCTCCACATTTACCATAAAATGATTCCCAATAAGCTGCTCTTCTGGATAAAATCCATGAAAAGCATAAAATTTTACTTCTTTTAAAGCAATAGTTTGTACAAACATCTGGTTTAAATAGCTTTTAACGATTATTTGATTACAAAATTAATTTTTTGAATGGTTTTAACCAGTCCTTAACGTAAATTATTACCTTTGGATATCCCAACAGATACAACCAAATATAGTGTAAAACATGAATAAGTTAGCCAAAAAAGACCTTTACGAAGCCCCAGATTATTATTTACTAGACGAGCTCTTATCGGAAGAGCACCTGTTAATTCGCCAATCGGTAAGAGATTGGGTAAAAAAAGAAGTAAGCCCGGTAATTGAAGATTATGCGCAGAAAGCAGAATTTCCAAAACACCTTATTAAGGGCTTAGGCGAAATAGGAGCTTTTGGACCAACAATTCCTGTCGAGTATGGAGGTGCCGGCTTAGATTATACTGCCTATGGCATTATTATGCAAGAAATTGAACGCGGCGATTCTGGCATCCGTTCTACTGCATCGGTACAAGGGTCGTTGGTAATGTACCCCATCTATGCTTATGGAACAGAGGCGCAGCGTAAAAAATATCTACCGAAACTGGCTACAGGCGAATTAATGGGCTGTTTTGGTTTAACGGAGCCCGACCATGGCTCTAACCCGGGTGGCATGGTAACCAATATTAAAGACAAAGGCGATCATTATTTATTAAATGGTGCTAAAATGTGGATTTCGAATGCTCCTTTTGCCGACATTGCTGTAGTTTGGGCAAAAGATGAAGAAGGAAAGATTAGAGGAATGGTAGTTGAGCGTGGCATGGAGGGCTTTAGTACTCCAGAAACTCATGGAAAATGGAGTTTAAGAGCTTCGGCAACTGGCGAATTAGTATTCGATAATGTAAAGGTCCCAAAAGAAAATATTTTTCCTGATATTAAAGGTTTAAAAGGCCCGTTAGGCTGCTTAAACCAGGCAAGATACGGCATAGCCTGGGGCGCATTAGGTGCAGCTATGGATTGTTATGATACCGCTTTGCGTTATTCGAAAGAACGTATTCAATTTGGAAAACCTATTGGCGGTTTCCAGCTTCAACAAAAGAAATTAGCCGAAATGATTACCGAAATTACCAAAGGGCAGTTGCTGGTTTGGCGATTAGGTGTCTTAAAAAGCGAGAATAGAGCCAGTGCCGAACAGATCTCTATGGCTAAGCGAAACAGCGTAGAAATTGCTTTAGATATTGCCAGAAATGCGCGACAAATGCTCGGCGGAATGGGAATTACTGGCGAATATTCGATTATGCGCCACATGATGAATTTAGAATCGGTAGTTACCTACGAGGGAACACACGATGTGCACTTATTAATTACCGGTATGGATGTAACCGGACTAAACGCCTTTAAATAAACCCAGGAATGAAAACCTATAAAAAATATTTACCGCTTCCTGCACCCCCAGACGAAGTGTACTTAGCGCTAACCAAAGCGCAAAGCATCCAATTATGGACAGGTGCCGATGTTGTATTTGAAGAGGTACCAGGTACCGATTTTTCTTTTTGGGATGGCGATATTGTAGGTAAAAACATTCAGTTCGAAGTGAATAAAAAGATAGTGCAACAATGGTATTTTGGCGATAATAGCGAGCCCTCTATCGTTACCATTAAGCTTCATGCCGACAAAAAAGGAACTTCTTTAGAATTTGTACAAACTAATATCCCAGAAGAAGATTATGCCGATTTTACAGCTGGAATTGAGGAATATTATTTAGGAGGCCTTGCCGATTTTTTCGAAGAAGAATAATGAAATTAATAGGGTTACTCTATTTATCCGGTATAGTCGCATTATTAAGTTCCTGTAATGTGCCCTCTTATTTTTTGCCGGCTGCACCTGGAAACGATATTGCGTATTTACCTAAACCAATGTCTTCCGATACCATAAGGGTTAAAAATTATATTTCTGCAAGTTATGCCAACCTCGAACTGCCCTATGCAACTGGCGAATTAAACATGGGTTTTCTCAATTTTAGCAGGGCTCATACTACCAAGAACTTAAATATTGCTTATGGTGCTTTCGGCTTCGCCGGAAAGACATTTCACGATTCGGGATACGCTAAAGAAACATCCGTTAATTTTAATGGAAAAAGTTTTCTTGGCGGCGGACTAAGAACTGCTATCGGCTTCTATGATGTCGCCGGAACTGCCGATTTTAGAATTTTGAGCTGGGAAAATGCATTGAGTTTCGAAAATGGCAGTTATGCCGATTTTAGAAGATCATTAAAGAACCAACAAAACGCCGATACCATTGTATCGAAACTTACCACTATTTATACAACAGGTATAGCTAGCGAAATTATTTTTCATGCCAGGCGAAAGCCTAGTACCCAATTTGCATTCAGGTTATTTTATGGGTTTTCTCCTGGATTAAAAAGAAGTCTAGCTAACGATCTAGCTAAATCTCAGAATAAAGGCGCAGCATTAGATTTTAGTTTCTTTTTTAAAGCAAAAAATTTTTTTGGCATTTATAGTGCCGGTGGCAATAAGGGCTTCTCGAGTAAGATAAGTTTGGGTTATGCCTTTTAATCTTTAAACAATAAGCACTGCTAAGTGTTCTATAATTAAATCTTAAAAAAATGAACAGAACTTTAGGAACAATATTAGTTGTATTAGGAGTAATACTCTTAATATGGACAGGCTTCACTTATACTAAAAAAGAAAAAATAATAGACGCTGGCCCGATACAAGTTTCGGCTGATAAAGAAAAATCTATAAACTGGCCACCTTATGCTGGCGCAATTATTTTAGTTGCAGGTATTATTGTTTTCTTGGGATCGAAGAAAAAAGGTTAGCAGCACTTTTTACCTAAAATCTTCGCTGGCAATTGTTCGCACACTTTCTCTCAAATTATAATGCGAAGCCATTACTTCGCCATAAGCTCCGGTGCTTCTAATTGCAATTAAATCATTCCTAAAGCTTTCGGGTAAAGAAACTTCTTTGCCAAAGCAATCTGTACTTTCGCAAATAGGCCCTACCACATCGTACTTAATTGAGGGTTGGGAGTCGGGAGTTGCAAGTTGTCTGCTTATATTTTCAATCTGATGATAAGCCTGATATAAAGCCGGACGCATTAATTCGGTCATACCTGCATCCAAAATAATGAAATTCTTTTTCTTGCCATTTTTAACATAAAGTACCCGGCTAATTAAGGCTGCACACTGACCTACCAGCGCCCTACCCAGTTCGAAATGAACTTCCTGATAAGGCTTAACTTCCAAAAAATCCGCGAAAATCTTAAAATAAATGTCAAAATCTGGAATCTGCTGTTCAGGATGATGATAATCGATTCCCAGTCCGCCGCCAACATTTAATACGGTAACTTTAAAACCATGATCTTCAAACCAGGCTGCAAATTCATTTACACGCAAACAAAGGTTTTTATAAACATCCAGATTGGTAATTTGGGAGCCAATATGAAAGTGAATTCCGATAAATTCCAAATTGGAAGAATTGTTTAACATATCGGCGCAAGCGGGCATATCCCAGGAGTTAATCCCAAATTTATTTTCGTCTAAACCAGTCGTAATGTTTGCATGGGTGTGTGCATCAACATTTGGATTAATCCTGATTGCTACTTTAGCTACTTTTTGTTTTAATCTTGCGAGTTCGTTAATAACCTCCAATTCCTGGATAGATTCGACATTGAAGCAAAAAATATTATTAGCTAAAGCCTCATTAATTTCTTTATCAGATTTACCCACACCAGCAAAAACAATTTTATCTTTTCCAAAACCAATTTCAATTGCTTTTTTTACTTCGTTACCACTTACGCAATCAGCACCAAAGCCAAAAGCATTGATTTTTTCTAAAACCATGGCATTAAAGTTTGCTTTCATCGCATAATGCACATGAAATTGATAAGGTTGCGCTGCACCTTTACAAGCCTTTAAGGTTTGCTCGAGCAAATTAAGGTCGTAATAATAGAAAGGAGTTTCTAATTTAGAAAAATGTGCTATATCTTTATCGGAAAACATAAAATTTGAAATTTCTAGTTATAATTTTTTTAGTCTTTATGGTTATCATCTACCTCACTAATTACCTGAGCTACCGTCGGCAACTTATTACGAGACACGAGTTCGAAAGACGAATTCGCATTTTTATTGCGCTTGTATTTCTGGTAATTTTCGTGTTCTTTTATTTTAAATAACCAGCTATTCGAAAATACGATTATGCAGGCTTCTTAAGGCTTCTGTTTTATCTTCTGTATTAATTAACATGGAGATATTGTAAGCACTTCCCCCATAAGAAATCATTCGTACCGGAATATGTTTAATCGAATCCAAAACCCGGGCTGCATAACCATGCTTCTCTGCACCAAAGTCTCCAACAACGCAAACAATGCTTTGGTCTTTATCGATCTCTACCGACCCAAAAGCATGAAGCTCTTTCACTATTTCGTTAAGATTTTCCGTGTAATCTATAGTTAAAGAAACAGCAACTTCGGAAGTCGTAATCATATCGATCGGTGTTTTATAGCGCTCGAAAATCTCAAAGATACGGCGTAAAAAGCCATAAGCCAATAACATCCGACTCGATTGAATTTTAATGGCCGTAATGCCATCTTTAGCTGCAATAGATTTAATTTTTCCCTTTTCACTTTCCGTACTAATTAAAGTACCAAAAGATTTTGGCTCCATTGTATTGAGCAAACGAACTGGTATTTTATATTTTTGTGCCGGAAAAACCGATTGTGGATGTAGAATTTTTGCGCCGAAATAAGCCAACTCGGCTGCCTCATCGAACGATAAATGGGAAATGGGTTTAGTTCCTTTTACAATTCGTGGATCGTTATTGTGCATACCATCAATATCTGTCCAGATCTGAACCTCTTCGGCTATAATTGCAGCACCTAATAAAGAAGCCGTATAATCGCTACCACCCCGACGTAAATTATCGACCTCGCCAAAGCTATTTCTGCATATAAAACCTTGAGTAATAAATAACTTAATTCCTTGATGCTTTTCGAGTAAAGGAGTTAAATTTGCAGTAGTAAATGGAATATCAGGCTCATTATCTTCGTCGGTTTTCATAAAATCTAACGCTGGTAAAAGCACCGAAGGCATGCCAATAGATTTTAAATAAATATGATATAAAGTAGTCGATAATAATTCGCCCTGTGCCAAAACAACCTTATCTTCTATTACCGTAAAATGATCGTTTGCTAGGGTCGCCAAGAAACCGAAATGATAATCGATTACCTCCTGCCCCTGATCCCTGAAATCGCCAACGGGTAATAATTCAACAATAAAATCATTATACTTATGCTGTAAATCGCTAATTAAATTTAGTGCATCCTGCTTTTGCTCCTTCAGTAACTTCGACGAAATTTCTACCAAACTATTAGTGGTACCAGACACAGCCGATAAAACCACAATCTGCTGCTCGGCTGGATTAATAATATCCAGCAGTTTTTTCATTCGCTCGGGACTACCTACAGAAGTGCCACCAAATTTTAATATTTTCATTTTTGATTCTAAGAATAGCTATTTTTCTTTATAATTGTAATGGGGCGTGAAATTAACAAAAACTGCTTTAATTTTAGCTATACCAGCAAAATAAAATTCTGAATTGACTCATTAATTATATTTTGAACAATTTTTAATTTGTTTTGTATTACCTAAACATCAACCCAAGTAAGTATGCAATTAGACTCAACAACACGGGCAACTATCGACAAATGGTTAGCAGGTAATTATAGTCCTGAAGCCAAAAATGAAATTCAGGCTTTACTCGACAAAGAAGCCTTTACA
>JAZKCO010000013.1:0-18314 GCA_040388055.1 Bacteroidota bacterium
AGCACGACCTTGCCAAGGTCGGGGTCGCGAGTTCGAATCTCGTCTTTCGCTCTAAATGCCTTCCTACCAGGAGGCATTTATTTTAAAAGCTTTATTGCTTTTAAGCTCGGATGGTGGAACTGGTAGACACGCAGGACTTAAAATCCTGTGCCCTCAACAGGCGTGCGGGTTCGATTCCCGCTCCGAGTACAAATAAAGAAATCGAATCAAAAGCTATCAGAAATGATGGCTTTTTTTTATACCTAGTTATTCGAATTAATCAGATTTACAATCACTTTAACCATCATGTCCTTTTCATCGGCTTTATTTGGATTCATTTCCGATTGGAATAAAACCGGTTTCCAGAAAATAGCTGAGCTGGCCGAAAGTCAGCCAGGCAGCCCACAAAATACTTTAGCTCAACCAAAATATGCGCAATATCGTTTTCAGCCACACAGACACAGCTATTAATGGCCGGAACATAGAAGTAGAAAGTGAAAGTGAAGATCTGGCTACCGCAATACAGGCGCTCAAAAATCAACCCGATAAAGATATCCTCGTATATGGCTGGGTTGAATTTGTAAGTTCACTCACTAACTTGAACCTTTTCGACGAATATTATATAATCGTATATCCGGTTACAATCGGAAAGGGACTTATCATTTTTAAGGAGCAAAAAATCTTGAAATTAGAAAGCACTATCACTTACAAAGATGGAAAGGTGCTCAATAAATACCTCTCAGTATAGCTAATTGGTTTGTAAATCGCAGCATTAGGTCTATCAACTTTAAATTTAGCTTTCGTTTCTCAGCTTCCGATCTACTATAAATGGGGCGAATGGAAGTAAAGAAGCAAAGAAAATTAAGGCAGCTTTACCAAATTTCCATTTGGTTTCCTGCCAGGCCATTACTAAACATGCAGCGTATAAAACGAAAAGCAAACCATGTGCCCACCCGGTATATTTAACAGCTAAGGGCAAACCGGCCCAATATTTTAAAGGCATGGCAATAAATAACAATAAAAGATAAGAAATACCTTCTGCAACAGCTACTTTTCTAAATATATCTAATGAGGTCATAAAAATGGATGTGCTTTATCTCAAAAGTAAACAAAGAAACTTGTTTAAGCGAGTTGCTTTGGCTTTTTTACACTATACAAACGCTATATTTATGATCACTACTTAGACATCGGTTCTATTATCTTAATCATTGCAAATAACTCTTCTAAAGTGATGTTCAAAGAGGAAATAGCAAGTTCTAATAATAGTGCCGAGGCAACATACTTATCATTTAAGATCATGGGTTAAATTTAAACTGTTAAAAATTAAAACTACTTAGGTATTTATAGGCCGATCCGGTATTTAAGAGCAATATCTTTTCCTGGTGGTCAATTTGATTATTCTGGATTAACAATTTTAAGGCAGCCCACAACGCGGCACCTTCTGGTGCTACAAGCAAGCCTTCGAGCGAAGCTATTTCTTTAACACTGCTAATAATTTCTTTTTCCGAAACTGCTAACGCTGTGCCCTTAGACTGCACTAAAACATCAAGCATCATTTTTTCGGCAAAGGGGTGCGGAACTGCCAGTCCATTAGCAATTGTAGGCGAGCCTACATAATTTGAAGCATCCGCTTGCCAGCCTTTAAAAGTCGCTACCAAAGGTTTACAATTTTCGGATTGAACGGCAATCATTCTCGTCGGAATATCCTTAATCCATCCCATGGAAAGCATCTCTCGAAAAGCTTTCCAAATCCCGATTAGCCCCGTACCACCACCAGCAGGGTAAAGAATTACATCGGGTAATACCCAGTTCATTTGCTCTGCAATCTCGTAACCCATCGTTTTTTTCCCCTCTAAACGGTAAGGTTCTTTTAGGGTCGAGACATCAAAAAAATCTTTACTTCGTTTAATTTCGGCAACCCTTTTAGCGCAATCATTAATCAAACCATTAACCAAGACAACTTCTGCTCCAAATGCTTTACATTCTTTTACAAATGCATCGGGGGTATGCCTAGGCATTACCACTATCGATTTCATCCCGGCTTTAGCGCAATAAGCACTCATTGCACCACCAGCATTACCTGCAGTAGGAACAATACAAGTTTCAATACCCAGTTCTTTTGCTTTCGAGATGGCCATACTTAAGCCACGTGCTTTAAACGAATTGGTAGGATTAAAAGACTCGTCTTTCATTGTTAAAGCACCAAGTCCTAAACGTTCGGCTAAGCGCGTCATTGTTAAAATAGGCGTCCAACCCTCGCCTAAGCTTACGATATTCCGGCTATCGAGCAAAGGGAGCATTTTAGCATAGCGCCACATCGACCTTTCCTTAATATCGATACTGTCTTTGGTTATGGCATCGCTTAAATCAAATTGTGCTACAATTGGCGATTTTTTACAAAGGGTACAGAAAGTAACCACTTGGTGCTTGTTAAATGGAGTATGACAATAATCGCACCTTAATTCATAATTATTGGTTATGATTTTCTTTTCGAACAATTCGGCTTTCATGGTTCAAAATTACCATGAAATGTATTTATTAGCCAATATTGTTTATTAATAGCCTATAACAACAGGTTATAATGATTTTTAGCAAACTTGATGAATTCTTTATTGATTCCACTGTTTTTATCGCCCAATCGCTGGATAAAGTAAAAGTGGCGGTCTATCGCTAAATTTTCAATTTCCAGTCGTACCAGCTCCCCTCTTTCCAGCTCTTTGCTAACTGCTTTTAAAGGTAAAAAGCCTAAGCTATCGTCGGCCAGAATAAAATTCTTTAAGGCTTCTGTACCACCCAGGCGCATACAAATATTTAAATCTACAATTTTGATATCGTGAGCCAAAAGTGCAGCGCTAATAGCGGCTAAAGTTCCAGATCCTCGTTCGCGTAATGAAATGGGGATATCTTTTAATTCTTTTAATGTGTATTTATGTTTTTTGGTAAGGTAACTTTTAGACGAGCAAACTGCAACTACTTTTTCGGTCAGAAAATATTCGCTATTAACGTTGGCCATTTTGTCCTTTCCTTCGGTAATTGCCAAATCTATTTCATGTCCTATGAGGGCCTCCATCACATTTTCCGAATTCCTGTTCAATAAACTAATTTTAACTGCTCTATTTTTCTTCCTAAAAGCAGAAAGTACTGCAGGGATAATGTACAGGGCAATGGTCGTACTTGCACCTAACCGTAGCTCTCCTTTTAATAAATGTTTATGATGAATACTCCCGATATCAAATTCTATTTGTTTGGTTAAAGAACTGGCCACCAGCAAATGATGTTGTAAAATTTTGCCGGCTTCGGTAAGCGATACTATCCCTTTCTTACGATCGAATAAAGGTGTCTTGTAGTGTTCTTCCAGGTTACGAATGTGCTTGCTAATTGCTGGCTGACTAATAAAGAGCGTATCGGCTGCTTTTGTAAAACTAAGGTGTTTAGCAACTTCTATAAAAACCAGGTGATTAAAAGCTAACATTACTAATTCTTTAACGTTCGAGCTGGCGCAGGCTTTCTTTAATTCGATATAAATATTTATTACGATAATAAATATCCTTTATCTTCTTTAATGGTTCGTCCTTATTAGTCTCTGCACTATGATTATCAAATGTAGTCATTAATCCGTCTAACTCTTCTGCCAGTCGCTCTTGTATTTTCGCAACCTGAGTTTTAAGCTCCGCTAACCTTATAGGGTCGGGGTCGAATTCGAGATCCATTAAGGCTTCATTTACCTCCATCATTTCCATTAAAAAAGCTTGTGGAAGTATATAGTTCTCGCCCTCTACAAGCTGATCTTTTAATACTAAAATATAATGAAGTCTTTTTTGTGGATCGTTAAGTACCTGGAAAGCCTTATTATTGAGCGTCGATAGCTCCAAAGCCTCTTCTTGCTTTTCGGGGCTTTGATTAATATAAAAATCGGGATGATACTTTTTGCTTAAAGCATAAAATTTTTGCTTTACAACCTGTAAATCCGGATTAAAACTTAAGGGTATATCGTAGAGTTCGAAATAGTTCATTTTCATTAACTAGCTAATTAGCTAATTAGCCAATCGACTAATTAACTATTTACCAAAAATCTTCAAAATGTCGTTGCCAAAAGCAAAAACCATTAAGCTTAATAAAATCACGAAACCCACCACCTGCGCACGTTCCATAAATTTATCGCCCAGAGGCTTACCTTTTACCATCTCGATAATAAGGAAAACCACATGACCTCCATCTAAAGCCGGAATTGGCAATAGGTTCATAAAAGCAAGAGCCATAGAAATTAACCCGGTTAAGCGCCAAAAATTAGCCCAATCGAACTCACTACCATAAACTTTTGCAATGCCAATCGGACTGCTAATATTCCGAGCGCTTACTTTGCCCGTAATCATTTTCCAAATACCTTTACCATTATCAGCAAAAGTTGTCCAACCTTTATTTGTTCCTACGGTAAAAGATTGGAAGAAGCTATAATCGATATGGCGGGTAGGCAACAATACTTTAGCTATCGAAATTCCTATCGTTCCTTCGGGGCTTACTTTGGGTGTTAAAACAACTTCTTTCTGATCACGCAATACCTTTAAAGCTATTGTTTTCCCTGCTGCTTTTTCTACTGCGGTCGTAAACTGATCAATAAATATAATTTGTTGGCCATTTACCGAGATTACACTATCGCCAGCCTTAACGCCTGCATCAAATGCTGGCGTACTTACTTTTTCAGCTTTCTTTTTTCCGAATATATTGAGTAAACCACCTGGTTTTTCACCGGCAGGTACCGGCGAGTTAACCGAAGCTATTTTTTTTGCAATTACCCTTGGTTCCACAAACTCTTCAATACCATGTTGGCTAATGCTATTTAATACGGTTTCTGGAATTCGCAAGTCAATTGCTCTTCCATCGCGCGAGATGGTCAATTTTGGATTACCTAATAATACTTTAGAACTAATAAGTTCTTCGAAGCGAACTACTTTCTGTCCATTTATGGCCAGTATTTTATCTCCGTCCTTCAATCCAATTTCTTTACCCACAATACCCGGGTGTATTCCATTGGCAAGCCGGTCGTTGGCAATATAAGTTTCTCCGTATTTGAAAGTGAGCATCCAGAAAATAAATATCCCTACGATCACATTAACGATAATCCCTCCCAGCATTACAATTAAGCGTTGCCATGCAGGTTTGGAACGAAACTCCCAGGGTTGAGCTGGCAAGGCCATCTGTTCGACATCCATAGACTCGTCTATCATTCCCGAAATTTTCACATAACCGCCCAATGGCAGCCATCCTACTCCATATTCTGTATCTCCAACTTTAAAGCTAAAAAGTTTAAAACCCCAGGCATCGAAGAAAAGATAAAATTTCTCGACTTTTATTCCGAAGGCACGTGCGGCTAAAAAATGTCCTAATTCGTGTAAAATTACTAGTATCGATAATCCCAGCAAAAGCTGGCCCGCCATAATCAGTCCGTTCATATTTTATTCTGTATGTATGTTCTTAGATGTATTAAATTTTATTTTGTTACCAGGTTGTTTGCAAATATACGCGTCTGTTCGTCGGTTTCTAAATAATTATTCAGGGTTGGCTGGGCAATAAAGTCCATATCGTACATACATTGTTCGATAGCATCGCTCATTTGTAAAAAACCAATTTTATCGTTCAAAAATGCAGCTACAACCACTTCATTTGCAGCATTAACAATACATGGCATGTTCCCACCTTTATCCATTGCCTTAAAAGCAAGCTCAAGGTTACGAAAACTTTTTGTATCTGGCTGCGAAAATGTAAGCTCAGGATAATTCAAAAAATTAAATCTCTCGAAATTACTCTCTACTCTTTGCGGATAAGCCAGCGCATAATGAATTGGCAACTTCATATCTGGCAAACCCATTTGAGCTTTCATAGAACCATCTGTAAACTGAACAATCGAATGAACAATAGACTGTGGATGCACAATTACATCAATTTGATCTGCATGGAGGTCAAACAACCATTTCGCCTCGATCGCTTCCAATCCTTTATTCATTAGTGAGGCCGAATCGATGGTAATCTTAGCTCCCATTACCCAATTAGGGTGTTTTAAGGCCTCCTTTTTAGTCACATTCGATAAAAACGCCAGATCTTTACCTCTAAATGGCCCGCCCGATGCCGTTAAATAAATTTTCTCGATGCGATTATCTTCCTCCCCAACCAGGCATTGAAAAATAGCAGAATGCTCCGAATCGACAGGAACAATTTTTACTCCATTTATTTTAGCCAGCTCCATAATTAATTCGCCTGCAACAACCAGCGTTTCTTTGTTAGCCAAGCCAATATCTTTTTTCGCTTTTATCGCGGCAACAGTTGGTTTCAACCCAACGGCTCCCATTATTGCCGTTAATACAAATTGAGTCTGACTTAGCGTCGCTGCAGCAACCAACGAATCTTCGCCACTTAGCACTGCTATACCTGGTAATGCTGCTTTTACGGTGAGATAATGATCATTGCATGCAATTACTACCATTTCTGGCTTAAACTCGAGTGCTTGTTCGATGAGTAGTGCTGCATTATTTTGTGCGGTTAAAGCACTTATATGATATAAATGAGGGTTTGCACGAACAACTTCCAATGCCTGGGTTCCTACAGAGCCAGTGCTACCTAATATGGCTATATTTTTCAATTTCTTAACGTACTTAATTTGTTATATATTTATTCAGACCATCGGCCAACTTTCTATCATTGCTTAGCCTCGGTACTTTATTTTGCCCGCCTAATTTGCCCTCTGCTCTCATATAATTAACAAATGCATCCTTTTGCAAGGTACGAATTATTAAAGGTTGAAGTAGCTTACCTGTTATCAGATCCAGGTAATAAATATTTTTTTGCTGTAAAGCTTCATCTACTTTTAACCTAAATGCCGCTATGCTTTTTGGCATGGAAGCAAATTCTATAAACCATTCGTGAAATGGTAATTCACCATTCGGCGGACTAACCTGTGGTGCTACTGTAAATTCCGTAATTTCGACACCTTCCTGGTTGGCAACCGATAATAGTGCCTGTTCTACCTCCTCGGCTATTACGTGCTCGCCAAAGGCGGATATAAAATGTTTAATCCGACCTGTTACCTTAATTTTATAAGGATTTAGCGATACAAATTTAACAGTATCCCCTATACTATACCCCCATAAACCCGCATTGGTATTTAAAATAAGCGCATAATTTTTATCCAATTCGACCTCTGCAAGGCTTAACCGCGTAGGTTGTTCGTTATGATATTCGTTAGCTGGAATGAACTCGTAAAATATGCCTGCTTTTACCAACAACAAAAGACCTTTGTCTTGTTGCGAATCCTGATAGGCAATAAAGCCCTCCGAAGCCGGATAAGTTTCTATGGTGGCTATCTTTTTCCCAATGCTGGCTTCAATTTTAGCACTATAAGGCTCATAATTAACGCCGCCATAAACAAAGAGGCTAAAATTCTTAAAAATATCTTTTATTTTTTTCCCGCCCGATTTTTCGCTCAGCCTATCGAAATACATTTGCACCCAGGGTGGAATTCCAGAAATTAAGGTCATGTCCTGATTAATGGTTTCCTCTACAATGGCATCAACTTTTGTTTCCCAGTCTTCAATGCAGTTAGTAGCATAGGAAGGGAGCCTGTTTTTCTGTAAATATGCAGGTACCAAATGCGCAACAATTCCAGATAAGCGCCCCACATTAATGCCATTTTTTTTGCTCAATACCGGGCTTCCCTGTAAAAAGATCATCTTTCCATTTACAAAATTGGTATGTCCGGTTTCGTGAATATAAGTTAACAAAGCATTACGTGCTGCTTTAATATGCTCCGGCATCGACTCTTTAGAAATTGGAATATACTTTACGCCAGAGGTCGTTCCCGATGTTTTCGCAAAATATTTTGGTTTGCCGGGCCATAGCACATTGCTTTTACCTGCAACCACTCTATCGATATAAGTTCTTAATCCCTCGTAATCTCTTATTGGAACTTTTTGCTTAAAATCTGTATAGTTATTAATGGTCGAAAATTGATGGTCTTTCCCAAATGTTGTTGCAGCAGCCGATCTAATTAAAGCATAGAACACTTCTTCCTGCGCCTTAACCGCATCTCCTTTCCATTTATTAATTCCTTTTACAACCCACGCCGCAAAAGGCTTACTTAATGCTGCTTTTAATCCCATGCCTTTATAATTAGCTAGTGTGATGATGTGATAATTACCAAATCATTAAACAATGTTATGTATAATATCCGGATGCTCATCTCCTTTATATTCGCTCATAATTTTACGATAAGCTACCGCAAAAAATGCGGTAGTAAAAGGAACAATAACAAATGAGCTGAATACCACAACAATTAACGAAATATATTGATTAATATCATAGTCAAAAAAGTAATTAATGAGTTTAAAGCCTGTCATTACAACAATATAAAAAAACCCAAATACAATGGCTTGAACTAAGACTAAACCAATAAGTATAAATAAAAGCTTAATAAAATTTCCTTTCGTAGTTGCCAGGCTAAGTTTAATCGATTCGAAAGGATGAGCTTGTTTATCGATAATAAAAAAGGGGAAGAAAATAATCCTAATGAAAGTAAAGAAAATGCTAAGGATAGCAATTCCAACAGAGATATTTACAATAATCTTACCCGCCTGTGTATAATTGCTAAATATATCCTGATTAACAGCAAATTTTAGAATCAGTTCTAAAATGTAAAGTACAGGCATTAACAAAATGCCAACAAGAAAAATACTTAAGCCAAAATAAATAGCGCCGATTAAGAATCGCACAATTTCAATTCGAGTGGGTAGGGTTTCTATAATGGTAATATCTGAACTTTCGTGATCGAGCAATCGGAAAATGTACTTGATAAGGCATAGTTCGACAACACAATAGCTCATGACAAAAATCAATAGCATTATTATTCTGATGCCTACATGCAGCTCTTCCATAAAAAAGGCCATAAATGTAGACGTCGATGCAGTAATGAAAACTAAGAAACACAAAGTTGCTATTGAAAAATAATTGTCTCGTGTAACTTTCCATGCATCGAAAATCACCTCTTTTACTGCAAAAGTGCTTTCTTTTAAAAACTCAATCATGGTTGTTTAAATATTATTCTTTTAGTAAAATCCTGCATAAAGCCCAGACCGTAGGCTGTTAATTGAATAAATGATGCAATAACGCTCAAAAATGCAATTTTTATTGATTTATTAAGCCGCCATGCATGAAAAAATATTAACATAAAGTAGAGCAGCACTAATATATTACAAATATAGGCTAAAGGCTGGTAAAATAAATTAAGCAACACCGTTATAATTAATCCGATCGTAGCAAAAGCAGGGAAAAAATGGATCAGTTTTAAGGTTGTCGGAAAATGTTTATAAATGTTAATTCTGGCCCTGCCAAAAAAATGTAATTGTTTATAAAACTGCGCGAAACTCGTCCGTCTTTTATGGTAAACCTTGGCTGCCGGAATTAATCCGATTTTAAATCCGTTTTCGTGAATCCGGATGCTATATTCTATGTCTTCACCTAAACGGGTTAAAATAAAACCGCCAACCTTTTCCCAGGCAGCCCTCGACACTCCCATGTTAAAACTACGTGGATGAAACTGGCCAATATGCTTTTTGTTGCCACGAATACCACCAGTCGTAAAAGGTGAAGTCATTGCATAACTAATTGCCTTTTGTACTGGCGTAAAACTTTCGTGTGCTGCATCAGGACCACCATAAGCATCGAGCTGATGTTCGAAAAGATAACCCGCAACAATTTCCAGATAATCGGCCGGGATTAGGCAATCTGAATCGAAAATAACAAAATAATCACCTTTGGCATGCTCAAAACCATAGTTACGTGCAAACCCCTGACCTGCATTGGGTTTAAAAAAGTAGCTAATAGCTAAGCGATCTGCATAAGAGTTTACAATTTCCTTTGCGTCGTTTACCGAACCATCTTCAATAACCAGTACCTCGAACTGCGTGTATGTTTGCTTAGTTAAAGTATTTAAAAGCTCGTCAATCTCTTGTGGCCGATTATAAAGTGGAATTATAATAGAGAAAAACATTTTTTTGGTTATCAGTTATATGTTGTGAGTTATGAATTGTGGGTTATAGGGCCAGGTGCTTAAACCCTTCAGTTTTCAACCCTTTAACCTTACTAAACCCTTTTTTCAATTAAGTAATTATTTCTTTCTGGAGCATTTCGGGTAACTAATTCACCAATAAAGCCTGCCAGGAACATCTGCGACCCTACAATAATAGCAACTAATGCAATATAAAATAAAGGTTGATCTGTAACTTCTCGATAGGCAGTTGCGGTAGCGAGATGATAAAGTTTGATACCGATCATCCAGATCGCCATTATGGTTCCAATTAAGAAGCTTAGTACGCCGATGGATCCAAAAAAATGCATTGGGCGTTTGCCGAATTTACCCACAAAAAATATAGAAAGCAGGTCTAGAAATCCATTTACAAATCTGCTAAGGCCAAATTTAGTGGTGCCATATTTTCGGGCCCGGTGCTCAACAACCTGCTCTCCTATTTTGGTAAAGCCGGCCCATTTGGCAATTACTGGAATATAGCGATGCATTTCGCCATAAACCTCGATAGTCTTAACTACATCATTACGATAAGCCTTTAAGCCACAATTAAAATCGTTAAGCTTAATTCCGCTCATGCGGCGTGTGGCCGCATTAAATAATTTAGTAGGAATGGTTTTGGTAATAGGGTCGTAGCGTTTCTTTTTCCAACCAGAAACGATATCGTAATTTTCTTCTTTTATACGACGGTAAAGTTCGGGGATTTCGTCGGGGCTATCTTGCAAATCGGCATCCATTGTAATTACAACATCACCTTGTGCGGCCTCGAAAGCTACATTTAGTGCAGCCGATTTACCGTAATTTCTTCTAAATTTAATCCCATTTATTGTTGCAAAAGTCTGCTTTAAATTGGTAATTACTTCCCAGGAAGTATCGGTGCTTCCATCATCAACAAAAACAACTTCGTACGAAAAATTATTTTCGGACATAACTTTATCGATCCACACCATCAATTCGGGCAGCGATTCTTCTTCGTTATATAAAGGTACTACAACTGATATATCCATTACTTAAATTTAAACCTCGTAGGTTTTTGAAACCTGCGAGGTTTGATAGTAAAACAACGTGCAAATTTCATCAAATAAATCGATAAAACTTGCACGTTAAAATATTATTCGGCCGAAGCTGGTTCTTCTTCAATTCCAAAAGGATTTGGATTATTTTTCTTAAAGATAGCCGCAAAAATTAACGCGCCAACAAAATAGCTAATTGCTGCAATACCAAAGCCTACGATCGCCTGTCCAAAAGATGGATTAAATTGCTTGTCTAAACTTTCTGATGTTTTTTGCATAGCTGCCGAAACCGCCTCATCGCCCATACCCAGGTCTTTAAATGTACCTTCTGTTTTAGACAGGATCATCTCTTTCATGGTAGCCGGATAAGTTGGGTCGATAAATTTCCCAAAAAGAAGATTAAAAACATAAACGATTGCCATAGACATTAAGAACATCACAAAGATGTTAATCAAGGCTTCACTAAAGGTCCAGTAGCCACCTGCTTTTTTTCTCATGTCGATAGAAAAGAACACCGCTAAAGCTATCCCGATTACAAAAACTAATCCTGAATAAACGTAAGAGCTCATTAAGTTTGGCATTATATACCAGGTAACCAGGAAGATAACTAAGCTAATTACACCCCAAATGGCACCATTCTTTAGTGCTTCTTTCTTTAAATTTACTGTTGTTTCCATGTTTTAAGTTTATTGGTTTTTATTAAAATTAGTAATTAAAGTGTATACTGCAACATCGTAACTCTTATTATTGCTAAACTTAACCAGCTCCTGCTGTACAGTTTCGTCTATCTTTGGTTGTAAGAAGAAGGCCATAAAAGGCACAAAAAGCTCTTCCATTTCTTCACTTAACTCCAGCATATCGGCACTACTACAGATATCTTCCACGCTACTTTCTGCTAATTGCTGGTTACTAATCAAGTCTTCATAAATATGAAATTCGTCCTGAAATTCGTCCTCTTCTACTAAAAGAAATTCCCTTAAAAAATCTTCTAAACCCGGTTTTATTTGCTCGTCGTGGCATTCGTTAATATACAATAGAAGGTTGAGCAACTCGGTTCCACGTTCGATTGTATCCTCTTCTATAGCTGCCCATTCTTTCGATTCCAAGTAATCCTCTTCTAATTTATTAACATCACTGGTAAAGAAATTGATCATTAATAAGTCGAAATAAACTTCTCTCAGCTCGTCAAAAATGGGGTATTCGTCGAAGACTTCGTCAAATTCGGCAACTTTCTCCAAAAAGTTCATATCCTTACCAAAAACTTCTACCAGTCGTTGCTCGATGTCTATCGAATCTATTTCTTTTACCGCAGAAAATTTATCCAGTGAAGCTATTAAAGCTTGTTCTACATTATTATTCATATACCTGATATTGTTTGTTATTATAAACCAGCTGTACTTTACCTGTTAAGGTTTTGCCCAGCAATGGCGAATTATTTGACCTTGATGCATTCGTTGCGGCATTGTATAGCCATTCTTTTGTGGGGTTATAAATGATAAAATTGGCTTCGGTCCCTTTTTTAATACTAGGTATAGCCAGATGAAGTAGTTTTCTGGGGTTAATCGCTAATTTTTCTGCGATCAGGTCTGCACTTAGCCCTGCTTGTAGCACCAATGGCAAAACACTTTGCAGCGCAATTATTCCATAGGCAGCGATTTCGAACTCTACATCTTTAAATTCTATTTCGTGAGGGCGGTGTTGGGAGGAAATTGCATCGATTGTTCCGTCTTTTAAACCCGCAATTAACGCTTTAGTATCGGCTTTACTGCGCAAGGGTGGTTTAACTTTATAATTACTGTCAAAATCGCTCAATAAATCTTCGGTAAGCACCAATTGGTGTGCAGCAACATCGCAAGTAATCTTAATTCCATCTTTTTTAGCCTTTTTAAGGAGTGCGACCGCACCTGCCGTCGAAATGGTACTGATATGGATCGGCGCATTATGATAGGTAGCCAAATAAATGTCGCGGGCAATCTGCATTTCTTCGGCTAATGCAGGTAAACCTTTCATTCCTAAAAGGACGCTATTCTTACTCTCATTAACCTGGGCCTTGCCTGCAATCGATTTGTTTTCCGGATAAACCATTAACAAACCATCGAAACCCTGGGCATACTGCAAAGCCCGACTCATAAAACCATCATCAGTTATTGCCCTATTCCCATCAGAAAAAGCGACTGCGCCTGCATTTTTCATGTCGTATAGCTCGGCTAGTTCTTTACCTTCCAATTCGTTGCTAATTGCCCCTATCGGATAAACATCGACCAGGTTATTTTTTGCCTTGTTAAGGATATATTCGACCTGGCCTTTAGACTGAATAACTGGCTTTGTATGTGGCAGTACAGCCAAACCAGTAAAGCCACCAGCTTTTGCGGCGGCAGTTGCAGTTTGCAAATCTTCTTTAGTTTCCAAGCCAGGATCGCCAATTGCGCAATTTAAGTCGAAAAACCCTGGAGAAAGGACTGCTCCTTTTCCATCAAACACATATTCGCCATTAACGGCCAGGCCTTTTCCAATGTCTATAATTTTCCCTTGTTCAACTCGTATGTCGCAAGTTTGGTGGTTAAATTCACTATTGGGGTCGGCAATCGTAATTCCCTTAATAAAGAGGTTCATGAATTTGTATAATTTTGCTGATGATAAAATCGGATCAATACTATTTCAATCGCTAAAAAAATAACGCTCAAAATTAGACAAAGTTTCCATAACTCTGTCCCATTATTTTTTGCAGCAAATACCGAAGCCATACGATCCGATTTTGGATCGAGAAAAGCCACTTTCTGCTTGCCAAATATTTGCTGTAAATCTGATTGCTTGGTATAATGCATATCGGATTCTGTTCTATTATCGTTAAAAGCAATAATTGCTATTGTAGAATCCCCTTGTTTTAAATCGTAAAATCCTGCTTTTTTAACTTGATCTGCAATATACAATAACGACTTCCCATTACTTTGACGTAACTCCGGTATGATTTCGAAATTGTCGGCAACCAATTTTAAAGATTGATTAACATGAAGATTAATTTTATTGCTTTCTATCGTATTGTCTTTTGCGATTACCTGATAAAGCGGTTGTTCTTTTGCACTCGAAAAGGCAATTTTATACATCAAAGGGACAAAAACAGGATGCTTAGGCAAATTGCTGTCTTTTTCGTTTAAACCAGTTGCTACTAAAAACAATTGGCCCCCAGTTGTTGGATAACGTGCAAAAAATAAACCATTGGCTGGTAGCTGTAACAAATTTTCTTTACTGCTTGTATTCTTTTCGGCAAAGCTAAAATATCGCTTTACCTCAGGTAAATCCATATTATGGGGTAAAGTTTCAAATACGCCTTTAAATAAGGGGTTTTTTAATTCTATCGTGCTTACTTTAATTGCATTTGTATTTAAGGCTGCAACAGCAGGAAGGTCGAGAGCCGTTAAAAACTGGGAATAAACTAATGTATTTGCATCCAGATCTGGAAAAACAACGACAGTCCCCCCGTTTTTCACATAAGCTTTGAGTTCGGATGCCAGGCCACTCGAAGGATTATTTAATCCATTAAGCACAATTAAACTATAAAGCGGAAAAGCGGCATAATTGATATTGCTTTCAGACATTTCGCTAAGCTTAAAATAAGGGTCAGCATTAAACAATGCCCTTATATATTTTCCGCTGTTTACGCCATTAATGCTTAGTATTTTTTGATCTGAATTAACATTAAAACTAAAGTTAAGTTCGTCGTCGAAAGTTAAAGGAAAATCTTTAATGTGAATAGTCCCTTTTTGCCAACCCAAATTTAAGCCGCTATAAGAAAGTGTGTCTATTGTAGATTTGCCCGCCAGGATATTTAAGCTGCCGATCGCCTTTTGCTGTTGATTAATGGCTAATTTGATCGAAATATTTTTAGCATCTTCTTCTCCGTAGTTTCGTAATTTGACCACCAGCCTTTCGGTAGTATTGGCCTGATGTACTGGCGACAATAACCAAAGGCTATCGACTGCTACATTGGGTAAGTCGTTACCCTTTAATTTTACTAAAGATACCGTAGTACCCGTATCTATTTTAATAAGTTCGCTTCCAGTAAAACTATTTTGAAAATCAGAAATTACAAAAGCAAACCGATTATCTGCTCCCTTAAAAACACTTTGCTGCCGGTTAATTACCTGTTTTAATTGACGACCAGCTGCAGAAATTTTCACTTCATCGACCGCCTTTATAAATTCGTCGGCATTGAGTAGTCGCTGATGTTTTCCTTCAAAATCATTTGTTAATAACTGGAAATGATCGTTCAATCGAAATGTCTTAACAATTTCCTTGGCTTTGCGCTTTGCTTCATCCAATAAGGTACCCTCTTTATTTACCGCCTCCATGCTATAAGAATTATCGATGTAAATACTTACTGCATTATTTTCTTTGATGCGATTGTGCACGCTATTGGTCGATAAGAAAGGTCGTGCAAAGGCTAATACCAGAAAAATGATCGCCAATATCCGGCTTAACAGCACTAAGAGATTTTTTAATTTCTCTTGCGAGGAATGCTGTTCTTTAACTTCTTTTAAGAAAGAAACATTGCTAAAATATACTTTCTTAAATCTTCTAAAATTAAATAAATGGATGATGATCGGAATTGCGATCGTAAAAAGTGCGAAAAGAAAGCCTGGATACAGGAAATTCATTAAAGATCAAAGATAGAAAAATTATAGAAATTAACGAATAGACTAATCGATAATAAGCTGAACTCAAATTTTCTTCCCTTTTATCTGGCTAATAAATGATTGCTTCGGGGATAATCGACTTCGATTTATCGATCGGAATTTCGAAACAAGATCGATAAAATTTAAACAACAGCTGCTCCTTTACCAGTTTTTCTTCATGGCATCCCAAAGAATTTCATCGTAATCGTATACGTCTGGCCTAAACTCGACTTTTCCATTCTGCACCCATGCGGTATAATAGCTAATTACAACTGTAATATTTTTCCGGGTGGCAAACCACGATGGCTTCAACTTATAAACATTGAGGGTATCCGCTTTTTTTGCCATTTGCTTTTGGTATTGCTTTGTTTTACTGGTATCGATAGGGGGCAGATTTACTTCCATTCGAAGCTTGTCGTACTGATATTTGTCTTTTACGAGTAACATAGCGAAATCGAGTGGTCTTTCGACCCTCACACAACCATGGCTAATTGCTCTGTTTGCTAGCTTAAAACCGCTTTTATTATTGGTATCATGTAGGTATATGCTGGCACTGTTGTCGAATATAAATTTAAACTTCCCTAATGCATTACCTTCTCCAGATCCTTGTTTAAATTGAAAAGGTAATTTCTCTCTCGAGTAATTGCCCCATCTAATGGTATCGGGATCGCTTACAGGTTTCCCCTTATAATAAACCTTAATATTATTGTTTGTTAAATAATAGGGATCTTTTACCGCCTGATAATAAATTTCACTTTGGGCAATACTTACCGGAATATTCCAAATTGGGTTAACCTGAATAGCATTGAAAACACTAACCAGCTGTGGTGTTTCATGATTTTTAGGTTTATCGTCCAGTTTCCCAGATTTTAAAAAGAGTTTCATTTTCTCTTGGTAAGTGGCTTCTCTTTTGGCACCCAAGCAAACTTTCATGTGCGTTAAAGTATCTTGTTTATCGAACCATGTTAGGGAAAAATCCGGAATATTTACAGCGACTACTTCATCGGTTTGTACTGGTAATTGCCAGCGTAATCGCTCCAAATTGAGCTTAATTTTTCTTATGGCCAGATTGTTATCGGTTTTTAGACTATCCCGATAAAAGGCCAGTGCTTGTTTTAGATCGAGATAACTTTTAAGTTTTGGCTGTGCATTCTTTAAAACCTCCAGGATATCGCTGGTATTTAAAATAGAATCCAATTGAAGGCTATCGGGCCTTTTAACACCAATATAATAGCGATTGTATAGCCTTCGGGGATTTACACTACCATATTTTACAAAATTGTTGTATTTGAGTAAAGCGTCTGCTGTTTTCAATTCTAAATCGGCAATCAAGGGATAAACCTCTTCAATATTTTTAAACTGGTTTGCCGTTAATAGCTCAAGTAGCTTCGTTAGTTCTTTTAAATGAAATATTTCGGGGTTGAAGCCATCGGCCTTGCTGTTCTCGATATAGCGTCTTAGGCTATCTAGGCCCCCGTTTACATAAAACCTTGTAATTAATACCGGTTCATTTTGGTGTGCCTGATAAAAAGCTTTCGTTACCTTAGGATTAGACAATTTGCTCGTTAATGCATTTATTTTCTGATTAAAAACTGGATTATAGGCAGCAGTATCAAATTTTTTATACAGCTTATTATCAAAATGTTTCGCTAATACTGTCGCAATTTCGGGCCTGGCATTAAACCACTTACAAGCCATAAAAAACAAACATAACATTATAAACAGGAGCGTTTTTTTCAATTTTATTGGGAATAGGTGGATTAATTTAGTTTAGATAATGCAAATTACAACAAATAAAATGCCATATTTTTGTGATTTCATAATTACAACACTATATTTGCATCGTCTTCCCCACAAAATTAAGGAAAGAAATTAGATATGATCCAAGTTTTAAACCATCACGTACATTTGCATCATCGCCATTGTGGCGATAGATAGTATAATGTTTTGTACGCAAAACGGTTTTTAAACAGATCCAATATTCTTATTCTTAATTTAATAGCAGTGAAAACACTCAAAATCGCTATCCAAAAATCGGGTAGATTAAACGAAAAATCAGTAGAAATTCTTAAAAATTGTGGTTTATCTTTCGAAAACTACAAAAGTTCCTTAATATCGACCGTAACTAACTTTCCACTCGAAATTCTCTTTTTAAGGGACGACGATATTCCCGAATATGTACAAGATGGCATTGCCGACTTAGGCATTGTTGGCGAGAATGTAATTCTCGAAGCCGGAGCAAAAGTCTCGTATTTACAAAAACTTGGGTTTGGTAAATGCACCTTAAAGATTGCTGTTCAAAGTACCAGCCCCATTACCGAACTCTCTCAATTAAATGGCAAAGCTATTGCGACTTCTTATCCTGTAATCTTAGCTAAATACCTGAGCGAAAATAATGTCGATGCCCAGATTAGAAATATATCTGGTTCGGTCGAAATTGGTCCGGGCCTGGGTCTGAGTGATGCCATTTTTGATATTGTTTCTACTGGCGGAACTTTAAAAAGCAATGGCCTCAAACCCTTTAAAAATGTAATGGATTCGGAAGCAGTTTTAATTTCGAATAAAGACATGGAACTTAAC
>JAZKCO010000013.1:18324-77836 GCA_040388055.1 Bacteroidota bacterium
GTGCTCGAATTATTACAACGCATCCAATCGGTACTCCGGGCAAAAGCTACTAAATATGTGGTCTTAAATGTAGAAAAAAGTAAGCTGCAGGCAGTAGTCGATTTGTTGCCGGGCGTAAAAAGTCCGACGGTCGTTCCGCTGTTCGAAGCGGGTTGGGTGGCTGTACATTCTGTAATTGCTGAGCAAGATTTTTGGGAGAAAATAAATAGCTTAAAAGCCGCAGGTGCACAAGGTATTGTAGTAATGCCAATAGAGAAAATTATAACATAATGAAGCAGTTTTTAATTAAAAACAGTCAGAATAGGCATTAACTAATAGTTAAACTTAAATTATAAACAATTGAAAATCTATAACTATAAGGATTTAACTCAACAAAAAATTGAGGATTTATGTTCCCGGAAGGCAAACGACGATAATTTAGTCACTTCTGCAGTTCAAAGCATTATTTCGACCGTAAAGTCTGAAGGAGATTCTGCATTATTCTCTTTTACCGAAGCTTTCGACAAAGTTAATTTAAGCACGTTATACATTGGTAAGGAAGAGCTGGCCAAGCAAGCAAAAGCAATTACACTCGCCGCTAAAAACGCGATCGATGTTGCCTATCGAAACATCTATAAGTTTCATCAGGCACAGCTCTTAACTGAAGCTAAAATAGAAACCATGCCAGGGGTAAGTTGCTGGCGGGAAGCGAGAGCTATCGAAAAAGTTGGGCTTTATATTCCCGGCGGAACAGCCGTATTACCAAGTACATTTTTAATGCTGGGTATCCCGGCTAAAATTGCTGGTTGTAAAGAAATTGTAGTTTGTTCTCCACCTCAAAGCGATGGTAAAGTAAACACCTACATCGCCTACATATCAACCCTGTTAAGCATCGAGAAAATTTACCTGGTTGGGGGAGCTCAGGCCGTTGCAGCAATGGCCTATGGCACCTCTACCATTCCTAAAGTCGACAAGATTTTTGGTCCTGGAAACCGTTATGTAACTGAAGCAAAAAAACAAATCCAAAATACAACCGCAATCGATATGCCAGCCGGCCCATCAGAAGTTTTAGTAGTCGCAGACGAAACTGCCAATCCGGCATTTGTTGCTGCAGACCTTCTTGCCCAGGCCGAACATGGTATTGATAGCGAGGCTATATTAGTAGCTACCTCGCAAAAAATTATAGCTCAAACCATCGAAGAACTTCAAAAACAATTACTTGAGCTTCCAAGAAAAGACATTGCGAGTAAAGCAATCGATAATTCTTATTTCATTTATACAGAAAATCTTACAAGCGCAATAGACTTTAGTAATGCTTATGCACCAGAGCACCTGATTTTGGCTACCGAAAATTTCGAGCCCCTTATTCCATTGATTATCAATGCAGGTTCAGTTTTTTTAGGAAACTTAACGCCAGAAAGTGTCGGTGATTATGCTTCGGGAACTAACCATACTTTGCCCACAAGTGGCTTTGCTAAAGCATTTTCTGGAGTTTCTGTCGATTCTTTCCTAAAGAAAATAACCTTTCAACACCTCACTACCAGTGGTCTAAAAAATATTGGCCCTACAGTCGAAGTATTAGCAACTGCCGAAGGGCTACAAGCACACAAGAATGCAATTACCATTAGATTATTATAAAATGGATATCCAAGATTTACAAAGAGAAAATATAAAAACCCTACGCCCCTACTCTACCGCCAGAGACGAGTTTAAAGGACAGGCCAGTGTCTTTTTAGATGCTAACGAAAACAGTTTTGGCTCTCCGTTGCCTGCAAACTACAACCGTTATCCAGACCCATTACAACTGGACCTCAAAGATGCAATTAGTAAAATTAAGGGCGTGCCTATCGAAAATACATTCTTAGGGAATGGTAGCGACGAAGCAATCGACCTCTTATTAAGGGCCTTTTGTAACCCAGGGAAAGATAATATAATAATCCTCCCACCTACTTATGGCATGTACGAGGTTTCGGCAAATATTAATGATGTCGAAATTAGAAAGGTAAACCTGCTTTCCGATTTTCAGCTCGACCTGGAAAAAATTGCGGAAGCAATAGATGCACATACCAAAATAATCTTCATTTGTTCGCCTAATAACCCAAGCGGTAATTCGATTAACAGAAACGATATAGAAACCATCCTGGCCAATTTCAAGGGACTGGTTGTTATAGACGAAGCTTATATCAATTTTGCCAGGCAGAAAACATTTATCCAGGAGTTAACAGAGTATGCCAACCTTGTGGTCTTGCAAACTTTTTCTAAAGCCTGGGGTTTAGCGGCCTTGCGCTTGGGAATGGCTTTTTCGTCGCGACCAGTTATCGACATTTTAAACAAAGTAAAACCACCATACAATATCAATCAAGCTACACAGGACCTGGCTTTAGCAGCTTTAAGCAATATCGAACAAGTTAACGAATGGATTAAAATTACCGTTGCAGAGCGAAGCCGTTTAACTAGTGCATTAACAAAGCTAAGTTTAGTTAAAAAAGTTTATCCTTCAGATGCTAACTTTATATTGATAGCCGTTGCAGATGCCGCCCGAATTTATAATTTATTAGTAGAAAAGGGCATTATTGTACGAGACCGTTCAAAAATATCGCTTTGCGAGGGATGCTTAAGGATAACTATTGGCACCGTAGAAGAAAACAATCAATTGATTAACATTTTAGAAAAACTGTAATGAAGACTGTACTTTTTATAGATCGCGATGGCACCTTAAACGTCGAACCCGACGACGAGCAGGTAGACAGCTTTAGCAAATTAAAATTCTATCCCCGTGCACTTTACTATCTCGCTAAAATTGCGACCGAACTCGATTTCGAATTGGTAATGGTAACTAACCAGGACGGTCTGGGCACAGCTTCAAACCGGGAAGAAAACTTTTGGCCGGTACATCATTTCATGATCGATACTTTTGCTAACGAAGGTGTGATATTTAATGAGGTTGTTATCGACCGGACTTTCGCTGCAGCCAATGCTCCTACCCGCAAGCCCGGAACAGCCCTATTAACCAAATATTTTAGTGAAGATTACGATTTAAAGAATTCCTTTGTTATTGGGGATCGCTTAAATGATGTTATTTTAGCAAAAAACCTGGGTGCAAAAGCGATATTTCTTCGTCAGAATGATGACCTAGGTGCAAATGAAGGGCTGGAAACAGCAGCAACATTAGTCGATGTAATTGCTTTAGAAACCCAAAACTGGGAAGATATTTATACCTTTTTAAGAGCCGGAACCAGAAAAACCAATCATCGACGTAAAACAAACGAAACTGATATTAGCATCTCTTTAGATTTAGATGGAACAGGAAAGGCAAATATTAAAACAGGCTTGAATTTTTTCGACCACATGCTCGATCAAATCGCCAGACATGGCGGTATAGATCTGGAAATAATTGCTAACGGCGATTTGCACATCGACGAACATCATACTATCGAAGATACTGGAATTGCACTTGGCGAAGCCTTTGCTAAGGCAGTTGGCAATAAGTTAGGAATGGAGCGTTATGGGTTTTGTTTACCTATGGACGACTGCCTGGCCCAGGTAGCAATAGATTTTGGCGGTAGAAACTGGATCGTTTGGGCTGCAGAATTTAATCGGGAAAAAGTCGGAGACATGCCTACCGAAATGTTCTTCCATTTCTTTAAATCGTTTAGCGATGCCGCACGATGCAATTTAAACATCAAAGCCGAAGGGGATAATGAGCATCATAAAATCGAAGCTATATTTAAGGCTTTTGCCAAAGCGATAAAAATGGCCATTAAACGTGATGCCGAAAAACTGATTTTGCCAAGCACAAAGGGAATGTTATAGTTAGTACTGGATAAATAATCAACAAAAAAATGATAGGAATTATAAATTACGGAGCTGGTAATATTTTTTCTCTAACTGCAGCATTAACCAGACAAAATATCGCTCATGGTATGATTAATACAATTGCCGATTTAGAAACATACGAGCAGATTATCATCCCAGGGGTTGGGCATGCTGGTGCTGCTATGCAAAAATTAACACAGACAGGAATGATTGCTGCTATTTTAGCTTTAAAAAAACCTGTACTTGGCATTTGTGTGGGCATGCAATTACTTAGCAGGCATAGTGAAGAAGGAGACGTGCAGCTTTTAAATATCATTCCCTTACAAACAAAGCTTTTCGACAAAAATTTAGGAATTAAAGTCCCTCATATCGGATGGAATACCGTTCATTTCGAAAACAATTTATTATTCGAGGGTGTTGCTGTTGAAACGCAGTTTTACTTTGTACATTCTTATTTTATTGAATATAATCCTACTTTTGGTATCGCTGCTGTTAACTATGGAAATAAGTTCTCGGCTGCAGTACAAAAAGATAACTTTTATGGCGTTCAGTTTCATCCCGAAAAATCGGGTAAAGCAGGGGAACGCTTATTGAAAAATTTTTCAAACTTAAGTTGATAAAATGTATATAATTCCTGCAATAGATATTTTAGATGGAAAGGTTGTCCGCTTACGCGAAGGCGATTATAACCAGAAAACAGAATATGATGTTTCTATTAAAGAAATGATAGACCGTTATCATTCTAACGGCACAGATTTCATTCACATCATCGACTTAAATGGCGCCAAAGGCGATTTCAGCAATCAGAAGACCTTATTCGACATTATTAAAAAAACCGATATGCGCGTCCAATATGGAGGTGGGATACGAACCATCGAGCAGGTTACCAGCCTTTTGGATGCTGGGATACATCGGGTTATTGTAGGAACGCAGGCAATTACTAATCCTACATTTTTGCAGGAGCTTAGTCGTATCCTCGCCAAGAAGAAAGATTACGCCAATCAAATTGTCATTGCAATTGATGTCTTAGACGAGGTTATCAAATATTCGGGCTGGATGGAAAGTTCGCCCATTAAACTGATGGATTATGTGGATCGTTGCTTACAATTGGGTTTCTTTCGCTTCCTCTGTACAGACATTAATAAAGATGGGAAATTAGGTGGGGCTGCCATCGACTTATACAAGAAATTACTCGAACACTCGCCGTTTATTAAGCTAATTGCCTCGGGTGGTGTAAGTTCTATGAAAGATATTAAAGCGCTTGCCAAATTAGATGTTAGAAGTGTTGTGGTCGGCAAAGCTATTTACGAAAACCTCATTTCTATAGAAGAAATTAAAGAATGGAATTTAAAAGCCATGACCTCTCTATAAATGTTATCGAAAAGGATTATCCCCTGTCTGGATGTCAAAGATGGCCGTACGGTTAAAGGCATCAACTTTGTCGACCTTCGCGATGCTGGCGATCCGGTCGAATTAGCTGCACAATATGCACAACAAGGAGCAGACGAACTTGTTTTCTTAGATATTACCGCTACACACGAACGCAGAAAAACGACCATAGAAATGGTTAAGGCTGTGGCAAGACAATTAAATATTCCCTTTACCATTGGTGGCGGAATTAGTGAAATTGCAGATGCTGAAGCATTGTTAAATGCTGGTGCAGATAAAATAAGTATCAATTCGGCAGCAGTTAAGAACCCACAACTAATTGAAGAATTGGCAAAGGCATTCGGAAATCAGTTTGTAGTTTTAGCAGTAGATACAAAGCATTATAATGGTAAAAATATTGTCCATTTAAACGGGGGTCGATTAAAAACCGAATTGGAAACCGAAAAATGGATTAAAAATGCTGAAAATTTAGGCGCAGGGGAAATATTGCTGACTTCGATGGATTTTGACGGCACAAAACAAGGCTTTGATTGTAGTTTGCTTGAAAAAATTAACAAAGCAATTAATATCCCCCTCATTGCATCGGGTGGGGCTGGTAAAATGGCGCATTTTACAGAAGTTTTCCAAAAAACCGGTGTCGATGCCGCACTGGCTGCTTCGGTATTTCATTATGGAGAGATATTAATCCTCGATTTAAAACTGGAGCTGAAAAATAAGGGTATTCCCGTAAGGTTATAAATTAGCTGGCAATAGATTTAACGATAAGAAAAATATGATGAAAGAGCTATCATCCCTCGATTGGGAAAAAACAAATGGACTAATTCCGGTAGTTATACAAGATAGTCAAACTTTAGAAGTGCTAATGTTAGGTTATATGAACCAAGAAGCCTTAGAAAAGACACAAAAAGAAGATAAAGTAACTTTCTTTTCCAGAACCAAAAATCGCCTGTGGACTAAAGGCGAAGAAAGTGGGAACTTCCTTTTTGTTCAATCAATTGCTGTCGATTGTGATAAAGATACGCTGCTAATTAAAGCCAACCCTGTTGGCTCGACCTGCCATACAGGTAGTCGAAGCTGTTTTAATACCAATTATAACCAGAACTTTCTTTTCGAATTAGAAAATATTATTCGGGACAGATACGAAAACCCGACCGCCGAATCGTACATCAACAGCCTGCGTAAAAAAGGGATCAATAAAATTGCCCAAAAAGTAGGAGAAGAAGGCGTTGAAACCGTTATTGCGGCATTAAATGAAACAGAAGAAGACTTTGTAAATGAGGCCTCAGATTTAATTTTTCATCTTATGGTCTTATTAAAAGAAAAAGGAAAAACATTAGCAGATATTGCTTTAAATTTGGAGAAAAGACATCAGGTTTAACTGGCATTCTGGTTATGAATTACGAGACTTCCGGACGAACAACGATTAACCAAAGGGTTGTAACCTCTGGTCCTTACTTCCATTTCAAATCAAAAAAATGCTCAAGCACATTAAAACTCTTTCTGGTCATCAAAATCCTATTTATGCTTTAGTAAACGCTGATAAACCGGGGCTATTTTTTAGTGCGGGCAATGACAAGGGTGTGGTAGAATGGTCGCTCGACAAAATGGCCTTTGTAAGTATTAAAATGCCGGTTCAAAGCTCGGTATATTGTTTATGCGCTTACCAAGATCGACTATTTGTAGGCGAAAGAAGCGGTGCATTTAGTGTTTATGATTTTATAACTCAGCAAATAACCACGCGTATTAACGCGCATACCAAACCCATTTTCGACATCAAGATAGTTAAAGGAAAAAATGAATTATTAACGGTAAGCGAAGATGGTACCGCTGCTGTCTGGTCCTTAACAGATTTTTCTTTAATTTATCGTTTCCAGGTCGCTTACGATACCGTACGCGCCATTGCCCTATCTCCAGACGAAACAGCAGTCGCTTTTGGATGTAAAGACCACCTGATAAAAATTTACAACCTGGACGATTACAGCCATAAGCAAAATTTAGAAGGTCATACTTTAGCTATTACCTCTTTAGCCTATCACCCTGCCGGGAAATATTTAATTTCTGGTAGCAGGGATGCGCAATTAAAAATATGGAGCTGCCCGGATTATAGCTTACAGCAAAGTATCCCTGCTCATTTATTTGGCATTTATACGATTGCTTTCCATCCCAGTCTTCCCTATTTTGCAACCTGCAGTCAGGATAAAAGTATTAAACTCTGGGATGCAGAGCGTTTTAAACTCTACAAAATTTTAAGTCTTGAAAAAGCAGGTATTGGGCATTTTCATTCTATTAACAAAATAATTTGGTCGGCAGATGGCCGATACCTGATTTCTACCGGAGACGACCGGCAAATTATAGTTTGGGAAATGAAATTAGCACTATAAATATTTTTTCTCTTTTAAAAATTCTACTACATTAGCGCATGGATACTGCAAAAGCCCTACCCTTATTAAGTGCTGAACAATTAAGAGTTTTAGGCGCATTAATGGAAAAATGCAAAACTACGCCCGATTATTATCCGATGACGTTAAATGGCTTAACTGCTGCTTGTAACCAGAAAACATCACGTAAACCTGTAGTACAATATGACGATTCGACGATTATATCGGCACTTAATTCTTTAAAAATTGCCGGCTTAATTTCTACCGCAACGGGTGGCTCTATCAGGTCTATAAAATACAAACACAATTTTGCGATTGTTTTCCCTGTCGTACCTGCTGAAGTCGCCATTATGTGTCTCTTGTTTTTACGTGGCCCACAAACCCCCGGAGAGATTAATACCAACTCGGGGCGACTATATGAGTTCGAAACCTTAGAAGAAGTGCAAAACACCTTAGAAAAGCTAGCTAACGAAACTCCAGCCTATATTAAACAACTCCCTCGCAAACCTGGACAGAAAGAAGTACGTTATATGCATCTTTTTGGCGAAAATGCCGACGATATAGAAGAAGAATACCTAAATGAAGAGCCGTCAAAAAGCAATTACCAATTAGAGGAGCGTTTAACTAAAGTTGAAGAAGAGTTAGCTGAACTTAAAATAAGCTTCGACAAGCTCATGAAAGAGCTGATGGGTTAAATTCAGTTAAACAAACTGCTTAATAATTCTCAATTTGTGGGTGTATCTTCCAAGTTCGGCATTATAAATCCCCTGGTCGTCTATCCGATCTATTCGTACTTTTCCCGCCGAATGAATAATTTGGTCATTACCCAGCATTAAACCTACATGAATAATTTTGCCCTCTTCATTATCGAAAAAAGCAAGGTCGCCAACTTGTGCAGAAGCCAAAAAATCGACCAGGTTTCCTTGTTCTGCTTGTTGAGAGGCATCTCTTTGAAGTTGCAGGCCATTTAATTTATAAACCAGCTGCACAAAGCCAGAACAATCGATACCAAATAAAGTTCGACCGCCCCATAAATAAGGTGTATTTTGAAAAAATAAGGCTGTTTCGCCTACATTAGCTTTAAAGCTTGAAGAATCTGGTAATACTGGTTCAAAGGCAAGCTCAAATTTTTGATCGCCCACCTCACAATAACCATTATTATAAAATGGTAAAGTACTGCCTGCTCCCAGGTAATATTTGGTTCGGTCGGCAGCAATTAATGTATTATTTAACTGGGTTGGGGCAACAAAACGATAATTATTATTGTCGTCAAATTGAACAGCAGATATATTCTGTAGTTGTTTAAAATCTAACCAGCCTTCGTAAGAGTCGTGTTCACTTTTAACACGCCACCATTTTTCGGTCTGTTCCAATACGGTAACTCGGTCACCAAAAAGTAATTGTGATACAATTTCACTCCTATCGGAAGGCTCTTTTCTTAATGGGGCAATCGCAATGCGGCAAATGTAATAGATTTTCATGCCCTAAAAATAAGGAATAAATAATAACAAACATTTTGTATTTAAAATTTGTTATTTTTATAATTATTCCTGTCTATTAACCTACAAAGCTCATGAACTTCAAAAAAATTCTAATTGCGGTCGACAACAGTATTTGTGCCGAAAAAGCGGCGAAGGTTGGTTACGAAATGGCGTCAAAATTCGATGCAGAAGTGGCACTTGTTAATATTATAGAACCTGTTCCTGCTACTGTTAACCCAGATTTTACACTAGCTCCTGTTTTTATGGAAGCTTACGACAATAGTGAAGAAAGCAGTAACCTATTACTTAAAGAAATTGAAAGTAAATATAGCAATGGGATTGCAACCACCTATTTAACCATTATAGATACCGCAAGCCATGGTATTATACAACAGGCCGAAAGCTGGCATGCCGAATTAATTATTATTGGAACTCATGGCAGAACCGGCTTATATCATTTTTTAATGGGTAGTGTGGCCGAGCATGTGGCCAGAAAATCGGCTTGCCCCGTTTTAATTGTACCTAATAAGGAGTAAAGTTATACTAGTTTTCCTGGTGCAACCAGGCTTTCTTAGCTAATAGCTCTTCTTCTGTTTCACGTACATCTTCATCGTCTACACAGCAATCGACCGGGCAAACTGCAGCACATTGTGGCTCATCGTGAAAGCCTTTACACTCTGTACACTTATCCGAAACGATATAGTACACCTCATCAGAAACAGCATCCTGTGCAGCACCCGCATCAATTTGCTGCCCGCCAAAATCAATGATACCCTCCAAGTTCGTACCATCAGAAAATCTCCAGGCTGTACCTGCGTCATATATTGCATTATTTGGGCATTCTGGCTCGCATGCTCCACAATTAATACACTCGTCTGTTATTTTAATTGCCATGTGTTCGTCTATATCTATTGCTAAGCTTAACTTTGCTTGCAAATATAACACTTAATCATTTAAAATAGTTCTAAATATGTCATCACTTACAAAAGGAAAACTGATTATTGCTTTACAAAAACTAAGTGAGCTCATGCTTAATCCTAATGATGAATTTAAGACAGCTATCCAATCTGCCCCACATAGTAATGCCTGGTTTACTCCCGAAGAAATAAAAAAGGCGCTTAGCTCCCTAAGTAAAATGCTAAATAAGACCGATTTAGTACAGTGGCTCGAAAATATCGACTTTAATGAGCACCCAAAAAAAATAGGCTTAATTTTAGCCGGAAACATTCCATTGGTTGGTTTTCATGATATATTATGTGTTTTAGCTACTGGAAATATTGCGCTAATTAAATTGTCGTCGACCGACGATAAATTATTACCTGCTTTATTTAAACAGCTGATAGATTTTGAACCTGCGATTAATGAACATCTGAGTTATGTAGATCGATTAAAAGATTTCGATGCTGTTATTGCCACTGGTAGCAATAACAGCTCCCGTTATTTTGAATACTATTTTGGAAATGTTCCTCACATTATCCGCAAAAACAGAAATAGTGTAGCTGTTTTAAGCGGCAGGGAAACAGTTCAGGAGCTCGAAAATTTAGGTCACGATATTTTCGATTATTTTGGCTTAGGTTGCAGAAATGTATCTAAAATCTATGTTCCTGCAGGTTATGAAATGAAAAATTTTTTCGAGCCTATCGAAAAATATAAAGAGGTTATTAACCATTTTAAATACAACAATAATTACGATTACAATAAATCTATCTATTTGGTAAATGCAGTTAAACATTTAGATAATGGTTTTCTTTTAGTTAAAGAAGATACCGCCTTTACCTCGCCGCTCTCCGTATTATTTTACGAGGAGTACAACGCTTTAAAAGATGTCGAGGAAAAATTAAAAGCACAGGATGAGCAAATCCAATGTGTAGTAACTCATCTGGATTTAGCATTAAATAATGTAAAAATCAATTTCGGTGACAGTCAGAATCCTAAGCTTTGGGATTATGCAGATAACGTAGATACAATTAATTTTTTACTTAATTATTAAATTAATAATACTTGATTATCAAACCTAAAGCTTTTTGGTTAACGTTAGTCCTGCTTTTTTCATTGTCAGCGGTAAAGGCACAACTATGTAAAGGTGCTTTGGGAGATCCTGTAATCGATATAAATTTTGGAAGTGGTTCAAGTACAATTGGTCCACCAATAAGCGAAACCAATTATTTGTATAAAGCCGGCATCCCGGAAGACGGGCAATACACCATTGTAAACACTACTGCAGGCTTAAATGGTGGATGGCATCAAAATGTAACGAACCATACTCCAGGTAGCCCTAATGGATATTTTATGGTGGTTAATGCCGATTATACGCAAGGTATTTTTTACCAAACTACGGTAAGTAACTTGTGTCCAAATACTACCTACGAATTTGCAGCGTGGATTATCAATATCTTAAAAAACCCGGGAATAAGGCCCAATATTAGATTTACGATAGAGAATGACGGAGTACTTGTAAGTCAATTTTCTACCGAAGATATTGTAGAAGGAACAGCTGCCGATTGGAAAAAATACGGAACCCAGTTTATTACCCCATCTCACTTGGGTGTTTTTACCCTAAAGATGACTAATATTAATCCCGGAGGTATAGGAAATGATTTAGCTTTAGACGATATTACCTTCAGGGCCTGCGGACCGGAAATTAAACCTTTTATTAACAATAATGCAACTAGTGTTAATCTTTGTGCCGGCCAAGCTGCAACTTATAATCTTGGAGCAACAGTTTCGGCAGGTTATAACAACCCTGTTTATCAATGGCAAGTGTTGGCGGGCACGACTTGGCAGAACCTTCCGGGAAAAATCTCGACCCAGACCACAGTCAAATTTACTAATGCCATTGCCGGAACTTATCAGTATCGCTTAACTGTTATAGAGCGGGCTAACCAGGGTTCGCCAAACTGCGGTATTACTTCTCCAATATTAACCATTAATGTAAGCCCCAACCCTAATCCGGTAGCTTCCTATACAGGGAACGCTTGTATCGGAAGTGACATCCAATTAAACGTAAATGAAGGAAATACTTTTCTATGGACGGGGCCTGGGGGTTTTAGTTCGACCGAACAAAATCCAATACTTAAAAATATTACCGTTAATCAATCTGGTATTTATAAAGTAACTAGCACTAATGCAGCCGGGTGCTCGGCGACCAGCGAAATACAACTTAAAATCTTACCCCCTGTTTTGGCAACAACGAATGTTGTTAATGGCATAACCTCCATCTGCGAAGGGAAAAGTATAGCACTAATTGCTGCCGGAGGCACAACTTATCATTGGTTACCGATTGCAGGGTTGTCGGATCCAAATATTGCCAATCCCGTAGCTTCGCCAACCGACACCACTACCTACACTGTTACGGTGGGTAATGGTAATTGCACATCAACCGCAACCATTGTAATTAATGTATTAAAAAATGCAAAGGCAGATGCTGGCGACGATAAAAAATTGCTCTTTGGTCAATCTACTAACCTTAATGGCAAAGCAACCGGAGATCATATTAGCTACTCCTGGAGTCCTTCAACTTATTTAGACGACCCCACAAAACTTAATCCAATCGCCTCGCCTCCAACCGACCAGCTTTATACGCTTACCGTAACATCGGCCTGTAATACGAGTACTGACCAGGTTTTTGTAAAAGTATATCCCAAAATAGAAATTCAAAACACCTTTACTCCAAATGGCGACGGGGTAAACGACACTTGGAATATTCCTGCCTTACAGGCTTTTCCTGCTCCGGAAGTTAAAGTAGTAAATAGAAGTGGCCAATTAGTTTTTAACAATCGAGGTTCTTATCGGGCTTGGGATGGAAAATTGAACCATAAGGATGTCCCCGTAGGGGTATATTATTACACCATTTACTTAAATGAGGATTTCAAACCCCTCAATGGCTGGCTATTTTTAACCAGATAAAAGGCATTTTATCTTTCGCTTATCGACTAGAAATGCTATTTTTGAACAAATGTATATCATTAAAGTAAAAGGCATTGCCAAAATCCCGGATTATGTACAATTAAGAGACGAAAAATTCACTTTATTGGCTTATTTTAGGGTAGACAGGCCCGATAAATCTTTAGAAAAATTGGGTCTTGGCGATAAGCAAAGCTATATTATGAACTTCATTAACGATTTACCATTTGGACAAATTGTTAAAATAGATATTTAAGAAATGACAGCACAATCGGTTATTAATTTACAAAATGTAGACGTTTTTCAACAAAAACATCTCGTTTTATCCAACGTAAACCTGAATATTGTTAAGGGCGAATTCGTTTTTCTGATCGGGCAGACTGGCTCGGGGAAAAGTAGCTTGCTAAAAATCATTTATGGCGATTTACATATCAGGAGTGGCAATGGTAAAGTTGCCGATTTCGATCTTAAAGACCTGGCCGAGAAAGAAATCCCCTATTTACGTCGTAAATTAGGGATTGTTTTCCAAGACTTTCAATTATTAAGCGACCGGACCATAGAAAAAAATCTGGAATTTGTTTTAAAAGCAACAGGGTGGGAAGATCAAAATCTAATCAATGAACGGATAAAAGATGTTTTAGATAAAGTAGGCCTGCGCTCTAAAATAAAAAAAATGCCTCACGAAATTTCTGGTGGAGAGCAGCAACGTGTAGTTATCGCGCGTGCGCTGTTAAATAATCCCGAAATTATTTTGGCCGACGAGCCGACAGGAAATCTAGATCCCGAAACTTCCGAAGAAATTGTTTTGCTATTAAGACAAATAAGTCAAAGTGGAACCGCCGTTTTAATGGCCACTCACGATTATCATATTATCCGTACTTTCCCCTCACGCATTATTAAATGCGAAAGTGGTATTGTGCACGAAGACGCACAGATCGCCTAAGGCCATACTGACAAAAAATAAAAAAGCAGTCATTCTGTTCTGTAAACCTCGAGGAAAGCTGACAGCATGGCTGATTTCTATTGTTGGCAAAGCTTTTGAGTTCGAACAGAAAAACACGAGTATACAACATGTTTAACAAGAAGAAAAAAGAAGAAGAACCGATTATCGAAAATAATAAGGCCGAACAGGAGATAGAAACGGCGCAAAGCGAAGAAAAGATAGCTACAGAACCGGTAGCAGCGCTTAGCATAGAAGAAAAGCTACAGCAAGAGCATGCAGTATTAAATGATAAATACCTTCGTTTATTTGCCGAATTTGATAATTATAAACGTCGTACCCAAAAAGAACGGATCGAATTATTGCAAACAGCTAGTAAAGAGGTTATTGCTTCTTTACTGCCTGTATTAGACGATTTTGATCGCGCACTAAAATCGACAGAAAATGCAACCGAGGTTGAGGCTATTCGAGAGGGAATTGTTTTAGTTCAGAATAAATTAAAGAGTATTTTAACTCAAAAAGGGTTAAAAGAAATGGAAACATTGCATACTGTTTTCGATACAGATTTACATGAGGCGATTACCAACATACCTTCGCCAAGCGAAGAATTAAAAGGGAAAGTAGTCGACGAACTCGAAAAAGGATATACTTTAAACGATAAAGTAATCCGTTTTGCAAAAGTAGTAGTAGGTAGTTAATAAAATGAGCAAAAGAGATTTTTACGATATTCTTGGTGTAGCCAAAAATGCATCGGCAGAAGAGATTAAAAAAGCCTACCGTAAGCTGGCGATTAAATATCATCCCGATAAAAACCCTGACGATAAAGCTGCAGAGGATAAATTTAAAGAGGCAGCAGAAGCCTACGAAATTTTAAGCAACCCAGAGAAAAAACAACGTTACGATCAGTATGGCCATGCTGGTGTTGGTGGTGCAGCTGGGGGTGGTGGCTACGGCGGTGGCGGTATGAACATGGAAGATATCTTTAGTCAATTTGGCGATATCTTTGGTGGTGGGGGCGGTAGTCCTTTCGATAGCTTTTTTGGAGGCGGCGGTCAATCTCGTGGTGGCGGAAGAAGGGTTGCCAAGGGCACAAATCTTCGGATTAAGGTTAAATTAACACTCGAAGAAATTGCCAATGGCACAGAGAAAAAGATTAAAGTAAATAAGCAAATTACCTGTAAAACCTGCGATGGTAGCGGGGCTAAAGATAAATCGTCGGTAAGCACCTGCAAAACTTGTGGTGGTAGTGGTGCCGTTCGAAGAGTAACCAATACCATTCTGGGGCAAATGCAAACTACAGCAACCTGCCCTACCTGCCATGGTAGCGGTCAGCAGATTACTTCCAAATGTAATGTTTGTAATGGCGACGGCATTGTTCGTGGCGAAGAAACCATTACGATTAATATCCCGGCAGGTGTAAGCGATGGCATGCAATTAAGCATGGCAGGCAAAGGAAATGCAGCCCCAAATGGCGGCATACCTGGCGATTTAATTATATTAATCGAAGAACTCCCGCACGAAACGCTAAAACGCGAGGGCAACAATATTGTTTACGATTTACACTTAAGTATTGTAGATGCAGCTTTAGGTTTTAGTGCCGAAGTGCCTACTATAGATGGTAAAGCAAAAATTAAAATTGAACCTGGAACGCAAAGCGGAAAATTATTACGTTTAAAGGGGAAAGGTATTCCAGAAATAAATTCCTATCATCGCGGCGACGAAATTATTCATGTTAATATTTGGACTCCAAAGATTTTGAATAACGAAGAAAGAGCCATGTTAGAAAGACTAAGAGACTCTCCGAACTTCAAACCCCAACCGGGCAAGAACGACAAGAGCTTCTTCGATAAAATGAAAGAATATTTCGAATAAAAAATGGCCTCCAGGTTTACTGGAGGCCATTTTTTTTACATCCTTAAGTAGAATATACTGGTATATTGAGAAACTACCCCCGTATCTATTGGAGCATCGTTTTTATCGATGAAAAGTTTTTCGACTTTTCTCGAATTATTATTTACTTGTAAATTAAGTTCAAAAGCCGGCCGGTCTCCTAACTTTAAATAAAATACCTGATCAGTGGCTTTTGCTAGTAGAACAATCTCCTGCGAGAAAAGCTGATAATAGATAAATTGGCCCTTTCCGTAAGAAAACGGAGGCCGGACCGCAAAGCTCAGCTGTTTAATCGTTCCATTACCTTCTTTTTGAAATAATTGAATCTGGTCTTGGCTATAATAGCCCGCAATTACGGGGTTCAGTAAATCCTGATCAGCACTATTTTTAATTACCAGGCTTAAATAGGGATAGGTAACAGGGGAGCATGCACAAAGCCTATCTCCTATCTGTTCTTTTTTACAGGCTAAATTAGCTGTAAACAAAACAGCCAGTACAACAATAATTTTTCTCATCAGTTTATATTTGTTTTTTCTCCTTGTGCTACTCCCGCTACAAAACATATACGAGCCTCGGGTAACTAACGCTACAATTCAGGTTATTTTTCTTACCTATAAAACCGTAACATTTAAAGGTTTTATTTATCTTACCAACTCCAAACTAAATTAATAAAAATGCTAAGCGTAAAAAATATTGTAAAGCAGTATGCAACGCATCGTGCCCTGGATAATGTGAGCCTGGAAATAGAAAAGGGTAAGATATTTGGCCTTTTGGGGCCAAACGGTGCAGGTAAAACTTCTCTCATCCGTATCATCACTCAAATTACAGCACCAGATAGTGGTGAAGTGCTTTTTAATGGTAAGCGATTAAATGAAGATCATATATCGCAAATTGGTTATTTGCCAGAAGAACGCGGTCTATATAAAAAAATGGAAATCGGCGAGCAAATATTGTATTTATCAAAACTAAAGGGATTGAGTACAGCAGAAGCCACAAAGCGGATTAAATATTGGTTCGAAAAATTGGAAATGGCCGATTGGTGGAATAAGAAAGTAGAAGATCTGAGTAAGGGCATGCAGCAAAAAGTACAGTTTGTGGCGACCATACTGCATCAGCCAGAATTAATTATTTTAGATGAACCTTTTTCTGGCTTCGATCCAGTAAATGCTGATATCATTAAAAATGAAATCATAGCCCTCAATAAGCAAGGGGCGACCTTTATTTTTTCTACGCACAGAATGGAAAGTGTAGAGGAACTTTGCGACCACATAGCCTTAATCGATCGTGCCAAGAAGATTTTAGATGGTGGTGTCGACGAAATTAAAGCCACCTACCGCAACAATACTTATTGGATTGAGTACGAGGGCCACTATGATCTTACTATAGCTAATTCGATTTTCGATGTATTACAAACCGAAAATGTGAAGGACAAAACCCTGGTTAAAATCAAGATCAAACCCAATAAAACTGCAAACGAAGTATTGGCATCCCTACTACCCCATGTTGCAATTACCCGTCTTGATGAAGTAATCCCGACCATGAACGATATTTTTATTGACAAAGTTAAAAGAACAGACTATGCATAAGATTTTATTAATTATTCGTAGAGAATATTTATCGAGGGTTAAGAAAAAGTCGTTCATCATTATGACTTTTCTAACCCCCCTCCTCATTGCCGGGATATATGGTTTAATTGGTTATTTTACGTATAAGGGAATTAGCGATACCCACGATAAAGTCGCCGTAGTGAACAATAATAAAACTTTAACCGAAAAATTGCAATCAGACAAAAATATTAGTTATAACTATGTAAGTCAATCTGTCGACGAAATGAAAAAATCGTTAAAGCAAAGCGATTTCGATTATGTTTTATACCTGCCTAATTTTTCATTAAAGGAACCAAATGGCATACAGCTTTATGGGACTAAACAAGCTGGCTTGTCCCTTAACCGAAGAATATCGAACGATATTGAAGAATTAATCCGCAACCAGAAGCTAAAGGAATCGGGGATTGCACAAAGCGACCTGGACGATTTAAAAACATCGGTCGATATTACTACAAAAAAGATCGCCGATACTGGCCAGGAGCAAGATTCGAGCGCAGGTGCAAGTACTATTATTGCCTTTATTGCTGGCATCTTAATGTTTATGTTTATTATGCTATACGGCATACAGGTAATGCGTGGTGTAATTGAAGAAAAGACAAGCCGCATTATCGAAGTCATGATTTCGTCGGTAAAACCCTTCCAATTAATGATGGGTAAAATTATCGGCATTGCTATGGTGGGTTTAACGCAATTCATTTTATGGATTGTATTAACCTTAACGATTTCTACAGTAGCCGTGAGTGTTTTAGTCAATAAAGACGACATCAAAAAATCGATAACTGCCAGTACGCAGGTTAATTCTGGTACTGCTCAATTAGCACAAAATACACCAGCTGCATCGGCAATGCAGGGGCCAATGGTTGATCTCCAAAAAAGCCTTGCCGGTTTAGATTTTGGTAAAATTATAACTGTATTTATATTTTTCTTTATTGGCGGTTACCTGTTCTATAGTGCCTTATATGCGGCCATTGGTTCGGCTGTTGATAGTGAGACCGAAACCCAGCAGTTTATGATGCCCGTAATGATGCCCTTATTACTAGGTTATGCACTTTCGCTAAGCGTGGTTACCAACGATCCTTATGGCACCGTGGCTTTTTGGCTCTCGATGATCCCCTTTACCTCTCCTATTGCCATGGTAGTACGCTTGCCTTATGGAGTTCCAAACTGGGAACTAGCCCTATCTATGTGTATTTTAGTTGTTGGCTTTGTGGGCACCGTTTGGGTTGCAGGACGGATTTATCGGGTAGGAATTTTAATGTACGGTAAAAAAACAACCTTTAAAGAAATGTTTAAATGGTTTAGGTACAAAAACTAAAATGAAAGTAGCGATTATAGATTTGGGCACGAATACCTTTCATCTCCTCATCGCCGAAACCGGGGATAAGGAGCCCCAGATAATCTACAAAACCAACGAGCCTGTTAAATTGGGGGAAGATATTACCAAAGAAAACCTCATTATCCCAGCTGCCTTTAAAAGGGGCATCGATTGCTTAATCGGGTTTAAAGCAATCATCGACCAATATGCAGTTGATCTAGTTAAGGCTGTTGCTACTTCCGGCGCCCGTAGCGCTAAAAATGGGCAGCAGTTTGTTAATACGGCGAAAAATGAAACAGGCATCGTAATCGATATTATAGATGGTAATAAAGAGGCCGAATATATCTATCGGGGTGTAAAATGGAGTGGAGCCATTTCAAATGGCTCACTCCTTATGGATATTGGAGGTGGGAGTACCGAATTTATACTTTGCGACGAAGAAAAGCTGTTTTGGAAAAAGAGTTATCCGATTGGTGCTGCAAGGCTGATGCAAACTTTTTTTAAATCAGACCCGATAAGTGATATCGATAAAGAGGCCATTCTGCAGTATTTAGATCATCAGCTAACAGAACTAATAGCCATCTGTAAATTTCATCAACCCAAAACTTTAATTGGTTCTGCGGGGGCTTTCGAAACTTTTGCGGGTATGATTAATCCCGGGCTTAACTTTCAAGAAATAAGCCAGGAGCCCATTGCCCTTAATGCATACACGCAGCTTTCGGAAACCTTAATTAAAGCCAGCCATAACGAACGGGAGAAAATGGATGGCTTAGTTCCTTTAAGAGTAGATATGATTGTTATGGCCTGCCTGTTAACCAATTATGTGATCGAAAAGTTAGCCATCCAGGAACTCAAACTCTCAACTTATGACCTAAAAATGGGCGTCTTGGCCGGAGGTTAATTGTCTAAACTTTGTCTTTAATTCTTATGGTAGAGAACAAGAAGGTTAATGCTTCGGAAACTGTTGGCTCTACTTCAGCCTATCTTTAGATTTCCCTCAGGCTTTTCTTAGACTAGGGGTCTAACAGACTCTGACCAAACTCTAACCAAACTCTAACAAAAGTCTAATAATTATTAGAGATGAATAAACCCTGTCTTATACTGTTTACGGCTAAAACGCTTTCAGGGCTTCGTACAACTTTTCGGTAGGTAAGCCCATTACATTAGTATAGGAGCCATGGATTCTTTTAACCACAGACAAACCGTACCAGTCCTGAATTCCATAGCTTCCTGCTTTATCGAAAGGTTTAGAATTATCGATATAAAAATTAATTTCTTCATCTGTCGTTTCCCGGCAATAAACTTCGGTCAAATCATAAAATGAAATCATTTTCTGGTCTTTAACTAAACTGACTCCTGTATAGACTTCGTGTTTACGGCCAGATAATTTGCGTAGCATTTGGCGGGCTTCTATTACATCCTTTGGTTTACCAAGAATTTCATTCCCTAAAGCTACAATGGTATCGGCAGTAATTACAATACTCCCGGTTACAGTATCGAACGCCTTTGCTTTCTGTTCGGCAATATAAAGTGCAATACTTGCTGCATTTAAGCCGGCCGGATAACTTTCATCAACCTCTTTTAAGGCAATACTAAACTCTAAACCCATTAATTTCATTAATTCGTGGCGGCGGGGAGATTTAGAGGCCAGAACAATAGGTAATTGTTGTTTATACATAATTTACTTTATAGCTAAAACTTAACAAAGCTTATTCCCCAAAAATAACAAAAGCGACCATAAGTCGCTTTTGTTATTTATAATTTTTTAGGTCGGGTTATTTGCCACCACCACCTTGTCTATCTTTCATCATTTTCTCTCTGGCCGCTTTTTGCTCATCCAACATTGTTTTATAAGCTTTTTTCTGGTCGTCATTTAAAAATGCGTTGATTTTACCTTCAGTTTCGGCCGCAATTTTTTGCATTTTTTCCATCATTGCAGCTCTGTCTCCACCCTGATTATCAGCACGCATTTTCGCTTGTGCAGCTATTTGTTCTGTAATAACAGCAGCAGCTTTGGTCTTTTGTTCGTCTGATAATTTTAATTTTTCGACTAACTGGTCAGTTTGTCTTTTTGCTCTTTCTTCGGGAGTACCACCGCGGCCTTGTCCACCTTGTTGCGCGTTAGCGAAAGTTACTACGCTGAATAATAATCCGCAGATAATCATTAATTTTTTCATGTTTTTTTTGTTTTTTTAAGTGTTTTGAAAGTCCAGGGCACGCCTGAAAATCTCTGGTTCTTTTTATTTTTGTAGTTCTTAGAACTAAAAAATAGAATTAAGTTTAACGGGATACGGTAACTTAATTGTTGCAATTAAAACTTTTTAATCAGGAAGGGTAGAAATGATGTTATTTACCCGAATCTGAAGCTATTGGATTGAAATCAAACCAATTTTGCTGTACTTTAAGAACTTTTTCGATAACATCTCTTGCGGCAGTTTCTCCGCCTTTTTTGGGCGAGATATAATGAGAGATTTGTTTAATTTCGTCGATCGCATCGGCCGGGCAAGTTGCAATGCCTACCAGTTTCATCACTTCATAGTCTGGTATGTCGTCGCCCATGTATAAAACCTGATCGGAGGTAATCTTATTTTTTTTAAGGTAATTTTGATAAGTCTCTATCTTATTTCCGACCCCTAAAAAAACATCTTTAATGCCTAAGCCTGTAAAGCGTTTGTTTATAGCCACACCTTTACCACCAGAAATAATGCAAACGTGATACCCTTTTTTAACGGCTAGCTGTAAGGCATAACCATCTTTAATATTAAATGTACGCAAAAGCTCGCCAGATTCGGAAGCTATAATGGTAGCATTCGTTAATACACCATCTACATCGAAAATAAAAGTAGTAATATTTTTTAGGTTTTCTAGCATCTGTTAGGGTTGTAAGCTATCTAACTCAATTACTGATTATCTCTCCATTCGTACACCCAGGCCGACTGAATCTGCTCCAGATGACCTTCGTTACTTTCTGCACGGGTGCCCTTAAAATTTGGCAGGGAAAGTACCCATTCTAATAATTCTGTAAAACGGATCCGGTATATTTTAGCCTCATTAAACTCATCGCCAAATTTCTCGTAAAGTTCTTGTGCTATATCTTCGTGGTCGTTCCAGTAAATGGGTAATGTGAATTTATTAGTATTCATTGATCTTATAATGTGTTATAGGTTCTGGTCGTTCTTTGCGCTTTGTTCCTTCAAGTTTTGGACTTTAAACTAATCTAATGTCCTAAAAACTCAGACTGATCGGGAATGGTTACTTCAATATCTCCATCCAAAACAATACACTGGCAAGCTAATCTTGATATAATTTTTGGTCTCACGGCTCTGTCAATAAAATCTTCTTCTTTATCCGAGATTTCCTGGATATTGTCCATTCCTTTATTGATATAAATATGACAGGTACTACATCCACAAACGCCACCGCAATTGTGCTGCAGCTCTATCCCATTATCCAGAACAATGTCTAAGACATCTTCTCCGGCAGCGATAGGTAGTTCGATTGGTTCTTTCCCTTCCTCTTCAAAATTTATTTTTAATTTAAAAATACTCATAATTCTGTGCAAGTTAAGCAGCTAAAGTCGAAAAGGCATTATTTCTGCGTCTTTTTTATGCTTTCACTTAATATTTGATATAAATTTAATAATTGCGGCTCTTTTGCCAGCAATGCTTCTTGTTTTTGTAGGGTTTGCCTGTCATTTCTAATGGCTGGCCCTGTTTGTACATCTTGCGGTAAAGCCGATCCTTGTACTTTCGCTGCAGTTTCTGTAATGAGCGGCTTTAGCAAGTCGAATGTCAAGTTATTAGCACTTAATAGCTCCGCTGCTAAAGCATAAAGATGATTAGTAAAATTACAAGCAAAAACAGCTGCCAGATGTAATATTTTACGTTTTTCGCTGTTAATTTCTACTACTGCCGAACTTAATTTATTGGCTAATTCGCTAATACTTTTCAGGGTTTTGCTGGTATTCCCTTCTATACAAAGGGGCACTATGCTAAAATCGATGCTCCGTCCTTTCGAGAAAGTTTGTAAAGGGTATAAAACCCCATATTCCTCCATCTGTGAGGTAAATACTTCCATATTTACTGCGCCAGAAGTATGTACAACTATGCCCTTAAAATCTTTCAGCTGGGTAGCAATTTCTAATATCGCATCGTCTTTTACTGCAATTATGCAAAAATCGGCGGTATGATCGACCTCTGCTAAATCTTTAATGGCTGCTGCATTAACCTCCTTTGCTAAAACAAGTGCGTGTTGGTATTGTTTACTCCAAATTTGCGCAACTTCCACTTCAATTGCTTTAAAGGCCAGAGCAATCGCTGTGGCAACATTTCCGGAACCCACCAGCACAATTTTCATTATTTTGTATTTATCTCCTTTTTCCTTCTCAAAATAGACATGATAAAACCAATAACCATGATAATAGTTCCTGCCCAGTATAAGTTAATATAAGGGAACTCGATAGATTTAAAAACCAGCCAATCTTTTGCTTGCTGAGGCTTTTCGAATACCTGAAGTTCTACTTTATGCTGTTCGGGAATAATTTTCGTAAACCTTACTCTTAATCCCAATTCCTTAATATTTCTCGCAAAATCGAACGTGTTATTTCCTTTTACTAAAAACAAAGGCTCTGCAGTATAAATTTTACCACTTACATTCACTTCTAAAGGTAAGCCTACTGCCAGATCGCCAGGAGCCAATGTTAAATCTTTAACCACAGGGGCATTGTTCATTGCCTTAACGGTTAAAATTCCACTGCTGGTGTGTATGGTATCCCCAACGGCTAAAGTAACGATTCGGGGCACTTTGTAATTTTCCTCTTCGGTATGCCCATCGTGAGCTGCATGCTCTTCTTTCTTTTCGGCAGCACTGGTAATGTGGGTATAGATATCGGCAGTTAAAAAGTGTTTGGTATCGGGCGAGGCAATAAGACCCATTTTACCGTTCTCCTGAATACTCGGATTAAGGTCGAAATTTTCTTTTATTTTCCCCGTTTTTTCATCAACCTGCTTAAAGTTAAGCTTATAATATGTATTAGGAGCAATGGTCGTATCACTAATATAAGTAACTGTATACTTGCCCATTTTCTTGGGCTCATTCTTATAAAGCATTATATTTTCGCCAGGTTTGGCAGCTTTCTCAAAGTCTTTAACAGGAATAAAATTACTTTCGTTAATAGAAATTGGATTACTCGTTGCCGCAGCAACCAATGCACCTAAAAGCAAGAGAGCAAAGCCAATATGGGCAACTGCCGAACCAGCCAATTTATTTCCCTTACTCGAAAAAACACCCGTCAATAAGCGCAAATTCGATAATACAGCAAATAAGCAGCTAAACGTAAGGATAATATAAATTAAATTGGTGTAAACTCCGGTTAGGTAAGCAAAGCCTGCGGTAATAACCATGGCAAATACGATAGAAGAAATAAGGCTGCTGTAAAACTTACGTGGATCGGTTCTTTTGTATTTCAAAAACTGCGAAAAACCAGAAATAAGGGTAATTAATATAGCGAAAGGCACTTGCCATTTATTGTAATATTGTATAGCATTTACCGGGGGGCTAAATTTCGTTCCAAAAGCATTATTAAATACCGGAACCGACGTTGTAAAAATAACCTGTAAGCAAGCTACAGTTAATACCAATGCACCAATAAACATCCAAAATTCGCGAGAATAGGTTTCTTCGTCTTTATGGGTAATGGGTAATTCCTTCCAACGCCAAACTATAAAATAGACGGCAATAACCAGGAATACAACATTATAAAGTATAAGATGGCCAAACATGCCCATATCTGTAAAAGAGTGTACCGAAGTGTCGCCTAAAATACCGCTTCTGGTTAAAAAAGAAGCATAAAGCACCAGTACAAAGCTGATAAAAATTAAAGCGATTGCTGTAAAATAGGCATGCCCAGTGTTTTTATAGGCAATCATTACATGCACACCTGCAATTAAGGTTAACCACGGAATTACGGCAGCGTTTTCGACTGGATCCCAGGCCCAGAAACCACCAAAGTTTAAAGCCTCATAAGCCCAGAAAGAGCCCATTATAATACCGGTTCCCAAAACCATAACCGCAAATAATGCCCAAGGCATTACTGGTTTGATCCATTCTTTATATCGTTTTTGCCATAAAGCAGCAATGCCATAAGCAAAAGGAACAACCATACTGGCGAAACCTAAAAACAAGGTAGGTGGGTGGATAACCATCCAGTAATTTTGTAATAATGGGTTTAATCCCTCACCATCGGTAATAAACTTAAGATAGTTTTTATAGTTTTCGGGGTTATTAAAAACAACAGGAAATCTTTCTTTTAAATTAACGACCTCTCTTAATAAAATAAATGGCGAACTTCCTATTCTTTCTCCAAATATTTCTACTCCCAATAGCATAGAGGCTAAAAACACTTGCGATAAGGCAATAACCGTCATCACGCCATTTTCCCAGCTTTTAGCCTTCCAGATTAAGATGAGCCCCAACAATGATTGCCAAAATGCCCATAACCAGAAACTTCCTTCCTGTCCTTCCCAAAACGCCGAAATAATGTAATAGACGGGTAAAGCTTTAGAAGAATGTTTATACACATAATAATATTCGTTATTATGGTTAAGAATGAGGTAAAAGAGGGTTATACCAATTCCGATAATGCTAACCGTATTGATGAAAAAGGCAGCTCTTCCAATATTTCGCCAGGAATGATCTTGCTCGTTTTTATTTTTTGTTGCAAAGAAATAAGCGATAGTAGACAGTAAAGAACCCACAAAAGCAAGCACTATAAAAAACTGCCCAACTTGACCGGGAAGGAGGTTTTCTCCAAAGAAATTTAGTTCCATTAAGATTTTTTGTATGGTTTTACCTGGCCGTCCTTTTGTACTTCTACCAGGTTATCGTTGTATTTAGATGGGCACTTCATCAGTATTTTTGAAGCATAAAAAGTATCATTCTCCATTTTACCAATAAGTACTATTTTTTCCGATCGTTCAAAATCCTGAGGTTTTGTACCGTTTAAAACGACTTGCTTTACCTTACCTTTTTCATCTTTCATAAAAAAAGCAAAGTGATTAGGGTCTTTTGCAGCATCGTAGTGCATCCCTTTACTTTTTTCCCAGTAACCCATTACATGTTCTTCTTTCGAAGAGGATGCAGCTTCAGTAAAGTTAGAATAGGTATCAGTGTCAGCATTTAAGCTCACTAAAAAACCAATACAAATGGCGATAGTTATTAAACCAATAATTGCACTTTTTTTCATGTAGGTTTTAAATTAGAAATCCCAGATCACAAAGATAAAAAAACATAGTTAGCGCAGGCACTTTGGCTGCTTTGTATTCTATATCATGACAATTAATTGATAGTTCTTAAAATTTAGCTTATTAAACTAACGGAACTTGTCTTTTAAAAGCTCCGGAAGTGCTGCCCGGAGTTTATTTAATTTGGGACCACAAACGTTGGTTACATAACCATCGTTTGGATGCTGGCGATAATAGTTTTGGTGATAATCTTCGGCCGGATAAAATACTTCAAAGGCTTTAATTTCGGTAACGATGGGCTCGCTGTGAAGTTTAGCGCGATTAAATTTTAACCTCACATTTTCGATTTCCTTTTTCTCTTCGGCATTTCGGTAAAAGGCTATAGAACGATAATTTGTACCAAAATCCGGACCTTGCCTGTTTAATTGAGTTGGATCGTGCATATAAAAAAATGCTTCGACCAATTGCGCAAAGCTGATTATATCCGGGTTATAAATCACCTGTACACCTTCGGCATGGCCCGTTAAACCAGTACTAACCTCTTCGTAAGTAGGGTCTTTGGTCGATCCTCCTGTATAACCACTTGTGGCTTTTATTACGCCTTTTAGTTCGAGGAAGCCTTCTTGTGTAGACCAAAAGCAGCCTGCTGCAAAAGTTGCTGTTTTTTCAGTTCCCTTTGCCCTCGTTAATTGAGTCTTGGTTTGCTCTTCTTGTTTGCGATTACAGGCCAGCATCAAAAATAGCAGGAATAGGCTGCTTAACGTTTTCATCTTCATCATATAAGCAATATACGACAAGCGTTAAATAAAGTATGACCAAGTTTGTCACGATTAAACAATATTTATAAAACAGAAAAGGCACTTACGAAGTTTAAAAATCGCAAGTGCCTTTAAATTTATTGCTAAAAAATTATGGCCAGATGCCTAAATTCATGTAAGAAACTGCAATTTTATCGATAGAGTTAACGAAAGCAGCAGTTCTTAAAGTTTGAACCGCAGGCTTGTTAAGCAATGTTTCTCTAATTTCGTGGTAAGAATGGATCATGGTATCTTCCAAACCCGAATTTACCAATTCCATTTCTGATGCCCCTTTTACGATCATTAGTCTATTTTCGGCGGGGATTTTTTTACCCGTTAAATTTTCTAAAGTGTTAATTAAGTTAGCGTTTGAGTTTTCTGCATAGCGGCTTTCCATACGACCAAAAGCTACATGGGATAAGTTTTTTAACCATTCGAAATAAGAAACCGTTACCCCACCTGCATTACAATACATATCTGGAATAATGATACCACCCATTTCAGTAAAAATTTCCTCGGCTTCTGGTGTACAAGGACCATTTGCACCTTCGGCAATAATCTTCGCTTTAATATTGCGGATATTATCGTTAGTGATTTGATTTTCGAGTGCAGCAGGCACTAGGATATCGCATTCCTGTTCTAAGCCTTCCATAGAGTTCTTAAAATCGGTTGCGCCAGCAAAGCCAAGAATAGATCCTGTATTTTTACGATGGGCAAAAACTTCGTCTATATTTAAGCCATCTGCTTTATAAATCGCACCTTCAAACTCGCAAATACCCACGATAGTTGCACCAAATTCGCTCAAAAATTTAGCAGAATGATAACCTACATTACCCAATCCCTGAACAATTACTTTTTTATCACCTAAACCAGCTTTTAAGCCAATTTTAGCCATATCTTCTGCTACATTTACACACTCACGTATGGCATAAGCAACTCCCCTTCCGGTTGCTTCTTTTCGACCCCGAATACCATGTAAAGCAATTGGCTTACCGGTTACACAACCTAAGGCATCTAGCGAACCTGGGTTCATCGTCATATAAGTATCGGCTATCCAGCTCATTTCACGTTCGCCAGATCCATAATCGGGAGCAGGGACATCAATTCCAGGGCCAATAAAGTTCTTTTTAATCAACTCTGTTGTATATCGACGGGTAATCGTTTCTAATTCTGCAACAGAATAATTCTTAGGATTAATACAAATTCCACCTTTAGCCCCCCCAAAAGGAACATTTACGATGGCACATTTATAAGTCATTAAGGCTGCTAAAGCCATAACCTCATCTTCGTTAACCATATCGCTATAACGAATACCGCCCTTGGTTGGGCTCATGTGGTGAGAGTGTTCTACACGCCAAGCATCGATTACTTCAAATCCATTACCCCGGCGTATGGGGAACTGGAAACGGTACACACTGTTACATGCTTTTATCTGAGCCAATAAACCTTCTGGATGTGAGGTAAATTGTGCGGCACTATCAAAGTTCTTACAAACATCTTGAAAGAAACTTGTTTCGTTTGCTGAATTAGACATTATTTATTGTTTTTATAATTGGTTTTCGTTGTAATACGTATTGTCGTTTAATGATATTGAAGAGACCACGGGCATATTTTACAGCAATTTGCTCCTGATGGTTTCTTCTTTTACGGGTGCAAAATTGCATTAAAATAAACGACTAATGCAAGTGTAATTTTGCTTAGTGTACGATAAACACCATTATAAAAATGCTAAAAGATTGTGATTAGGCAGTTTAAAATTAGTTTTTGTGATTAGATTTTTTTTCTAACATTTTTAATCTTTTGTCGAGTGCAAACAAATAGATCAACAAACCCACTAAAATTATTACAATAACAGCCACGACAACGTATATTTTTCCGTTGCTACGTAGGGTATCGGCCATTTCTACGCTATTGCTCTGGGCGAACATATTAAGCGTACTTAGGAACATTATTAAAGTAAATGCAATTTTCTTCATCATCATTAAAATTGTTTATGTTCGAGAGAACGGATTCTAAAACGGATTGTATAAATCCAGTAAGCAATAATAATCCAGCCTAGACAAGCAGGATAAAAAACCATACGCATGCGACTATCCAGATCGTAACTGTTAAAACCAGGATTACCGCCATTTCCAGGATGTAAAGACGATTGTAAACGAGGCAATACGAATAAGAGAACAACCATCATCGGAAAGGCAAAAATATTATAGATTGCCGATATTTTAGCCCGCTTCTGCTCTTCATCTATTGCATTTCGAAGTACCAAATAAGCAAAGTATAACAAAATCGAAATGGCAGCAAAATTTTGCTTAGGATCGAAGCTCCAAAACTGTCCCCAGGTGTATTTTGCCCAGACAGCACCGGTAATTAGCCCCAAAACGCCAAAAATAATACCAACATTTATACTTTCTACTGCTCTTAGGTCGTCGATTTCATTTTTAGCGCTCAGGGATTTGATGCTATAAAACACCGAAATAGAGAATAGGGTAATCATGGCAAACCACATGGGCACATGAAAATATAAATTTCTAATGGTTTCGTTTAAAATGTCGAGGTGCGGAACACCCAATAACAGACCGGCAATTGTGGAATAAACCACCAGTATAGCACCTAAAATTTTCCACCAATTTTTATTCATATTTACTAGATTGTATTAATTAGCTAATCAGCTAATTAACTAATTAACTAATTCTAATCCCGCCAAAGGTAGGGAAATAACAATAAGGATACTGCTATTACCAATACATTTATAATGGCCAACAAGCCTATATCGTCTAAGCTTACGCTCCTATCGAGTCCATCAATCGCATTTTTTGCTAACTTAATTAATACGATTAACACAGGAATGATAATAGGGAAGCTGAGTATGGCCATTAACATCCCACCATTACCTGCCTTAGCTGCAATTGCCGAAACCATGGTAAATATGGTGGCAAAACTTAAGCTGCCCAGAACAACTGCAACTAAATACATAGGCAAATCCATCCGACTGGGTGCTTCGAAAACCATGCAATAAAACAACAGGGCAATTAAGGTTAAACCTATCATTAATAGACTGTTATAAAGCGTCTTAGCTATAATCAAGGCTATCGGACTAACCAAAACATACATATACAAATGTCGGCCTTTACTTTCCTGCAAAAAACTTTTGGCTACCGCATTAATAGAAGCAAAAAGCATAATAATCCAGAATAAAGCATTCCAGGTTAACTTTTCGGGCATGGTAACAAAAGATAAAAAACAAACAAAAACAGTAGAAACAACATATAACAATATGCCGTTTAGCGCGTATTTAGAACGCCATTCTAAAAGCATTTCTTTTCTGATGAGCTGTTTAACCTGATTTGCCAGATGCATGCAACAAAGATAAACAAAAGAGTGAAGCGTAAAGCGCAAGGTGCAAAGATTAAAGAGGGATGACAAAAAGGTCGGTAATTGAGTAGTTGGTAGTATTTAGACGGAACGTTCAGCAATTAAACAACGGTAAACGAACAATGATTAACCAATTTAAAACCGTAAATTGCATTAATGAGTATTTATTGTAGCATCGTAAAGAGCCCTATAGGCGATATTACTATTATTGCGGACGAGAGTGCGGTTAATAAAATTACCTTCAGCGAAAAGGATACTGGCGAATTAGCAGAAAATTCTATCAGCAAGTTGGCAGCAAAGCAATTACAGGCTTATTTCGACGGAACATTAAAGGATTTCACTTTTCCAATATCGCAAAGCGGAACAGCTTTCCAATTAGAAGTCTGGGAAAATTTAAGCAAAATTCCTTATGCAGAAACCATTTCTTATGCGAAGTTCTCAGCACATCATCCACTAGCTATTCGGGCAATAGCTGCGGCGAATGGGAAAAATAATATCGCAATTGTTGTTCCTTGTCATCGGGTAATTGGCAGTAATGGTAAATTGGTGGGTTATGCGAGCGGCCTTTGGCGCAAGAAATGGCTTTTGCAACACGAACGAGAAGTTGCTCACAAGGGACAGACAGAATTAAAATTTTAATATGAATCCTTATTTAGATATTGCGCTTCGGAGCTTGGCAGTTTATGTTTTTATGCTGTCGGCTATTAGGCTTAGCGGAAAAAAAGAACTCTCTCAATTAAACACCATCGATGTTGTGCTCATTTTATTAATCAGCAATGCTGTACAAAATGCAATGGTAGGTAATAACACCAGTCTGCTAGGCGGTTTAGCTGCCGCTGCTGTGCTTTTTAGTTTAAATTATATTTTAAAGAAAATAACTTTCAAAAATAAAAGACTTCGGGATTTCATCTTTCAGCATCCGGAAATTTTAATCCACGATGGGAAGCTCAATTTTAATAAGTTAAGTAGCCTGGGTATTAGTGATGAGGAACTACAGGAAGCCATGCGCGAACATGGGGTAGAACATTATAAAGATATAAAGCTGGCTATTTTCGAGGTAGACGGGAATATCAGCATTATTACTGGCGATAAAAGTCTAAAACGAACTCACTATAAACGGAAAAGGGCACACAAAACTTTAAGCCTTTAAATCTTCTCCTTTTCTAACTGAAGTGATCAATAGCAATACAGCTACCAAGAAAACAATCCAGCCCCATTGGTAATGAATGGTTTTTGCTAAAATCTTATCGAAAAACCTGGCATTGAAATAGTTATTGGATTTGAAATAAACAGCCACAGCCATTAAAACTGCCCATACTAAAAATACGATCGATAATAAGCGGAACATACCCAATTTTCTTACCAGTAAACATAATGCAGTAATAGCAATAATAGCAAGCGTTATAAGAAACAACCGCTGATCGGTCTGGTACAAATTCCAGTTTCCTTTAAAAGGCACTTTAATAATCGGACAAATTGTTGTTGCAATTACTGCCAGAATTAAACCTATATAGGCATTTATTTTATTAACAATTAGCATAACTTATGATGTTGAGCATTAAAAATAATTTCCTTATTTTCTGGTATCGATCCCCATAATATCGGCAAAATGTGCGCAATAATCACGTAAATCTTCAACGATGTTTTCCTCACCTGTTGCTTTTAAAAAACTATCACCCATGGTTTGCAGGGTTTCATAAAAAAACCGCTTCATTTCGTCGACCGGCATGTCTTTAGTCCAAAGATCAATCCGCATAGAGTTTTTATAATTATGATCCCAAAGGGCCAGTATCATCGATTTTACAGGTACTTGTTCTTTCGTTGCTGCGTCTGTACTTTCCCAGAGAATATTTTCGGGCATATTCTGGTCATCTAACTCGACTGTAATTTTTATTTCTGCTTTTCTCATCGTTTAATTTAACCCATTAATTTTGCTGCAAAGATGCTTATTTTTCGAATGCTATACGAGCCTGTCTGTTTTACTTTTGTAATATTAAAATAAGAATGGTGGTTAATACAATAAAAGCCAGCTCAACAATCCAGATTTTTTTCAGGTCTTTTAAAATAAACCTGAAAATCAAGTCGCTTATAAATGTTGCAGCAATTAGACATCCTATAATGAGGAAATAAAAAGGATTCATCTTCAAAAGCTGAGGAGCCGACTGTTTTGGTTGTAATAGCAAAAACACAAGCAGCACAAAACCCAGAGCAGTTATAATATTTAAAGGAGTAAGTCTAAACTTCATTATTTCTTTTTGTCAAAGCGCTTTTTGTTCTTAAATACTTTTTGTTTGTGGGCATTCGCCCGGGCTTTATCTCTTTCCCGCTCTTCAATTTGCTTGGCATTTTTCTTTTCGTGAAATGCTCCTTTAAAATCCGGATCTTCCTTACGTTTTTGTAAGTCTATTTCCCTTGCAATATGCTGGCGTTCGTCGTAAGGAGTTTCCTCTATAAAAACATCTACTGGAACCGGTAAAACAGGAATATATTGTCTGATTAGTTTTTCGATTTTACGGATGTAATATTTCTCGGCTGCGGTACAAAAAGTAATGGCATCGCCCTTGGAAAAAGCCCGGCCGGTACGCCCAATGCGATGTACATAATCTTCAATTATAATAGGTACATCGAAATTGATTACATGGCTTACCTCGCTTACATCTATCCCTCGGGAGGCCACATCGGTTGCCACCAAAACCCTAATATTTCCTTCTTTAAAGCTATTAATCGAATTAATTCGGGTATTTTGCCCTTTATTAGCGTGAATTACCCTTACCGATTCTTCCCCAAAACGACGCGCTATAAAGCTATAGATATTATCGGCAACCATTTTAGTTCTGCAGAAAATAATAAGGCGATTAAAAATTTCATCGTCTTTAAGCAAGTGTTGCAATAAATTAATTTTGGTTTTAAAATTTGGCACTTCATACAGGCCTTGCGTAACACTTTGAGCTGGGGTAGCTTGCGGCGCAACTTCTATTAAAGTGGGGTGTTTTAAAAAGTCGCCGGCAATTTTTTGTACCAGGTCGCTCATTGTTGCCGAGAACAGCAAATTCTGACGTTTGCGAGGCACTACTTCAAGTATGCGGTGAATAGAGCCGATAAAGCCCATATCCATCATTTTATCAGCTTCGTCGAGCACTAAAAATTTAAGGTACTGCGTATTGATATCGCCAGCTAAATATAAATCTAAAAACCGGCCTGGTGTAGCAATAATAATGTCGACACCCTTTGCAATGGCTTCCTTTTGTGTTTTGGGGCCAATACCGCCAAAAATAACTACACTTCGTAAATCGGTATAAGCACAAAAACGTTTCACTTCTTCGGCAATTTGCATGGCTAATTCGCGAGTCGGTGCTAAAATTAATGCTCTGGCATCATTTCCCTGGGCATATTTTAACTGCATCAGCATAGGCAAAACATAAGCTGCAGTTTTACCGGTTCCAGTTTCTGCAATACCGAATATATCCTGGCCAGATAAAACCGGAGCAATTGCTTTTTCCTGAATGGGTGTAGCAACAGTATATCCGGCATCGGCTACTGCATTTAGTAACTGCCTATTAAGGTTAAATTCTTCGAAAGATTTTGCCATAGGGAACAAAGGTACGAAAAAGGTTGGTCGTCTTTCGTTGTTCGTTGGACGTTGGTTAGACTTTGGCTTTAACTCTTATTCTTCTAAACCCAATCTAAATATTAAATACTAAATAATTAACTTTACCAAATGAATACTTACCTGATTAAGGATGCCACGCTGGTAAACGAAGGCCAGCAATTTGTAGCAGATGTTTTAATTGAAGAGGGGTTGATTAAGAAGATTGGACAGGGTCTAACTTCAGCTACTGCGCAAGAAATAGCTGCCGAAGGGCTGTACCTTTTACCAGGAATGATCGACGATCAGGTGCATTTTCGCGAACCAGGGTTAACTCATAAAGCCGACATTTTTACCGAAAGCATGGCTGCTGTAGCTGGTGGAATTACCTCCTTTATGGAGATGCCCAATACCATCCCTAATACACTTACCCAAGATTTACTGGCCGATAAATATGCTATTGCTGCTCAAACCTCGCTAGCCAATTATTCATTTTATATGGGTGCCAGCAACGATAATTTAGAAGAAGTGCTGAGAACAGACCCTAAAAATGTCTGTGGAATTAAAGTTTTTATGGGCTCCTCGACCGGCAATATGCTTGTTGATAATGAACAAACTCTCGAAAATATCTTTAGTAAAGCCCCCATGCTCGTGGCAACTCATTGCGAAGATGAGCAAACTATCCGTAACAATTTAGCGAAATTTAAAGCTCAATATGGCGACGATTTAACGATCGAAATGCACCCATTAATCCGCAGTGCGGAGGCCTGCTACAAATCATCTTCCCTGGCTGTCGAGCTGGCTAAACGACACCAAACCCGTTTACATATCCTTCATATTTCGACGGCAAAAGAAGTAGGTTTATTTGATAATGTTACCCCGCTCCAGGATAAAAAAATTACCGCCGAAGCCTGTGTACATCACCTTTGGTTTAACGATAGTGATTATACAACAAAAGGCAATTTTATAAAGTGGAATCCTGCCGTAAAAACTGCTGCCGACCAGGCTGGCATTTTGCAAGGTCTTTTAACCGATCATATCGACGTAATTGCCACCGACCATGCACCACATACCCTAAGCGAAAAACAACAAGCTTATAGTCAAGCGCCTTCAGGCGGCCCTCTGGTACAACATGCCTTGCCTGCTTTATTAGAAATGCATTTACAGGGTAAAATCTCCCTCCCAAAAATCGTTGAAAAAACAGCACACAATTTAGCCGTTTGTTTCGACATCGAAAAACGTGGCTTTATACGCGAAGGTTATTGGGCAGACTTGATTTTGGTAAACCTGAACGATCCTTTTAAAGTAACACCACTTAATATATTTTATAAATGTGGCTGGTCGCCTTTCGATGGCGAAACTTTCCGGGCCAGCATTACCCATACTTTCGTTTCCGGAAATTTAGCGTATCAAAACGGAAAGTTTACGACAAGTGAGGTTGGAAAAAGATTAACCTTCGAGAGATAATTTTTCTTTAACGATCATGATATCCAAGAAACACTTCATCAGCATCGGTCTCGCCCTGTTGATCTTTATTTTTGGCTTATTTCCCAATGCTGTACTTCAGTATTACTCGGCCGGGCTTTACCCCTTTATTGCTCGGATTTTAAGGGCTGTTTCTGGTTTATTCCCTTTTGCTTTAGGCGATATCCTCTATGCTTGCCTCCTCTTTTTTGCGTTAATAAAAAGCTATTTATACTTTAAAAAACGAAAATCGTTACCTAAAACAAATCCTTTTGCCATTCCCTTACAGTTGTTTCATATTTTGCTGGTTTTATATATCACTTTCAAAATACTTTGGGGTTTAAATTATTCAAGGCCAAGTATAAGTACGCAATTAGGTGTTGGAAATGCAAAATATACGGTAAAGGAATTGGTTATATTGGGTAATTTTTTTATCGATCGTTTAAACGACCTTCAATCGAAAACAGGGCCGCAACAAAATTATACCCTAGCTGCGCTCCGCGAACAGGCCACATTAGCCTATCAGCAAATGGCGCTTCAAAATCCATTATTCAATTATCCGGCAGTTTCTTTAAAACCAGCCTTAAATAGCTGGGCTATAAGTGAAATAGGAATTGAAGGCTACTACAATCCCTTATCGGGCGAAGCCAATATTAACCAAAAATTACCTTCCTGGGTCTTGCCCTTTGTGGTTTGCCACGAAATTGCGCATCAATTGGGTGTTGCCCGCGAGGACGAAGCTAATTTAGTTGGTTACCTTACTGCAGTACATAGCAAAGACCTTCATTTTCAATATTCGGCAAATTATAATATGCTCCGCTATGTTTTATATGAAATAGGATTCAAATCACCTAAAGATTATGAATTACTTTATAAAAAGTTAAACCCACAGCTTATCGCCAATTTTAAGGCCGAAAGTGAGTTTTGGAGGCAATACAATAGCCAGATGTCGAGCTATATGACGATTGCTTTCGATAAATTTCTTAAATTAAACAACCAGCCACAGGGGATCGAAAGCTACCAGAACATTGTAATCTGGCTCTGGAATTATCATAAAGCTGAGGTTTTAACGAAATAGCAAATCCCGACTCTTTACAACTTTCAAACAATTGTAAGCAATAAACTATGTAAATTTGCATTGTTATGGCAAAAATATCCATTAACCTGGCAACAGGCTCTTTACAGCAAGAAGAAATTATTGTAGGTATCGATTTAGGCACAACTAATAGTTTGGTAGCTTTTATTAATCCCGATCAGAATCCGCAGGTTATTAACGATTTAGGCCGGGGTTTGCTCGTACCTTCCGTGGTTCATTTTAATGCACAGGGTGATGCCGAGGTTGGTAATGAGGCTAAAGCTTTTTTGACGACCGATCCGGCCAATACCATTTTTTCTGTAAAACGTTTATTAGGCCGCTCTTATACCGATGTTGCTGCACACCAGGATGTCTTTAGCTATAAAATTATCGATGATGATAGTGATTCGTTAGTTAAAATTAAAGCTGGAAACAAATTTTATACCCCGATAGAACTTTCGGCCGAAATTTTAAAAGAACTCAAAGCAAGAGCAGAACATGCTTTAAAAACGCCTGTAAACAGGGCGGTAATTACGGTTCCTGCTTATTTTAACGACAGTCAGCGCCAGGCTACCCGCGATGCCGGAAAACTTGCCGGACTGGATGTGTTACGCATTGTAAATGAGCCCACTGCTGCCAGTCTAGCTTATGGCATAGGTCTCGACCCTACGCAGCAAAAAACCATTGCAGTTTACGATTTAGGTGGTGGCACCTTCGATTTGTCTATCCTTCAAATTCAAAATGGCATTTTCGAAGTATTAGCAACCAATGGAAATACCTTTTTAGGCGGCGACGATTTCGACCGGGCCATTTTAGATTATTGGATAGAAAAAAATAAACTTAACCTAAGCGAGGTTGCTGAAGACTCGATTTTAATGCAAACGCTACGTTTACAAGCAGAAGCGGCCAAGATAGCTTTGTCTACTCAAAATTTATATAACGAAAAAGTTGGCGAAATCTGGTGTACGCTCGACAAACAAACTTTTGAGCAATTAATTACCGAAAAAGTTAACGAAACCCTTCACTGTTGCAAACAAGCGCTTTTGGATGCCGGTGTAGGTGTTGCCGAAATCGACGAAGTTGTTTTAGTGGGGGGGTCTACCCGCACCCCGTATGTAAAGAAGGCAGTAAGCGATTTTTTTAAACGCCAGCCACACGATCAGATTAATCCAGACGAAGTGGTAGCCTTAGGTGCTGCTATCCAGGCCGATATATTAGCAGGAAACCGTTCCGATATCTTATTATTAGATGTAACTCCACTTTCTTTGGGCATAGAAACCATGGGCGGCTTAATGGATGTAATTATTGCGCGCAACAGTAAGGTGCCCACAAAAGCGGGCAGACAATACACCACTTCTATAGATGGTCAGGTAAATATGAAGATTGCCGTTTACCAGGGCGAACGCGATTTGGTAAAAGAAAACCGCAAATTAGCCGAATTCGATTTAAAAGGAATTCCGGCCATGCCTGCAGGTTTACCCAAAGTGGATATTAATTTCTTACTTAATGCCGACGGGATTTTAACAGTACAAGCCATAGAGCTCCGTTCGGGCGTAAAACAAGAAATAGAGGTCGTGCCAAGTTATGGCCTCAATGATGAAGTAGTAGAAAAAATGCTGATCGATAGCATCGAAAATGCCAAAAGCGATGTAGAACAGCGCATGCTTATCGAAGCTAAAAGTGAAGGCGAGCAGCTCGTTTACACTGCCGAGCGTTTTTTGAAAAAGAATGGTGGTATTTTAAATGAAGAGGAGCTTACTTTAACTATTGTTTTAATTGCCGAACTTAAAGATGCACTCGATAGCGACGAAAAAGATCATATTCTTAAAAAAGCAGACGAACTTAACGAGTTTACCCGTCCTTTTGCTGAGCGCTTAATGGACATGGCCGTAGGGCAAGCCATGAAAGGTAAAAGTATCGACGAACAATAGTATTTTCGGAGACCTCCCTTATAAAGTTTATAAGTAAATTAGAAAAAACCGCTTTATCGCTATTAAATAAGCGCATTCCCCTTTCATTGTATAAAAAAAGCATTGAGCAATTTTGGATCAAGCAAAAAAGTTAGGGAGGTTACGTTTTGCTAGGTCGAAATGGTTAAAAGCACTGACTTAAGTTTACCGTTTTCAATCGGCCTTTTATTTTTCGGAATCGAAGAAATGAGCCTAAATACTACCTTTAATAGAAAAATAAGCCCCCGGGAGTTTTTGTTTCTTTTTGCGAAAAAAAGAAAGCGCCTTCGTGGCGGAGAGCGAAAAAGAAAACATAACTAGGTCTCCCCGACTTTTTTGCTTGATCCGCAATTTTTACTAAAATCCTAAATACAGGGTGGATTTCAAAAAAAAGGTCATCTCCAAACAAAAAAGAGACGACCTCAAGATCTTAAAAACTTTGAAAGTGTTAGCCGTTAAACGTTAAACCGAAAGTGCATAATATCGCCATCTTCCACCACATAGGTTTTACCCTCAACGCCCAACTTACCCGCTTCTTTACAGGCAGCTTCAGACCCCAGGGTTACAAAATCTTCATATTTAATAACTTCGGCACGGATAAAACCCTTTTCGAAATCGGTATGGATTACCCCGGCTGCCTGTGGCGCTGTAAACCCTTTAGTAATGGTCCAAGCTCTAACTTCTTGTACGCCAGCAGTAAAATAAGTATATAGATCTAATAAGCGATAGGCTGCTCTTATTAATTTATTTACCCCCGACTCGGTTAAGCCTAGGTCGGCTAAAAACTCCTGCCTTTCTTCATAAGAATCTAATTCTGCAATTTCCGATTCTATTTTAGCAGAAATAATTAAGACTTCTGCATTTTCATTTTTAACCGCATTTTCTACCTTCTGGGTATAAGCATTCCCATTAAGTACCGAGCCTTCGTCTACATTACAAACATACATTACTGGTTTTTGAGTTAATAAACCAAGGTCTTCGATAAATTCGAAATCTTCGGCTGCAACAGCTGCAGAGCGCACCGAATTACCACTTTCTAAATGTGTTTTAACGATACTTAAAATATCGAATGTTCTTTTGGCTTCTTTATCAGTTTTTGCCATTTTTTCGACCTTCTGAATTCTTTTGGCAACGGTATCCAGGTCTTTCAATTGTAACTCGGTATCGATAATTTCTTTGTCGCGAATAGGGTCTACAGAACCATCAACATGAATTACATTGTCGTCTTCGAAGCAGCGCAATACATGGATAATGGCATTAGTAGCTCTAATATTTCCTAAAAACTGATTGCCCAGGCCCTCGCCTTTCGAAGCGCCCTTAACCAAACCGGCGATATCGACAATTTCGATGGTGTTGGGCTGTACTTTATTTGGTTTTACCAATTCTGCCAGCTTAGTTAAACGATCGTCGGGTACAGTAATTACGCCTATATTAGGTTCTATCGTGCAAAAGGGAAAATTAGCGGCTTGCGCTTTTGCATTAGATAAACAGTTAAATAAGGTAGATTTACCAACGTTGGGCAAGCCAACTATACCACATTGTAAGGCCATATTTTTAGATTTTGCGCAAAGATATCAATTTTCGAGGCCTTTGCCTAGTAAATTTTAGGATTAACCGTTAATGAATTAACTTAAAGAGCAATTCCCGCAACAACTCTCCATCGCTTGTATTGCCTGTACTATTTAAGCCCTTACTTTTAAGATCGTATTCGCGTAGGAGAGCAACAATATCGAACGTTTTGGCATGACTAAAAGTTCGTGCGGCCATTTCGTAATCTTTAATAAAATAGGGGCTTACCCCAAGTTCACGTGCTGCATCGTTCTTATTGGGTAAATAATGATATTTTAAAATCTTAGTAAAATAGGCATTTAGATTAGCCATTACCATAACCATCGGATTTGCCTTTGGATTATCGGCAAAGTAATTAACAATCTGATTGCACTTTAATACATTTCTTGTCGCAAGTGCTTTTTGTAATTCAAACACGTTGTACTCTTTACTAATACCAATATTTTTTTGAATATGATCGGTTTGTATCGTGGTTTCTTTGCTAATATTTAAACATAGTTTCTCTATTTCATTAGCTACCTTGGCTAAATCTGTGCCCAGGTATTCGGCAATTAGTGCCGCTGCCTGCGGGGCAATCCGATACCCCTTTTCTTTAAGATGCGCCTCTATCCAGGGTAATAACTTATAGTCTCTTACCGGGTCTGACTGAAAAATAAGACCATTATTGGCAATTGCTTTGTAAATCTTTTTACGTTTATCGAAATTGGCATACTTGTAAGCAAATACCAATATGGTACTGGGTAATGGTTTTTCGAAATAATTAAGCACAAACTCGGTTTCCCGGCTACTCCCCTCGGTCTCTTTCGCCCATTTTAAATCCTGTGCTTCTTTTACCACAATAAGCTGATAGGCCGACATCATTGGATATCGCTTGGCAGCATTTAAAATGGTAGCCATATCGGTATCCTTACCATACAAAACAGTCTGGTTGAAACCTTTTTCTGCATCGGGCAAGACATTTTCGACCATAAAATCGACCAACTGGTCGATATAATAGGGTTCTTCGCCTTGTAATAGATAAAGTGGTTTAAATTTTCCGGCCTTTAGGTCATCAATAATTTCTGCAGCACTCATTGCTTGTAAAATTACGATTTTAATTAGATTTGCATTTAAAAATGTACAAACCCATTCCTTTAAATTTGCCCACTTATCCTTTTAAAATTACCCAAAGGGATAATTCGTATTTTATTTTCGATGAAATACGCAAAAAACACCTGGTGTTAACACCCGAAGAATGGGTTAGGCAGCATTTTATTCGTTTCTTAATCCATGAAAAAAAGTTCCCTTCTACTTTATTACAGATTGAAAGCGGATTAAATCTAAATCAGACCAGAAAAAGAAGTGATATTTTAGTTTATACTAACCTTGGCGATAAAATAATGGTCATAGAATGCAAAGCACCAACCGTTCCCATTACGCAAGCAACTTTCGACCAGGCTGCAAGATATAATTCTGTTTATAAAGCCAAATGGCTGGCTGTAAGCAATGGCCTGCAACATTATTACGCAAAAATCGACCACGAAAATGGCCAATTCTTATTAGTAGAGGAATTACCTATGTATAAGGAGTTGTAAGCTTGGTAGGAAAATTGAAAAACAAACAACGAGAAACAAGTACTCAATAATACTCTTTTTGCCAAACCTGACGATTACCCGAATATATGGCTTCATTGCACATCGCTACACAAATTGCGGCTTGTGTTCCGGTATGAATATTAGAAACTGGTGTTTTATTCGTTGTAATAGACTCATAAAATTCATCTAATGCATAATTGGTTCCATCTATAGTTGGTTTATCTAGTATCGGTATACCACCATCGGTATTGATCACTATTTTTGTAGCGCTGGTTACCCCATCTACAATGCCGAGTTCTTTTCGGGTTTCTTTTTCTGGATAAAAAATACCGGTATTCGACAATAGCGAAACGGAACCTTTTGTTCCTTTTATTTTAAATAAATAGCCATCATGTGCATTCCCGCAAGTTGCTCCAAAATTACCAATCATGCCCTTTTCTTTATACCGTAAAACAGATTGAATATTATCGTAGGTTTCCCGCCCATCCTTAAAGACATCTATCCCACCTGTTCCGATAATTTCGTCGGGTTGTGTTTCGAAAGCCCAATTAATAAAATCTATCTGATGTGATAAAAGTTCGGCTGCCAGTCCCCCCGAGTACTCTTTATACAGTCGCCAATTAATCTGTCTCTCGAGAGCAGGTTCTGGTACGGTTCGTCGCCAGTTTCCATTTCTATCCCATCGGCAATCAACCTGCGAAACTTTACCCAGATAACCACTTTGGATCATTTCCTTAACCTTAAAATAAAGAGGCGAATAACGATACTGATAGCCAACCTGAAAAACTTGTTCAGGGTATTGATTAACCAGTTTTCTCAATTCGAGTGCCTGCTCGATGTTGTAGGTCATCGTCTTTTCTACATAGACATGTTTGCCGGCCTTTACGGCATCGGCCGCAACTTTAAAATGCTCGCTTAGGGGTGTGGCAATAAAAACCGCGTCAATCTGCTGGTCGTCTAAGATTTTCCTGTAATCGCGATAAGCAGTTGCCGTTGCCGGAACATATTTTTTTGCTTCCTGAATCCTGAAATCGAGCAGATCGCAATAAGCCATGATATTAAATTGACTGCTCTTTTTTTTAATAACCGACAACACGCCTTTGCCCCTATCGCCACAGCCAATCATCGCTATATTTATCTGGCCTAAGGTAATATTGGCTAAGACGGTTTCTGAAACTAAAAGGCCAGCGCCCAGCAAAGCTGATTTTTTAACAAAACTACGACGTTGCATTAAAATGTTTTGACCTTTATAGTTCTGAAACTCACTTTATTCCCGTGATCCTGTAAAAGTAAATGGCCTTTCGGAGCTTCGCCAAAGTTCTTCCAATCTTTGTATTTACTAATGGCAACCAATTTTTTAAATTCTTCAGAACCGCGGGTATATTCGAGTACTTTTACTCCATTTAAATAATGTTCGACTTTGTTATTCGGGTAAACCACTAATCGGCCATTGTTCCAGCTTCCAATTGGCCGTAAAAAACGAGCTTCTTTTTTTACTGTCATCAGATCGTATAAGGAAGCCAGTGTCCTATTACCATCGCGACCCAGTTTTGCATCTGGGTGCCTTTCGTCGTCCAATACCTGATATTCCAGACCAATTGCCGAGCCTGTATTTTTTTCGGCAAGGGTTACAAAATATTTGACCCCGCTGTTGGCGCCTTCGGTTAATTTAAACTCGAACGAGAGGTCGAATGCAGTAAACTCTTCTTTGGTAACGATGTCTCCCCCGTTGGTCGATTCTGCACCGTTTGCTGGTAATACCGTTAGTTGGCCATTAGCGATTTCCCAACCTTTGTTAGGAAAAGCCGTTTTATAGGCGCCAAGCCAACCGGCATTACTTTTTCCGTCGAATAACAATTTATAGCCATTTAGTTTTTCGTAAGCTGATAAGGTGTTAGGTGTTAAATTAACGGTATAGATCCCTTTGGGAAAAGCTTGGGGCTTTAAGTTTTCGGTTTGGATATTGATGTTCTTGAAGTACACTTTTTTACCGATTAGTTTTTTATTTGCACCAATGTTATGCACTTGCAAACCAATAAAACCGGTTTTATCTAAGGTATCGATTACATAGGCTACCGGAACACCATTAACCCAGGTTTTGATTTCATTGCCAATACATTCTATTTTATAATGATTAAATTCTTCCTTTTTATAAACAGGTTTAGCTGCCGGGTTAAGATCGAGTGGGTATAACCATAATCTTCGGGCTTCGTCGTAGATGCCTCCGGTCCAGGCTCTACTTGTGGGATCTATTTCTACTTGTCGGCCAAAAACCCGACCTTGCCCATTGTTTGCCTTCATATCGATGTGACTTCGGGTCTGAATACCTGAATTTGATTCTGCTCCTTCGAGCTTCACATCCAGTTCTAAAATGAAATCACTATATACTTTGGTTGTAATTAAGAATGAGTTTGGTGTACCAGTAGTCATGGTTCCTACAATCATTCCATCCTGTACGGTATACGGAGCTGTCCCAGCTACTGCTTTCCAACCGTTTAAGGTTTTCCCATCGAACAAGGGCTTTTTTTGTGCATTAGCAGCAGAAAGAAAGAAAATCGAAGAAAATAAGAATAAACTATATTTTTTAAATTTTACGAGCATGAGATTGATATTTAATTAACAAAACTATCTTAATTTTTAGGAATAAGAATCAATTATTTTGGTCTTTCACTTAGTGCTAAATACCTAGTATTTAAACACTTTTCCATTAGCCATTACTTCTTGCGTCTTTTCGTCGAAAGTAGCTTTAGCTCCGGTGCGAACCGCAGCATTCGTCATTATATTGGCTACAGAATGGGCATATCCGGCATCTACGGGTGCATTTGGGGTTTTTCTGCTACGCACACATTCCATCCAATTACGGACATGTGCAGAAGTTAGTGGATCGCCACCCATGTTTGCCCCTGTTGCTGTTTTTATTTCTTTTTTAGAAAGATCAAATTCGGGTAGTAAGTTTGCTTTCATACCCATTGCTGCTGCTTCCTTTTCTCTCAATCCACCTTTGGGCGATACCTTATTCGTTATTAAATTTAATTCGCCACCATTGGCATAATAAACTTCACCGACATCGCCGACACTATTTTGCATTCTGGAAGTAAATGTTACCTGGAAACCTTGGTCGCTATCTGGTTTACCATAATCGAAAACGGCAACCATCGTATCCCAGTTTTTACGCCCATCTTTCCAGGTATAGATACCACCATTAGCCACCACGCTACGCGGATGGACTAATTTGGTAAACCAGTGTACGGTGTCGATTTGGTGCGACATCCATTGCCCGGGCATACCCGACGAATAGGGCCAAAACAAACGATATTCTAAATACTTCCTCGGGTCCCATTGGTCGGCTGGTCGATTTAATAAGAAACGTTTCCAATCGGTATCTTCTTGTCGAAGTTTAGCGACCAGTTCTGGTCTGCGCCACCTACCAGGTTGATTCACATTCCAAACCAGGTCGACTGCTGTAATTGGTCCAAACTTACCACTCTGAATATAATTTGCTGCGTTTAAATAGTTTTCTCCGCTTCTTCGCTGCGAACCGATCTGTACAATTTTCCCGCTTTCTTTAACGGCTTTCAAGGCCGCTCTTGCATCGGCCATTGTTTCGGCAAAGGGTTTTTCTATATAAGCATCACAACCTGCTTTTACCGCTTCAATAGTATGTAGGGCGTGTTGAAAGTCTGCTGTACTTACGATTACAGCATCCAGGTCTTTGATAGCATAAAGTTCTTCGTTGTTTCTGCAGCTAACAATATCGTGCCCTATTTTTTCCTTTAAATGAGCAACTCCAAGATCTCGGCGATAACTCCATAAATCTGAAAGGCCAACAACATCAAAATTTAATTCTTTGTAATGATTTTGAAAACAAGGGAAAAGTGTATCTTTAAAACGATCCGAAAAACCAGCAATGCCTACCCTTACCCTATCGTTCGCCCCAATAATACGCCTATAACTCTTCGCACTTGCACTTAAAGTACCGGTATAGGCAGCAGCAGCAATAATAGCCGATTGCTTTACAAAAGTTCTCCTTGAATTATCCATTTTGATAAATTAAAATTTATAACGATCTGGTTAACACGATTAACACATAACCAATATTATGATTTTTTAATCAAAAATTATAATCCAATAAGTAATCTTTTTTGGCATTCTTTTTTTTTATAAAGGCTTAAATCCGGTAATTAGAAAAGTATATTTACCCAGATCGTAGCCCTTAAAATCTCCCACATGAATAAACTTTACATCGGCCCTTTTACCTTGTTTGTATAGTGTACCGCTAAGGGTATATTTTTTATCTATAATTAAATCTTTAACCTGATCAGCTGAGACAATTCCCGAAATTTGCACCTGCATAAAATTTAAAAGAGAAGCTTTATTTCTAGTCGTATCTCCATAGGCCTTAAAAAGGGCAATCTTAATACTTTGTTCACTTATCAAAGTATCCTTTACCGATTTTAATTGTAAAGGCATATTAGTTAAGAAATCAGCTTCGTTGCTAAGGTTGATTAATTTATGCTTAAACTTTTCGGTAGTTTCTTTTTCTGTAGCTTCGTCTTTTGTCCAATCGGAATGTTCACTAATAAATTCACTTAGCTTTTGTTCCATAAAGATAGCCGGGCCAACTGTTTTCGGTTTTTCATTAGTACAGGCCACCAAGGCAAACAGGAATAAGAATAGTAACTTTTTCATAATTTTTATCCTTCAAAAGCTGCTAGGCTTTCGGTTATTGTTTTAATTTTCGATTCGGCGTCGGCCTTCTTATTCTGTTCGTTTGTTATAATTTCTGGCTTTGCATTTTGAACAAAACGTTCGTTGTTTAGTTTAACTTCGACCGATTTTAGAAAACCCTGTAAATATTGGAGCTCTTTAGTTAAACGCTCCCTTTCTGCTTCAAGGTCTACATTTTCGTTTAAAATGATAAAAAATTCGTCCTTACCTACCATAAAACCTGCTGCTCCAGCAATTTTGTCATTTACCAGTTCTATCTCATTGATGTTGGCCAGTTTAAAAACAATATTGGTCCATTTTTCATATTCCAAATTCGAATTAATCTTGATACTTAAGGGTAATGCGTCCTTTGGCGAGATTTGACGGATATTTCTCACGTTTCTGATTTCCGAAACCAGTTCTTTAATCAGCTCTGCCTCTTTAAGCAATTGCTTATTAGTTTTACCAATTTCCGGGTACTGCGCTACAATACAACAATCCATTTCTGCACGCTCGCCAAATAATTCATCGTGATAGAGTTCTTCGGTAATAAAAGGCATAAAAGGGTGCAGCAATTTCAAAATCTGTTCGAAATAACGGATCGTTACCGATTTAGTTATGGCATCGATAGGTTGTTGATAAGCTGGCTTTACCATTTCCAAATACCAGGCACAAAAGTCGTCCCAAACTAATTTATATGTGGCCATTAAGGCTTCCGATAAACGGTATTGTTTAAAATCGGCTTCAATCTCAATTAATGCCTGATTAAATCGGTTTTCGAACCAAGAAATGGCTTGTTCATTTGAATTTTCAAGGTTTTCGTTAACCTCCCAGCCTTTAACCAATCTAAAAGCATTCCATATTTTATTTGTAAAGTTCCGCCCTTGTTCGCAATAAGCTTCGTCGAACATTAAATCGTTACCTGCTGGCGACGACATAAGCATCCCTACCCGAACACCATCTGCTCCATATTTTTCGATTAAACCAATGGGGTCTGGTGAATTCCCTAAAGATTTCGACATTTTACGCCCCAATTTATCCCGCACAATACCAGTTAAGTAAACATTGGTAAATGGTTTCTGGCCTCTAAATTCATGGCCAGCCATGATCATCCGTGCTACCCAAAAAAATAAAATTTCGGGTGCAGTTACTAAATCGTTGGTCGGGTAATAATAATTAATGTCGGGATTATCGGGGTTTTTAAATCCGTCGAAAACAGAGATCGGCCATAACCACGAAGAAAACCAGGTGTCCATTACATCTTCATCCTGTTTTACAAAAGCTTCCAGCTGATGTTTAAATCCAATCTTATCGGCTTCGGCTAGATTTTCGTCTAAATGTTTCTTTTTCCAAAACTCTTCTAAGGCTTCGTCCTTGGTTTTTGCAACTACCCAATTCCCTTTATCGTCGTACCAGGCTGGAATTTGCTGCCCCCACCATAACTGGCGGGAAATATTCCAATCGCGCACATTTTCCATCCAATGACGGTAGGTATTTTCGAATTTATTTGGAATTAAATTAACTTCTCCATTTAGAACATCCGCTAGCGCAGGTTTTACCATCTCTTCCATTTTCACAAACCATTGCATCGAAAGCTTAGGTTCGATAACCGCATCGGTCCTTTCCGAAAAACCAACTTGCGATTTATAGTCTTCAACTTTATCCAAATGCCCACTTTCGTCGAGCATTTTAGCAATTTTTTTCCTGGCGATAAAACGATCTTCACCAATTAAAATTTCTGCTTTATCGTTTAAAGTTCCATCATCATTTAAAATATCAATTACTGGTAATCGATGTTTAATACCCAGTTCATAATCGTTCAAATCGTGCGCAGGTGTAACCTTTAAACAACCAGTACCAAAATCCATGGTTACATAATCGTCTAGTATAACCGGAATTTCACGATTAATTAAAGGAACATAAACTTTCTTACCATGCAAGTGCAAGTATCTTTCGTCGTTCGGATTAATGCAAATTGCACTATCGGCCATAATGGTTTCTGGACGGGTTGTAGCAATGGTTAGGTAGTTCGGGGTCGGAAGTTCGGAGTTCGGGTCTGCTACCTGATACTTAATATAGTAAAGCTTCGAATTAACTTCTTTACGAATAACTTCTTCATCAGAAACAGCAGTTTTACCCGCCGGATCCCAATTTACCATGCGAATACCGCGATAAATCCAGCCTTTTTTATATAAATGGATAAAGCTATCAATTACGGCTTCAGACAAGTCGTCTTCCATCGTAAAACGAGTTCTATCCCAATCGCAACTTGCGCCCAATTTTTTAAGCTGGTCCAGAATTATACCACCATATTTCTCCTTCCACTCCCAGGCATATTTTAAAAACTCTTCCCGACTAATGTCGTTCTTATTAATACCTCTTTCTTTTAGCATTGCGACCACCTTAGCCTCAGTGGCAATAGAAGCATGATCTGTTCCTGGAACCCAGCACGCATTTTTACCTTGCATGCGGGCTTTACGAATAAGCACATCCTGAATAGTGTTGTTAAGCATGTGGCCCATGTGCAATACGCCAGTTACGTTTGGCGGTGGAATTACAATCGTATAAGGCTCTCGCTGATCAGGTTCCGAATGGAAAAACTTTTTATCGAGCCAATAGCTATACCATTTATCTTCGGTTGCAGTTGGGTTATATTGAGGTGCTATATTCATGATTTGCTTGTAAAAGCACAAAAATAGCGAAATATGCTTAAAGAGCCAAGGAACAATGATTAAACGCCATAATTTAAAATTTTAACTTATCATTTATGAAGCATACACAATAAAAACCCTTAAATACAGTTAATGATATAAAATACAAAACATGAAATCGTTTAGGTTATTTATCTTTAATGCCGATATTTTCCGCAAAATCGGTTTAAGCAAACTTTATTATTGGTTTAACAGGTAATATTTCTATTAACTTACACTAGTTTAACAGGTATTTCTTAATTTTCATCTTTAAAAAATTTTAAAGTATGAAAATTCAACAATTCAAAAGTTATTTTGCAATACTGGGTATAGTGGCTGGAAGTTTTTCCGCTTATGCACAAAATGTCCCCAAAAAGTTTATAGATCCGGCTAATATGGATTTAACGGTAAAGCCTGGTAATGATTTTTACCAATATGCAAGTGGTACATGGGTTAAGAAAAATCCGGTACCCGCAAAAGAAACACGATGGGGCACTTTTAATGAACTTCGCGAGTTTAACGTTCAAGCAGTAAGAAGTTTAGTCGAGAAGGCTGCTGCCGACAAAGGTGCGCTTCCAGGCTCAGTAACCAAACGTGTTGGCGATTTCTATGCTGCTGCTATGGACAGCACGACCATCGAGAAACTTGGTTATACTCCTATTAAGGCTGATCTGGAAAAAATTAAACTGATCAAAGATGTTCCCGGCCTTTTAAACCATATTGCTTACATGCGTACCTCTGGTATTGGAGGCCCGATGTTTGGCCTTGGCGTTGGTCAGGACAGAAAAAATGTAACCAAATACATGGTTAATATTTCGCAGGGCGGAACAACTTTAGGCGACAGGGATTATTATTTAAAAGACGATCCACAAAGCCAAAAAATTAGAGCAGCCTATAACACCTATATGGTAAAATTATTTACCCTAACCGGAAGTAGTGCCGACCTGGCTAAACAAAAGGCCGCAACGGTGTTTAACTTAGAAAAAGCATTTGCACAAGCTCAAATGAGCCGTATAGAAATGCGCGATCCTTATAAAACCTATAATAAATTAACAGTAGCCGAATTTAACAAAATCACACCAAATATAAACTGGGCGGCTTTAATGCCTAAATTTAAAATAATTGGGCAAGATACAATACTGGTTAATTCGCCATCGTTCTTTAAAAGTTTAAATGGGATGCTCACTACAGTACCATTGGCCGATTGGAAAACATATCTGGAATGGAATGTTTTAAAGGGTGCTGCTGGTAATTTAAGTTCACCTTTTGTAAAAGCGAGCTTTGCATTTACGCAAGCACAAACAGGACAAAAAGTGCAAACACCTCGTTGGCAAAAGATGTCGTCCTTAACAGACCGGACCATTGGCGAGTTACTTGGGCAATTATATGTCGCTAAGTACTTTAAACCCGATGCTAAGGTACGTATGGACCAGATGATCGTGAATTTGCGCAAAGCTTTCGAGATCCGCATTAACGGATTGGAATGGATGAGTGCTGCAACCAAACAAAAAGCATTGGAGAAATTACATGCTTTTACTCCAAAAGTTGGTTATACCACAAAATGGAAGACTTACGATGGCTTAGTTATTAACCGCGGAACTTATTTCCAGAACTTAAGAAATGCCGGAGTTTGGGGCTATAACGAAAATATTAAACAGTTGGGTAAACCTTTAGATCGTACTCGTTTCGGGATGACCCCACCCACTGTAAATGCATATTACAGTGCAACCATGAATGAAATCGTGTTCCCAGCTGGAATTCTACAATTTCCATTCTTCGACCCTAATGCCGACGATGCAATAAATTACGGCGGTATTGGCGCTGTAATTGGTCACGAAATGAGCCATGGTTTCGACGATACCGGAAGTCAGTACGATAAGGATGGTAACCTGAAAAACTGGTGGACCGAAGAAGATCGTGCTAAGTTTAACGAAAAGACAAAAGCATTAGGTGAGCAATTTAATACTTATACCGTAGTCGATACGATCCATGTTCTGGGTAAATTAACAATGGGTGAAAATATTGGTGACCTCGGCGGACTAAATGCAGCTTATACTGCTTTTAAAATGACTAAACAGGGTCAGTCTAACGAAAAAATTGATGGATTTACTCCAGATCAGCGTTTCTTCCTTTCGTGGGCGCAAGTATGGCGAGGTAATATCTTGCCGGAAGCTGCAGCACAGCTGATTAAAACCGATTCGCATTCGCCTGGCCCCTATAGAACTATTGGCGCTCCTGTAAATATGGATGCCTGGTATACCGCATTTGACGTGCAACCAGGAGATAAATTATATAAAAAACCGGAAGATCGAATTCGATTGTGGTAACGCTTATTCTACTTACGAGGTTTCATTTTAAACCTCGTAAGTAGAATATTTTTCTTGTATTTTCTTAGGCAATTTCGATAATACTAATGCCCGGGAAGCCTTTATTCTTTCTTTTAATTCGTTGTCGCTTAACACCTCCAGATTTTCGATCTGAACCCATTGCCTTTTGGCCATGTGCGAAGCCTGTTTAATGCCATCGCGAGCAGCCAATTCGTCGAAATCTTCGGGGCTACATTTTGTAGAAAAACTATTCCCTTCGTCGATGGCAATAATTACAAAAATCTTCTCCTCAATCATAAAACAGAGATGTTCCCATTTCATCCCTTCGGTAGTACCAGGTAAACTAAGGCAATAAACCCTAAAACTTTCAATATCCATATTTTAAATTAGCTAATTTGATATTGTGATAATTAGCTAATTGGCTAATTAAATTGCTAATTTAAAAACTTATTTTTGAAAATGAATATTCTCGTCCCAACTGCCGATGGTTCCAATACTTTATTTAACGATATTATAGGCGAGCATTATCACTCTTCGAACGGGGCATTACAAGAAAGCAAGCATGTTTTCTTAGAAGCCGGATTAAAATATGCGATTAACCAGAAAAAAGAAAGGCAGCTAAGCATTCTTGAAGTTGGTTTTGGCACGGGATTAAACTTCATCTTGAGTTATGCCTATTGTGAGCAACACCAGATCGAACTTAATTATACTGGTATTGAAGCTTTTCCTCTTCCAAAAGACATTATTGAACAAACAAATTATAAGCAGTTTGTACCAGAAGTTATCTGGCAAAATTTTATCGATAAATACGAGCAAAGTTTACATCAAAAGTGTACTTTATCTTCGCTGGGCAAACTTGAAATTGCACATTGCGCCCTGGCAGATTTTAAAGATCGGGCTACTTTCGACGTTTTATATTATGATGCCTTTTCTGTTAAACATCAACCCGAAATGTGGACCAATGAGATCATTACCCATGCCTGTAGTTTTATCAAGGTAGGTGGAGTTTTTGTTAGCTATGCCATTACCGGCAACCTAAAAAGGGCGGTTAGCAATTGTGGATTTACGATAGAAAAACTATCCGGAGCACCAGGAAAAAGAGAAATGCTAAGAGCTATTAAATATTAAACTTTTATCTTTAATAAATTTATCTGCCATGAAAGAAGTTTCCTTACCCTTTGTTGCCAAATTAGCATTGGTCCTCTTATCTATCTTTATGTTAGGTTATTTAGCCATTTTAGGCAAAAGTCTCTTAGCGCCTTTATTGTTCTCGTTACTGATGGCCTTCCTTTTATTGCCATTTTCGAACTTTTTAGAACGTAAATTTCGATTTAAAAGAAGTATTGCCGCACTTAGCTCGGTGGCTTTGATGATCGCTCTACTTTATGGTATTTTATACTTTTTAGGCGCACAGCTAAGCCAGTTATGGGCCGATTGGCCTTTACTGGTTAAACAGGTAACCGATGCTTTTCATAATATCCAGCAATGGGTTTCGGTAACGTTTAATGTAAATGCACATAAACAAACAACCTATATTACCGAAAGTGCAGAAAAAGCATTGTCTACAAGTGCGATTGTAATTGGCAGTACCTTGTTAACCTTGTCGTCCAGCTTATTATTTCTTGCATTTACCTTATTATTTACTTTTTTTATCCTTAATTATCGCAGGCTGCTGTTTACTTTTTTAACTACTGTATTTGCCGAAGAACATAAAGCAAGGGTAAATGATATTGTAAGAGAAATACAGCGGATTATTAAGAAATATATTACCGGTTTATTTCTGCAGATGCTGATTGTTACTTTATTAATGATTGTCGCGCTCTCTATACTAGGGATTAAATATGCAATTCTATTGGGGTTAATAGCAGGAATTTTTAACATCATCCCTTATTTAGGGATTTCTACCGCCTTATTAATAAGCGCGCTCATTACTTTCGCCACTGCAGGAGCAACTAAAGCGCTATTGGTCATCTTAGTTTTTGCAGGTATCCATACGATCGACGGTAACATTCTAATGCCCTTAGTCGTGGGCTCGAAAGTAAAAATCAATGCACTTTTTGCTTTTATTGGGATTATAATTGGAGAAATGATTTGGGGAATTTCGGGAATGTTTTTATGTATTCCTTATCTTGCCATGCTGAAAATTATTTTCGAAAAAGTAGATGGATTAAATGCCTGGAGTATCTTACTTGGCGAAGAATCCAAACCCAATACCCGCAAAAGAAGAACTTATCAAATTACCAAAAAAATAAAAATCGAAGAAGCAGAATAATGAGCGAGGAAAAACAAAATAAATCACCCCATATTTTAAGCACCTCTGCAAATTTGTTAGGTTTTTGTTTTATCGTGTTAACATCGGTAAAAATCTCAAAACTGAACGAATCTTCCTACATCGATGAAGGAGCTGCTCTTGCCATTATCATTTTTATGTGCAGTTGTCTGTTATCTTTCCTTGCCATGCGAAGCCTAACCACCCGTGCTGCAAAAATGGAAAGATTGGCCGATATTTTATTCTTACTTGGTTTAATTGTTCTTTTTATAACTACGATACTTATTGCTTTTAACATTATTAAATAAAATATGCCTGCAAATATTCCTCCCCCAGCAACTTCAAATCCAGGTACAGCCTTTTTAAGGTTACTTAATGTATTAGATACCTTACGCACCCAATGCCCATGGGATAAGAAGCAAACCATGGAGACTTTGCGACACCTTACTATCGAGGAAACTTACGAGCTTTCTGACGCTATTTTAGAGGGCGATATGCCTGAAATTAAGAAAGAGCTTGGCGATTTAATGATGCATTTGGTTTTTTATGCTCGTATTGCAAGCGAAACTAACGATTTTACGATTACTGATGTCCTTAATTCGGTTTGTGATAAATTGATTAGCCGTCACCCCCATATTTATGGAGATGTGGTGGTTAACAATGAGGAAGATGTGAAACGAAACTGGGAACAGCTTAAGTTAAAAGAAGGCAATAAGTCGGTGCTTGGTGGCGTCCCGGCTTCATTACCTGCTTTGGTAAAAGCAAGCCGAATTCAGGAAAAAGCCAGGGGTGTAGGCTTCGATTGGGACGAAAAGGAGCAGGTGTGGGCAAAAGTTGAAGAAGAGTTACAAGAATTTAAAAACGAGTTTAACATTGCAGAAAATAAAACTATCGACCTGGAAAAAGCTGAAGGAGAATTTGGAGATCTTCTTTTTTCGCTTGTAAATTATGCCCGTTTTATTGATATCAACCCAGAAAATGCGCTCGAAAAAACCAATAAGAAATTCATTAAACGTTTCCAATTTTTAGAAAGTAAGGCCAAAGAAAATGGCAAAGCCCTACAAGACATGACCCTTGCCGAAATGGATATATATTGGAATGAGGCTAAAAAACAAGGTTAATAGTTAAGTACCTTAAATACAGTACGGCGATTTTCCTGATGTTGCGCATCTGTACAAGGCACCCCATCATCACAATTGTTAAGCAACTGTGTTTCGCCATAGCCTTTTGCAATCATTCTTGTTCTTGCAATTCCTTTATTTACAAGATAGTTTACCACCGATTCTGCTCTTCGTTGAGAAAGATTTAAGTTATATTTATCTGCCCCCCTACTATCGGTATGCGACCCCAATTCGATTTCCAAGCTAGGATTATCCCGCATAATGGTTACTAATTCGTCTAAAATCTTTGCAGCATCCGATCTGATGTTATCTTTATCAAAATCGTATTTTATATTTTCTAAGGTAAATATTTTACCAATTTCGAATAAACTTTCCAGTTTTAAGTTAACGTTTAAGGTATCCGATTTCTCCATTCCCCTGGTCGAAATGGAAACAATATCTTTAGAGAATTTTTCCTTTTGAGCAGTTAAAGTATAATCCTTTTCCTTATCCAATTCGAAAATGAATGTACCACTTGTACTATTCTGCTTTGCTTCCACAAGCTGCCCGGCACTCATTAGACTAATACTGGTGTTAGAAATTGGTATGCCAGTTTTTTTATTGGTTACTGCACCTGTTACAGCCAAGATCAGCTTTGGTTTTTGGTAATTAAAAGCATAAATATCATCTTGCCCCTTTCCTCCTTTGCGATTGGACGAAATGTAACCTGTTTCTCTACCTTCTGTATTTGCTATTAAAACAAATCCAAAATCGTCGGCGGAAGAGTTGAGGGGGTATCTTAAGTTAATAGCTTTAGACCAGTTTTTTTTACTTCCATTTAACTTAAAAACATCCAAACCGCCCATTCCTGGCCAGCCATTACTGGAGAAATAAAGACTTCCATCGGCACTTATATAGGGGAACATCTCATCGTTAGGAGTATTCACATTTGGTCCGGCATTTTGAGGCTCTCCCCATGTACCATCGATCTGGAGTTCGCAATACCAAATATCTGTCCCTCCAAAACCGCCAGGCCTGTTTGATACAAAATATAAAACCTGTTCATCGCCACTTAAAGTGGCGTGGCCAACTGCATATTTTTCGACATTATTATAGGCAAAGGGCATTTCTTTCCATTTTTGCCCGTCCTTTTTAAACACATACAACTCTAAATTATTAGTGGTATACTTCATTTTATTTATTTCCGTTAACTCGAGTGTTTTACCAGAAGTTGTACGGGTTACATATAAAATGTTTCCTGCTTTGTTAGTACTTAAAGGACCAATATGATAGGCTCCATTATTATACGTCGACGAGTCTATAGCTGGGTTAACTAAAGTATAGTCTGCCTCTTTATCTGCACTATAAATATGCAGGTAAGGATTACCAGTACGTCCGTAAATATTGGTTAGCGAATCTGGCCGGGGCTCCCCAGTATAAAAAACCTTTTGTTGATATGGGAAGACAGAGAATTCGGATAACGGGGTATTTATATTTTCCTGGTTTTTAAGCTGATACAGGCTTGGGCTTGCCAACCATGTTAATGACGAATCGCAACCTGCGATGGCAACTGCTACCCTGTTTGCGTTACCAGTTACGGCTATATATTGCTGGAATACTTTTTTTGCTTCTTCATATTTTAAATTCGACTTTAGCACCTCTCCATAGGCAACTAAGTTATCGGGTTTACTTTTGGGTAAAACGACAACTCTGCTAAACCAGTTTTCGGCTAATTCGTAATCTTTCAATTTTAAATAGCAGTCGGCCAAAAGCTCCAGATCTTCTAAAAATGGTTTTTTAGAATCAGCCAGTTTCTGATAAAGTTCCGCCGCCTGGAAATACCGGTATTGGTTATAAAGCTGCTTAGCACGACCCCTAAGCCCTGGCTGCTCTTGTGCACCAGCTGGCTTAGCCATAGAGACAAATGCGATCAGTAAAACAATAATATATCTTTTATCCATCATTCAATTTATTGGAGTTTCGATAATCAATTAAAAAAATCTTGGGCTAAGCAAACGATTAGCTCCTCTTGGAAAGGTAATTCCCAGTGTTAACTCGTGCGAACCCGATTGAACGGTACTTAAGTTGTTAATCATATAATCGTAAGAATAACCTAGCCTAAGAATACTACTAATATAGAGTTGTACTACCCCAGAAACCGAATTCAAAGGCGTTAAGGTCTGTCCTTGTGCATATTTTTTATCCCAAATTTTCACACCTGTGCGATAAGATGCGCCAAGCCATAGTTTATCATTAAATATCAGCATTCCATTTAAATCGAGGCTTGTTGGCCCTTTAAAATCTTCTTTTAGTAAAATGCTTGGTCTAAATTTTATTTCCTCGTTTATATTATTTAGCATACCAGCAATAAGGTATACATGTCGCTTTCTTTTTAAATTTCCAGTAGTTCCGGTGTCCCATTTAAAAATATTTGAAGAATTGTTACCTGATAATAAGTCCATTACAGAGGCGCCAATATAAAACCGGGAGTTATAATAATAAGTACCAAAACGAGCATCAGGAATGAAGCTATTGATCTGACCTGCTGGGATATTCTGATCTCCCTGATCGACTGGATTAAGCATAGTTCCATCTAGACCATAGCTGGTAACCCCGAAACCTATCCCAAAACTTAAACGTTCCGTATCTTCAGCATTTAATCTTAATCGATAAGCATAATTAGCATACACAGAATTAGCAGATTGTGCCCCTAGTTTATCAGTCGAAATTTGCAAACCCAACCCCATTCTTTTAGTAACAGGGTCTATTACACCATCCATAGAAAACTGACCGGTTTTTGGTGCGCCACTAATGCCTGTCCATTGTGATCGCAGTGCCATCTGACCAAACCACTCTTCCTTATAACCAGCATAAGCCGGATTTACGCTTAGCGAATTAAAAATATATTGTGTAAACTGAATATTCTGTTGCGCACAAGCTGGTTTCGAATTTACCAGCATACAGCTTAAGATCAGAATTATTCCTTTAAGATATTTTTTGTTCATATTTATTTTGAAATATACATTATCAAAACCCCTTTATTTAACGTTTAATTAAAACCCATCCCTTTAAAATTGTTGTTTCGCTACCTTTTATCAATTTCATAGTATAATAATAAGTTCCTTCATTAAGGTTTTCGCCTTGCCAATTATTTTTATAATTACGATTAACATACACCTGGTTACCCCAACGATTAACAAATTCCACTTCTATCCGATCAAAAGCTTCAGTTCCAACGATAGTAAAAGAATCATTTTTACCATCTCCATCAGGAGTAATTACATTTGGAATAAAGAAATTAGCAGCTATAGCGCTACTTAACTTCGTAAACCAACTGGCGTCATTATGAAGATCGGTAGTTGTAGTTACACCAGTTCTGGTATGTATTCCGGCGCCAGATGTATTTGTCTGTCCAGCTGTCCAGTTAGCACTTCCTGCATATTGTACAATTTGCGCCGTTGCATCTACATAATTAGTTCCATTGGTGTTCGAATTATGCTGCAGGGTATAAGACGCAGCTATATTTTTATCAGCAAAGATGTGCCATATACGATCCATTCCTTTTCCACCACTTAGCCCATCTTTTACAGAAGCGCTATAATTTTGTACACTTACATAGAAGGCAGCAGCAGCCGATGGCGTTAAAGTTGCAGGTGTATAATCGCCCTCTGCTATTCCCACCGGGAAAACAAATGGTTGTAAACTACTGTAATATTTAATTACATGTCCGGCAATGCTATTGCCCGTTACAATCATCCTTTTGGGGTTATAATTTGTAAAATAACTGTTTGGTGCAATGCCAAAATCGAATCCATTAAGGATTACATCGCCGCCGTCGATGGCAAATTCGAATAAGCCTCCAATATTTAATGCAGCGGCTTTTGAACCGGTTGCATTAACGGTTCCATAACCCGGATCTGTGAGCTCAGTAAGTATCAGATTTGAAGGATTCCGTAATTCAATCGTAGTTTCTATAAATCTTCCATTATTACCATCTATCTGAGTCGGACCACCAGTCATATCGTTGTAATAAGGATTGGTACCTGGATCGTGAATAATTATCCTACCTGCTCCGGTAAAGCGCGCCGTTGGTGAGATCCATATTTTTTTACTCCATATTTCGAGTGTCCCATTAATCTCCCATTGGGCATCAGGGCCAAAATAAGTCTGTTCCGAAAATCGAAGTTCAGTTGTTCCGGTCGCAATACTTACTTCAGAATTGTCGACAGTCGAAGAGCCTACTCCACTCTGAGCATAGGAAGAGGTAAACCCAGCAAAGTAAATGCCTCCTATAAATATCGATCTATATATGAATTTCGTGATCAAGTTCATTTTATTTAACTACAAATACAATGTTCATATAGGTCGATGCACTAGCAGAGCCTACCACTTTATAACTTAGTATTCCAGCATCCGATATACTAACAATTTCAATAGCCGCATCGTCGTTGTAAGTGATATAATAATCCAGGCCACTTGCCAGTGGAATATTTGGAATATCTTTAGGGGCACTTCCATTTTTATACTTCGATTTCGAGCCTTCAAAACCTGTAAATTGAGCTTTGTATAAATCATGTAGGTCTTTTGTTAAAACCGTTGGCCCTATAACAGAAGTATCAAATATTACTGCTGGCATATAGAAGAATTTTGGCATTGCTGCATTTACGGTTTTCAACACTCCATTCGACGAACCTGCGACTACAATTTTGTCGGGTGCTATTCCAGTTATGGCATCAGGAGTAATACTTCCTGATTGTAAGCCTGTAATAGCTAAAGTATTGCTACCCGGAGTAGAATTGGTCGTTATAGTTGTTACTGCATTTATTAATTCTCCACCTAACTGTATATTATCGGCCGTTTTTGTGAGGCCGTTATCAGTTGTAATAGAAGCTGTTGTACCAGTAGCACCTTGTGGACCAGCAATTCCCTGAGCACCAGTAGCACCTATTGCTCCCGTAGTTCCAGTTGCGCCTTGTGGACCAGCTATTCCTTGAGCACCAGTAGCACCTATTGCTCCCGTAGTTCCAGTTGCACCGGTAGCACCTTGTGGACCAGCTATTCCTTGAGCACCAGTAGCACCTATTGCACCAGTAG
>JAZKCO010000014.1:0-94423 GCA_040388055.1 Bacteroidota bacterium
ATTTCGACCTAGCAAAACGTAACCTCCCAAACTTTTACGCTTGATCCGCGAAAAACCGAAGAAAATAGAGTTTGGTCTTAACTAAAAAACCTTCATGCATTTTCTAATACATGAAGGCCTAGATAAGTGTAACCGGAAAACTAAAAAACTATGATGAGTTTTTAAGAGGGCAAAACGGAAATCGCTTCTGGTGTCTTGCTTTTCAAATGTAAATAAACATTGATGAATATTTGATGAAGTTTTTCGGGTTAATTATTTGGAAACTCGATAGCTACTTGGGTTCCTTTTCCTTTTTCGGAGTTAATATTAATATTTAAATGATGGAAATTAGCAATACTATTGGCGATAGCTAAGCCTAAACCAAAGCCTTCTTCATTTTCGCCTTTCCCTCTTTCGAATCTATTAAATGCATTGGCTAAGACCTCTTTGTCCATTCCCGTTCCAGTATCTTCAATGGTTAGGACATATTTGTGGTCGACAAACTGATCTCTAATCGTTATATTTCCACCCTTAACATTATACTTTATAGCATTGTTAATAATATTAATTAATAAAATATGGATAAGCGCCTGGCTTCCGACAAAACTAAAATCTGAAGTCACGTTATTTGTATAGGTAATTTGACCGGCAATTATTCGGTCTTCGAGTTCCTCATAACTATCGTGCAGCTCACGACCAATAAAGACAGTGTCTTTTTTAAGATATTGTTCATTTTCGACTTTCGAGATAAGCAATAAACTATTGATAATTACTTTTAATCTATTTAAGGTTTTTAAGGAAGCTACAATTTTATCCTCATGTTCGACAGGGAGGTTTTCGGCTGCTAAAATATTTTCTAAACGTCCGCTTAATATAGAAATTGGGGTAAATAATTCGTGAGAAACATTAGCAATAAATTGTTTTTCTTTCAGAAATAGATCGGAAATCTTTCGCATTAGCGAGTTGATGCTGTTATCCAGAATTTTAAAATCTGTGGTATGGGTCGAGATATTTTTATAATTATAGGCTGTCGGATCGTTTACCTTATTTAATTTTTGATCAATTATCTTGTAAAACGGCCTTAAAATGAAATTGGTAAAGGTATAATCAGATAGGAGGGTAACAAATAAAGAGATAACCAGCACAATGAGCATATAAAACCTGATTGTGGTTTTGATGGCTTCCATAGCGGTCATGTTTTCGCCAAGTTCGAGCTTATAACGTTTATTTTTGTATTCGAACTGTTCATTTAAGATTCGATAAATCTCTACATCGCCTTCAATTTCTCTCCGCTCGGTGGTAAAAGAAATGGAAGTATCTAGTTTATTGGCCTTTGGAATTGCATTAAGCACAATAAACTCATCTTTTAGCATGTTGTAATCTGTAAAAGAATGCTGGTTTTTTAGCAGGCTGGCAATTTCGTTTGCGTTAATACTGGAAATTACTTTGAGTCTTTTCTTGGTCAGGCGGTTATCCAGATGATGAGATGAAATTGGTTCGAGTGAAAGCAAAATAATAAGTCCCAAGACCAAAATAACAGCTATCTTGGTAATGGCATTATATAAAGCAAATTTTACCTGAAGATTCATTTTTTAATCTACCAGTTAGTAATTTATCCTGTAACCTACACTTCTAACGGTTTCGAACCAGCTTGTCTTTGCATACTGAGTTAATTTCTTTCGGAGATTTTTTACATGCACATCGACAAAATTAGAATCAGAATTAACTTCTAAAATATCTCCCCACACATGTTCGGTTAGGCTCATTCTCGATACAACCCTGTTTTTGTTTAAAACCAGATAATTAAAGATCTCAAATTCTTTTTTTGTTAACAACACCCGAGAGTCCTTAAAATGGACGGTGCGGTTCTGAATATCTAAAACGAAATCGTGAATTTCTATCTCGTTTTTCTCTAATTTGTGTTTCCGTCTAATAATGGCATGCATTCTTGCAAGCAGTTCATTTAACGAAAATGGTTTGGCTAAATAATCGTCTGCACCTTCTTCCAGGCCTTTTATCTTATCGGTAACCTCACTTCTTGCTGTTAATATGATAACCGCATCGTTGCGGTCCTTTAGTTTCTTTAACTGGGCTAATATATCGAAACCATCGCCATCGGGTAAACCCAAGTCTAATAAAATAAAATCATATTGATTTACAAATATTTTTTCCTCGGCCGACGATTTTTTCCAGGCATGTTCTACAATATAGCCCTCCTTACTTAAAAATTCATCTATCTCGAGCGCTAAACTCTTTTCATTTTCTACAATAAGTACATTCATGCTAATTATTTTGATGAATTGATGAACTGAAAATCGAATCGACGTTTTTTAAAATAATGGAGCATGCTGCTTTAATCTCTTCTTCTGTAATAATTAGGGGTGGAGCAATACGCATGGAATTACTACAATGTAAAAACCAGTCGGTAATAAGCCCATCTGCTATACAGGCATCAATTATTTTCTTATTGGTTTCGTAACTGTCGAATTCGACGGCCAGCATTAAGCCCATTCCTCTGGTTTCTTTTATGGCGGGATGCTTTAACAATTGCTTAAATAACTTACCTTTTTCCTCAACACCTGCAACTAAATCTTCCTTTAAAATAACGTTCAATGTTGCCAATCCGGCAGCGCAACTAACCGGATGTCCTCCAAAAGTTGTTATATGCCCTAAAATAGGGTGGCCGGTAAAAACCGACATCAATTCGTACGAAGCTATAAATGCGCCTATAGGCATTCCACCGCCAATTCCTTTGGCCAGTAATAAAACATCAGGAATAACATCGAAATGTTCGAAACCAAACATTTTTCCTGTCCGGCCAAATCCACATTGAATTTCATCAAAGATCAATAATGCTCCAGTTGCTGTACATTTCTTGCGGAGTGCCTTTAAATAACTTGAACTTGGAACCCGGATACCAGCCTCACCTTGTACTGTTTCTATAAATACAGCTGCTGTTTTTATTGTTATTTTATCCAGATCGGGTAGCCGATTAAATTCGATAAATTGAATGTCAGGAAGTAAGGGACGATAGGCCTGTTTAAACTCTTCGTTTCCCATTAAGCTTAATGCCCCTTGTGTACTGCCATGATAGCTATTTTTGCAAGCAATTAATTCGGTACGGCCTGTATATCTCTTGGCTAATTTCATAGCGCCCTCTACCGCCTCAGCGCCTGAGTTCACAAAATAAGTACAACTTAAGCCCGGTGGAAGGATATGGGCCAGGCGGGCCGCGAAATTAACCTGGGGGCTTTGCACGAACTCTCCATAAACCATCAAATGCATATAAGTTTCGGCTTGCTCTTTTACAGCAGCCACAATGGCCTCGTGGCAATGACCAACGTTACTAACCCCAATTCCAGCAATGAGGTCCATGTACTTTCTGCCGTGGCTGTCGTAGAGATAAAGACCTTTTGCTTTTACAAATTCGAGTAAAAGCGGTGTTGAAGAAGTTTGGGCATTGTGCTTAAGAAATAATTGACGTTGTGTAAGCATAGCACAAAAGTAAGCTTTTTAAAAGTTTATGTAGATCCAAAAATAGTTAAAGCCAACAAAAAATCCCTTAGATTTAAACCTAAGGGATAAAGTACAAGTATTTAGTTTTAGTTAGTGTCTTTCACCACCACCTCGATACTGATTTAAGAGTTCTCTTTTAAAAGCTTCCTGAGCTCTATAAAATTTACCTACGATTTTGATAGGCAAACTGGCCCTAAGCTTATTGTAATATTTTTTCTCGATGTTGAGGTCTTTTTGTCTAAAATCAAAATCGTTAAAGATCATGGCTTGAATTTCGGCATCTGATAGATCATCTATTTCACTAATTTTTTTAAACCGGATCATTTTTTTTGATTGTTGTTCGCGTAAATTATACTGATCCCTATAAAAATCGTTAAATATTGGCCAAAATATTTTTGCTTCTTCGACCGATAAATCCAATTTGGTGGTTAAAAAGGCGACTTTGTTAGCTTTCATTTTTTCACCTACATTTTTGCTGTATTGCGCCATAGTACCTATTGGAACCATGAAGAAAATGAGCAAACCAAATAATAAGTTTTTCATGAGCATATAATTTGTTTTATTGAAACTCTTGAGTTGTTTTATAAACTAGTAGTTAAATCGTTAGTGCTAAAATTGTTTAAAATGTAAAGTTCTGTTTCTGCCTGAGTTAATTTTTTGCTTTCATGAGTATTCGCTGCATCCAGGTAATTGATGATTACATTTTCGTCGATATCTAATAACAATTGTTCGGCAGCTAAGTCGGTATTAGCCTTCTGTTTAATAACTTGTTGCTGGTTAAGATATAAAGCAGATGCTGCCATTATAATAAAGCAGGCTGCAGATACATATTTTATCAAATCGGTATGCCATAGCCGAACTATTTTAGTTTCAGGAGTCTTAGTAATTGTTTTGTTTAAAATATCGGTTTTAAGCTGCTCAAAATAATTCGCTGGTGTAGTAAAACCATCGCCCTTTACCAAGACATTAATTTGATCTGTTGCAACTTTGCTTTCTATTTGTTGCTTTAATTCTTCGAAGTAATTTACCGGGACCTTAAATCCTTGTTTTTCCTTTATTGTTAAACCAGTTAAAAATACAGCATTTTCAATTTGAGCGGTAAGCTGATTAAAATAATTATCCGGCACACGAAATGGCATACTTTTAGGTAAACCAGCTAATACTGGTGCTTCCTTTTCCCATTCCCTATTGTCGGCTTTCTTATTCATTACTTATCTATTGATGTATTTTATAGCAAAAGGTTTAATACTCGAGTTCATCATTTGTTAAAATATGCTCTATTTTTTTAGCAGCGATATGAAATGAAGCTTTTAATGCACCCACAGAAGTTCCTAATACCTCCGAAATTTCTTCATATTTCATGTCGTCGAAATATTTCATATTAAAAATAATTCGTTGTTTGTCGGGTAAGGTTAAAATTGCTTCCTGAAGTTTACGTTCAATTTTATCGCCATCGAAATAAGAAGCTGCAGTTAAACTTTCTGCTAATTCGGTGCTTACTTCATCTAAGGGAACATTATTTTTAAGCTTCTTTTTGTTCAAAAAAGTAATGGATTCGTTAGTTGCTATCCTGTATATCCAGGTGTAAAGCTGCGAATCGTTGCGGAAATTGGCCAGATTTTTCCATACTTTAACGAAGACCTCTTGTACAAGGTCGTCCGTATCGTCGTGGTCTATAACTAAACGGCGGATATGCCAGTAAATTTTTTGCTGATATTTATTTAAAAGCAAATTGAAAGCTTCATTTCGTGTTTTCTCAACACTAAATTTGAGTAATATCTCTGAATCTTCAACCTGCTTCATCTAAATTACTTTTTTCTTTTCATTACTTTTTGGGCAGCAGCAACAATATCAGAAGGATCCAATTTATACTTGGTCATTAACTGATCGGGCGTAGCACTTTCGCCAAAGCTATCGTTTACAGCCACAAATTCTTGTGGTGCTAAATAAGTTGAAGTTAAAAAACGAGCTACACTTTCGCCTAGTCCACCAAATTTATTATGCTCTTCGCAGGTTACTATACATCCTGTTTTCTTTACCGATTTTAAAATAGCCTCTTCATCGAGAGGTTTAATGGTATGGATATTTATAATTTCGGCGTCGATTCCTAATGCTGCTAATTTTTCGCCGGCTTCGATAGCTCTCCAAACCATGTGGCCGGTTGCCACAATAGTTACATCTTTTCCTTCGTTTACCATCCAGGCCTTACCAATTTCGAATTTCTGATCTTCGGGCGTAAATACAGGAATTACTGGTCTTCCAAAACGTAAGTAAACCGGACCTTGGTACTCCATAATTGCAAGGGTTGCCGCTTTGGTTTGGTTGTAATCGCAAGGATTAATAACAACCATACCTGGAAGCATTTTCATTAAGCCAATATCTTCTAAAATCTGGTGTGTTGCACCATCTTCGCCAAGTGTTAGGCCTGCATGTGATGCACATATTTTCACATTTTTACCAGAATAAGCAATAGACTGACGAATTTGGTCGTAAACCCTGCCTGTAGAAAAGTTAGCAAAAGTGCCAGTGAAAGGGATTTTTCCACCAATCGTCATCCCTGCTGCAATTCCCATCATATTGGCTTCGGCAATGCCGACCTGCACAAATCGATCTGGAAAATCTTTAATAAAAGCATCCATTTTTAAGGAACCCACTAAATCGGCACAAAGTGCAACTACATTTTCATTGCGTTTACCCGCTTCGTGTAACCCAGCTCCAAATCCCGAACGGGTATCTTTCTTTTCTGTATAGGTGTATTTCTTCATTAGCTTATATTTTTATTTAAATTGGAGAGGTAAGTATCGGGTAGTTAAGATCGAGTATCGAAACGCTCTGGTCTTCGATTTTCGACTTCCAGTCTAATAGCTCACCGCTCATATCTTTTTAATAGTCTCCGGCTGTTTCTTTAAGTTGGCTCAAGGCTACTTCTAATTGTGCATCGCTAGGTGCAGAGCCATGCCATTTATGGGTACCCACCATAAAATCGACACCATAACCCATTTGCGTACTCATTAAGTTTAAAATAGGTTTACCTTTGCCTGTTAAAGACTTCGCATAATGTAAAGCCTTAGTTATCTCGGTCATATCGTTGCCATCGGAAGTAATTACATGCCAGCCGAAAGCTTCAAATTTAGCCTGAAGATTCTCTAAAGACAATACCTTTTCTGTAGGCCCATCGATTTGCTGACCATTATAATCGATGCTTGCAATTAAATTATCCACTTTGTGAAAAGGAGCGAACATGAAAGCTTCCCAATTTTGACCCTCTTGCAATTCTCCATCGCCCTGTAAGGTGTAAATTAGAGATTTATCACCATTTAGTTTTTTAACTAAAGCAGCACCAATAGCCACCGATAAACCCTGACCAAGAGAGCCTGAGGCAACCCTTACTCCGGGTAATCCCTCGTGAGTAGTTGGATGGCCCTGTAACCGCGAATCCAATTTCCTGAAGGTAGCCAATTCGCTTACTTCAAAATAGCCTGACCTAGCTAAAACACTATACCAAACAGGCGAAATATGTCCATTCGATAAGAAGAACAAATCTTCTCCCATACCATCCATTTTAAATTTAGGATTATGGTTAAGTACTTCGAAATAAAGCGCGGTAAAAAAATCTGCACAGCCTAATGAGCCACCTGGGTGGCCAGACTGTACTGCATGTACCATTCTTAACACATCTCTCCTAACTTGTGAGGCAATATCTTCTAGTTCGCTAATTGTATGTTTCATTGGTATATAATTTGTTTTATTGATATTCTTTAATTGTTATGCTAATGGTAATGAAGTCTACCTCAAAAATATAATTGCTGTTCGAAAACAAAGGTAATTATAAATCTTTTTTAATCAGCGTTCTATTTCATCAATTCTAAAACCTGATTAGTTGGGTTTTTTGTATCTACTTTTGTAATAATATGCGCAATATTTCCATTTTCGTCGATAATAAAGGTAGTCCGGTTAATGCCCATATATTTCTTGCCATACATATTCTTTTCGCTCCAAACTCCATAGGCGTTTACGATAGCTTTATCGGTATCGGCCACGAGGGTAAATGGTAAGCTAAACTTATTTATAAATTTTTGATGCGAAGCTTCGTCGTCGACACTTACCCCTAAAACCTCGATCCCCTTACTCTTTAATCCGTGGTAATTATCTCGGAAATCGCAGGCTTCTGCAGTACAGCCGGGGGTATTATCTTTGGGGTAAAAGTATAAAACTACTTTTTTACCCAGAAATTGAGCTAAGGAAACTACATTCCCATCTTGATCTTTTGAAGTAAATTTTGGAGCTTGATCTCCTTCTGCGATTGTTGCCATAATTATTATCTATAAAAATCTATTACATATCTGTTAATATTATCTTTCATGTCGACAACAATGAGCTCGAAGTTATGTTTTCCGGCTAAAGTGCGCTCATCAAAGGTATGCCATAAATTAGCAGTTTTAGCATCAAATTCCATTAAAATCCATTTGCCATCAATATAGCCATTAAAGCTTTTAATTCCAGAAAGATTATCCCTGATTTTAAAGTTCATTTTGCTTAAACCCGACATGTTTTTATTTGGGGTTATATTAACAGGAGTGATTACGGGGGCGATAGTATCGATAGCGATAAAGAAACTGCCAAAATTTTTAGGTAATGCTTTTACATATCCATTCTCGAAATATCCACCTTGCGAAACACGATTGGTATTTACAATGAGCGCCTTTTGCTGATTTTTGGCTAAAGTACTATCGGCTTTAATCCAGAGCTCGAAGCCTTTATGTAGGGGAATTAGCTTGTTTTGGACTTGATGAATATCGGAAAAGGCATTTTGCTGAGGTTTTGGTAATTTTTTATAGCTAAAATTAAGGTCATTATATAAAGTACCTTTTGGTAAAAGCACTTTAATCTCCCCGTTAAAGTATTCGTTCTCTTTATTGTAGGGAAACCCGATTCCTTTGGGTAAAGCTGGGGTATTAATTACGGCTTTAGAGTCGGCGAGCACATTAAAAGTTAACAGACTTTTATTACCCTTAGCATCGGTTATGGTATATTTTAGCTGATGCAACCTTTCATCATTAAAAGTAATTCGCCCACTATTTATCAGGTTGCTATAAATCTGGAGTGGGTTTCCAGGATCTACAAAGCTTTTTTGTATGCTTCGTTTAAGACTTATGAAAGCCGGGTAATCGATATGCGAATTAATAGCTTTACTGTTTTCGAAACTAAACCGCTCTAACGCAGAGGTATAAATAATTTTATTATCTAATTCGAGTTCGATCGAGTATACACCATTGGTTCCCGAGAGCCCATCGTGTTTATCGGTGGTCGTAATGCCAAAGCCTACCTCGCCGCTTACATGGATTGTTTGTACCTTATTTAAATTATATTTTCCATGAGCTCCGACAACCTGAAAATATTGTTTAGGAGTAAATTCGTTAAACGGCTTTTCATTTAAACGATAAACATACATCGCATAAATTACAGGACTAATGTGGTCTGGGATTTGAATGCCTAACAATTGTGGATTAATGGTTACTTCTGTTTTAGTATCCCTTAATTCGAAATGTAAATGTGGACCGCCAGAACTCCCGGTGTTACCAGTATAAGCAATAACTTCTCCTTTACGAACCGGCATAAAATCGGCACTTGGGAATTCGTCGATTTCGTACGATTTATTCCTGTACTGAATGTCTTTAACTGCTGTGGCTATTTTTGGGCCGAAGCGGGAGAGGTGCCCATAAACCGAAGTATAACCATTAGGATGGTCGATGTAAAGTGCCAGCCCGAAACCACTGTTTTGTACTCTTAACCTCGAGATATAGCCATCTGCAACTGCATAGACAGGATAACCGGTTCTTTGGTTAGTTCTAAAGTCGATACCCGAATGGAAATGATTTGCCCTAAGCTCGCCAAAAGAACCAGCTAAAGCTGGTGGAGCAATATCGAGTGGTGATCTAAAATCCATTAACGGATAACTATTTCCACTAAAAATTTGCTGAGCAAAGGTGTTTACTGAAGTTAAAGAAATAAGAGCCAGGATATAAAAAAATATTGACTTTCTTATATTCTGCAACAGATTATGAGGTATTTGCATTATTTAATATTAAAATCAAGCAGTTGCTTTCCTTCAAGCCACGCTGCCAAATGGTCGCCAGGTTTTATTTGTCCTACGCCTTGCGGGGTACCCGTAAAAATAAGATCCCCTTTTTTTAAGGTAATATACTGAGAAACAAAGGCTATTATCTTTTCGAACGAAAATAATAGATTTGAAGTATGGCCATTTTGCCGGGTTTCTTTATTTATTTTTAATTCGAAATTCAAATTATACAGGTCTGCAAAATTGCTTTTCGGGGTAAAGTTGCTAATGGCAGCAGAATTGTCGAAGGCTTTGGCTAATTCCCAAGGTAAGCCTTTTTCTTTATGCTGGTTTTGAATATCGCGAGCAGTAAAATCGATGCCCAGTCCTATTTCATCGTAATAATTGGCTGCAAATTTCTCGGCAATATGTTTACCTTCCTTACAAATTTTTAACACCACTTCTAGCTCGAAATGAATGTCGCTAGAAAAATCGGGGATATAAAAAGGTTTATTATCTTTTAAAACTGCGGTATCGGGTTTTAAAAAGATTACTGGTTTTGTCGGAACTTCATTATTTAGCTCTTTGGCATGTGCTGCATAGTTGCGGCCGATGGCAATTATCTTCATGTTTCAAAAATAGTAAAGAAAGGGTAAATTATAATACGGAAATCTTCAATACTTTGGGCTCACCTCCGGCTAAAATTCTTAAAAAGTAGATTCCAGCGTTTAATTTTGTAGGTATAGTGAAGGTTTTAGTTTGCTCACCAGCCGGTGTGCGTTCGTTTATAAGCGTAACTACATCATTACCTAAAAGGTCAGTAATTTTGATCGATAAAATGGTCTCCCTATCTAAACGAAGATTAATATTGAGCTGTTCGCCTACAGGATTAGGGTAAACCTTTAAAACGGTTAAGATTTTGTTACTTTTGCTTCCTGGGTTATTTAAACCATTAAAGTTAAGGCTTCCGGGCTTATAAGGTTGGATGTTGGCTTTAATTATAGGCGTCCGGTTTACTATCTTTGGTTTAGGTTTTAAGATAATTTTTCCAGTATCTATTTTTTGCGCAAAAACATTCTGACTAAAGAGAAACCCTAAGCAAATTATGCATAAGAAACTTATTGAGAACGCTATTTTTGACCTTAAATCCATCTGTACTGCTGGCAAAAATATAAATAATTAAACAAAGAAATCAAACAATTACCTTATTAAAACATTATTTAACACTATTTAACAACCTTTTGTAAAGCGTAGTTTTGAGCGGCCGTTTGCCGAACGGAGAATAAAATAATAATAAGTTTAGTTCATATTAATTAATTATTTTTGCAACCAAATTTTAATAGAAGTGTCAAATTATAAAAATGTAAATGCACTTACCGCTGGTGGTGTTCTTGTTAGCTTAGGGATCGTGTTTGGGGATATTGGAACCTCTCCATTGTATACCTTAAAAGCCATATTTAAGACAGTAAAGGAAACAGGGCAATTTATTAATCCCGACCTGGTTCTGGGGGCTTTATCCTGCATTATCTGGACACTAACCTTGCAAACTACTATCAAATATGTAATAATTACGCTTAGAGCGGATAATAAGGGCGAGGGCGGTATTTTTTCTCTTTACTCTTTGGTGCGTAAAAGAGCCAAGTGGTTGGTTATACCTGCCGTTATTGGCGGAGCAGCATTACTTGCCGATGGTATTATTACGCCAAGCATTACGGTTACCTCTGCAATTGAAGGATTAAAAATTCAATTTCCAACGGTACAAGTTTTACCTATTGTCTTGGCCATTATTACCATACTTTTTGTGATACAGCAATTTGGAACCAATTTGGTTGGGCGCTTATTCGGCCCGATTATGTTTTTATGGTTTACCGCGTTGGGCGTAATTGGTTTTCTGCAAATTATACACGATCCGAGTATTTTTAAAGCCTTTAATCCTTATTATGCTATTCATTTACTGGTAACAAACCCAAGTGCACTGATTATTTTAGGCGGCGTATTTTTATGTACTACAGGAGCCGAAGCCCTATATTCTGATTTGGGTCATTGCGGGAAGCGAAATATTAGGGTAAGCTGGATTTTTGTTAAAATAATGCTCATCCTCAACTATTTGGGGCAAGGTGTTTGGGTATTGAAAAATGCGAATTACGACCCACATGTAGTTAATCCATTTTTTGAACTGGTACCAGAAGGTTATGTGCTTTATATGGTCGCTCTGGCTACTATGGCTGCGGTAATTGCCAGTCAGGCAATGATTTCAGGCTCTTTTACGCTTATTTCGGAAGCTGTTCGGCTTAACCTTTGGCCAAAGGTAAGGATTAATTACCCGAGCGTTCAAAAAGGACAACTTTATGTTCCCTCGATTAACTGGTTGCTTTGGATAGGTTGTATCATTATTGTACTGATCTTTAAAAAATCGGACAATATGGAGGGCGCTTATGGGCTGGCCATTAATCTTACCTTTTTAATGACGACCATTTTGGTTACTGTTTTTATGCTGCGAAAAAAGGTGCCAAAATACCTGGTTATAATTTTTGTAGTCATTTATGGGATTATTGAATTATCGTTCCTAATGGGCAATATGGCCAAATTTATCCATGGCGGATGGGTTACTTTACTTATCAGCTGTGCCTTATTAAGTGTAATGTGGACCTGGTATAGCTCCAGAAAAATTAAGAACCGCTTTGTTAAATATGTAGAGATTGAAGAATACTATGGCATTATTAAAGAGCTGAGCGAAGATATTTCTGTTCCTAAGTACTCTTCTCAATTGGTTTATTTAACCAGCGCAAATTTTAAGACAGAGATTGAATCGAAGATTATCTATTCCATTATTCAAAAAGAGCCTAAAAGGGCCGATGTGTACTGGTTAGTACATGTTGATGTAATGGACGAACCCTATACTATGGATTATAAAGTCGAATTTCTAATCCCTGGTAAATTGATTAGAATTGATTTTAAATTGGGTTTCAGAATCGAACAAAGGGTAAACCTTCTCTATAGGAAAGTGGTCGAAGAACTGGTTAAAAACGGAGAAGTTGATATTACCAGTCAATATACTTCCCTAAATAAACATAAAATTGCAGGCGATTTTCGTTTTGTTTTATTAGAAAAACATCTTTCTAAATTTACAAAACTTAGCTTTTACGAACGCAGCATTATGGATTACTATTTCCTATTAAAACATTTTAGTTTATCGGAAGAAAGCAGTTTCGGCTTGGATTCCAGTTATGTTGATGTAGAAAAAGTACCTTTAATTTTTGTTACTCCCGAAGATATAGAATTAAACAGATTGGCTGTCTAACCTTAGCTTACTATGCTTAAAACCATAAGCGAAGTAAACGATGAGGCCTACAACTAACCAAATTCCAAAGCCTATCCAGTTACTGATCCCTAGCTCGCACATCATATACAAACAACTGAGCAAGCCTAAAACAGGAATTAACGACAGGTTTTTGGCAATGCAAAAATAGCTTACTACTATACAAATAAACAAAAAGATCCACATTGGGATTTTGTGCTTAAACAAAGACCAGCCGCTTTCGTATTTTTTATGGTATGAAATAGCAGATTTAGCCATAAACCCGTCGTATTGCACCGGAGTTAGGCTGTTTAAATAAGCTTCGGCATCGATCTGTTTGCCTTGTAAAACTACGGGACTTGTACTAATCTCTTTTTTAACCGTTTCTAGTTCAGTACTATTTAAGGAAGTAATAAAAGTAACGGGATCGTTTATCTTAGTTTGATTGGTTATAAACGCGGTACTTTCTGCTTTAAATTTGGTTAAACTCAAAATAATCGCGGCAACAAATACAAGTGGAATAATGTATTTAGAATTTACATAAGGGATTCGAAATTTGCCTCTTTGTACGCCGGGTCTGTTCTGTAAAACCAAAACCCCTGTACAAACCAATACGAAGGCAAACAACGTGCCTATAGAACAAAGATCGGTAACGATCGTTAAATTCATAAATAACGAAGGTATAGCTACCACAAAACCTACTACGATAGTTGCAAAAGAAGGAGTTTTATATTTTGGGTGAATTTTGGAAAAAGATTTAGGAAGCAAACCATCGCGGCTCATGCTCATCCAAATACGTGGCTGCCCCATTTGGAAAACCAAAAGTACACTAGCCATTGCAAATACAGCACTTACGGCAATAATTCCGCTCATTAATTTCAAATCGATCTGATCGAAAACAAAAGCTAATGGATCGCCAACAGCAAGCGTATCAGATTTTACAATTCCGGTAAGTACCAATGCAATTGCAACGTATAAAACTGTACAAATAATGATTGCCCACATCATTCCCCGGGGCAGATCTTTTTGTGGATCTTTACATTCTTCGGCAGTAGTAGAAATGGCATCGAAACCTATATAGGCAAAAAACACAGCAGAAACCCCTTTTAGTACACCCGACACTCCATTTGGAGCAAAAGGGTTCCAATTTTTAGTATCAATATAAAACACGCCCACCGCTAATACCAATAAAATAACGGCCAGTTTTACAACCACCATTGCATTACTTGCATTTCTAGATTCTTTCATGCCACGATAAACCAACCAGGTTATAAAAATAATAATACCTAAGGCTGGTAAATCAGCTACCAGATGAAAGTTGCCAATTTTTGGCGCTGTTAACCAGGCATTATTAGCAATACTGGTTGCATCGTTGAGGTTATTGATGCTTTTGCCTGCATTTAACAAAGCTTCGGCATGTTTATGGCCATTAAAAGCCGTTAAATAGTCCATTGTTGCCCAATCGGGGATGTTAATTCCATCTATGCCCAGCGCCGGTATGCGTATGGAGGAGAGGAGTCCTGTAAAATAATCGGACCACGAAATCGCTACAGTAATGTTACCAATGGCATATTCCATTATTAAGGACCAACCAATAATCCAAGCCACTAATTCGCCAAAAGCAACATAAGAATAGGTATAAGCACTTCCCGAAACGGGTACCATCGAGGCAAACTCTGCATAGGCAAATGCTGCAAAACTACAGGCAACTGCGGTAAATATAAATAGGAAAATAACGGCCGGGCCGCCATCTGCACTTGCTTTACCAATGGTGCTAAAAATACCAGCTCCAATAATTGCGGCAATACCAAAAGCTGTTAAATCTCTTACTCCTAGTGTTTTATGTAACGAAGCGCCATGGTCGCCATAACCTTTTGCAGCATCTTCTAAAATTTTGTTAATGGATTTCTTTCTAAATAGCTTTTGGAACATATTTGGTTTTTTAATAGTCTTTACCTTGTTTTTAAAGGTATTAAAGAGTACTTCATGGTTAGTTTATTCAAACTTAAAAAAAAATATCAGTATTTCGGGATGCTGGTTAGTAAAAAGTCCTTAACCCTTAGTTCAAAATGTGCTAAAGAATTAAGGACAAGGGAGTATAGGTTATTGGTAAATTGTTTGAATCTGTTTTTGTTTTTCGACTTCCAATTTTTCTAGCCTAACTTTTCAAGCGCTGCTTTTACAAATTCGGCAAGTTCTTTAATATAGGTTGCGCTAAAATCGAATTTAATCCCGGCTGTTTCATAAATCTCGTTTATTGGTTTAGTATAGCCTAATGCTAAAGCTGCCAAATATTGATCTAATGCCTTTTCAGGATTTTCTTTATAATTTTTCCATACCGCGATAGCGCCTAATTGTGCAATTGCATATTCGATATAATAAAAAGGCACTTCGAATAGGTGTAACTGTTTTTGCCATAAGTTGCCAAATTGGTGTTCGAAATCAGTCCAATCTGCAAATCCAGCTCCAAAACGGGTATAAATTTGTTTAAACGCAGCTTCTCTATCGGCAGCATTATGGGCAGGGTTGGTATAAATCCAGTGTTGAAACTGATCGATTACGGCTACCCAAGGTAAGGTTTTTAATACATCGGCTAATTGTTCTTTTTTAGCCCGAATTAAATCCTCTTCATTTTCGAAATAAACGTCCCAATTATCCATTGAAATTAATTCCATGCTCATTGAAGCTAATTCGGCAACTTCCGATGGGCAGTGTTTAAAGTCGTTTAAAGTTAAACCGGCAGTTAAGAAAGTATGGATGGCATGGCCGCCTTCGTGTACCATCGTGGTTAAATCCCTTAAAGAATTAGCAGAATTCATAAAAATGAAAGGTGCGCCAGTTTCGGCTAATGGATAATTATAACCTCCAGGGGCTTTGCCCATTCTGCTTTCCACATCGAAAAGCTGATTAGCCTTCATAATGGCTAGTTTATCGCCTAAGGAAGGCTTGATAGCCGTAAAGCAGGCGATGCTTTTGTCGATAAGTTCTTGCGCATTAGTAAATGGTTTTAAAGCTGGTTTGCCGGTAGTACTTACTTCCATATCCCATGGCCTTAAATCGGTTAACCCTAAAGCTATAGCTCTTTTTTCGGCTTGCTCTTTTAATACCGGAACAACTTCTTTTTCAATAGCCTCGGCAAAATCGTAACAGTCTTTTGCCGTATAATCGAAGCGGCCTAATGCTTGAAACATATAGTCGCGATAGTTCTCGAAGCCTGCATTTAAAGCTACTTTATGCCGCATAGCGATTAACTCGTCGAATAAAATATTTAGCTCGTCTTTAGCTGCCAAACGGCGTTGCTGAATGGTTTCCCAGGCGTTTTGACGGATGTTTCGATCCGTATCTTTTAAAAAATTAGCTGCTTGCTCGAGTGTAAATTCCTTATCGTTAATTTTAACACTCATTGCGCCAGTAATTCCCTGATATTTTTGTTGGGCGACTTGTAATTGGGTAAAAAGAGCTACATTTTCTTCACGGTATAATTCTAAAGCCTTTTTTACAGCCCGGATGTAGACAAAATATTTAGATTGATCCAATTCGTCTATATAAGGGCATTCGCTAAACTTCTGGTTTAATTCGTTGGCTACTGGTGAAATCTTTGGCTCTATTTCGGTCGCAAAATATTGAAAATCTTTTACCAGGTTTTCGTTCGCAGTATCGCAGCTCATTTTAATATAACGCCAGGCAAAATCTTCTTCAAGCGCAGCTTCCAGCTCACTTTTGTCCTTAAGCCACTGTGCTAACTCGGCCGTGCTATTCAACTGTCGTTTAAGTAACTCATCTAAAATTGGCGATATGCTTTCCCATTCCATTTTCAAATCCTGTGGAATGTAAGTTCTTTGTTTTTTATTTATAATTAAGTTTTCCATTTAATTAGTATATAGTAGTTAGTATTTAGATAGCGCCCTTTCGTAGTTAGATCGATTGCCATAATTTTCAACCTTCCAATTACTTATGCTTTAAAAAAGTATCGACTAAAAAGCAAACTGCAAAAATGACCGATGCATAACCATTTGTGGTAGCAAAAGCACGGTCTACTTTACTTATATCGCTTGGTTTAACCAGCAAGTGCTGATAAATTAACAAAACGCAGAAAAATGCAATTCCGATATAATAGGGCCAGCTAAAAGGAAGATAAAACAAAGGAAAAATAACACTTAATGCTGATAAAACATGTAATACTATAGATAACCTTAATGCATTTTTAATGCCTAATGCTGCCGGAATGGAATGTAATTTTTCTTCTCTATCAAAATGCTCATCTTGTAAAGCATAAATAATGTCGAAACCACTTACCCAAAATAATACGGCAAATGAATAAAAAATGGGTACAATATTAAACCGACCCGTCACCGCAATATAAGCCCCGATAGGCGCAAGAGCTAAGCCTAAGCCTAAAACTAGGTGGCAGAGGGCTGTAAAGCGTTTGGTATAACTATAAAATAATACCACAAATAAGGCTATTGGTGCTAAATAGAGGCATAATGTGTTAATAAAAGCGGTCGTAATTACGAACAAAATGCAGTTAATAATCACGAAAATAAGGGCTTCATTTGCCGAAATTTTGCCTGCCGGAATATCACGCGTAACCGTACGCGGGTTCTTTGCATCTATGTTCCGGTCTAGGTACCTGTTAAAAGCCATGGCAGCATTCCGGGCAAATACCATACATAAAATAACCAATACAAATAAAGACCATTTAAAGGGGTTTGAAGTAGCGGTTACCCCCAAAAAAAAACCAATAAGCGCAAAAGGTAAGGCAAATATAGAATGGGCAAATAGGACGAGTGAAAAGTATTTCTTCATTACTGAATTATAGATTCGATTAGTTAAATAGGTTCGATTGCCAAGTTGTGACTTAAGGTTTTGGGCTTTGGACTTCAAAAACCGGCATCACAAAATTTTCATTTATTTCCTGGATAAATTGTAAAACTTTATCTCTGCCCTGTGCTTTTTCGGCCGAGGTAATAAAAAATGGAGGTACCTCTTCGAACCATTCCTGTAATTTTTTATTAAACCTGGCTACATTCTGGTCGGTCTTTGGTGCAGATTGCTTATCGGCCTTGGTATAAACCAAAGCAAAAGGAATTTGACATTCGCCAAGCCAGCAACAGAATTCGATATCGATGGCTTGTGGCTCTAAACGACTATCTATTAACACAAAAACACATTGGAGGCTTTCTCTTTTAGTTAAGTAATTTCGGATAAATTTTTCCCATTTTTCTCGGCTGCTTTTAGATACTTTAGCATAACCATAGCCTGGCAAATCTACAATATACCATTTTTCGTTAATTAAAAAATGATTGATTAGCTGTGTCTTACCGGGCCGTTGAGAGGTTTTTGCCAATCCTTGCTGGTTAACTAACATGTTAATGAGCGACGATTTACCCACATTAGAGCGGCCAATAAATGCATATTCGGGCATGTTGGGAAGCGGCAAAGCCGAAACTTTAGTATTACTAATCACAAATGCGGCAGATTTTATAATCATGAAACAAAGATAAGGAATTTTAGTTGTTGGTTAATTGTTCGAACCGCTTAATCCGTTAATCAAATAACGGAATAAACAATTGAGCCAATAATCGAATTATCACATTATCGAATTAAACAATTTACATATCTTTGCTTTTAATGACGAAACAATCAGTAACGCCTTACCAAACAGATCACAGTAAAAAGGAGCAGGTTGCAGCCATGTTCGATAATATCTCTGGGACTTACGATTTTTTGAACCACTTTCTTTCGTTAGGCATTGACAAGCTATGGCGGCGCAAGGCGATAAAAGAATTAAGATTAATCCAGCCAAAAATAATGCTCGATGTAGCCACAGGAACGGGAGATTTTGCATTCGAGTCGATAAAGATCCTAAATCCAGAAAAAATTATTGGGGTCGATATTTCTGAAGGGATGTTAGCAGTCGCCAGAAAGAAAATTAACGCAAGAAATCTTGGGGCTGTTTTTTCGGTACAATTGGGTGATTCGGAAGGTTTAAATTTCGAAAACGACACCTTCGATGCAATAACTGTTGCTTTTGGGGTTAGAAATTATGAAAATCTCGAAAAGGGGTTAGCTGATATGCTGCGAGTCTTAAAACCGGGAGGTAAGATTGTAATTCTCGAGTTTTCGAAACCTAGTGCTTTTCCCATTAAACAACTATATAATTTTTATTTTAGATATATTACTCCGTTTTTTGGCCGGTTTGTCTCTAAAGATAAGCAAGCCTATACCTACCTGCCCGAGTCTGTAGCTGCTTTTCCAGATGGAAAAACATTTACCACATTAATGGATAAAGTTGGCTATAAAAATAACAGACACCGTTTTTTAACATTTGGGATAAGCGCAATTTATACTGGTACGAAATAAAGATCTGACCGTTAAGATAATTTATATACGAATGAAACTAAAACGAATACTTCCATTTATTGCTTTTTTATTATTCATTAATTTAAATCTGGCAAAGGCCCAAAATTGGGGCGGTGGTATAGACGACGAACAGTTTAACTGGGGCTTTAATTTTCAATACCTCTCGTCCGAATATAAAATTTGGAAAACTGCAAATTGGAGAACGCCATTTCCGGCCCTGCCTAATGGGTATGGAACAGATTCGCTTAAAGCCATTTCTTCCCCAGCATCGCCAGGTTTTGCAATTGGCTTTGTAGCTAATCGTAAAATTACCAATAATTTGGATCTTCGGATTACACCTTCTTTAGCTTTTAGCGATAGGAAAGTGCTTTATGATTATGTTTTGGGCGAGCCGGTAACGAAGAAACTCAAATCGACTATGGTCGAATTCCCAATTGGCTTAAAGTTAAAATCGGATCGATTAATGAATTTCAGAACCTATATTATCGGTGGTATAAAATATGGAATAGACATTGCATCGTCCAAAAAGACAAATAATACGAATATTACCGACGAGCTACTCAAAAATCTTTTAAATAAAAAAAACTATCTTTCTTACGAAGCAGGAGTTGGTTTTGATATTTATTTTGAATATTTTAAAATGTCACCAGAAATTAAAATGTCTTATGCTTTTAAAGATTTAATTAAGCATGAAGGCAATGCTTTCGACACACCAATAGACAGGGCAAAACTTAGACAATTTACTTTCAGCTTATTTTTTGAATAAAGAGGCCCTTTAAAAATTTATATCTTTGTTTAATATAATCTCAATTCAGCTATGGCAAAAATTGCATTAATTACCGGAGCAAGCTCAGGCATTGGCGAGGCTTGTGCACATACATTCGCCCAACAGGGTTACGATTTAATATTAATAGGTAGGAGAGAAAACCTGCTCGAAAAGATTGCCCATCATTTAGCAGACAAATATGCGATTGAAGTTAAAAAACTTCAGGTCGATGTAAGAGATAAAGAAGATCTCGCATATAAACTAGACACATTGCCTGCACAATGGAAAAAAGTCGATGTATTAATTAATAATGCAGGTTTAAGTCAGGGCCTAGATCCGATCAATAAAGGAAATACCGACGATTGGGATACGATGATCGATACCAATATTAAAGGGCTTTTATATGTAAGCAGGATCGTGTCGAATTGGATGATCGATCAAAAAAAAGGTCATATTATCAACATTGGCTCTATTGCTGGTAAAGAAGTTTATGCTAATGGAAATGTCTACTGTGCGACCAAGCATGCTGTCGAAGCGCTCAATACCAGTATGAGAATTGATTTGCTTCCGCATGGAATTAAGGTTACAGCTATTCATCCAGGAATGGTAGAAACAGAATTCTCTATTGTTCGTTTCAAAGGAGATGAAGGCCGGGCAAAAAAAGTTTATGATGGTTTTGAGCCCTTAATTGCGGCCGATATTGCAGATGCAATCTGGTTTGCGGTAAGCCGGCCAGCCCATGTTAACATTAACGATATGTTAATTATGCCAACGGCACAGGCCACTGCAACTACAATAAAGAGAGATTAAATTAATGGATAAATATTAACCAACGTAGCATGATATCAACTACTATAGATCAGGAAATAAAACAAGCGATGCTGGCAAAAGATCAAGCCAGATTAAGAGGCTTGAGAGCTATAAAAGCAGCGCTTTTACTAGCTAAAACAGAAAAGGGGCAATCTGAAGAGATCACTGAAGAAGCCGAAATGAAAATTTTGCAGCGTTTAGTGAAACAACGTAAAGAATCGGCTACTATCTATAAAGAACAGGGGCGGGAAGATTTATTTACGGTCGAACAGGAAGAAATAGACGTTATTAATCAATTTTTACCTCAGCAACTGGATAAAGCTGCAATTGAAGCAGTTGTTGCTAGAATTATTGCCGAAACCGGAGCTACTTCGATTAAAGAAATGGGTAAGATAATGGGCTTGGCCAATAAGGAGCTTGCTGGTAAAGCAGACGGGAAATTAATAGGGGAACTTGTTAAGGCCCAATTAGGCTAAACAATTTACATTCGAAGCAATTTTATTTTTAAAAATATTCATATTATTTGCTGTAATTTAATAATACTCTATTAACTTAGTAGCACATACTACAAAGCACAAAAATATATGAAGTACGAAGTAATTGAAGAAGAGGGATTTAAATACATTGAGGAAGGTAAAGGTCAGACTCTTGTGTTACTTCATGGATTAATGGGAGAGCTCAGTAATTGGGAACCTGCTATAACTCATTTTAAGGAAAACTATAATGTAATCGTTCCTATTTTACCGATATACGATCTGCCAATTCTTACTTTGGGAGTAAAAAGTTTATCGAAATATGTACACCGTTTTTTAAAGTTTAAAAAACTTAACCAGGTTGTTTTGGTAGGTAATTCTTTGGGCGGTCATGTGGGTTTGGTTTTTACAGCAGCCCATCAGGAATTTGTGAAAGCATTGGTGTTAACCGGAAGTTCTGGTTTATACGAAAATGCATTTGGTGGATCGTTTCCAAGAAGAGAAAGTTACGATTATATTAAAGAAAAGGTCGAGTTTACTTTTTACGATCCAGCTACAGCGACGAAAGAATTAGTCGACGAGGTATTCAAATCGGTAAACGACCGTTCGAGGGTAATTCGGATTTTAGCTTTGGCAAAATCAGCGATCCGTCATAACATGAATAAGGAATTATCACGAATAACGATTCCTGTATCGTTAATTTGGGGTAAACAAGATAAAATTACACCACCCGAGGTTGCACTCGAATTTCACGAACTATTGCCTAATTCGGAATTAAACTGGGTCGATCTCTGTGGGCATGCCCCAATGATGGAGCGACCGATAGTTTTCAACGAATTCTTAGATAAATTTTTGAATAGAATTTTATTAAAATAGATGTTAGCAGCCGAACTCATATCCGATCTTATCCCACCACTAAAAACTTCCGACACCGTGCAGAAGGCTTTGGAAAGGATGAGTGAGTTTAAACTTTATCATTTACCCATTGTTAACGAAACCCAATTTTTAGGGCTGATATCGGAAGACGAACTTATTGAAGTTAGAGATCAGGAAACTCAGATTGGAGGCTTATCTTTATCAATTCTCAATTCCTTTGTATTCGAAGATGCACATATTTACGATATTATCAGGCTTTTTAATCAGCTGCATCTGTCTATTGTGCCCGTACTCGATTTAAATAAAAACTACCTGGGTGTAATATCTATTCCTAATTTATTGGCTTATACGGCAGAGATTTATGCTGTTAAAGAACCCGGAGGCATTATTGTGCTTTCGATAAATAACCGAAACAATTCTCTGGCACACATGGCTCAAATTGTCGAAGCAGATAACGCGCAAATTTTATCATCTTATGTAAGTTCATTCCCAGATTCGACAAAACTTGAAGTTACTTTAAAAATAAACAAAACTGAGCTTTCGGGTATAATTGCATCATTCGAGCGGTATAACTATGAGGTAAAAGCTGTTTTTAACAATATTCAATCCGATAATGGCACCGCAGATAGGTTCAATTCTTTTATGAACTACTTAAACGTATAAAGCCTGCATGAGAATAGCAATTTACGGTAGAGATTTTAACGAGAGCGTTTTACCCTTTGTACAGGAAGTATTCGATGCGCTGGCACAACAACAGGTAACTATTTTAGTGTATCTAAAATTTCATCATTTTATTAAAGATAAAGCTAAACTCCCAGCTAATACCTCAACCTTTGCTACACATACCGAATTGCTTACGCAAGTAGATGTATTGTTAAGTCTGGGGGGCGATGGCACTTTGCTAGATACTTTATCGCTCGTTCGCGATTCGCAGATTCCAATAATTGGGATAAATTTTGGGCGATTGGGCTTTTTGGCCAGTATTAGTAAAACGGGAATAAAAACAGCGATCGACTCTCTGGTACAAGGACATTATACTTTAGATAAAAGAAGTGTCTTAAGCCTGCAGTCTCAGAATTCATTATTTGGAGAAGAGAATTTTGCTTTAAACGACATAACTATCCACAGAAGAGATAATTCTGCGATGATGATTATTCATGCTTATATGAACGACGAATTTATCAATTCTTATTGGGCAGATGGTTTAATTATAGCTACTCCAACAGGTTCTACCGCTTATTCGCTAAGCTGCGGCGGGCCCATAATTCTGCCGAATGCTCAAAATTTTGTAATTACACCAATTGCGCCCCATAATTTAACGGTAAGACCAATTATTGTTCCAGACAATGTTAAATTAACATTCGACATAGAAGCAAGAAGTACAAAATTCTTGGTTTCTTGCGATTCTAGAACTGAAACTGTTGATAAGCCGGTTAAAATTACAATCAATAAGGCCGCTTTTAATATTAACTTACTACGTCTAAACAACGAAAGCTATTTAACTACATTAAGAAATAAACTACTTTGGGGAATAGATACCCGTAACTATTAAGATGCTGTACAAAAAAATAATTTTATCCTCAGTTATAGTTTTCGTATTATCGTTAACCTGCCAGGCACAAAGGGCGGAACTTGGGGTTAATGTGGGCGGAGCTGGCTACATGGGAGATTTAAATCAGTTTAACCCGGTTAAAATTAGTGGCGTTGCAGTTGGTATTTATGCCAAGATTAACTTCGATCCGCATTGGGGGTTAGGTTTACACTATAATTATGGTAAAATAAAAGCTTTTGATGCACTTTCGGATAATCCACAATTTGTGGATCGGAATCTGCATTTTAAGACGGTGCTTAACGAGGTTAGTTTTATCGGTAGTTTTAATTTTTTCGATATTTATTCGCCAGGGAGTAAAGGCCGTTTAACCCCTTATTTGTTTGCAGGAATTGGCGGAGTAATTTTTAATCCGAAGGCAACTTATCTTGGTTCTTCTGCTAATGGTGGTTTTGAATTAAAGGAATTTGAATTAAGAGATTTTAATACGGAGGGCCAGGTAAAACCTTATCGGAATTATGCAGTAGTTATTCCTTATGGTGCCGGCGTTAAATTTAAAATGAACGAAAACTGGACTTTATTTTCGCAGGCCGGTTATAGAACTGCGTTTACAGACTACCTGGACGATGTGAGTGGTGTTTATCCAGATCCAAGTAAATTACTCAATGGCATTAGTCGCGCTTTATCAGATCGTTCTGGAGAACTTACCCCAACAGGGGTTAATTTATATAAGCCTGGAGACCAAAGAGGTGATTTTAGAAAAAGAGATACTTATCTATTTGTAAATATTGGGATATCTTATACCTTTGTGAGCCAAAAATGTTTTACTTTTTAGGGCACCGATTAAGCATTAATGGGATTTAAAGAACAAATAGATATCAATCGTTTGCCACAGCACATTGCAATTATTATGGATGGCAATGGCCGTTGGGCAAAAAATCAAGGTAAATTCAGGGTTTTTGGTCACGAAAGCGGTGTGCTTTCTGTAAAGGACATTGTAGAAGGTTGTGTAGATATTGGAATTAAATATTTAACAGTTTATGCATTTTCGGCCGAAAACTGGAACAGACCGGTTGAGGAGGTAAATGCACTAATGGAATTGTTAATCGCAACTATTAATCAGGAAGCCGAAACACTCAATAAAAACAATGTTAAGCTCAATGCCATTGGCGATTTAAAATCTTTACCACAAAAATGTATCGACGATTTGGCAAATGTGATGGAAATAACCTCCGGCAATACCAAATGCATGTTAACCCTTGCCTTAAGCTACAGTGCAAAATGGGAAATTATAGAGGCCGCAAAAAAATTAGCGGCTCAAGTACAGGAACAACAAATAACATTATCAGCTATTAATGAGGAAGCTTTTGCAGCACAGTTAACTACTTACCAGATACCAGATCCGGAGCTATTAATCCGAACCAGTGGAGAGCATCGGGTTAGTAATTTTTTATTATGGCAAATAGCCTACACCGAATTATATTTTACCGAAATGCTTTGGCCCGACTTTAGAAGAGAAGATCTTTTTGAGGCCATTGTTGATTATCAAAAACGCGAACGTCGCTTCGGGAAAATTAGTGAACAATTGAACTAATTTTACTTTTAACACTTTTTAACATGTGTTTAAATTAACTTAGCAACGTTTTTTAGATTGTAAATGAAAAGAATATACCAACTCATATTTCTGCTGTTAATTGGTTTACCAACGATGGCTCAAATTCGTACACAGCCCGCACCTGCAACCCCTAGCTTAAAAGTTAGTGGTTTAAATTTAGATTATTTTAGCCCAAAAGAATATGTAATTGGTGGCACTACTTTAACCGGCACTAAATACCTGGACAAGGATGTAATTATTATTCTTTCCAAATTAACAAAAGGCGAAACGGTTACTTTACCTGGTGAAGCAACTGCAAATGCGATTAAAAACCTATGGGTACAAGGTTTGTTCGACGATGTTAAACTGTTTGTAACAAAAATTGAAGAAGATACTGTTTACTTTGATATTGAAGTTGTGGAACGTCCGCGGTTAAGTTCTTTCGAATTTATTGGAATAACTAAATCTCAAAAAACTGATATCACAGAAAAACTAGCCGATAAAGCTGGTAAAACGATCATAAATGATAATTTATATAATACGACTAGATCGATCATTAAAAAATATCTTTTAGATAAAGGTTATTTCTTTACGACCATCGATTTTAAATCTAAACCGGATTCAAACCAGGAAAATAGTGTTATTTTACAAGTGCTTATTGATAAGGGGAAGCGTGTAAAGGTGCATGAGATAAATTTTACCGGAAATAAAGACTTCAAAAGCAGCAAACTTCGAAAGTTTCTTAAGAAGACAAAACAACAAGCATTTTATAAAGTTTTCGGTAGCGGTAAATTTAATAAAGAGAAATACGAAGAAGATAAATTAAAGCTTGTTGCTAAAATGCAGGCGGATGGCTACAGAGATGCGGCAATTTTAAAAGACAGCATTTATAAATATAGTAATAAGGCGATTGGTATTAAAATGGATATTCACGAAGGACCAAAATATTATTTTGGTAATATTACCTGGGTTGGAAATGCCAAATATACTACCGCTTATCTGGAAACAGTTTTTGGAATTGAGAAAGGACAGCTATTTAGTGAAGAAAAACTGGAAGCAAAATTACGTGGAAGCGCCAATGGCGATGATGTTTCGAGTATTTATTTAAACGATGGCTATTTAACGTTTAATATAGATCCGGTTCAGACTAAAATATATAACGATACCGTCGATGTAGAGATGCGTATTTATGAAGGCCCACAATACACCAATAATAAAATTACGGTAATTGGAAATACCATTACTAACGATAGGGTAGTTCTTCGTAATTTATATACCAAACCGGGAGAAAAATTTTCTAAAGAATTACTGGTAAGAGGTGTGCGCGAAATTGGCCAGCTTGGTAATTTCGACGAATCTAAAACTAATCCGATCCCGATACCAAATCCGGCCGATGGAACAGTCGACATCGAATACCATGTAGAAGAAAAACCATCAGATCAGATCGAATTATCTGGAGGTTTTGGAGGTGGCCGTGTAATCGGTACCCTAGGGTTAACTTTTAATAATTTTTCTTTAAGAAATTTATTTAACGGAGAAGCCTATAAACCACTCCCAAAAGGCGATGGACAGAAGTTAAGTTTGCGTGGGCAAACCAATGGTAAATACTATCAATCTTATAGTTTCTCTTTCTCTGAGCCTTGGTTTGGAGGTAAAAAGCCAGTTAGTTTTGGATTAAGTGCCTTTACCTCTTTACAATCGAATGGTTTAAGCGCGGGCGACGCAAGTTTTCAAAAAATTCGCTTAAATGGGGTTTCCATTAGTTTAGGCCGGAAGTTGAAATGGCCGGATAACTGGTTTTCATTATCACATTCGATTAACCTAAATCAGTATATCTTAAATAATTATCCAGGATATCTATTTAGTACAGGTACTTCTTACAATTTAAATTTAACTCAGGAAATTGCTCGCGATTCGAGAAATCAAAATATTTTCCCAACCGGAGGGTCATATATCAAATTTACGATACAAGCCACTCCTCCATATTCTTTATTGAATAAAGTTAACTATGCAATAGCTTCAGATAAGCAACGTTATAAATTTACGGAATACCATAAATGGAAATTTGAAGCGCAGTGGTTCCAGAGCGTAGTGGGTAAATTGGTGTTGAAAGCGCAAGCTCAGTTTGGATTTTTGGGCTCGTATAATAGTGCGGTTGGCCAATCGGCATTCGAACGTTTTAAATTAGGAGGCGATGGAATGCAAGGGTTTGACTTCTTACAGGGTTCTGAATTAATTGCTATGCGTGGTTATTCGAATAACTCGGTTATACCGGTAGGTTCTAATCCGACAATAGCGCAAAGTTCTGGTAGCCCAATATTTAACAAATATGTTTTAGAATTGAGATATCCCGTTATTAATAGCCAGCAAGCTACAGCCTTTTTAACAACTTTTGCCGAAGGTGGTAATACCTGGAATAAGTTTAGCGATTTTAATCCGTTTAATGTAAGACGTTCGGTTGGTGTTGGTGCAAAAATATTTTTACCGATATTTGGCTTATTGGGTATCGATTATGGTTATGGGTTCGATAAAATTCCGGGTATTCCAGATGCTAATAAAGGCCAGTTTCACTTTAGCATTGCACAGCAAATTGGAGGGTTTAATTAAAGCAGATCATGCAGATGAAGAAATATATATTATTAGGCTTTTTATTCCTGATTGGGATGGGAGCATCGGCGCAAAAATTTGCTTATGTTGATACAGAATACATTTTGAAACATTTACCGGCTTATAAATCATCGTTAGATCAAATCGATGGTACATCGGAGCAATTTCAAAAGGAAATTGATGAGAGCTTTGTAGAAATCGATAAGATGTATAAAGCTTACCAGGCAGATCAGGTACTGTTAACCGACGAAATGCGCCGGCGCCGGGAAAATGATATTATTGAAAAAGAAAAAAAAGCAAAAGAATTGCAACGCCAAAAGTTTGGTCCAGAAGGGGAGCTTTTTCAATTACGGACTAAGTTACTACAACCCATACAGGAAAAAGTAGCCGCCATAATCGCAGAGACAGCCAAGAGCAAGTTTATTGATTTTGTTTTCGATAAAAGTAGCGAATCGACTATGATGATTTATGCTAGCAGTAATTATGATATTAGCAATGACGTTATTATAAGGCTTGGCTACAAGCCCGGAACAATGGTTAAATAAAGAAATTGAAACACATATAAATTATAAAACAATTATTAAGTAAAATAGAAAGATGAGAAAGTTAATTAACGTATTTTTTGTTGCAGCTGGTTTAATGCTTGTCACGAATATTGCCAATGCACAGCAAAAGTTCGGTCATTTAAATACCGACGAAATTTATTCGGTAATGCCCGAAGCTAAAACGGCACAAACTGCTTTAGAAGCATTTGCTAAAAAATTACAAGGCGATATTGAAAAAATGGGTGCCGAATACCAAACTAAATTAAAAGCTGCACAAGAGAAAGAAAAAACATTGAGCGAGGCGAATAAAGAAGTGGTAGGAAAAGAATTAGAAGCTGCAAGGATCGAATTGGAAAACCTTGGAAAGAGAATTCAAGATGCTCAGACAAAAGGAAATACAGCTGTAGACGAAGAAAGAAATAGATTATTTCCACCGGTTGGTCAAAAACTAAGCACAGCCGTAAATTCGGTAGCGAAAGAAAAAGGATTGTCCTATGTATTCGATATCTCTGTATCTCAAGGTTTTAATAACTTGATGTATTTCGATGGTGGTGAAGATATTACTGCAGCAGTTAAAGCTAAATTGGGCATCTCTGCTACAACACCAGCCGCAACTAAGCCTGCAGCTACCAAACCTAAACAATAATTTAAGATATAATTAATATCTTGTTGCGGAACTAAGGTTTAAACTTAGTTCCGTTTTTTTGTTTAAACTGAAAAATGCTACCTCAGGGTTTCAAAATTTTTAATCCCTGCAAAACGGTAAATTATGCAAAGATCTTCGCCAATTGGTATTTTCGATTCTGGTTTCGGTGGTTTAACAGTATTTAAATCGATTCTCCAAACCCTTCCAGCTTACGATTATATTTATCTTGGAGATAATGCTCGATCTCCGTATGGCGACCATCCATTCGAAACCGTTTATCGATATACGCTCGAATGCGTCGAATGGCTTTTTGAGCAAGGTTGTGAATTGGTAATACTTGCTTGTAATACCGCTTCTGCAAAGGCATTACGCAATATCCAGCAATTAGATTTACCTAAAAAGCATCCGCATCGCCGGGTTTTGGGGGTAATTAGACCAACAGCAGAGCTTATCGGAGATTTTACACAAACCAAAAATATTGGTGTAATGGGTACTCGCGGCACCATTAACTCTAATTCTTACCCGATAGAGATTAATCATTTTTTTCCAGAGCTAAAGGTTTATCAACAAAGTTGCCCTATGTGGGTACCACTAATCGAAAATGGAGAGCACTTAAAGCCCGGGGCTGATTTTTTTGTCGCTCAGTATATTGAAGAATTACTGAACAAATGTGCCGATATAGATTGTATTTTATTGGCTTGTACACACTACCCTTTATTAATTCCAAAAATAAAAAAATATTTGAATGCAGATGTTAAACTTTTATCGCAAGGCGATATTGTTGCAGCTAGTCTGGCCGGTTATTTACAAAGACATCCCGAAATAGAAAGTAAATTGGCAAAGCATGGTCGTCAGAAATTTTACACGTCGGGTGATGTAACTGTTTTTAACAAGCATGCCTCAATTTTTTTGGAAGCAGAGATTTTGGCGCAAAAAATGGAATTGTAGTTATTCATGACATTTCTTGTTAGGTTTTAAATTTTAAAAAGGGTAAATTTGCGCCTCAATCAGCAATCAATGAGCGATCAGATCAAGCACGAATGCGGAATAGCCTTTATCCGCCTGTTAAAGCCTCTCTCATACTACCAGGAAAAATACGGTACAGCACTTTACGGACTTAATAAGTTATACTTATTAATGGAGAAACAGCATAATCGGGGTCAGGATGGAGCAGGTATTGCAACTATTAAATTAGACATGAAACCGGGCTCCCGCTATATTAGCAGATACCGTTCGATGGCGCAAAATGCAGTAGCTGATATTTTTGGATATGTACAGAATAAATTTGTCAATATCCAGAACGAAACGCCAGAGTTGATGAAAGATACCGAATGGCTTAAACAAAATGTGAGCTTTATCGGCGAAGTATTATTAGGGCATTTGCGTTATGGTACTCATGGTAAAAATAGCATCGAAAATTGCCATCCCTTTTTAAGACAAAACAACTGGATGACCAGAAATCTGGTAATTGCCGGTAATTTCAATATGACAAATGTTGATGAGTTATTCGAACAATTATACGAACTAGGACAGCATCCAAAAGAAAAAGTAGAATCGGTTACTATACTCGAAAAAATAGGTCACTTTTTAGACGACGAAAACCAGGAGTTATTTGATTCTTATAAAAAAGAAGGCTTAAATAATATCGATATTACTCATAAAATTTCTGATAATTTAAATATTGCTAACATTCTGCGTCGTTCGTCGAAGACCTGGGATGGGGGTTATACTATTTCGGGTATTGTTGGAAATGGCGATGCTTTTGTAATGCGCGATCCGGCAGGAATTAGACCAGCATTTTATTATGCCGATGATGAGGTTGTTGTTGCAGCATCCGAACGACCAGCCATACAAACTGCATTTAATGTTCAAATTAAACAGGTAAAGGAAATTAAACCTGGCCATGCATTGATTGTGAAAAAAGATGGTACAGTAACTCAGGAAATGTACCGTGAACCTGTCGAGAAACGAGCTTGTTCTTTCGAACGGATTTATTTTTCGAGAGGCAGCGATGCTGATATATACAAGGAGCGTAAAAAATTGGGACATCTCTTAATCCCTCAGGTTTTGTCGGCTGTAAATAAAGATTTAAAAAATACCGTATTCTCGTTTATTCCTAACACTGCGGAAGTTTCATTCTATGGTATGGTAGAAGGCTTGCACGAACATGTAAGAACCGTGCAGAAAGAAACGTTGCTAAATCGCAAAGAACAGCTAGACGACCTTGCTTTAGACGAGCTGTTGTCGATGTCGCCACGCGTAGAAAAACTAGCAATAAAAGATGTAAAGCTGCGTACCTTTATTACACAGGATGCCGATAGAGGAGAAATGGTTGCCCATGTTTACGACACTACTTATGGGGTTATCAAAAACGATACCGATACCTTGGTGGCAGTCGACGATTCTATTGTTCGTGGCACCACCCTTAAGCAGAGCATTATTAAAATCATAGATCGGTTGCATCCTAAAAAAATTATCATTGTCTCGTCTGCTCCTCAGATCCGTTATCCCGATTGTTATGGGATTGATATGTCTAAAATGGGGCAATTTGTTGCTTTCGATGCTGCAATCCAGCTATTGAAAGAACGGGGCATGGAATCGCTTATCGAAGAGGTTTATCAAAAATGTAAAGCCTCTTTGTTGCTACCCAAAGAAGAGATTGTAAATCATGTGAAGGATATATACAGGCCCTTTAAGCAACAGGAAATATCAGATCAGATTGCAAAAATCATTACCCCAGAGGGCACTGTCGCCGAAGTGGAAGTTATTTATCAAACTTTAGATAATTTACACATTGCCTGTCCACACCATAGCGGCGACTGGTATTTTTCGGGTAACTATCCAACACCAGGTGGTAATAAAGTGGTAAATAGAGCTTTTGTAAACTGGAAAGAAGGAAATAACCAGCGGGCTTATTAGGTTGGTTATGAGTTGCGGGTTATGGAGCTGGTTGGGATAACATACGAAGTGTTGTCTTACACTCAAAGTTCAGAAACATAGAACTTACCACTAATAAAACTTGAGATAGGTTTTCATTACTAACCAGGCGGCGAAGAGAATAATGATAACGCCAGCGACTTTGTTTAGCTTTTTTAAAGTATCTTCTTTTATCCGGTAGCGTAATTTGCTCGAATAATAACTTTTAAGCCCATCTATTGCTAGTTGTGTAGACATTGCGATAACGAAACAGAAAAGTTTCTCATAGAGCATATTGTTAAGCTTTACAGAAATAATGCTACTCACAATAATCCAGAACATTAGCGTAGATGGTGTTAAAATACACATCAAAAAACCTTTAATTAAGTATCCTCTTTTACTTACTTTTTGTAAGGCATTGTTTTCGTAATTAATGTTAACAGTGGCCAACAGGTAATAAATACCTACCGCAAATAAAAACGCACCACCGATAAAACCCACATATTTATCAAAACTTTCTTTGTATTCGAAAAACTGGCTTCCAAAAAGGACTAACCCTATTAAAATAACATCACTTATAATTACCCCAATTGCTAACGAAAATCCGGCTTTAAATCCTTTCTCGATACTGGTTTTGATCATTGCAAAAAAAACAGGACCAGTTAAGAAGGAGGAAATTAGCCCGGCCCCCATACCCAATAAAATCGCTTCAAACATTAGTTTTTACTATTTTTTGTGCTAATATGCGATTTTATAGCTGAAATTTGTCGTTTTTTTTCAGGTTGTTTTTAAATTTTATGGCAACAGGAAGTAATATGAAGGAGCTGTTAATGTAATTTTAATGCGATTTAAGATTAATGTCGGGTATGTGTAAAAATTACACTTTAGTAAGCAATATATTTTATTTATGTTTAACGAACTAAATTTAAATAGACTTACTATAAACGTTAAATCCTAACATGGAACAAAATTCACAGACCAAATGGGGGCAATTTATTCCCCTGGTTACCGTATTCTTTTTTTGGGGCTTTGTTGCTGCCAGTAACGACATCTTGATCCCGGTTTTTAAAAAAGCATTTGACCTCTCACAAAGCGAGAGCCAATTGGTATCTATTGCCTTTTATGTGGCCTATACGGTAGGGTCATTAATTTATGTAGCTATTTCTGGTTTGATGAAAAAAGACCTGATTAATACCATTGGCTATAAAAATAGTTTAGCCCTGGGGCTTACCATCTCGGCAGCCGGAACCTTATTATTTTACCCAGCGGCAAATTTACAATCGTTTCCATTAATGCTTTCCGGATTATTTATCGTTGCTTTGGGATTTTCCTTACAGCAAACTGTGGCCAACCCGCTAGCGATTGCACTAGGGCCCATAAAAACAGGCTCACAGCGCTTAATCCTGGCTGGTGGAATTAATAATTTCGGAACAACCATTGGGCCGCTTATCGTGAGTTTTGCTATTTTTGGTTCTATTGCAAGTGCAACTGGCGATGTAAGTATAGAAAGTGTTAAAATACCGTATTTAATTTTAGGAGCAGCCTTCTTAGCTGTTGCCGTTTTCTTGAAACTTTCTCCGCTTCCCGATCGACCTCCTTTAGTCGAGGCTACTACAACGGACACTAATACGAAGGGTTCGGCTTTAAAATATCCACAACTGGTTTTAGGAATGATTGGTATTTTCGTATATGTAGGGGTAGAAGTGTCGACAGCAAGTAATTTGCCAGCATATATGGAAAAAGAACTGAATTTTGCAATTAAAGATGTTGCACCATATATTTCACTTTATTGGGCAAGTATGATGATTGGCCGTTGGACCGGTGCCGTAGAAGCATTTACAGAAAATGTAAATACTCAAAAGATTTTAAGATTTGTAGCCCCTTACTTGGCTTTCGCCATATTTTTAGGCGTTAATGCGGCATTTGGACACGATTTGGCCCCTTTCTATATCTATGCACTAATCATTTTAGTGTTGGTTGCTGCAGATTTTATGAGTAAGGGTAATCCGGCCAGAATGTTATTGATCTTTTCGGGTATTGGCATTACAGCCTTGTTAATCGGGATGTTTACTACGGGTATGGTAAGTGTTTACGCTTTTACCAGTGTGGGTTTATTCTGTAGCACCTTATGGCCATGTATATTTACTTTAGCCGTAAGCGGATTGGGTAAACACACAAGTCAGGGGAGTAGCTATTTAATTATGATGATTATGGGTGGTGGTATAGTGAGCTGGTTACAGGGATACGTTTCGCAAATTATTGGAATACAACATAGTTATATAATTGGTATTTTATGCTTTGTTTACCTTGCTTATTACGCATGGAAAGTTAGCGGGATTTTAAAAGCACAAGGAATTGACTTTGATGCTAAAATTGCAGGTGGTCATTAATTATACTAATTTATTTTGCATATTTAGCCTCAGAAAAAGAACCTTAAACTGATGACAGAATCTATGCCCAATCAAAAAAACAACTTCATTCGTCAAATGGCAATTATTAGTTTGCTATTTTTCATTTTTGGATTTGTAACCTGGCTTAACGGCACACTAATCCCATTCCTTCAAATTGCCTGCGATTTAAAGGAAACCCAGGCTTTGCTGGTTACTTTTGCCTTTTATATGGCATATTTTATTTTAGCGATTCCTTCATCGGCTATCCTTAAAAAAACCGGATTTAAAAATGGAATGGCGCTTGGGCTATTTATTATGGCAGTAGGTTCTTTAATTTTTATCCCTGCGGCACAGCAACGTGCATTCGGATTATTTTTAACTGGTTTGTTTGTTCAGGGGGCTGGTTTAGCACTTTTACAAACTGCATCTAATCCTTATGCTGCTATTATTGGCCCAATGGAGAGTGCCGCACAGCGAATCAGTATATTAGGGATTTGTAATAAAATTGCTGGCGCTATTAGCCCTTTAATTTTAAGTGCTATTGTGCTTAAAAATGCAACTGCAATCGAAGATAAAATTAAAACAGCGGTATCGGAGGCCGATAAGACCATATTATTAGACGAACTGGCCAGTAAAGTAATTATGCCTTACATAATTATGGCTGTAGTGCTTGTTATTTTGGCATTTCTAATTAAAAAGTCTTCGCTTCCTGAAATTGATACTGACAAAGAAGAAGTGGTTGAAGGTAGTACCACTGCTAAGACCAGCGTTTTTAGCCACCCTCATTTAGTGTTAGGCGTAATTTGTTTGTTCTTATACGTTGGGGTAGAAGTAATGGCTGGCGATGTAATCGGTAACTATGGCAGAGCGATGGGGATGAGCTTAGATACTACTAAATATTTTACCACTTTTACGCTTATATCAATGCTGTTAGGTTATGTGATTGGTATTTTTACGATCCCTAAATATATAAGTGCACAAACCAGCTTAAAACTCGCTGCTATATTGGGTATTGTATTTACTTTGGGTGCTTTTTTTACAGAAGGTTATACCGCTGTAACGTTTATTGCTTTGCTGGGTTTAGCTAATGCGCCCATGTGGCCGGCCATATTTCCGCTGGCGATTAATAAACTGGGTAAATTTACTAAGATTGGTTCGGCCTTACTTATTATGGGTATTGCGGGAGGTGCTATATTACCTCAAATTTATGCGCAGCTAAAATCGCACTTTCATCTGGCTAATAATTTAGCTTTTTTAGTATGCATGTTACCTTGCTACGCTTACATTTTATATTATGCAATTGCAGGTTATAAGGCTGGGTTAAAAAAATGATAAAACCCTCTTTTAACAAAATCTTCATGAATTTGGCGTCCGATCTTGCTGCCCGTTCACATTGTGTACGGGCACAAGTAGGTGCCGTATTAACAAAAGATACCCGTATTATTTCTATTGGCTATAATGGCCCACCAGCCGGTACGCATAATTGCGACGAAGAGTGGCCGGATGCAGGTTGTGCCCGCGACAGTAAAGGAAGTTGTTCTTTAGCCTTACATGCCGAAGAAAATGCCATTTTATATGCGATTAAAAATGGATCTAAAATAGAAGGAGCTACTTTATATACCACACTTTCGCCTTGTATCGCTTGTGCACGCCTTATTCTGTCATCGGGCATTAAAAAAGTCTATTACAAGGATTCTTATGCGGCTTATAAAGGACTGAATAGTGATGAAGGCGTCGACTTTTTAGTGAGATTTGGAGTGCAGGTAGCTCAGGGCTAGGTTCGCCTTTAGACTTTTCCCAACTCCTAACTTTCTCACATCTCCCATCTCATATCTCAAATCTAATTGGTAACTTTGCGAATGCTTGAAAAAATCATCATTCTCGATTTTGGTTCGCAGTTTACACAGCTTATTGCCCGCCGCGTTCGCGAACTTAATGTTTACTGTGAGATCCACCCATTTAACCATATTCCCGAATTAGATTCTACAGTTAAGGGGATTATTTTGTCTGGTAGCCCTTATTCGGTACGCCAGGAAGATGCACCCCATGTAGACTTAAGTTTATTCGCGTCTTATCCTTTATTAGCAGTTTGTTATGGAGCGCAATTTATTGCACTTCAAAGTGGTGGAGACGTTCAGGCATCGTCGAGCCGGGAATATGGCCGGGCAAATTTAGATTTTATAAACACCGAGAATAAATTATTTAAAGGAATTAATGTCAACTCGCAAGTTTGGATGAGTCATGGCGATACTATTAAAAAGGTGCCGGATAATTTCGAAATTATAGCCAGTACTGCACAAGTTAAAGTTGCAGGGTATCAAATTAAAGATACGGCTACTTATGCTATCCAGTTTCATCCCGAAGTAACCCATAGTACCGATGGAAAAACTTTACTTCAGAACTTTTTAGTCGATATTTGTAATTGTTCACAAAACTGGACTTCCGAAGCATTTGTCGAAACTACAATTGCAGCACTAAAAGAAAAATTGGGGAACGATAAAGTAGTTTTAGGCTTATCGGGTGGGGTAGATTCGAGTGTGGCAGCAATTTTGCTACACAAAGCTATAGGAGCAAACCTTCATTGTATTTTCGTTGATAATGGTTTATTGCGGAAGGGCGAGTTTGAAAGCGTGCTGGAGCAGTATAAACATATTGGTTTGAATATTCGTGGGATTGATGCAAAAGATAGATTTCTAAGCCAATTAGCTGGTGTAAAGGATCCTGAATTGAAACGTAAAGCCATTGGCAGAGTTTTTATAGAAGTTTTCGACGATGCAGCACATGAAGTAAAGGATGTGGTTTGGCTAGCTCAAGGAACGATTTATCCTGATATTATCGAATCGGTTTCGGTTAAGGGACCTTCTGCAACTATTAAATCGCATCATAATGTTGGGGGCTTACCCGATTTTATGAAGCTAAAAGTTGTCGAACCCTTAAATACCTTATTTAAAGATGAGGTAAGAAGAGTCGGTAAGTCTTTAGGGATTGAAGACTTTATTTTAGGCCGTCATCCTTTTCCAGGTCCAGGTTTGGCCATTAGGATTTTAGGCGACGTAACTCCAGAAAAAGTGGCTATTTTACAGGAAGCGGATGCAATTTATATTAATAATTTAAAAGAGGCCGGCTTATACGACAAAGTATGGCAGGCTGGTGCGATTTTCTTGCCTGTGCAATCTGTTGGGGTAATGGGCGACGAAAGAACTTACGAAAACGTAATCTGCCTGCGTGCTGTCGAATCTGTCGATGGAATGACGGCAGATTGGTGTCATTTGCCTTATGAGGTATTGGCAAAGATTTCTAACGAGATCATTAATAAAGTAAGAGGAATTAACAGGGTGGTATACGATATCAGCTCGAAACCACCGGCAACGATAGAGTGGGAGTAAAAAAATGATGAAGGACTTAAGACTAATTTTAATATTACTTTGTTTAATAATGGTAGCTTGCTCACCAAAAATTAGGAAGAGTCCAGTTACTTCGGTTAAAACACCTCCAAAAGAAAGTAATAAGGAAATAAAACCAATTAAGAAGTTTACAGAGGCAAATATTTCCCTGCTCATCCCTTTTAAATTAAACCAGCTAAATTTAAAAACGGCTACAAAAGCGCAGATCGAGCGTACAGATATGGCCATAGACTTTTATCAGGGTGTTAAAATGGGTATCGATTCGGCAGCCACCTTAGGATTAAATTTTAAAATAAATGTTTACGACACCCGCGACGATGATAGCCAATTAACCCTGCTTCAAAAAAATGGAGCCCTAAAAAATAGTAACCTCATTATCGGTCCAGTTTTTCCCGATGGCCTAAAGTATCTCACTAATTATACTATTGCCAACAACCTGGATATCGTATCTCCTTTAGCAGCATCTAAACCAAGCGAATTTAGAAATCCAAAGCTCATTTCGATAGTTAATAACATCGACCAGCATGCCGAAAAAATAGCAGCTTATATCGGCAATAAATATCCGGCCAGTTCTAGTATTGTCGTTTTAATTAATCCGAAGAAAACAGAAGATGAAGAATTTGCCACTCCGTTAAAAGCTTATTTAAAGCAAAATTTTCCGGCATTAATTGTTCAGGAGTTTACTTCAGCATATACTTTCGAAACAAGGATGATGAAAGATAAAAAATACGCGGTTGTGATCTGCTCTTCCGATGTGGCTTTTGTTACCCCAAGTATCGACAAATTTGTAAAATTAACAAGATTAAAAACTGGTGGTTACCCGCTCAATTTATTTGGCCATCCCAATTGGCTAAAACAAAATTATAATATCGATAATTTACAAGCCTTAAATACAATTGTTAGCACCTCCTATTTCGTTAATTATAGAAGTACTGCGGTTATTAATTTTATGAAGAGGTATCGTGTAAATTATAATTTCGAACCGAGCGAATATTCATTTAAAGGATTTGATATTGGCTTTTATTTTGGAAAACTCTTTGCTAAACATGGAGCGAACTACCTCGATTATTTAACCAGAGAAAAATATAAGGGCCTGCATAATACCTTCGAATTTGAGCTCGACCCCCTCTATGGTTATGTAAATAAAGAGTTGATGCTTTTGCAATATAAAGACCTGGCTTTAAACCCAATCGATTAATTTAATTTCCCATAAAGGGTTGAAATATGAAGGTAGCGCATCAAATAAGGGCTTTCGAGCAAATTCTTAGTAGTTACGATGGTATCTTACCCCTGCATCGATTCTTGGTTTCCTATTTTAAACAAAATAAGCAAATGGGCGCTTCCGATAGGCGATGGGCCAGCCGCTATATTTATAGCTACTTTAGACTAGGGCGTGCTTTAATTAAACTGGAACCTTTAAAACGACTGGCTATCGGAGACTTCCTTTGCCATCAGGCCCCGAGTTTAATTATAGAAAGTTATTTACCAGACTTAATCACACAGGTAACACTGTCGCTAAATGAAAAAATAAAAGCTATTCAAAAAGCGTATCCGGATTTTAAACTGGCAGACTTATTTCCAATGCATAAAGAATTATCTCCTGTTGTGAATAAAATCGATTTTTATGCTTCGTTTTGTATTCAACCAGATTTATTTATAAGAGTTAAAGGGACGCATATTCAGGCGGTAAAGGATCAATTGCTAGCAAATGACATTGTTGCTAAAGAAGTGACAGAAAATTGCCTAGCGCTGCCCAATGGCGTCAAATTAGAGCAAATTATAAGCGACCCCCGGCTATATCAGGTTCAGGATTTATCATCTCAAAAAACCGGCGATTATTTTAAACCCCAGAAATACGACTATTGGTGGGATTGCTGTGCGGCATCTGGCGGTAAATCGCTCTTGCTGCATCATCTCGAACCGAATATCGAATTATTGGTAAGCGATATTAGAGAAAAAAGCCTCCAAAATCTAGAAGAACGCTTTAAACAAGCGGGAATTAAAAAATATCACCAAAAAGTAATCGATCTATTGCAAAATAATGAGCAAACTTTACATCATTACGAATTTGATGGGATTTTAGTCGATGCACCTTGCTCGGGTTCGGGAACCTGGGGCCGTACGCCAGAAATGCTTTATTATTTCGAAAAATATAAAATTGAAAACTATATTAAACTGCAAAAAGCAATTGCAGGAAATGTGATAAAATACCTGAAGCCCGCCAAACCATTAATTTATATGACCTGTTCCGTCTTTAAAGCCGAAAATGAAGAGGTCGTCGAATTTTTGATAAACAACTTCGACTTGAAGCTAGAAAAAATGGCATTGATAAAGGGTTATTACGATAAAGCTGATAGCATGTTTGTCGCCCGGCTTATTAAGCAATAAGAACTTAACTATGGCTAAACCACTGTTTAATTTTACCCTTCAAATACCTCAAGGCTTCAAAGAATATGGCGAGTACACCAATAATTACCGTAAACTGCTCAAAGTTGTTCATTACCAAAGTTTTGGTTAATATTTAGACTAAAGTAGCTATAATTTGTTACAGCCCGGTATTGGTTCTAAATAATTTGATCGCAATTGCCAATAAAATAATTCCAAACGCTTTACGTAAAATATTCAGGCCGGTTTTTCCAAATAGCTTCTCCAGCTTTTGCGTGTTTTTGAGCACAAAATAAACGAAGATCATATTTAAAATAATCCCTATAATGATGTTTTGTGCGGCATATTCTGTTTTTAAAGAAAGCAAAGTCGTCATCGTTCCGGCTCCCGCAATTAATGGGAAGGCCAGCGGTACAATAGAAACTGTTTCTGGTGCTTCATCTTTAAAAAGAGTAAGACCGAGTACCATTTCCATAGCCAGTGCAAAAATTACAAATGAACCTGCAATTGCAAAAGAGGCAACATCGACTCCAATTATATTTAATAATGTCTCGCCCGCGAATAAAAAAATAATCATAAGTACGGTAGCCACAAGTGCTGCTTTTTCCGATTGGATATGCCCGGCCTTCTTTCTAAGATCAATAATAATAGGAATAGATCCCAAAATATCTATGATGGCGAACAAAACCATTGTGGTAGAAAGGATTTGGCTGAGATCAAATTTTAAATATTCCATGGCTCAAAGTTACGGGTTTGCTTATTACTAAGCTATAAAATCTATATGAACAAAAAAAGCCACTTTTTAAAGTGGCTTTTAAAATAGATTAAAATAAATAGATTAATGTTGATCTTCTTGTGTTATTTCTCCATTCTTATGCTTTATCCGTACAATAGAATGTTTTTTACTGTAAAGGAAGTAGATCGCAATACCTAACAACATCCAGATAAATAAACGTACCCAACTTTCTGCAGGCAAAGAGTACATTAAGTAAATACAAACCAAGATACCCATAATAGGAACGAAAGGCACCCAAGGAGTACGGAAAGGACGTGGTGTATGTGGATCAGTTTTACGAAGCACTAATACGCCTACACAAACCAGAACGAAGGCAAATAAAGTACCAATCGATACCATGTGGCCGAGGTCTGTAATAGGCACAAAACCAGCAAAAACACTTACGAATATCATGAAAAACATATTTGTTTTCCAAGGTGTTCTGAATTTTTTATGGATGTTACTGAAGAATTTAGGTAATAAACCATCTTTAGACATGGTGTAAAATACACGCGATTGACCCATTAACATGACAAGAATAACTGAAGTATAACCACATAAGATGGCAATAATAAGGGCATCCTGTAAAAAGTCGTATCCTGTTACGGCAAAAGCAGTAGCAGCAGGTTTAGCGTCACCAGCAAATTCTTTATAGTTTAATAAACCAGTCATCACATACGAAAACAAAACATATAATATCGTACAGATTACAAGCGAACCTAAGATACCAATTGGCATTCCCTTTTTAGGATCTTTAGCTTCTTGAGCAGCAGTAGATACAGCATCGAAACCAATAAAGGCAAAGAATACAACCGCAGCACCTGTAGCAATTCCACTCCAGCCAAAGTGACCATAAGTACCTGTGTTTTGTGGAATAAATGGTGTATGGTTTGCCGGGTTAATGTGCGACCATCCTAAAACGATGAAAAGTAAAACCACAGCAACTTTTAAGATTACTAAAATATTATTCATCGTTGCCGATTCTTTGGTACCTCTCATAAGCACAAAAGAAAGTAGCAATACAATAAATATAGCCGGTAGATTTACCATTCCACCATTAATAACAGTTCCATCTCCTAAAGTAATGGCTTCGAAAGGGGATACGACGAGCTCGTGCGGTAAACTGAGCCCGTATTTATGCATAATTTCTAATAAGTATCTAGACCACGAAACAGATACTGTCGCTGCACCAAGTGCATATTCCAGCACCAAATCCCAGCCTATTATCCAGGCCATAAACTCGCCCATAGTAGCGTAAGAATAAGTATAGGCGCTACCGGCAACCGGGATCATCGATGCAAATTCTGCATAACATAAACCTGCAAAACCGCAGGCAACAGCAGCAAGTACAAAAGATAGGATTACAGCGGGGCCAGCATTTTCGGCTGCGGCAATACCGGTTAAAGAAAATAAGCCGGCTCCAATAATTGCCCCAATTCCAAGTGCAACTAGATTCCAGCTACTTAATGTTCTTTTTAATGTTCCCTCACCAGTTTCTGATGCTTCTGCAAGCAATAAACTAATCGGTTTAGTAAATCTCATAAGTTATTTAGTTTAATTGTGTTTAGTTATTTGATTTAAGGATTAAGTTTCAAACCTAATTAAAATTAATTTAAAAATAAAGGGGATTTTTATTCAAAATCCCCTTTATTTAGTAACAATTATGATTATACTAACGTTTGATAATCGTATCTACTTCGTTTTTGATCGTATCAACCTTTTGATTACCTAACGAATCGACAGTTTTAATTATTCTTACCTCTTTTACCACATCAGTAACGTGTGGTGCATCGGCCGAACTAATAGCAATATATGGCGCAATTACTAACGAAACAATCGACATTAATTTAATTAATATATTCATCGATGGGCCCGAAGTATCTTTAAACGGATCGCCAACTGTATCACCAGTTACCGAAGCTTTATGAGGTTCCGATTTTTTGTAAAACATCTCGCCATTAATCTTAACGCCTTTTTCGAAAGACTTTTTAGCATTATCCCATGCACCACCGGCATTAGACTGGAAAATACCCATTAATACGCCCGATACGGTTACTCCCGCTAATAAACCACCTAATATTTCGGCCGAGCTTACTGCTGGGAATACCCCTTTAAAGCCGAATCCAACAATAATCGGAACAAGTAGTGCAATTGCACCTGGCAACATCATTTCGCGAATGGAAGCTTTGGTAGAAATAGCTACGCATTTTTCATATTCTGGTTTAGCTTTATATTCCATAATGCCTGGAATTTCGCGGAACTGACGGCGAACTTCCTGTACCATATCCATAGCCGCTTTACCTACTGCGGCAATACATAAAGCCGAAAATATGAAAGGGATCATTGCTCCAACAAATAATCCTGCCAATACCGGAGCCTTATAAATGTCTATCGCACTAATACCGGCGACACCTACAAAGGCGGCAAATAAAGCTAAAGAAGTTAATGCTGCCGAAGCAATTGCAAAGCCCTTACCAGTAGCCGCAGTTGTATTGCCTACTGCATCTAAATTATCGGTACGCTCCCGAACCTCCGGAGGTAATTGGCTCATTTCTGCAATTCCACCTGCATTATCTGCAATAGGACCAAATGCATCTATAGCCAATTGCATAGCTGTCGTAGCCATCATCCCTGCTGCAGCAATAGCTACACCATATAAACCGGCAAAAGAATAAGAGCAAATAATACCGCCTGCTAAAACTAAAATAGGGGCAACCGTTGATTTCATACCTACCGATAAACCGCCGATAATATTAGTTGCGTGGCCTGTACCCGATTGTTGAATAATTGAATTAACAGGGCTTTTACCCATTGCTGTATAATACTCGGTAATAATGCTCATTAAAGTGCCTACTACTAAACCAACAACAATTGCATAAAATACATCATTACTAGTAAAATTTACCCCTCTTAAATGCAAAGTCGCAGGTAGCATTGCTTTTACAATAAAATAAGAGGCAATACCCGTTAATACAATAGAGCTCCAGTTACCCAGATTTAAAGCATTTTGTACATTCGAATCCTCACCTTTGATACGAACAAACCAGGTACCTACAATAGAAAATAAAATTCCCAGACCGCAAATTACCATTGGTAATAATACTGGAGAGAAACCATTTAAGCCGTCGGTGTAAATTCCATTTAGTTTTTCTACAACAATTTCCTGCCCTAAAACCATGGTCGCTAAAATTGTTGCCACATAAGAACCAAATAAATCGGCGCCCATACCAGCCACATCACCCACATTATCGCCCACATTGTCGGCAATGGTTGCAGGGTTACGAACATCATCTTCAGGAATACCCGCCTCTACTTTACCTACTAAATCGGCGCCAACATCGGCAGCTTTGGTATAAATACCCCCGCCAACACGTGCAAATAAGGCAATTGATTCTGCGCCTAAAGAAAAGCCGGTCAATACTTCGATCGCAGTTCTCATTTCGGTGCTGTTTGGAGCAATTACATGAAATAGCTGTAAAAAAACGATGAATAGGCCTCCTAAGCCTAATACTGCTAAGCCGGCAACACCAAGGCCCATTACTGTTCCGCCAGTGAAGCTAACCTTTAATGCTTGTTTTAAACTGGTTCTGGCCGCTTGTGTAGTACGAACATTTGCTTTTGTTGCTGCTTTCATGCCAATATATCCGGCAGTTGCCGAAAAAACAGCACCAATAATAAAAGCAACAGCAATAATCCAGCTAGAGTGCATGGCTACCCCATTAATTTCATGTATGGTGCCAGAATAGGCAAGTATTGCAGCAGTAAATACAACGAAAATGCTAAGCACTTTCCATTCTGCTTTTAAAAAGGCCATTGCGCCATCGGCAATATAACCAGCTAGTTCTTGCATATTGCTATCGCCAGCATCCTGCTTGTTTACCCAGGCACTTTTTACGACCATAACCACGATACCGATTAAGCCTAATAGCGGAATTGAATAGATTAAATTGTTTTGTAGAAACTCCATATTTTAAAATTATATTTTTTTGGTTTTTTAATGAAATAAAAATGATACAAGGGTTGCAAAAATAAGCGTGTTTAGCTAATAATCAAATTTTTATCCAATTGATTATTAACATTTCTTCACTTTGATCGATTATACGTAGCTAATGAAGCTTAAAGCTGTCTTTTTTTATTTTTTTTAATATATATTAGCCCAATATAAACCTAAAAAACCAAAATATAAACTTATATGGAAAACCAAAAAGAAGAAGGCTCTTTTAAAAGAGAACTTAGCCTGTTCGATGGGACGATGCTCGTGGTAGGGTCGATGATCGGATCGGGTATATTTATTGTAAGCGCAGACATTGCCAGGCAGGTTGGATCGGCCGGATGGCTTACCTTAATATGGGTAATTACTGGTCTGGTAACAGTTGTTGCCGCCGTTAGCTATGGTGAGTTAAGCGCTATGTTCCCGAAGGCTGGTGGGCAATACGTTTATTTAAAAGAAGCGTATAACAAATTAATCGCTTTTTTATACGGGTGGAGCTTTTTCGCGGTTATCCAAACCGGAACCATTGCAGCAGTTGGTGTTGCTTTCTCTAAATTTACAGCCTACTTAATCCCATGGGTAAGTGAAAAAAATATTTTATACGAAGTAGGCTCATTTAAATTAAATGCGGCACAAATTGTATCCATTGTAACCATTATCCTGCTTACCTATATCAATAGCAGGGGTGTGAAGAACAGTAAAACTTTACAGACTTTCTTAACTATTATTAAAATTTTATCGTTGTTCGGACTTATTGTTTTCGGATTTACATTAGGTGCTAATGCCGATACCTGGAATGCAAACTGGGCGAATGCATGGGATTCGAAAATGTTCGATGCCGGATCTGCATCGTGGATGAGCATTGGTGGTACCGCTTTACTAGCGGGTATTGCTGCTTCGATGGTAGGTTCTTTGTTTAGTAGCGATGCCTGGAATGGGGTTACTTTTATTGCCGGAGAAATTAAAAATCCTCAACGTAATGTAGGGCTCAGTTTGTTTTTAGGAACCCTTATCGTGAGTATCATATATGTATTGGCCAACCTTATGTATATTGCGGTTATGCCTTTAAATGAAATTGCTTTTGCCAAAGAAGACCGGGTGGCTGTAGATGCAGCGCAATACATTTTTGGAAATACAGGGACTATAATTATTGCAGTAATGATCATGATTTCGACCTTCGCTTGTAACAATGGATTAATTATGGCGGGCTCGAGAGTTTATTACACCATGGCTAAAGATGGATTGTTCTTTAAAAAAGCCGCACATCTTAATTCGTCGAGTGTGCCGGCCTGGGCACTTTGGGCGCAATGTATCTGGGCTTCGGCCTTATGCTTAACGGGTAAGTACGGAGACTTGCTCGATTATGTAATGATTATTGTGATCATCTTTTATATCCTTACCATTTTTGGAATATTTATTTTACGTAAAAAAATGCCAAATGCCGAACGTCCATATAAAGCTTTTGGATACCCGGTATTACCATTCCTATATATTATAGTTGCAACAGCCATCTGTATTTCCTTGCTAATTACGAAAACAAGTACCTGTGGTTGGGGTGTTATTATCATGCTTGCCGGTATACCGGTTTATTATATCACAAAGCCTAAGGTTTAAGTGTATTCCATAGTCTCTAGTCTATTTTATCAACGACTAGAGACTAAATACTATTTATGTATCTTTGCTCCCAATGGGAACAGCAATAGATTTGGGTATAAAGGGTTACAGGAGTTATGGCGTACACCTGCGCGAAAAATATGCAGGCAAACGGGTATTTAAAGTAATTGTAGACGGTGGCTTTACCTGCCCTAATCGCGATGGAAGTAAAGGTTATGGTGGCTGCACCTATTGCAATGTAGATTCTTTTACGCCAGAGCCTTCCAGAAAATTGCCAACCATTAAAGCGCAACTTGAAGAAGGGATGCGTCGCGCTAAAACTTCTTATAAAGCCGATAAATTTATTGTTTATTTTCAACCAAATACCAATACTTATGCTCCTGTACATTATTTAAAGATGATGTACGACGAAGCGTTGTCGATTAATACCGAAGACGTGGTTGGTTTTGCAGTGGGTACTAGACCCGATTGTATCGATGCCGAAAAAGTGGCTTTACTCGAAAGTTATACCGATCGTTTCGATGTAGATTTAGAAATGGGAATGGAGTCTATATACGACGAAACTTTAGCACAGATCAACCGCGGTTGCAGTCATGCAGAGTTTGTGGCTGCGGTTAAATTGCTGGATAATACCAAACTTGATTTATGTGTACATACCATTTTTGGCTTCCCCTGGGAAACCAAAGAGATGATGTTCAATTATATCCACGAAATTAATCGCTTTCCACAAATTAAATTTGTAAAATTTCATCATTTACATATTGTGGAGGGTTCCATTATGGGGGCAAAATATAAAAAGAATCCGTTTAAACTATTCACCCTGGAGGAGTATACGGATTTGCTTTGCGAGCTTATCCCATTATTAAGACCAGATATTGTGATCCAACGCCTGTTTGGTATTTCCGATTGGGATTTGTTAATTGCACCTAACTGGGGCTTAAACAAATCGGCTATTCAAACTTATATCGACAAGGAAATTGAGCGCAGGGGAGTTGTACAAGGTTCGGCGTATACCATTTAATTCGTAATTTATGAATACTGTTTTTGCTCCATTGCTAAAAATTGTTTTAGGGCTTACTTTCTTGGTATCTTCAGTATTTGCGCAAAACTATGCGATTATTCCCCAACCTGTAAAATTAACCCCAATGTCGGGTAATTTTTTGTGGAATCGGGCAACAACAATAATGATGCAAGGTAAGGCAAAAGATTTTGAGCCAGCATTGAACGAGTTACAAGCCATTTCTCAAATGCTTTCGACACCTAGTACGGTAATTGTAAATAAAATCCTCTTAAAATCAGACCCCTCTATTTCTGCTGCCGAAGGGTATCGTTTATCGATTAAAAAGCAAGAAATACTAATTAGTTCGGCTTCAGTTGAGGGCGCTTTTTGGGCAATAGCTACTTTAAAACAATTAATCGGAGCATCCTTATTTAAACAATCACAAACGCTGCTTCGCGTACCTTGCGCAGAAATTGAGGATCAGCCTCGATTTGCCTGGAGAGGGATGCATCTCGACGTGTCGCGGCATTTTTTCGATATGCCTTTTCTACATAAGATGATCGATAGGATGGCCTATTATAAGTTTAATAAATTTCATTTGCATTTAACCGACGATCAGGGTTGGCGTATAGAAATTAAAAAATACCCGGAGCTTACTGCTAAAGGCGCATGGCGGGAAATGAATGCTCAGGATTCGGCCTGTATTGCCTTATCGAAAACAAATCCGGATTATGCTATTCCAGAAAAACACTTTAAAATTATTGATGGGAAAAGAATGTATGGTGGGTTTTATACCCAGCAAGAGTTGCGTGAACTGATCAGCTATGCTGCAAATAAAGGGATAGAGATTATTCCAGAAATTGACATGCCTGGGCACATGATGGCAGCAACCCGTTTAATGCCCTGGTTAGCCGCAAATGGTAAAGGTGGACAAGCAAAAGATTTTTCAGAACCTTTATGTCCTTGCAAGGAAACTACTTTCGAGTTTGCAGAAAATGTTTTTACCGAGATAGCAGCATTATTTCCTAGTAAATATATTCACCTGGGAGCCGACGAAGTAGAAAAAAATAGTTGGAAAAATATTCCGGAATGCGAAGCGTTAATGACAAAAGAGGGATTGAAAAGTGTAGACGAACTGCAAAGTTATTTTGTGCGCCGGATGGAAAAGTTCTTCAATAGTAAGGGTAAAAAATTAATTGGCTGGGATGAAATCCTGGATGGTGGGGTTTCGTCGACCGCGACTATGATGTACTGGCGCACCTGGGTGCCGGATGCTCCAAAACATGCAGCCAGCAAAGGGAACGACGTAATTATGACACCTGGCGAATTTTGCTATTTCGATGCCCAGCAAGACGGGAGTTCTTTACAGAAGGTTTATAGTTTCGATCCTTACCAGTACAATTTAAGCGAAGCAGAAAAAAAATATATTATTGGCGTGCAGGCTAATGTATGGACAGAATACATCCCTTCCGAGAGAAGGCTCGAATACATGGTTTTTCCACGTTTGTTAGCAATGGCCGAAGTAGCCTGGCATAATGGAAATGAAGATTGGCCAGAATTTAACCAGCGCATGCAACAACATTGGCCGTTAATGGATGCGATGAATATTAATTATCGCTTGCCCGATTTAACCGGCTTTACTACGCAAAGTGTATTTGTAGACCAGGCCATATTGCGCATTAATCAACCGCAAGTGGGGCTTACCATACGTTACACTACAGATGGGACTTTTCCGGTAATGGACTCGAAAATCTTTCCCGGCAATTTATTAATTACCAAGCCAGTTAATTTAAAGGTGGCTGGGTTTAGGCCGAATGGTAATCGTGGAGATATTTTTACCATTAACTACGAACAACAGCATTATTTAAAACCTGCGTCGCTAGATTCTCCTCAAAAAGGGCTTAAGTTTGCTTATTATCCCAAATTTTATAAAACTGTATATGCTATCGACCAGCAATTCCCGGCAAAAGAAGCGATTACAAATGGTGTAGAGATCCCTGTTCAAAACCTTGCGGCTAGTTTTGCCCTGCGTTATATAGGGTATTTTTATGCCGCAAAGACAGGTATTTATTCGTTTTCTCTTCGGTCTGATGATGGGAGTGTGCTAAAAATAGGGAACAAGACCTTAATAGATAATGATGGTTTGCACGCTGCTTTAGAGAAGTCGGCAGAAATTGCACTCGAGCAAGGCTATCATCCATTGGAGTTGTTGTTTATTGAAGGGGGTGGTGGCTATACCTTGAAACTTCAATATAAAGCCCCCGATTCTGTATTTAAGGAAGTAGGGGCTTCGGTTTTATTCCATTAATTAAATTTTTTATTTCTTTATTGCGCTATTTTTTTAGCTAATTGGCAATTTACTGCTAATAATTCTCAATTTATTTTATTTTTTCCTATAAAATTCCAAATTTCTATTTTTTAAACTAAAAATAAATGGTTATTTGTAATAAATATAATTTTATACCCATATATTTTATTATATTTTAATATTTATTACAATTTATATAGTAAATAAAGCATTTATTTTATTGTTTTTTAACTGTTTTTACTTTTTTTGATTAAAAAAAGTAAATAATTGTTATTTATTTCATAATTTTAATTAATTAATTGAAAATAAACTAACAAACACTAAATTTATGGCAAAAATTCTATTTAAACAGTGGGCTCCGTTTGTAATTTTGATATTACTGGCGGTTTTAGCTCTTTTTATCCCGCTATTTCCTAATTTTGATGAAGGAAAATACAGCGCTCCTGATATTGCATTTGTTTTAATCGCAGCTGCTCTTGTATTTTTAATGACTCCTGGTCTTGCTTTTTTTTATGGAGGAATGGTGCATCGCAAGAATGTACTTTCGACTATGATTAAAAGCGTGGTTGCTGCAGGTGTAATTACGGTACTTTGGACAGTAGTTGGTTTTAGTCTTGCTTTTGGCGATACGATTGGTGGATTTATTGGCAACCCTAAAACCTTTCTTTTTTTTGAGGGCGTAAATTCTGGTCGGTCTTGGAGTTTAGCGCCAACGATTCCGCTTTCCTTATTTGCTGTTTTTCAATTGATGTTTGCGATTATAACTCCAGGCTTAGTGGTTGGAGCAGTAGCGGAGCGAATTAGGTTTACTTCCTATATTTTATTTATCGTTTTATTTGCGATCTGTGTTTACTCTCCATTGGCACATTGGACCTGGCATCCGGATGGTTTCTTGTTTAAAATGGGAGTTTTAGATTTTGCTGGTGGTACTGTTGTTCACATTTCTGCCGGGATGGCAGCATTGGCAGGGGCACTGGTATTGAAACGTAGAAAATCTCATATAGAGCATCGGGAAGTCCCGCCTGCTAACATTCCTTATGTACTTATTGGTACTGGTTTATTATGGTTTGGCTGGTTTGGATTTAATGCCGGTTCTGCTTTAGGTGCAAGTAGTCTTGCGGTTTCCGCTTTCATTACTACAAATACAGCCGCTGGTGCAGCTGGTTTATCGTGGATGTTTTTCGATGTAGCAAGAGGTAAAAAGCCTTCGGTTTTAGGTTTTTGCATAGGTGCCGTAGTTGGCCTTGTGGCAATTACTCCCGGGGCAGGGTTTGTAAGTATTCCATCGAGTATTTTTATTGGTGTTTTTGCGGCAGTTGTTTCCAACCTTGTGGTTTCTTGGAAACAGAAAACTAGTTTAGACGATACCTTAGATGTATTTCCTTGCCACGGTGTTGGCGGTATTGTTGGAATGTTATTAACTGGTGTTTTTGCTACGAAAACCGTAAATGCGGCAGGTGCCGATGGTTTGCTATATGGTAACCCAGCATTCTTTTTTACCCAGTTAAAGGGAGCATTAATCGTTGTGGTATTTAGTTTCCTTATGTCGTTTGTCATTTTTAAACTCATAAACCTCGTGCAGCCAATTAGGGTAAGTGCCGAAGAAGAAGAAGAAGGTTTGGATGCAAGTCAGCACGATGAAAAGTACTTACAGGGGACATTAATTGTTGCTGGCCACGAAATCCCAAATTCTTCAAATTAACAAATAATTAGGAGATAGTACGGTCTCTATTTCCCATTAAAAAACAAATTATATACTGATGAAAATAAAACGCTTACTTTCTATAATTACTGTGAGTCTGGGTGGCGTAGCTGCTGCACAGGAAACTCCATCCACGCCACTTCAGTTCTCGGGTTCGGTCGACACCTATTATAAATATGATTTTAATAAGGCGAGTAACATTAAAACCTATTTTGCTAATGAAAACAACTCTATTTCCTTAGGGATGATAGACGTTGCTTTAAAAAAAACTACTGGTAAGACTTCTTTTGTCGGTGAAGTGGCCTTTGGCCCACGTGGTCAGTCGCAGTCTATACCCAATGCCGATGGTACCTATAACGAAAATTCTAATAGTTTTCATATCCAGAATTTATATGTAAGTTATGCCTTTTCTAATAAATTTAGCTTAACAGCAGGCTATATGGGTACATTTATCGGTTACGAAGTGATATCGCCTGCGGCAAATTTTAACTATTCGACATCCTATCTATTTGGTGCTGGTCCGTTTCAAAATGCAGGCATTAAAGCATCCTATGTTTTTTCGGATAAGGTAAGTTTAATGGCTGGCCTGTTTAACGACTGGAACGTTTATCAGGATTTTAATGGGATTTCTCATGTAGGTGCTCAGTTAACTGTAATCCCAACGACAGGTTGGACAGCCTATTTAAATGTATTATCGGGACATTCGGCAGGAGCTGCGGGTACGGGAACTATTGTTGATCTTACCACGGCCTATCAAATTACCAGCAAGTTTAAATTAGGTTTGAATGCAGCAGACTACACTATTTCGAACAATAACGGCGGCTATAGCGGTATTGCAGTTTATCCTCAATATGCTTTTAGTGCTGGTTTTGCACTGGGGCTGAGGGCCGAAAATTTTAAGTATAGAGGTGCGGGTGGAGCTCCAAATGCAGGAATAACTTCCTTTACCTTATCTGGAAATATAAAATCGGGCGGCTTAACCTTTATTCCTGAAATACGTTTCGATAATGATAAGGACCTTTCCCAGGGTTTTTTAATGAAAAATGGTTTATCGCTATCAAAATCGGCTTCACAATTTTCTTTAGCAGCAGTTTATGCATTTTAATGCACCATTTTATCGGCGCATGTAGAGCTTGCAAAAGCCTCGGGCTTAGCTTTAAAAATAAAGCCCATGCTTAAAATGTAACCCATTGCTTCGTTTAGTGCTTTATTCGACTTAAACATGGGATTTGTGTTAATATCGGCATGTACTTCCAAATCGACATCGTATAGATCGAGCAAATCGCAAACAGAATAGGCAGTTTCTATCGATTTTTGAACTTCGACTAACATTCTTTCTTTAATGCTCATTTGCAGTGTGGTTTTGTCTTGAGCAATGTACATAAAACCACCATGCTGTTCTCTCAAAAGCACAATAACAGTTGCAAAATCTGTTAATGAGCCTTTAACTTGAGAATCGGTGCCGATACAAACCTTGAGCTTGTAACCATTTTCTGTTTCTCGGATAATCGCTTGTTCTACTTCTTCGAGGATTGACGAATGAATTATTTCGCCACTAAATTTCTTCCAGGTCATACGTTTTTTCGGTGTTAAGGTTAACAACCCGTAATCAGGTTTCCTAAAATTAAGGGCTTCAGATTACAAAATCATTAAATTAATGTTTTTTATTTGCTAACATTTTATTGGTTATGAACAGGTTAAGATATTGATAGTATATCTATCAGGCCAAACTTATTCTTATCTTTGCGATATGATTATACAGCCAGTACTTGATAATTTAAAAATTGCCAAACTAAACCAGATGCAAGAGGAGGCGATTGCAACGCTGAAAAAAGGGAATGAAATGTTAGTTCTGGCGCCCACAGGCTCTGGTAAGACCCTGGCTTTTTTATTACCGGTATTACAAGTTCTGGAAAAGAACATTAAAGGTGTACAATGTCTTATTCTTGTACCATCGCGGGAGCTGGCTTTGCAGATTGAACAGGTTTTTAAGCAGATGGGTACTGGATTTAAGGTAAATTGCTGCTATGGGGGGCATGCTATTAAAACCGAACGTAATAATTTAGAACAATCGCCAGCGGTATTAATTGGAACACCAGGCCGTATTGCCTATCATTTACGCCATCAAAACTTCGACGAATCGACTATTTCTACCTTAGTTTTGGACGAATTCGATAAAGCTCTGGAGTTTGGGTTTACCGAAGATATGTCTTTTATTATTGGTCAGTTATTATCTTTAAAACGCAGAATTTTAACCTCTGCCACTGCAATGGACGAAATTCCAGCATTTACCGGACTAAAACAACCGGCTATCCTCAATTTTTTAAGGGATATGCAAATCGTTCCGGATTTAAAGCTCAAGAAAGTGCAAACAACTGCCGAAGATAAATTGGATACCTTGTTCGAGCTGATTTGTAAAATCGGAAGCAAAACAATGCTTATTTTTTGTAATCATCGAGAGACGGTCGATCGAATTAGCGATTTATTAATTGATAAAGATTTGGCACACGACATTTTTCATGGCGGCATGGAGCAGGACGAGAGAGAAAGGGCTTTGTTAAAATTTAGAAATGGAAGTATTAAAATTTTAATTACGACCGATTTGGCAGCCAGGGGTTTGGATATTCCAGAAGTAGCTTATATTATTCATTATCAATTGCCATATACTGCCGATGCCTTTTTACATCGCAATGGGAGAACAGCCAGAATGAATGCGAAGGGTACTGTTTATCTGATGATGACAGCAGATGAAAAATATCCGTTTTTACAAACTGATATTGAAACTGAAAAATTAAAAGGGCCTTATCAGCTACCTAAAGATAGCGAATGGCAAACTTTATACCTTAGTGCGGGCAAAAAAGATAAGGTTAATAAAATTGATGTGGTTGGTTTGCTCTTAAAAAAGGGTGGCTTGCAAAAGGAAGATGTAGGTTTAATTGAAGTTAAAGACCAGGCGTCTTACGTAGCTGTTAAAAGAAAATTAATGGCGCAGGTAATTAAAAAACTAAACAACGAAAAGATAAAGAATAAGAAAGTAAAGATCGAAACAGCGATGTAAGGGATCGCCTTACATTTTACTTCTGGCATTTGCCGCCCAACGAACAACGCTTAACGAACAACGAATAACACACCTATAAAAATGAGCAACAACGATGTCATGAAAAAATTAAGGGTAGCTTTATCCTTAAATAGCGAGCAGATTATTGAGATCTGTAAATTGGTAAATTTTACGATTACCAAAAGTGAGCTAGGAGATATTTTTAGGAACGACGAGCATCCTAATTTTAAGAAATGCGGAGATCAGATTTTACGCAATTTTTTAAATGGACTTGTAATTTACAAACGCGGTCCGCGTGACGAAAAAAGTAAATAGCGCATTTTAAAGGTAAAGGCTTACTCCTTGATGCCGTATTTTAAGGAGCTTTTATTGGTCAGCTTTTCTATTTTTTGTAGCAGGTCGTCCATCTTAAAAGGTTTTAACATAAAATCGTCTGGAGCACATTCCATATCCTGTACTTCTTTTATTTCGTACAAGCCCGACATTAATAAAACAGGGATATGCCGGGTATCATTATGCGATTTAATCTGCTTACAAACCGTCCGGCCATCTATTTTTCCTAGAACGATATCTAGTAGAATTAAATCGGGATTAAATTCATCAATGTTTTCGAAAACAAGCGTAGCATCATTTAATGCGTCAACTTCATAACCGCCTATTTCTAATATAAGTTTGATGGTTTCTAACACATCATCATCATCGTCTACAACAAGTATTTTTTTCATCAGTGTGTACTATCTATAGTTTTATAACAACATAAATGGAATAGAGTTTAATTTTATTATAAACTTTTAGCAGAACGAATCTTAATTGTTGAAATAGAATTAGTTTAGTTTTTTATATCGAATTCGATGGGGGGTAACATCGCCCAATCTTTTCTTTCTGTTCTCTTCGTAATCGGAATAATTACCTTCGAAGAAATAGACTTCAGAATTGCCTTCAAAAGCCAGAATATGTGTGCATATACGATCTAGGAACCACCTATCGTGACTAATTACCACTGCACAGCCGCCAAAATTTTCTAGGGCTTCTTCCAGGGCGCGCAAAGTATTTACATCGATGTCGTTGGTAGGCTCGTCGAGTAATAATACATTGGCTCCTTTTTTTAGGGTAATGGCCAGGTGCACACGATTTCTTTCCCCGCCAGATAGCACACCAACTTTTTTCTGCTGATCGCCGCCATTAAAATTGAATTTTGAAACGTAAGCACGACCATTTACGGCTTTATTGCCCAATTGAATATTATCTAAACCATCGGTAATATTTTCGTAAACTGTTTTTTCGGCAGCTAAATCATTATGTAGCTGATCGACATAACCTAAAGCAACGGTATCTCCAACCCGAAAGGTGCCGGCATCTGGCTGTTCTTGCCCGGTAATTAATCTGAATAAGGTGGTTTTACCGGCGCCATTTGGCCCAATAATTCCAACAATACCCGCTGGTGGAAGGGAAAAATTGAGGTTTTCGAATAAAATTTTATCGCCATAGGCTTTAGTTACCTCTTTAGCTTCGATTACCACATTACCTAAGCGCGGCCCTGCAGGAATAAATAATTCCAATTTATCTTCCCGTTCTTTTCCATCTTCTGAAGCCAGTTTTTCGTAATTGGCTAAACGCGCTTTCGACTTGGCATGGCGGGCTTTAGGAGCCATTCGTACCCATTCCAGCTCGCGCTCCAGAGATTTCTGGCGTTTGCTTTCGGTCTTATCTTCCTGAGCCAGGCGTTTTGCTTTTTGATCCAGCCATGAAGAGTAGTTTCCTTTCCATGGAATACCTTCGCCACGATCCAGTTCCAGAATCCAACCGGCAACATTATCCAGAAAATAACGATCGTGGGTAACAGCGATTACTGTTCCTTTATAATGTTGTAAAAATTGCTCTAGCCAATCGATACTTTCGGCATCCAAGTGGTTTGTAGGCTCGTCGAGTAATAAAACATCCGGCTCTTGCAATAATAGGCGGCACATAGCTACACGCCTGCGTTCTCCACCCGATAGCACCCCGATTTTAGTTTCGGGATCGGGGCAGCGCAGGGCATCCATTGCTCTTTCCAATTTATTATCTAGTTCCCAGGCATTTACCGCATCAATTTTATCCTGCAATTCGCCTTGTTTAGCCATTAGTTTGTCCATGGCATCGGCATCCTCATAAATTTCGGGCAATCCAAACTTCTCGTTTATTTCTTCATACTCTTTTAAAATCGCTGTAATTTCGGCTACTCCTTCTTCCACTATTTCACGAACCGTTTTATTGACGTCTAAAATTGGTTCTTGTGCCAGGTAGCCTACGCTATAACCAGCATTAAAAACCACTTCACCCTGAAAAGATTTGTCCAGGCCAGCAATAATCTTTAATAAGGACGATTTACCCGAGCCGTTTAGACCGATAACACCAATTTTGGCGCCATAAAAGAAGGATAGATAGATGTTTTTTAGTACCTGTTTTTGTGGCGGGTATATTTTACTAACCCCAGCCATTGAAAAGATTATTTTCTCGTCAGCCATAATTATTGATTCTTTTGCAAAGATAGCGGTTAAAATGGAAGATAGGAGGGAGATTAGATTTAAATTTAAGCGACCTATCGGGTCTGCCAATGTTGCATGTTCGCCCAATTTAAGTTGTCAAATTAGTCAGAAGATGGTAAGTTTTATGAAATATCGTCAGCCTTAGCCTCTTTATTAACCGAAATGGCGTAATTGTTGATAAAATATAGAAATTGGGAAGCTATTTTTATAAAAGTAATTTATAGTTTAGAGTCATCCCGATAACACACATATTATGGAAGCGAAATTTTCTCCACAAGTAAAAGACGTGATCTCCTTTAGCAGGGAAGAAGCCCTGCGATTGGGGCACGATTATATAGGTGCCGAACATTTATTATTAGGGCTTATTCGCGAAGGCGATGGAATGGCCATTAAAATATTAAAATCGTTAGGCGTTGATACCGCTAAGCTTCGTCGTTCGATCGAAGAAGCTGTTCGGGGCACTTCGAGTGTTACCGTTAACTTAGGCAACATTCCTTTAACCAAACAAGCCGAAAAAGTATTAAAAATCACTTATCTGGAAGCGAAGATATTTAAAAGTGACCTTATCGGAACCGAACATTTATTGTTATCTATTTTAAGAGACGACGATAACATTGCTTCCCAAATTTTATTGCAATATAATATTACCTACGAGATCTTTAAACAAGAGGTAGAGGTTAATAAAAACGGCTTTAGAGATGAGGTACAAGGTGGCGGAACTGCTGGTGGTGACGATGATTTTCAGGAAGAAGAGAGCTTTAGTGCTCCCAAAAAAGTTTCAGACATTAAATCTAAAACCCCCGTACTGGATAATTTTGGCCGCGATTTAACGCGTGCAGCCGAAGAGGGTCGTTTAGACCCAATTGTTGGTCGCGAAAAGGAAATTGAACGTGTATCACAAATTTTATCACGTCGTAAAAAAAATAACCCAATTTTAATTGGCGAACCTGGTGTAGGTAAATCTGCCATTGCCGAAGGTTTAGCCTTAAGGATTGTGCAGCGTAAAGTTTCACGCGTTTTATTTAATAAGCGAGTGGTTACCTTAGATTTAGCTTCTTTAGTAGCAGGAACAAAATACCGTGGCCAGTTCGAAGAACGTATGAAAGCGGTAATGAACGAATTGGAGAAGTCTACAGATGTGATTTTGTTTATTGACGAAATCCACACCATTGTAGGTGCAGGTGGTGCATCGGGTTCTTTAGATGCTTCGAACATGTTTAAACCTGCTTTGGCAAGAGGCGAAATACAATGTATCGGTGCAACGACATTAGACGAATATCGTCAGTACATTGAAAAGGATGGTGCACTAGACCGTCGTTTTCAGAAAGTAATGATCGAGCCAGCTACACCCGACGAAACAGTAGAAATTTTAAATCGAATTAAAGAAAAATACGAGGATCATCACGGGGTTACTTATACCGATGAAGCAATTAATGCGTGTGTTACGTTAACAACAAGATATATTACCGATCGTTTCTTACCCGATAAGGCCATCGATGCCCTCGACGAAGCTGGATCGAGAGTACATTTAACTAATATTCATGTTCCGGAAAATATTATCACGATCGAAAGCAAAATTGAAGATATTAAGATCGAGAAAAATAAAGTAGTTAAAAGCCAAAAATATGAGGAAGCGGCAAAATTACGTGATACCGAAAAAAACCTATTAGAAGAACTGGAAAGAGCTAAAGCCGAATGGGAAGCCGAAACAAAAACAAAACGTTATGAGGTTACTGAAGATAATGTAGCAGAAGTCGTTTCGATGATGACTGGTATTCCTTTGCAACGTGTTGGGCAAACAGATAGCATTAAGCTGTTAAACATGTACGATACCGTTGCCGAGAAAATTATAGGCCAGGACGATGCCATTAAAAAATTAACAAAAGCTATACAACGGACTAGAGCCGGATTAAAAGACCCTAAAAAGCCTATTGGTTCATTTATTTTCTTAGGCCCGACCGGCGTTGGTAAAACGGAGTTAGCTAAAGAACTGGCTCGTTTTATGTTCGACAGCGACGATTCGCTAATTCAGATCGACATGAGCGAGTACATGGAGAAATTTGCTGTTTCGCGTTTAGTAGGTGCGCCTCCAGGATATGTAGGCTATGAAGAAGGTGGTCAATTAACCGAGAAAGTACGCCGCAAACCGTATGCAGTTATCTTATTAGATGAGATCGAAAAGGCACATCCCGATGTATTTAATATTTTATTACAAGTATTAGATGAAGGGCAGTTAACCGATAGCCTAGGGCGGAAGGTAGATTTTAGAAACACAATTATTATAATGACCAGTAATATTGGTGCCCGCCAGCTAAAAGATTTTGGTCAGGGGGTTGGTTTCTCTACAACTGCTAAAACAACACAAACAGATTCGCATAGCCGTAGCGTAATAGAAAATGCTTTGAAACGTGCTTTTGCGCCAGAATTTCTAAACAGAGTTGACGATGTTGTGGTTTTCAATAGCCTGGGCAAAGAAGAGATCTTCAAAATTATAGATATCGAATTGAAATCTTTATTTAGTCGTGTACTTAGCCTTGGTTATGAAGTGAAATTAACCGAAACTGCTAAAGATTTTATTGCCGATAAAGGTTTTGACACGAATTTTGGAGCACGTCCGTTAAAACGTGCTATACAGAAATACCTGGAAGATCCTATTGCCGAAGAAATTTTAAAGGGCGAAATTAATGAGGGTGATACTTTGGAAATTGACTACAACAAAGAAAAAGAAGAAATTATTGTAGTGAATAAAAGTACTGGCAAGAAAAAGAAAAAAGAAGAAGGCGCTTAATTTTAATGAGCAGTTGGGATTTACAAAGTCCCAACTGCTAATAAAGCCTGATAGTAGTTTTCTAAAGCATATTCGTTGGTTGCTAAGAATAAAAAGGGTTCGATAAGTTCCAATTCCATTAATAAAAATTCGCCGTTAACTATTGCCCCATCCACTCGCGCATAAAGACAATCTTTAGCAAATTGGTCGACGTATTGTTGCGCACTTTCTATGGCCTGTTGCGATGGTTGTTGTGGGTGTATAGTACCACCATGCGAGTGCTGTACCCTAAAATCCCCAGTTTTTACTTTTTTTAAGAGGGCATGACTATATTTGCCACCAAAAAATAAGAAAGACCATTCGCCAACTTTTTCAATTTCGGTTAAAAACGGTTGAACAATGAAATCTTCTTTTAGCAGAAGGGTGTTCATTTTAGCCTCGATTTCGTGTACATTAGTTGCAGTAACTTTAAAAGTGTTTTTCGAGCCCCCACTAACCGATGGCTTAATAATAAACTTATCTGTATTTAATTGGTCGAAATAATCTTTTAAATCAACTCGATCGCCTTTATTTATGAAAATACTAGGAGTTACATTTAAACCGGCATTGGCTATGTCTTGTAAATAATGTTTATCTGCATTCCATTTTACGATGTCGATAGGGTTTAATAATCGGATGTCTTTTTGTTTAAGCTGGCCTAGCCAAGTATAAAAATCTTCGATAAGGTCGAAATAATCCCAAGGCGATTTTAAAATAGCCAGCTCGTAATTCTCCCATTTTATTTGAGGATCGTTCCAAATTACTTTTTCAATTTTTAATCCTTTCGTAATTAGGAAATTTAAAAGCCTGTCGTCTTCGTTTTCTGCTGTAGGAGAAGCATATAAACCTTTATCCTGGTAAGTTACTAGTGCTATATTCATTGGGTTAAAAATAAGGAATAATTAAATTAAAACAGGCTCATTTGCGCTTGTGGTACTTTAAATAAACTTCGGTTCAATATTATTCGGGTTTCATTTAGCGCATTTAGCTTGCAATGAAGTTTAAAGGTGTCGCTAATGAGTTGCGCAAAATTACCTTCGCCATGCATCCGGGTCTCAAAACGACTATCGTTTACGTTTCCATTATGACAGGCCTCGATCTGATGCCATACTTTATCCGATCGGTCTGGAAAGTTTTTCTGTAACCAATCTTTAAATATTTCACTAATCGCCCCATTTAATCTCACTACGGTATACCCAGCGCTTTTTGCGCCGTTAGCAGCAGCCGCCTTTAAAATAGCTGGCATTTCGTAACTATTTAAAGCCGGTATCATGGGAGCTGCCATTACTCCGGTTGGTAGATCGGCTTTGCTCAGGTCGGCAAGAATTTTTAAACGCTGTTTGGCAGTAGTTGTTCTTGGCTCCATCTTTAAGCGCAATTTTTCGTCTAAACTCGTTATCGAAACATATACCATAACTAATTTGTACTTCGCCATTTCCTGTAAAATATCGAGGTCTCTTAAAATAAGTGAGTTTTTAGTAATGAGCCCGACCGGTTGCCGGTAAGCAAGAGCGATCTCCAGAAGTTGACGGGTTAACTTAAATTTTCGTTCTGCAGGCTGATAACAATCTGTGTTGCCCGACAGAGATATTGGCGTAGCATCCCAAGATTTTTTTTCCAGAAACTTTTTAAAAAGTGCCGGTGCATCCTTTTTAACTATAATTTTTCTTTCAAAATCTAAACCGGCACTAAAACCCCAATACTCGTGCGAGTTTCGTGCATAACAATAAATACAACCATGCTCGCAACCTTGGTAGGGGTTAAGCGAATACCACATGCCCACATCGGGGCTATCTACCTTATTGGCTATGGTTTTAGATTTGCCTATAATATAAGTGGTCCGTTCGTTAAGCTCTTCCCAATCGTCGATCCCCTCAACATGCGCTTTAGCTAAAGAGCTTTTAAGAAATTTATTGGCTACATTAATTTGTGCACCCCGGCCGTGTTTGTAATCGCCCTGATTTTCTTCTTTAATCATATTTAAAATTACTAAAAATATTAGTAATTTTAAATCAATTCTTTCAACCTTGTGTTAACAATACAAATACCTAATTGCGGTTTAGTTAATAAGCCTTTTTACCTTCAGTAAGGTAATCTATCGGCACTGCATCGGCCATTTTCTCGTAAGACCAGTAGCCACTAAAAAGTGTGCTATTCGGGTCAGCAACCATTCCGTTAGCATAAAAAAGGATTGGTGATCTGAGCATTTTAATAGTCGATAGCTGATAGTTTTCTAAAGCTTTTGGCCGATGCTGATAGTAGGAAGAATTAACATAGGCTGGTAATTCCTGTTCATTTTTATAGCTCACAAATAATTCATCTTTAAAACTGATCATCTTAAGACTGTTATTAAATTTTTTAACCAGGGTATCTACAGGAACTTTAGCATTATCGAGGAGGGTCAAGATTTTAGGTTCTTTTTCTTGTTTTAATAGTTCCGGGAATGAAAGTTTCTTAATTACGCTATCAGGCAATCTTTTAGGATTTGGGGCTTCATATCGTTTGTTAATGATAAAACCTTCTTCGTCGATGTTGTTCTGATAAAGTGCTGCGAAAAAATGTTGTGCGGATCCTCTATAAGCGACTTCTCGATTTTTTAACCATCCTTTTTGCTCGCTGTTACTTCCTTTAATTTCTTCGAAGGTGGGGTACCCCGCATAGAAAAGATTTTTTGTAGCAAAATTATATTCAAATTGTTCGAGCAGATATTTAATCCGATAACCCAATGCCCGGTTTTCGATAACCAGAAAATCGGAAGCCTTTATCGTTACTGTCCGGTTTTGAATATCTTCATCTATTAAAAGGGCATCAGTATTTAGAATTTTACACCGATCGGCATTGGGCGTTCGACCAATGAAAAATTCGGTAAAAAGATCGACGTAAAAAGGGCGGTTTGGATTAGGCTTAATAACTACCTCTCTAAGCATTTGCTTATTTTCGATAAGTTTAAGTTCAACCACTACAGATTTGTCGGTAATGACGATGTTTTTGGAAAGGGGCAGGTAACCCATCATTTGTACCAGAATATCGTAACTCCCAGGCCTTAAGTTGGGGATGAAGAATTTGCCATCATTATCGCTAACTGTGGCTATTTTATAGCCGCTAATGTACACCCCTGCACCCGGTAAAGTCTCGGTTTTATCTGTTACCATACCGCTTATGGTAAATGTACTCTGGCCCAGAGCATTACTGCTAAACCATAAAAAAATGAAAAATAAACGTATACGAGGCATAGACCTAAAATAATGATTAATTATTTAATTCTTCCATTTTCATTATCTAAAGCAGAATTTCTTGTTCTTGGGCCTTTGCCAGCACTTTCGGCAAATTTATAGGTAAAGTTGAGTTTTAGCTGCCGGCTTTCGAAATAACTATAATTTCTTAAATAAAAACCTTCAAAATTTTGCAGGGAATTGGCTCTACTGCCTTTATAAATATCGGTAAAAGCAAGGCGCAGGGAAGCTTTATTAGCCAGGAAATTTCGTTGTAAGCCTAAATCGACCTGACTTGTAGGTCGGGCGATCTGGTTCGCACCAATTAATCGTTTCGAGTTTAAAACGCTTACCACTTCCCCAGTTAGTCGAAAGGGGAGTTTAAATCTTTGTTGAAGACTTGCACGGCCGGCTAATTGTTTTAAGTTGAGGCTTCGATACTGATCGAAAGCTATTTTATTTTGAAGATGATAAATGGTCCCATTGAAGGTTAAGTCCCACCATTTTACGGGCGATAATAGCTGAGTAACTGCAAGAGAAAGATTTTGCTGAGTGCCTAGATTTTTAGGTATCATAACAATGCTCTCTTTACCAACAGTATCGGTTATACTGGCACTGTATTGATTGGTATAAGCATAATTTAGGCTAACAATTGTGGTGTTTTTGTAAACATATTGAAGAGAGGCACGGTTACTTAACTGCGGTTTAAGAAATGGGTTCCCTTGCCAAAAGGAAAGCTCGTCGAGCAAATAAACAAAAGGATTTAGATCATTATAAGCTGGCCGGTCTATCCTTCCCGAGTAACCAAAGGAAAAACTATGGTTAGCAGCTGGCTTTATAGAAAGGCTAAATGAGGGGAAGAAATTCGTGTAATTCCGGCTAATAAGTTCGGCCGAATCTTTTCCATTGTATTTAAAATTTAGCGATCCTTTAGAAGCCGTGTTTTCTACTCTCAAACCGCCTTGTAAAATCCATTTTCCAATTTTCTTTTTGTAATTCACATAACCGCTTGTAATTTCTTCGTCGAATTGAAAGCGATTAGATCTGCGTTCGTCTAATAATTCTGTGTCGGTTAATAGCTGATAAAATCGGGAATTATTACCGGTTTCTATAGCCGAATATTTTGCCCCGGTTTCGAAGGTTCCTTTCCATAAATTCGTAGAATAATCGGTCTTTATGCCTTTCAGATAAATAACAGCGCCATTTAATGTACGGTAATCGTTCTCTTTAATGCTATTTCCCTGAGTCGTGTAACGGTTGGATTGGAGATTGCCGGCACTTTTCTCGTAGTAACCATAATCGGCATCGATATTTAAACTTTTACCCAAAGTATCCTCATATTTATAGTTAAGATTAATATTATATCGCTCGGTATTTTGGTGGTAATAGTCGTTAGCAGCAGTTAATGTTTGATCTATCATGGTAGAATTTGCCAGGCTAATATCTGTTTCGGTATTAGTTAAGCCCCCACCAAAGATAAAATTACCATTTGCCAGAATACCAATCGTATTTTTAGAATTAATTTGATAATCGATGCCAACTCTGGTTCCCATCTTTTTGCGCTTGTCTACATCATCGGTAAAACTATTATAAGTTTTTTCGTTCTGTATCCGATCGGTACCATATAAATAAGAGTAATGGCCAAAGAAATGATTATAGTTTCCGTAAATATTAAATTTATTATTGCGGTAGTTAAAAGATAAATCTTGATTTTGCCTTAAATAAACCCCATAAGCCAGTCCGGTGGTTACTGTTCCGTTAAATCCTTTAATTTGTGATTTCAGCGTTTTGATATTGATAATTCCGGCCGATCCGGCGGCATCGTATTTGGCGGTTGGACTATTGATAATTTCTATAGCCTTAATCCCTGATGCTGGTATGGCTCTTAATAAATCGACAATTTCTTTAGCAGAAAGATAAGTCGGTTTCCCATCCAATAAAATTAGCGCCCCTTGTTTACCATTTAAAGAAATCGCATTGTTATTATCTATAAAAATTCCGGGAGCTAACTTTAGTGCATCGAGTGCATTTCCTCCTTGTGCACTAATGCTTTTCGATACATTAAATACAATGTTACCCCCCTCGAGCTCAATTAAATTTTGCTTAGCCTGGACTTCGACTTCTTTTAAGGTTTGTGTTAGCGGGATCAATATTATAGGCTCGAAGTGCTTATCCGAAAGTTTAAAAACAGCAGACCGATATTCTCGATAGCCATTATACTTTATCATGAGCGCGTAATTTCCAGCAACGCCATAAGATATTTCAAAACTGCCATCTTCGGCCGAGACTGTTTTTGCAAGTTCTTCCTGATTCTGATTAAGGAGAAGGAGGGTAGCGCCTGCGAGTTCCTTCTGGAGCTCGTTTAAAATTTTCCCTTTAAGCTTATAAGTAATATTTTGTGCAAATAAGTTTTTGTTGAAGCTCAAATAGCAGACGATAAATAGTATTAATATTCTGGTTGGGTGCATAAAAATAATAGAGGGAACAGATAAATTCGGGTTTATTTGGGCGGAGGTACATAACCTAATGGCACTAAATCGGCTATCTTTTCATAAACCCAATAACCTTCGTAAAGTGTACTTCTGGGGTCGTAGATGCCACCATTGGCATAAAAAAGAATTGGGGGTATTAAAAGATTGATGATCGATATCTGGTAATCGGGAATGTCCATGGGTCTGGACTGCCAGCTGCCTGAGTTTTTATAAGCTGGTGTTTCCCGTTCGTTCTTATAAACAACATAGAGGGCATCTTTAAAGTTCATCATTTTTAAGCTGCCATCGTAAGCCTTAACCAGGGTGTCTACAAGAATTTTTGACCGATTAATTGTATTGATTAATTTTGGTATTTTTTTTTGCTTTGCCCAATAAGATAAAGAATCTGATCCGGTAAAGGTTATTACCCTTCTTATACCTTCCTGGCCTTCGAATAGCCGTTTAATATTAGCATTAATTAGGCTATCAGGTTTACGTTCTGGATTGGGTTTTTTTACCAATTTATAGATAAGGAACCCTTCTTCATCAACCCTATTTTGATAGAGAGATTTATAAAAATGCTGTAATGAACCATTATAGGCTATTTGTCGATTCTTCTCCCATCTTTTTCGTTTGGCATTACTTCCTTTTAACTCCTCGAAAGCGGGGAGCCCCGAATAATAAATAATCCCTGATTTATAATCGTATTCGAAAAATTGGAGCATATATTTTAAACGATAGCCGAGTGCCTTATTCTCTATAATTAAAAATTCGTTTGCTTTAACCGTAAGAATCCGGTTGTCCCGGTCGTAATCGGTAATTAATGCACTTTCGTTTAAGATAACACATTGGGCTGCATTGGGCGATTTTCCAATAAAATAGTTTTTAAATACCGTAAGATAGTAACCTCTGTCGGGGTCGGGTCTGATCACAACTTCTTTAAGTATGGTTACATTTTCTGTTAATACAATGTCCATATTAACCGACTTGTCGGAAATGGTTACATTTTTGGTGTAAGGTAAATAACCAAACATTTGTACCAAGATATCGTAATTGCCAGGAGCAAGATTAATTAGGGCAAACTTCCCGGTACTATCGGTTAAAGTAGAAATTTTATAACCGCTTATATAGATTCCAGCTCCCTGAAGAGTTTCTATTTTGCTTTTAACGGTACCGGTAATGGTAAAATTCTTTTGCGCAAAAGCACCAGATACCATACAAAAGAGAAATAAAATCTTTAACAACAAGCGTCTCATCATTCTACTAATTTAACTAAATTATTAGTTTATAAAGAATGAATTCACTAAATTTTTACAAAAATTAAGGTGTTTCATAAGCCGCTATTATTTTTTCGGCCAGTTGCACCATATCCATTTCTTCAGGCGTATTCCGATTAGTTAATATAATGATACTTAATTTTTTCGACGGAATCCTATAGAAAACATTCCTGAAGCTGGTGGTACTTCCAGTATGATAAACTACCTTTTCGTTAGCCGTATTCTTTTTTAAATGCCATCCAAATCCATAATTTATTTCGGATCCATCGTTAAGTTTTTGATTCTGAAATGCCGATTGCCAAATTTCCTGCGGAAGTATGCTATTGTTATATAGCGCGGCATCCCATTTAAATAAATCGTTTAGGCTGGTATAGATGCCACCATCGCCCAGCGTTGCACTGGTACTGCTCTGGTCTTTTCTAAACCAATTATTTTGCTTCTTGCTATAACCGTAAGCCCTGTTCTTAATTTGGTTTAGCCCTTTTACATAGGCAACCGAACCATTCATTTTTAGGGGCTTAAAAATATATTTTGCTAAATACTGCGGATAAGATAAGCCACTATATTTTTTAATAATTAAACCCAACAACACGTAAGCGGTATTGCTATACCTGTATTGCGCTCCAGGTACGAAATAGGTTTTAGTAAATAGAGCAGATGCTTTTAAAACGCCTTCGTCTGATATTTGTTCGGTATTTTCATTTTCGTCTATCACGTCGTCGTAATCTAAGATGCCCGAAGTATGACTTAACAAGTGTTTAATGGTAATGCTATTGGCATAAGCGGGTAACTCCGGAAAGCAATCGCTTAACCTGGTTTGCAGGCTTAATTTATGCTGTTCTATTAATTGAAGGATGGCTGCAGCAGTAAATTGCTTACTTACAGAAGCTAGCCTGAAATTTGTTTTATCGGTAACTTTTATTTTTTCTTCCAGATTAGCCAGGCCATAACCTTTGGCGAAAATAATTTTACCGTCTTTTATTATAGCCACAGCAGCACCAGGATTAGGGCTTTCGTATGCTGTTAAAATCTCGTCTATTTTTTGGGAAGTTTGAGCCATAGCATAACCGTGAGCTAGCGTAAAAATAAATAGGAACAGCGAGTTACATTTCATCATTATTGGAGTAATTCTTTTGCATTTTCTAATGCCGAAGTGCCGGGGTTTTTACCACTTAACATTTCTGCAATTGCTATAATTCTTTCTTGTTGGCTAAGCTTGCGCATACCTGTCGTTGTTTTATTACCTTCTTCATTCTTATAAACAAAATAATGAGAATTACCTTTGGCCGCAATCTGTGGTAAATGCGTAATGGACAACACCTGCATATTTTTACCTAAAGTAGCGATTATTTCTCCAACTTTTAAGGCTGTTTCTCCCGAAATGCCCGAGTCTATTTCATCAAATATAATTGTTGGTAGGGCAGCATGTTTTGCTAATAAGGCCTTAATGGCCAACATAAGGCGTGATAACTCCCCGCCAGATGCCACCTTATTTACCGGTGCAGGGGCTTGCCCGGCATTAGCGGTAAAAAGCAATTGAATTTCGTCGAGCCCATCTTTATTTAGGTCTTGCAACTGCCGATGTGTTAAAACTAGTTTTGCATTCGGCATCCCCATTTGTTGTAAAGTGATATCCGTTGCCGCCTCTACCAGAGGTATGGCTTTTCTGCGAGTAGTGCTTATTTCGCTGGCCTGTTTTAACATTTCTGTCTTTAGCAATGCAATATTCCCTTTCAATTGCTCAATTTGCTCGTCCGACGATTGTAGGTGGTTTAAATTGGCTTCAAGTTGCTGTTTAAGGTTTAAAAGCGCAGCATTATCGGCAACTCTGTGTTTCTGTTGTAATGTATAGAGTAAATCTAATCGCTCATTAATCAATTCTAATTGCCCGGCATCGTGTAAAGTTTTTTCCTCCAAAAGAGCAGTTTCGCTAGCAATATCTTTAAGCTCGATAAGACCAGAGCGTAAGCGTTCGGATAACTCGTTAATTGCTGGATCAAACTTTTCTATCGCCTGTAATTGTACGATTGCTTCTTTTAACAAAGCAAGTGCCGAGCTTTCTTTTTCAGCTAATAGTTCCGAGACATTAATTAAACTTCTTTTTATAGCTTCGGCATGAGTAAGTCGTGCCAAAGCTAATTCTAATTCTTCCTGTTCGTTTTCTTTTAAATTAGCTGCATTCAGTTCGTCGAATAAAAATTGTTCATAATCTTGTCTGCTATGGGCTTCACTAGCTTCGTCTATTAGTTTTTGTAATAGCAGTTGATCGAGCTTTAGTTGTTTAAAATTATTCCGGTAATCGATTAATTTTTGAGTATGGTTAGCTAAAGAATCAACAATTAACAATTGAAAGTTATTATCATTAATTTCTTGTGTAGCCTGTTGGGAATGAATGTCGATTAATCGCTCTCCAACAAGTTTTAAAACAGAAAGATTAACCGGAGTGTCGTTAATAAATGCCCGGGATTTTCCATCCATAGCGATTTCCCTTCGTAAGATACTTTCTTTATAAAAGTCTAGATTCTGCTCTTCTAATAACCCATGCAAGCTTTCGTCGGTTAGCAAAAAGGTGCCCTCGATGATACACTTTTTACCTTGGTTAAAAAAGTACTTTGCTTCTGCCCGCTGACCTAAAATTAAAGATAAAGCACCCAGAATAATTGATTTTCCAGCCCCGGTTTCACCGGTAATAATATTCAAACCAGCATCAAATTCGATATCCAGGTTATCAATTAGCGCATAATTCTGTATGGAAAGTTTTTGTAGCATATTGAAATGCTAAATTAACAATAAAAATCATTTGCCAGGCTCGAACAATCGATCAATTTCTTTCCAATATGGTGTCGATAAATGAGGGGTAATCAAAAGTAACCGTACATTATAACTTGTATCTTTGTTAATTATAGATGAATATTTAAGTATGCTTGTAAACCAATCTGTTATAACTGATGTATTGGCATATTGGCAAACGTATCTTTGAAGAAGAACAAGATGGAAAAGACCGTGCCGATTATGGAACGTTTCTCATCAAATATCTTTCAGAACAACTGCAACCCGAATATGGAAGTGGTTTTTCTACAAGACAAATAGAGCTATATAGACAGTTTTATCGCTGTTGCAAGACAGAAAAGGATACATATCGAGGGTGATGAATTCTTTGTTGATTTGGTTTTTTACAACTAAACTAACGCATCAGGACATCGGGCAATTACAGATGTACGTAAATTATTATGACCGAATAGAAAAATTGCCAGATGAAAACCCGACCATTGGTATTTTGCTTTGTGCCAATAAAAATGATGCTGTTGTACGTTTCACATTACCCGAAAATCAAAAACAGATTATCGCAAGCCAATACGAATTATACCTACCAACCGAACAGCAATTATTGGAAGAGGTAAACAAAGAATTGGAGAGTGTTGAGGGGAAGGATAACGATTAAAATGAATTAAAGACAGTACTCAAGATTACTATAAAAGCTTAATATCCAGCCGATACCGCTTTTTCCTGAAAACTTTAAAATAAATTTTCAGTAAAAATACATCAAAGATTAAAAACAGGTAAAACGATTGTAAATAAAGGCTTTACAGTCGCTTTGCAATTTTTTGGTAATGCTATAAAAAGCAGGAAAGAGCAACAATTGGCAAAAGTACGGTTACTAAAACGTTACTTTTAAACATCGGTGGCAATCGTTTTAAAAGGTTGTATTTCAGCTTTTTGCATAGTTTTACATATTGTCCCGTAGCTCACATAAGTTTAATTTTATCATTAAGAATTGTGAGTATGGAAACGACAAAAAAATCAACGTTTAAGGTATTGTTCTACCTTAAAAAGAACGCCCCAAAGAAAAACGGAAAGGTTACGGTTATGTGCAGGATTACCGTAAACGGCAAGCAGTCTGCATTCAGTACAAAGCTGGATATTTCCGCAACAAATTGGGATTTGAAGTACGGCAGGGTTTTAGGTAAAAGCCGAGAAGCCCAGGACACAAATAGCAAACTTGACAAAATCCGTTTGGGTATCGAGGAATGCTATTCTAAAATCCTGAAGAACGAAGGAACGGTAAACAGTGTGAAACTTAAAAATGCCTTTCTCGGAATGGAAAGCGGAGAACTGACCTTTTTCAAATTCTATGAACAGTTCCTGTCCGACTATGAGAAAAAGGTCAATAACGGACTTCGGGTAAGTGGTACACGCAGTAAGTACAAAACACTTTTAAAGCACCTGCGAAATTTTGCACTGACAAAATACGGTTACTCTGACTTATCATTCAACGACCTTACTTCTGATTTTGTGCAGGACTTTGATTATTACCTACGTGACGACCAAAGCTTGACACACAACACCATTTGGCTGTATATGATTGGATTTACCACTCTTTGCCGATTGGCAATGAGCAGAAAGCATCTTGCCTTTAATCCGTTCAGCGAGTACAAGAATACCAAAAAAGACAAAGACAGAGGTTATCTGTTGCGGAACGAGTTGGAACAGCTTGTAACGTTCAACTGCGAGAAGAAGAAAGACGAATTGATAAAAGACCTGTTTGTTTTCAGTTGCTTTACAGGACTTTCCTATTCGGATATGAAAGGACTTAAAAACAGCAATATTCAGGAGTTCTTTGACGGCAATCAATGGATTATTGTACGCAGGAGAAAAACAGCTACATCGTCCAATGTAATGCTGTTGGATATACCTAAAATGATTATCGAAAAATATGCAGGATTGTCAAAGGACGGAAAGGTTTTTCCTGTGCCATCAAATACAGTCTGTAATGACAGGCTAAAGAGAATATCTCAACTGATTGACTGCCTGAAAGAAAAGAAAGTAACCTTTCATTTGGCACGCCATACGTTTGCCACATTGTTTTTGAGCGAGGGTGTTCCATTGGAAAGTTTGAGCAAAATGTTAGGACATAAAAACATTGCCACCACACAGATTTATGCCAAGATACTTAATGAGAAAGTCGGAAAAGATATGCAAAAAGTATCACACAAGTTTAAGCACATGGAACAGTCATTTGCTTCTAAAATTTTATGAGCTAAGACAGTTGAATTGTAAATAATATATAAGTTTTTTTGTGATAAATTGCAGGTTTTATTTATAATGAAAATGGAAATAGACTATAATGAAATATCTTTATTTACGACTCCTTTAGGTGAAGCTGTTCAGCAGGAAAAAACACAAATAATTTTAGGTAAAGTAGATTCAAGTACTGAAAGAGCTCAATACATCTCAAAAGTAAATGACAGTATAAGCTCTATAGCACAAAGTTTTTGGGATATTGATTTGACTGTTAAATTGATAGAATTTGCTAACCCCAAAATTAAATCTTTCAAAATGACACGTGTGGACAGAGGTGATTATCTCAAGTATCATTTTGAAAACTATTTTTTCAGACTGCCAAAATTAAAAGATCAGGTACTTAATTTATTAAATGTCATTTTTCAGTTGGGATATAGTCAATCAAATGGTTTAGAGAAGAAAATCCGTAATACTATAGTACTACAAGAAAAAAAAATGTTGTATTTTCTTGATTATTTTAATGATACGTTTTCTAAAATCAAACCATTAAGAGATACTATAGCGCATAGAGGAGATTTATCCGATCAAAATTTTGCTATGCTAACTTCGTATTCCATTCTGAAATATGACGAGGATATTTATAACTCACTTTTAAAAAGCCAAATTTCATATACATATATTTTTCAAAAAAATCAAGGAATATTAAAACAAGCTGTAATAACACTTTTACTAGTTTTATATGATGACTATCTTGAAAACTTAAAAACAATTGATAATCAGTGAATTGTGTTGTTTTGAAATCAAAAATATTAATGTTAAATTTGCATATTATGCGGACTAATTTGCATCAAATGAAAATCAATAGATTAAAAATTGTTTTGGCTGAAAAATCAAAAACGGGTAAATGGTTAGCTAAGCAACTAGGAAAAAGTGAAAGCACAGTGTCTCGATGGTGCACAAATGAGATACAGCCTTCAATGGATACGTTCGTTGAAATTGCGCAACTTTTAAATATTGATATCAAAGAGCTTATCAATTCTACTAAAAATTAACTATGAGCATTCAAATACAAAAAAATACTAGTTTTGATAATATTCCAGTAAGTTCAGAATGGACATTTAAAAACGTGCGTTCTGTCGAAAACTGGACTCACGGATACCATAGGTATCCTGCGAAATTTCTCCCAAATATTGTAAAGAAAATTATTGAAGAACACACGGAAGTTGGTGATACAGTGGCAGATGTCTTTGCAGGTTGCGGAACTACGTTGGTAGAAGCGAAAATCCATGGTAGAAAATCGGTTGGAGTTGATATAAACCCTGTTGCACAGCTGATTACCAGCGTTAAGACAAATCCAATAGATCCTGTAAAGCTTAATGAAACATACAGCAATATTCTAGAAAAGTTCGATGATTTTATTTTGGAAGACTATATTAATGTTGTTATACATGAGCGGATTGATTATTGGTTCTTTCCTGAGAACAAAGGTAAAATTGCTTTTCTTTACGGTGTAATTTTGAATCTTCAAGAAGACCAAAGAATTAAAGATTTTTTCTTGGTGGCTTTATCTAATATACTTAAGAACTGCTCAAAATGGCTACAGTCAAGTACAAAGCCTCAAATTGATCCTAATAAAATTCCAACAGACCCTTTTATAGCTTTTAAAAGACAGGTAAAATCCATGCTTAGGAAAAATGCTGAATTTTACAAAGAACTAGCCAATTTGAATTTTCTAGATACAGAGTGTAATATTTATTTAGAAGACGCAAGAGCTACGGGTATAGATTCAGGATCTGTAAATGCAGTGATTACTTCGCCGCCTTACGTCACATCATATGAATATGCGGATTTACACCAACTTACAGGATATTGGTTTGAATATGTGGAAAATCTTTTGGAATTCCGAAAACAGTTTATAGGAACTTTCTATTCATACGGTGAAGTTGTGGAAAATGTTTCAAAGCTGGCTAATGAGACTGTGAAAAAAATTTCAGAAAAGCATTTAAGAACTGCGAAGGAAATGTCTAATTATTTTTCAGATATGGCGGCGGTATCAAATGAAATGTTTAGGATACTAAAAGTGGGAGGCAAAGCATTTATTGTTATTGGTAATACCACGTATAAAAACGTAAAGATTAATTCAGCAGAAATTTTTGTAGAGATGCTTGAGAGTAGTGGTTTTGAAATAGATGAAGTAATTAAAAGATCTATTCCGCACAAATTGATACCGACAATTAGAGATAATGTTTCAGGGAAATTCACTACGCTTTCGAATAAAAACAGTAAGGAAGTTTATCCTGAAGAATACATAATAATTGCAAAAAAGGGTGGACAATGAATATCGAAAATGTTGGAACTATAATCGATCAAATACCTGTTGAGATAAGTTATAAAATTATTGAGTTGTTTTCAGCGGGGCTTTACTCAAGCCCAAATAAGGCTTTTGAAGAACTTGTGAGCAATTCTTATGATGCTGGGGCTACTAAAGTGTCCGTATATGTTCCTCTTGATAAAACCTTATCTGACTCAATCCTATGGGTAGCAGACAATGGTATGTCAATGGATAAAGATGGGTTAAAACAATTTTGGAAAATAGGCTCTTCTACTAAAAGAGAAAATGAAAATCAAGAACGCTTACCAATAGGGAAATTTGGTATTGGTAAGTTGGCCACATATATTTTAACAAATAAATTAACGCTAATTTGTAAAGCTACTGATGGAAAGTATTATGCGGTGATGATGAATTATTCAACCATCAATAAAGATTCAACAGAAACAATATCTCTCGATGAAAAAGAATTGACATTAGACGAAGTTAAAACTACATTGTCTCCTTTAATTAAAAAAGGAAATCAGGATTTAAGTACGTTCAAATTATGGGGTGATGGATGTGAGGATACATGGACATTTGCAATATTATCAGATCTTAAATCTAAATCCGCAGAAATAAAAGATGGTAGATTAAAATGGGTTCTAAGTAGTGCTTTACCTTTAAACCCTAATTTTAATTTATTCTTCAATGGTACAGAATTACAGTCTAGCAAAGAGAATATTGAACCTTGGAAAACATGGATTTTTGGTAAGGATGATGAAGTTGCTACTAAATTCAAATATGAAACAGGAACATATAAAGAAAAACCTTGTGTTCATTTGCCCAACCTAAAAAATATTACTGGACAAATTGATTTATATCGTGACTCTTTGCTAACTGGAAAATCTGCTGATTTAGGAAGAAGCAACGGAATCTTTCTTACGGTTCGAGAACGCTTGGTGAATATAGATGACCCTTTAATTGGAATGGAAGCACTTTCTCACGGTGTTTTTAACCGTGTAAGAATTATGGTAAATGCTGATGAACTGGACGATTATATTACTTCCACGAGAGAGTCTATTAAATCATCTGCTGCATTAGAAGATTTGCGAGAATATATAAAAAGAAAATTCAATGCCGTGAGGGAATGGTATTTTTCTACAGTTGAGGATGAAGAAAAAAAGAACAGGGCTTCTCATAAAATTGCTTATGCATCTGCAAGCTTATCGAGAAGACCATTAATTGTTGCTGCTAAAAAATTTCTTGATGGAGAATTAAGTGATTTGGTGCTAACTGAAATACCTAATAATTTAACTGAAGAAGAAAAAAACGAATTAATCCTAAAGTTAGAATCGGACTTAACAACCGACAAAGGAATAATCCAACAAGTAGAATGGGTGGCATTAAATCCAGAAGATCCAATTGCAAAACTTGAACTAATGACAGGTTTTGCAAAAATTAATCTGATGCATCCTTTTTTCGCTAACTTTTTAGATGAGGTAAAATCTCCTTTACCGTTTCAATTGATTGCATTAACTGAAATTCTAACAGAATGTTTCTTGCTTGACAGTGGTATTAAACAAGATGAAGTTAGGGAAATAATGTTTAAAAGAGATGCAATATTAAGGGAGTTGACATTTAGTGATAAGCCAAATGCTCCTTTTGTAGCCTCATTGTTGCAAGCTTCTTTAGGAGATTCTAGTGGATTAGAAAAATCAGTAACACAAGCTTTTAATACACTTGGATATGAATCTACTCCTATTGGAGGACCGGGGAAACCAGATGGAAAAGCTGTTGCTTATTTAGGTCCTTTGAATTCTGCCGATAATTATTCGATAACATTTGATGCTAAAAGTACTCTGAAAAACAAAATAAAAGCAACTACGGCTCATATCTCAGGTGTTGACAGGCATAGAGATAATTATAATTCAAATTACGCCTGTGTTGTTGCTATTGATTACGAAGGTGCAGATGATCCGAATTCAGCAGTAAATACAGAAGCTAAAAAACATAAAATAAATCTTATAAGAGCTCAAGATCTTATGGTACTTGTATTGGTATCTAGCCCAAAACAAATTGGATTAAAACAACTTCGAGATTTTTTTGAAAATTGTCATACAGTTATTGAAACCAAGGCATGGATTAATGAAATTAAGAATAGAGAAGTAAGTCGAGGGCCGATTAAAGAATTATTAGAAGAAGCATTTACACTTATTAAATCCGATACAGAGCCTGCATTTTTAAGTGCTTTAAGAATGAGTAATGCTGAATTAAAAAAACATTCAATAGATGACTTGAAGTCTTTAGTTCAAAGTCTTGAACGACTTGTGCCCAATTACATTAGCATATCGCATGACAATATAGTGAGTTTACAAGTACCTCCTGAAAAAATATTAAATGCATTAAATCAAACTTTTGCTACTGATGTTCCTAGTGAGTTTAGAGATATTTATATTAATGCCTTTTCACAATAAACTATGTCAGAAAGAAAAAAATATAGTCAACCCTTCAAGCCTTATGCAAGACTCATGAATATTATCGGTGATCAGCTGATTACCGATAAGAAAGTAGCAGTTATTGAGGTTATAAAGAACAGTTATGATGCTGATGCCGAAAACGTTCAGGTCCGTTTCTTTAATTTGAAAAATTATGGATTGGGTTATTTACCTGAGAATGAACAACCATATATTGAGATAGAAGATGATGGGGATGGAATGACATTGGAAATCATTGAGAAAGTATGGCTCAGACCTGCAACTCCGAGCAAATATGAGAAAAAGGTTCGTAAGCAAAACGAAACAAAAAAAGGAAGAATTATACAAGGTGAAAAAGGTATCGGAAGATTTGCTATTCATAAGCTTGGCGAAAAAATAGAATTATTTACTAAAGCTAAAGATCAGAATGAGGTTAAGCTTGAAATGGATTTTACCGAGTTTAATCCCGAAAAAGTAGATTTATTTAATCAACCAACAAATATAGATTTCAAGCTATTAGAACAGGTTGATAATACTTGGTATGAAAATCCGACTCCTGAAGTAATTAAAAAAGAGAAAGGAACTTTAATCAGAATATCTCATTTAAGAGAGCATTGGAAAGAATCTGATTTTGAAGAGTTGTATAAATCGATACAAAGATTAATTCCTCCAGTAGATGAAAATGCTAAAAAGCTAGGTATTGATTTTAAGCAGGATTTTGATATTGAAATTTATAAAGCCGATGAAATTTATAGCTCTGAAGATGCTACAACATTTAAAGATGTGATTGAAAGAGCTCAATACAAAATGATTGGAACGGTTTCCGAGAAAGGTATTTTATCTTTTGAATATGAATCAAAAGCTCCTCAAAGAGCTATTCAAAAAACTATAAATTTATTTGATATAGAGGAACTTGATAGGAATGGGTATGATTTGTATGCAATTAAAAAAGGATTTAAGAATAGTAAAGGGCTTTCTTGTGGTGAATTTAAGTTTTCATTTTATGCATTTGATTTAAATAACCCCGATAAATTACTTATTACTCCTGCTATTAAATCTTTTGTAAAGGACAATTTTGTTTTCGTACTAAGAGATGGTGTTAGAGTGTATCCTTATGGTGAAAAAGGCATAGACTGGTTGAATTTGGATAAATTACGATCAACTGTAAGAGCAGGTCAATTTATTAGTTATAATGACCTGACTGGATTTGTATACATAAGCCAGAAAGACAATCCAAAACTAAAAGATGCTTCTAATCGTCAAGGTATTATGAATGTGGACGGCGCTTTAGATGATTTTCAAAATCTAGTTACTGCTGTGACGGAAATATTAAATATTGAAAGTAAAATTGATAAGCAAAAATTAGAGATTAAGAAGAGGACATACAGGGAATCTAATGATGTGATATCAAAATCTTTTAATAGCCTAAAGAGTAGCCTTGAGAAAATCAATGACAGGGAAGTTTTAGAAAAAGCAAATAGTTTTCTTAAGACTGTAGAGAATCATAATAACCTTATCAAAGAACGGATGCTCACTGTAGAAGATTTGGCAGGCTTAGGGATGGCTGTAGAAAAAGCCTCTCACGATGCTTTGACGATATTATCCAAAATGCGAGGAAATATTAAGGACTTCAAAGTAAAGGCTAAAAAGTCTAACTATCGTAATGAGGAACTAATTGAATTATTAAGTGAATTGGATGAAAATCTAAATTTTGTCTATGATGAAATGCAGGTTATTCAACCTCTGTTTAAAAATCAACGCAAAGCCGTTCAAGATATTAGTATTTATGAGAGTATAGAAAAAGTTCTGAAATATTTTAGAAGAGATATAAATGGAAAAATTAATGTAAGGGTTATTAAGGATAATGACATTAAAGTAAAGACTAACACAGGTCTTGTACTTCAAATTCTTATAAACCTTTTAGATAATGCCATCTATTGGGTCAACAGAAATGAAACTAAAGAGAAAGAAATAATATTAAAGTTAAACACAAAAGAAAACACATTGATCATAGCAGATAGTGGCTCTGGAATTAGAGAAGATGCAGCTCCTTTTGTTTTCGATGAGTTTTTCTCTTTAAAATCAGATGGACGTGGGTTGGGATTATACATCGTTAAAGAAATTCTTCTCAGGATTAATGGGGAAATATTTGTGCTTGAACAAGAGAAAGACAAACTCTTATCAGGAGCCAATTTTATCATCAAATTTAATCAGGAATTGTAGTATGGAAGGAGTTATACTATTTGCAGACGATCATATTTTCGAAGTAGGAAGGATTGAAAATACTTTATTTCAGAAATTTAATAATGAAGGAAATTTTTCCATTCTCCCAATCAACAATTTAAATAACTTAGAAAAAACTGTTACGTCAATATCTACTTACAAGGCTTTAATTCTTGATTGGAATTTTGAGCGGAACATAGAAGGCGATGAAGAGGATGGCTTGGTTATTCCTGATGAAACTCCGTTAGAATTTCTAAAATCTAATAAAGTATATTCTCTCGTCTATGTTTATTCACAAGCAAATATAAGTCAAGAAGTAAAAGATGAATTGCAAAGCTTATATCCTGGTAAGATATTTTTTGAAACAAAAAATGCAGGTAACGAAGCTAATACCGAATATGAAAAGATAATTGCAGGGATTAGTCAATTTGAAAATAATAATAAACACTTAAATGTTCCTTTTATTTGGAGTCAGGCTATTAACAAATCTTCACAAGAAATTTTTTCAGAATTAGAACAAGCAGACCCAAATTGGTTAAAGGAAATCTATACTACTGCTCAAAACGATGGAACAGAACCTAATACTGAAGTGATTAGTGTATTTCATCATCTTTTAAATGAATCTATAATTCAAAACAAACCTCTTTTGAATGCTATTGATGCAAACGCTGCCGAAGAAGATATTGTAGTTGGAGATAAAGAAGAATCTTTAGCAAAGTTGTATAATAGAATATACTATACCAAATTAAAAGATGACGCACCGTTAATGACCGGAGATATTTTTAAATTTAGTGAGGAAGAATATGCAATCCTTTTTACTCCTGAATGTGATGTAAATACTAAAAAAGAAAAGGCATTGGAATTCCTTGTTTTTCAGAAAAATAATTATATCGAATTTCTAAAAAGCAAGCGGGAGTATGAAAAAGGAAATTATGAAGATATTAAATCAAAAGGCTATAAAAACGATGCTCAAGGAAATCCAACCAAAGAATTAAAAGGAAAATTAAGAGAGCTAATAAAAGATTTTAATAATGGTGATATTAAAAATCATTTATTGCCGTCTTTCCCTTTTGATAATGGCATATGTAATCTGTCGGCATTGATTGATTTTGAAACAGCTTTCGTAGTTAAAGCTAAAGTTGATTTTGAAGGAAAAAGATCGGGGTACAAACTAAACTCTCCATACATTTATCAGTTACGACAACGATATTTAGCATATATCGGAAGAGTTGGTGTACCTGCAATTCCGCAAAGTTTAAGATTATATAACTTGAAATAATTTTCAGAAAACAATAACCTATAAATTCATATGCTTATGTTTAATTTAAAGAGTTTAAAAAAGCAGACCACTCACAATAATCGTTATGATCGTAGATTAGCGAAACTTACAGCGAATGGTCAAGATACATCGAGGATTAAATCTGTTATTGAAAATGCTATAACTAATATCAACGCCAATCAAAAGTCATTTATTATCTATGGGGAACCTCAGAGTGGTAAAACAGAAATGATGATTGCGCTAACTGCAAAATTGCTGGATGAAGGATTCAAAATTATTGTCGCTCTTTTAAATGACAGTGTGCAGCTGTTAGGTCAAAACTTAGAACGGTTTCAACGTTCTGGCTTATCACCATCACCTAAAAAATTCAGTGAGATTTTGTCACCTGAGGTAAAAATTGGAGAACAACAATGGGTTATTTTTTGCAAGAAGAATTCCAGTGATTTACAAAAACTTATTCATAAACTGAATGGCATTGATAATTGCGTTGTAATTGATGATGAAGCAGATTATGCAACACCCAATTCAAAAATCAATAAGAATGAAGCAAGCAAAATAAATGAACTGACAGGGAAGTTGATAGGAGAAAAAGGCATTTATATTGGAGTAACAGCAACTCCAGCTAGATTGGACTTGAATCGCACACACCAAAATCAAAACGAACATTGGATTGATTTTCCTCCTCATTCAAATTACACGGGGCAAGATGTTTTTTTTCCTGTTTCAACAGATAATCTACCCTACCGTTTGACCTTTCTTCCTGATACAGGAGATGATCCTAAATTTTTAAGAGAGGCGTTATTTTGTTTTATGGTCAATGTTGGTTACTTAAATAGTGAAATAAATACACCTGAACTGAATTACAGTTTTCTAGTACATACTAGTGGAAAAAAAGCAGACCATTCGGTAGATTACAAACAAATAGTAAAAATATTTGAAGCATTAAAAGACGAGAAAAATTCAAACCACGAGGCATATTATAAAAGAATTTGGGAAATAGCCAAATCCCGTTATTCAGGTTATGAAGATAAGGTTACGCAATATATTTTAGAAGCTTGTGATCGTAATAATATAGTTGTGATGAATAGCGATAAGGAGGTTAATGCTGCTGACAATAGGACTGCAACCGATCCAACAGCTCCTTTTACTATTGTAATTGGAGGAAATATAGTTTCAAGAGGAGTAACATTTAACAATTTACTTTCTATGTTTTTTACCAGAGATGTAAAGCATAAGTTACAGCAAGACACATATATTCAAAGAGCTCGAATGTTTGGGTCAAGAGAGAATTATCTAAAGTATTTTGAATTAATAATTCCTAAGTCACTATATCTTGATTGGCAAAAGTGCTTCATATTTCATCGTCTGTCTCTCGAATCAAGAAAACAAAATAAAACAACTCCTGTCTGGTTAGATGGAGAAAGAGTGACTGCGGTAGCCAGTGCAAGTATAGATAAAGCAAATGTAGTAGTTGATCGAGGTGAAATGAGCTTTGGTCTATTTGACTTTGATGAGGATAAATTAAAGGTCATACTTGATAAAAAAGAAGTCCCTATTGCAAAGCTTAAAATTATATCGGAACTATTAGGAAATGATAGTTTGCCCACATATCTTATAAGCTATATAGAAACCTTCTTGCCTTCAGGAAACAAATCAATTGCAATTCACGAACCCAAAAGCATTGCAGGATATACTGATAAAGAAGGTGAAGTAGATAAGGCGACTATCATGCGTTCCAGAGGTTTCATAGGTAATAGAGAGCTCGAATTGTCAAAATATCCTGATGCAATACATCATATTAATGTATTATATAATGAGGATGGTAAAGCCCGTATTTTTTATAAATATGAAGGTAACATTCGTTTTTTAAAAACTACTAGGAAATGATAAAAGAATTTGAATTTTATCACGGTGTAGTATTTTCTAAATTGATTCACAGTATACCTGATGGCATTTCCATTAAATTATACCCAAGTCCAAGTAATGCCTCCTACGTTATAAATGACAATATAGGAATTTATATTAAACATTCTACTAAAAGGATGAGTCCATGGCGTTTTAGTTTTCAAAAAGTTCATCAAGATGAAATACTTCAAATGCAGGAACAGTTTCGCAATATCTTTGTTCTCTTGGTATGTGGTAAAGATGGTATAGTGACTTTAAGTTTTGAGGAACTAAAAACCATCCTAAATGATATCCATTCTGAAACCGAGTGGATAAGTGCTTCTCGTATGAGAAATAAAGAATATAGCATCAAAGGATCTGATGGATCATTAGAAAAGAAAATAGGAAAGAAAGATTTCTTAAAAAAGATTTTAGAAGCAATCAAGCAGAACGACGAATTTTCAAATAATTCGTACTAGACTATTTAATGAATGATAATCAAATAATAAGGAACTTTGAAAAGGACGTCTTAGATAAATATCATGAAAAATATCCTTTTTTCCAATATCCTGAGAATATTGTAATTCCTTATATCCTGCAAGTTTACGGAGATACTGAGCGACATAGAGATAATTTAATTCGTCAGGGATATAATGATATCAACTTGTCTGTTTTTCTAAACAATATGCTACATGGAATGGGGCATTGTATAAGATGGATAGTCAATAGAGATAGCTCAAATTTAAAAGATATTACCACTGAAACTTATCAACAGCTTCACGAGATGGCAGCAGATTTTCTTGGTTGGGGTGCAGGATATCATATGATAGCTCAGGAGTTTGTTACTTGGTCACGCAAAATAAAGAAAGCAACTGTTGATGTAGTAAACAAAGAAATTACTTTTATTAATCCTGAATCTTTTGATTACAGCAAAATATATGATTTGCAACTTTTATATGCATCCCGGATGGCTTTAATTTATGAGAGGTATCCGCATGACGTTATGGAACAAGAGTTTTCAGAATGGATTAAAAGTATAGATTTTAAGAAACCCCCAATAGCCAATCATATAGATTGGGAGAAAGGAAGGACATCAACGTCATACCCTTTATTGTATTCTAAAATGAAAGAAGTGCTTTTTCCAGAACTAACGGAAGTAACAGATTTTGAAGGATACAATCTTCAGCAGTTGCGGCAATTCTTTGCATTAAGTTTTCTGAATTTTTATTTCATAAGATGGATTGAAGGATATTTAGATTCGGGAATGGAAGAAAATAATTTGTCATACGGCTCTAATCCTCTTTCAATAAGTGAGGACAAATTTAAAAAACTTATGTGCCAGATAACGGGACTGAATGTTGAGGTAATCAGTTCAATAATCAAGGATCTCACTTTTAATCCATCAAGTTTTCATACTAGTGTCACTCTACAACCATTTATTTATTCACAAGGAGAATACTATATTTTACCCAATTTATTTGTTCAGGTTGAGTCTTCTCGAATGATGCTTGGTGCTTTGAACAAAGGAGAGAAAAAGAGGATTTACGACAAATTAATCAATTCCATTGAAAAGGTTAACCTGAATCTAATTAGCGAAACTGCTAAGCAGATACCAAATATTATTTGCTATTTAGAAAAAACTCTAAAAAATAATGGTCAGCAAATTTGCCCAGATATTATTTTAATTGACCCAACTCGGAAATTCTTATTGGTTGCAGATTATAAGCATTTTATTGGTCCTATCTCAGGATCAGAAGTTGAATATAAGATAAAGGAACTAGAAAAAGCTATTAACCAAGTTCAAAAGTATATAGATAATCTCAATCAACTTTTGAAAGTTGAGCGAATTAGTATTCAAGATTTTACTGTATCCGGACTAATCATTACGCATAAACCATTGCCTATCCCTATCCCAAGTCAAAAAGCTATTCCAATTGTTGATATGGAAACATTTAATTATTTAGTCCAAAATGCCATTACTAAGAAAATGGGTATTTATGAAGTAACGAAATCTATTGAGCATTGGCACTATAATGAACCCAAAAATGTATTCTCAGACTTTGAATCTGAAATAATAGTCGAAGATTGGAAGGTTAAAAGAACACAACATAAAATTAATTAACAGATTTAATTATGTCTGACAATAATAATTATAGCTTAGATAAGACAAAAGATAAGTTTTACTCATTATAATTTTCTTCCAATACCCTTACAATATCGCTTTCCCTGAAAAGGATTTTCCGTTCGAGTTTGATAAAAGGTATCAGTCCGTCATCTCGGTACTGTTGCAACGTCCGTTTGCTGATATGCAACATCTCGCAAACCTGTTCGCCTGACAGGTAGATTTCTCCTTTTAAGAGTGGGTGGAAATATTCCCTGATATACAGCAGTTCATTTTTAATGCCTACCACAGCTTCGAGCAAGGCAAGCATATCCTCGTTTGAATTTCCAATCTGTTTCATCTCTTTTGCTTTTTTAATGGTCGCTCTCCCTGCATCAGTAATTCCACATCGGATAATCTGAAATAAGTCTTCCGATTGATTTGCGTTGCCCCAAGAATGCCCTTTGCCCTGTAAGTCTGCAATGTTCGTTTGCTGATGTTAAGCAGTTGGCAGGCTTCCTGTTGGTCGAGCCATTTCGTTGCCTGTTGCAATGCCCTGTAAGGCGTAGTGATTTCCTCAATCAATAAAGAAACTTCCTTTACTTCCCTGTGCAGTGCCTTTAAAATCTGAATATCCAAAACCGTTATTTCCATATCTAATCAATTTAAACTTCAAAAATATAAGGTACTTATACAGGGTATTCCAATATTGTAGTCAGAGGTTGCATTTGGCTTTCAGATGTCAAATACTATGAAAGAAATGTTTAAAAATGTATCCAAAAAAGAATAAAAAGATAGCAAAGGTAAAGCGGACACCCACCGCACCGCCCAACCAAAAGACTACGGCATAATGGCAGGGCAAATAAAGTGGCTTCGCCGAATTGATGTGTTGCCCTGCCACCCTTCGGGACTTATTCCGTTTCCTTTTGGTTCTGCAATTGTCCGCCTTGTTAGAGTGGCTTTCTTTTTTTTCTGTTTTTTTCTTTTGGAAACAATTTTAAGAGGAAGAAACACACCAACCACCAACGCATCGCCATCAGAACAACGGCTTCGTTTTGCTGTTGTAGAATGCCAAAATCATTTCCTCAAATTCCTCAAAATGATGTTCGAGGATATTGTCAATATATGAATAGAGCGTTGTCTTTTCTTCCCTTGTCAGTTGGACTATCCGCATTAATCTTTCGTGGTATTCGGGACGTATATAGACGACCTTTCCGCTACGTCCAGACGGAAACCGATTGACCAAAAATGTTTCCTCGTAGTCCACTTTCTTAGACGGACTGTTTCGGGCTTTCTCTTTGGGCTTGCCTGCCTTTGGTGTTTCCTGTTTATCGGCATTGGGCGGAGCAACAGGCTCATCACCGCCAATGATGTCCATAAGGTATTCCTCATCAACATTGGGCTTTGCAAATTCATCGTTATTGCTGTCTGAAATCATAATCTAATATTTTTATAGTTGAACGATTTTCAAAAACTCATCGACAAACAAGTCCAATTTAGTAGCTTTCATCAACGGTACTTCCGCAGGTAGCAGGCTTGACCTGAATACGTAACTGCCCGTGTCGTCCGTTTCCTTTCGGAAACGTTTGCTGTCCATTATCCTTGTCTGCATTATGGAAAGGTTGAGCTGTTTGATTACACTTTGGTACGCTTCGTACACGCCTGTTTTTTCCCTGCCGTCCACTTGGTTCCAGAACAGCCACATTACCTGTTCCTTGTTTTCGCCCTCAATCGGGGGAAGCCCGATAAATGCTTTTGTAAAGCCTAATGTACTTTCCACGACCAAGCGGTCTGCGGTAATCGGAGAAAAGATAAAGTCCATTTTCTTTAAGGTAGTCAGTACGCCTTTGGTATTTGCCGTTCCGGGCAAATCAAAGAAAATCACATCGGGCTTAACTGCCGATTGGTTTACGTATTCCGAAGCTGTCTGTAATGCGGTTTCAGCCTTGCACCTGATAATCGGGTACGCTTTTTTGTTAATGGCTTGAAACTGTTTCATTGCCATTTTCTTGTGGTATTCGTTCTGCATTATGGTTTTCATATCCCTATCACGCAAATGGGCAAGACTGTGTTGCGGAAAGTCGCAGTCCATTACAAGCACATTGTAGCCCAAACGGTAGTGAAGCACACTTGCCAGCAGGGCTGTCATCGTTGATTTTCCCACACCGCCTTTTTGGGTGGAGAAACTGATTTTTAAAGTTTTCTTTGTTATTTCCATTGTTTAAAAATTTATTGTTCCACAGTTTATCTGTTTTGCACACAGGTAAATTCTTGGACAAGCGATAAACCTTGCAGAAAGCAAAATGCTTTTATGCTTTTAAAACCTTATGCTTTTATGCAAACCCGATTTTCTTACCTGTATTGAAACGATAAGGCAAATAAAGCAAGAGGTTTACTTAATGATTGAAATATGGCACTTTGTGGCAGTATTTGGCATTCAATGGCTTATTGCTTTTCGATTATTCTTCCCGAAATTTGATACAGGAGAAGGGCATTTTCTCTGCTAACTACAATCCATCTCGAAGAGTGGATTATTGTGTTCACCAGAACATGGCAAGTTGTGTTTTGAGGCACTCGAAACCGAGTTCGTGCCTCAAAACTACTTGCCCTTACGCAGGGAGCTAAACCATTTCTCCGAAGTCGAATGGTTGAAATATTAAAAATGGATTTATTATGGAAGAAAAACACAGAAAACAGAACAAAGGCGGACGAAAACCAAAGCCAAATCCCAAAATGAACCGCTACGTTTTTCGTCTTACGGACGAAGAAAATGCTAAATTTTTATCTCTTTTTGACCAATCAGGAGTGGACAATAAAGCAAAATTTATTGTTTCATTATTATTCGGAAAGGAAATGAAATCTGTGAAAATTGACAAAGGAACGGTTGATTTTTATATGCGACTGACTTCTTTTCACAGCCAATTCCGTTCTATTGGAGTGAATTACAACCAAATTGTAAAGTTGTTGTACCGTGATTTTTCAGAGAAAAAAGCCGCAGCTTTTCTCTATAAATTGGAAAAACAGACGGCTGAAATGGCGATGCTATGCCAAAAAATTATTCGGATAAGTGAGGAATTTGAAACAAAATACCTAAAAAACAGTCTTAGAAATGATAGCAAAGATTGGCAGAAGCGAAAATCTGTACGGTGCATTGGTGTATAATAATCTGAAAGTTGAAAAGGAAAACGGACAAATTCTGTTTACCAATAAGATAATTGAAACACCAAACAGAGCATATACTGTTGCACAATTAGCACAATCTTTTGCGCCTTATTTGATAACCAATCCTATCCTTTGTTAATGAACACGGAGAAGATAAAATGAAACAGCAGATTGAAAGCAATTACCGTCAGATAAAGTCAGACATTCTGCATATTGTTGAAAACGAATTGGAACGCATCAAGAACGACCCCGATTTACGGCATTTGGTAAAAGAAGGATAATCAAGAACACAGGTCATTCATTTCAGTGGAATAATCGCAAGAATGATACAGCACAAGTACGTCCATAGTGATGGAATGTTGTCCCATATCAACCTGTTTAAACACGATGTAAATTATGTATTAACCTTTCAAGAGTACAATAAAGAACTACGACCTTTTACAAACAGAAGCCGTAAGAGTTGGGTTAGAATCTCTTGTTCCAAGAACCGAAGAAGCTATTCGTAAAAGAAATATGGTAAGTTTTTAATATTTATATACATTCTAAAAGGTATAATTGAAAAATTCATTAATTAACAATTGTTATCGCCTGCCTATTCTTAACTTCTGACTTTTGTCTCCATAATATTATTAATGTAACATCCAAAAAATGAAAGACAAAATCCTTTATTGCATTTTAATAACCTTTTCGAGTTTTTTTTTGACTTATTCACAAGAAAAATTTACCCTAAGTGGTACAATTTCAGAAAAATCAAATAGCGAAACTTTAATTGGTGTAAACATCTATTTCCCTGATGTCAATGTAGGTGTCATTACCAATGAGTATGGTTTTTTCTCTGTCACACTTCCCAAAGGCACTCATATGATGTATGTCAGTTATTTGGGGTTTGCAACTATTCAAGAAAGCATAACACTTACACAGAGCATTCGAAAAGACTTTACTTTGGAGGCTGAAGACAATACGCTGGATGAAATTGTCATCACTTCAAACACTCAAAAAACCAATATTAGAAAAGCCGAAATGAGTGTGGGCAAACTTTCAATAAGCACCATAAAAAAAATGCCCGCTGTTATGGGAGAAGTAGATGTTCTAAAATCTATATTACAATTGCCGGGGGTAACCAATGCTCAAGAAGGTGCATCAGGATTTAATGTAAGGGGTGGTTCGGTTGATGGAAATTTGGTATTACTGGATGAAGCAGTAGTCTATAGCACTTCTCATTTATTTGGATTCTTCTCTGTTTTTAATTCAGATGTTATTAAAGATTTGAAATTATATAAAGGAGGCATTCCTGCCAATTTTGGAGGTCGTATCTCTTCGGTTTTGGATATCTACCAAAAAGAGGGTAGCAATAAAGAATACCACGTAAGCGGTGGCATTGGTGCTGTCTCAAGTCGATTATTAGTGGAAGGTCCTATTGTAAAAGAAAAAAGCTCCTTTGTGGTGGCAGGGAGAGGCTCTTATGCACACCTTTTCTTGAAGCTTGCCGATGAACCTAACTCTGCATATTTCTATGATTTGAATGCGAAGCTTAATTATAAAATCAATGACAAAAACAACCTTTTCATATCAGGATATTTTGGCTATGACAAATTGAATTTTAATAATAATGTTATAAACAACTATGGAAATTCTTTGTTTAATTTAAGATGGAACCACATATTTTCTGATAAGTTGTTTTCAAATGCCTCTGCTATTTACAGCGATTATAATTATGGTTTGAAATTAAAATTTGTTGGGATTGATTGGGAGTCAGATATTAAGAATTACAATTTTAAATATGATTTCAAGCATTATATTTCAAATAATTTGACTTTAAGTTATGGGTTAAATTCCATTTACTATCAATTTAATCCAGGTACTATCACCCCTATTGATACTTCATCAAGTATCAATGCTGATCAGATAGCTAAAAAGTACGCATTTGAAAATGCCTTGTACATTGGTGCCGAGCAAAGACTTTCTGATAAATTATCCATTAATTATGGGCTGCGCTACAGCAACTTTCAAAGACTTGGAGAAGAGCAGGTTAATACATACGCAAATAATCAACCCGTCGTTTTTAATCAGGATCTGCAGATTTATGAAGAGGCTGTGCCTACGGGTACTATCAACTATGGCAAAAATAAAACTATTGCCAGCTTTGAAAATTTGGAGCCACGATTGGCAGTTGCCTATTCATTAAACGACAACCAATCCGTTAAGGCAAGTTATAACCGTATGAGCCAGTATGTTCATTTAATATCAAATACGGCATCGGTATCTCCTTTGGATATTTGGGCACCCAGCGATGAGTTTTTGAAGCCTGAAATTTTAGACCAAGTCGCATTAGGTTACTTTCAGAATTTTAATAATGATGCCTATTCATTAGAAGTTGAAACATTTTATAAAAAAACTAAAAATAAAGCAGACTACATTGATGGTGCAGAGCTAGTTGCTAATGATGCTATTGAAAGAGTGCTTTTAAACGGTGAAGCACGTTCTTATGGCCTAGAAATAATGGCTAAAAAAAATACAGGAAAATTCACAGGCTGGGCATCCTATACCCTTTCACGAGCTGAGCAAAGAACACCGGGAAGAAATGAAAACGAACCAGGGATAAATGACGGTGAATGGTATAGAGCCAATTATGACAAACTACATAATCTTTCTGTTACGGCTTCATACCAATTCAATAAAAAATGGACTTTCGGTGGAATTTTTACCTATCAGACAGGAAAAGCGGCGACATTTCCTAACGGAAAATATGAATACCAAGGGATGTCGGTTGCCAATTATGGTTTGCATAATGAAGATGTTCTTTCTGCTTATCATCATTTAGATCTCTCTGCAACTTATGTTCCTAAACCAGATAAAAAGAAAGGTTGGCAAGGGGAATGGAATTTTAGCATTTATAATGTGTATAACAGAAGCAATGCAGCGTCTTACTCGTTTGGACAAAATCAGGATACAGGTTTGAGCGAAGCCAAAAGAACTTCAATATTTGGACTAATCCCAAGCGTGACCTACAATTTCAAATTCTAAAACAAGTAACTCTAAAAATAATAAAAATGAGAATAGCAATAAAAATATTAATACTAACAATTGGATTGTTTTTGACTAGTTGTGAAGATGTTATTGACGTTGACCTTGATACGGCAGCACCAAGATTGGTTATTGATGCCTCTATCGATTGGGAAAGAAATACGATTGGTAATGAGCAAAAGATTAAATTATCTACCACAACAGGATATTATAGCAATGAATTTCCAACTGTCTCTGGAGCAACTATTACCGTTTCAAATTCAACTGGCAATATTTTTAACTTTATAGAAATGTCTATTGCTGGAGAATACATCTGCACAGACTTTATTCCTGCAATAGGTGAAACTTACACATTGACAATAAATCTGAATGGAGAAATCTATACAGCAGTAGAAACATTAATTGAAACAGCAAACATTGAAGATAATATTGTTCAAAGTAATTCTGGCGGTATGACAGGAGATGAAATTGAAATCACATACTATTATCAAGACAATGCTAATGAGGAAAATTATTATTTACATCGAATTATAACGCCCCACGTTGCATTTCCTGAGTTTAGAACTGGAAACGATGAATTCAGTCAAGGCAATTTAATTTCAGAATCCTATTCAAATGAAGATTTGAATATTGGGGATAATGTTAATCTTAGACTTTATGGCATATCTAAAAGATATTTTGATTATTTCAACAAACTAATGATGGCATCAGGTAACGACAGTAGTCCATTTCCAACAACACCAACAGCAGTTAGAGGAAACATAATAAATCAGACTAACAGCAAAAATTTTGCCTTCGGTTATTTTAGATTATCAGAAGTTACAACTAAAGACTACACTATTCAATAATAGTGATTTCATTTTTTTGTTTTACTAAAACTTGCTTTTTGCTGAATTCCCAGCATTCTTGATCAATACTTTATCATAAACAATATGGCTAAAATACTAATAACAGGTGCCGCCGGAGAATACGGAAAATCAGTAATTAAATCATTAATCAAAAAAGGATTTAACAATAATTTTATCTATGCGTTAGTCAGCGATGAAGATAAAGCTAAAGAATTGAAATTATTAGGCATAAAAATTATTGCTGGAAATTATGACGACTGCAGTTCTTTAGTGTCATCATTTGCAGGGATTGACAAATTATTCTTTGTACCAGGTAATGATATAAAAAATCGCATTATTCAACATAAAAAGGTTATCAAAGCAGCAAAAATTGCAGGAATAAAGCATATTTTTTATACAAGCCAGCTTCACAAAACAGATGAAAGATCTTCTCCAATTCATTTTATTATGAAATCACATTTAGCAGCTGAAGTTGAAATCATGAAAAGCGGCATTAATTATACTATATTTAGAAATGGTCTTTATTTAGAAACCTTACCTATGTTCTTAGGCGAAAAATTTTTAGAAAACGGAATAATTCTGCCAGCAGGCCAAGGGAAAATGGCTTTCTCTCTTCGCACCGAAATGGCTGAAGCAGCAGCAAATATCTTAACATCTGAAGTTCAAAAAAATAAAATTATCGATATTTCTGGTGATGGGGTTTCATTTACTGAAATAGCATCAATGATTTCACAAATTATTGGAAAAAATATAACCTATCTAAGCCTTAGTTATGATACATACATCAATAATGCGTTACACTTAGGGATGCAAAAAAAACAGGCCAAAATACTAGGTAGTTTTGCAGCTGCAGCGCAGCAAGGTGAATTGGAAGGAAATAAATTTCACCTGGAAAAATTTTTAGAAAGAAAACCCACAACCGTTGTTGAATTTTTACAGAGAAGTTGCAGCAAATTATGAATGTGTCTAACCTTGTAAATAATCAATCCTATTTTCCGTAAATTTACTTAAAAACAATAGTAGAATAAATATATAATCCTCTGGGTTGAATAAAAATAGAGCCATGTCAAAAGAAACAAAAACCAATTCAGATAAATGGAGTGTTTTTAAACCACTTTTCACTCAAATAGAGGTTCCTGCCAAGACAATACTGCTGGAAGAGGGCAGCGTTTCAAAAACGATGTTTTTCATTGAAAAAGGATGTTTGAGAACTTGGGTAAATAATAATGGTAAAGATATAACAACACAGTTTTTTTTTGAAGGCGGTGGTGTATCCTCTATTGAAAGCTTTATGACTAACAAACCTAGCTTATATACTATTGAAAGTATTGAACCATGCATTATAAATACCATCACTCAGAAAGATTTTCAGGACACTCTCAAGAATTCATCTGAACTAAGAGATAATATAGTTGAACATTTATTTATGCGGCTTCTAAAAAGCCAGCAAATTTTCTTTTCATATCTAAAGAATACTCCTCAACAACGTTATGACGAATTGTTAGCACAACATCCCGAAATCATACAACGAATCCCACAACATTATATAGCTTCTTATTTAGGCATCACTTCTGTATCCTTGAGTAGAATTCGTAACAGACGATAAAAGTTTTTTAATAATTGTTTTACCTTGACTTTCCACATCAACCTGTTTAAACACGATGTAAATTATGAATTAGCTTTCCACGAATACAACAATGAACTACGACCTTTTAGAAAAAGTACAAACAGAAGCTGTATTTTAATGAAATACTTACTATAAGTAATATAGAATTTTGATCTAGTCGAATTTAATTGAGAGGAAAGATATTGACCGTTTTAGCGAATGTCATTTCGACTTCAAAAACAGTCGTTTTGGATACATCTGTTTTTTGAAAGCGTTGCACTTTTGCAATAACAAAAAAGAAAAAATATGAATATCGTAATTACAGGCTCATTGGGCAACATCAGCAAACCATTTGCAACCGAATTGATTGCAAATGGACATTCGGTAACAGTTATCAGCAGTAACCCAATAAACAAAAAGAGATTGAAGTCTTAGGTACAAAATCAGCGTTAGCGGTCATTGTAGACACTCTGCTAACCAATAAACACAAACAGACGAAAATGAACTTTTAAAAATATCATAATAAAAAGACAAATGACAAACTCAAAATTTTCATTTCTTGTATTTGGTGGTACAGGTCGTACAGGCAGACATTTCATTTCATTAGCACTTAATGATGGACACAAAGTGCGGGCTTTGGTTCGCAATCCCGACAAAATTGAAATTCAAAATCCTAACCTGGAATTAGTAAAAGGTTCCATTACTGATTACGACAAACTTGACGAATTATTGAATGGGACAGACTTTGTAATTAGTATGCTTGGCGATGCCCAATCGCAACAGAAAGAAAAAGTAAATACCTTATTTGTAAAGCAACTTATCCCAGCAATGAGAAGACAAGGCGTAAAGCGATTTCTTTATCAGGCTGGGAGTCTTACACGTGCCTATAAAGAAAAACTTCCTTTTCTTTTTTGGTTTATTAGAAACACATTAGCCCGATTTTCAGGTCTGATTGGACAACACAAAGATAATGAAGCGGTAATTGAATACTTGGTAGAAGAAGCTCAAGACATAGAATGGATGGTACATAGAGCGGGAATAAATCCTAAAGCGAATTCATCAAAAGGATTATTACAAAGGTCTAAAACAAAATTCAGTATGGCATCTTTTGAAGATACTGCAAATTACAACTATCGTCTTTTGACTGACAATTCTGCCGTTCACACTTACGATTTGAGTTGTTATGGTATGAACACAGCAACAAGCTAACAATAAACAATGAACCGCTAATAACGCATTATTATCTCTATCATTTATTTTGTTTTTAATGGAATCGATGATTACGTTTTGTGCCAAACCGCTAGGTGCAGTTTTTTTCGGTCGAGTTCTTTTTGCATTTTATTAAGTGAAAAGGATAATTCTCTGTTACTTCTGTAATTTCAAAAAGTCCTGACTTGCCAAATTCTTCTGCTATTGTTTCGCTGTCATAAAAGAATAGTTGTACTCCACCAAACATTTCAAATCTGTCTTTGCCTATGTTTGTTCCTTGTCCATAGGTTACGGCTTGCTTTGTTATTGCTGTAAAAACCATAAATCCATTTTCTGTGAGTTGATTATAACAGTCTTGAATTAGTT
>JAZKCO010000015.1:0-37876 GCA_040388055.1 Bacteroidota bacterium
AAACAACCTTAACAGCAGCTATCACTAAAGTGTTATCTGATGCTGGTTTATCTGAAGTGCGTTCATTTGATTCGATTGACTCTGCTCCAGAGGAAAAAGAAAGAGGTATTACAATTAATACATCACACGTTGAGTATTCAACTGCTAACCGCCACTATGCACACGTAGACTGTCCAGGTCACGCGGATTATGTGAAGAACATGGTTACAGGTGCTGCACAAATGGATGGTGCGATTATCGTTGTTGCTGCAACTGATGGTCCGATGCCACAAACTCGCGAGCACATTCTATTAGCTCGTCAGGTTGGTGTACCTTCATTAGTTGTTTTCATGAATAAGGTTGATATGGTAGACGATCCAGAATTACTAGAATTAGTAGAGATGGAAGTTCGTGAACTCTTATCATTCTATGAATTCCCTGGTGATGATATTCCTGTTATTCAAGGTTCGGCTCTTGGTGGCTTGAACGGCGATCCGAAATGGGTTGGAAAAATCATGGAATTAATGGATGCTGTAGATAGCTATATTCCAATTCCTCCACGTTTAACTGAACTTCCATTCTTAATGCCTGTTGAAGATGTATTCTCGATTACTGGTCGTGGTACTGTAGCAACTGGTCGTATTGAGCGTGGTGTAATTAACTCTGGTGATCCAGTTGAGATCTTGGGTATGGGTGCAGAAAATCTTAAATCAACTGTAACAGGTGTTGAGATGTTCCGTAAGATCCTTGATTATGGTGAAGCTGGTGATAACGTAGGTTTATTGTTACGTGGTATTGAGAAAACTGATATCCGTCGTGGTATGGTAATCTGTAAACCAGGTTCAGTAACGCCACACACTGATTTCAAAGCTGAGATCTATGTATTGTCAAAAGCAGAAGGTGGTCGTCACACTCCATTCTTTAATAAATACCGTCCGCAATTCTATTTCCGTACCACAGACGTTACAGGAGAAATCTCTTTAGCAGAAGGAACTGAAATGGTAATGCCTGGTGATAACGTTACAATTACTGTTAAATTAATTAACGCAATTGCAATGGAAAAAGGTCTACGTTTCGCTATCCGTGAAGGCGGTAGAACTGTAGGTGCTGGTCAGGTAACTGAGATTTTAAAATAGTACTTAGAGGTACTTAGTATACAGATAGCTTATTTAGTACTTGGATGAGGTAAAGCAATGCGCCAAAGTCTAAGTACTAAATACTTTATACTAAAACTAAAAAACGGGAATAGTTCAATGGTAGAATAGAGGTCTCCAAAACCTTTGATCAGGGTTCGAATCCTTGTTCCCGTGCAAAAAATATATAAATATGGCTGGTGTAGTTCAATTTATTAAGGAATCATACGACGAAATGACCCATAAGGTTACTTGGCCTACTTGGGGCGAGTTACAAAATTCGGCGGTATTGGTTCTAGTAGCTTCTTTAATTATCGCTGCAGTAATATTTGCAATGGATAAGAGTGCCGAGTATGTGTTACAGACTTTTTATAATTCACTTTAAATCGATATACTAGATGAACGATCAGTTAAAATGGTATGTAGTTAGAGCGGTAAGTGGTAAAGAGAAGAAGGTAAAACAATACATTGATTCTGAAATTAGCCGTTTAGGATTTTCTCATTTGGTTCCACAGGTATTAATTCCGATGGAAAAATACTACCAGATGAAAGAAGGTAAAAAAATTGCCAAAGAACGTAACTTTTACCCTGGTTATGTTTTAATTGAAGCAACTTTAGACGGAGAGCTAGAACATATTATAAAAGGGGTAAATAGTGTAATTGGTTTTTTAGGCGATAAGGCTGGGAATCCAATTCCAATGCGCCAGGCAGAAGTTAACCGTATTTTAGGTAAGGTCGACGAAATGAGCCAGCAAGGAGAAACCATGAACATTGCTTACTACGTAGGCGAAAATGTGAAAGTAATGGATGGACCTTTTAATGGCTTTACTGGTGTTATTGAAGAAGTAAACGAAGAAAAGAAAAAATTGAAAGTAATGGTTAAAATCTTCGGACGTAAAACGCCGTTAGAGCTTAACTATATGCAAGTAGAAAAAGAATAATATTGGTATAGCGAATAGCGATATGCGTATTGAGATTGGGAGTTTATCCATCGTTATACGCAATACTCACTACGCAATACCCACAAGACCTTAAATGTTACATGCTTCCAATATTTAACATTGAGTATTACAATTAACAAATCAGAAAATGGCAAAAGAAGTCGGTGCACTTGTTAAATTACAAATCAAAGGCGGAGCTGCAAACCCATCACCACCAGTAGGACCTGCATTAGGTGCTAAAGGTGTTAATATCATGGAGTTTTGTAAACAATTCAATGCTCGTACCCAAGATAAGCCAGGTAAAGTATTACCAGTTGTGATTACTGTATATGTGGACAAGTCTTTCGAGTTCATCATCAAAACCCCGCCTGTAGCAATTCAGTTAAAAGATGCTACTAAATTGGCGAGTGGTTCTGCTGAACCCAACCGTAAAAAAGTTGGATCGGTGACTTGGGATCAAGTTAAGTCAATTGCTGAAGATAAGATGACGGATTTAAATGCCTTCACTATCGAATCTGCTATGAAAATGGTAGCAGGTACAGCACGCAGTATGGGAATTACCGTTAGCGGTGATGCACCCTGGACAAATTAATTAACAAAAAACAGTTTACAACAGTGGGCAAATTAACAAAAAATCAAAAACTGGCACACGCTAAACTAGAAATCGGTAAATCGTATTCTTTACAGGATGCGGCTGCTTTGGTAAAAGAGATTACTACAACTAAATTCGATGCATCGGTTGATATCGATGTGAGTTTAGGGGTAGATCCACGTAAAGCCAATCAAATGGTACGTGGTATCGCTACTTTACCTCACGGAACCGGTAAAACTGTTCGCGTTTTAGTTCTTTGTACTCCTGACAAGGAAGAAGAGGCTAAAGCTGCAGGAGCAGATTTCGTAGGTTTAGACGAATATGTGGCTAAGATTGAAGGTGGTTGGACAGATGTTGACATTATTATCACTACTCCTGCTTGTATGGCTAAGGTAGGTAAGTTGGGCCGTGTTTTAGGTCCGCGTAACCTTATGCCAAACCCAAAATCGGGTACAGTAACCAACGAAGTTGGTAAAGCTGTAACTGACGTAAAAGGCGGAAAAATTGATTTTAAAGTTGACAAAACTGGTATCATCCATGCTTCGATAGGAAAAGTATCATTCTCAGCAGAGAAAATATATGAAAATGCGTTAGAAGTTCTTCAAACCATTTCTAAATTAAAACCTTCTGCTGCAAAAGGAACTTATTTTAAGAGCATTCATGTTTCTTCAACAATGAGTCCTGGAATTGCAATCGAAACTAAATCAGTAGCGGGGATCTAATTATGAACAGAGAAGAAAAACAAGAAGTAGTTTTAGCTCTTCAAGAGAAAATGCAAGAGTATGGCAATTTTTATATTGCTGATACCTCAAGCTTATCTGTTGAGAAAGTAAATAACATCCGTCGCAAATGTTTCGAAAGCGGTATTGAGATGAAAGTTGCAAAAAATACCTTGATCAAAATAGCGATCGAAGGATTGGAAGGCGACTCGTCTGAGATATTCACAGCATTAAAAGGTCAATCAGCCTTATTATTCTCTAAAGTAGGCAATGGCCCTGCGAAGCTAATTAAAGCTTTGAGAAAAGGATCTGATAAACCAATTCTAAAAGCTGCCTATATCGATTCTGCAATATTTGTTGGTGATCAACACTTAGATTCATTAGTAAGCCTTAAATCAAGAGAAGAATTGATTGGCGATATTATCGGTCTATTACAATCACCAGCTAAAAATGTGGTATCGGCATTACAGTCTGGAGGAGCAAAACTTGCGGGTATTGTTAAAACACTACAAGAAAAAGAAGGTTAACGAACGCCTAAAGTTCGCAATAAACAAAATTATTATTACGTAAATTTTTAAAATCTTAATAAAATGGCAGATTTAAAATCGTTTGCTGAGCAATTGGTAAACTTAACAGTTAAAGAAGTTAACGAATTAGCTCAAATCTTAAAAGACGAGTATGGTATCGAACCTGCTGCTGCGGCAGTAGCTGTTGCAGCACCTGCTGGTGATGCTGCTCCTGCAGCTGAAGAAAAATCGACTTTCGATGTAATCTTAAAAGAAGCTGGTGGTGCGAAATTAGCAGTAGTGAAATTAGTTAAAGATTTAACTGGTTTAGGCTTGAAAGAAGCTAAAGATTTAGTTGATGGTGCACCAAAAGAATTAAAAACAGGTGTAGCTAAAGACGAAGCAGAAGCTTTGAAAAAACAATTAGAAGAAGCTGGAGCTGTAGTTGAGATTAAGTAATCACTTAATTTTAACGAACCTTTAAGAAAAGACTCCGACTGCAAAGTCGGAGTCTATTCCTGTTTATAAACATTTCATCTTGTTTGGTTGGTGATTTGTTTAAACGCAAACCAAGCAAATAGTTTATTCTTAAACTAAATTAAATTTAGTCCCTTGGCAAATAAAGTCGTAGACCAAAGAGTAAATTTTGCACGTAGTAAGCACATCATAGATTATCCGGATTTTCTGGATGTGCAGTTGCAATCATTTAGAGAATTTTTTCAGATCGAAACCACTTCAGATAACCGTCATACCGAAGGTTTATTTAAAGTATTCGCCGAAAATTTTCCAATCACAGATTCTAGAAACATCTTTGTTTTAGAATTTTTAGATTATTTTATTGATCCACCGCGTTATGACATTCCCGAATGTATTGACCGTGGACTAACTTACAGTGTTCCGTTAAAGGCAAAGCTGAAGCTTTCTTGTAACGATGCTGAACACGAGGATTTTGAGACGATTATTCAAGATGTATACTTAGGAACCATACCTTATATGACTCCTAAAGGTACTTTTGTGATTAACGGCGCAGAACGTGTAATTGTTTCGCAGTTACACAGGTCTCCAGGTGTATTCTTCGGCCAAAGCCGCCATACTAATGGAACCAAATTATACTCTGCACGTGTTATTCCTTTCAAAGGTTCTTGGATCGAATTTGCTACAGACGTTAATAACGTAATGTACGCCTATATCGACCGTAAGAAAAAATTCCCGGTAACCACCCTATTGCGGGCTATCGGTTACGATTCTGATAAAGATATCTTAGAACTTTTCGATCTTGCCGACGAAGTAAAAGTTAGCAAATCTGGTTTAAAGAAATATATCGGACGTAAACTGGCCGCCAGAGTTTTAAGAAAATGGGTTGAAGATTTTGTAGATGAAGATACAGGTGAAGTTGTTTCTATAGATCGTAACGAAGTAATCTTAGATAGGGATACCGTATTAGAAGACGACCATATTGATATGATCATTGATGCAGGCGTAAAAACGATTATCTTATCTAAAGATGATGGTGCCTCACAAGCCGATTATACTATTATATACAATACTTTACAAAAAGATACTTCAAATTCCGAAAAAGAGGCTGTAGAAAACATCTATCGTGCTTTGCGTAACGCAGAACCGCCTGATGAGGAAACAGCAAGAGGTATTATCGAGCGTTTATTCTTCTCAGATAAGCGTTATGACTTAGGTGATGTGGGTAGATACCGTATCAATCGCAAGTTAAAAATGGATACCCCAGATCATGTAAAAGTGTTAACAAAAGCAGATATTATTGCAATTGTTAAATACTTGATTAAACTGATCAACTCTAAAGAAGAAGTGGATGATATTGATCACTTATCTAACCGTCGTGTACGTACCGTAGGTGAACAATTATATGCGCAATTCGGTGTTGGTTTAGCACGTATGGCTAGAACAATTCGTGAGCGTATGAATATTCGTGATAATGAGGTGTTTACTCCAACAGATTTGATTAATGCTCGTACTTTATCGTCGGTTATTAATTCATTCTTTGGCACGAACCAATTATCACAGTTTATGGACCAAACCAATCCTTTAGCAGAGATTACGCATAAACGCCGTTTGTCAGCTTTAGGCCCAGGTGGTTTATCGCGTGAGCGTGCTGGTTTCGAGGTTCGTGATGTTCACTATACACACTATGGTCGTTTATGTACTATCGAAACTCCAGAGGGGCCAAACATCGGTTTGATTTCTTCTTTATGTGTTCATGCTAAGATTAACAGTTTAGGTTTTATCGAAACTCCTTATAAGATTGTTGAGAATGGGGTGGTAGCGATGGATAAAGACGTGATTTACTTATCTGCAGAAGATGAAGATGGTAAAACCATCGCTCAGGCGAATGCAGCTTATGACGATAAAGGTAATTTTACTACTGATAGAGTTAAGGCACGTTATGAAGGCGATTTCCCGGTTATTGAACCAGAGAAATTAGACTTAATGGATATTGCACCTAACCAGATTACTTCGATTGCTGCTTCATTAATTCCGTTCCTGGAACATGATGATGCGAACAGGGCCTTGATGGGATCGAACATGCAACGTCAGGCCGTACCATTGTTACGTCCGGAAGCGCCAATTGTTGGTACCGGTTTGGAAGGCCGCGTTGCGCGCGACTCGAGAACTTTAATTAATGCCGAAGGTGATGGTGTAGTAGAGTATGTAGATGCTAACGAAATTACCATTAAATATGTACGTAACGACGCAGATCGCTTAGTTTCGTTCGAAGGTGATAGCAAAACATATAGATTAACGAAGTTCAAAAAAACCAACCAGAATACTTGCATTAACTTAAAACCTATTGTTAAAAAAGGAGAGAAAGTTAGTAAAGGGCAAGTGCTTTGCGAGGGTTATGCTACCGAAAATGGAGAATTGGCTTTAGGAAGAAACTTAAAAGTTGCTTTCATGCCTTGGCAAGGATATAACTTTGAGGATGCGATCGTAATTAACGAACGTATCGTAAGAGACGATATCTTTACCTCTTTACATATCGAAGAGTTCGAGTTGGAAGTACGTGATACCAAGCGTGGGGAAGAGGAGTTAACTCCGGATATTCCTAACGTTTCGGAAGAAGCAACTAAAGACCTCGACGAAAACGGAATTATCCGTATCGGTGCTGAAGTAAAAGAGGGTGACATCCTTATTGGTAAAATTACACCAAAAGGAGAGTCTGATCCTTCGCCAGAAGAGAAATTACTTCGTGCAATCTTTGGCGATAAAGCAGGCGATGTTAAAGATGCATCGTTAAAAACCCCACCTTCAATTAAAGGCGTGGTTATCGATACTAAATTGTTCTCGAGAGCTAAAAAAACAACTAAAGCGGAAGAAAAATCTGCAATAGAAAAATTAGACAAGAAATATAATTTAGCAGTCGAAAATGTAAAAGCCGAGTTAGTCGATAAATTATTCACTATCGTAAACGGAAAAACATCGCAAGGTGTATTTAATGTTTATAAAGAATTATTAATCGCTAAAGGAGCGAAGTTTACACAGAAAATATTAGCCGATTTAGAGTACGCTCATATTAACCCATACAAATGGACAACTGATGATGATAAAAATGATCAGATCAAAATGTTGTTGCATAACTATGGTATTCGTGTAAACGAAGAATTAGGAGCATATAAACGCGATAAATTTGCAATTTCTGTGGGCGACGAATTGCCGTCAGGAATTGTGCAGATGGCTAAAGTTTATGTGGCTAAAAAGCGTAAATTAAAAGTAGGAGATAAGATGGCTGGTCGTCACGGTAATAAGGGTATTGTTGCCCGTATTGTTCGCGACGAAGATATGCCTTTCTTAGAAGATGGAACACCAGTTGATATTGTGTTGAACCCATTGGGTGTACCTTCCCGTATGAACTTAGGTCAGATCTATGAAACCGTATTGGCATGGGCCGGTAATGAATTGGGTGTGAAATTTGCTACCCCGATTTTTGATGGCGCTAAACATGATGAGGTGGAAGAGTGGATTGCTAAAGCTGGCGTTCCTGCTTCGGGCAGAACTTATTTATACAATGGTTTAACAGGCGACAAATTCGATCAGCCAACCACAGTAGGTATTATTTACATGCTTAAACTGGGTCACATGGTTGATGATAAAATGCACGCTCGTTCTATCGGACCATACTCATTAATTACACAACAACCATTAGGCGGTAAAGCTCAATTTGGTGGTCAGCGTTTTGGTGAGATGGAGGTTTGGGCATTAGAAGCCTTTGGTGCTGCTAATATTCTTCAGGAAATATTAACCGTTAAATCGGATGATGTTGTTGGAAGGGCCAAAACTTACGAAGCCATTGTTAAAGGAGAGAACCTACCAACACCAGGTGTACCAGAATCATTTAATGTATTGGTACATGAGTTACGCGGCTTAGGTTTAGATATTACGTTAGACTAGTTATCAGTTACGGGTTAAGGGTTGTGGGTTAAGTGCCTAGACCCATAACCCGCAACTCATAACTCACAACTTTAAAGAAAGAGATATGTCTTACAAAAAGGATAATAAATTAAAAAGCAATTTCACTTCGATTACCATTAGTCTGGCATCGCCAGAAAACATTTTGGAACGCTCGAGCGGAGAAGTGTTAAAGCCCGAAACTATCAATTACCGTACTTACAAACCTGAACGTGATGGTTTGTTTTGCGAACGTATTTTTGGTCCGGTAAAAGATTACGAATGCCATTGCGGTAAATACAAACGTATCCGTTATAAAGGAATAGTTTGCGATCGTTGCGGGGTTGAAGTAACCGAAAAGAAAGTACGTAGAGAGCGTATGGGACACATCAACTTGGTGGTTCCTGTAGCGCATATCTGGTATTTCCGTTCGTTACCTAACAAGATTGGGTATCTTTTAGGCTTACCTACCAAAAGGTTAGACTTGATTATCTACTACGAACGTTATGTAGTTATCCAGTCTGGCTTTATGGCCGAGCAAGGTATCAATTATATGGACTTCTTAACTGAAGAAGAATATTTAGATATTTTAGATAAATTACCTAAAGAAAATCAATATTTAGATGATAAAGATCCTAATAAATTCATCGCTAAAATGGGCGCCGAAGCATTAGAAGATTTATTAAAACGGATTGATTTAGATACTTTATCTTATAATTTACGCCACCAGGCAGCTAACGAAACTTCGCAGCAACGTAAAAACGAGGCTTTAAAACGCCTTCAGGTTGTGGAGGCTTTTAGAGGAGCGAGAACACGTATTGAAAATAACCCAGAGTGGATGATCATTAAGATTGTTCCAGTTATTCCACCAGAATTACGTCCATTGGTACCTTTAGAAGGGGGTCGTTTTGCGACTTCAGATTTGAACGATTTATATCGCCGGGTAATTATTCGTAATAATCGTTTAAAACGTTTAATCGAGATCAAAGCACCGGAAGTTATTTTGCGCAACGAGAAAAGGATGTTACAGGAAGCTGTAGATTCGTTGTTCGATAATTCGCGTAAGGTAAATGCAGTTAAAACTGAAGGTAACCGTGCTTTAAAATCACTTTCAGATATATTGAAAGGTAAACAGGGACGTTTCCGTCAGAACTTACTTGGTAAGCGTGTCGATTATTCGGCCCGTTCGGTAATTGTTGTAGGTCCTAACCTTAAATTACACGAATGTGGTTTACCAAAAGATATGGCTGCCGAACTATTCAAACCATTTATCATTCGCAAGATGATAGAAAGAGGAATAGTAAAAACAGTTAAATCTGCTAAGAAAATTGTAGATCGTAAAGACCCGTTGGTATGGGATATTCTCGAAAATGTACTAAAAGGACACCCAGTATTATTAAACCGTGCACCTACTTTGCACAGATTGGGTATTCAATCTTTCCAGCCACGCTTAATTGAAGGTAAAGCGATCCAGTTGCACCCATTAGTTTGTACCGCATTTAACGCGGATTTTGATGGTGACCAGATGGCAGTGCATTTACCTCTAGGTCATGCTGCAATTTTGGAAGCCCAAGTATTAATGCTTGCTGCACACAATATTCTGAACCCTGCAAATGGTACCCCAATTACGGTTCCATCGCAAGATATGGTTTTGGGTCTTTATTATATTACTAAAGGCCGTAGAACAGATGAAGGGCGAGTGGTTAAAGGCCAGGATTCGAGTTTCTATTCTGCAGAAGAAGTTATTATAGCTTATAACGAGAAAAAAATTGATTTACATGCTTTTATCAAAGTAAAAGCTAATGTGAAGCAAGAAGATGGAACTATCGTTAATAAATTAATCGAAACTACGGTTGGTCGGGTATTATTTAATCAGGTGGTACCAGAAGAAGTAGGTTATATTAATGAGCTGTTAACCAAAAAATCGTTAAGAGATATTATTGGCGAAGTGGTAAAAATGACAGGTATGGCACGTTCTGCCAGATTCCTGGATGATATAAAAGAACTTGGTTTTAAAATGGCTTTCCAAGGAGGTTTATCGTTTAACTTACAGGATGTAAATATTCCGGTAGAGAAACATACCTTATTAGAACAAGCTGCAAACGAAGTTGAAGAGGTAAGAAACAACTATAACATGGGTTTCATTACCAACAACGAACGTTACAATCAAATTATCGATATCTGGACCCGTATTAATAACCGTTTAACCTCCTTCGTAATGACTCAATTGTCTAGCGATAATCAAGGGTTTAACTCGGTATACATGATGCTCGATTCTGGAGCCCGTGGTTCGAAAGAGCAAATTCGTCAGCTATGCGGTATGCGGGGTTTGATGGCTAAGCCTCAAAAATCGGGATCTGGTGGTGAAATTATCGAAAACCCAATTTTATCTAATTTTAAAGAAGGATTATCGGTATTAGAATACTTTATCTCTACCCACGGTGCACGTAAAGGTTTGGCCGATACGGCGTTAAAAACTGCCGATGCTGGTTACTTAACCCGTCGTTTGCACGATGTGGCACAAGATATGATTGTAAATGCAGTAGACTGTGGTACTTTAAGAGGTATGTACACTACAGCATTAAAAGATAATGAGGATATTGTTGAGCCATTATACGATAGAATTTTAGGCCGTATTTCACTTCACGATGTCTATAATCCATTAGACGGATCGTTATTAGTTGGTGCGGGTAAAGATATCGACGAAGACGTGGCAAAAGCGATTGAGGAATCACCATTAGAAGGGATCGAAATTCGTTCCGTATTAACTTGCGAAAACAAAAGAGGTGTTTGTGCCCTTTGTTATGGACGTAACTTAGCTTCTGGTAAACGTGTTCAGAAAGGTGAGGCTGTGGGTGTAATAGCTGCGCAATCTATCGGGGAGCCAGGTACGCAATTAACTTTACGTACTTTCCACGTGGGTGGTACTGCATCGAACATTGCTGCCGAATCTCAGATCAATGCTAAATTTGATGGTGTAATTGAATTTGAAAACTTGCGTACGGTAGAAACTAATACTGAAGATGGTAAAACTGATATCGTATTAGGTCGTTCGGGAGAGTTTAAAATTATTGAGCCAGGAACTGGTAAAGTAATTGTAACCAATAATATTCCTTATGGTGCATTCTTATACGTTAAAGAAGGAGACAAAATCTCTAAGGGCGATAAAATCTGTTCATGGGATCCATATAACGCGGTTATTATCTCAGAGTTTGCAGGTAAAATTCAATTTGATGCGATTGTTGAAGGGGTAACTTTCCGTGAAGAATCTGATGAACAAACTGGTCACCGTGAAAAAGTGATTATCGATACCCGTGATAAAACTAAAAATCCTGCTATTCAGGTAGTTGATAAAAAAGGTGAGCTGATCAGGAACTATAACATTCCAGTAGGTGCACACATTGCTATCGACGAAGGTGAAGCCGTACAAACTGGTCAGATTTTAGTTAAAATTCCGCGTGCAACTGGAAAAACCAGGGATATTACCGGTGGTTTACCACGTGTAACTGAATTATTCGAAGCACGTAATCCATCTAACCCAGCGGTGGTAACCGAAATTGATGGAGTGGTAACTTTAGGCGGCGTTAAACGTGGTAACCGCGAAATGACCATCGAGTCGAAAGACGGTGAAGTTAAAAAATACCTGGTGCCATTATCGAAACACATCTTGGTACAGGATAACGACTTCGTTAAAGCAGGAATGCCATTATCTGATGGATCTATTTCGCCAGCTGATATTTTAGCAATTAAAGGTCCTGCGGCCGTACAAGAATACTTAGTAAATGGTATACAAGAAGTTTATCGTTTACAAGGTGTGAAAATTAACGATAAACACTTTGAAGTAATTGTACACCAAATGATGCAGAAAGTTCATATCGAAGACCCGGGTGATACCTCTTTCTTAGAGAATAACTCGGTCGACCGTTGGGACTTTATGGTAGAAAACGACGAAATTTACGACAAAAAAGTAGTGGTAGATGCCGGCGATTCAAATACCGTTAAACCTGGTCAAATTCTTTCGTTACGTAAATTAAGAGACGAAAATTCTCAGTTAAAACGTAAAGATTTGAAACAAATTGAAGTACGTGATGCACAACCTGCAACAGCAAGTTCAGTTTTACAAGGAATTACCAGAGCATCATTAGGTACTAAATCGTTCATTTCAGCTGCTTCCTTCCAGGAAACAACTAAAGTATTAAACGAAGCTGCTATTGCAGGTAAACGCGATAATATGCTTGGCTTAAAAGAGAACGTAATTGTAGGACACCTTATTCCTTCGGGTACTGGTGTGCGTGGTTACGAGCGTATCATTGTGGGTTCTCAAGAAGAGTACGATAAATTATTAGCTTCTAAACAAGAAGAAGAAGTTGAAGCCTAGTTTTTTAAAGTAATATTATTTTTAAGTCCTCCAGATTAAGTTCTGGGGGACTTTTTTTTGAGTAATCCTGGATTTTCAGAAAATTCGAATTTCCTTAAAACTGCGCAAGTCTCAAAAACTTGCGAAGTCTAAGTTAGACCGTTTCGTTGTACAAAAAAGCAATGAAGGTACAATCTTTCATAATTTGCATTTAATCTTGTTTAACCAAACTTTTTAATTTTTTTTAATTCCGTTGTTTAACGATGGAATTTTTTATTTTTGGTCTATGATGGAAGAACAACAGAACGAAAACCAATTAAACATAGAGCTCTCCGAAGAAATTGCAGAAGGTATATTTTCTAATTTGGCAATTATTACCCACTCTAATACTGAGTTTGTTTTGGATTTTATAAGAGTAATGCCTGGGGTACCCAAAGCGAAGGTAAAATCGAGAATTATTTTGACACCAGAACATGCAAAAAGGCTTTTACATGCCATGCAAGATAATATTGAGAAATTTGAGATGATTAATGGGAAAATTAAAACCCCTGAGGAACCTACAGGTTTCCCGATTAATTTTGGCGGCCCAACCGCTCAGGCTTAGCATTATTCAACAATTAATGAACCAATAGCTGCTCTAAATAAGCGATAATTTCGGTATGCCCATTAGGCTCGAACCAAGCCGTATTTTCATCTCTTCTAAACCAGGTAAGCTGTCGTTTGGCAAATCGCCGGGTATTTTGTTTAATCATCGAAATAGCATATTCGAGCGTAGTTTTTCCATCCAAATAATCGAATAGTTCCGAATAGCCTACGGTATTTAAGGCGTTGTATTGACGATAAGGAAGCAGGCCTTTCACTTCATTCAACAAACCAAGCTGCATCATTAAATCTACACGATTATTAATTTGCTCGTATAATACCTCCCGATTAGTATTTAAACCAATTTTGATGATATTAAAGGGCCTTTCCTTTTTGGTAGCGGTTAAAAATGAACTTAGTTTTTTACCGGTCGAAAGTACAACTTCCAATCCTCTTATCATTCGTTGCGGGTTAGACTGATCTACTTTTTCATAATATGCAGGATCTAACATTTGTAATTGTGCTTTAATGGGGTCTATACCTGCCGTGGTGTAGAGCGTGTTAAGCTGATGCCGAATATCGAGATCTATTTCTGGTAATTTATCCAACCCTTTGCAAATCGCATCGATATAAAGGCCAGAACCGCCGACCATAACAAGGATGTCATGCTTGGTAAATAAGGATTCTATCAATTTAAGAGCTTCAACTTCGAAATCGCCAGTACTAAAAAGTGAGGTTATGCTATGCGAATTTATAAAATGATGCGGAACGGTGGTTAGTTCTTCAGCCGAAGGCTTAGCTGTGCCAATATGCATTTCCTTAAAAAATTGTCGAGAATCGGCCGAAATAATTTCACTTTTATAAAATTCTGCAAGCGTTATCGCCAATGCAGTTTTACCGATGGCGGTAGGCCCAACAACGACAATTAATGTTTTCAATTCATGCTTTTATTTAGTAATCTTCCCCTTTGCCCCCGCTTCTGTAATCTTCGTCTTCAAAATTATCGTTATCGCTAAATTCGTCTTTTTCTTCTTCTTCACTTTCCTCGTCGACTTCTTCGGCATTAATGCCGCTACCTCCCATTGCCTCGAGCTCTTCGGTATCTTCGGGCACAAAGTCCATTTCATTTAAGAAATCGAAATCGGACGATGCAACGGTGCTGGCAGTTACTGCAAAACCAGTCGAATTATTTTTGTCGATAATTTTTGGCGCTTCGCCAATGCTTTTCACTAAAAAGGGATATTCGATATTGGGATCGTTTTCCAAAATTATTTTAATGAGCTCTACATGAAAATCGAAAGGACGTTCAAAATTATAGATATAATAAAATTTTTGATGCGGGTCTTCTATAAAGCTACTCAGTTTCGTGTTTTCCATGAGGGTAACCCCATTGTCTATTTTGCGCTGATTAGGTAAGATTGCAATTTCGTCGCCTTTAATCCAATGGTCGGTACTCACATAAAATGACGACGATTTGTCTGCATTATAGCCAGTCGAACGATGGATTGCCCTATGTAAGTCTTCGAAAGTTTGTTGGGTCTTGATGTCGATTTCTCTAACCACATCGTCAAAATCTTCAAAAGAAATTTTAAATCTATAAATTGCCATTTCGGTGTGCTGTTTTTTGAGGTAAAATTAAGGAAATAAAAATAGATTTTATAAAGGAGTTTATTTGATAATTGGTTTTAAGCCTAATTCTTGCGCTTTTTGCTGCATAAAACTAAATGCCTCATCGTAGTTATTTGCGATTTCGCCTTCCAAAATTGCTTCCCGGATGGCATTTTTTAAGACCCCAACTTCTCTACCGGCCTTAAGCCCAAATGTTTGCATAATATCGTTTCCACTTATGGGCGGCTGCCAGTTTCTTAATTGATCCCGTTCTTCGACATCTTTTAATTTCTGCTTAACCAATTCAAAATTATTGCGGTATTTTTTTATTTTGTATTCGTTTTTTGTCGTAATATCAGCATTACACAGGAGCATCAGGCTATCTATTTCTTCTCCGGCTTCGAAAAGCAAACGTCTTACCGCCGAGTCGGTAACCGTTTCCTGAGCCAGCACAATAGGGCGTAAATGGAGTTGCACTAGTTTTTGAACAAACTTCATTTTTTCGTTTAAAGGAAGTTTAAGCTGGGCAAAAATTTGAGGCACCATTCGCGCACCTTTATCTTCATGCCCATGGAAAGTCCAACCATGGCTTGGCTCAAATCTTTTAGTAGCAGGTTTTGCAATGTCATGTAAAATTGCCGCCCATCGTAACCAGAGGTCGTCGGTATGCATGCAAATATTATCTAAAACTTGTAGGGTGTGATAAAAATTGTCTTTATGCCCCTTTCCTTTAATCACATCGACACCATATAAATTAGCCATTTGTGGAAAAATAAGGTGCAAAAGCCCCGTATCGAACAAGTACTTAAAACCGATCGACGGCTTACTGGCCAAAATTATTTTATTAAGCTCGTCTGTTATTCTTTCTTTAGAAACAATATTAATCCTTTCTTTCTGACTTTTAATTGCATCGATCGCATGCTGATCTATATCAAAACCGAGTTGCGTTGCAAAGCGAATAGCGCGCATCATGCGTAAAGGATCATCAGAAAAGGTAATTGTGGCGTCTAAGGGCGTCCTGATTAGCTTTTTCTCTAAATCAGTCAACCCATTAAAAGGATCTATAACCTCTCCATAATTTGTCGCATTTAACGAAATAGCCAGTGCATTAATAGTAAAATCCCGTCTAAGCTGGTCGTCGGCCAGGGTGCCATCTTCGACAATAGGTTTGCGCGAATTAGCCCGGTAAGATTCTTTTCTTGCTCCTACAAATTCGACGTCCAGATCGCCGTATTTAAGCATAGCTGTCCCAAAATTTTTAAAGACCGCAACTTTAGTTTTTAGCCGATTGCCTAGGCTTTCTGCAAAAGCTATCCCATTACCAACTACTAAAATATCAATATCTTTCGAAGATCTTACTAATAAAGCATCGCGTACAAAACCTCCAATCACATATATTTCTGTATTGGTTTGGGCTGCCAGGGCAGCTAAGATTTTAAATATGGGATTTTGTAGGTGCTGTTGCATAAACGAAGGCAAAAATAATAAAAACAATCGGGCTTACTTGCGGATAAACTCAAATTGTCCTGATGGGCCTAGTTTAATAATAGTCGATGGTTTTTTAGGTTCGCGTAACTCTTGCTCAATATCGACTACGTAATCGACTGCTTCGATAATTTCTGGCGCGATGTCGTCGAAGAACAATGGCGTTGGTGTGCCCGATAAATTGGCCGAGGTAGAAGTAATTGGTTTTCTAAAACGTTGGATCAACATTTCACAAAAAGCATGTTTAACCACTCTGATCCCAATACTGCCATCGCTATTAATTACATTTTTAGCCAGATTTTTGGCGCCAGAAAAGATAATAGTTAATGGATTTTCCGCATATTCGATGAGGTCGTAAGCCACCTCAGGAATTTCGTTTACGTAGCTTTGTAACTGGTTGGCCGAATGCAGTAAAACAATAAAGCTCTTGTTTGCTGCCCGACCTTTTATGAGGTTTATCTTTGCTACGGCTGCTTCATTTGTAGCATCGCAACCTAAACCCCAAACCGTATCGGTTGGATAGAGAATTACCCCACCTTTTTTTAAGACGTCAAGCGTACGATTAATCTCCTGTTGTATGTTCATCCGGCTGTTTAATTATCCCATTGTTTATCCAGGTTTTATTCTCCTTAATGGTTTGGTTCAATATATCGTAATTTCTTTTTTCACTGCTTCTCGAATTTTCTTTATGATAAATATGGAACATGATCCCTGCAAATTTTAAAAATCTTTTTTTAATTGATAAATTCATCAGACGGATGGCAATTTCAGAATCCTCAGCTCCCCAGCCTGTAATGTCTTCGTTATAACCATTTATTGAAATAAGATCTTCCCTCCAAAAAGACATATTACATCCCCTTACCACATGTAATTGTTTCCTTTTATACCTATTGGTCAACAAAGGACTAAAGAAGGGTAATCTTATGGCATTCATGATGTACCCCAGAGAGATGTCTTTGAGTTTTGGGGTATAATTTTTGTGCTTTAACAGCGCTGTGCTTATTTTTGAAGTTAAAGAAACCCTGCTGCCACAGATAAAACTTTTTTTTGCCGCCATATGGAGATGATCGTAAATAAAATATTTATTTAAAATTATATCGCCGTCTATCTGAATTATGTATTCGTATTGTGCTGCCAATATAGCTTTGTTCCGGATGCTAGATAACTGGAAATTTTTATCCGGGTGCCAGATATGCACAACAGGGACAGGTGTTTGCAAGCTAATTTTATCTATTAAATCTTTTGTAGAAGCTGTCGAACCATCATCAGCTATAATAATTTCGTCTGGTAAATGGCTTTGTGAAAGCACACTCATTAAACATAAATACAGCGCGTCAGGCCAGTTATAAGTGGCAATCATTAGCGTACATTTGGGTAGGGGTGTACGATGTAAAATCATTATCGTTAATTTTTGTTGCGTTTCTGATTTATCATATTTAAATAACAATCCATTAATTCAGCTGTAACCAAAGCTTTATCAAACCTTTTAACATATTGTGAACCGTTAACAATCATTAAGTCCCTTAGGTTTTCATCCTTTAATATCAAATCAATTTTATGCACTAAATCACTAACATTTGTTGGATTTATGTATAAACTATCTGGACCACCTGCTTCTTCTAAGCAGGAACCTGTAGCAGCAATTACTGGGATTTTTGAATGTAACGCCTCAATTATTGGAATTCCAAAACCTTCATAGAACGAGGGGTAGATAAATATATCGGCCATCTGATATATTCCTGGGAAGTCTTTAAAGGGAACATCCTTTAAGAAAATCACGCGATTTTGTAAACCTAAGCTATTAATTTCTTTTGTTACAAGTTTTGCATAGGTTGTTTCTTTCCCAATAACCACAAGAGAATATTCTTTGTCGATAAGTGGTAGCGCCTTAATCAACAGTAACAGATTTTTTCGACTTTCAATTGTACCAACATTCAGCAAGTACTTTTGTGGAAGCTGATACTTTTTTCGAATAAATTCTTGTTCGTTTTCCTCAACTGTTGTTTCAAATTGTTCATCACAGCTTTGATAAATCACTTCAATTTTAGCGGGATCTATGCGATAAAATCTGACAATATCTTTTTTTGTTTGCTCACTAATTGCGACAATTCGATCGGCATGTTTGCAAGCATATTTGCTCTTGTACTTGTAAATTAAACGATCGAAAAACGTATAATAATTCGGTTTTACTAAGAAAATCAGATCGTGTATAGTGACAACACTTTTTATTCCATGCTCTTTCAATCCGAATGGTATCTCGTGACTTAAACCATGAAAAAGTGCTACTTTATCCTTTACTAATTGTAAAACGATTTCTACACTTCTCCAAACGGGAGAAATATTTTTTTTTGCTGGTAATTTGAGCCTAATATTTTCTTTGGTAAACAAAGGGAGTTTGATGATGTTTGCGTTTACTTTTGGGGTGTAAACATAATACTCATTCATTGGGAATTGCGTTGATAAATGTTCAATTAAGGAGCGGCTATAATTACCCAGTCCAGTGCAGTTATTTGTTGCCCTTTTACCGTCGAATCCTATTTTCATTAAAGCCGAAGACTGAGAAATTGTTTTATCAAGATTATGATTCCCGTTATTTTCTTGCATATTTAATGGATGATTTAAAAAGCGTCCATTCAGGAAACACTCTTTTCTTATGACTAAAGATAAGCCATCTATGTATAAATAAAAATTTGAAAAATTTAAAGTCTATACCTCCTTTAAAATTATTTAAGTGCTTTCGAAGTTGTGTAATCATTTGAACTAGTAATTGTTTATCAACTTCTCGGATGCAATCAATTGATGAAAAATTTTCCAAGGCTTTTAATATTTCTTTTTTTTCTTCCACCTTCGTCAAGGTAAAAGATTCATAGTAGGCGTTTTTACCATGAAGCCTATGTTTTACTAAATATTCGGGAACAGACTTTATTTCACCCTTACAGGTTGCAATTACAGCAATCCACCAATCATAAAAAAAATCCTTAGGAATGGGCAGTATATAAGACTTTAAGCTTTGCCTGAACAACATATTATGACCTTGTACTTTATTGAAAAAGTATAAGGTACGGGTATCGTTACCAGAAAAGTGGTTTTCCCATTTTAACTCGCCCGATTTAAACAATAGTTTGTTATCCCTTAAATGTACAGACGCGCAATGGGTTAGTATTACATTTTCTGCATCAAATGCGTTAACTAGTTTGGCAATTTTTTCTTTTTCCCATATATCATCTTGATCAGCTATTGCTATAAAATCACCATTTGATAATAAAATTGCTTTTTCAAAATTTTTATTATAACCTAAGTTCACTTCATTTCTATAAATGGAGAATTTAGTAGGGAAGCGTGCTTTCCAATTTTCTAAAATTGCAAAAGTATTGTCTGTTGAACAATCATCAACAATTATCAGTTCAATGTTTTGATAGCTCTGATTTAGTATTGATTGTATTTGTTCATCCAAAAAATCTTCTCCATTGTAAGTACACATTGCTACTGAAACTCTAGCTTGAGGAGGATTCTTTGTTTGTGAAGACATTAAACCGCTACGTTATTTTCTCTCAATGCATTATTCAGAGAGGTTTTCTTATCTGTCGACTCTTTACGGGTACCAATAATTAAAGCGCAGGGAACTTGAAATTCGCCGGCAGGAAATTTTTTGGTATAAGCGCCTGGAATAACTACCGAACGTGCTGGAACAATACCTTTGTATTCTATAGGTGTCGAGCCAGTAACATCGATAATCTTCGTAGAGGCGGTTAAAACCACATTAGCGCCAAGCACAGCTTCTCTTTCGACTTTTACACCTTCTACTACAATGGCTCTCGAACCGATAAAACAATCGTCTTCTATAATTACAGGCGCCGATTGAATGGGTTCTAATACGCCACCAATACCCACGCCGCCACTTAAATGTACTCGTTTACCAATTTGCGCACAAGAACCCACAGTTGCCCAGGTATCGATCATCGTCCCTTCGTCTACATAAGCGCCTATGTTTACATAAGAAGGCATCATAATAACTCCTTTGGCTAGGTAAGCACCATAACGCGCAATGCCGTGTGGTACTACACGTACACCAGCTTGCTTGTAATTAGTTTTTAGGTCCATTTTGTCGTGAAAAACAAAAGGGCCTACTTTAATTTCTTTCATTTCCTTAATTGGGAAATAAAGGATAACCGCTTTTTTAATCCATTCGTTAATACCCCAGGTATTTAAAATTGGCTCTGCAATACGTATTTCGCCTCTATCCAGTCTTTTGATTACAGTTTCGATGGCTTCACAATAATTGCTATACTCTAATAAAGTTCTGTCTTCCCAAGCCGCTTCGACTAGCTTTTTTAATTCTTCAATCATCGTATTGTTTCTAATTTCTTACAAAATAAATCAATTTTATGTATTGCGCATGCTTTTTGGAAAATTAATTACCATACAGGTGCTTTTTTATTATAAATGTAAACTAGCACCGTTTTGTTTGTATTTTTGTTTTTTTATGGCAGATAACGAAAAATTAAGGATCGATAAGTACCTATGGGCGATTAGACTGTTTAAAACACGCAGTCTGGCGACCGATGCCTGTAAAGCGGGGCGGATAAAACTGAATGGACAAAATCTAAAGCCATCGGCTATTGTTAAAGTTGGAGAAGTGTATCAGGTATCGAAGGGAATAGAAAAAAAAATAATTGAAGTAGTGGAGCTTTTAAGTAACAGGGTTGAGGCAAAAATTGCGGTAACCAAGTATAAAGATTTAACGCCAGTTGAAGAAACCCATGCTTTTAAATCCATGTTTCATGCGCCAAGTTTAAAACGAGATAGGGGAACAGGACGGCCAACCAAAAAAGATCGAAGAGAAACAGACGATTTGATTGGAGGAATGTTCGATGAATAGAGTCGGAAAGTTAGGAAGACAGTAACGTCTGAAAGATTAAGTTCAATATTAAACTTCCATCTAGCCGATATTAACTTCGGACTTCCCAACTTTACCGACTCTACCAACTTCCCGACTTCCCGACTTTTCCGACTTTTCCGACTTTCCCAACTTTACCAACTTCCCGACTTCCCCGACTTTAAAAGGCGAAGCCGATAACCCATCATCGCTGTTTTGCCTAGTTTTTTAAGCAACTGATAATTAGCAACAGCACCCACCGCTGCACCTACTACAGGCAATAATTGTGCGAGTTTAGCTAAATCTATATAATCTCTATATTCTTGTTGGAAACTTTGCCAATCGAAATTGCTTTCATCGTTAGGGAGTTCAACCAATTTTTTATCCCAATTTTGCATTTGTTCGAAGGTCTCTTGAGTTCCTTTTTTGCTCGAAAAAGCCAATTTAAAAATATAAAGAATGTATAATCTTTCCCGATAATCTTTTACATCGAAGCCATATAAGGAAGCTATTTCGAAAAGCATTTTCAATTTGATGCCAATTAAGACCGGAAAATCGGCCATGCTCATTAAGAAACCACCGGCACCAGTAATTCCACCTTCTGCGGCGCCAGTTTTACAATAAGAATCGATTTTAGCTTTTACCAAAGCTTCGCGGTGCAATAAACTGGTCTCGATAGGAGGTAAGGCGGTTGTGGTATAAGTAGCTCCAAATAAAACGGCTTTAACCATCTTTTCGATCGTTACAGAAATCGCTTTGTGCACCTTAGCTGGAATGTGTTTATTAATCTTGGTTTGTATTTTTGTTGCAAGACTCCCTAATACTGAAGGTTTTTTCTTTAGCTCCAATTTCCAAAATTGTAATTCATAACTAACCCGATCTTCGTAGTGTCCCATTTATTTATTTTCTTCAAAATTATCAAAAATTAATCCATTCATTTTTGACGATAAAAACAGGCTAAAAATTTGGAATTGTCAAAAGCAAACTATATATTTAGTTACCTATAACCTAAACTTATAAACCATGAAAAAATTAGTCTTGTTTATGCTATCCGCATTTGCTCTGCTCGATTCTGCAGCGCAAACTGTTAAGTTTTCTTCGGCAACACCAGAAGCTGGTCAGCCACTTTCTTTCGAGTACGATCCAAAGGGTGGTAAACTCGATATGCTGGCGAACGTAAAATGTGTGGCCCAAACATTTATAAACTTAAAGCAAAAGCCAATTAATATCGAACTTACTAAAGTGGGTTCGATTTATAAGGGCAGTTTTACACCAGTAGACAGTACCGCAATTGCTGTTTTATCTTTCTCGGCTGATGGAACGAGGGAAGAAAATGCTGCAGGTTGTTATACACTCTTTTATAAAGATAATAAACCTACAGCCATGGCTTATTTTTGGGAGTATCAGTTTTATAGTGGCATGGGTAACGCTTATGCCGGGGTTAAAGCCGATAAGGAAAAATCGATTAAGGCTTTAGAAAACGCTTTTGCTATTGATCCGGAAATGAGAAAAACTTATTTGATTAATTATTTGTCGCTACAATATGGCCTGGATAAAACCAACGGCGAGCGGATGATTAACGAAGAAATTGCTGCGATTAAAAAATCGGAAATAAAAGAAGCAGAACTTACAAAAATAGCTAGTTTATATAGTATTTCTAAACGGAAAGCGATGGCCGATTCTGTTTACAATATAGTAAAAGCTAAATATCCACATGGAAATTATGCTTATAATTTGAGCGCCAACGCCATTTATTCGGAAAAAGATCCGGTTAAAATGGAAGAGAAATTAGCGGCATTAATTAAGAGTTTCAAACTTGATTTGAGTAAGAAAGCAGATGCTACGAAAGTAGTTAATTTCTATTCGGCTATTGCATCGGCATACGGCCTGGCAAAAAACAATGCAAAATTCCAGGAATATGCGAATAAGGTTGAAAATAAGTCTTCGCTTGCAGCCATTTATAACAGCTATGCCTGGGCTGGTGCCGAGAAAAAAGAAAATTTAACTTTTGCTGCCGAGATCTCTAAAAAATCTTTAGCACTTGTTGAGTCTGCTAAAAATGACCCGATGCCGGCTTATTATGCGTCGAAAGAAGACTATCTAAAGGGTTTGGAAAGCACTTACGCTTCTTATGCAGACACCTATGCCCTATTACTTGATCATTTAGGTAAAACGAAAGAAGCTTTAGGTTTTCAAGAAGCTGCCGTTACAAAAAACAACTTTAGTAGTGCCGACATGAATGCAAGATATGTTAATTTCCTGGCAAAAGCAGGCGAAAAAGACAAAACAGTAAACTTTGCAGAACGATTTATTAAAGATGGGCAGGGAACTGAACAAATGAAAGCTGATCTTAAATCGGCATATACAGGGGCTATCCCATTCGATACTTATTATGCAGCTTTAGAAAAAGATGCTATCGCTAAAGAAAGAGCGAAGTTTATGAAGGAGATGATTAATAGCCCTGCGCCAAAATTTAGTCTGGTAAACCTTAAAGGTGAAACGATCTCCTTAGAAAAACTAAAAGGTAAGGTAGTTATTGTCGATTACTGGGCAACCTGGTGTGGGCCTTGTATGGCTTCTTTTCCGGGCATGCAAAAAGCAGTCGATAAGTATAAAGCCGACCCCACCGTTGTATTCTTGTTTATCAATACCTGGCAAACAGAAGAAAATAGAGAGAAAGTGGTTAAAGACTGGTTGGCTACAACCAGTTATACTTTTAACATTTTATTAGATACTAAGAACAAAGATGACCAAAGCAAGTTCGATGTGATCGAACAATACAAGGTAGATGGAATTCCTACTAAATTTATTGTAGACGGCAGTGGTAACATCCGGTTTAAGAAAGTTGGGTTTAGCGGTACTGCCGATGGGATGGTTAAAGAATTGGACATGATGATTGATTTGGCAAGAGGCGCTGGAGAAGCTAGTAAATAGCGTTAATCATTACTAAAAAAAAGAGTCCTGAGAATTAATTCTCAGGACTCTTTTTTTTAGTGGTTAAAATATTTTATTTTTTATCTTTTGCGTATGCTGCGTTTAAGCCAACAATAACAGCGCTGGTTACATCCAGGCTTTCGTCGGCAAATAAGATCGCGCTATTACCTTTTGCATAAGTTAAGACCATCTTATAGCCCTTAGACTTGGCATAACCTTTTAAATATTCGGCTACTTTGTCGTAAAGTATTTCTTGCTCCTTTGCTTGTTCGTTTTGTAAAGCAGCGCCAGCATTTTGCTGATAAGCTTGTAGTTCTTGTTGTTTTCTGGATAATCTTTGCTCGGTCGATGCTCTCTGATCAGCAGGTAGTGTGTTTTGTTGCTGTTGATATTGTTGTACCTCACGTTGGAAGGCTTGAGTTTTAGCTGCCAGATCGCTCTCTGCTGCTTTGCCTTTAGTTTCCATTTTAGCTTTAAGGTCTTTAAAATATTCGTATTTGGTTAACAACGAATCGGAGTTAACGAAAACAATTTTTTCGTCGGCGGCAACAGTTGCGCCAGTAGTTTTAGCCGTTTCTACAGTTTTACCATCTTTATTTCCACACGAAGATAATACAGAAACTATAGCTAATGCAGTCGCTAAACCGCCTAGTTTTAATGTTGTTGATTTCATTCTTTTTTGTTAAATTTTAACAAATATAAAAATCAATTCTTAGTATCCTAAAAACAAGCGTTTTTTAATTAAATTATCTCACTTTTAACATCAAATAGTTATCCACATCTGCCTTAATTAGGCAAAAAATGGTTATTTTTGATTCTTTAAGTATTAAACAAAATTATGAGCGAAGAAAAAGATTTAAAGTCAAATTATTCGGCAGATAACATACAGGTTTTAGAAGGTTTAGAGGCGGTTCGTAAGCGCCCTTCTATGTATATTGGAGATACAGGTGTAAAAGGTTTGCATCATTTGGTTTACGAGGTTGTAGATAACTCTATTGACGAGGCTTTAGCTGGCCATGCAGATACCATCATCGTAAATATTTTAGCAGATAACTCAATCAGGGTTGAAGATAATGGTCGTGGTATTCCGACAGGTATCAATACCAAAGAAAATAAATCGGCATTAGAAATTGTAATGACCGTTTTGCATGCTGGTGGTAAATTCGATAAAGACACCTACAAGGTTTCCGGTGGTTTACACGGTGTTGGGGTAAGTTGCGTTAACGCATTATCGACTCACTTAAAAGCAGAGGTACATCGTGAAGGTAAAATTTGGATGCAGGAATATAACATTGGTAAGCCTTTATACGATGTTAAAGAGGTGGGAACGACCGATAAACGGGGTACCATAGTAACTTTCACACCAGATGCGACTATTTTTACACAAGGAATAGAATATAAATATGATACTTTGGCTTCTCGTTTACGCGAACTGGCCTTTTTAAATAAGGGAATTACTTTAACCCTAACCGACGAACGTGATCCGCAGGAAGATGGTTCCTTTTTAACCGAGACTTTTCATTCGGAAGGCGGATTAAAGGAATTTGTTAAGTTTTTAGATGGTACACGTGCTTCTTTTCTACCAGAACCCATTTATATTGATGGAATTAAGCAGGGGGTGCCTGTCGAACTAGCTTTTCAGTATAACGACAGTTACTCGGAAAATGTGCATTCTTATGTTAATAACATTAATACCCATGAGGGTGGTACACATATCGCCGGTTTTCGCAGGGGTTTAACAAGAACGCTGAAAAGCTATGCCGATAAATCGGGCTTGTTAAAAAACCTTAAAATGGAAATTACTGGCGACGACTTTAGAGAAGGTTTAACCGCAGTTGTTTCTGTAAAAGTGCAAGAACCTCAGTTTGAAGGTCAAACTAAAACCAAATTGGGGAACACAGAGGTAATGGGCGCGGTAGATGTAGCAGTTGGCGAAGCATTAGGGGCTTATCTGGAAGAAAATCCAAGGGAAGCCAAGATGATCGTTAATAAAGTTGTTTTGGCGGCAACAGCTCGTGCAGCTGCACGTAAAGCACGTGAAATGGTACAGCGTAAAAGTGTAATGGGCGGTTCTGGTTTACCCGGAAAGCTGGCCGATTGCTCTGATAGCGATCCAGAAAAATGTGAGCTTTACCTGGTAGAGGGCGACTCGGCGGGTGGAACCGCTAAGCAGGGCCGTGACCGTAATTTCCAGGCTATCTTGCCATTAAAAGGAAAAATCCTGAATGTGGAAAAAGCAATGGAGCATAAGATCTACGAAAACGACGAGATTAAAAATATGTTTACCGCTTTAGGAGTAAGTATTGGGACACCAGAAGACGATAAAGCTTTAAATTTAGGTAAACTTCGTTATCATAAAATCGTGATCATGACCGATGCTGATATCGATGGCTCGCACATTACGACCTTAATTTTAACCTTCTTTTATCGCTACATGCGGGCCTTAATTGAGGCTGGTTATGTATATATTGCTGCTCCGCCTCTTTATCAGGTAAAAAAAGGTAAAGATTTCGAATATTGCTGGAACGATCAACAACGCGACCTTGCCGTGCAAAAATTAAAAGGAGCAGGTAAAGAAGAAAGCGTGCATATTCAACGTTATAAAGGTTTGGGCGAGATGAATGCAGAACAGTTGTGGGATACAACCTTAAATCCGGCTAATCGTACCTTATTAAAAGCAACTATAGAAAATGCAGCGGAGTGTGATCATACTTTTTCTATGCTCATGGGTGATGAAGTTGCACCACGCCGTGAGTTTATTGAACGCAATGCAAAATATGCGAAAATTGATGCTTAATAATTAGCTTACAATTTAAATTAAGATATATCCCCTTCAGAAGAAATTTTGAAGGGGATTTTTTTTGATCTCAAATTCGGTGGTTTAACACCTAAAAAACAATCATGGAAGTTATAGCATAAACGAGGTTATTTCATTATTAATAATGATTTTGGAGGCTTTTATGCAATTGTGGAGCAAGAAAAGATTTATCAAAAGCAATATAATTATAATATATCTACTAATTTGAAGCTTGTACTATTAGGTAGTGCCATTTGTTTTGTAGCAGTTCTTGTATTTGGACACGCCAAAATTTATATCAGCAAGCGGAAATATTAAAATATTCAATATTAGATAATTACATGCGTTTTGAGTGCTCATTTGGTGTAATTATGATGAATTTTATTTTACACACTTTTATTGGAAAGGCCAATTGGTTTGATTTAAGTGAAACTGGAAAATCGATAGCTATCCTGTTTTTATTCTTTTTCTGTAGTGTATAGGTAAGGACATTTATGAAATTTTATAATCAAAAATTTAAAGTCTTAACCGCTTAATACGCAAAGAGACTTACGAAGTCTTAAGACTTCGTAAGTAATTCGATTAGTCTCCTTTTTCAGATTTTTCTTTTAACGATTGTAATCCACTCTCAAAGTCTTTTCCAATCATTTTGTCCATCATTAACCCCATCCATTTACTTAAAGTGCCATTGTTTTCTCCACTCATGGTCCAGGTAACCTTATTTCCAGTACCATCAGGTAAGATATCAAAACGACAGTCGGCTGTACTTTCCATCGGTTTAATAAATTTTAATTCAATATCGACCATTTTATTAGGCTCGATATTTTTAATCAACATCTGACCAGTACCTGTTTTTTCGCCTTCCCATTGGTATAAATGCGCTGGTTGTGCAACCGGTCCGCTAACTGTAATTTTAACAGTTGGCTCCATTTTAGACCATGGATTCCATTTAGTAAATTCATTAAAATCGGCAATGTTTCTATAAACTACGCTATCAGGCGCGTTAATAACAAGGGATCTGTTTACCGAATAAGTTTTGGGCAGAAATAGGCCGCCAACAAAGAAAATGATTGCCAAAACGACAATAATTGCAAGTAAAACTTTTAAAAATTTCATATCTGATTTGTTTTGATTTACTTAAAGTTAAACATAAACAAATTTAAAATGCAAGTTTTATTGATCGCTTTTAACTTTTATTGGTAGGGCCTTTAAGTCCAGATCTTTTAGATTTGCTCTTATGCGCTGCATAAAATCGATGCCCGGATCGGTTTTTACCGTTTGATAATTGGGGTCTGTTTCTTTCCATAAGGGGGTATCTTTAAACAAGAGGTATTCGAAATGCCCAATCACATATTGGATATCATATTTAGTTTTAAGGTACCTAATCAGGTCTTCGTTTGCCTTAAGTTGGGCGTCTGTTAAGGGCGATTTTGCGCTGCCAATGTTTTCTACACCAATAGCGCAATAATTTAAACCAATTACATGTCTGGCAAAGGTCGAATCTGGCATCAACCGGTAAATGGTACCATCTCTGTCGACTACATATTGAGAGGAGACATTTAGGATACTTGCCCCAGCAATTCCTTTTCTTCCGGCAGGTAGGAGGGTGGTATTAAACGTGTTAAATGTACCGGTTACCGTCGGAATATCGGTCCAGTGTAAAACTACCATTACCGGTTTAATATAGGGATGATCCTGAACGATGTTATGTCTGTCTTTTAAATAAGCAATAGAAAGCCGGACACGTTCGGCATCGAAAACGACTGGTTTATCAATAATTTTAATTTCTTGGGCAACAGATCCTAAAGAAAGAAGCAATAAAATAGCAAGGGTAACCTGGCTTTTGCCCATCGAATAAAACATGCGGGAGAAGAGTCTAATCATCATAAAATAAATATTATTTATAAAACCTTAGTAATTTTTTTCTATACTCAATTTTTGCATAAAATGCGGCCAGAATATCGCCACCAATAATTGCGGCAATAGGTGGATGCCCTAATTGTACATAGGTAGCCGAAACACTTTGCAAATCTAAACCTACGGCTGCATAGGCTTTTAAAATAAGCCCGCCAATTTTAAGTTTTGGAATAGTGCCTTGTAGCGCAGTAGTGGTACTAAATATGGTTGCAGCTTGGGTTTCATCACTTATGGTTAATTCGGTTAAATGTTTTTCCATCAGTTCTTTATCGAATACAGACCTCGAGGCACCTGTGTCGACTACTGCCATTAATTTCTCGCCAAAAACAACAATTTCCACCAAAAGGTGGAAACCATCGTCTTGTAGATTAATTAAAATTAAGGGAACAGTAATTGTTCTCATATAAAAACTAAATCAATTTCATGTCGGCCAGTACATTGTTCATTCCACGTACAGCATCGGCACTTTTATTAAACTTAGCCTGTTCTTCATCATTTAATTTATAATCGATAATTTTTTCCCAGCCTTTACGGCCAATAATTACCGGAACACCTAAGCAAATATCTTTCTGTCCATATTCGCCATCCAGCGCCACACAGCATGTAAATAACTTTTTCTCGTCACGCACAATGGCTTCGACTAATGCAGCGCCTGCGGCTCCTGGGGCATACCAGGCCGATGTACCTAATAATCCGGTTAATGTAGCACCGCCAACCATGGTATCTGCCGCAACTTTTGCTAAAGTAGCTTCATCTAAAAATTCGCTTACCGGTAAACTTTGGTAAGTGGCATAACGTGTTAAAGGAATCATTGTGGTATCGCCATGGCCACCAATTACAAAGCCCTGCAAGTCGTTCGAATTGCAATTTAAGGCTACGCTTAAATAATATTTAAAACGGGCACTATCTAAAGTTCCGCCCATACCAATAATTTGGTTTTTAGGTAAACCTAAAGATTTTAATGCCAAATAAGTCATGGTATCCATTGGGTTACTAATTACTACAATGATGGCATCTGGCGAATATTTTAAAATATTTTCGGCTACTCCTTTTACAATACCGGCATTAATGCCGATCAGTTCTTCGCGGGTCATCCCGGGCTTACGTGGCAGGCCCGATGTAATTACCGCTACAGCAGAGCCGGCGGTTTGGCTGTAATCGTTTGTTACGCCTTTAATTTTTGTGTCGAAGCCTAATAAAGCGGCTGTTTGCATCATGTCTATGGCCTTACCTTCGGCAAAACCTTCTTTAATGTCTAACAATACCAATTCTTCGGCTAATTCTTTTCTTGCAATGTTGTCTGCACAAGTGGCACCAACAGCGCCAGCACCTACTACCGTTACCTTCATTTTTGTATGTATTATAGATTTTTAGGATAGAAATTGTTTATATGCCGAAGTTATCAATTTGCATTAGCTTAACAAAGTGATTTTTGTAATTTGAATTTAAAAGTTGAATTATTTATTGTTGATAAATTACTGACACATTACCGTTCTAAATTTTCTATTTTTGATATCCATCATTTCCCTGATATGTACCTGATTTTTGATACCGAGACTACCGGCTTGCCACGTAATTATGATGCACCAATTACCGATACGGATAATTGGCCACGTTGTATCCAAATTGCCTGGCAGCTCCACGACGAAATGGGTAATTTAATCGAGCACCAGGATTACCTGGTTAAGCCCGAAGGATTTAATATTCCTTACGATGCAGAACGGATACATGGTATTTCTACAGCATTGGCCGAAGAACAAGGCATTGAACTGGCCGTTGTTTTAACGAAATTTAATACAGCTCTTAGTAAAGCTAAATTTGTAGTAGGACAAAACGTAGGTTTTGATGTAAATATTTTAGGTTGCGAATTTTACAGGCTGGGTATGGCGAGCCCAATGGCTAACATGCCCGTATTAGATACCTGTACAGAAGTAACGGCCGATTTATTAAAATTACCTGGTGGCCGGGGTGGCAAATTTAAACTACCTAATTTAACGGAATTGCATCAGTATCTCTTTGGGGTTCCATTTATGGAAGCGCATAATGCAACGGCCGACGTAGAGGCGACTACCCGTTGTTTTTTAGCACTTATTAAGAAAGAAATCTTTAAGAAAGAAGAGCTACAGGTCGATACCGATTATTTTTTGCGTTTTAAAGAATTTAATCCGGATAGCATTGCTGCAATAGGCCTGCAGCATGTTAACCTTAAAGCGGCATCAGACGTAATCAGGAAGCGTAGCGATACAAGCAGTAGCGCTAAACAAACGTTAGTTGGAAATAAGGAAGAGCTTGCCCAGGCAAACTTCGTGCATTTACATAACCACACCCAATTTTCCGTTTTACAATCGACCATCAGTGTGCCAGAATTGGTAAAAGCTGCAGCTGTAAATCAAATGCCTGCTGTTGCTTTAACCGACCATGCAAACATGATGGGGGCTTTTCATTTTGTTGGCCAGGTTATTAAGCATAACAAAGAGGCTAAAGTTAAAAATGAAGAAGCTTTAGCGAAAGGACTAGCGCCAACAACTCAAATTATTAAACCTATTGTTGGGGTCGAGTTTTTTGTGTGCGATATGCATACTGATAAAACCCGTAAAGACGATGGCTATCAGGTCGTGCTATTGGCTAAAAATAAACAAGGCTATCATAACCTTGCCAAAATGTCGTCGATCGCTTACACAAAGGGTTTTTATTATGTACCCCGGATCGACAGGGCAGTAATTGAGCAATATAAAAGCGATATTATTGTGCTTTCGGGGAATTTATATGGCGAAATTGCCAGTAAGCTCCTTAATATGGGCGAAAAACAAGCAGAAGATGCCTTAATTTGGTGGAAAGAGCAATTTGGCGAAGATTTTTATATCGAAATAATGCGCCATAGCCAGGAAAATGAAGACCGGGTAAACACCGATCTTATTGCTTTGGCTGCTAAACACCAGGTTAAACTGGTGGCTACAAACAACACTTATTATATTCATAAAAAAGATGCCAATGCGCACGATATTTTGCTGTGTGTAAAAGATGGAGAAAAGCAGGCAACCCCAATTGGTCGTGGTCGTGGGTATCGTTATGGCTTGCCGAACCAGGAATATTACTTTAAATCGGCCGACGAAATGAAGTCGATTTTTGCCGATTTGCCGGAAGCTATTTTGAGCACCCAGGAAATAACCGACAAGATCGAGGCTTACGAATTGGCCCGTGAGGTACTTTTGCCTAAATTTGATATTCCCGAAACATTTTTGGTCGAGGAAGATCAGATCGATAAAGGTAAACGTGGAGAAAATAAATACCTCAAACATTTAGCCTACGAAGGCGCCAGGAAAAGATACGGCGATTTAACGCCGGAAATTGTAGAGCGCCTGGATTTCGAATTGGCAACCATCGAAAAAACTGGTTACCCAGGCTATTTCTTAATTGTACAAGACTTTATTGCTGAAGCGCGTCGCCGGGATGTTTCTGTGGGCCCAGGTCGTGGTTCGGCAGCGGGCTCTGTGGTTGCTTATTGTTTATGGATTACCAATATCGATCCGTTGCAGTACGACCTCCTGTTCGAGCGTTTTCTTAATCCCGACCGGGTTTCTATGCCCGATATCGATATCGATTTCGACGACGAAGGCCGTGGCCGCGTAATGGACTACGTAATTCATAAATATGGTTCGAGCCAGGTTGCTCAGATTATTACTTATGGTACGATGGCCGCTAAATCGTCTATCCGAGATACCGCAAGGGTATTGGATCTACCACTTTTTGAGGCTGATAAAATTGCCAAGCTTATTCCGAACATGAAACTGGCGAAAATATTTAACCTCGAAGAAAAGGCTTTGAAAGCTGCCTTGCGACCAGACGAATATGAAAAAATTACCGAGCTTAAAACTTTAGCCGCTGCCAAAAATTTAAGTGCCGAAACCATAGAACAAGCCATTATTTTAGAAGGCTCACTTCGCAATACGGGGATTCATGCCTGTGGCGTAATTATTACGCCAGACGACATTACTAATTTCGTTCCAGTTGCTACTGCGAAGGATTCAGATTTGTATGTTACCCAATTTGATAATTCGGTAGTAGAAAGTGCTGGATTGTTAAAGATGGACTTTTTAGGGTTAAAAACTTTAACTCTAATTAAAGATACAGTAAAACTGGTTAAGAAAAGACACGGTATAGATTTAGATCCGGATGCTTTTCCGATCGACGATATAAAGACCTACGAGCTTTTTCAGCGTGGCGAAACAGTCGGTATTTTCCAATACGAGAGTGCGGGAATGCAGAAATATATGAAAGAGCTAAAGCCAACGGTATTTGGAGATTTAATTGCCATGAATGCTTTATACCGGCCTGGCCCTATTGCTTATATTCCGAGCTTTGTTCGCCGGAAAAATGGGGAAGAAGAAATCAAATACGATTTAGAAGCCTGTGAGGAACTTCTCAAAGAAACGTATGGTATTACCGTATATCAGGAACAAGTAATGCTTTTATCGCAAAAATTAGCCGATTTTACTAAAGGTCAGGCCGATGTGTTGCGGAAAGCGATGGGTAAAAAACAAAAAGAAGTATTGGATAAGATGAAGCCCATGTTTATTAAGCAAGCTTCCGAAAAGGGCCACGACCCACTTATTTTAGAAAAAATATGGAAAGATTGGGAAGCTTTTGCCGAATATGCTTTCAATAAATCGCACTCTACTTGCTATGCCTGGATTGCCTACCAAACAGCCTATTTAAAGGCTAATTACCCTGCCGAATACATGGCTGCGGTACTTTCCAATAATATGAGCGATATTAAGCAAGTAGCTTTTTTTATGGAAGAATGCAGGCAAATGGGGGTTACCGTTTTAGGGCCAGATGTGAACGAATCTGATTTGAAGTTTTCGGTAAATGCCAAAGGCGAAATTCGTTTCGGCATGTCGGCCGTAAAAGGAGTGGGCGAAAAGGCAGTAGAAAGTATTATTGAAGAGCGAATAACGAATGGTGCTTATCCGACTATTTTCGACTTTGCCAAACGATCGAATACCCGGATTGTTAACAAAAAAGCTTACGAAAGTTTTGTTTATAGCGGTGCTTTCGACGCTTTTGGCTTCCATAGGGCACAATATTTTTATATTGGAGCCAATGATAAACTTAATGGAATCGAAAAACTGATTAAGTATGCCAACGATTTCCAGAATAATGAAAGCTCATCGCAAGCTTCTCTCTTTGGTGGCTCCAAAGCAGATTTAATTCTCGAACCGAGCTTTCCTGTTTCACCCGAATGGGGATTGATAGACCGTCTGAAATATGAAAAGGATGCCATTGGGATTTTCTTGTCGGGCCATCCTTTAGACGATTATCGCTTCGAACTGAATAATTTTTGCCAGCATGCAGTTAAACATTTAGCTATTGTTAATAAAATTAGAAGCGGCGATACCAACGAAGAAATATTGGCAGAATTTGAAACCATAAAGAACAGGGATTTAGTAGTTGGTGGATTAGTAGTTTTGGCTTCACAACGCATTACTAAGACAGGTAAACCCTTTGGTACTTTCATTTTTGAAGATTACGACGATAGTTGTGAAATTGCTTTATTTGGAGACGACTTTTTGAAATTTAAACAATTTTTAACTGAGGGCTATTTCTTACAAATCAGAGGCCGTGTAGGAGAACGATTTAAAAAAGAAGGCGATTGGGAGTTCAAAGTTACTTCGATCGATTTATTAGCCGAACTGCGGGATAAATTAACGAAGAGCATTACCATACAATTGCCCATTGAAGAAGTAAACGAAGATTTGATGCAGAAAATTGATGTTATTTTGCAGGAAAATAAAGAAAATAGCGAACGCCATAATTGTAAACTAAACTTTGAAGTTTATGATAGAGAGCAGCAGTTAAAACTGGACTTGCCGTCGAAATCCTTAAAGATTAATCCGAATAACCAGTTTTTAGAACAGTTAACTAAACTGAATATGGTAAATTATAAATTGAATTAGTGTTAAATACACGAGACCTAATTCACTGTAGTGTCAAATTGACAGCTGATTATTGATGGCATTACAATTGATGTTATATTTGTATTATAAAATTTAAAAAATATTTATGGCTTTAGAAATAACAGATGCAAACTTCGAGGAAGTTGTGTTAAAATCAGATAAACCCGTTTTGGTTGATTTTTGGGCAGAATGGTGTGGTCCATGTCGTATGGTAGGTCCAGTGGTAGACGAAATTTCGAAAGAATATGAAGGAAAAGCATTAGTAGGTAAAGTGAATGTAGATAACAATCCTCAAATTTCGACTCAGTTTGGTATTCGTAATATTCCGGCTCTACTATTTTTCAAAAATGGCGAAGTTGTAGATAAACAAGTCGGTGCTGTACCTAAATCAGTATTGGCCGGAAAGTTAGACAAACAATTGTAAAAGGAAAAATGCTAACCCTCTATATAAATCCGAATTCAGGCAATTGAGTTCGGATTTTTTATTATAAATATTTTTTTGTTCTTTTATTAAATTCAAAATGAAGTTATTAAATTATCAAACCTTAAGCTTGTTAACAGTTGGACTTTTAACAAGCGTAACTTGTGTTTTAGCCCAAAACCCAGTCGAAACTAAAAAACCTTCTGCAGATTATAAACCTGCTTTTGTCGGTCAGACAAGAATTAAAGGCGTAAAAACAACTACACCCTTAAGCATTTCCATTATTAATAATAAGCTAGAAAACCCCTGGGGTATTTGTGTAATGCCCGATGGCAGGTTTTTGATTTCGCAAAAGGAAGGCACCATGGTTATGCTATTAGCCAATGGGAAATTAGCAAAAAAAATTACAGGGCTTCCAAAAGTAGATCCATCTGGACAAGGTGGATTGTTAGACGTAACCCTTGCGCCAGATTTTGCTAAAAGCAAAATAATTTACTGGGCTTTTTCCGAACCTCAAAATAATGGGGTCTTGTTAGCAATTGCAAAGGGTAAATTAGCTGCTAACGAAACTACTATCGAGAACCAAACCATTATTTATCGGGCTACACCAGCTCATACTGGTAAGTTGCAATACGGTTCGCGGATAGTTTTCGATAAAAATGGAAATCTCTTTGTAAGTACTGGCGAACGTTCGGATAAGGAAATCAGAGTGCAAGCACAATATTTAAATTCTTCTTTAGGCAAAATTCTTCATCTTACCCCATCAGGAAAGCCAGTAGCTAGTGGACCTTTTGCAGGGCAGTCGAATGCCAGGCCCGAAATTTACGCCTATGGATTACGGAATCCCGATGGCTTGGCGATTAATCCGCAAACTGGCGAGCTATGGGAGGCCGAATTTGGCCCCAGAGGTGGTGACGAGATAAATATCATAAAACCAGGAAAAAACTATGGCTGGCCAATTATTACCTATGGTACCGAGTATAGTGGCCAGAAAGTAGGAGACGGTATTCAGCAAAAAACAGGCATGGAACAACCAATCTATTTTTGGAATCCAAGCATTTCTCCAGGTAGTATTTCATTCTATAATAGCAACCATATTCCGGAGTGGAAAGGGAATCTATTTGTTGGTGCTTTGAGTGGCTCGCACCTTATTCGCTTGGTGATAAAGAACAATAGAATTGTTGGCGAAGAAAGACTGCTTGAGGACAAAGGCGAACGTTTTCGCGATTTAGCAGAAGGGAAAGACGGCGCTTTATATGCAATAACCGATAATGGTAATTTGTTTAAAATAACAAAAAAATAGTCGCAGAAATGAGGCACATCGATTATCAAAACGAAGGGCGTTTGGGCAACTTGGAACTTTTAGCAAAGCAAGTGGTAGAAGGTTTCATTACAGGTTTGCATAAAAGCCCTTTTCATGGTTTTTCGGTCGAATTTGCCGAGCATCGTTTATACAATAATGGCGATAGTATAAAAAATATTGACTGGAAATTATTTGCGAAAACGGATAAACTATTTAGTAAGCGTTACGAGGAAGAAACCAATCTGCGGTGCCAGTTTGTGGTCGATACCTCCTCTTCGATGTACTTTCCAGACGAGCATTATAATAAACTGATTTTTGCGGTACAAAGTACTGCGGCATTAATTTATTTACTTAAAAAACAAAGAGATGCTTTTGGTTTAAGTTTATTTACTGATCAATTAAATTTAAATACACCTGCTAAATCAACCAATGCACATCAAAAATATTTATTTGCACAATTAGAGCAGGTTCTGCAATCTGCAAAGTTAAACTCGCCGACCAACCTGGCGCTTGCCCTGCATCAAATAGCAGAATTAATTCATAAGCGTTCGCTGGTTATTATATTTAGCGATATGTTACAAACTGCTCATGAAGAGGATAAAATTTTGGCACTCTTCTCGGCTTTGCAACATTTAAAATTCAATAAGCACGAGGTGGTTATCTTTAACGTGACTGAGAAAAGCAAAGAGGTAAATTTTGATTTTTCCAATAAACCTTATCAATTTATAGACGTGGAAACGGGTGCAATTTTGAAAGCTCATCCTGCTAAAGTTGCAGCGGCTTACCGAGAACAAATAACCGCTTATCGGCAAAAACTAACCTTAAAATGTGCACAATACAAAATTGATCTCATCGACGCGGATATTAATGAGGGCTTTGATCAGTTATTACAAGCCTACTTAATTAAAAGGCAAAAGATGGGGTAAACTAGGCTTTCCCATGTAATTTTCTTTAACTATTCGATTCATCTTTATACCCGCTTCGTACTTGCTTCGAGACGGCTTAACTATTTCATCAGATTTTCATCAGATTTTAGTCAGGATTTAGACAGACTTCCTTCAGTTATCAATTGTCATAACCCTGACCAAACCCTGACCAAACCCTGTCTAAACCCTGTATTAAGAGTTAAGTTTTGTGCCAACAGATACAGCGCATTCTCGAAGCAGATATAGCGAAAATTGGGAGAGACCTAGTTATGTTTTCTTTTTCGTTCTCCGCCACGAAGGCGCTTTCTTTTTTCCGCAAAAAGAAACAAAAACTCCCGGCTGCTTATTTTTCTATTAAAGGCAGTGTTTAGGCTCATTTCTTCGATTCCGAAAAATAAAAGGCCGGTTAAAAACGGTAAACTTAAGT
>JAZKCO010000016.1:0-31871 GCA_040388055.1 Bacteroidota bacterium
GGATTATTTTTTAAATCAGCAGTTAAAAACGATCCAGGAAGAGCTGGGTGGTAATTCGACCGATCTGGAGTACGATGCACTCGAAGCGAGGGCTAAAAAGAAAAAATGGGCCAGCCCGGTAGCGGCGCACTTCGCCAAAGAACTGGAAAAATTGGGCCGCATGAACCCCGCAGCTCCCGATTACTCCATACAGATGAACTACCTGGAGTTATTACTCGATTTACCTTGGGGCGACTTTACCAAAGACAACTTCGACCTTAAGCGAGCCCAAAGGGTATTGGACAAAGATCATTTCGGGTTAGAGAAAGTAAAACAGCGGATTATAGAGTACCTGGCCGTTTTAAAATTAAAACGCGACATGAAGGCTCCAATCTTGTGCCTGGTTGGCCCGCCCGGAGTTGGTAAAACCTCGCTCGGTAAGTCTATTGCTAAAGCATTAAACCGTAAGTATGTACGTATGGCTTTAGGCGGAATTAGAGACGAAGCCGAAATAAGAGGGCACAGAAAAACATATATCGGCGCCATGCCCGGCAGGATTATTCAGTCGATTAAAAAAGCTGGCGCATCAAACCCCGTTTTCGTATTGGACGAGATAGATAAAGTGGGTTCAGATTTTAGAGGCGACCCTTCTTCAGCCTTGCTGGAAGTATTAGATCCCGAACAAAATAATGCCTTTAACGATCATTATGTAGAGGCAGATTACGATTTATCGAATGTATTATTTATTGCTACTGCAAACTCCCTAAGCGCAGTACAACCTGCTTTGTTAGACCGGATGGAAATTATCGAAGTAAATGGATATACCATCGAGGAAAAAGTAGAAATTGCTAAAAAATACCTGCTTCCTAAGCAAAAAGAACAACATGGCTTAAAAAACAAAGACATTAACCTTAAAGCTAACCTCATCGAAAAAGTAATCGAAGATTATACCCGCGAGAGTGGCGTTCGAGGCTTAGAAAAGAAAATTGGATCGTTAGTTCGTGGCGTTGCTACTAAAATTGCAATGGACGAGGCTTACGAGCCGCATCTCCAGCTCGAAGATGTAGAACGTATTTTAGGTGCGCCAATATACGACAAAGACCTGTACGAAGGCAATGAAGTAGCCGGAGTGGTTACAGGATTAGCCTGGACACAAGTAGGTGGCGATATTTTATTTATAGAAGCCAGTCTTAGCCCGGGTAAAGGGAAGTTAACTTTAACAGGCAATTTAGGCGATGTAATGAAAGAATCTGCGATCATTGCCTTAGCCTATTTAAGAGCCCACAGCGACTTGTTTGGCATCGATCATCTCTTATTCGACCAATGGGATGTGCATGTTCACGTACCTGCCGGGGCAACACCAAAAGACGGCCCTTCTGCAGGAATTACCATGCTAACTGCTTTAACTTCTGCGTTTACCCAACGTAAAGTAAAATCTAATTTGGCCATGACCGGAGAAATTACCTTACGTGGAAAAGTACTTCCTGTTGGCGGGATTAAAGAAAAGATACTTGCTGCTAAAAGAGCTAATATCAAAGAAATTATTCTTTGCAAATCGAACAGAAAAGATATTCTCGAAATTAAGGACGATTACATTAAGGATTTAAAATTCCATTATGTTTCGGAAATGCGGGAGGTTATCGAGCTGGCCTTAATGAAAGATAAAGTTAAAAATGCGCAAAATATTGTCGTAAAACAATCAAACCCTTAACTATGCGATCGAGGTTATTGGCTTCCTTCATACTCTTGTTTTTTGGGTTTAGCTTTAATTGTCTGGGGCAAACTTTTAAAAATGAATTCGGTTTTAAAAGCGACAACGATGCCTATTTATTGTATGGGCAGGACCGGTATTATACCAACGGGCTTTTCATCTATTTCCGCCATGCGGCAAACCAGCAAAAGTTAGGTCCAAAATTGGAGAAATTTATTTATGAGGTTTCTGCCGGGCAAAAAATGTATAATCCGATTTCGGGCAATGTTGGTAAAAAAGAAAAGCAGGACCGACCATTTGCAGGCTATTTATATGCCGGCGGAAGTGCTAGCTTTTTTTATAAAAAGGAAAGTGTTTTAAAGACCAACCTGGAATTAGGGACAATAGGACCTGATGCGTTAGGAGAAGAGGCCCAAAAACTCCTTCATCAACTTATTGGGTTTTACGAAATTAATGGTTGGCAATATCAGATTAAGAACGAGTTGACGGCCAACCTTAACATTCAATACACCAAGCTCCTGCATCGTTCTGCCGCGAATAATTTAGATTTTTCTGTAGAAACCTATTTAAATGCAGGGACAACTTTTAATGGTGCCGGCGTTGGTCTTTTATTAAGAACCGGCGATATTAATCAGCTATTTAACAGTTCATATACGAATGCAGTTATCGGCAACAAAGAAAGTACTGCACGGTTAGTTAAAAAAGAGCTCTTCTTTTATATTAAACCGCAGTTAAATTATGTGGCTTACGATGCCACCATACAAGGAAGTTTATTTAATAATGATAGTCCGCTAACATTTGGCACTAAGCCCTTTGTTTTTGCTCAACAATTGGGTTTTAATGTAAGTTCGTCGCGGTTTACTTTCGATTTTAGCTTATTGTTTAAATCTAAAGAAATAAAAAGTACTGCCAAAGCACATCAGTATGGCAGTATTTCGATGTATTATCGCTTTAATTAAAAAAGTATCTATTACACCTGCGAGGCTTACTCTAGTGTTGGTCTTTTACGGGTTTCTTTTTTCGAGGCAACAACCGCTTTACTAACCAGCCTTTTTTCGATTATAGCTTTGGGTATCTTAGTAGTTTTACGCTTTTTCTGAACCTGGAGTGACTTGCTTAACAAATTAAGCAATTTAATAACTGCTTGTTGCTTATTTACCAGTTGACTTCTGTCTTCTTGTGATACGATATGCAAATTTCCTTCGGTGTCGAGTTTTCCAGCTAATTTTTCGTTTAAAATTTCTTTTTCTTCTGACGTAAAGAAAGGGGCGTTGGCGATATTAAAAATCAGCTCTACCTTGGTTTCCACTTTATTTACATTTTGCCCACCCTTACCCCCACTCCTTGATGTTTTGAAGGTAATTTCTTTAAGTAAGTCTGCTTTATCGGGCATCATTATACAAAGGTAAGTTTTTAGGCTATGATTAATTCGAGCACGAAGTAAAAAATTCAATATTAAAATCTTGGTCATAAGTATTATCTTTGCACAACATGAGAAAAAATCTGATTGTAGCAATCGATGGCTATTCTTCTTGCGGAAAAAGCACTTTGGCAAAGGCATTAGCCAAAAAATTAGGCTTCGTTTATATTGATAGCGGAGCCATGTATAGGGCAGTTACCTTATTTTTTATCCGCCATAAAATCGATATTAACGATGAGGCTGCTATAGAAACAGCATTGCAACAGATAGAATTAGATTTCGATGCCAGGGATTACGAATCTCATATTCTTTTAAACGGCGAAGAAGTGTCTGAAGAAATTAGGCAAATGCCGGTGTCTGAAAGGGTAAGTGAAGTGTCTGCGCATAAACTGGTTCGCCGCGATATGGTAAAACAGCAACAACGTATGGGACAGTCTAAAAACATTGTAATGGATGGCCGCGATATTGGGACTGCAGTTTTTGAAGATGCACAGGTTAAGTTTTTCATGACCGCCGATCCAAAAATCAGGGCCGAACGCCGGTACAAAGAGTTACTCGCTAAAGGCGGGGCCAAGATTACTCTGGAAGAAGTTTTCGAAAACCTGGCTCATCGCGATTACGCAGATACTACTCGCACCGAAAGCCCTCTAATCCGAGCCGACGATGCTATAATTTTAGACAATACCGACCTTACCGAAGCAGAGCAATTAACTTTCGCTTTAACCAAAGTGGCTCCCTTTTTAAGAAAAAAATAACCACCTTTAGCAAAATAGCGGTTAATTTTTTACATTTAACTTTAATCCATTAATGCTATGCGTAAAAACTATTTTATTGGCTTTCTAAGTGTATTATTCTTCATAAGCACATCTTGTACTGCCCAAAAAGGGTGGATTAACCTTTTTAATGGAAAAGACCTTAAAGATTGGACAATAAAAATTGCTAAACATGATTTAGGCGATAATTTTGCCAATACTTTTAGTGTCGAAAATGGACTGATGAAAGTAAACTACGATGGCTATACCACCTTCGATCAGCAGTATGGACATATTTTTTATAAAAAACCATTTTCTGCTTATTTATTAAAGGTGCAATATCGTTTTGTAGGTGAGCAGGTTAAAGGCGGCGAAGGATGGGCGCTTAGAAATAGTGGTGCCATGTTGCACAGTCAGGATCCAAAAACGATGTTAAAAGATCAGGATTTCCCGATCTCTGTAGAAGCGCAGATTTTAGGTGGCGACGGGGTGCACGAAAGACACACCAGCAATGTATGTACACCTGGCACCACCATATTTATCAACGATAAACTATTTACGCCCCATTGCTTAGATTCTAAGTCTAAAACCTACACCGATAACCAATGGGTAACTGCCGAGTTTCTGGTATTGGAAGATTCACTAATTGAACATATTATCGATAAAGAAATTGTTTTAAGCTATACAAAACCTCAGATTGGCGGTGGTAATGTGGCTAATTATGACCCTAAAGTTAAACAGGATGGTAAAGCCTTAACTGGCGGGTACATTGCTTTACAAAGTGAGAGTCATCCTATCGAGTTTAAAAGTGTACAACTTTTCGATTTGGCACCTTACTATAAAGACAAAGCGAAACTGGAAAAGGTAATTGCAAAATTGAAAGCAGAGAAATAGTCTCCAATCTAAAGTCCTCCTACTAAAGACAAAAAATTAAAAGAGTTCTTGTATTAGTTGTCTAACTACTACTATTTTGAGTTGCTGTGTAGAAATGCCAAATTAATTAATCACGGATATAGAAGATACTTTGCCCGTATAGCCTTAAATTTTTGCAATCCTGGCTCCCAGCTTTTTCTGATTTCAGCTTCAGGCACTCCTGCTATGATCTGTTTTCTTAATTGATCTGTACCTATGCGCAGATCGAAGGGAGATACTCCTGTATTCGCTCTTTCCTGACCAAAAAAATGCTCCTTATCAGGATAAGCCTTATATAGTTCAATTACCCATGATAAATTTAGCTGGCGGCTCTTCCGTAAATTGCTTATATCATAGTTACGAAGGTCGAGGCCATAACAAACAGCGTCTTTGTGATTAGGTCTCTCACTCATTCCAGGGATGCTTACCGGTTTATATGAAAATGAATACCTGCCTTCCAATGCAGGCGCTCCCAAAATAGTAAATGGCATATAAGTTCCCCGGCCTTCATTAATAGCTGTTCCTTCAAACATACATAAGCTAGGGAAAAGCATTACAGCTTGCTGTGTATTTAAGTTCGGTGAGGGATGTATCGGTAATACGTAAGACATATCATGATTGTAATTGGCAACTTTTATAATATTTATTTTGCATTGCTCCTTAAGGTATCCTTCGCCGTTAAGGTATTGCGCAAACTCTCCTATGGTCATGCCATGGGTCATGGGTGTATAATGTATCCCGATGCCCGATTTAAATTTATCATCGGTCATTACCGGTCCGTCTACTACATATCCATTAGGATTAGGCCTGTCGAGAATTAGCAATTCTTTATTGTTTTCTGCACAGGCTTCCATCACATACTCAAGTGTATTAATATTGGTATAGTAGCGACAGCCAACATCCTGAATATCAAAGACCATAAGATCGATATCCGCCAACTGTTCTTTTGTTGGTTTCTCGTTTTTACCATATAAAGAGACGATTGGAATGCCTGTTTTAGCATCTATCTCATCACCCACCACAGCGCCATTACTGGCATTGCCCCTAAAGCCATGCTCAGGTCCAAACACTTTTACGATTTTAACTCCAAGGCTTACTAAACTGTCTACGCTGCTTTTCTTGCCGATGATGGAACTCTGATTTGCAACTAGTCCGATTCGTTTTCCTTTTAGAAAAGGCAAATATTTTTCAGTCTGATCGGCGCCTGTGATAATTCCCGACTTATTGGATATACTTTGGCTTGACGATGCAATTTGTGTGGTATATTTAGGATTACTGATCGTTAGCAGCGTTAAAAAAAATATAGAAGTAAATCTTATCATTTTTAGAAGGTTTATAATTTCTGTTATTGTTATGGCGGGATTTCTCCAAGTCGCAAGGGCTAAATTAGTAAATTTATATGAAGGATAAATTGATTTTTAATTCTGTTAAAAATGAAAAATTAAGGTATTGAACTATAGTAGACACGGTTATTTTTAACAGTACCCATCTCGAAAGATTTTGCAAAACCGATGTCGATTGAAGTTGAATATTTTCGGAAAATTGGCCGTAGCTTTCTTAAATTTTGTATTTTAACCCTTAATTCGTATTATTAATTATTAAATACTAATTACTAACTACTTCTCAACCAGTAACATTTATTAAAAATTTCTTTTCTTTTAAAAAAGAAATTTCTACCTTTGCAGTCCCTAAATAGGGAACAAAGGAGATAATTAATTAATGGCTAAAAAACAAGTAGCAGAAAAAGAACTAGAGGCTAAAAAAGCCGAATTACAAGGTGCAGACGCTCGTCTAACCGAGAAAGAAACGATCGAATCAGAAGCTGATTCAGTATCGATCGAACAAATCAAATCGTCATTAGCAACGCCAGATCAAGATTTTGATTGGGATGCAGACGATAAAGTATTTGGTAATTACAGTGATGCAGACCGTAAAAAGTTTGAAGATATGTACACCGATACTTTCAATCAAATCACACAAGGCGAAATCATTAGTGGTATCGTGGTGTCTATCAACAACAAAGACGTGGTATTAAATGTTGGATTTAAATCTGACGGTTTAGTTTCTACTTCGGAGTTTAGAGATACGCCAGATTTGAAAATTGGCGATTCAGTGGATGTTTTCGTAGAAGCTCCAGAAGATGCGAATGGTCAGTTGATTTTATCTCGCAAGAGAGCAAAAACACAACGTTCTTGGGAAACTATTAACGCAGCCCTCGACAATGACACCATCATTAATGGTTTTGTGAAAAGCCGTACTAAAGGTGGTTTAATTGTAGATATTATGGGTGTTGAAGCATTCTTACCTGGTTCTCAAATCGACATTAAACCTATCCGCGATTACGATGTATACGTGGGTAAAACAATGGAATTCAAAGTTGTTAAAATTAATCATGAGTTTAAAAACGTAGTTGTTTCTCATAAAATATTAATTGAAGACGATTTAGAAAGCCAAAAAGTTGAAATCGTTTCTAAATTAGAAAAAGGACAAGTACTGGAAGGTACTGTTAAAAATATTACCGATTTTGGTGTATTTATCGATTTAGGTGGTGTAGACGGTTTATTGCACATTACCGATATCTCTTGGGGCCGCATAGAGCATCCAAAAGAAGTATTATCATTAGACGAAAAAATTAACGTTGTTGTTTTAGACTTCGATGATGAGAAAAAACGTATTGCTTTAGGCTTAAAACAATTAACTCCACACCCTTGGGAAAATTTAGATGCTAATTTAGCGATTGGTTCTAAAGTAAAAGGTAGAATTGTTACCGTAGCAGATTATGGTGCTTTCTTAGAAATCATCCCTGGTGTTGAAGGATTAATTCACGTTTCGGAAATGAGCTGGTCGCAAAACCTTCGCAGTCCGCAAGAATTCCTGAAAGTTGGCGATGAAATCGAAGCTGAAGTTTTAACTTTAGACAGAGACGAACGTAAAATGAGCTTAGGTATTAAACAATTAACTCAAGATCCTTGGGGTAATGTTGCCGAAAGATATCCAATTGGAAGCAAACACAAAGCTGTAGTTAAAAACATGACTAACTTTGGTGTATTTGTTGAAATTGAAGAAGGAATTGATGGTTTAATCCATATTTCTGATCTTTCTTGGAGCAAAAAAGTTAATCACCCTAACGAGTTCACTAAAGTTGGCGATACCTTAGATGTGGTTGTTTTAGAACTTGATGTTGAAAATCGTAAATTAAGCTTAGGCCATAAACAATTGGAAGAAAACCCTTGGGATACTTTCGAAACTATCTTTACTTTAGATTCAATTCATCAAGGTACAGTGGTTAAAGTAACCGATAAAGGTGCCGTTATTGCTTTACCTTATGGTGTAGAAGGTTTCGTACCTACTAAACACATGGCTAAAGAAGATGGTTCGACCATTAAAGCTGAAGAAACCAACGATTTCAAAATTATCGAATTTAACAAAGATGCTAAACGTATCGTAGTTTCTCATGCCCGTATTTGGGAAGAAGCTAAAGCTGAAGCTTTGCAGGAAGAAAGAGCAACTAAGAAAAAAGAAGCTAAAGCTTCTAGTACCGCAGTTAAAAAAGTAAAAGATTCTGTAGAAAAATCTACTTTAGGCGATCTTGGCGTATTGGCTCAATTAAAAGAGCAAATGGAAGGCGAAGAAAGCAAAAAGAAAGGTAAATAATCTTTTATCCTATTGATATTAAATCCCTCAAGTATTTAACTTGGGGGATTTTTTTTGACCTAAAATACTTACTTTTGAAAGTAAAATAAGCTCAGCTATGCTAAAAAAAATTACCTTTTTATATTTGTTAAGCGCGATCAGTTTTAACCTTGCCGCTCAAGAATTTAATCTAATTCCGATGCCGGTAAATATAGCGCCTAATCGTCAATCCACTCCTTTTTCTTTAACTGCCCGCACTCAAATTATTGCTGCCGACTCGCTTATCAATAGCGTTAGCTTTTTGAAAGATTATCTTCAGAAATATTATGGAATTAGCTTGTCGAATGCTACAAACACCAATCTAACCGGGCCGGTTATTCGCCTGGAAATTATAAACAAACCCGAAACCAATGCGGGCAAATACGAGCTCAGTATAGATCAGAAACAAGTACGAATTACTTCATCATCGGCTAAAGGTATTTTTTATGGGATACAAACGCTAATACAGCTTCTTCCTATCAGCCAGTCCAGCTCTTTAAGTATTCCAGCTGTTAAGATAAGCGATTATCCCCGTTTCGACTATCGTGGAATGCATCTCGACGTTAGCCGTCATTTTTTCGATATCGCCTTTGTGAAAAAATATATCGATTACCTTGCACTCCATAAAATGAATTATTTCCATTGGCACCTAACCGATGATCATGGCTGGAGAATTGAAATCAAAAAATATCCTAAGTTAACCGAGATTGGCGCCTGGAGAAATGGAAGCATTATAGGTCTCTTCCCGGGAAAAGGCAATGAAGGCATTCGCTATCAGGTGCTGCCAAACGAAATCAGGATTACGCCAAAAGATGCGGTCATTAAAACCGATGGCATTAGGCATGGCGGCTATTATACTCAAAACGAGATAAAAGAGGTGATAGATTATGCGGCAAAGCGTTACATTACCATTATCCCCGAAATAGAAATGCCTGCCCATAGTATGGCTGTGCTGGCTGCCTATCCTGAATTAGGAACAGAGCCCACAAAAAAATATGAAGTAGCGCAAAGCTGGGGTATTTTCAATAAATTCAATAATGTTTTTCAGGCAAGTGAACAAACTTTTTCCTTTTTAGAAGATGTGTTAACAGAAGTAATGGACTTATTTCCATCGCCATATATCCATATTGGAGGCGACGAAGCAGCAAAAATATGGTGGAAGCAATCGGCTGTTTCACAACAAATTATGAAGGCAAACCATTTAAAAGACGAAAGTGCTTTACAAAGTTATTTCATTAATCGCATCGAAAAATTTGTGAACAGTAAAGGGAAAACAATTATTGGCTGGGACGAAATTTTAGATGGCGGCCTTGCTCCAAATGCAATTGTAATGAGCTGGAGAGGTGAAAATGGAGGCATTGCAGCTGCCAAAGAAAAACATAAAGTAATTATGACCCCCGAGGTAAAACTTTACTTTAACCATGGTCAGTTTGCCAAAGAAGACAGCTTAACCGCCAGCAAATTTTTGCCGCTCGAAACAGTTTATCAATACGAACCTGTGCCAGCCGAACTTAACCCCGCTCAAGCCAAATATATTTGGGGCGCACAAGGTAATTTATGGTCGGAGTATATAGCCAATCCAGCCAAAGCAGAATACATGTTGTTCCCGAGGCTAGATGCACTTAGCGAAATATTATGGAGTCCCAAAGAAAAAAGAAATTATCCCGATTTTTTAGAGCGAATGCGCACCCAGTTTAAACGATACGATTTAAGAGGAATTACCTACAGCAAAAGGTACCTAGAAAATTAAATATTCCTTATGATGCGAAAAATACTTGCGATCCTTTGCGCTATAATTACGCTATACCTGATTAAAGAAATGTTTTATCTCTTTACCACCAGTGATGTCGAAATTATAAAGCAGCGCCCCATATTACTGGTTATCGAATTGAGCATTACTATCCCTTTAATCTTATTAGGCATCTGGCTATGGGGTTCAAAAAATAAGAAATAAAAGCACCCTCAAACCGAAATCTAAGGCACAATGTTAGCACGAGGCATTTTTTCGGAACTTTAAACCTCGCAGATCCTTAAGGGCCCTGTAAGGTTTAAAGCAATTAGGCTATTAGACTTCTAAAAACTTTTCTTTAAGACCGGGCGTGGGCACCCAGCAGCTTTCTTGTTTTCCAAACCAACGATAACGATTCTTTGCGATGTAATTGTATATTCCATCCCGAATAAAGCGCGGCACAATAATAAAAGCATAAAGCAATGGCCATAATCCTTTCAGCTTCCTGGCTACCCGTAAAGCGGCTGTAGAACGCTGGTATATTATATTATTCTCGAGCAAAATAAAGCTGTCTCCTTGTGCAGGATTAATAGAAAATGAGGCTAAAGTCTTTACAGCAAAATCACTTTGTAAAGAAGCAAAACGAAAAACATCTTTTGGGTCTCTTTCGATTACAAATTGTACCGCTCCATTACAAAGATTGCAAACTCCATCAAAAAAAATAAGTGGTAACCGATTCATGATTTACAAAATTACAGCTTTTTTATAACATATTTTTTCGGCATTCGTCTTTAAAAAGGCTAACTTTAGGCATGAACAAAAAGTACGTATTTATTGTGCTGCTCTCTACGCTATCTATTCTTGTAAATGCACAGGATAAAAAAAGAGCAAGAGATTACGGCATTAAAATTGGTGTTATTCCAACCGGGAAATTAAATAGCATTACCGATGTAGAAGGCGTAAAAGTTGGTCAAACTACTTTAATTATTGGAGATTCTATAAGGACCGGTGTTACCGCCATTTTGCCTTACGATGGCAATATTTTTCAGCAAAAAGTTCCCGCAGCCATCTTTGTAGGAAATGGTTTCGGGAAATTAGCAGGTAGTACACAGGTTAATGAACTCGGCAATATTGAAACACCTATTATACTAACCAATACCCTTAATGTAGCTACGGCTATGGATGCATTAATCGAATATACCCTAAACTATAAGGGGAATGAACGTGTTAAGTCTGTAAATGCTGTAGTAGGCGAAACAAACGATAGCTATTTAAATGACATTAGAGGCCGGCATGTAAGCAAAGCTGATGTATTACAGGCTATAAATATGGCTAAATCGGGAAAAGTTGAAGAAGGAAATGTAGGCGCAGGTACTGGAACGGTATGTTTTGGCTATAAAGGAGGCATTGGCACTTCATCTCGTAAATTACCAAAAAGTTTAGGCGGTTATACAATTGGTGTACTGGTGCAAACTAATTTTGGAGGAGTGTTACAAATAGACGGTGTTCCTATAGGCGAAGAATTAGGGAAGTACAGCTTCAATAATCAATTGCTAAACAATGTAGATGGTTCTTGCATGGTCATTATTGCCACAGATGCCCCTTTAGATAACCGAAACTTAGAAAGGCTTGCTAAAAGGGCTTTTTTGGGCCTTGGAAAAACTGGTGGCATTGCTTCGAATGGCAGTGGCGATTACATGATCGCTTTTTCGACGGCAACAGACTTAAGGGTGCCCTATTCGGGCAATACGAAGCTGTTAACTAATAACGTATTACATAACGACGAAACCTCTCCTGTTTTTATGGCGGCCATCGAAGCCACCGAAGAAGCTATTATTAATTCTTTATTTGCGGCCAAGACTCTAAAAGGAAATGGGAACACAGTAAATGCAATTCCATTAGATAAAGTTCTACCTCTATTAAAAAAATATAATCAAATTAAATAATGAATACCCAGTACATCTCTATCAACAACCAGCTTTATACCGAAGAAGAAGCAAAAATTTCTGTAACCGATCTTGCTATACAAAGAGGGTTTGGCATATTCGATTTTCTGAAAACTATAAACGGCAATCCTATTTTTATCGAGGATCATTTTAATCGTTTTTACAATTCGGCCAAAGAAATGAACTTAGCAGTTGGATTTACCAGGGAAGCCCTGTTCGATGCCGTAAGCAAATTGATGGAAAAGAATAACCTTCCCAACTCTGGTATAAAATTTATTCTTACCGGCGGCTTTTCTGATGATGGTTATAGCATAAGCCATCCAAATCTGATTATTGTACAAACACCTTTCGAAATTGATAACAATAATTTCTCCAAAGGAATTAATCTGGTTACTTATGGCCACCAAAGGCAATTACCAACCATTAAAACGATCGATTACCTGCAAGCTATTCGTTTACAGCCTTTTATTAAAGAAAAGCAAGCCGACGATGTGCTCTATCACGATAAAGGGCAAATAAGAGAATGCCCACGAGCTAATTTTTTTATTGTTAGCGGCAATAAAATTATAACGCCAAAAAACGATGTTTTAAGGGGAATTACACGGAGTAAGATATTAGGGCTAAAAATTGATGGATTTACTATTATTGAGCAGGATTTTATGCTTAGCGATCTTGCGAATGCAGACGAGACCTTTATTAGCAGTTCTACAAAAAATGCTTTGCCAGTTTTAACGATCGACGGAAAACAGATTGGCAATGGCAAAGCTGGTGCGGTTACAAAGCAGATTAACGAGCAGCTGTCGGCACTAATAGCTGGTTCAATTTTACAGTATTAAAAGTTTATAACATTAAAACATTTCTCTATATTTGCCTAATCCTTGTTCCATGCAAAAGAGAACTTTATTAAACGGCAAGAAATTTCAGATCACTATTAAACGACTTTGTCACCAGTTAATCGAGAATCACAATAATTTCTCAAATACTGTTTTAATAGGAATTCAACCCCGGGGAATTCATTTTGCAGATCGTATACATCAGGAACTTTCCTCCATCTTAAATTCCAGATCTATTAAAAAAGGTAATTTAGATATTACTTTCTTTAGGGACGATTTTAGGCGAAAAGATGGTTTGGTTACCGCAAGCAGCAATACCATAGATTTTATTATTGAAGGCAAACAGGTTATTTTAATCGACGATGTTTTATGGACCGGGCGTACCATACGTGCGGCAATGGATGCGTTGCTTGCTTATGGTCGACCAGAAAGAGTGGAACTCCTGGTGTTAATCGACCGGCGATTTTCGAGGCACTTGCCAATCGAACCTAACTATATAGGGCAACAGGTAGATTGTGTGGATTCTCAAAAAGTTAAAGTAACCTGGAAAGAAAACGATGGTGAAGACAAGGTTATCTTATTATCAGAAAAGCAGTAATAAAAATGGCAGCAGAAAAACTATCGACCCGACATCTTTTAGGCATTAAGGATATTAACCGAAATGATATCGAATTGATTTTTGAAACTGCAGATAATTTTAAAGATGTTATTAACCGGCCCATCAAAAAAGTACCCTCTTTAAGGGATATAACCATTGCCAATATTTTCTTCGAAAACTCTACCCGGACTAAGCTTTCGTTCGAACTAGCCGAAAAACGCTTATCGGCCGATGTTGTTAACTTTGCGGCCTCCTCTTCATCCGTAAGCAAAGGCGAGACCTTAATCGATACGGTAAACAATATATTGGCCATGAAAGTAGATATGGTGGTTATGCGCCATCCTTATGCCGGAGCAGGTGTATTTTTAAGTAAGCACATTAAGGCACAAATCGTAAATGCAGGCGATGGGGCACACGAACATCCCACACAGGCCTTATTAGATGCCTATTCGATTAGGCAAAAATTAGGCGATGTAGCTGGCAAAAAAGTAGTTATTGTAGGCGATATCCTGCATTCGAGAGTAGCTATTTCCAACATTCTTTGTTTGCAGAAATTAGGAGCCGAAGTGATGGTCTGCGGACCGACCACGCTAATTCCAAAACATATAGAAGCACTGGGTGTTAAGGTAGAGCATAATTTAATTAAAGCGCTTAATTGGTGCGACGTGGCCAATATGTTACGTATTCAGCTCGAAAGACAAGACATCAAGTACTTTCCATCGCTACGGGAATATGCAATGATGTATGGCCTTAATAAGCAAATTCTGGACAGTTTAAATAAAGAAATTGTGATCATGCACCCCGGCCCGATAAACAGGGGTGTCGAAATAACCAGCGATGTGGCCGATAGCAAGCAATCTATTATCTTAGAACAAGTCGAAAATGGGGTTGCGATAAGAATGGCCGTACTTTATCTGTTGGCCAGTCAAAATGATTAATCGTTTAATGCTTTTTTTAAGCAACTAAGCACCCTACCTTAGACTTGCGAGGTTTTTAAAACTTCGCAAGTCTGGCAAAAACAACAATTTTAAAATCTCATCGTTAAACCTTTGTTATCAACAGATGTTAATTTCTTATGTTGATATCTACGATTGTATGCCTTATTTTAGCAGCAACCATATTTGAAACCTATGCAGAAAAAATATCTTTTAATTCCTCTCTTTTTAGCTGGAGGTATAAGTGCCGGATTTGCACAAATAAGTCCGTTAATTAAGCTTAATGAAAATTACCGAACTGGTTTAACATTACTTCAGAATGAGAAATATGTAGCTGCTGCGCAACAATTTAAACTTGTGGAGCAAACCAGAACAAAAAGCAGCACGCAGCAAGAAAGCAACGCAGAACTTTCTTTAATTAAAGAAAATGCAAAGTTTTATGCCGCTGTTTGCGCCTTAGAGCTGGGAAATAGTGATGCAGAATCGCTTTTCAGGGAGTTTATAAGAGAATATCCCTTAAATTCGAATACTATACTTGCCTATTTTCATGTGGGGAAATCATATTTCGCTAAAAAAGATTATACCCGGGCATTAGAATGGTTCGAAAAAACAGATCCTAGTACACTTTCTCAAAAACAACGTTTAGAATATCAATTTAAACAGGGATATGCTTATTTCGAACTTAAAGATATACAGAAAGCAGAACCCCTATTCGAAGCCGTAAAAAAAGAAGAATCACCATTTAAAGAAAGTGCGACTTATTATTTTGCCTATATCAATTATTTAAATAAGGAATATAGAACTGCTTTATCAAATTTCGAGAAATTAAAGGGTTTACCTACTTACGAAGCCAGTTACCCCTACTACATTACCTCTATGTATTACCTCGACGAGCGTTACGACGATGTAATCAGTTATGCATTAGCTGCTATCCAAAAAACCAAGCAGCAGTTTGAACCCGAAATGCTGAGTTTAATAGCGGCTTCTTATTTTGCCAAATCCGATTTTAAAAGTGCAGAGAAATACTTTACCGAGTTTTATGCTAAAGATAAAAATCAGCTCAAGAACAACCTTTTCATTTATCAATATGGTTATTCTTTCTTCCAAAATGAGAAGTATAAAGAGGCTGCCTCTACATTAGAAAAACTTAATACCGACGATGTTTATTTGCAGAACGGAATGTATACACTCGGAAAAGCCTTATTAAAATTAAATAATAAGGAAAAAGCCAGAAGTGCATTTTTTAGAGCTTCCCGTTTAGATCTCGATAAAATTATCCAGGAAGAAGCCTGGATTAATTACGCCAAATTAAGTTACGAATTGGAATTTAACCAACAGGCCTTAGAAGCAACTCAGGGTTTTTTAAAACAATTTCCTAATTCCAGAAAAATTAATGAAGCTAAAACTTTATTGGGCGAAATTTTATTAACCAGCAAAAACTATCAAACGGCTATCGATATTTTAGAGCCAATCCAGAATAAAACCATCGAAGCCAGGGAAGCTTATCAGAAGGCCACCTACTTTAGAGGGCTTCAGTTCTATAATGAGAGAGCATTCCCAAATGCTTTATCGATGTTTTTACGCTCCGGTAATTTTATTGAAGATAAAGAAATATATGCCTTAAGTGTATATTGGATGGCCGAAGCCATGTACGAATTAAGAAAATTTGGCGAGTCTGTAAAAACCTTCGAAAAATTCTTAACCCTTCCAGTTGCAGAAAAAACAGAAGTTTACAACTTTGCCAATTATGGTTTGGGCTATGCCGCTTTTGAAGACGAAAAATATGCAAAAGCTGCCAATTATTTTGAACGTTTTTTAAGGGGAAACGATAAAGACAGTAAAACGATAAATGATGCAACTATGCGATTGGCCGATTCGTACTTTGTAAATAAAAGCTACAATGAAGCCATGACCAATTATAATAAAATAATTAATGGCAAGTTAACTGGCGACGATTATGCATTATTTCAACGCGGCATGATCCAGGGACTAGAAAAGCAGGACGATGCTAAAATTGCTACCATGCAAAGCCTGCTCAATAAGTTCCCCAGCTCTAATTATGCTGATGATGCTGGTTTCGAAACCGCCTATACCTTCTTTAATAAGGGCGATTTTGATAAATCAAGATCAGACCTGGTCGACTTAGTCGCTAAATATCCACGAAGCAGTTATGTACCTCGTGCTTTGGTTACGATCGGATTAGTTCAATTTAATCAGGATCAAGACGATGCTGCATTAGAGTCGTTTAAAAAGGTAATCAGTGAATACCCAAGTTTACCAGAGGCCAAACAGGCTTTAGAATCCATTAAGAATATTTATGTCGATAGAGGCGATGCCAATGGTTTCATCAGCTATGCTGCAACTACCCCACTAGGCAATTATTCTTTAAGCGAACAGGATAATATTGTATTTCAGGCTGCAAATAGCATTTATTTACGTGGTGATGCAAAAGGAGCATACGAAGCAATTACAGCCTATTTCGAAAAATTCCCTAAAGCAATTCACGATAAAGAAGCCAAATTTATAAGAGCAGAATCGCTTGTTAAATTAGGCTATACCAGCGAGGCAATTGCCGATTACGACTATATCCTTAACGATTGGACCAGCGATTATACCGAACGCTCCTTAATTAGTGTTTCCAGGTTATTAATGAACGAGAAAAAATATAATGAGGCTATAGTTTATTTAAAGCGCCTCGAAACCACTGCCGATTATAAAGCAAATTATAGCTATGCCATCAATAACTTAATTAAGGCCTATAGCGCATTGGGTATGGCCGACGATATGATCAAATACGCCGATCTCATCCGGAACTCTGATAAGGCTTCGGAAGAAGAGAAAAACAGTTCCGATTTGTATACTGGTAAAGCTTACCTTATTAAAGCAGACACCGTACAAGCGATTAAATCTTTTAATAATGTGGTTGCTAAAACCAAAACTTTAGCTGCTGCAGAAGCTAAATATAATTTAGCCGAACTGCAATATGCGAAAGGCGACTATAAAACATCGCAAAAAACCTGCTTCGACCTCATCAATAACATGCCATCTTACGATTATTGGGTGGCTAAATCCTTTATCTTATTGTCGGATAATTATTTGGCACTCAAAGATAAGCTCCAGGCAAAAAGCACCTTATTAAGTATTATAGACAATTACGAAGGCAAAGACGACATCCTTCAGATAGCCAAAGAAAAATTATCAAAAATAAATTAGACCATTGAAGATGAGACTACATAAAACCATATATACTGCCTTGTTCTTTTTTATCGCTGGCATTTCTACTTTAAGCGCACAGGATGTTAAACCGCCAGAAAAAATAGTGAGCGAGGAAATTGAAGTAATTAGACCTTACAAACCCATTCTGGCAGAGGCAGTGAAATTAAGGCGCAGTCCGGATCTGGATAACCTGCAAACTTACCGGGCTAAATTTAATTACGCTTTAACAGACCGTAAATTAGACCTGAACACCGATATCCAAAAACTGCAGGCACAACAGCTGGCCGACGAACGCACTACAGCGCTTATCAATAATTATGTGAAAGGTGGTGTAGGCTCCCTTTCTACCTTAATGGCGGAAGGCTATGTAAATATTGGCCGCGATGAGGCTTTACAAGCTGGTGCATTCTTTAAACAGTTTGGACAACAGGGAAAACTCAATAAACAAAACGAAAGCACGCAACAATTAACAGTTTTTGGGCGTAGCATTGGCGACAAGGCCAATTTAAGTGGCCGCGTTAATTACGAGCGACATGGACTTTACTTTTATGGCATCGACGAACTCAACCCTACATTAAATCCTAATCCGGAAAAACAGGCCCTTAGCTTTTTTGAACTTGAAGGCGAAGTTGCTAATAAATTTACCGGCGACGAAAATGCCTTAAGCTATGCTGCAAAAATTAATGCCTATTTGTTTAATGATAAGTTTAATGCTAAAGAGCAGGTTTTAACTGTAAATGGCTATTTGAATAAAAGAATTAATGATTTTAATTTAGGCTTAGCAGCCGGTGCAGAAATAGGTACAACGAAAGACTTGGCTAAAAAGGTTTCCAATAATATCTTCCGTTTAAACCCTTATCTCAAATTACAGGCAGGAGGCGTAAAAATAGTTGCAGGTATTAACCTTGTTCAAGAGTCCGGAAATGGAGCTAAGACCCGCTTCTTTCCAGCAATTACGGCCGATTTTACCCTCATCCCCGATTTCCTTCAAGTCTTTGGCGAGGTAAAAGGCGATGTAACCCGCAATAGTCTTAAAAACTTTACCGACGAAAATCCATATTTAAATAATAACATCAATATTCAAAATAGTGTCGAAAAAATAAGTATCAGTGGCGGTATAAAAGGCACTGGTGGGCCTGGCTTCGGATACAAAGCCAGGTTCTATAGTAAAAAAATAAGCGATATGCCCTTATTTGTGAACAGTTATGCCAATTTCAATAAGTTCGATGTGATTTACGATTTCGGGGCTATGAAATTATTGGGGCTCGAAGGCGAAATTTCTGTTCAGGTTAGCGACAACCTAAAATGGACAGGCAAACTCAACATAGAAGATTATAAACCTGCTACAGAAAAAGAAAGCTACTATAAACCGCAACTACGCGTAAGTTCGAACCTGATTTACCAGATTAACAAGGAAATAACTTTCAATGCTAATGTGGCTATCCAGGACGATAGTAAAGCAAAAATTTATACCGCAAGCCCTATCCCTTTTGGAAGCATTACTTATCCGCCAATTCCTGATTTTACCGTAGAAAAATCGGTAAATGTAAAAGGTTTCGTAGATTTGGGAGTTGGTGCCGATTATAAAATCAACAGTAAATTTGCGGTGTTCGTTAAAGTTAATAACTTGCTGAATACAAATTATAGCAAATACTTATATTATCGAGTAAATGGGTTAAATATTTTTGGTGGTTTAGCGTACTCATTTTAATAAGCTTAAAATTAATTATTGGTCGATACCAGATTAAAATTTTATTTTTACCAAAATGGATGTAATATCATACCTTCTTGAGCTTATAGCAACCCAAAAAATGGTGGGTATTGCTGGCCTGGGTACTTTCTATAAAAAGAAAATACCTGGTAGATACGATTCCGAATCTCATTCGTTCCTGCCACCTCGTTATAAACTCGAATTTACAGCCGAGCTAAAAGAACAGGAGGTGCTAGCCAGCTTTATTAGCCAGAAGAGAAATATTAGCTTAAGCTCATCTAACCATTTCATTAACGAGTTTGCCGAAAACACCCAGTCTCAACTAGCTGATAAACAACAATCAGACCTTTCTTCGTTGGGTGTCTTAAAAATCATTAATGACGAAATTGTCTTCGAACCTGCATCAGACCTCGAGACTGGCTTCGATTTCTACGGATTGCCACCAGTATCTGAAAACGCGGCTAGAATTATTAATAAACCACCGACCGACAATAATGTTGTCGAGCAAGAGCTTTCTGCCGTTGAAGATGAAAATACACCGGTTATTAAAGACGATTTACCATTACCGGAACCTATAAAATGGAAACCAAGCTACGAGTACGACGATGATGACGATGATGATGAAAATACTGGCCGGGGAAAACGGATTTTCCTTAAAACCTTGCTTGTTTTATTGATCATTGCTATTGGTGGTGCAGTTGTTTATTTTGTTTTTCCAGATTTTTACGATAGTGTTCGACAAAGATTCGAGACGCCAAAACAAATTGACCAGCAAGCAGTAACTATAGATTTTAATCGGCAGCAGCTAGACTCGGCTCGCCTGGCCGATAGCATAGCAAAAGCCAGCATTGTATTAAGTTTACCAAAAGATACTTCAAGTATCGACACACTGCAAAACCAACTTACCTACGAGGTAATTGGAAGTGCAATGAAAAGCCAGGCAAAAGTAGATCAGGTTATTGCTAACCTAGCTAAAAGAGGCATTCTCGCAAAAAAAATGAATGCCTTACCCGGCCGGTTAATTAAAATTAGCCTGGGTACCTTTACCGATTATCAGTTAGCTAAAAAATACCAGGACAGCCTAAAAATAAAATTAAAAAATCCAGAAATTTATATACAAACTATCAAACCACAAAAATAAGATGATTACATTGCTTATGGCAGCTGTAGATACAGCAAAACAAGTTATAGATACAGCAACAAATGCGGCAATTCCTGCAACAACTACAGTACCTCCCGAAATACATTTTATAGATCTATTATTTAAAGGTGGTTGGGTAATGCTGCCCTTAGGTTTACTTGCTTTTTTAGGTTTGGTTATTTTTACTGAAAGATATTTAACCATTCGAAAATCTTCGAAAGACGAATCTAACCTCATGTTTCAGATTAAACAGAACATTCACGATGGAAGATTAGATAGTGCTATCGCACTTTGTAAGAATACCAAGTCGCCTTTAGCCAGAATGCTCGAAAAGGGCTTAAAAAGAATTGGCAGACCAATAAAAGATATCGAGGGGGCAATAGAAAACACCGGAAAACTGGAAGTTTCCAAACTGGAAAAGAATATTGGCATTCTAGGGATCATTGCTGGTATCGCGCCGATGTTAGGTTTCGTAGGGACTATTATTGGGGTAATTACCATCTTTCATGATGTTTCCATTAAGGGAGTTATCGAAATTAGCACGATCTCTGGTGGTTTATATACTAAAATGATTACTTCTGCTGCAGGACTAATTATCGGGATCGCAGCCTATGTATTATATCATATTTTAAATATGATGGTAGAGAAGATCATACTTAGAATGGAAACTGATGCAATTGAGTTTATAGATCTTCTAGAAGAACCAGGCAAATAATGAATTTACGCAAAAGAAAAAAAGGAAACGTAGAGGTACATACCTCAGCACTTAACGACATTATGTTTTTTCTGCTGTTGTTTTTTCTGCTGGCATCGGCTGTAGTTAATCCACAAGTTGTTAAACTGTTGTTACCACGTTCCGAATCTGGCCAACAATCTACTTCTCAAAAGACGGTTACCGTTAGCATAGACGAGAATTTGAACTATTTTGTAGATAAGAAGAAAGTAAGCTTAGAAGAGATTGAAGCGGCCATACAAACCTACCAACAGGCCGAAAACGATGTAACCATTGTTTTATATGTGGCACGTGGCGTTTCTATCGAAAATACAATGCAAGTTTTCGATGTAGCCAATAAACTAAAATTAAAAGTTGTTTTAGCAGTAGAACAAAAAAAATAATGATACCTGCAAACGAAGAAAATAATTATCCAAAAGCTTTGGCTATTTCGACTGGCATAATGGCGTTGTTTATTGCTGTTAGCTTTTTCTGGGTAATTGGTGCCTTCCAACCTCCAGAAGAAGTAGGCATGGGCGGTATGGTGGTTAATTATGGAACATCGGTAACGGGAATGGGTACAGACTATACCAGTATTGAGGAACCATCTGCAGACCCGAATGCCAATAATAAAGCACCCGATAAAATTACACCAGACCAACAGGTAAAACCTACCGTCTCTTCGCAAATAAGCGATAAGAATATTGCGACACAAAATACCGAAGACGCGGTTAGCATAAACACTAAGGATACAAAAAGTAATAATGCCCCAACAAGCGCCAAAGAAGACAAACCCAGCCAACCTACCATTAATCAGAATGCTTTATATAAAGGCAAAAAAAATAATGGTGCCGGGCAAGGTGACGGAACAGGAAATACACCTGGTAACCAGGGAAGTATTAATGGCGATCCATTAGCCCCCAACTATGGCGAAGGTGGTTCGGGAAATGGCAGCACACCCGTTCCACTTAGCAGGTTTACCAATGTGAAAGCCATTAACGATGATGGCCAGAAAACTGGAAAAATAGCAGTAGAAATTCGGGTAGACCGGGCAGGGAGAGTTATTTATGCCAGAGCAGGAGTTAAGGGCTCTACTTTCCTCGATAAAGCATTACTCCAAAAGTGTGAAGATGCTGTTATGGGAGCAAGTTTGGATAAAATGGGTGCCGGTTACGAAAACAGGACTTTTATCGTGGTCTTTAATTTTAAGGTAAAATAAAACGCATTATGCCGTTCGCATAATGGAACGCTCAATGACTTACGCTCAAACACTCGATTATCTCTATAGCAAGCTTCCCATGTTTACCAGAATGGGCGCTGTTGCTTTAAAAAAAGACCTCCATAATACCATTGTTTTGTGTAATGCGTTAGGTAATCCTCAACAACAATTTAAAACGATACATGTGGGTGGCACCAATGGTAAGGGCTCGACCTCGCACATGCTGGCTGCAATTTTACAAAAAGCAGGCTATAAAACCGGTCTATATACTTCTCCGCATCTAAAAGATTTTAGGGAGCGGATTCGGATAAACGGAAAAATGGTTCCTAAATCGTTTGTAACTCATTTTGTAAAACAACAAAAGGCCATTATAAGGCAAATCGAACCTTCTTTCTTCGAGGTAACTGTAGCAATGGCATTCGATTTCTTTGCCAAAGAAAAAGTAGATATCGCTATTATAGAAGTGGGTTTGGGTGGCCGGCTCGACTCGACAAACATTATCCGGCCCGAGCTTTCGGTAATTACTAATATTAGTTTAGATCATACGCATATTTTAGGGCATACCTTAGCAGAGATTGCAAAGGAAAAGGCCGGAATTATTAAAAAAGATATTCCAGTTGTAATCGGCGAAAGACAAGCTGCATCTGAAACGATTTTTATCGACAAAGCCAGACTTGAAAATGCAACAATCAGCTTTGCCGATCGTGTCTTAACCGTGAAAAATAACAGGCGTAAAAGGTCTTCACTAATGGTCGACATCTATAAAGCTGATGAACCCGTTTTTAAAAATCTTGCTTTAGATCTTACCGGCTCTTATCAACTAAAAAACATCCTTACGGTAATCCAATCGATCCTTGTGTTAAGAGAAGCCGGTTATCAGATCCCCGAAAATGCAATATATGCAGCTTTAAGGAAAGTAAAAGAGTTAACCGGTTTGCAAGGCCGTTGGCAAACCCTAAGTAAAAATCCTTTGGTTATTTGCGATACCGGGCATAACGAGGCTGGTTTAACCGAAGTACTCATCAACATTAATGCGGTGCCACATAAAAATTTACATTTTGTAATCGGAATGGTTAAAGACAAGGATATTTCGAGGGTATTAGCCCTTCTTCCTCGAAAGGCTACTTATTATTTTTGCCAACCCGATCTGGAAAGAGCATTAAATGCCGAAGAGTTATCGAAGCAAGCTGCAGTCTTCGGCCTAAAAGGTAGCAGCTTTAAAACAGTAAATGAAGCTTTGGAAAGTGCAAAAGGTGCCGCAGAAATTGACGATCTTATATTTATTGGCGGAAGTACTTTTGTTGTAGCAGAAATAATATAAAAAACCCGGTTTACTTCCTCTTGCATTTATTACTTTTACTTCTTCATAAATTATATAGGAAAAAGAAGAAATAGGTGCTCGACCTAAAACATTTCAACTTTATAACATTAAAACAATAACATACCGATGAAATTTAAATCCCTTTATCTCCTACTCTTTTTATTATTCAGCACTAATTTATTCGCTCAAAAATGGACTAAACCTAGCCCAGCGAAAGTATCGGCGGCCTATCCGGAAAAAATAAACAGGCCAAAACTAGTTATAGGTTTAGTAATAGATCAAATGCGATGGGATTATTTGTATCGTTATTACGATCGTTATAGTAAAGATGGGTTTAAACGACTAATTAATGATGGATTTTCGGCCGAAAACACTTTTGTACCCTATACCCCTACTTATACTGCTTGCGGGCATGCTTCAATTTATACAGGTTCTGTTCCGGCTATTAACGGTATAATTGGAAACAATTGGTACGACCCGGCACAAGGCCGCAATGTTTATTGTACCGAAGACAAAGGCGTAACAACGGTAGGCAGTTCTTCGAAAGCCGGCGAAATGTCACCAAAAAATATGCAGGTAACCACAATTACCGACGAATTACGTTTAGCCACTAATTTTAAAAGCAAGGTAATTGGGATTTCGCAAAAAGACCGGGGCTCGATCTTACCCGCAGGTCATGCTGCCAATGCGGCTTACTGGTACGATGGTAGTACCGGAAACTGGATAACCAGTACTTATTATATGGAAACGCTACCTAAGTGGGTGTCGGCTTATAACGAGAAAAAAGTAGCCAATCAATATTATGCAAATGATTGGAAAACATTATACCCGGTCGAAACTTATACTCAAAGTACCAGCGATGACAAACCTTACGAAGGAAAATTTAGAGGCGAACCTACTTCTGCATTCCCACATTTATTAAAGGGCGCAATCGGAAAAAATTATTCGTTAATAACCAGTACACCTTACGGGAATACCATGACTTTAGAAATGTCGAAATTAGCCATTAAGGAAGAAAAAATGGGGCAAAGTGGTAATACCGATTTTTTAGCCGTTAGCTGTTCGTCGACCGATTATGTTGGCCATCAGTTTGGACCTAATTCTATCGAAGCAGAAGATACTTATTTACGTTTAGACAAAGACTTGGAAGATTTCTTCAATTTCCTAGATCAAACCTTGGGTAAAGGGAATTATTTATTTTTTCTATCTGCCGATCATGCCGCTGCACATGTACCTGGCTTTTTGAAAGAAAACAAATTGCCTGGCGGAACAATAAGTAGTTCTACATTACGAAAAGGAATTGATACCTTAATGATGCAAAAGTTTAATCTTAATAAGTCGGTAGTTACCGTAATGAATAATCAGGTTTATTTTGATCATCGTGTGATCGAAAGTCAGAAGGTCGATTTCTCGGCTGTTAAACAAACAGCAATCGATTATTTGAAAACGCAAACTGGAATAGCAGATGCTATCGACCTTCAAAAATTAAGTACGGCCACCCTACCAGATATAATTAAACAACGGATTACCAATGGCTTTAATGCGCAGCTTAGCGGCGATATTTATTTTATTGCTAATGCTAATTGGTTCGATGGCGGTGCCACTGGAACCACCCATGGAGCCTGGAATCCTTATGATTCTCATATTCCATTGGTATTTATGGGCTGGAATGTTAAACCGGGGAAAACAAACCAGACTTATTATATGAGCGATATTGCTGCTACTTTAGCCGCCATGCTCCATATACAAATGCCTAGTGGAAGTATTGGCAATGCGATTACCGAGCTAACGCACTAATTTTAGTCTATAGTTCTTAGTCCCTAGTTTTTAGTCTGCTTATTCTGGTAGGTTAAAGACTAGGGATTTTATACTTCAGCCTAAACTTTTCTTACCTTTGCTTATCAAATATTAAACTTCCATGGAACAAGTTCTACGCTATACGCCAAAAAATAAAATCCGTTTTGTAACTGCTGCTGCACTATTCGATGGTCACGATGCAACCATCAACATTATGCGTCGTATTTTGCAAGCATCGGGCGCCGAAGTAATCCATTTGGGCCATAACCGTTCGGTCGATGAGGTGGTAAACTGTGCCATCCAGGAAGATGTACAAGGCATTGCAATGACCTCCTACCAAGGCGGTCACCTCGAATATTTTAAATATATGTTCGATTTATTACAGGAACGTGGTGCAAATCATATCAAAATCTTTTGTGGCGGCGGTGGTGTATTTTTACCTTCCGAAATTGCCGAATTACAGGATTATGGCATTACCAGAATTTATTCGCCCGACGATGGTCGTAAAATGGGCTTGCAAGGCATGATTAATAACATGCTCGAGCAAACCGATTTCGTTACAACCAAAACTATTACCAACGAGTTAACTACCATTCCAAATAAAGAAGTTAAAGGTATTGCTGCTGCAATTACCGTTGCCGAAAATGATCCTGAAGGTGCACAGGCCTTCGTAAACGAATTAAAGAAATTAACTACCAAAAATAGGGTGCCAGTATTGGGCATTACCGGTACCGGTGGTTCTGGTAAATCGTCGCTGGTCGACGAATTGGTGCGCAGATTTCTCGTAGAAGTAAAGGACAAATCGTTGGCTATTATTTCTGTAGATCCTTCTAAGCGAAAAACAGGGGGCGCCTTATTGGGCGATCGGATCCGCATGAATGCCATTAACAATCCCCGTGTATACATGCGTTCTTTAGCCACACGCCAAGCAAATCTGGCTTTATCGAAAAATGTACAGGAAAGCATCGATATTTGCAAAGCCGCTGGTTACGACCTCATTATTGTCGAAACTTCGGGTATTGGCCAATCAGATACCGAGATAACAGAACATTGCGATGTTTCTTTATACGTAATGACTCCCGAGTTTGGTGCAGCTACTCAGTTAGAAAAAATCGACATGCTCGATTTTGCCGATTTAGTGGCAATTAACAAATTCGATAAACGTGGAGCTTTAGATGCCCTGCGCGATGTGCGCAAGCAATACAAACGTAACCACAACCTTTTTGATGTTAAGGACGAAGAAATTCCAGTTTATGGAACAATGGCTTCGCAGTTTAACGACCCTGGCATGAATAATCTTTTTGTAGCCTTAATGCATAGCATCCAAACTAAAACTGGGGTTAATTTCGCTGCCAAAATGGAAATGACTGCAAACAGGTCAGAAAAAATATATATTATCCCGCCAGACCGCATTCGCTATCTTTCCGAAATTGCCGAAGCCAGCGAAACTTATAACGAATGGGTCGATAAACAATGTAAAATTGCCAGAAAACTCTATCAGCTGCAAGGGGTAATCAGCTTTGCAGGCGACTTCGAAAATATGGGATCTGGCTTAAAAGATGCTTATGCTTTTCTGGAAGAGCAATTAGATGGCGAATGTAAACGTCTACTTCGCCAATGGCCAGCTACGCAGCAAAAATACAAAGCAGAGTTTTTTATTTATAAAGTACGTGACAAAGAAATTAAGCAACCACTTTATTACGAATCGTTGTCCAAGCTTCAGATCCCAAAGGTTTCTTTACCACGTTACGAAGATTGGGGCGATATTTTACGTTGGTTATTAACGGAAAATGTTCCGGGCGAGTTCCCTTATGCTGCTGGGGTGTTTCCACTTAAACGCGAAGGAGAAGACCCTACCCGTATGTTTGCAGGCGAAGGTGGGCCCGAAAGAACAAATAAACGCTTTCATTATGTGTCATTAGGTCAGCCGGCACATCGCTTATCGACTGCTTTCGATTCGGTTACTTTATATGGCGAAGATCCTCATTTGCGTCCCGATATTTATGGTAAAATCGGTAATTCGGGAGTAAGTATTGCTACACTCGACGATGCTAAGAAATTATATTCGGGTTTTGATCTCTGTGCTTCGTCGACTTCGGTATCTATGACCATTAATGGCCCCGCGCCAATGTTATTAGGTTTTTTTATGAACGCGGCTATAGACCAGCAATGCGAAAAATACATCCAGGCAAATAATCTCGTACAAGAGGTCGAAGAAAAAATTAAAAAGATTTATAAAGCTAAAGGTATAGATCGGCCTACTTACCAGGGCGAATTACCTCAGGGAAATAATGGCCTGGGCTTAATGCTATTGGGCGTAACCGGCGATGAAATCTTACCCGCCGATGTTTATGGTAAAATTAAGGCTCATGCCATTAGTTCGGTTCGTGGTACTGTGCAGGCCGATATTTTAAAAGAAGATCAGGCACAAAATACCTGTATTTTTTCTACAGAATTTGCTTTACGAATGATGGGCGATATCCAGAAGTACTTTATCGACGAAAAAGTAAGGAACTTCTATTCTGTATCTATCTCGGGTTATCATATTGCAGAGGCAGGTGCAAACCCTATTTCGCAGCTGGCATTTACTTTAAGCAATGGATTTACTTTTGTAGAATACTATTTAAGCCGGGGGATGAACATCGACGATTTTGCACCGAACTTATCCTTCTTCTTTAGTAATGGCATTGATCCCGAATATTCGGTTATTGGCCGTGTAGCACGTCGAATTTGGGCAAAAGCGATCAAAAATAAATATAAAGGAAACGATAGATCGCAAAAGTTAAAATATCATATTCAGACTTCTGGCCGTTCTTTACATGCTCAAGAAATTGATTTTAACGATATCAGAACAACATTACAGGCTTTATATGCTATTTACGACAACTGTAATTCGTTACATACAAATGCTTACGATGAAGCGATAACCACGCCTACCGAAGAATCAGTTCGCAGAGCGATGGCCATTCAATTAATCATTAACCGCGAATTGGGGCTTGCAAAAAATGAAAACCCTTTACAAGGTTCGTTTATTATAGAAGATTTAACAGATTTGGTCGAAGAAGCTGTTTTAGCAGAGTTTAAAAGAATTAACGACCGCGGTGGAGTGCTGGGCGCTATGGAAACCATGTACCAACGTGGTAAAATACAAGAAGAAAGCCTGTATTATGAAACCTTAAAACATAATGGCGAATTTCCGATCGTCGGGGTTAACACTTTTCTAAATAAGAATGGTTCACCTACTATTGTTCCCGGGGAAGTGATTAGAGCCACAGAGGAAGAAAAACAATTCCAAATTAATGCATTAAAAGCTTTTCAGGAAAGAAATGCTAAGCATAATACGCAAATATTAAAGGATTTACAAAGATCGGCCATTGCCGGAGAGAATATCTTTGAACAGCTTATGGAGGTTTGTAAAGTTTGTTCGTTAGGTCAGATTAGTAATGCATTATATGAAGTTGGAGGTCAGTACCGGAGAAATATGTAATTAATCGTTAAGTAATGAATAGAAAAGCATTATTTTTAATCCTCATCTTGGCATTTCAACTTAAAGCATTTGCTGTTGAAGAACCAAAAACGGCTTATATCATTATTCTGGGTGTGGCGCAAGATGGAGGCTATCCTCACATGGGCTGTCAAAAAGAATGTTGTGCTCAAGCCTGGAAAAACCCTACACTGCGGAGAAATGTAGTGTCACTCGCTTTGGTCGATCCAGTAAGCAAGAAATGGTGGTTATTTGAGGCTACACCAGACATTAAACAACAACTTCAGGATTTCAGCGTCCAGACGCAAAAAAAGTATGCTTATTTACCGGAAGGAGTTTTCATTACACATGCGCATATTGGCCATTACACTGGCTTAATGCAATTTGGCAGGGAAGTAATGAACACTAAAGAGTTAAAGGTTTATGTGTTACCTAAATTAAAATCCTATTTAGCGCAAAACGGCCCCTGGAACCAGTTGGTAAAACTGCACAATATTAACCTGATCGAATTAAAAGTTAATACCCCACTTAATATCGCTAACAATAGCGTATCGGCATTTACGGTGCCTCATAGAGATGAATATGCCGAAACTGCGGGTTTCAAAATTATTACCCCAACAAAAAAATACCTATTTATACCCGATATTGATAAATGGAATAAATGGGATAAAAATATAGTGGCTGAAATTAAAGATATTGATGTCGCCTTTTTAGATGCTACCTTTTACACCAATACAGAGTTGGGAAATAGAGCCATTGCCGAAGTACCGCATCCTTTGGTTACAGAAACTGAAGCGTTATTAGCAAAGGAGGACAGTGCTACGAAGAAAAAGATTTACTTCATACATTTCAACCATACCAATCCTTTACTCTGGCAAACAGCAGCTCAAGAAGACCTTTTAAAAAAGGGTTTTAACTTGGCCAAACAGGCGCAAATGTTTCATTAAAAAAGCCTGAACTTCAAGAAATTCAGGCTTCAATATCAAATTAGACTGGCTTATGAATGGATCCAGCTAAACTTATAATCCATTGTAGGGTTTTTCATCCGTTCGGCAACCCTTAATAATCGATCTGGTAAATTCATCACGTAGTCTCTGGCTTTTTCGCCAGCTTCATTCAATTCTTTGAGGCTATCGATTTTCCACTCTTCAATTAATTGCTGCATAATTTCTACATAGTCTACCGCAGTATATACACCTAAACGTTGGGCTGCATCGGTAAAATGGCCAAAAGTCTGACCGATCTTTAAACCCATTTCACGAAGAAAGTGAGCGGGCATTACAATTTTTTTACGCATCATATCTTCAAAAGCGATCATCGCTTCGCTAGGATCTACTTCGAAAATTTTCGACATAAAATCTTTGTATGCTTTTGCATGCCGGGCTTCGTCTGAAGCAATTACTCCGCACATTTTAGACAATAATGTATCGCCATCTTTTTTAGCTAATGAAGCAACTCTTCTGTGCGAAATGTTAGTGGCTAACTCCTGAAAGCTGGTATAAACAAAATTCCGGTAAGGGTCGTGACCAGTACCAATATCAAATCCGTCTGCAATTAAATATTGGGTAGAAATCTCCATCTGCCGCATATCTACGCGACCAGAAAGGTATAGATATTTATTTAATAAGTCGCCATGACGGTTTTCTTCACCGGTCCAATGACGTACCCAGCGCATCCAGCCACCCTCTTCGTCTTTAGAAATATCGTCGACCATACTTAACCACGATTCGTAAGTTGGTAGGGCTTCTTCTGTAATTGTATCGCCAATAAGTACGGCAACCAAATCGTAAGAAAGATCCTTTGCGTTCTCTCTTAATACCTTAATATCCTGATAAAAAGAATCACTTGTGGAGTCTGGTAAAAAATCGGAGGGTTGCCAATTGGTATCTATAGGTTTTAGATAAGTAGGCATCATTTTAAGCATGTATTTCTCAACATGTAATAATACTTCCTTTCTCGATCCAAAATTGATTTTCATTAGCATATAATTTGTTTTTAGCAGTTATGAAGTTATCAATATTATTTTGTTCCTGATAATTTCATTGGTTTCACAATTGAGGAACAAAGATACGCATAATGCATTGCTTAGCAGTATTTTATTTGTAATAAATATGCGTTGGTCGTTGATCGTTGTGCGTTACGTAGCTTCCGACGGGAAGACGGGAAGTGCAATTCCAGTAGACGGGAAGACTGTAGACGCGAAGTGCAATTCCAGTAGACGGGAAGACGGAAAGTCCAATTCCACAATAGACCGAAAGACCGAAAGACGGGAAGTCCAATTCCAATAGACGGAAAGACGGGAAGACTGTAGATCGAAAGACGGAAAGTCCAATTTTAGTAGACGGAAAAACGGGAAGACTGTAGACCGAAAGACGGGAAGTCCAATTCCAGTAGACGGAAAGACCGAAAGACGCGAAGTCCAATTCCAATAGACGGAAAGGGAAAGTCCAATTCCAATAGACGGGAAGACCGAAAGACCGAAAGACGGGAAGACTGTAGACGCGAAGTCCAATTATAGTAGACGGAAAGACGGAAAGTCCAATTTTAGTAGACGGAAAAACGGGAAGACTGTAGACGCGAAGTCCAATTCCAATAGACGGGAAGACAGAAAGACGGAAAGACTAACTAACCAACGGACTCTCGGACTAACGGACTAACGGACTAACTGACTCTCGGACTCTCGGACTAACGGACTAACTGACTCTCTGACTAATCAACTAACGGACTAACTAACGGACCAACCGCCATAAACAAGAAAAGCCTGCAACTCAACGTTACAGGCT
>JAZKCO010000017.1:0-34164 GCA_040388055.1 Bacteroidota bacterium
TTTCTTTTTGCGGAAAAAAGAAAGCGCCTTCGTGGCGGAGAACGAAAAAGAAAACGTAACTAGGTCTCCCTCAATTTTTGCTTGATCCCTTTTTTGTACATCGAAACAACTTAACTTAGACTGTGAAGTTTTTAAAACTTAGCAAGTCTAAAGGGTTTGGGTATGTACAATTGACTTAAAATAATACTTTTCTCCTTGCTTTAAATTTTATATCTTGGGCTAACTAAAAACCCAATTTTTAAAATGAAGAAGTTCCTTTTGTTTTTTATTGCTGTATTTACGACCTGCAGTGTATTTTCTCAGACCGATGTTAATATGGGCATTATTCCGGCCCCGGTAAGTGTGGTAAAAAATAACGGCACATTTTTCTTGGATAAAACCGTTGTTTTAGTGAGCAACGAAGTAGCCAATGCGAATACTGCCGATTTATTAAATGCATTTATTGTAAACAAAGGAGGTTTTGCATTAAGAGTGGCAAAAGCAGTAACAGCTGGGCAAAAAGGAATTATATTAACGTCTGTAGGTGCCAACAAATTGCCGGCAGAGGGTTATACGATTCAGATTTCTCCAAAACAAATTAAAGTGACGGGTTCGGGTGCGGGTTTATTCTATGCTGTACAATCCTTAATGCAGCTCATGCCCGATAAAAAGCAAGACCGAATAGCTATCCAGACGGCAGTAATTAACGATTATCCGCGTTTCAAATACCGGGGTATGCATTTAGATGTTGGCCGGCATTTTTTTCCGGTTTCTTTCGTTAAGAAATATATCGATGTTATGGCCACCTATAAAATGAATAATTTTCATTGGCATTTAACCGAAGATCAGGGCTGGAGAATTGAGATTAAAAAGTATCCAAAATTAACCAGCGTTGGTGCTAGCCGTAATGGAACAATAGTTGGCAATTACCCAGGTACTGGTGGTACCGATAATGAGGTTTATAAAGGTTATTATACACAGGAGGAAGTAAAGCAAGTAGTGGCTTATGCTGCAACTAAATTTATAAACGTAGTGCCCGAAATAGAAATGCCAGGCCATAGTTCGGCAGCTATAGCGGCCTACCCGGAGCTAAGTGCTTTTCCAGAAAGAGATACGTTTATTAATGATAAAACCCCTTGGTCTGGCGAGAGAAAAGGTAAACAGGTTCAACAAACCTGGGGTGTTTTTGATGATGTTTATGTGCCCACAGAAAACACATTCAAATTTCTGGAAAATGTATTGGATGAAGTTATGGCTTTATTCCCATCGAAATATATCCATATCGGTGGCGACGAAAGTCCGAAAAAGTATTGGGAACAATCGGCATTCTGCCAACAGTTTATTAAGGATAACAATTTAAAAGACGAACATGGTTTACAAAGCTATTTTATTCAGCGAATAGAAAAGTATATTAATTCGAAAGGTCGGTCGATAATTGGGTGGGATGAAATATTAGAGGGCGGTTTAGCGCCAAATGCAACAGTAATGTCGTGGCGTGGAGAAAGTGGTGGAATTGAAGCTGCGAAGCAGAATCACGATGTAATTATGTCGCCAAGCCCTGCGGGTTTATACTTCGACCATAAACAATCTACATCGCCAGACGAACCTTTAACTATTGGCGGTTTAGCCCCTTTTACAAAAGTATATGGCTACGATCCGGTACCAAAGGTATTAAGCGAAGCGCAGCAGAAATATGTAATTGGCGTGCAGGCTAATATGTGGACAGAGTATATAGAAACACCAGCAAAAGTAGAATATATGTTGCTGCCACGAATATACGCACTTTCTGAAGTGGCCTGGAGCCCGGTAGCAAGAAAAGATTTAAAGAATTTTGTGGAAGAAAGAATGCCGTTACACTTGGCTCGTTTAGATAAAACCAATACTAATTACTGGGTGCCCACGCCAATTGGTATGCCAGAAAAGGTGCTTAATGGCGAAAACTTTACTATCGAACTTAAGGCTCCAATGCCAGGTGCTAAAATCTTCTATACCTTAGATAATTACCGCCCGTCTGAAAATGCGACCGAATATAGTGTTCCAATTAAAGTAAATGTTCCACTGGGTCAAAAAAAGATCCTTAAAACAATTGTAATTGCACCAAGCGGCAAAAGAAGCGTAGTTTCCGAAACCGCATTAAATAATGGTGCCGTAGAGGTAAAAAATAAGTAGAAATTGATAAAGGTTAAATTCTAATCGACCATGAAATTGACAAACTACCTTAAGTATGCGATGCTAATTTTAACGGGCACCATATTATTGGCCGCCTGTACTAATGATAAAGAAGCCCGTCTGGTTAAAACAAATAGCGCCATTGCAAAGCCCGCAAATCCTTTTGCATTTTATAAAAACATAGAAATCAAGCCTGGTTTACATTTCGAGGTTGTAAGCTGGGGTCAAGGTATCGATACGCTAGGTGGCTATTTATTATTGATGTCTGATTCGATTAAAAATAATTATAAGTCTATTTCTGTAGAACGGAAAGGAATTATTACCGATGCCTGGAATATGGACCTGGATAATGATGGCAACCCGGAACTATATATCCAATATGTAGTTCGGAAAAACGTAAGCGACCTTAATGTTTACGAATTTACTAACAATAGCTTCGATAAAATTAGTTTCCCTGGATTAGCAAGTAAACTAAAAAAAGACTACCAGGGAAATGATAAATTTTTCGTTAAAAATGGAGATCTTTTCCGCTCGGTGCCTATAGCAACCAGCGACAATGATAAAATAACAAAATCGACTAAAACGCTGAAGTATCGTTTAAGCGGCAATAGTTTTTCTTCGGTAGAAGAGAAGTAGTACGGTACAAAATTCTTAATTGATTAATAAACAACGTTTTTCGATAGGCGGTTAAACAAACAATAACTAATTTAGATATTTCTTCAGTTCCAAATCAATCCAGTTGTCCCATTTTTTTTGTTTTTCCACATCAGATCCATGCTTGGTTTCGGTGTCGTACCGATCTTGCATATTACTATAATAGGCACTAATTTTATTGGCATTTTGTTGAATTAACCTTTTGTAATTCTTTAGGGTATAGGGCTGGTAACGGATTTTATTTTCGCCATCCTTTAACAATAGAAAATTGATATTTACATGGCCCTGTTCGTGGCGAAGTAGTTTTCGTTTGGTGTCTGCATTCTGCAGCTTATTTAATTTAACCCATGACCGGTTAGGGTCTACACCAGCAGAAAATTTAAAGTCGATATGTAAATTATTTCGATTAATTGTAGCAGCATAACTATAATGCCACGTTGTAGCCGTTATTGCGAAATAAGGGGAGTTATAATCAGGTGTTGCCAAAAAATGAGTATCCCAATTTATTTGTTCCGGGAAATTGACCTCCTCTTGCGTTTTAAATGCACTTAATAAGAAGGCACTCATTAAACTTAAGTTTATTAATAAATACTTCATTAAGTACAATAGAACGAAAGCCGTGCCAATAAATTATTCTTGCTCTTTAAACTGACCGCTAATTCTTTCAAATTTTTCGATCAGCAAAGCAATCCGCTCCTTGTCTTTTTTGATAACGGCCTTGCGAACAAGAGTAGAGCAGAAAATCATCCAGCCAAAGCTAATCGTTAAAATAAGCACTTGCACCCAAAGTTGGAGGTGTGTTAAAATTTCGACAAAATACAAAGACATTCCCAATGAAAGTGAAATGGCATAGAACCAATATAAGCGGCTGTATATGCCAAGCCGGTTAAGTTGGTAAGCTTTTAAGTTTACTATAAATTGATGCGGATTGGTAGTAAAATCGCTCTTCGCAATTAAACGATGACTATTGTATAAAATACCAGTGTATATCGCCACAGTAATAATGATGATGCTAATTCCAACATGAGTGGTCCATGACTGGAAATCGTAAAAGAACCACAGGGCTACAACAGCAAAAAAGGAGAGGGCCATACCAGCGATATTTAATAGCGACTTGGTACGCATACTGTTTACTTCTTTTTTTGCCTGCCTGAGCATTTCTTCGGATGATATTTGTACATCAACCGTATGCGTAGCCCAAATAGCTTCTATATGATCAAATTCTTGCATGTTGATTGTATAATTCTGTTAGTTTCTGTTTGATACGATGAATTTTTACCCTAAGGTTCCCTTCACTAATTCCGGAAATATCGGCGATCTCATTATAGGGCAATTCGTCGAGTACCATGGTAATAATTAAACGATCGTTTTCTTCAAGTTGCGAAATTGATTTATAGAGCAGTGCAACCTGTTCATTTTTTTCGGAAAACTCCTCAACTTTGTTCTCAATAATATTTTCTGTGAGCTCGTCTTTGGCCTGCCTTTTTTCAGACCGTAAATAGGTTAAGCAGGTATTAACGGCGATGCGATAGATCCAGGTAGAAATTAGAGACTTATTTCGGAATTTGTCTAGATTTTGCCAAACTTTTAAAAATGTTTCTTGCAAAAGATCATTAGCCGAGTCTTTATCTCCAGTATAACCATAACATAAGTGAAAAATTTTTTTAGAATTTTTATCAAATATTTCCTTAAATAAAATGTCTTTTTGGTTCATTAACAGCTACACTACGTATTTAGATATTCCTTTGTTGGTTATGTTACACACTAATTTGATCAAAAATAATATTAGTTTGCTTACTTTGCACAATTAATTACTTTTGTGCTTAACCAAATTTTGAAGATGAGAAAAAATAAACCAATGTTAATTGCAGCCTGCTGCGTTTTTTTATTAGCTGTATTAATTAATTTATTGGGGGTTTCTCAAGCTATTCATACCGGAAAAGATGGAAATGGAATTTTAGCACTAACCGATTACCTTCCATTGTATTGCCTGGGTATAGGCGGGATCATACTTTACCTGTTGCCACCAAAAACAACCAAGCTATTGTTTGTTGTAATGCTATTCCTCTTTTTTACTTACAATGCCTTTTTATTATTAAATAGCCAGTTTAATTGGAATATTGCAATAAATCCGGGCATGGAAACAGCTTTTTATATCTTCAGGTGGGTTTTATTGGGTCTTGTCGCATTTTATGGGTTCATTAAAAAGACTTTAACATTCTGGATTTTAGTCGCTTTGTGCGTGGGCATTGCTGTAGGACACGATTTCCCATTCTTTGGTCAGAGTTTGCAGATCTTTAGTCAGATTTTCCTGAAAATGATTAAGGTTATTATTGCACCGCTGTTGTTTGCAACCTTAGTTTATGGTATTGCTGGCCATTCCGACATTAAACAGGTAGGGCGTATGGGCTGGAAGTCCTTACTATATTTTGAAATCGTAACTACTTTTGCACTTTTTATCGGTTTGGCCGCTATTAATATTAGTAAAGCAGGTGTGGGTATTAAACAAGCCGATGCTGTGGTGCACGATATTCCAAAAGTTGAAGCGCAAACCGCAAAAGAAGTAATTCTGCATATTTTTCCGGATAGTATTGTTAAATCTATGGCAGGTGGCGATGTATTGCAGATTGTTATATTTTCGGTGTTTTTTGGGATTGCATTAATTATGGTGCCCTTAGCGCAGCGGAAGCCATTAATTAGTTTAACAGAAAGTCTTTCAGAAACGATGTTTAAGTTTACGAACATCGTAATGTATTTCGCTCCTGTTGGCGTTGGTGCGGCAATGGCTTATACAGTAGGCCACATGGGGCTCGGAGTTTTATTTAATCTTTTTCAACTGTTAATTACCTTATACATTGCACTTATTGTTTTTATGCTGCTGGTGCTACTGCCTATCGCCTTAATTATTAAGTTACCTATTCGTAAATTTATTAAAGCTATTGCAGAGCCGGTTTCGATTGCATTTGCCACCACAAGTTCGGAAGCTGCTTTACCACGAGCTATGGAGGCGATGGTAAGTATCGGAGTGCCCCGAAAAATTGTAGCTTTTGTAATGCCTACTGGTTATAGCTTTAATTTAGATGGCACCACCTTATACCTGGCTTTAGCTTCTGTTTTTGTCGCTCAAGCCGCAAATATTCATTTAAGTTTCGGACATCAATTAGTTATCGTTTTTACCCTCATGTTAACCAGTAAGGGGGTGGCTGGTGTACCAAGGGCATCGCTAGTTATTTTATTAGGTACCGCGGCATCATTCGGGCTGCCAACCTGGCCCATTTTTATTATTTTAGGGATCGACGAACTTATGGATATGGCCAGGACATCGGTAAACGTAATTGGAAATTGCCTTGCTTCGGTAGTTATTGCCAAGTGGGAAGGTGAGTTCGATCCAAATAGTTTGGAAGCAAAAGAAATAGAAATATGAGTACGAGGGGAAAAAAGATATTCTTGTTCATGACCGTAGTGGTCCCGATGCTAATTTATAGTATCGTTTATTATGCGCCAATTATTCGAAATGCACCCTTTAAAGCGAAAGAATTTGTTTCGATAGAATATAAGTGGGGTTTGGGTAATAACCTGGTTAATTCTTATAATTCGGCCACCGGCGAATACCGCTATTTGGACGATAAAGATTCTTTAATCGTAAAGCAGGTAATGCTCGATCAGCGGGATAAAAAATTTCTAGACAGTAATGCCGATGTACAAGGGTTTTGGAATTTGCCGTCGATTGTAGCGAATAACGAAAATGACACGAAAAATGATAAGATACTCCGTTATTTTATGAAGTTTACCTATCAGAAAAAAACAAAAGAAGTAACTTATTTTTCAAACTTTGATGGGAATGTAAGAATGAAAAATGCAACTGCCCAAATGCAAAAGATTATCGAACAAACCATTACTGGTGCAGAAGAAAAGCAAAAGCAATAAGCGAATTAATATGGCCATCCCATTAAAAAAGAAACTTTCTATAGTTGCAACGGTAACGATAATTTTAATTACCACTGTGGTGGGTTATTTTGTAATCGGATTAAAAAAAGGACCATATCCCGTTAATGACTTCGAATCGTTTACTTATAAATGGGGAATGGGAGATAGCCTTATTAACTCGTACACTTCGATAAATGGGAATTATCAATACCTGAATAAACGAGATTCGTTAATTAAAACCAATGTAAAGCTAAGGGTCGACGACATTATATTTCTTCATCATAAACTCAGTGAATTGGGATTATGGAGTTTACCAACCGTAATAGGAGTAAAAGATAATAATGCTGCCACTCCTGTTTACGAGCTGCAATTTAATTATAAGAAAAAAGTTAAAAAGATCGTTATCTATAGCGGAGATAAAGATGTTTCTCTGTTACTCGATTCTGCAATGAGACTTAAGACTGTTGTTCAACAGGTTGTAGATGAGGCCGAAAGCAGGTATCATAAATAAATTTATTTTCTGGAAATTTGTTTTTCTAACGCTGGTGTCGTAATTTTACGATACACTCGTAATTATGGAAAAATTAACACAACAAGAAGAAGAAGCAATGCTTGCCGTTTGGCAATTGGGGAGAGGATTTATTAAAGATTTCATGGATGTGATGCCCGATCCTGCACCACCATATACCACTTTGGCATCAACTATAAAAAACTTAGAACGCAAAGGGTTTTTGAAAAGCGAAAAATTTGCAAATGCCTATAGATATAGTGCAAAGGTTAAAGAATCTGATTATAAAAAACGATTTATGACTGGTTTCGTCGACAATTACTTCCAAAGTTCGTATAAAGAACTTGTTGCTTTTTTTGCTAAGGATAAGAAGATAAGTGCTGCTGAACTAAAAGAGATTATCAATTTGATCGAAAACCCAGAAAAATAAGGTTATGCCAGATTTTTTTATTACCCTACTTAAGATCAATATCGTCCTTATACTTTTTGCGGCCGCTTATTATCTTATTTTGCGGCGGTTAACCTTTTATGTAATTAACCGCTTGTTTTTAGTGTTTGGAATTCTTTTCTCTACCTTATATCCATTTATCGATTTAACGGATTTCTTTAATCGGCAAAACGATCGGGTAGTTGCATTTATGCCAAAACTAAATCAAAAAGCCACTGCTTTAGTTCCATCAGATTTTATAGCTAACAATTGGCAATGGATTAGCATTTTCTTTTATGTTGGTGTAGTGATGATGGCTATTAGGTTGGCGATACAATTTGTGTCGTTATACCGGATGCATAAAAAGTCCAGACCAGGTTCCGTTGCTAATTATAAGGTTAGGATTTTAAAGGAAGAGGTAAGTCCATTTTCATTCTGGCAAACTGTGTACATTAATCCAACTTTGCATAAAGAAATAGAACTAGATACGATTTTAGCACACGAAAATATACATGTTAAGGAATGGCATTCGCTTGATATTATTTTAGCCGAACTTAGTGTTGTTTTCTATTGGTTTAACCCGGGGGTTTGGCTAATGAAAAGGGCTGTTAAAGAGAATTTGGAATTTATTACAGACGAAAAGATCTTAAAAAAAGGCATTGATAAGAAAGCTTACCAGTATAGTTTATTAGATGTCGGTAGTTTAACTGCCTCGGTGGCTATTGTCAATAATTTTAACCTTTCGGATTTAAAGAAACGGATAAAAATGATGAATGTTAAGCGCTCTTCTAAATTAACATTGAGTCGTTATTTGTTAGTATTGCCGATTTTGCTGGTTACTACATTAGCGTTTACCGTTTCTAAAAAGGAAATTAAAAAACAAATATTACCGTTAAAAGAGGCTTTGAGTATTCGGATTAAACCGGTTAGTTTAAAACAGGACTTGCCAGTTAAGCCGCCAAAAAAGACAGTTGCCAGAAAGGTTAAAGATACTTTTAATACGATTTTTATTAAAACAGATACGCTTAATGATGAAATGGATGCGGTTACCCGGGAATTATTAACTCAAATTGCAACTCGAAAGGTTAAAGCAGGTGATTCGATTTGGCAACCCATAAGATTTGTACATGGCATAAAGCTAGACGACAAACAGCAAGCAGTACTTGAGGCTAAAACTGAAGAGCTCTCGAAAGAATTTAAAGGTACCGCGATTAATAAAACTATTAGAGTTACAGATTATAGGTTAAAAGGGGCTAATGATAGCCTTAGAGGAGCTACTCCTATTAAACTTATACTAAAAGGTAAGATTACTGGAGAAGAACTCCGTAAAATAGAACCTGAAGATATAAAGCGTGTAAATGCTCAAAAGGCAAGTCAGCATAATGAGATTATCGTAGTTGGCCGAAAAATGCAGTAAGCTATTGGCCCGTGGGTTAAACTATCCCTAATTTATTATTGTCGTTCCTCTCCTTTTTTTCCAAGCTTGTGTCTCATAAAACGAGTTCGATTTGTTTACATTTAACCAGCTAACCGGTTCGAACAATTAAGCAAGAAAAAAGTGGCCGCTAAAAGCTAAATGTTGCTTTCATCATGGCCACTCTTCCCGGAATATAGTAAGTACCCGAAGTAAAGGAGTTGGCAGAAAGGTAATTGGCTTCAAATTTTTTAATATTGGCCAAATTCGTAATGCCAAATTCCAGATCTGTTTTTAATTTTTGAAATTTATACCTCATATTAAAATCTGCAAATAGATAGCTCAAATCGGGTTGTGCATTTTGATGGGTAAAAATATGTTCTGCAGATAAGGTCATAAATACGCTTTTGAATGCAGTGGCGGTAATAGACGATTGCTGCCTTAATTGTTGATTGCTATTTTGGAGTGCATTTACTGCCGATGTTTTATTCTTACTGATAGCAAATGTTGCTTGATAAGACCAATTGATAAAATTATTTATTTTCGAGTCAATTCCAGTCTTGTAAGCCATTGTTTGAGCTGTAAAAGGTAAAAGTACATTGTTTTGTAACTGCTCGAATGTGGTTTCACTAAAACTAGCCCCTGCGCTAATTGTACTTCGCAAATTGAAGAGGTATTTACTGGTATTGGCAGTAAAACTTAGGCTGTTCATCTCGTTGGAAAGTGGTAATACGATACGTTGTTGTACGCTATTGCTCAATATATAAGAGGAAATGGTGTTTAAAGTCGAAGTGGTATAACTGATACCCAGATTGAAGAAAAACATTTGCATGGCCTTGCGGAAATTGAAATTAGCACTTAACCCTTGTGTTTTTCGTTCGGAAATCGGAGCGTCATTAGTAAAAAGTGAACGGTAATTCTTTAAGATGGTACCCCGGTAAATATCGTCTATCCCTCCTAAATCGTTGGTATAAGAGTAATTAGCCTGGATGTAATTTTCTATGCCGGTTTGGTACTTTACATTTAAAGAAGGATTAACGAAGAATTTATTTAAGTCTTTACTTAGCATTTTTGCAGGATCTTTATAATTGATCATATTATAGCTGATCGGCAAGTTTAGACTTGTTTTGAAATTGCCAGCGTTGTATTCATAATTCGCATCCGTATAGAACTTTGTCTTTAACCAATCCAGGTCGTTTGTCATTGTCTGGCCAACCAATTCGGTAGTCTGATTATTTTGAACACGATATAATTCAGAATTTAACTGTTGTTTTTGGATATTAAATCCCACCCTGTATGTATGAACAAATTTTTTATTTACAAATGCAAAAGAAGTATAGTTATTAGTGTACCAGGTTGGTAATTTGATGTATTGATTTAAGCCGGCATAAGGGCTGCCATTATTTAAAATATCTTCATTTAAACCCGGTTTAATATTTAAAACTTCAGGCTGTGTAGTCCTGTTAATATAAGAATAGAAATTAAAAGTGTTTTCTGATTTCAGTTTTTTGCGGTAGTTGAACTCGTTAGAGATATCGAAGGTTTTTTGCTCGAGCGCCTGCGTTGCTGCAATACCGTTAATAATTACATTCGAACTGGTTTTATTCGGGCTGTAATTTATCATTAAGGTATTGTTTAAGTAATAATTAGTAGCATTACCTACTAGGTTAAATTTAGTTTGTAATTGCTGGGGGTTAATTGCATTTTTTTGAAGCTCGTTGTAAGCAATAGTTTCCCCCTGCAAGTAGGTTTCAGAAAATTTATTGTATTGCTGTTCTCTCTGGTCGTACAGATAAGAAGCATTGATTCTTATTTGTAAGTCGTCGTTAAATTTATATAAATTATTAAGGTTAATTAGTCCAGCTTTATTAAATAAAGTTCTTTTTTGAGGTAGAGTAGGGACACCAGCGGCACCTGCCGATAAAAAGCCACCCGGTTTGTCGTTGTCTAGTCTTTTTAAATAATCGGCCATGTTAAATGAAGTTAACTCCATGCCAGGGTCTATGCCAATGTTGTTTCCCTTGATGTTATTAATGAATTTTAAGCTCTTTTTAAACATCATTGCATTTGCATTCCCATCAAAACGATTAGGTGTACCAAGGCCAGCCTTAATATCGCCCATCATTTTAAGCTTCGCTTCATCTTTGATCACTAAATTTAGGGCTACATCGTCGCTCATGTTGTTTTTGCGTAGCATTTTAATGGGTTGATCCTTTTCTATAACCTGAACCTTTTCTACCGCGTTATGTGGGATACTTTTGGTTCCGATGCTATATTTATCGTCTAAAACATTATCACCGTCGATATATAATGCAGAAATGCCTTTGCCATTATAGCTTACTTTTCCATCTTCACTAACCTCAATACCCGGCATTTTTCGCAACACATCTCCAATAGAGCGATCTTGTTGATCTGCAAAATCCGAGGTTTTATAATTTAAAGTGTCTCCATTCAAGGTAAGTGAGGGTCGATTTTTAACGACTACAGTTTTCAACATAGTTTCGCTCTCGGCTAGAATGAGGTTATATTCTTTACTTAAATCTGTTACTGAAATTATTTTTTTCTCGAAGCCAATAGTAGTGGCTTCGATGGTTAGCGATTTAGTTTCGTCGGGAAGGGAGAGCAGGTATTCGCCTTTATCGTTAGTTCTGGTAAAGCTTAAAATGTTTCCGGAACCATCTTTAAGGTTAACATTTGCCGAGACAACTGGCGCCCCTTTTGTGTCTCTAATTTTTCCTTTAAGCTGTTTTTGCGCAAAAGCAGTCAGGTTAATTGACAGGAAAAGAATAAACAGGCTTATTGATTTGGTTTTCATTTCGTTTCGGGTAATTCTATCGGATTGTTGACCACTATTTTAGCTACTGAAGTTTTACTGCTGGTTGCTCGCGGAATATTCGTTGAAACCCCAAATCTTACATTGCTACCAGCCATTTGTGCATTCATAAAACCTACAGGATCTTTCTCTTTTGCTTCTTTAAGCCTGTCTAGTTCTTTCCTAGTTGTTTTTATTGCATCGGTAGGTAATTGTATTTCGTTGCCTAGATAAGTCATTCCATTATCAGAGCCCATCATTTTAACAATAGAGATTGAACCATTTGCTGTTTTAATTTGAGGCTCAACATTAGTTGCTGGTGCTGTTTCGGTTTGGACTACATTTTCCATACCTGCAAACTGAAATTGTACTTCCTTTTGCTCATCGTATGCTTCAATAATTAGACCGGGCAAACCATTCAGTTTCCAGGGGCCACTCTGAAAAGGGAGATCGGGAGCAAACCAGGCAATCCAGTTTCTGCCTTTAAAATGAGTGGTAGCTTTCAGGCAATGGATGCCCGCAAAGCTTGCAGTATCCTTAGTAATTTTCCATTCAATTTTAGGGGCTGTTTCTTCGATAAGGTAATTGTTAAATACCCTTTCTTTGGTAATAAATTTATTTTCATTGGCAAAGAAAAAATAATCAAGACCGGATACTTTACCAATAGGGTCTCCTTGTACTATAAGGGTCGTCTGACCAGACCCAGCCTGATTTTTTAGCTGCTCTTTAACCTGGTTTTGCATAGCTAGATCGCGCTTAATTTTATCGTAACTAGTATAAACTGAAGCGTTTTTGCCAATTACCAAAAGCATATTTTCGGTATAAGGCTTGTCTTTTTGGGTGGTATCTTGTATATGAGTAAAGCTATAACTCACTCTAGACAAGGCTTTGTCTGGGTTTTGCGCAAAAAGAGCTGCCGAAACAGCCATTGTAAATAAGGTAATTAAGATTGGTTTCATAATTTTATAATTAATTATTCGTAAAACTACGATGTTTTCGTAAATACGAAAACAATTTAACATATTTTAACTCTGGCTTTTTAATTAGAATTTAGCTTGTATCTTTTCGAAACCTTTAGGGTCTTTTTTATAGGCTGCTTTTAGTTTTTCGACTTGTGCTTTTGTTGTTTTTACAACATAAGTTGGTAATTGAATGAAATTAGTGAAATAGGCGCTAGCTATATCGATTCCCATCATCACGTCGACTGTATTTATAAACCCAGGTTCTGCATTTGGTCCTTTTGTTATGTCATGGGTTCTTACGAAATCGCCTTCTTTTGCATTTTCCAGGCCTGCGAATTGAAAATATGTTTCTTTGTTTTCATCAAAAGCCTCTATAATTAATCCCGGCAAGCTATTTAATTTCCAAGGGCCACTCTGAAAAGGGAGGCTGGGCGCAAACCAGGCGGTCCAATTTTTGCCTTTATAAGTGCCTATAGCTTTTCGGCATTTTATACCCGAAAAACTAAGGGTGTCTGTTGTGATTTTCCATTTCAAGGAAGCATTTTCCTCTTGGAAAAAATAATCCTGAAAAGCAACTTTTTCCTTTACGAAAAACTTGTTTTCTTTTGCGAAATAGTAATGAGTTAATTTGGACATCCATTCTGATGAACTCTGGTCTATTTTAAACGATTTTGGCTTTCCATCGTCGACATGAGCTAAAACCATTGCCCTTACTTTTTGATCGAGTGCGACTTCAAAATTTATTTTGTCGTAACTGGTATATAAAGAATTATTTTTACCTGCAAATAGGAGCATGTTTTCGATACGCGGTTTTCCGTTTTTTAAGGTATCTATACTGTTGATATAGGTATAACGAACCCTAATTAAAACCTGATCTGGAGTTTGAGCAATGGCAATAGCCGAAATGAAGAGCTCGCAAATAAGTAGTAGAAAGAGTTTCATGTATTTGTTTTTTTTGGAATATGAATGGCTGGAAATGGATTAAAATTTTGATAATGATCTGGTAAAACCTTTTGGATCTTTCTTATAGGCTGCCTTTAATTTTTCTATATCTTTTTTATTGGTTTTAATAGCTTCGGGGGGAAGTTTAATTATATTCTCAAAATAAGCGCTTCCAACATCGCGCCCAATCAATTGGTCGAGCGGATTGTAATCTCCAGGCCTGGCATTCGGTCGTTTGGTTACATCGTCTATCCGTAAATGATCGCCCTCTTTTGCATTTTCAAACCCAGCGAACTGGAAATGTATAGCTTTATTTTCTTCATAGGCATCTATAATTAACCCTGGTAATTTGTTAAGTTTCCAAGGCCCGCAATAAAAGGGGAGACTAGGCGCAAACCAGGCTACCCAATTTTTGCCTTCGAAATTTGCTAATGCTTTTAGACAATTCAATCCAGAAAAATTCATCGTATCAGTTGTTATTTTCCATTTTATTGACGGTACTTCTTCTTCAAAAAGAAAATAGCTCATTACAATATTTTCTTTTGTAATTAATTTGTTCTCTTTTACGAAATAGAAATAACTTGTTTTAGACATTAATTGGGTAGGTGTATTGTCGCTTATGTAAGCAACGGGTTGGCCCCCACCAATAGCACGGGTTTTAATCGAATTTCTAAACTTGAGCTCGTCTGCAATCTCGAAATTGAGCTTATCGTAACTGGTATATAAAGAAGCGTTTTTACCAACAAACAGCAGCATATTCTCGTTACGGGTTTTTCCGTTTTTTAAAGTATCGTTTTCATTAAGGTAAGTATAACGTACCCTAGCCAAAACCCGATCTGGCGATTGCGCAAATGAAGTAAATGTTAACATGATCAATAAAAAACTTAAGCTTAGCCTACCCATGAGGTTTTGTTTTAATGATGAGAAGAATTATTTCTTTTCGATTAATTCTATAGGGTTATTAATGGTTTTATGAATTTCGCCATTCATGCTAACGCCCGTGTATATCCTGTTTACTGGTGTGCCTGTAGCTGCCGAGATAAATCCTTTTGGGTCTTTTTCGAAAGCATCCTTTAATTTATCGAACTCTTGTTTTGTTGTTTTTACCGCATCTTTTGGAAAAATAATTTCGGGACCAAAGAAGATATTATCCTTGTATTTTTTTTGTTCCAGCTTTTGGGCCTCGCTTAGTTTTCCGGTGTTTTCTAATCCGGCAAATTGGAATTGTACTTCTTTCTTATCGTCGTAGGCTTCGATAATTAATCCTGGTAAACCATTTAGCTTCCATGGGCCACTCTGAAAAGGGAGTTCCGGGGCAAACCAGGCTATCCAATTTCTTCCTTTAAAATGGGTAATTGCTTTTAGGCAATGGATGCCAGAAAAGCTTGAAGTATCTTTTGTGATTTGCCACTTGATAACAGGTGCAATTTCTTCTGCTAAATAATTGGTAAGCATTTTATCTCTGGTAAAAACCTTATTTTCTTTTACGAAATAATAATAATCTGATTGTGTTACTGGCTTAAAAGGCGCGGTGCTCGCCTTTCTACGTGGATTATTGAATTCGATCTCCCGGTTTATTTTATCGTAGCTGGTAAATACAGAAGCGTTTTTTCCAATTACAAGTAGCATATTCTCTGTATAAGGGAAGTTCTTTTGTGTGGTATCTCTAATATGAATAAGATTATAGCTAACTCTGGCTAAAGCTTTATCCGGAGTTTGTGCAAAAGCGAAATCAGCAATACAGATTGTAAACAAAATTGTGAGTATACTTTTCATGATTCGTAGTTTTTTTTAATATTGGAAAGGTAAAACAATTGATTTTAACTTTAATGTATTCGTAAATCTACGAATAATTCGTAAAATACAAAATTTATTTTCAAATTACATCGGTATTGCTGTTCCATAAAATAGTAATTCAAAATTATTTTGTTATCTGTTTGTGTTTGAATAGTATTTATTCTATATTTGCACCTCGATAAAAAATATACAATTTAAAAAATAATTATTTAACAATGTACGCAATAGTAAATATAGCAGGACAGCAATTCAAAGTTGCAAAAGACCAGCACCTTTTTGTACACCGTTTACAAGGAGATGAAGGCGCTAGTATTGAATTTGACAATGTATTGTTGGTTGATAATGATGGTAAAATTACTGTAGGGGTTCCTTCGGTAAAAGGTGCATCGGTTACAGCTAAAATCGTGTCTCATTTAAAAGGTGATAAAGTAATCGTTTTCAAAAAGAAACGTAGAAAAGGTTACAAAAAGAAAAATGGTCACCGCCAGTATTTTACCAAAATCCAGATTGAGAGTATCACTCTGTAGTTAATTTTTTGTTTAATTGTAAGATTGGGTTTTCCAATTTAAAAAATATAAAATCAAATGGCACATAAAAAAGGAGCCGGTAGTTCTAGAAACGGACGTGAATCGCATAGTAAGCGCTTAGGTATCAAAATCTTTGGTGGTCAGGAAGCAATAGCCGGAAACATCATTGTTCGTCAGCGTGGTACAAAACACCATCCAGATAAAGGCGTTGGTATCGGTAAAGATCATACTTTATTTGCATTGGTACCTGGTATCGTAACTTTCAAAAAGAAACAAGATAATAAATCGTATGTTTCGGTATTACCTGTTACGGTTGAAGATGCTCCTGCGAAAGCAGCAGCACCTAAAAAAGTGGTAGCAAAAAAAGTAGCTAAACCAGCAGCAGAGGTAAAAGTAGCAGCGCCAAAAAAAGCAGCAGCTCCTAAGGCTACTACAGCAAAAGCACCTGCAAAGAAAGCAGCGAAAGCTGACGACGCAGCCGCTGAATAAGTTTAAAAGAAAATAAATAAAAAACCTTTGGTACATATTGTGCTAAAGGTTTTTTTTTGAGGTAAAATTTGCTGATTAAGGAATAAGGAGCAAAGAATAGATGCTCAGCTTTTGCTAACAACGACCAACAAAGGAAGAGACCACCTGTCGGTTATATCAATGCTCTCTTTCTAGAATTTGCTGTATCAATGCCCTAAAATGGGTTTTCTTTTGATCTTCTACCTTTAAATTATTTAAGGCTTCATTGGCTAATTTCAAATGCATCTCCATCTCGGCAGTTGCCAATGCTTTAATTTTATATTTATTGTATAATGCTGTTACTCGACTAACTTTCTCCTCGGGATCCATATTTAAACGATAGAATGCAGCAGTTTCTTCACTTTGTGCTAACGTTAAAAGTTTTAAAAGCAGAAAAGTTTTCTTGTTGGCAATAATATCTCCGCCCACCTGTTTTCCAAATTTTTCGGGATTACCATAAACATCTAGCATGTCGTCTTGGAGCTGAAAAGCAACACCAAGATTTTCTCCAAATTGATATAATAAATCTGAATCGTGTTCGCTGGCACCGCCTACTATTGCGCCTAATTTCATGGCACCACCAAGTAAGACTGCGGTTTTAAGGCGAATCATCTCTAAATATTCGATTATACTTACATCGCTTCGCTGTTCGAATTCCATATCTAACTGCTGACCTTCGCAAACTCCCTGAGCAATCGCATTAAAAGTAGTTAAAACTGGTTTTAGAACGCTCAAATCTACTTTCGATAAGTGCTTGTTCGATTCGACCATCATCACATCGCCACTTAAAATTGCATTATTCACGCCCCATTTTTCGTGCACGGTCTGTTTGCCTCTGCGAAGCGGTGCGTTATCCATAATGTCGTCGTGCACTAAGGTAAAATTATGGAAGGTTTCGATGGCTAAAGCAACATCAAGTGCTATATATACATCTTCATTAAATAATTCTGAAGCCATTAATACCATTACAGGTCTTATTCTTTTGCCACCCAAATTCATAATATAACGTATGGGGGCATATAAATTGGCTGGATGGTTTGGATACTCGATATGTGGTATAGCATTCGCTATAATTTTTTGCAATTGTATGGAGCTATGCATTCTTTATTGAACTAATGAAAAATCTATCTGACGTTTAGATAGATCAACTTTTTTAACTTTTACCTGTACCTCATCTCCTAATTGGTATTTTTTCTTTTTACGCTGACCGATAATGCAGTAATTCTTTTCGTCGAGTACATAAAAATCATCCGAAATATCACGCAACCTAATCATCCCCTCACACTTATTGTCAATAAGTTCTACATACATTCCCCATTCGGTAACACCAGAAATAATTCCAGTAAAAACCTGACCTACATTGCCTTCCAGGTATTCGGCTTGTTTGTATTTAATAGAGGCTCTTTCGGCATCAGCTGCACGTTTTTCCATTGTCGACGCATGCGAACTTGCTGCTTCATATTCTTCGGCATTAGCAGACTTCCCACCATCTAAATACAAGGCCAGTAAACGATGTACCATTACATCTGGATAACGGCGAATAGGAGAGGTAAAATGGGTATAATGATCGAATGCGAGACCGTAATGGCTTGTTTTCTTGGTGGTATAAACAGCCTTAGCCATAGAACGAATAGCTAATTGTGTTAAGATATTTTGTTCTTTTTTCCCTTCCACATCTTCCATCAAATAATTTAAAGATTTGGCAATCTCCTTATCTGTCTTCATGTTAATTTTATAACCGAACCTTAAAGCAAAAGTGGCAAAATTGTTAAGGTTTTCGAGGTTTGGCGAATCGTGGGAACGATAAACAAAGGTGTATTTCTGCTTTCCATTGCCTTTTTTTGCAATAAACTCAGCTACTTTTCTATTAGCCAATAACATGTAATCTTCGATCAGTTTATGCGCATCTTTGCGTTCCTTAACGTAAACACCGATTGGCCGACCCATTTCGTCGAGCTTAAATTTAACTTCTGTACTTTCGAAACTAATTGCCCCATTTTTAAACTTTCTATCTCGTAAAATGTAGGCCAGCTCATTCAATTTTAAAAGCTCTTTTGCAAAATCCCCCTTTTTTTGCTCAATTATTTCCTGCGCATCTTCGTAGCTAAAACGTTTATTGGAGTGTATAACTGTTCTGCCAAACCATTGCGAAACAATGTTCGCCTGTTCGTCTAATTCGAAAACTGCCGCAAAACATAATTTATCTTCATTTGGACGTAAGGAGCATACGCCATTACTTAAACGCTCGGGCAACATCGGAATAACCCGGTCTACTAAATAAACAGAAGTAGCACGTTCGTAAGCTTCTTTATCTAAATTACTATGAGGTATTACATAATGTGATACATCGGCAATATGTACACCGATTTCGTAATTTCCATTGGGTAGTTCTTTAAAAGAAATGGCATCATCGAAATCCTTGGCATCGGCAGGGTCGATCGTAAAAGTAACGACATCTCTAAAATCTCTTCTTCCTTTAATTTCGGCGGCGCTAACAATTTCCGGGATTTCATTAGCTTCTTTTTCAACTGCAGCTGGAAAACTTAATGGGAAGCCATATTGAGCAAGTATGGCATTCATTTCGGTATTGTTCTCGCCCTGTTCGCCTAATACATTAATAATTTTTCCGATTGGATTTTTTGCATCTTTTGGCCAATCTATAATGCTAACCAGGACTTTTTGTCCATTTTTTGCACCGTTTAAATCGTTAAGTGGTATAAAAATGTCGTGCAACATCTTACGGTCGTCGGGTATAATAAAGGCAAAACGGTCGGAAATTTTGGCAACGCCAATGAAGTCTGTTTTTGCTCTGGTAATGATTTCTATAACTTCGCCTTCATTTTTTCGACCACCCACTTTTTTTCCAAAAACATAGACTTTTACTTTGTCGCCATGTAAAGCATTATGTAATTTACGTGGGCCGACGAAAATATCTTTTTCGAACTCATCGTCCGGAACAATAAAAGCCGAACCATCTGCGGTCATATCGACTGTTCCGGTTAAAAAAGTTTTTAGATCTTTTAAGCGAAATTTTCCTCTTTCGGGTTGGATAAAAACTCCACGTTGTACCTGCTCTTTTAAAATTTCTAAAATGGTTTCCGTAGAAGCGGCATCACTTAAATTAAGTCGTGCTGCTATTTGTTTATGATTGAGTGGGACATTTTGGTTTTTTTCAAAAACATCACTAATCAACTGTGTTAAAACCTGTATTAAGTGTGAAGATTTGTTTTTTGCCATTGCAGATTATCTTTGGTATCGAAGATAGCAATTGTATACTTAGGGAGTGTTATTTTTTATAATAAATAACGTTTAAATTGCAATACCGCCAACACCTGGGATAGCTTCAATTAACTTTTTAGTGTAAGCTGCTTTTGGGGAATTATAAATGATTTCCGGAAAACCTTCTTCTTCAACCCGGCCCTTGTTCATCACTATCATTCTATCCGAAATATGTTTTACTACAGCAAGATCGTGAGAAATAAAAATATAAGTAAGACCGAATTCCTGTTGTAATTCTCTTAATAAATTTAAAACCTGAGCCTGAACCGAAACATCTAATGCAGAAACAGATTCGTCGCAAATAATAAATTTAGGTTGGAGTGCAAGCGCCCGTGCAATAACAATACGTTGCCGTTGCCCACCAGAAAATTCGTGGGGATAACGGTTAAAATGTTCTGCTTTTAAATTTACTTTTTCTAAAAGCGTAATTACGTGTGCTTTGCGTTCTAGGTCGTTCGAAAACACATGGTGAACTTGCAAAGGTTCCATAATTGCATTTCCTACGGTAATTCTAGGGTTTAGAGAAGAATAAGGATCTTGAAATATAATCTGAATATCACGCCTCATTTTGGTAAGCTCGCTCTTACCAATGTTAGTGATATCGATTTCATCGAAAATAATGCGACCTGAGGTAGGTTCTACCAACCTTAAAATACTCCTGCCCAATGTTGTTTTGCCACAGCCCGATTCTCCAACTAAACCCAGAGTTTCTCCTTTAAAAACGTCGAAGGTAATATCGTCTACAGCTTTTACAAATGTTGTAGCTTTGCCAAATAGCCCATTTTTAATGGGATACCAGGTGCTTAAATTTTGAACCCGAAGCAATGGTTGCTGGGTATAAAGCTCGTGCCTTCGTTTCGCGATTTCTTCGCCGGTATAGCTGTTAATTTCCAGTAAGTGTTTTAAACCAACGTCTGCATCCTCATTTAAAAAATCTGCAACTACAGGTAATTTTTTTAATAACCTTTGTGGCGAGGGCCTGCAAGCCAATAAACCCTTTGTATAAGCATGTTGGGGGTTTTCGAAGAGTTGTTTCGCTGGCCCCTGCTCCACAATCTGCCCTTTATACATTACCAATAGATCGTCGGCAATTTCGCTAATTACAGCCAGGTCGTGAGAAATAAAAATCATTCCCATGTTACGTTCCTGCTTTAATTTTAGTAACAAATCTAAAATGGTTTTTTGAACCGTCACATCTAAAGCTGTGGTAGGTTCGTCGGCAATGAGCAGCTCGGGATTACAACTTAAGGCCATAGCGATCATAACCCTTTGTTTCTGTCCGCCAGAAAGCTGATGTGGATAGCTATCGAATATATTTTCGGGACGGGGTAGTTGCACTTCTTTAAAAAGAGCGATAGTTTGCGCTTTTGCGGTTTGCCGATCGGTTTTTTGATGCAGCATAATCGCTTCCAATACCTGATATCCACAGGTAAAAACAGGGTTTAAAGAAGTCATGGGCTCCTGGAAAATCATTGCAATTTTATTGCCCCTAAAACTTCTAATTTCGTTGGCAGATAAATTGAGCAGATCAATTTTTTCGAAATCAATTTTGCCATTAATCTGAGTGCTTTTGGCCTCATGCAAGCGCATAATGGAAAAAGAAGTTACCGATTTTCCCGAGCCCGATTCGCCCACTATACCTAATACTTTCCCCTTTTCGAGTTTAAAATTAATTTTATGAACCGCTTCAAACCAAGTTTTATCCTCTTGGTTAAAGAATTGAATGGATAAATCTTTAACTGCTAACATACGCTACTAAGGTAATATTTTCTTTCATTAGTTTAATTAGTTAACTGGTTAAATTGATTATTTGGTTAATTGTTGTTGTTTCCCAAATTTTTTGAATTTAATGATTACCTTTTACTATCAGGCTTCAAAATTTGACCCCTCTATCTAATCGCCAAATACTTGACCCATACATTTCAATAAAAATCGTAATTTTGAATCGATGATCAAGCTATTAAAACGGATACATTTTTTTTACTTTATATTTTGGATCTTCTTCTTTTTTGTTCTTTTTTCGCCACTTTATTTCATTTTTACTAAAAAACCGAGATATTATTTATTTTTGAACAGACTTCGGGCTATTAATGCATTTTTATGCACGGCAATTGCCGGGGTTTTCTTTAGTTTTAAATTTGAAAAGCAACTCGACAAGAATCAGCCTTATATTTATTGTGCCAATCATACTTCCAATTTAGACATTGTTCTTTTTTGTTTATTGGCGAAAGGTCGTTTTCATTTTATGGGCAAAGAAGAATTAATGAAAAATCCAGTCTTAGGTATGTTTTTCAGAACCATAGATATCGCTGTTTCTAGAGAGAGTAAGATATCTGCATTTAAGGCGTTTAAAAAAGCAGGCGAAAATTTGGAAAATGGAATGAGCCTAATTATTTTTCCTGAAGGTAAAATCGACGATTTATACCCACCAATTTTACACGAATTTAAAAATGGGCCTTTTAGGTTGGCCATAGAAAAAAATATACCAATAGTTCCGGTAAGTAGCATAAATGTTTGGAAAATAATGTGGGACGATGGATTTAAACATGGTACCAAGCCAGGAATAGGGGAGATTTATATTCACGAACCCATATCGACTCATATCTTGGGGGTGGAGAGTGCCGATTTATTAAAGGAGGAAGTATTTACAAAAATTAATAGTAAACTAGCAGTAAGATGAAAATAAATAAAGAAACTGTTTATAAGGTTGCCGATTTAGCCAGGATTGCCATAGAAGATAACGAGGTTGATACATTAACCCGCGAGATGAACAAGATTCTTACCTTTATGGAGAAACTTAATGAATTGGATACAAATAAGGTAAAGCCATTGGTTTATATGAACGAGAGTGCAAATGTATGGCGCGAGGATGTAGTAAAACAGGAAATTACAACCGCTGCTGGTTTAAAAAATGCTGCCGAACATAACGAAAGCTTCTTTTTTGTGCCAAAAATTATAGAAAAGTAGGGGATGTGTTGTGAGTTATAAAAATTATTAAGACTGTAACATTAGGTAGGTCATATTGGTCTAAAAAAGAAACGAAAATGCAAAAAGCACTCATTACCATTAAAGATATAGGTCGTAAATACGTAATTGGTTCGGAAGTTATCCATGCCTTAAAGTCTGTTACTTTATCGATTAACAAGGGCGAATTTGTAGCTTTAATGGGTCCGTCGGGCTCGGGTAAATCTACACTAATGAATATCCTAGGATGCCTGGATACCCCAAGTAAAGGCGATTATATCTTAAACGGGATTAATGTTAGTCAGATGAGCGATAATGAACTGGCCGAGGTAAGAAACAAAGAGATTGGTTTCGTTTTTCAAACATTTAATCTTTTGCCACGCTCTACTTCTTTAGATAATGTTGCCTTGCCGCTTATTTATGCAGGTGCAGGTAAAAAGGAAAGAGATGATCGGGCAACAAAAGCATTAGAAAATGTTGGTTTGGGTAATCGGGTAACGCATAAGCCTAATGAGCTATCTGGGGGTCAACGTCAACGTGTGGCAGTTGCCAGGGCTTTAATTAACAATCCGTCTATTATTTTGGCAGATGAGCCAACTGGTAATCTTGATACCAAAACTTCTATCGAAATTATGGGTTTGCTGGAAGAAATTCATAGTAAAGGAAATACTATTATTTTGGTTACACACGAGGAGGATATTGCACAACATGCCCATCGAATAGTACGTATGAGAGATGGTTTGATTGAAAAGGATTACCTGAATGAAGATATTAAAACAGTTTCTCCGCGCTTAAGTAACCTGGAAGAAAAAGGTGATGATTTCGAGAAAATTAATTAATAGATTTGAGACTGGTTTAATCATACCTCTAAAACCTCAATGAAAATATACACTAAAACTGGCGATAAAGGTCAAACTTCTTTAATTGGTGGAACAAGAGTTCCGAAATACCATCTCCGAATTGAAACTTATGGTACTGTAGACGAGTTAAATTCTTATCTCGGTTTAGTGATGTGCCAGAATATTGAGGTAAGTCATCAACAAATGTTAAAAGAAGTTCAGGATAGGTTATTCACAATTGGTGCCTCCTTGGCCTCAGATCCTGAACGTTCAAAAATGAAAATCCCCGACCTGTTTGAAAGTGATATTACCTTATTGGAGAAAGAAATGGACCAAATGAATGAGGTTTTACCGGCTTTGAAACACTTCGTGCTTCCTGGCGGGAATACAGTTGTATCTTATTGTCATTTAGCTCGTTGTGTTTGCAGGAGAGCCGAAAGATTAACGGTACAGCTGGCTGAAGAGAGTTTTGTTGACAGCAATATTACAATTTATTTGAACAGATTAAGCGATTATTTGTTTGTTTTGGCACGGAAATTAAATGCAGATGCAAAAACAGCAGAAAATATATGGATACCACGAAATAAATAGTGGAAAAAATATTTGTTTTGCTCGTTTTTTTTAACATACTTTTGCGCAAACAGAAATAAGAATAATTTAATTTAAGAACATGTATTGGACATTAGAACTAGCATCGCACTTGGAAGACGCTCCATGGCCTGCAACAAAAGACGAATTAATTGATTACGGTATTCGTTCTGGTGCACCTGTAGAGGTGATAGAGAATTTACAAGCCCTTGAAGATGACGGTGAGCCTTACGAAACGATAGAAGAGATTTGGCCGGATTACCCGACTAAAGATGATTTTTTCTTTAACGAAGACGAATATTAGTAATATCGGTTTAAAGCTCTGAATTTCAGAGCTTTTTTTATTTCATAGAACAATTTTTAGGTAATGTTGTTAATGGATAAACAAACATCAATCATTAACAAAAACTAAAAAACAATGGGAAATCTACTTTATGTAATTGCAGTTATTTTAGTCATCATCTGGGCAATTAGCTTTTTGGGGGGTTATTACACTGGTGGAATTATCCACACTTTATTAGTAATCGCAATTATTGCCATTATTTTGAGGGTAATAAAAGGAGCCGCTTAATTGAGATAGGTATTTGGTTTTGGGCCTGCTCAAAACCAAATACTTAATGTTCAGGTTTGCATAAAAAATTAGCCAGTTCTAAATCTTCTGGGTAAGTAAGTTTCATGTTGTTTCTTTCTCCCGCTACCAGGTTAATTTTAAATCCGGCTTTTTCAACCACACTGGCGTCATCGGTAAATTTTGATCTGTAATGTTGTTGGTAAGCCTTTCTTAGCTGATTAATTTCGAAGGTCTGTGGTGTTTGTACAAGAACAAGCTGTGTCCTGTCTATCACTTTGTTTTCCTTGTTTTTAACTTTTCTTACCGAATCGCTTGGCTCGATACAGGCAACAGCGTTTCCATGTTCTTCTGCTTGTTCGTAAGTAGTAGAAATAAGTTGCGAACTTACTAATGGTCTAACCGCATCGTGTATAGCGACAATTCCTTCACCTTTAATCGCCATTAACCCGTTTCTTACCGAATGGAAACGTTGCTCGCCACCCTTAATTAATAAGTAAGGGACATTAAAGTTATACTTATGACATAATTCTTCCCAGTATTGGTGCAGGTTAGTGGGGAGTACTAAGATAAGGTCTGGTTTGAATGGAGAATTATAAAAAACCGATAAAGTATGCATCAATACCGGCTTGTTCTTTAGCAATAAGAACTGCTTAGCAATTGTAGTTTGCATTCTTGTTCCCGCACCACCACCAACTATAATTGCATAATATTTCATTGTTTGCGTATCAAGGTGTGAGTATCGAGCATCAAGATTTACTATTAAATAAAATCTTGATACTACATACTGTATACTACTTTCTACTATATAATTAGCATTGCATCGCCAAAGCTATAAAAGCGATATTTCTCTTTAACGGCTACCTGATAAGCATTCATTACATTTTCATATCCGCCAAATGCACTTACCATCATTAACAAAGTAGATTCTGGAGTATGGAAATTCGTAATCATACAATTTGCAATACTGAAATCGTAGGGTGGAAAAATAAACTTACTGGTCCAGTCATTTGCACCTTTTAATTTTCGCCCGGAAGAAACAGCAGATTCTATAGCACGCATTGAGGTTGTGCCAACAGCACAAATTCTTCTTTTTTCGTCAAGCGCTTTATTAACAGTATCGACAGCAAGCTGATCGATAATAAACTGTTCTGAATCCATTTTATGCTTGGTTAAATCTTCGACTTCAACCGGTCTAAATGTTCCTAAACCAACATGAAGGGTAACTTCTGCAAAATTGATTCCTTTTAATTCCAACCGTTTCATTAACTCTCGGCTAAAATGCAGACCGGCAGTAGGTGCAGCAACTGCTCCCTCGTGTTTTGCGAAAATAGTTTGATAACGTTCTTTATCTTCTGCTGTTGCTTTACGCTTAATATATTTAGGAAGCGGAGTTTCGCCTAAGATCTCAACATTTTTGCGAAATTCTTCATCCGTTCCATCAAATAAGAAGCGGATAGTACGGCCACGAGAGGTGGTATTGTCTACAACCTCGGCCACTAAAAGATCATTATCGCCAAAATATAATTTATTACCTACGCGGATTTTACGGGCTGGATCAACTAACACATCCCATAAACGTAACTCTTTATTTAATTCACGTAATAAGAAAACTTCGATAGTGGCACCAGTCTTTTCTTTGTTCCCATATAAACGGGCAGGAAAAACCTTAGTATTATTGAGGATCATTACATCCTGATCGTCAAAATAGCCTAAAACATCTTTAAAAATTTTATGCTCAATCTTGCCACTGTCTTTATGCAAAACCATTAAACGGGCTTCGTCTCTATTTTCTGCAGGATTGCTCGCTAAAAGCGATTCGGGTAAATTAAACTTAAATTGAGATAATTTCATGTTTTTGATGTAGTAAATTAGGGCGCAAATTTACAAATTATAATTTTGTTTTTATAATTAATAGCTGTATAAGTGAAAGCTTAGTTTTGAAGAAGGTAAGGGACAGTAAAGAGGTGTTAGATTTTTTGAATGTATTTTTTATAATATACTGCGATAACTGTAACCTTTTGTGCTATTTTTGGTCTAAACAGTAATTATGATGATTTTTAGGCTAATAGGCGAAAGTTTTAGGTTTGCATTCGATGCCCTTCGCCAGAACAAACTCAGAACGATGCTCTCTCTATTGGGCATTACTATTGGTATATTTACCATTATAACTGTTTTTACTGCGGTTGATACCTTAAGGGATAAACTACAAAGCAGTGTAGATAAATTAGGTTCTAATACCTTATTTGTTCAGAAATGGCCATGGATTTTTAGCGGGAATTTTCCCTGGTGGAAATATGTAAACAGGCCTGAGCCTTCTTTAAGAGACTATAATGGCTTAAAGGATCGCCTCGAATTAGCACAAGGGGTTTGTTTTGAGGTTTCGACCAGTAGCCGTACCGTTAAATATAGAAGTAACTCTGTAGAAGGAGCGAGTTTAAATGCCGCTTCGCAAGAATACGATAAAACCTGGAACTTGGAATTTCAGGATGGTAGGTACTTTACAGAAAATGAAGGGAAGTCGGGCTCGCCAGTCTGTATCGTTGGAGCAGATATAGCCGATGGTTTATTTAACGGAGCAGAACCTGTTGGAAAGCAAATTAAGATTATGGGCCGACGGGTTACTGTGGTTGGGGTATTCAAAAAAGAAGGGGAAGACATGATGGGAATGTCGCAAGACAAGAACGTACTTATTCCGCTAAATTTCGCCAAAGGAATTTTCGATATAGAGAACGAAAGATATAATCCGCAAGTAACCGTTAGGGGGAAACCGAATGTAAGTTTAGAAGATGTAGAAAGCGAATTGAAAGGAATGATGCGCTCTATACACAGATTAAAACCAGGTGCCGAAGATGATTTTTCTTTAAATAAAACGACGATGCTTTCTAATCAGCTCGACCTGATGTTTGGAATGGTAAATATAGCCGGCTGGGTAATTGGAGGATTCTCTATTTTAGTTGGCGGCTTTGGTATTGCGAATATTATGTTCGTTTCGGTAAAAGAACGAACCAATATTATTGGTATTCAGAAATCGCTTGGCGCAAAAAATTATTTTATCCTGTTGCAATTCATGTTCGAAGCCATAGCCTTGTGCATAATGGGCGGGATATTGGGGCTAGGGCTCGTCTATGGCATTACTTTAATCTTTACTTATGGTGCCGATATCGAAATTATTCTTTACTTTAAGAATATCGTTTTAGGAATTGGCATATCTGTAATTATAGGGATGATATCTGGCTTTTGGCCAGCTTTCTCTGCTTCGAGATTAGATCCGGTAGAAGCCATTCGGTCTTAGGGACGTTGAAGGTTTTAATGTTAAAGTTTGGGAACTTTAAGTTCCCAAACCTCGTAACTCAAAAACACCAGATTAGCTTAGTTTCGCTAATGCTTCCTTAATTCTCCTTAAAGCCTCTATCAGGCTTTCGTCTGATGCCGCATAAGAAATACGGATATAGTTGTTATTGCCAAAAGAATCGCCACCAACAGTTGCCACATGGCCTACATTTAAGAGATATAAGGCTAAATCGGCAGAGTCGTTAATTACATTTCCATTTTCATCTTTTTTGCCAAAGAAAGAACTGATTTCTGGGAAAAAGTAAAACGCGCCATCCGGTAAATTCGTTTTTACTCCTGGTATATCATTCAATAGATCGTAAACAAGCTGTCTGCGACGTGCAAAGGCCTTTTTCATTTCCAATACTGTTGCCAGACCCTGCTCGTAAGCAGCAATGCCCGCACGTTGCGATATAGAACAGGTTCCTGAGGTAGTTTGACCTTGCATTTTATCGTTAGCGGCAGCAACTTCTTTGCTGGCAGCAATATATCCTAATCGCCAACCCGTCATCGAAAATGCTTTAGAAAACCCATTTACAATAATTACACGATCTTTGATGCTTTCAAATTGAGCAATAGATTCGTGCTGATCGACGAAATTGATATGCTCATAAATTTCATCAGATAAAATAAAAATATTCGGATATTTCTCAAATACTTTTACCAATGCCGCCAATTCGTCTCTGCTATAGACCGATCCAGTTGGATTACATGGAGAGGAGAACATAAAAAGTTTCGATTTTGGTGTAATTGCAGCTTCTAATTGCTCGGGAGTAATTTTGAAGTCGCTTTCTATGGTTGTGTCTATAAATACAGATTTTCCTTCGGCAAGAATTACCATTTCCGAATAGGAAACCCAATAAGGGGTAGGGATAATAACTTCTTCGCCCGGATTAATTAAAGTTAAGATTACATTAGATAAGGATTGTTTCGCTCCGGTCGAAACTACAATCTGCGAGATATCGTAATCTAAATTATTTTCATTTTTTAATTTGTTAACAATTGCTTTGCGTAGTTCCGGATAACCAGGAACAGGAGAATAACGCGTATAATTTTCATCTAAGGCTTTCTTCGCAGCATCTTTTATATGCTCGGGAGTATTAAAATCGGGTTCGCCAATACTTAAGCTTATAATATTAATGCCTTTAGCGGCCAATTCGCGGCCAAGCTTGGTCATTTTAAGTGTTGCAGATTCGGATAGGCTATTAATTCTTTCAGATAAAAATGTCATAATGTTGTTGTGAAAAGGCAAATATAAAAATCGATTGCCATTAGGCGATAAAAAAAATACTTTTTCTTAATATTTGATATCGAAAACGTACTTTTGAAGGTAAATACCTCAAATTGCAACCAAAAAAGAAAGCCATCCTTATTTCACTTTGTGTGAGCATCCTATTAATGCTCGCTAAATTTGTGGCTTATTTTTTAACAAATTCGAACGCAATTTTAACCGATGCCGCAGAGAGTATTGTAAATGTACTGGCAAGCTCCTTTGCATTTTATAGTATCTACCTTACTACTTTGCCTAAAGATAAAAATCACCCATACGGACATGGTAAAGTGGAATTTTTCTCTGCTTTTATAGAAGGTGTTCTCATTGGTATAGCTGGCATTATTATTATTTTAAAATCGAGTTACGATTTGGTATACCCTAATGAGATTAGACAATTATACGATGGGGCAATTATAATTGGTGCAACCGGTATAATTAATTTAGCTATCGGGTTTTATTTAATCTCGACCGGGAAAAAGAACAATTCTATTACTTTAGAAGCCGATGGAAAGCACTTATTAACAGATTCGGTAAGTAGTGCCGGCCTGGTAATTGGCATTATATTAATTCAGTTTACTCAGATTTATTGGCTAGACGGCATTATTTCTATTGTATTGGGTATCTATATTATATACAACGGTTATAAACTAACCCGAAAATCTGTAGGTGGCTTAATGGACGAGAGCAATATTATTTTGGTAAGGGACCTTGTTTTTATTCTGCAGAATAATAGGCAAAACAGTTGGATCGATGTTCACAATTTAAGAGCCCAGGAATATGGTGCAGATCTGCATATCGATTGCCACGTTACACTTCCCTACTATTTCGACTTAAACCGGGTTCATCAGGAAATTTCCGAAATTGATAAACTGATTAATATTTCCAGCAAACATCAAACAGAATTATTTATCCATGCCGATCCCTGTTTACCGGCCTGTTGTAATTATTGTAAAATGGAAAATTGTAACGTTAGGCAAGAAGCATTTAAAGGCGAAATTAAATGGGACATGGAAAATGTTACTAAAAATCAAAAGCACTTTAGTCAATGAGCTATTTTAATGTGAGGGTTTATGGTCTGCTTATTAATACGAGAAATGAGGTATTAGTAAGTGACGAGCGAGAATATGGAATGGAATTTACGAAATTCCCTGGCGGTGGACTGGAATTGGGTGAGGGGTTAATCGAAGCACTACAGCGGGAGTTTATGGAAGAATGTAATGCAGAGGTGGAGATTATAGCGCACTTTTATACGACCGATTTTTACGAACAATCTTCTTTTAACGATAGTCAGCTTATTAGTGTCTATTACCTTATTAAAGAAGTTAAGCCACTCGATTTAAATTTTAAAACTACAGTTTTCGATTTTGAAGAAGGAATTAATCAATCTTTTAGATGGATAAACATCGACGAGCTTGTTGAAGCTGATGTTACCTTTAAAACGGACAAGACTGTTGTAGGTTTATTAAAAACAATTAAAGAATGAATTTGGTAGAACGAGATCAAAAGGTAATCTGGCATCCTTATACGCAAATGAAAAATGCCGCAATACCTGTTCCAGTTGTAAGCGGCAAGGGTGTCTATGTATTTGATGAAGATGGGCAACGTTATTTGGATGCTGTATCGTCGTGGTGGGTAAATATTCATGGCCATGCGCACCCTCATATAGCAGCTAAGGTTGCTGCACAGTTACTGCAGTTAGAACATGTGATTTTTGCAGGCTTCACGCACGAACCTGCGGTATTACTTGCCGAGCGGCTATTACCCTTGCTTCCCGGTAAACAAGAAAAAGTATTTTATAGCGATAATGGGTCGACAGCTGTAGAAGTTGCTTTAAAAATGTGTTTACAGTATTGGAATAATTCCGGGGTCTCGAATAAGAAAAAAGTATTGGCATTTAAAGATGCTTACCATGGAGATACTTTCGGTGCAATGTCTGTGAGTGGAAGAAGCATTTTTACCAACCCATTTAACGATTTATTATTCGATGTCGAGTTTATAGATTTGCCCAATGTGGAGAATATCTGCCAGCTCCAAGCTCAAATATCGCAACTTCGATCAGAATTAGCCTGTTTCATTTTCGAGCCCCTGGTTTTAGGTGCTGGTGGGATGCTGATGTACGAGGCAAAATATCTGGACGAATTACTCAAAACCTGCCAAGAGAATGAAATACTTTGCATAGCCGACGAAGTAATGACTGGTTTTGGTCGTACAGGGACTTATTTCGCCTGCGAGCAGATCGAGCATAGGCCCGATATTTTTTGTCTAAGCAAGGGGCTTACCGGTGGAACTATGCCGCTTGGCGTAACCACTTGTAATGCTAAAATATTCGATGCTTTTTTGAGCGATGATAAATTGAAAACCCTGTACCATGGGCATTCTTTTACTGCTAATCCGGTGGCTTGCGCTGCTTCGTTGGCAAGCCTGGATATTTTACTGGCGAAAGAAACCCTTGCCAATATAAAGCGGATTGAAAAACAGCATTCGCTTTTCCTGCAACAGGTTAAGAACCATCCTAAAGTTAAAACTGCGAGGCAGCAAGGTACCATTGTTGCCCTAGAATGGGAAACTGGGAGCGAAACATCTTATTTAAGTACTTTACGTGATAAATTATATACCTATTTTCTGGCCAAGGGAATTATTCTAAGGCCATTGGGTAATATCATTTATATTTTACCGCCCTATATTATTACCGACAAAGAACTGACGTATATTTATCAAACAATTATTCGAGCCCTAGACGAAATATAACATGCAGCTAAACTCACTTTTAATAAATATTGTTAACCATAACATTTTACATGCTAAATGGCTCAATACCCTCTCTTTTATGGAAAATGCAGGAGCAAGAAAGATTTCTGCTGCAGAACATAAAACGGAAGTTACTTTGTTAATCCTTAAGCATGCTGCCGAAGAACATCGGCATGCCTATTATTTAAAAAAGCAATTGGCAAAACTTGACGAGAATTTATGTAAAACCTATAGTAATGACGAATTGTTAGCGCCAAACTATACCCGTTTTTATTTAAATGCGCTTGATGTTCAGGTTTGCAGGTATTTGAAGGCTAATTTTAAGCTTACTGGATCTGATTTAAAATTTGCCGCTTATTTATTTGTAACCTATGCTATTGAGGTTAGAGCCGACGAACTTTACCCCATTTATCAGAAGGTACTCACTAATAATGAAAGTAAAGTAACGGTAAAATCGATCATTCTGGAAGAGGAGGGACATTTAGAAGAAATGTTAAAACAGCTCGAAGAATTTATTCCGGCATGGGAATTACATGCAAAACAAGTTATCGGAATAGAACAGCAAATGTTTAATAGCTGGCTAATTGAGCTGGAACGTGAAGTTAACAGCATTGTATATTAAATTATCGGCTAATTACCAGATAACTTAATATATCGGCTAATTAGCCGATATTTGGATATATCGGCTAATTAGCCGATATTAGTAAAATGATAGCTGTTATAACAGGAGACATAATTAACTCCAGAAAGTTGCCAAGCCATTGGATGGAGACCTTAAAGGATGCCTTAGGTGGCTTAAAGGGCAAGAAAAAAAAATGGGAAATTTATCGGGGAGATAGCTTTCAGATAGAATTGGATGTAGAATATGCGCTATTAAATGCCATTTATATTAAAGCGTGCTTAAAGGCTTTAAAAAATGCTGATGTGAGAATTGGCATTGGTTTGGGTAAAAAAAATATGAGCAGTGCTAAAGTAAGTGAAGCTAACGGCGAAGCGTTTATTAATTCGGGCGAAGCATTCGATGGTCTTAAAGAGACCAAAGTAAATATGGCACTTAAAACATCTTGGAGAGATTTTGATGAAGAATTTAACTTCTATATCCGTCTTGCGTTAATTGCAATGGATAGCTGGGGTCCGGTTGCTGCAGAAATGGTTAAATATGCCATCGAAAATGAGAATATAAATCAAGATCGCATCGCGAAATTATCTGGACGAAGCCAATCGTCTGTTAGCGAGGCTTTAAAAAGAGCACATTTTGCAGAAATTATAGAATTGGAAGCTAAATACAGGAACAAAATTGCTAACTTAACTTGATTAAAAAATAGCAATGGAAACCGCCTTAATTAAATTATTGATAGCTCATTTACTTGGCGATTTCTTCCTGCAATCGAATTCCTGGGTAATCGATAAGGAAAGGAAAAAGCTACGTTCCTTAAAACTTTATGGACATACTCTCCTCCATATCGGATTAATTTTCCTTCTTTTCTTTTCCTGGGAGGTCTGGAGTTTAGCCCTTATTATTGGAATTAGCCATTTAATTATCGATGCTCTAAAGCTAATTTATCAGCGTGCAAAAACGAAGAGGTTTTGGTTTTTTATAGATCAGGCGCTACATATACTGGTAATTGTAGCATGCTGGATACATTATTACCAACCAGGTATCGATTTTGCCTTTTTGCAGCAGCCTCAATTTTGGGTTTTGGTAGGAAGTATATTATTACTTACTTCGCCGACTGCAATTTTTATAAAAATAATTATTGCCAAATGGGTTCCTATAACTAATAGAAGTAGCGCATCTTCTTTGCAAGATGCGGGTAAATTTATTGGCATGCTAGAACGCTTACTTATTTTCTTATTTGTTTGTACCCGTCATTTTGAAGCCGTAGGGTTTTTATTGGCAGCAAAATCTATTTTATCACTGTTCAGCTGAATTTCTTCATTACCATT